>NZ_JAYSEO010000006.1:0-204695 GCF_041913825.1 Phenylobacterium sp.
GGCCTGGACCGGCGGCGGCGCAGCCTGGGCGGCGGCCTGCTGGGCGGCCTGGGCCGCAGCGGCCTGTTCGGCGGCGCGGGCGCGAGCGGCGGCCTCGGCCTCGGCGCGCGCGCGTTCTTCACGGGCCCGGCGCTCCGCTTCCTGGCGGGCCTGCTGCTGGCGGGCGAGCTCGATGGCGCGGGCGCGAGCGGCGCGTTCCTCGGGCGACAGGCCGTCACCGGCCCCGCCGGCCGGACCTTGCTGGCGCGGGGCGCCGCCACCGCCGCCCTGCGGGCCGCGGTTGTCGAACACCCGCTTCTCAGCGGAAGACGGCGCGGCGAGGTTGCCGCCGCCCGGCGCATGGGTGCGCGGGCGCTTGGTCTCGACGACCACCGTCTTGGAACGGCCGTGGCTGAAGCTCTGCTTCACCGTGCCGGCGCTGACCGATCCGGCCCCACGGGGCTTGAGGGTCAGGGGCTGGCGTCCGCCCGGGGCGGAGGGTCGGCCGTTGTTGTTATCGTCGCTCATGCGCTCGCTTTACTCACCGGCCGGCGGATCCGGCCCATCGGATAATCGAATAGAGGCGCGCGGGGCGTTTCGGCCCCGTTCACCTCAAGGCTCCTCGCGCCAACTCTCAGGAAGGAGCGGACTGAAACCCGCCAGCCGGTGGACGTCCTGCGCCCAACGATCGGCGGCTCGCCCCGCAAGGAAGGCGGTGTGTATCACATTCTCCAGCCCCAAGGCCAAACCCAATTCGGCCGACGTGTAGAGGCCGACCAGGCCGGGCGGAGGAGACTGCTTGCGGGCTTGCGCCCAGATCTTGCGCCGGCCGTCGGCGGCGCCGTCCGACGCCTCGATCAACCAGGCGGCCTTGCCGGCGGTGATCGCGGCGAGGACCTTTTCGTAGCCCGAGGTAAGATCGCCGGCCTTCCGTGCAAGGCCCAGAGACGACAAAACCCGTCGCCGCAGCAGGTTTTCGACCTGGTCGGCAAGATCCGGCGGCGCCTGGAGCTTCGCCTTGGCGGCCCGCGAGAACAGGCCCTTCTTGGCGGCGGCGGCCACCGACGCCCGGTCGGCGGCGACCCACAGGCCGCGCCCCGGCAGCTTGCGGGCAAGGTCTGGCACCACGAGCCCATCGGGGCCGGCGACGAAACGGACGAGGCGCGCCTCGTCCATCACCTCGCCGGAGACGATGTCCCGCCGCTCGCGGGAGGCCTCGGCGTGGGTCCTGGCTTCACTCATGACCGGCTCCGCCGATCGGGAAGGAACCACAGGCGACGCGGACCCCACGGAAGGGGGCGGCCCTGACGCTGCCTGCCGGGACCTCCACGCCTTCCGTGCTTTCCGTGTCGTCCGTGGTTCTCATTCCATGCCGCTCCGCGGCGGGCGGTCAGGCGTCGCGGGACTCGCCGGCCATCTCCGCCTCGGCGAAGGCCTCGGTGTCCTCGATCGGCTCTTCCTCGACCTCGGGCTCCGGCGGGGCCTCGACCCAGCCCATGGCGATGCGGGCGCGCATGATCAGGGTTTCGGCGTCCTGGGCGTCCAGGCCGAAGTTCTCGAGGATGCCCGGCTCGCGCACACGCTCGCCGTCTCGGGTCTCGAACCAGCCGCGCAGGTCGTCGGGCACCAGGCCGGCGAAGTCCTCGACGGTCTTGATGCCGCCCTCGCCGAGCGCCACGGCCATCGGCAGGGTGACGCCTTCGATCTCGAGCACCGCATCGTCGACGCCGAGCTCACGCCGCTTGGCGTCGTACTCGGCGGCTTCCTTCTCGAGGTAGTCGCGGGCGCGGGCCTGGATCTCCTCGGCGGTGTCCTCGTCGAAGCCTTCGATGGCGGCCACTTCGGAGGAGTCCACGTAGGCCACGTCCTCGACGGTGGCGAAGCCCTCGGTGACCAGCAGTTGGGCGATGACCTCGTCCACGTCCAGGGCTTCCTGGAACAGCGCCGTACGCTCGGTGAACTCGCGCTGGCGGCGCTCGCTCTCCTGGCTCTCGGTCATGATGTCGATCTGCCAGCCGGTGAGCTGGGAGGCGAGGCGGACGTTCTGGCCGCGGCGGCCGATGGCCAGCGAGAGCTGCTCATCCGGCACCACGACTTCGACGCGCTCGTCCTCCTCGTCCATGACGACCTTGGACACTTCGGCGGGGGCCAGCGCGTTCACGATGAACGTCGCCTCGTCCGGGCTCCACTGGATGATGTCGATCTTCTCGCCCTGCAGCTCGGCGACCACGGCCTGGACGCGGCTGCCGCGCATGCCGACGCAGGCGCCGACGGGATCGATGGAGCTGTCGTTCGAGACCACCGCCATCTTGGCGCGGCTGCCCGGGTCCCGCGCCACGGCGCGGATCTCGATCACGCCGTCGTAGACCTCCGGCACTTCCTGCGCGAACAGCTTGGCCATGAAGCCGCCGTGGGCGCGGGACAGCAGGATCTGCGGGCCCTTGGTCTCACGCCGGACGTCGTAGATGTAGCAGCGGATCCGGTCGCCGATGTTGAAATTCTCGCGCGGGATCGACTGGTCGCGGCGCATGATGCCTTCGCCGCGGCCGAGGTCGACGACCACGTTGCCGTATTCCACGCGCTTGACCGTGCCGTTGACGATCTCGCCGACGCGGTCCTTGTACTCCTCGTACTGGCGCTCGCGCTCGGCCTCGCGGACCTTTCCGGTCACCACCTGGCGGGCCATCTGGGTCTGCACCCGGCCGAACTCGAAGGGCGGCAGGATCTCCTCGTAGGTCTTGCCCACGAAGGCGTCCTTGTCGGTGCGCAGCGCGTCCGAGAGGCGGACGATGCCGGCCGGCTCCTCGGCGGGAACCTCGGTCCCGTCCTCGGCCTCGGTGACGCCGAAGGTGGCGTCGTCGGCGACCACGGTGACCACGCGCTTGACGGTGGTCTCGCCGGTCTTCGGGTCGATCCGGACGCGGATGTCGTGCTCGGCGCCGTAGCGTGCGCGGGCGCCCTTCTGGATCGCCTCCTCGATGGCTTCGATGACCACCTCCTTGTCGATCGCCTTCTCGCGGGCGACCGCTTCGGCGATCTGGAGGAGTTCAAGCCGGTTGGCGGAGATGCCGGTGAGGCTCATTCCCTGAGAGTCCTTCTACTCGGAAGACTGTTGTTGTTCGGCGGCGACGCGGGCGGCGCGGATCTCCGCGCCCCGCTTCATCAGTTCGTCGCTGAGGACGAGCTTCGCTTCGGTGATCCAGGCGAAGGGGACGAGCGCCGTCTCCTCCTCGCCGTCGAGGTCGATGGCGACATTGTCGCCCTCCACGCCGGCCAGCACGCCGCGGAAGCGCTTGCGGCCCTCGGCCAGCCGGTCGAGCTCCAGGCGAGCCTCGTAGCCCTCGAAGGTCTCGAAGTCGCGCAGCCGGGTGAGCGGGCGGTCGACGCCGGGGGAGGAGACCTCCAGCAGGTATTCGCCGGCGATCGGGTCGGCGGCGTCCATGACCTCGGACACGGCGCGCGAGAGCCGGGCGCAGTCCTCGACGTTCATATCGCCGTCCGACGGCCGCTCGGCCATGATCTGGAGCCTGCGCTGCTCCTTGCCGCTCATCAGGCGAAGACGGACGATCTCATAGCCCGCGGCCTCGGCCACGGGATCGAGCAGCTCCAGGAGCCTGGCGTCTTCAGCGGTCTTCCCGCGCATGTCTCGGCCGTTCCTCCGGCAAACAAAAAAGCGGCCGGGCCGGAGCCCGCCGCTTGAGAGCGCCATCCAGCGCTATCAGCGATGTTGTAGGGGAATATAGCGGGCGATCAGGGGTTTGTCAGCCCCCCGCCCGCCCCCTTGCCCGACCTGCCGCCGACCCGGCGCGACGCGGGGGCCTTTACTCCCGGCTGGCCATGCCGCACAGAGCGCCCCTCACTTCTGTGTGTCCCTGAAAGACCTCCCCATGGACCTCTCCAAGATCCCCGTCGGCGAGAACCCGCCGTACGACGTCAACGCCGTCATCGAGATCCCGCAGGGCGGCGAGCCGGTGAAGTACGAGCTGGACAAGGAGTCCGGCGCGATCTTCGTCGACCGCTTCCTGCACACGGCGATGTTCTATCCCGGCAACTATGGCTTCATCCCGCACACCCTCGCCGACGACGGCGACCCGATGGACATCATCGTGGTCGGTCCGACCCCGGTGGTGCCGGGCGCCATCATCCGGGCCCGTCCGGTGGGCGCCCTGATCATGCGCGACGAGGCCGGTGGCGACGAGAAGATCCTCGCCGTGCCGGTGGACAAGCTCCACCCGTTCTACGTCGGGGTCGACAGTTGGCGGGCGCTGCCCACCATCCTGACCGAGCAGATCGCCCACTTCTTCAAGCACTACAAGGACCTGGAAAAGGGCAAGAGCGTCGAGATCGTCCGCTGGGCCGACGCCGCCGAGGCGGCCGAGCTGATCAAGACCTCGATCGAGGCCTACGCCGCCAAGCAGGCGGGTTGAGCGGAACGTCGCTCCCCTTCAGGGGGAGCCGTCGGCGCAGCCGACTGAGGGGGTCGTTCGTCGTCGGCGCGACCCCCTCCACCGCCCCACGGTGCGGGAGCTAGACGCGGACGAAATCCAGAAACACCGGGGCGCAGTCGCCGAGGCGCTTCTCCTCATAGCGCGTGGTGACGTGGTCGGCCGGCGGCACGCGCCAATCGTCGGCCCGTTCGGCGACCCAGCGAAAGGCCGGGCTGGCGGTCAGCCGCTCCAGGCTCCAGTCCACATAGTCGGCCCAGTCCGAGGCGAAGCGCAGGCGACCGCCCGGCTTCAGCACGCGCGCCAGTTCGGCGACCAGATCCGCCTGCACCAAGCGGCGCTTGTGGTGCCGGGCCTTGGGCCAAGGATCCGGAAACAGGATGAAGACCCGCGCCACACTGGCGTCGGGCAGGTGCGACAGCATCTCGCGGGCGTCGCCGTCCTTCACCCGCACATTCCCCAGCACCTGCTCGTCGAGGTGCCGGAGCGCGCTGGCCACGCCGTTCTGGAACGGCTCGGCGCCCAGGATCAGGATGTCGGGATGGCGGGCTGCCTGGGCGGCCATGTGCTCGCCGCCGCCGAAGCCGATCTCCACCCACACCTCATGGGCGTCGGGCTTCAGGGCGCGTGGATCGAACGGCTCGGCCGGGACGCGGACCTGCGGCAGCAGGGTGTCCATCAGCGCGGCCTGCCGCGGCTTGATCACGCGCGACTTGATGCGGCCGTAGGAGCGGAGCGGCGGGTGGGCGTCGGACATCTTCAACAACTAGCCGTCGTGACCGGGATTGTCCCGGCCACCCGTGAACTCCAAGGCCGCTGGAGGCCAGCCCGCCATCATCGATCCCCGGCGGAAGACCGGGGATCGATCGGGCGGAAGACCGATCAGACCAGCTTCTTGAGCTCGTCCACCAGGTCGGTGCGCTCCCAGGAGAAGCCGCCCTCGTTGTCGGGCGTGCGGCCGAAGTGGCCGTAGGCGGCGGTGCGGGCGTAGATCGGCTTGTTGAGGCCGAGGTGCTCGCGGATCGCGCGCGGGGTGGCGCCCCCGATCAGCTCGGGCAGGGCGAGCTCCAGCTTGGCCGGATCGACCTGGCCGGTCTCGTGCAGGTCGACGTAGAAGCTCAGCGGCTCAGCCACGCCGATGGCGTAGCTGATCTGAATGGTGCAGCGGCGGGCAAGGCCGGCGGCGACCACGTTCTTCGCCAGGTAGCGGCAGGCGTACGCGGCCGACCGGTCCACCTTGGTGGGATCCTTGCCCGAAAAGGCGCCGCCGCCGTGCGGGGCAGCGCCGCCGTAGGTGTCGACGATGATCTTGCGGCCGGTGAGGCCCGCGTCGCCGTCCGGACCGCCGATCTCGAAGCGGCCGGTCGGGTTGACCAGGTACTTGGTCTTCTTGGTCAACAGACCGTCCGGGAAGACGCTGTCGATGTAAGGCTTGATGACTTCCTGCACGCGCTTGGGCGTGGCCGACTGCACCCCGATGCGCTTCTTGTGCTGGGTGGAGACGACGATCTTCAGCACCTCGACCGGGCGGCCGTTCTCGTAGCGCAGGGTGACCTGGCTCTTGGCGTCGGGCTCGAGCACGGCGCACTCGCCGGACTTCCGCACCTCGGCCAGCCGCCGCAGGATGTCGTGCGAGAACTGCAGGGTGGCCGGCATCAGCTCCGGCGTCTCGTCGCAGGCGTAGCCGAACATGATGCCCTGGTCGCCCGCCCCCTCGTCCTTCTTATCGGAGGCGTCGACGCCCTGGGCGATGTGGGCGGACTGCTCGTGCAGGAAGCAGGCGAACTTCGCCTTGTCCCAGTGGAAGCCCTTCTGCTCGTAGCCGATGTCCTTCACCGCCGCGCGCACCTTGGGCTCGAGGCTGCGGACGATCTCCTTGGTGAGCGCCTTGTTCTCGACCTTCGACCCGCCGGGGCGGCCGGCGCGGACTTCGCCGGCGAGCACGATCCGGTTGGTGGTGACCAGGGTCTCGCAGGCCACGCGGGCTTCCGGCTCCACGCTCAGGAAGGCGTCGACGACCGTGTCGGAGATCCGGTCGGCGACCTTGTCCGGATGGCCCTCGGACACGCTTTCGGAGGTGAAGATGTAGTTGGAACGGCTCAAGGCGGGCTCCGGATGGAACTGTAGGGCGCCGCCCCCCGGCGAGCGCCCGGCTAGAAGGTCCGAAAGCCTATAAAGAAATCTTTATATCCCGCAAGCGCGGCGTGGCGGCGCGGGGGCGCCGGCGGCTCAGAGCGCGGGCTCGTCGCCGCCCATGGCCCGGACCAGCTCGAGGATCTTGCGGCGGACGCGAGGTTCGCGGATCCGTGGGAAGGCAGCCGCGAGCTCCAGGCCCTCGGCGGTGAGCAGGAAGTCCTGCATGGTCTGCTTGGGCAGGTTCGAGCCATGCGGCTCGGTCGCGCCGAGGCCCTCGTAGAAGTAGGCCACGGAGGTGTTCAGCGCCCGCGCCATCTCCCAGAGCTTGGAGGCGCTCACGCGGTTGGCGGCGCGCTCATATTTCTGGACCTGCTGGAAGGTGAGCCCGATCGACTCGGCGAGCCGCTCCTGGCTGACGCCCAGCTCCTTGCGCCGCATCCGGATTCGCAGGCCAACGTGCCGGTCGATCGGGTTCGGGCCGGAGTCGAGGTCAGCGAGCTTGTTCATCAAAGCTCCACATCGCGAGTGGGTGTGTCTGGAAAAACAGGGGGGACGCGGACGCGGACGCGGCTTCAACGAACTCGGCGAACGCGGCGAGCGACAACTGGTACGGCGGAGGCTAGCAACAGGAGGGCGAAAGGCAAGTCTCCAACCCTTCCGTACGCGGTTGGTTTCAAGGCCGGCGGCAGGGGCGCGTCGATGACCCCGAACTTGCCGAGCCCGAGCCGCGCGTCGGGCAGCACACGGCCGTAGGCGTCGATCACCGCCGAGACGCCCGTGGGCGTGGATCGCACCATCGGGAGGCCTTCCTCGATGGCCCGGTAGCTGGCGAGATTGAGATGCTGCAGGGGCCCGCTGGTCTGGCCGAACCAGGCGTCGTTGGAGATGTTGAGGATCCAGGCCGGGCGGATGCCGGTGCGCTTCACCGCCTGTCGTGTGAAGCCTGGGAACAGGGCCTCGTAGCAGATCAGCGGCTGCAGGGCCGGCACGCCCCACGGGGCCACCGACGCCGGCGGCGGACCGGCCGTGAAGTCCTCCGGCATGTGCACCAGGCTGCGGACCCCGATCTTGGTGGCCACCTCGCCGAACGGCAGGAACTCGCCGAACGGCACCAGCCGGTGCTTGTCGTAGACGCCGGTGACGCGCAGGCCCTCGGCCTCCCGGCGCAGCGCCACGAGGCTGTTGAAGTAACGGGCGTCGCCAGAGGGCTCGACCTCCACGCGGTTGGCGCCCATCAGCAGGGTCTGGCCCTCGGTGAAGGCGGCGACGAACGCCGGACCGTAGGGGGACTCCGGGGCGAGCAGCTCGTCGATCACCGCCGGCAGGGCGCCCTCGGGCCAGATGACGATCTGCGGCGGCCGGGTGGCGGGTCGCTGCGAAAGGCCGACGTAGGTCTGGAAGATCAGCCGCAGGTTCTCGGGCCGCCACTTCTCCTTCTGGTCGATCATCGCCTGCACGATCCGCACCGTGGGCGCGCCGGCCGCCGGGGCGGCGGCATGCGACAGGCGCCCGAGTCCGAAGGCGTAGAGGCTGGCGAGCCCGCCCACGAGAACGGCCGCGGCGAGCGCGCGGGCCGGCCGGCCGGTGCGGTCGAACAGCACGGCGGGGCCGGCGGCGAGGGCCAGGGTGATCCAGGTCAGGCCATAGGAGCCGACCACCGCTGCGGCCTGGGACGGCGCGGAACCGGCGGCCCAGGTCTCGCCGGGCAGGTTCCAGGGGAAGCCGGTGAAGATGTGCCCGCGAATCCACTCCAGCAGGGCGAAGGCCCCCGCGAACACCAGCACGCGGGCGAACCCGGCCGGCGCGGCCCAGCGGTAGAGCACCCCCGCCAGCCCCCAGAACAGCGCGAGACCGCCGGCCAGGAAGACGAGCGCGAAGGGCGCCATCCAGCCGTGGGCGGCGACGTCGACCAGGAAGGCCTCCACGACCCACCAGACGCTGATCGCGAAATAGCCGAGGCCGGCCAGCCAGCCGCGCAGGAAGGCCGATCGATAGGGCCGGGAGGCCGGCGCGTCCAGCAGCGCCAGAAGAGCCGCGTAGCCGAGCAGGCCTGGCAGAACCCCGAACGGCGGGTGGGCCAAGCCGGCGGCGAGGCCGGCGCTCAGAGCCCAAAGCCGCACCGCCCACGGCGACAGCCGCGCGATCACGGAGCCGGCGTCTCGGCGGCAGCGACGGGACCGGCGGCAGCCGGCCGCACGCGCAGGCGGCGGACCCGGCGCGGATCGGCCGACAGCACGTCGATGACGAAGCCGCCGGGGTGTTCGATGCGCTCGCCGCGCTGCGGCACCCGTCCGGTCAGCGTGTTCAGCAGTCCCGCGACGGTGTCGATCTCCTCGTCCACCTCCTCGGGCGCCAGGTCGACCCCCTCGCCCATGGCGAGTTCGAGTTCCTCCAGCGGGGTGCGGGCGTCGACGACCCAACCCTGCTCGTCGTGGACGATCGGCGACCAGCCTTCGTCGCCCTCCTCGTCGTGCTCGTCCTCGATTTGGCCGACCAGGGTCTCCAGCAGGTCTTCCAGAGTGACGAGGCCGTCGGTGCCGCCGAACTCGTCGATGACGAGCGCCATGTGGCTGTGCCGCGCGCGCATCATGGTCAGCAGCTCGGCCGCCCGCATCGACGCGGGCACGTAGAGGGCGGGGCGGATGAGGTTGTAGCGGCCCATGAGGATCTGGTCCTCGGGCTTAGGCTTGCGGGTCTTGCGAGCCAGCAGCTTGAAGATGTCCTTCACGTGGACGACGCCCACCGGCTCGTCCAGCGTATCCTTGTAGACCGGCATCCGGCTGTGCTCGGCCTCGACGAAGCGGGCGACCACCTCACCGAAGGTGGACGAGCGGTCGATGGCGATGATGTCGGCCCGGGGCTTCATCACGTCCTCGACGCGCAGGTCCTGGAAGGCGCGGGCCTGGCTGACCAGCTCGCCGGTGGCCTGAGCCACGGGCTCAGGCACAGGGTCGGCGGCGGGCTCCGGCTTGCGGAACAGGTTGAACAGCCCGAACAGCCCGCGGCGGCCGGGCTCGGGACTACTCGGAGGGTCAGGGTCGGTCATGGTCTCCCTCGCCGGCCGCGTAGGGATCGGGGATCCCCAGTCCGGCCAGGACGATGCGTTCGAGGCCTTCCATTGCTTCGGCCTCCTCATCGGTCATGTGGTCGTATCCTAGTAGGTGCAGCACCCCGTGCGCCACCAGATGCTGCAGATGGTGCGCGAGCGGCTTGCCCTGCTCGGCAGCCTCGCGTGCGCAGACGCCGTAGGCCAGGGCCACGTCGCCGAGGTGCTTCTCCGGGTTCGGCGGCGCCGGAAAGCTGAGCACGTTGGTGGGCGCGTCGCGGTCGCGGAACCGGGCGTTCAGCTCGCGCACGGCCGTGTCGTCGGTGAGCAGCAGGGTGACGTGCTCGCCGTCCGCGCCCTCGGACAGCAGCACCGCCTCGGCGGCGCGGCGCACGAGCGCCTCCGCGTCCGGCTGGGCCCCCGTCCAGGCGGGGTCCTCGATCTCGATGTCGATCACCGGTCGGTCATTCACCGGTCATCCGGGCCCTTGTCGCCGCGGCTGCGCGCGGCGTCGGCATCGTAGGCCCGCACGATCCGCTCCACCAGCGGGTGGCGGACCACGTCGGCGGTGGAGAAGCGGGTGACGCCGATGCCCTTCACGCCCTCCAGCAGGCCCACGGCGTGGGCGAGGCCGGAGTCCCGGGCGTTCACCAGGTCCACCTGGCTGGGGTCGCCGGTGACGACCATGCGCGCGCCCTCGCCAAGGCGGGTCAGCACCATCTTCATCTGCAGCCTTGTGGCGTTCTGCGCCTCGTCGACGATGACATAGGCATGGCTGAGCGTGCGCCCGCGCAGGAAGGCGATGGGGGCGACCTCGATCTCTCCCTTCTCGCGGCGGCGGCGGAGCTGGTCGGCGCCCAGGATGTCGGTCAGCGCCTCCCAGACGGGCGCCATGTAGGGATCGACCTTCTCGTTCATGTCGCCGGGCAGGAAGCCCAGGCGCTCGCCGGCCTCCACGGCCGGGCGGGAGACGATCAGGCGGTCCACCTCGCCGCGCAGCAGCAGCCCCGCGCCGTGGGCCACGGCCAGGAATGTCTTGCCGGTGCCGGCCGGACCGAGGCCGAAGACCAGCTCGCAGCCTGCCAGCGCCTGCAGGTACTCGGCCTGGGTGGCGGTCTTGGGCGCGACCTGCCCGCGGCGGCCGACCGGCAGCGAGCCCGGCGCGCCGCCGGCGCCGGTGCGCGCCTGGCCAATGGCCACGCGCACGTCGGCCTCGGAGATCTCCAGCCCCTGGTCGGCCCGGTCGGCGATGGCCTGCACTGCCTTCTTCGCCTGGGCCCGGGCCTTGGAGTCGCCCGACAGGCTGACCCCGCCGCCGGGGGTCTCCACGAGCACGCCGAAGGCGTCCTCGATCAGGGCGGCGTGACGCGAGTTGGCGCCGGCGACCGCACGGGCGGCGGCGTCGGACAGGGTGATGAATTCAGGCGCGCGGCTCAAACGGGCTCCAGTTCCCCAGTGGTCGCCAGGACACCCGCCAGGCTGTTGCGGCCGGCGTCCCCGATCTTCACCGTAACGATCTGGCCGAGCAGACGATCCGGAGCCTCGGCGTGGACCGCCTGCAGATAGGGGCTGCGGCCGATAAGCTGGCCGGGATGGCGGCCCTTCTTCTCGAACAGGATCGGCAGCTCACGGCCGGACTGCGCAGCGTTGAACGCGCGCTGCTGTTCCTCGAGCAGGGCCTGTAGGCGAGCAAGCCGCTCGTCCTTCACCTCTTCGGCCACCTGGCCCGCCATGGCGGCCGCCGGCGTGCCCGGACGGCGGGAGTACTTGAACGAGAACGCGCTGGCGTAGCCCACCTCGCGCACGAGCTGCAGGGTCGCCTCGAAGTCGGCGTCACGCTCGCCGGGGAAGCCGACGATGAAATCGCCGCTGATGGCGATGTCGGGCCGGGCGGCGCGGATGCGCTCGATCAGGCGCACGTAGCTCTCGGCGGTGTGGGCCCGGTTCATGGCCTTCAGCACCTTGTCCGACCCCGCCTGCACCGGCAGGTGCAGGTAGGGCATCAGGGCTTCCACCTCGCCGTGAGCGGCGATCAGCGCGTCGTCCATGTCACGCGGATGGCTGGTGGTGTAGCGGATGCGGTCCAGGCCCTCGATGCGGGCCAGCCGCTTCACGAGACCCGCAAGCCCGCCTTCCGCGCCCTCGGGATCGGCGTAGGCGTTGACGTTCTGGCCGAGCAGGGTGACCTCGCGCACGCCCTTCTCGGCCAGCGCACGAGCTTCGGCCTCGATCGCGGACGCCGGGCGGCTCCACTCGCCGCCGCGGGTGTAGGGCACCACGCAGAAGGTGCAGAACTTGTCGCAGCCCTCCTGCACCGTGAGAAATGCCGTGACGCCGGTCGGCCGGCGGGCTGTGGTCAGCGCATCGAACTTCTCGTCGGGCGCGAAGTCGGCGGCCAGTCGCTCGCCGCGGGCCCGGTGCGCGCGCGCGATCAGCTCGGGGAGCTGATGGTAGGCTTGCGGGCCGACCACGAGGTCGACCGCCGGCTGGCGGCGCATGATCTCCTCGCCTTCGGCCTGGGCCACGCAGCCGGCGACGGCGATGGTCATCTGGCCGCCGGCGCTGGCCTTCTCCTGCTTCAGGCGCTTGATCTGGCCGAGCTCGGAATAGACCTTCTCGGTGGCCTTCTCGCGGATGTGGCAGGTGTTCAGCACCACGAGGTCCGCGCCCTCCGGATCGTCCGTGACGCCATAGCCCAGCGGCGCCAGCACGTCGGCCATGCGCTCGCTGTCGTAGACGTTCATCTGACAGCCGTAGGTCTTGATGTAGAGGCGCTTGAGGGGCGCGGTCTCGGACATGGCCCGCGTTATGGGGACGGCGGGGCGCACGCGCAACTCCTCTCCCGACGTCTACGGGAGGCGGGCAAGGCCGGAGGGCCGCGCCGACTAGTCCTCGATGGGCATGCCGTAGAGCTCGAGACGGTGGTCGACGAGCTTGTAGCCGAGCTTGCGGGCGATGGCTTCCTGCAGGGCCTCGATCTCAGGGTCCATGAACTCCACGACCTTGCCCGTCTTCATGTCGATCAGGTGGTCGTGGTGCTCGTCCTGGTGCTCCTCGTAGCGGGAGCGGCCGTCGCGGAAGTCGTGGCGCTGGATGATGCCGGCTTCCTCGAACAGTCGCACGGTCCGGTAGACGGTGGCGATGGAGATGTGCGGATCGACCGCGTGAGCCCGCCGGTGCAGCTCCTCCACGTCGGGATGGTCGTGGGCCTCGGAAAGCACGCGCGCGATCACCCGGCGCTGCTCGGTCATGCGCATCCCTTTTTCGATGCACAGCTTCTCGATGCGGTCCGGCACGGCCAAGGCTCCAGGCTCCTTCAGTTTCTGAGGATAGGTCTAAGAGGGCTGGGATGTAAGGTCGAGGCGCATCACGAGGGCGTCCACACGTCCTTCGTCGCCGCGATCGTAGTAGTTGCGGCGCAGCCCTGCCCGCCGAAAGCCCAGGGAGGCGTAGAGGGCGGCGGCCGGCGCGTTGTCGTCGGCGACCTCGAGGAAGGCGGCCTCGGCGCCCGCCTCGCGGGCCGCCCCGAGCGCCGTGGCCATCAGGCTCCGCGCGACACCGCGGCGGCGGACGGTGGGATCCACCGCGATGGTCAGCACCTCCATCTCTCCGGCCGCGACGCGGCACAGGGCCATTCCCACCGGCCGCTCGCCCGCGCGCGCCAGCAGGCCGAACACGCCGGGGCCGGCGAACAGCCGATGGATGGCCGCGGCGTCCCATGGTTGCGGGAAGCCCTCGGCATGGACCTGGGCCAGCGCGGCGGCGTCGTCCGCCGTCGCCCAGCCGAGCTGCAGCTCGCCGCTCACGTGGGAAGCCGCGCGTCCGGCGCGCGGAGGTAGAGGGGGCGGACCGGCGTTGGCGGCTTGGCGGCCGCGAGCCGGGCGACGTGCCGGGCGTCGGCGCCCTCGGCCGCGACCACCCGGGCGCCGGGGGCCACGTCGGCCAGCAGCGACGCGCCGGAGCCCACGAGGGTCAAGGGACGTCCCCCGGCGAGCTCCACGAGCCGGGCGGCCGCCGTGGGGATGGCCAGTGCGTCGGGGGCCATCAGCGGTCGACCGGCTTCGAAGCCCTGCAGGTAGAGCTGGTCGCGGCGGGCGTCGATGGCGGCGAAGACCAGGCCATCGGCCTCGGCCGCCAGGGCGTCCAGCGCGCCCACCCCGACTGCGGGGACGCCGAGCGCCGACGCGAGCCCCTTGGCGAACGCCACCCCGACTCTCAGCCCGGTGAACGAGCCCGGGCCGACGGTGACGCCGACGCGGTCCAGGCGGTCGAAGGCGAGGCCAGCGTCGCCCATGACCCGCTCGACCATGGGGGCCAGCCGCTCCTGGTGGCCGCGCGCCATGACCTCGGAGGCATGGGCCAGCACCTCGTCGCCGCGCAGCACGGCGACAGAGCAGGCGTTCAGACAGGTGTCGAGGCCGAGCGTGATCACGAGGCGGCGTTAGACGATTGGGGACGCCGCGGAAAGGGTCAGCCGAGCGTCTGCTCGACGCGGGTCACCTCGGGCACATAGTGCTTGAGCATGTTCTCCACGCCCGCCTTCAGGGTGGCGGTGGAGGATGGGCAGCCCGAGCAGGCGCCGCGCATGTTGAGCCAGACCACGCCGGTGTCGACGTCGAAGCGGCTAAACAGGATGTCGCCGCCGTCCTGCGCCACGGCCGGGCGGATGCGGGTGTCGAGCAGGTCCTTGATCTCGGCGACAATCTGGGCCGTCTCGCCTTCGTAGACCCCTTCGTCATGGCCGCCGGACTGGGCGTCGCCGGTGTCGGCGAACAGCGGCCGGCCGGCGGTGAAGTGGTCCATGATGGCGGCGAGGATCGGCGCCTTGAGGTGCGGCCAGTCGTAGGACGGGTGCTTGCCCACCGTGACGAAGTCCGGGCCGAAGAACACCCGGGCGACGCCCTCGAGGTCGAAGAGATCCGCCGCCAGCGGCGAGGCGGCCGCCTCGTCCGCGTCGCGGAAGTCGCGCGTGCCCTCGCCCATGACCGCGCGGCCGGGCAGGAACTTCAGGACCTCGGGGTTCGGGGTCGGCTCGGTCTGAATGAACATGGGCGAGATGTGGCGCTTCGGAGGGTGCGGCGCAAGTTCGCGCGCTCGCCTGAAGGCGGCGCTACGCCAGGTCAGCGATCTCGGCGTCGGTGAGGTCGCCGGGAACCAGGGTGACGGGGACCTTCCGGGCGCCCCACTTCACCCCTTCCTTGGCGAGCGAGGCCACCAGCGGGCCGGGACCGCGTCCGCCGACGGCGGCGGCGAGCACCAGGATCTTGATGTCCGGGTCCTCGGCGATGGCCTTCTTCAGGGCGGCGCGGGCGCTGTCGGCGTTGACGATCAGGAACTCCGGCGGAAAGCCGGTCTCCTGCTGCACGAATCCGGCCACCTCCTGCAGCACGGCCTCGGCCTCGTCGCGCGTCTGGCGCTCGATCTCCTCGCGCACGCCGCTCCAGTGCTCGAACAGCGCCGGCTCGATCACCCGCAGGATCGCCACGTGACCTCCGGTGGAGCGGGCGCGGCGGCAGGCGAACTTCAGCGCCGCCTGGAACTCCGGCGTGTCGTCGGAGACGACCAGAAACTTGCGCTGGCTGGTGCTCATGGGCGGACGGTGCGGCGAAGCCGGGCGGCGCGCAAGCTCAGCCCGCCCAGAAGCCCACCAGCGACCGAACCTCGGCCATCACCGGGACCGCGATCTCCCGCGCGCGGCGCGCGCCCTCCGCCAGGATCCGGTCGATCTCGGCGGGGTCGGCCAGCAGGCGGCGCATCTCGCCGCCGATCGGCCCCATCACCGAGACGGCCAGATCGGCCAGCTTCGGCTTGAAGGCGCCGAAGCCCTGGCCGGCGAACTCGCCCAGCACCTCGGCCTCCGTGCGGCCGGCCAGGGCGGCGTAAATGCCCACCAGGTTCTTGGCCTCGGGCCGGCCCTCCAGCCCTTCCAGGCTGTCCGGCAGCGGCTCGGGATCGGTCTTGGCCTTGCGGATCTTCTGGGCGATGGCGTCGGCGTCGTCCGTCAGATTGATGCGAGAATTGTCCGACGGATCGGATTTCGACATCTTCGCCTGGCCGTCCCGCAGGCTCATGACGCGCGCGCCGGGCCCCTGGGTCAGCGGCTCGGGCAAGGGGAAGAAGCCGGGCGCCTCGTAGTCGTGGTTGAACTTGCCGGCGATGTCGCGGGTGAGCTCGAGGTGCTGCTTCTGGTCGTCGCCCACCGGCACGTGCGTCGCCTTGTAGATCAGGATGTCGGCGGCCTGGAGCACCGGGTAGGTGTAGAGCCCGACGCTGGCGCGCTCCTTGTGCTTGCCGCTCTTCTCCTTGAACTGGGTCATGCGGTCGAGCCAGCCGAGGCGGGCGACGCAGTTGAAGACCCAGGCCAGCTCGGCGTGCTCGGGCACCGCCGACTGCGGGAAGATGGTGGCGACCTTGGGGTCGAGGCCGGTGGCCAGGTAGGCGGCGGCGATCTCCCGGACCTGGTCCTTCAGCTTCTTCGGGTCCTGCCAGACGGTGATGGCGTGCTGGTCGGCGACGAAGATGAAGGTGGGCGCCTCGTGCTGCAGCCTGGCGAACTTCACCAGCGCGCCAAGATAGTTGCCGAGGTGCAGGTCGCCGGACGGCTGAACGCCGGAGAGCACGCGCTGGGGGCCCGCGTAAGGGGCCGGGGTCTGGTCGGTCATGATCGGAGGCTTCTGAACGGAAGGGACGTGCGGGCGCAAGGGGGCGCGCCGGGTTCAGCGGGTCAGCGGGTCAGCGCCATCGCCAGGTGTTCTTCGCCATGACCCGTGGATAGAGCCCCGCCGCCGCTAGAGCAAGTCGGCGGGGGGAGCGGGGTCGCCCTTCCGGCGGCGGAGCAGGGCCTTGGCCTCGGCCGGGGTGACGCCGCCGAAGGCGAACAACAGGACGGGGTACAGGCCGAGTCCGATCGCGCTGAGCGCGAGGACGACGATCTCCTTCGCCGGCAGGCCCGCGGCGGCGATCGGCGCCTCCAGCTCCGGCCGGAAGTGGACCGCCACCGCGAGCATGACGCCCAGGATTGCGCTGGCGGCGGCCACGCGACCGATCTTGAACAGCGCCGTGGCCGACGGGCGCCAGACGCCGCGGCGGTGAAGGGCCGCCCACATCTGGGCGACGCTGATCCAGGCGGCGATCGACGTCGCCGCCGCGATGCCCCAGAAGCCGACGGTGTGGAACAGCAGGACGCCGAGGACGATGTTCACCCCGACGCTGATGAGCGAAAAGCGCATCGGGGTCTTTGTGTCCTGGCGCGCAAAGAAGGCGGGCTGAAGCACGCGAAGCAGGACGAAAGCCGGCACACCCCAGCCGTAGTGGAAGAGCAAGGTCCCGGTGGCGACCGCGTCGGCGCGGACGAATTCGGCCCGGGTGAAGAAGCCGTCGATCAGATACACCGGCATGGCCATGAGCGCGGCGGCGGCCGGCAGGCTCAGCGCCAGCGCCCAGACGAGGCCCTGGTCCATGGCGGCCTGGGCGTCGCCGTGATCGTCCTTCTGGAGGGCGGCCGAGAGCCTCGGCAGCAGGGCCACGCCGATGGCCACCCCCACCAGGCTCATGGGGAGCTGGTAGAGCCGGTCGGCGACGTTCATCCAGACCCGTAGCCCGTCCACCTGGGAGGCCAGGATGCCGGAGATGAAGATGTTGATCTGCGTGGCGCTGTTGGCGATCGCGGCCGGGATGGCCAGCCGGATCATCGCCTTCATCTCTGGCGTCAGCCTCGGTCGCACAAGGCGGATGCGGCCGCCGGTCCGGTTGGCGCCCCACCAGCAGAGCGCCGCCTGGCCGATCCCTGCGACGATCACCCCGAACGAGGCGGCGTAGGCCGCCCGCACCGGATCCGTCTGCGGGATCACCACCGCCAGCATCACCACATTGAGGATCGTGGGATAGAAGCCCGAGACGATGAACCGCCCATGGGCGTTCAGCACGCCGGAGAACAGGGCCGCGATCGCCATGCACGGCAGGTAGGGCATGGTGATCTGGGTGAGGATGATGGCCAGCTTGAACTTGGCCGGATCGTCCGCGAAGCCGGGGTTGATGACGTACATCAGCCACGGCATCGCAAGCTGGCAGAGAATGGTCAGCGCGACGGTGGCGGCGGCGACGGTGGCCAGGGCGTCGGCGGCGTAGCGGTCGGCCTCGGCCTCGCCATCGGCGGCGAGCTTGCGCGAGTAGCCGGGTACGAAGGCGGCCGCGAAAGCGCCCTCGGCGAAAATCCGCCGGAACAGGTTCGGGAAGGCGAGCGCCGTATAGTACGCGTCGGCCGCGATGGTCTGGCTGGCGCCCAGGCGGGCGGTGATGACGAGGTCCCGAGCCAGGCCCATCACCCGGCTGACCAGGGTCAGCCCCGCGAAGATGGCCGAAGACCGGATCAGCCCGCCGCGTTTCGGAGTGGGATTGGTGGCGGGATTGTCGGTCACCTCGCCTCAGTCTTCCGAGCCGCGCCCGCCGTCAAGCGGCCCAGGCGCCGCGGGCCACCCCGCGCGGGGTGTGGGCCTACCGCGCCACGCTCGCCCGGGCGCGCTGCAGGTGGGCGCGGCGGGCCACCGTCTCCTCCTCACCCGCGGTGAGGGCGGCGAGGAGGGCGGTCTTCAGGGCGTTGCGCCTGCGGGCGTCGGCGAGCTTCCGGCCCTCGGCGTCGACCACGTAGAAGGCGTCGACGGCGCGTTCGCCATAGCTGTCGATGTGCGCCGACAGGATGGAGAGGCCGGCGTCCGACAGGGTCCGGGCGAGCGCCGCCAGCAGGCCAGGGCGGTCCCGCCCCGAGGCCTCCACCACCGTCGACGTCTCCGACGCATCATTGTCGAGCATCACCGTGGGCGTGATGGCGAAGGCCGCCGTGCGCCCGAGGTCCGCCTTTCGGGCGGCCTCGCGGCGGACCGGCTCGCCGCGGGCGGCGGCCTCCAGCGCCTCGGCCAGGCGGGCGAGCGCGCGGGGGTTCTGGTCGCCGAACGGCTGGCCGGTGACGTCCTGGATGTAGAAGACGTCGAGCGCCTGGCCCGTGCGCGAGGTGAAGACCCTGGCGCCCACCACGTTGCCGCCGGCGGCGGTGATCGCCTCGGCGAGGTCGACGAACAGGCGCGGGCGGTCGGCGGCGGCGACCACCAGTTCGGCGGCGTTTCGCTCGATGCTGACCCGGCCCTCGGCCGCGGCGCCGTCCGCGGCCCGGCGGGCCAGCGCGGCGTGGGCCCGGACCTCTTCCGTGGAGAAGGCCGAGAAGTAGGCGTCCTCCATGGCGTCGGACCAGGGCTCCGCCTGTGGGTCCGTGCGGGCCAGCGCCACGCGGGCGTCGTAGGCGGCGTTCTCGTAATGGCGCTTGAGCGCCGCCGCCGCGTCCGAACCGCGGCCGCCCCGGAAGACCGCCTCGGTGGCGGCGTAGAGCTCGCGCATGAGCTGGCCCTTCCAGCCGTTCCAGACGCCGGGCCCCACCGCACGGATGTCGGCGACGGTGAGCACCAGCAGCAGGCGCAGGCGCTCCGGCGTTTCCACGATGCGGGCGAAATCGGCCACGGTGCGCGGATCGGAGACGTCGCGCTTCTGGGCGTAATCACTCATGACCAGGTGGTGCTCGACGAGCCAGGCCACCAGCTCGATCTTCGATCGCTCCAGCCCCAGGCGCTCGCAGGCCTGGCGCGCGGCGCGGGCGCCGGCCTTCTCCTGGCCGCCCACCCCGCCCTTGCCGGTGTCGTGCAGCAGCATGGCCAGGAACAGGGCTTCGCGGTCGTCGATCAGCGGCATGATCTGCGCCGAGAGGGGATGGTCCTGCGCCAGGCGCCCGGCGGCGATGTCGGCGATGACGCCGACGGCGCGAAGGGTGTGCTCGTCCACCGTGTACGAGTGGTACATGTTGAACTGCATCTGGGCGACGATCCGCCCGAACTCGGGAATGAACCGCCCGAGCACCGCGGCCTCGGTCATCAGGCCGAGCGTGCGCTGCGGGTCGCGACCGCGGGCCAGGATGTCGAGGAACACCTTGGCGGCGTGCCGGTCCCGGCGCACGGCGGAGGTGATCAGTCCTGAGCAGCGCGACGCGGCGGTGAAGGCGTCGGGATGCAGGTCGAGGTTGCGCTGGTCGGCGATGCGGAACAGCCGTAGCAGGTTGACCGGGTCCTCCTCGAAGGTCTGCGGCCCGTCCACGGCGAGCCGGCCGCCGATCTCGTGGAAGCCGGGCTCGTCCAGCGGCTTGCGCTTCGGCTGACGGTTGGGAAGCAGGCGCGAGATGCCGGTGGGGCGGCTCTTGACCTTCTCGGCCTCCAGCTTGGCGGCAAAGACCCGGGTGAGCGCCCCCACCTCCTTGGCGATCAGGAAGTAGCGCCGCATGAACCGCTCGACGGCCGGGTTGTCGGCGCGGTCGCCGTAGCCCATGCGACGCGCCAGCTCCGGCTGCAGGTCGAAGGTCAGCCGCTCCTCCGGCCGGCCCGTGGCGAAATGCATGTGGCATCGCACCGCCCACAGGAAGTCGAAGGCGCGGACGAAGGTGCGCACGTCGCGACCCTCGAACATCTCGAGCTGCAGGACCCGCTCGATGTTCTCACCGGGGTGCAGATACTGGGCGATCCAGAACAGGGTGTTGAGGTCCCGGAGCCCGCCCTTCCCCTCCTTCACGTTCGGCTCGACCATGTAGCGGCTCGCGCCGGCGCGGGCGTGGCGGTCGTCGCGCTCCTTCAGCTTGGCGGCGACGAACTCGGCGCCGGTGCCCTTGACCACGTCGGCCTGGAAGCGGCGGATCAGCTCGGCGGCGAGCGGCTCGTCCCCGGCGAGCCGTCGGGCCTCCAGGATCGAGGTGCGGATCGTGAAATCCTCGCGGGCGAGCTTCACGCACTCCTCGATGGTGCGGGACGCATGGCCCACTTTGAAGCCGAGGTCCCAAAGGGCGTAGAGCATGTACTCGATCACGCTCTCGGCGTGCGCCGTCTGCTTGTACGGGCGGACGAACAGCAGATCGATGTCGGAGAAGGGCGCAAGCGTGCCGCGGCCGTAGCCGCCCACCGCCATCAGCGCCAGCCGCTCGCCCTCGGTGGGATTGCGGGCGCGGAACACGTGGACCGTCGTGAAGTCCCACAGCGCGGTGATCACCTCGTCGGTGACGCTGGATAGCAGGCGGGCGGTCTCGATCCCGCCGGCCCCGTTCTCCAGCCGCTCCTTGGCGATCATCCGGCCGCGGAATAGGGCCGCCTTAAGGATCTCCAGCGCCGCCTTGCGCTGGGCCGCCTCGTTGCCGAGGTGCTCCAGGGCCGCGGTGGAGAGCTGCGAACGCAGCTTCACGCCGTCGACGACGTACTCGATGCGGGTCGGGCGCAGGCGGGGCGGCATGGTCCGACCATATAGGACGGGCGTTGCGATTTCGCTCACGGAACGCCTCTCTCCCAGGAGAGGTCGCTCAGAGCATGCCCTTCAGGCGGTAGAGGGCGTCCATGGCCTCGCGGGGGCTCATGCCGTCCAAGTCGAGAACCTTCAGCGCCTCCTCAACTTCGGACGGGCCGCGCAGGCCCGCGGTCTCGGCCTCGGCGACGGCGGCGAACAGGGGCAGGTCGTCGAGCTTGGCGGGCCCGGCGGCCTCGCGCTCCAGCCGCTCCAGCACGTCCTTGGCGCGGGCGACCACCGTCGGCGGAACGCCGGCGAGCTTGGCCACCTGGACGCCGTAGGAGCGGTCGGCGGGACCCGGCCCGGCCTCGTGCAGGAAGATCAGGTCGCCGTTCCACTCCTTGGCCTTCAGGCTGAGGTTGGCGACATAGGCCAGCCGGCCCTCCAGCACGGCGAGCTCGTGGTAGTGGGTGGCGAACAGCGCCCGGCAGCGGTTGGTTTCGTGCAGGGCCTCGGCGCAGGCCCAGGCGATCGCCAGGCCGTCGTAGGTGGCTGTGCCCCGGCCGATCTCGTCGAGAATGACCAGGCTGCGCGGCGTGGCCTGGGTGAGGATGGCGGCGGTCTCCACCATCTCCAGCATGAAGGTCGAGCGCCCGCGGGCGAGGTCGTCGCCGGCCCCCACACGGCTGAACAGGCGATCGACGACGCCGAGCCGCAGCTTCTTCGCCGGCACGAAACAGCCCGCCTGCGCGAGCACGGCCAGGATCGCGTTCTGGCGCAGGAAGGTCGACTTACCGGCCATGTTCGGACCGGTGACGATCGACAGCCGGGGCGCCACCGCGCCGGCGCCGTCCAGACGGCAGTCGTTGGGCGTAAAGGGCTCGCCGGCCCGGCGCACGGCCATCTCGACCACCGGGTGGCGCGCGGCCTCGGCCTCAAAGGCGGTGGAGCGGTCGACCACCGGGCGCGTGGCGCCCACGTCGTCGGCCCACTCGGCGACGGCGGACGCCACGTCCAGGCGGGCGGCCGCCTCGGCCGCGGCCTGCACCAGGGCGGCCACGCCGCACGCGGCGTCGCGCCAAGCCTCGAAGGTCTCCACCTCGATGGCCAGCGCGCGCTCGGCGGCCTGGGCGATCTTCGCGTCCAGTTCGGCGAGTTCCACGGTGGTGAAGCGGACCTGATTGGCGAGCGTCTGGCGGTGGATGAAGGTGGCGTTGAGCGGCGCCTGCATCAGCGGCTCGGCCGCCTTGGCGGTGCACTCCACGAAGTAGCCGAGCACGGCGTTATGGCGGACCTTGAGCGCCACGCCGCTCTCTTCGGCCAGGCGCGCCTCGAGCTGGGCGACGACGCGGCGGCTATCGTCGCGCAGGGTCCGGGCCTGGTCGAGCTCGGGGCGCACGCCTTGCGCCACATAGCCGCCGTCCCGGGCCAGCGCCGGGAGGTCCGGCCCGAGGCCGGTGGCCAGCAGGTCGCGGAACGCCAGCAGCTCGGCGTGCAGGTCGGGATTCAGGGCGGCGAGCGCGCTGGCGATCTCGACCGGCGGATTGACCAGCGGGTCGCGCGTCTGGGCGAACAGGGCGACGATCCCCTCGGCGCCCACCAGGCCGTCGCGCAGGCAGCCGAGGTCGCGCGGCCCGCCGCGGCCGAGCGCCAGCCGGGACAGGGCGCGCGCCATGTCGCCCATGGCCTTAAGCTGGTCGCGCAGGCGCTGCCGCTGGCCCCGGTGCTCGCAGAACCAGGCCACCGCGTCCAGGCGGGCGTCGATGGCCGCCGGGTCGAGCAACGGCCTGGCCAGGCGGGCGGCGAGCAGGCGCGCGCCGGGCGCGGTGACCGTGCGATCGATAGCGGCCAGCAGCGAGCCGTCGCGGGCGCCGGATTGGGCCTTGTCGATCTCCAGGCTCGCGCGGGTCGCCGGGTCGATGGCCATGACGTCGGCCTCACCCGCGCGACGGGGCGCGGATAGGGCCGGCAGCTTGCCAGCCTGCGTTGTTTCCAGATGGGCGGCGATGAGGCCGAGGGCCGCCACCTCAGCGCCGGCGAGCTGACCGAAGCCGTCCAGGGTGTCCACGCCGTAGAGCCGCTTCAGCCGCGCCTCGGACGCCGAGGGCTCGGCGAGGGCGGAGGGCAGCGGCTGGACGAAACCGCCCGACACCTTGAGGGCGGCGCTCACCGCCTCGTCCGAGAACAGCCGGTCGGGGACCAGCACCTCGGAGGGGCCGAGGGCCGCCAGCGCCGAGGCGAGGCCAGAGACGGAAGTCTGCAGCACCTCGACGTCGCCGGTGGAGAGCTCGACGGAAGCCACCGCGGCGGCGCCCGCGCGCACGGCGACCGCGGCCAGGCGATTGGCCCCGCGCGCGTCCAGCAGCCCGTCTTCGGTGAGGGTGCCCGGCGTCACCACGCGCACGATCTCGCGGCGCACCACCGACTTGGAGCCGCGCTTCTTGGCCTCGGCGGGATCCTCCATCTGCTCGCAGAGCGCCACCTTGAAGCCGGCGCGGACGAGCTTGGCCATGTAGGCCTCGGCGGCGTGCACGGGAACGCCGGCCATGGGAATCGGCTGGCCCAGGTGCTGGCCGCGGGCGGTGAGCGTGATGCCGAGGGCGGCCGCCCCCTTCTGGGCGTCCTCGAAGAACAGTTCGTAGAAGTCGCCCATGCGGAAGAAGATCAAGGCGTCCGGCTGGCGGGCCTTGGCCTCGAAGAACTGCGCCATGACCGGCGACGCGCCGGCGGCAGGATCGGGGGTGGCGGTGGGCGACGGCGCGTTCATGGAACGGGCGACGCTATCTTAACGAATCGCTTCGAGGGAGCCCTTGAACCTGCGCCCTAAGGCCCCAAGCTGTGGATGGATGTCCCAGGCCCGTGGAGCGTCGTCCGCCGTCGTCATCTTCCCGCCCGGCCCCGCCGATGCGGAGGGCCTGGCCCACGTGCACGTGACGAGCTGGCGCGAGACCTACAAGGGCCTGCTTCCCGACGCCTTCCTCGCCCGGATGAGCCAGCCCGGGTTCGCCCGGCGGTTCGCCCGCGAGCTCACGCGGCTCAACGGACCGCTCACCCTGGCCGCCGCGGATCGGTTCGGCGTGGTCGGCTACGCGAGCGGCGGCCCTTCCCGTCGCGGCGTGGCCGGCGAGGCGGAGATCGCCGTGCTCTACGTCCTGCAGGCGTCGCAGGGCCGCGGCGTGGGCCGCGAGCTCCTGACCCGCACGGCGCGGGCGCTGCGCGACCAGGGCTTCCAGTCGCTCGTCATCTCGGTGCTGCGCGAGAACTTCCACGCCCGCGGCTTCTACGAGCATCTCGGCGGCGTGGCCGAGCCGGCCCGGCGCGAGCCCGGCCCCGGCGGGTCGATGCTGTGGGAGGTCGCCTACCGGTGGCCGGATATCCGGCGCGTGACGGGGTAGGCGCTACCCGCGCCCTCAGATCTCAGCCGCCTCCGGCGCCGCATAGGTCAGGCTGACGAAGACGTCCTCGAGGTCCGGGTCCTCGGTGGAGATGTCCTTGATGTGCAGGCCGGAGGCGCGGATCGCCGCCAGCACCTGCTCCACCGACGACTGGCCGGTGCGGTAGGAGACCGAGAAGCCGCCCGACTTCAGGAGCTTGGTCTCGAACCCGGGAAGCGCGGGCGCCGCCGCCAGCGGCTCCTCAGGCGTCACCAGAACGTTCCGGGTGTCCATCCGGGCCAGCAGCTTCGGCGTTGGTTCGCAGGCCACCACTTGGCCGCGGTTGACGATGGCGATCTGGTCGCAGAGCTCCTGGGCCTCTTCCAGGTAGTGGGTCGTGAGCACGATGGTCACGCCCTTGCGATTCAGGTCGACCACGTAGTTCCAGAGCTGGCGCCGGAGCTCCACATCCACCCCGGCGGTCGGCTCGTCGAGGATCAGCACCGGCGGGTTGTGGACCATGGCCTTGGCCACCATCAGCCGGCGCTTCATGCCGCCGGAGAGTTGGCGGACGTAGGCCTTCTCCTTGTCGCCGAGGCCCAGCGCGGTGAGCAGCTCCGTGGTGCGGCGCTCCTTCGGCGGCACGGCGTACATCCCGGCGGCCACCTCCAGCGCCTCCCGGGGGGTGAAGAAGGGATCGGCGGCGATCTCCTGGGGCACGACGCCGATGGCTGCGCGGGCGTCGCGCGGGCGCTCGTCGATGTCGCGACCCCAGATCTTCACCGTGCCCGCGGTCTTCTTGGTCAGGCCGGCGAGGATGTTGATGAAGGTGGACTTCCCCGCCCCGTTCGGCCCGAGCAGGCCGAAGATCGACCCTCGCGGGATGGCCAGGTCGATGCCGCGGATCGCGCGCATCTCGGGCGTCGTCTTCGTCGCGGCGTAGGTCTTCACGAGGCCCTTCGCCTCGATCGCGTACTCGGGTAGGTCCATGCCCCGTCCAGTCGTTGACGGCGAAAGCCGTGGTCGCATACCTAGGCGCGCGCCGCCTCAGCGGCAATGAAGAGGTTCCCGTCCATGGCCCGCCGCGTCCGCAACAAGGGTGTCGAAGCCCAGGCCCGTCCCGAGCCGGCCCCTGCCCGCCCGGCGCTCACGCCCGACCTGCCGGCGCCGGAGGTGATCACCGTCCGCTCCGGCCGCGTGGCCTGCGACGGGGTCGGCGGCGCGCTCGGCCACCCGCGAGTCTGGCTGGAGATGGGCGAAGCCACCTTCGTGGAATGCCCGTACTGCGACCGCCGCTTCGTGCTGGCGAAGGACGCCGGCGAAGGCGTCGAGGACGAGCGCCTGGCCCCCGGCGTCTACGAAGGCCCGCACGGGCACTGATCCCTAGCGGGGCGCGATCGGCTTCCAGGTCGAGGTGACCTCACGCGTCTCGCGGTCGAAGGTCCAGTAGCAGCCGGCGAACGGCTGGTCGCGCGTCCGACTGATCGGCTCGCGCAGCAGTTTGCAGAGCAGCAGAGCGCTCACCCCGCCGTGGCCGACGATGGCCACGTCCCCGGGCGGCGAGGCAGCCAGGCAGCGGTCCACCGCCGCCGCCGCGCGGGCCTGGGCGTCGACCGCCCGCTCCCAGCCGCGCACGCTCCGGTCCGGCTCGGCGAAGAAGGCGTCCGCCGTCTGCTGGAACTCGGCCTCAGCCAGGTAACCGGTGGCGCTGCGGTCGTTCTCGTGCAGGTCGGCCTCGACACGGGTGGTGAGGGCGAGCGCGGCCGCTAGGATGCCGGCGGACTCCAGGGCCTTGGTCTCGCCGCTGCTCCAGATCGCGCGCAGCCTCGCCACGGCCGGCGAGCCCGCGAAGGTCTGCATCCGGTCCGCGCCGACTTCCGACAGGCCCCAATGCGGGACGGGCTTCGCCGGGTCGATCACCACCTCGGGGTGGGTGACGACGAAGACGGTCGCCACCCTCGGGTCCTCAGACGCGCAGCGGCATCAGGATGTACTGGACATCGGCGTCGGCCGGGTCGAGCACGAGGGCCGGGTCGTTCGGGCCGCCGAACCGCAGCTCCGCGGTCTCGCCCGAGATCTGGTCGGTGATGTCCAGCAGGTAGCGGGCGTTGAAGGAGAGCTCGAAGGGCTCGCCGTCGTACTCGATCTCCAGCTCCTCGACCGCCTGGCCGGCTTCCATGTTGCGGACCGTCAGCACCACGCGGCCGGGCTCGATGGCCATCCGGACCGAGCGGCTCTTCTCGGCCGAAATGGTGGCCACCCGGTCCACCGCCTGGGCGAACAGCTTGGCGTCGACCACGACGATCCGGTCGTTCCCCTTGGGGATGACCCGCATGTAGTCCGGGAAGTTGCCGTCGATCACCTTGGAGGTCAGCGCCGCGCCGTTCAGCTCGAAGCGGATCTTCTGGGGGCTGATCTGCAGCTCGACGTTCTCGCCGGCGTCGTCCAGCAGGCGCCGCGCCTCGCCCACCGTCTTGCGGGGCACGATCACGCCCGGGACGCCCGCGGCGCCTTCGGGGGCCGGCATCTCGGCGAGCGCCAGCCGCGAACCGTCGGTGGCCACGGCGCGCAGCTTCTGCGCCCCGCCCTCGGACACCGTGTGAAGGTAGAGGCCGTTCAGATAGTAGCGGGTCTCCTCCGCCGAGATGGCGAAGCGCGTCTTGTCGATCAGGCGGATGAGGTCGGTGACGTCGACGCTCATCTGGCCGGAGAGGCCTTCGGAGCTCATCACCGGGAAGTCGCCGGCCGGCAGGACCGGCAGGTTGAAGCGCGAGCGGCCGGCCGCCACCGTCAGGCGCGGATCCTCGCCGGTGAACGAGAGCACCACGTCGGCGCCCTCGGGCAGTTTCCGGACGATTTCGTAGAGGGTGTGGGCGGGCGCGGTGATCTGGCCCGGCTGGTCCACCTGGGCCATGGCCTCGTCGATGATCTCCATGTCGAGATCGGTGGCCGAGAAGGTCAGCCGGTCGCGTTCGGCCGACAGCAGGACGTTCGACAGGATCGGAATGGTGTTGCGCCGCTCGACGGCGCTCTGCACGTGCCCCAGCGCCTTCAGGAGCGCCGCGCGCTCGATCGTCAGCTTCATGCCTTAGTCCCGGACCTCATTCGCGCGGGCGAACCATCGCCCCGCGCCCCCGACAGGAAGGGACCTGCGACATTAGCCATTTTCCCTCGGCGGGGAAGAGGGGGAACGTAAGGCGAAGGCGCTCTTCGCGTTCTGCTCCACATGGGATCATCCCTCCCGCAGCGGGGAGGGATGATGAGGGCTAGGCCCGGGTGTCCACTGAGCCGCCGCCCTGCGGCTGCTCGTCGTTGGCGGCGTAGGGGCCGGAGGCGGCCGGGCCCGCGCCCGCGCCCTTGGCGGCGACGACCACGGTGGCCGGGCGCACGAGGCGGCCCAGCAGCTCGTAGCCAGGCTGCATGAGCTGGAGCACGGCGCCGGGCGCCACGCCGCCCTCGGCCGGCTGCTCGGACATGGCCTGGTGCTGGTGGGGGTCGAACCGGTCGCCGGGCTTCGGCGCGATCTTCTTCAGCCCGTTGCGCTCGAAGGCGGCCTGCAGCTCCTTCTCGGTCATCTGCACGCCGACCACGAAGTTCTTCACGGCCGGGTCGGCGTGGTCGGCCGGGGCGTGTTGGGTAGCCATCGCCAGGTAGTCGGCGGCGGCGAGCAGGTCCTTGGCGAACTTCTGGATGGCGTAGGCGCGGGCGTCGTTGGCCTCTCGCTCGGCGCGGCGGCGCGTGTTCTCCATGTCGGCCGCATAGCGCAGCACCTGTTCGCGCAGGCCGGCGGCTTCCGCCTTGAGCTGCTCGATCTGGTCCACCGCGGCGTCGGCGGCCAGCGCTTCCGCTTCTTCGGCGGGCGTCTTGTCTTCGGACATGGTCCCTTTGGCTTTCGTCGTCTTAAGCGTTCATCACCTGGCCAAGCACGCGGGCGGTGTAGTCCACCAACGGAATGACCCGGGCATAGTTCAGTCGCGCGGGGCCGATGACGCCGATGGCGCCCAGCACCCGCTGCGAGCCCGTCATATAGGGTGCGGCGATGACGGCGGAACCCGAAAGCGAGAACAGACGAGTCTCCGCACCGATGAAGATGCGCACGCCCTCGCCCTCGCGCACCCCGTCGAGGAGCTGGATGAGCTGCTCCTTGTGCTCGAGATCCTCGAACAGGGACCGGACCCGCTCCAGGTCCTCCACCGCCTCGCTGGCCTCCAGCAGGTTGGCGCGACCGCGGACGATCAGGGCGCGCTCGTCCCCCTCCCCGCCGCCCCAGGCGGCCAGGCCGTCCTCCACCAGCCGCGCGGCGGTCTCGTCGAGCTCGCGGCGGGCGCGGTCGAGATCCGTGCGCAGGTCGGCGCGGGCCTCGGCGAGGGTGCGGCCGCGCAGGCGGGCGTTCAGGAAGTTGGCGGCCTCGGTCAGCGCCGACGGGGTCACGCCGGCCGGCAGCCGGATCAGCCGGTTCTCCACCGTGCCGTCCTCGAAGACCATGATGGCCAGCGTCCGCTCGACCCCGAGCGAGACGAACTCCACGTGCTTGACTCCCGCGTCGCGGATCGGCGTGACCACGACACCCGCCCCGCCGGCCAGTCCGGAGAGAATGGCCGACGCCTCGTTCAGCGCCTCCTCAAAGTTGCGGCCGTGGGCCCGCAGGCGCGCGTCGATCGAGCGGCGCTCCTCCTCGGCGATGTCGCCGATCTCCAGCAGGCCGTCCACGAACAGGCGCAGGCCCGCGTGCGTCGGCAGCCGTCCGGCGCTGACGTGCGGGGCGCCCAGCAGGCCGAGCTGGGTCAGGTCCTGCATGGTGTTGCGGATGGAGGCGGGAGAGAGGGTGATGCCGCTCTTCGAGAGCGTGCGCGAGCCCACCGGCTCGCCTGTCTCGAGATAGCTTTCGACGATACGGCGGAAGATGTCCCTCGCGCGTTCGTCGAGTTCGACCAGGGACGGGCCGCGGGCGAGGAAGGGACTGCTCACTGGGCTCTGTGCTGTGCTCTGACTGCGCCCATGGACTGGACCTTGCCGATCTAGGATAAGCGCGACCTTCGCAGGCGCAAGACGCCCATGCGGCCCGAGGAGTTCCCAAGCCATGCGCCCGTCCGAACGCGCCCCCGACCTGCTGCGCCCGGTCACCCTGGAGACCGGCGTCAACCGCTACGCCGAGGGCTCCTGCCTGGCGAGCTTCGGCCACACCAAGGTGCTGATCACGGCCAGCGTCGAGGAGAGCGTTCCGCCCTTCCTGCGCGGCCGCGGCCAGGGCTGGGTGACCGCGGAATACGGCATGCTGCCGCGGGCGACCCACACCCGCGGGCGACGCGAGGCGGCGCAGGGCAAGCAGTCGGGCCGGACGCAGGAGATTCAGCGGCTGATCGGCCGCTCCCTGCGGGCGGTGGTCGACCTGAAGGCGCTGGGCGAGCGGCAGATCACCCTCGACTGCGACGTGGTCCAGGCCGACGGCGGCACGCGCACGGCGGCGATCACCGGCGCCTGGGTCGCGCTGCGGCTGGCGACCCGCTACCTCCTGGAGGAGGGCGTCATCGCCACGGACCCGATCCTCGACCAGGTGGCGGCCATCAGTTGCGGGGTGTTCTCGGGCACGCCGGTGCTCGACCTCGACTACGAGGAGGACTCCACCGCCGAGGCGGACTCCAACTTCGTGCTGACCGGCAAGGGCGACATCGTCGAGATCCAGGCCACCGGCGAGAAGCGCGGCTTCTCCGAGGCCGAGTTCGAGGCCCTGTTCTCCTTGGCCCGCAAAGGCATTCGCGAGCTGTGCGAGATGCAGAGAGCGGCGACGGGCGGCTGATCCAGCCGCCCGCCCGGCATTCCTCTTAGAAGCCGCCGAACAGGCCGCGGACAGCCTGGGGCGGGAGACGGCCGAGCTCGCGCGCGAGCGGCGCGAACATGGCGTCGAGGAAGCGTTCGATCGCACGCATCATGGCTCGACACTCCTTTGCTGCAAGCGCGAACATCGCCTTGCTGCAGCGCATATAGGAGCCGCCATTTCACCGATCAAGGAATTGAACGCCCCGAGCGGGGGTGTGGCGTCACTATGGCGCAGCCCTGTGTGTGCAGCGCAACATTCTGAAGGCTAGGCTTCGTCGTCACCGGCCGTGTCGTCGGGACCCGGCTCGTAGAGCAGGAGGTCGCCGGGCTGGCAGTCGAGCTCGCGACAGAGGGCGGCGAGCGTGGAGAAGCGCACCGCCCGGGCCTTGCCGGTCTTGAGGATCGACAGGTTGGCGATGGTCACGCCGACGCGGTCGGCGAGTTCCGTGAGCGACATGCGCCGCTCCAGGAGGACGCGGTCGAGGTGGACGCGGATCGGCATTCAGGGCGGGCTTTCAGATCGTCAGCTCGGCTTCGCGGCGCAGACGCGCGCCTTCGCGGAAGACCTCGGCGAGCACGAAGACGACCAGGACCGAGAACCAGGCCGTCAGGCTGAAATTGGGTTCGTTGCGGATGACGTCGGCCAGCAGCCACTGGGAAACGCCCCAGACGGCGTAACGGCCGAGCTCGAGGCCGGCCAGGATCAGGCCGATGAAGCGCAGGCGCTGGACGTTGTCCGGATGGAAGGGATCGCCGGCGGTGAGCGTGGCGAAGATCCGGCGGAGGGACCAGACGATAGCCAGGATCCCGCTCAGATAGAGCGCCCCGGCGGCCAGCCCTCCGGCCACGACCGGCACGGGATCCTCGATCTCGCCGTAGTCGCCGGACAGGCGGAGGCCCTGCAGGAACTCGGGGTTGAAGCCCATCAGGAGCGAGAGCAGCGTGAGCACGACCACGATGGCCAGCCCGATCCAGAGCGCCGCGTACACCACGTCGAGGATGATCTTCAGGAAGCTGGAAACCGAGCCTGGACCGAGCGCGCGCATCTTCACCCCTCCGGCGCCTGGACCCGGCCGGCCCATCTGGACCGGCGCGGGTCGGGCGAACCCCACGACGCGGAGCCTATTAGATCGCCGCGCCGGCGGCGACCGCCGCGAGCGGGGTGGCGGCCAGGACCATGAAGAAGGTCAGGGCGAAACGGTCCAGCACGGAAATCATCGAAGCGGACATCTCACATCTCCTTGCTTTGCTGCGGTGCAGCGAGGTGGGTGGGGCGTTGGCCGGCCCCGATGTGAGAAACGATATGCCCGCATCGAAAGTCGATCAAATGAATATCGAGTAACGATATTAAACTTTCGCAATGCAACACGCGCGGCCGGCGCTATGGTCCCGCGCCTGAACGAAGGAGAGCCCAATGGCCCTGACCCTCGAGTCCGGCGCGCGGCTGGTGGTCGCCACTCACAATCCGGGCAAGGCCCGCGAGTTGGCCGAGATCCTGGAGAATCGCTTCGATCTGGTCACGGCGGGCGAACTGGGCCTGGGCGAGCCTGAGGAGACCGAATCGACCTTCGTGGGCAACGCCCTGCTGAAGGCCAGGGCGGCGGCGGACGCCACCGGCCTCGTGGCTATCGCCGACGACTCGGGGCTCTCGGTGGCGGCGCTGGACGGACAGCCCGGCATCTACTCCGCGCGCTGGGCGGGTCCGGGAAAGGACTTCTCGGTGGCCATGAAGAAGGTGGAGGCGCGGCTGGAGGAGGCTGGCGCCGAGGACTTCTCCGCCTGGTTCACCAGCGCGCTGGCGGTGGCCTGGCCGAACGGGCCGGCGGTCGTCGTGGAGGGCCGCATCGACGGCACGCTGACCTTCCCGCCGCGCGGCGACCGCGGCTTCGGCTACGATCCGATCTTCCTGCCCGAGGGCCACGCCGAGACCTTCGGGGAGATGGCGCCGGCGCAGAAGGACGGCATGAGCCACCGGGCGCGGGCGTTCGCCAAGCTGAAGGCGGCGTTGCTCTGAGCCCGATCGCTCCCCACCTCGCGCGCGATGACTGACCTGTCGCCGATCGGTGTCTACGTCCACTGGCCGTACTGCGCGCGGATCTGCCCCTACTGCGACTTCAACGTCTACCGCGACCGCGGGCGGGCCGAGGAGCAGGCGGCGCTGGCCCGCGCCATCGTCGCCGACCTGGAAGCCCAGGCGGCGCTGACCGGTCCGCGCACGCTCGTCTCGGTGTTCTTCGGGGGCGGCACGCCCTCCCTCATGGATCCGGCCTGGGCGGCGGAGATCGTCGCGGCGGCGACGCGGCTCTGGACGCCGAGCGCCGACCTGGAGGTCAGCCTCGAGGCCAACCCCACCGATGCCGAGGCTGCGCGGTTCGACGGTTTCGCGCACGCGGGCGTGAACCGGCTGTCGCTCGGTCTGCAGGCGCTCGAGGACGACGCCCTGGCCTTCCTCGGCCGCAACCACGACGCGGCCCAGGCGATCCGGGCGGCGCAGACGGCGGCGCGCGCGTTCCCGCGCCTGTCGGTGGACCTGATCTACGCCCGCCCGGGCCAGACGCCGCAGGCATGGGCCGACGAGCTCGCCCGCGCCATCGAGCTCGGGGCGGAGCATGTGTCCCCCTACCAGCTCACCGTGGAGGCGGGGACGGCGTTCGATCGGGCCGTGCGCCGAGGCCGGATCGTGCCGGCCGACGAAGACGCCGGGGCGGCCCTCTTCGAGACCACCCAGGCCGTGCTCGAGGCCTGCGGATTCGACGCCTACGAGGTCTCGAACCACGCTCGGGGCGAGGCGGCCCGCTCGCGGCACAACCTCGTCTACTGGCGGGGCCACGACTACGTGGGCGCGGGACCGGGCGCGCACGGCCGGATCACCACCGCGGCGGGCCGGGAGGCCACCGTGGCCGCCGCCCGCCCCGCCGACTACCTGGGCGCGGTGGCCGAGACGGGCTTCGGTTTCGAGAGCCGCGAGACGCTGAGCCCCCTCGAAGCTGCGGAGGAGCGGCTGCTGTCGGGGTTGCGCATCGACGACGGGGTGGCGCGGACCGAGCTGGCGGCGCTGGCGCTCGACCCGGCGCGCATCGCGCACCTGACCGAGCTGGGCCTGCTCGCAGACGACGCCGAGCGGGTCCGCGCCACCCGGCGAGGCCGGCTGGTGCTGGACGCCGTCACCCGCGAGTTGCTCACCTAAGCGTAGCGGGCCTCGACCCCCGCAGAGCCGCCGACCGCACCCAGCGCCCATTCGAGGTCGGCCAGATAGGCGTCCGCCACCTGCGCGTGGATCGGCGACAGCATCAGGTGCAGGCTCTTGGGCTCGGTGGTGACGCCGGTGAACCAGCCCCGCTCGCGCAGCTTCGCCCAAAGCGCCACGCAGTCCACGTCGTCGCGGGTGAAGGCCAGCAGGCCAAGTTGGGGCCGGCCGAGCACCCGGAAACCCAGGGCCTCCGCGCCGGCGGCGATCCGCTCGCGGGCCCCGGTGACCTGGGCGTGCTTGCGCCGGTAGCCCTCGACGCCCAGGACGTTCATCACCGCCCAGGCCGAGGCGATGGCGCCCCCCGGCCGCGTGCCGGCAAGGGTCGGCGTGGTCATTCGCCCGCCCGGCCAGTCCTTGAAGTCGAAGGCCATGAGCCGGTGCAGCTCCTCCGACCGGAAGAAGACGGTGGACGCGCCCTTGGCGCAGTAGCCGTACTTGTGCAGGTCGGCGGAGATGGATCGGACGCCGGGCAGCTCGAAGTCGAAGGGCGGGATATCGCCGCCGTTCATCCGGACGAAGGGGGCGATGTAGCCTCCGACGCAGGCGTCCACGTGCAGCCAGAGGTCCCGCGCCATCGCTAGGTCCGACAGCGCGGCGATCGGGTCGATTAGGCCGTAGGGGAAGTTGGGCGCCGAGCCGACGATCATCACCGTGGAGGCGTCGGCGGCCGCGTCCATGGCCGCGGGGTCGGCCAGCAAGTCCTGCAGGGGCGTGCGGCGGACCTCGATCTCCATGACCGCGCAGGCCTTGTCGAAAGCCGGGTGGGCGGAGCGCGGAAGGACCACGTTCAGCGGCCCGCTCACACCGCGGACCTTCCGCGCGTGGTCCCGGGCCGCCTTGATGGCCATGGTGACGGAGTCGGTGCCGCCGGAGGTCATGGTCCCGCGCGCGCCCTCCGGCCCGTTCAGCAGCGAAAGGCCGAAGCCGACCACCTCCTCCTCCATGCGCTTCAGGCTGGGAAAGGCCGACGGCCCGAGGCCGTTTTCCGCCATGAAGAGGGCGTAGGCCTCTTTCTGGACCTGCTCCACCTCCGGGCCGGCGTTGAAGACGTAGACTGCGGTCCTGCCCTCGCGCCAGCGGACGTCACCCTCGGCATAGGCCAGCATCTCGGCCTTCACCGCCGGCCAGTCGCGGCCGGGCTCCGGCAGGGGTCTGCGCATCCCATCCTCCCTTGGTCGTTCTTTTGCCGGCGATCTTGGCGCCTTGCGTTTCCGCGCGCGAGCGGCGAACCCTCGGCCATGGCCCGGCTGATCCCCACCCCCGCCCTCGACGACGCGCCGCTGGCGCCGGGCCTGTATGTGGTGGCGACCCCGATAGGGAACCTGCGCGACATCACCCTGCGGGCCCTGGACGTTCTGAACGCCGCCGACCTGGTGCTGGCCGAGGACACTCGGGTGGCCGGCAAGCTGCTGTCCGCCTACGGCCTTTCCGCCAAGCTCGCCCGCTACGACGAGCACGGCGCCGAGCAGACCCGCCCCCGCGCCATGGCGGCCCTGGCGGAGGGGCAGCGAGTGGCGCTGGTCTCGGACGCCGGCACCCCCCTGGTGTCCGATCCCGGATATCGCCTGGTGCGGGAGGCGGCCCAGGCCGGCCACCCGGTGTTCCCGATCCCCGGGGCCTCGGCGCTTCTGGCGGGGCTGTCGGCGGCGGGCCTGCCCACAGACCGGTTCCTGTTCGCGGGCTTTCCGCCGGCGAAGAGCGCCGCGCGGCGAACGTTTCTGGAGGAGCTGGCGGGCGTGCGCGCCACCCTGGTGTTCTTCGAAGGCGGATCGCGGCTGGCCGGCAGCCTCGGCGACATGGCTGCCGTACTGGGCGACCGTGAGGCTGTGGTCTGCCGGGAACTCACCAAGCTCTACGAGACCGTGACGCGCGGAAGTCTCTCGGAACTCGCCGCCGACCCCCAGTTCGAAGCGCCAAAGGGCGAGCTGGTCGTGCTGGTGGGTCCCGGCCGCGAGGCCGAAGCGAGCGCCGCCGATGTGGACGCCGCGCTGGCCGACGCGCTCAAGCGCCTGAAGCCCGCGGAGGCCGCGGCCGAGGTGGCCAAGGCGCTCGGCCTTTCCCGACGCGACCTCTACCGCCGCGCCATGGAGATGAGGTCGGGCCGGTGAGCGGCGCCCGCTCCGCCCGCGGCGCGGCCGCCCGGCTCTCCGGCCGGCGGAGCGAGGTGGTCGCCGCGGTCTGGCTGATGCTGAAGGGCTACCGGATCCTCGGCTTCCGTCTGCGGACGAGGATCGCGGAGATCGACCTCTTGGCGCTCCGTGGACGGACCTTGGCCGTGGTCGAGGTGAAGCGGCGGGCGAACCTGGCCGACGCTCTTGAGACGGTTACCCTCGACCAGCGCGACCGCCTGCGACGTGCGGGCGCACTGGTCGCCGCCGGCCGTCCCGCGCTGAAGGATGCGACGGTTCGTCTCGACCTGGTGGCGCTCGCACCTCGCCGGCTTCCTGTGCATATTCCGGACGCTTGGAAGGGCGCCTAGAGGCGCTCCATGGGGCCGAGATGACGCGCGAGGACGCCGAGGATTTCCTGCTGGAGGCCGGGTCGGCCACGGACGGCGAGTTCCCGCTTCTGGAAGCGGCGATCGCCTGCGCCATCCACGAGGACCCCAGCCGCGACCCGCAGCCGGCCCGCGACTTGGGCGCCGCCGGTGTCGAGCGGCTGTCGCAGCGCATGAAGCGCGAGAGCGCCGAGGAGGCGCTCGCCGAAGCCATGGCCGGCGACCTGCGACTGGCCGGCGACCTCTTCACCTACGAGAACCCCGACAACGCCGACGTCCTGTCGCTCGCCGAGCGGCGGAAGGGCATCGCCGTGGCGCTCGGCGTCTACTACCTGCACGTGGCGCGCAAGTGCGGCCTGACCGTCCAGGGCGTCGACTTCCCCGGCCACTTCCTGCTGCGCATCGAGACCGAGGAAGGGCCGCTGGCGCTGGATCCGTTCTCGGAGGGCCGGGTGGTGCTGCCCTCGGAGCTCACCCGCCGCGCGCTGCACGCCGGCCTCACGCCCAACGTCGCCGACCGGCTCGACCGGCTGATGGCGCCGGTCAGCGACCGCGCCGTGCTCGTCCGTCTGCAGAACACCATCTATGCCCGGGCCTCGGCGGTCCGCGACTTCCCGCGCGCCGAGCGCGCTGCGCTCCGACGCGCTGTACTGGATCCCACCGACCACCGCCCTTGGCTGGATGTCGCCGCGGCTCGCGAAGGGCAGGGGGCGCTGGCCGGCGCGCTGGAAGCCCTGGCGCGGGCCACCACCCTCGACGGCGGCGCGGCGCTCGCGGCGCGGGCCCAGCGTGAGCGGGTCAGGCTGCGGCTGAACTAGCGTCGGCCCGCCGCAGGGCCTATGTCGCTGGCCTGAGCAGTCGGGAGCAGGCGGATGGCGCTGAAGGTCGCGGTGCAGATGGATCCCATCGAGGGGATCAACATCGAGGGCGACACCACCTTCCTGATGATGGAGAGCGCCCAGGCCCGCGGGCACAGTCTCTTCGTCTACACCACCGACACCCTGGCCATGGAGGACGGCCGCGTCTTCGTCCGCGGCCGGGACGTGGTCGTGCAGCGGGTGAAGGGCGGCCACGCCACGCTCTCAGATTATCGCAAGGCCGAGCTCGCGGCGTTCGACGTGGTCCTGCTCCGCCAGGACCCGCCCTTCGACATGCACTACATCGACACGACCTTCTTCCTCGAGGCCGTGCATCCCGGGACGCTGGTGGTGAACAACCCGCGCGAGGTCCGCAACGCGCCGGAGAAGCTGTTCGTGACCAAGTTCCCCGGCCTGCAGCCGCCGACCCTGATCACCGCCGACCGCGACGCGATCTACGACTTCCGGGCGCGGCACGGGGATATCGTCATGAAGCCGCTGAACGGCCGCGGCGGCTCGGGCGTGACCCGCCACCTGGCGGACGACCCGAACATCGACGCCATGCTGGAGCTGCACGCTCAGATCGACCGCGAGCCGGTGATCGTCCAGAAGTTCCTCCCCGGCGTGGTGAAGGGCGACAAGCGCATCCTGCTGGTCGACGGCGAGCCGGTGGGCGCGATCAACCGCGTGCCGGCCAAGGGCCAGATCCGCTCGAACCTCGCCGTGGGCGGAAAGGCCGAGGCCGTCGAGCTCACCGACCGGGATCTCGAAATCTGCGCCACCATCGGCCCCGAGTTGAAGGCCCGTGGCCTGCTGTTCGTGGGCATCGACGTGATCGGCGAGTGGCTGACCGAGATCAACGTGACGTCGCCCACCGGCGCCGTGGCGCTGAAGGCGTTCACCGGGATCGACGCGACCGAGGCGCTCTGGGCACGGATCGAGGATCTTCGGCGCACAGCCTAGCTTGTGGGGATAACTTCTGCCGCGGGACATCATGCCGCCGTCATCCTTTCCCGCTATGTTCCGCAATTGTTCTTGATCCAGGCTTCGCCATGTGCGAGCCCTTGTGGATAAACCTCGTCATGCAACAAGGGCTTGAGCATGTCCGCACGCGTGGTGACGGTGGCGTTCCGGGGTGTCGAGGCGGTGCGCGTCGACGTGCAGGTGCAGTTCACCGGGGGCGAGCAGAAGTTCTTCCTCGTCGGCATGGGCGACAAGGCGATCTCGGAGAGCCGTGAGCGCGTCCGCGCCGCCTTCGCGGGCCTGGGGCTGGCGCTGCCCGCCCGCCGGATCATCGCCAACCTGGCGCCGGCCGACCTGCCCAAGGAGGGCAGCCACTACGACCTGCCCATCGCGCTTGCCGTCATGGCCGGCATGGGCGTGATCCCGCCCGACGCCCTGGCGGACTGGGCCGCAGTGGGCGAGCTGTCGCTGGACGGCCGGATCACGGCCGTGGCCGGCGCCCTGCCCGCCGCCGTGGCGGCCGGAGGCATGGGGCTCGGTCTGATCTGCCCGGAAGCCTGCGGGGCGGAGGCGGCCTGGGCCGGCGGTACGCGCGTTCTGGCCGCGCCCTCGCTCATCGCGCTCGTGAACCACTTCCGCGGCATGCAGATGCTCTCGCCGCCGAAGCCCGGCCCGATGCTGGACGGGGAGCGAGTCCCTGACCTGCGCGAGGTGAAGGGCCAGGAGAACGCCAAGCGGGCGCTCGAGATCGCCGCCGCCGGCGGCCACAACCTGCTGTTCGTGGGCCCGCCCGGCTCGGGCAAGTCGATGATGGCGCAGCGCCTGCCCGGCATCCTGCCGCCGCTCACCTCCGAGGAGCTGCTCGAGACCTCCATGGTGCACTCGGTGGCCGGGCTGATCGCCAAGGGCGAGCTCCGGCGCGCGCGGCCGTTCCGGGCGCCGCACCACTCCGCCAGCATGGCCGCGCTGACCGGCGGCGGGCACAAGGCCAAGCCCGGCGAGGTGTCGCTGGCCCACAACGGCGTGCTGTTCCTTGACGAACTGCCAGAGTTCGGGGCCCAGGCGCTGGACAGCCTGCGACAGCCGCTGGAGACCGGCGAGGTCATCGTCGCCCGCGCCAACGCCCACGTGCGCTATCCGGCTCGGGTGCAGCTCGTGGCGGCCATGAACCCGTGCAAATGCGGTCACGGCGGAGCCGGCCGGGGCGCCTGCGGGCGCGCGCCCCGCTGCCAGACCGATTACCAGATGAAGGTCTCCGGCCCGCTGATGGACCGCATCGACCTGCAGGTGGAGGTTCCGCCTGTGACGCCCGCCGACCTGGCCCTTCCCGCGCCGGCGGAAGGGACAACCGAGGCCGCCGCCCGGGTCTTGCGCGCCCGCGAGCGACAGGCCGAGCGCGCGGCGGGGACGGAGGCCCCGGTGCTGAACGCCCAGGCCGACGGCGACTGGCTGGAGACCATCGCCGCCCTCGCGCCCGACGCCCGCGCGCTCCTGGCCCGGGCGGCTGAGGCGAGCGGCCTCACCGCGCGCGGTTGGACCCGCACGCTCCGGCTCGCCCGCACCATCGCCGACCTGGAGGGCTCCGACGCCGTGCGCCGGGTCCACGTGGCCGAGGCGCTGATCTACCGGCGGGTGGGTTCGACGGGGCTCACGGGCGCAGCCCTTGCCGCCCGGGCCTGATCTCGAATTCGCGCCAGCGATTCCATGTGCCCAGGGCCAGAGCGAGCAGCAGTAGGTACGTCCAGATCACCCCGGCTGTGACATACGCCCAGTCTCCGACGCCGGGGTCGAGAAGATGAGCGGCGTGCGTAATCACGGCGAGCAACTGGAAGGCGGCCGCGAAGATTGGCCAGTAGCGGCTGCTACGCATCGCCACCACCACGACGACCACAAGGAGCGAGACGTCCATGAACAGAGGACCGACCTGTAGATTCGCCCAGGTGCGATCCCGCGTCAGCGCAGTGCCGATCCACGTCCAGATGAATCCGGCAGCGACGGCGCGCTCAGACCAGCCGCCTTTCCAAAGCGCCGCCCCGGAGACGAGCCAGCCGATGGCGATCCCGACCCAGGCGGGAAGTGCGAGCGTGGCCAGCGGAGGTCCCCAAAAGCGAAAGCGCTCCAGCTTGCCTCAGCCGGAGCGCTCCGAAAACCTCTGTGTCGGCGGGACTATGCAACCCGCTCGTTCGCCACCGCCCTCAGGCGACGGCCACGAATGGAGGCCGTGACCGGCGGCTTGTCGCCACCGGTGTCAACCATGATGGCGCCAAGGCCAATCTGATCCTTCGCGACGCTGAGTTCCTTGTGGGTCTCGACGATGGCCCGGCGGGCCTCGGCGAGAGCCATGATCGCCTGGCTGGCGCGCTCCACCGCGTCCTGGCCGATCAGGGCGGATGCGCCGGCTTCCCGGCGAAGGGAGGGCATGACGCCCGTGAGCGTCGCGGTCTTGGCGATCGCCGCGTCGATGGCCGCCTCGGCCTCGAACAGCGCGCCCGCGATTTGTTCCGCCACCATACGGCGTTGCTTGAGCATGGGATCTCTCCTGCAGGCGGATTCTGTGCGCCGCCCGCCCTAATCGATAACAGGGTTATGATTGCAGGACCGTTCAGGCCCCGGCGATATTCCGCGCCAGGTCCTGGAGCGCATGGAGGCCGGCCAGCATCGCCCCGAACGCCAGGGCGGTGATGACCGCGACCCCCACGATCGCCCCAAGCCGGGCGACGGGGCTCAGATCATTTCGGCCGAGCCATCCGGATCGGGCTTGAAGTTCTCGTCGAGCAGCACCCAGGTCATGCAGAGGATTTCCCGCAGGACCATCTCCGAAGGCTTGAAAGGCGCCAGCTTCCGGGTCGCGGAAACCAGGTGCCGGGCCATCGAAGCCTGCTGGGGCGTCGCCGCCAAATCCACCAGTTGCCGCTCGAGCTGATCCCAGGTGAAAGCCGGGATCCCCTCCTCGCGCTGCGTCGGGATCGGCCAGCGCGCCTCGAAGTCGTCGATCTCCCGGCGGAGGCGGAGCGCCCTGCCGATCACCGCGCGGTTGTCGAAGTTCTGCCAGTCGCCCATGGAACAAGTCCTCCCGAGTTGCCGGCTCATCGAGCCAAGCTTCCGGTCGGTCGTCTGTCCTGATCGCGTCGTGTCCTGATCCGATCAGGACAGGATCCACGTCCCGCGTGCGGAGCAGGCGGGCGGCCTCGTAGCGGTCGGGCACGCCCAGCTTGCGCCGGGCACGGTCGCAGTAGGTGTCCACCGACGTCTTGGACATGCCCAGCTCGCGGGCGATCTGCTTCGAGCTGAGATGCTGGTCAACGAGCCGTAGGCATTCGCGCTCGCGCTGCGTGAGCAGCTCGACGGGGTCCCGGACGAGGTCGGCGCGCGGCGGCATGACGAAGGCAGTAAACGAGCTGTTGATCCCCGCGTCTACTTTAGGGCGAAAGGTTTTTTCCGTTAAGGTTATTCTCCCGCGAGGGGAGGCCTTCCGATGCAACCCAAGGACGCCGGGCCCTACGCCGCTGTCGAGCTGGCCATCGGCGCGCGGATCCGCACACGGCGGCGGCAGCTCGGGCTGTCGCAGTCGGATCTGGCCGAGAAGCTCGGCGTCTCGTTTCAGCAGGTTCAGAAGTACGAGCGCGGCGCCAACCGCGTGGCGGCCTCGACCCTGTTGGCCGCCGCGCAGGCGCTCGACACTACCGTCGCCGCCCTGGTCGGAGAGGAGTCCGGCGTCCGTGGAGACGACGACGAGATCTTCCGCGCCCTGGCCAAGCCGGGGGCGCTGGAGCTGCTGCGCGCCTTCGACGGGATCGCCGACGCGAGGACCCGCGCCGCCCTCGTGGCGCTCGCCCGGGAGATGTCGGGCGGGCGCTGATGCGGCGTTTGACCTCACGTTAAAGGGTTTGGACGATGATCCGCCCCCCATGCGCCGACCGCTCCGTCCCCTGTCGACCCGACGTCCCAAGCGGACGCACATCAGCGCCGAGCAACTCGCCTCGCTGAGCCACGAGTTCCGCACGCCCCTCAACGGCGTGCTCGGCATGGCGCGCCTGTTGGAAGGCACCCAGCTCACCGCCGAGCAGCGTGCGTATGCGGCCGCGCTGCGGGAGAGCGGCGAGCACCTGCTCAACCTGGTGAACGACGTGCTGGATTTCGCGAAGCTCGGCGAAGGCGCGGTGGACCTGCATCCGCAGCCCGTGGACGTGGAAAGCCTGCTGCAGGGCGTGTGCGAACTGCTGTCGCCCCGCGCCCGCGAGAAGGGTCTCGAGATCGCCTGGGCCGCGCCGGCGAACCCAGGGCGCATCCGGGCCGACGAGAGCCGGCTGCGCCAGGTGCTGCTCAATTTCGCCGGCAACGCCGTGAAGTTCACCGTCGCGGGCGGGGTCGTGCTGAGCGTCGCCGAGACCGACACCGGCCGGCTGCGCTTCACCGTCGAAGACACCGGACCCGGCGTCCCCGCCCCGGATCGCGAGCGGATCTTCGAGGCCTTCGCCCAGACGGAGGTGGGCCACGCCGACGTTGGCGGCGCGGGGCTCGGCCTCGCCATCGCGCGACGGCTCGCCCAGGCGATGAACGGCGATGTCGGCGTCGAGGCGGCCCGCACCGGCGGCGCGCTGTTCTGGTTCGAGGCGGCCTTCCCGCGCGTCGCCGCCGCCCCGTCCGACCTGCCGTTGGAAGGCCGCACCGTTGGCATTGCGTCCCCCAGCGCCATCATCCGCGACGCCGCGCGCCGACAGGTCCAGGCCTGCGGTGGGCGCACCGTCACCGCCGCCGACCTCGACGGCGTGTTGAGCCGAACCGATCCGGGCGACGTCCTGCTGCTCGACCACGCGCTGGCCGTCGAAGGCGGGATCGTCCGCAAGGGCGACAAGCGCCCCTCGATCATCCTGCTGGCGCCCGAGGAACGCGACCGCATGGAGCGCTACAAGCGCGCCGGCTTCGCGGGCTATCTGATCAAGCCGCTGCGCCGCGCCTCGCTCGCCGAGCGTGTGCTGATCGCCGCCGGCGCCAGCGCCGAGACGGACGTGGCGCCCGAAGACGAACGCATCGCCGCCGCAGCCGCGCCGGGCGCCCGCGTGCTGCTCGTCGAGGACAATCCGATCAACGCCCTGCTGGCCAAGGCCCTGCTGACCCGTGAGGGCTGCGAGGTGGACCACGCCAACGACGGCGGCGAGGCCATCGCCGCGGTCAAGGTGGCCGCCTACGACCTCATCCTGATGGACATGCGGATGCCCGGCCTGTCGGGCGAGGACACCGCCCGCGCCCTTCGCGCCGAGGGCCTCCGGACGCCGATCGTGGCGCTCACCGCCAACGCCTTCGAGGACGACCGGCAGGCGTGCCTGGCGGCCGGCATGGACGATTTCCTGGTCAAGCCGCTGTCGCCGGACGCCCTCCGCGCCGCCTTGACGCGGTGGACCCGCGGCGACTGGACGGAATTCGCGGCGCGCGCCAAGGTCCGCTAGCGCGGGGGCGCGCCGAACACCGGAGACCTGAATGAGCGCCGACGCCGCCGAGCCGAGACGCGGAGCCCTGGCGGGCGTCCGGGTCTTCTTCGAGCGACGCGCCCTGGTGATGCTGGCCCTGGGGTTCGCCTCCGGCCTGCCGAACCTGCTGATCTTCGACACACTGTCGCTGTGGCTGCGCGACGCCGGCCTGTCTCTCAGCGTCATCTCCGTTTTCGCCCTGGCGACGCTGGCCTACTCGATGAAGTTCCTCTGGGCGCCGCTGGTGGACCGAACCCGCGTGCCGCTGCTGACCCGCTGGCTCGGCCACCGGCGCTCGTGGATGATCGCCACCCAGCTCCTGGTGATGCTGGGGCTGTGGCTGATCTCCGGGACCAACCCGGCCGCCAGCCTGGGCCTGATGGCGGCCTTTGCGGTGTTCGTGGGCTTCACGGCCGCCACGCAGGACATCGTCATCGACGCCTGGCGGATCGAGGCCGCGGCCGTCGAGAAGCAGGGCGCCATGGCCGCCGCCTACCAGTGGGGCTACCGGATCGCGATGATCACGGCCGGCGCCGCGCCCCTGGTGCTCGCCGACCAGTTCAACTGGAACGTCTCCTACGCCGCCATGGCCGCCCTGATGGCGGTGGGCGTCGGCGGCGCGCTCGCGGCGCCGAAGGAGAAGGAGCACGTCATCCGTCCGATCCACGCGGAAGGGACGCCGTCGCGCCCGGCCGTGGAAATTCCGGAGTGGCTGGCCCGCCTCGCCCTGTTCGCGACGGGCGCCCTGGTGCTGGGCTCGGGCCTCGCCGCCAACGCCTCCCTGCTCGCGTCCGCCCTGAAGGGCCTCGGTCTGCCTGGCGCGGCCGAAGGGCTGACGGCGCTCTGGGAGGCCAAGCCGCAGGGCGTCTACGCCCAGCTCGCGGCGGTGATCGCCGGCCTGGGCGTGATCGTGCTCGCCGCCTGCCCGATCCCGGGCGTCCGCACGCGCCCCGGCGTCTATCTGAGCGCGGCGCTCGGCGAGCCGCTGCGCGACTTCTTCGTGCGCTACCGGGGCGTCGCCGCGCTGATCCTGGCGCTGATCTGCGTCTACCGGCTTTCGGACTTCGTGCTGAACATCATGAACCCGTTCTACGCCGATCTCGGCTTCACCAAGACCGAGATCGCCGAGGTGCGGAAGGTGTTCGGCGTCGTCATGACCGTGGTCGGCGTGGGCCTGGGCGGCTGGGCCGTGGCTCAGCTCGGCCTCATGCGGGCGCTGGTCGTGGGCGCCTTCGCGGGCCCGCTCTCGAATCTTGTGTTCGCCTGGCTCGCCATGCAGGGCGCCGACCTGCCGGCCCTGTTCATCGCCATCGGCGTGGACAATGTGGCGTCCGGCTTCTCCGGCACCTGCCTGATCGCCTACATGTCGAGCCTGACCTCGGCGGGCTTCACCGCGACCCAATACGCCCTGTTCTCCTCGCTCTACGCCCTGCCCGGCAAGCTGATCGCCTCGCAGTCGGGCCGCATCGTCGAGAGCTCGGCGGCCGGCGCGGACGCCGGCGGCGCCTTCGCCTCGCTGAAGGCCTTCTTCGCCGGCCTGCCGCCGGAGGCCTATGCTGAGGGCGCGGCCAAGTCGGCGGTGACGCCCGCGGCCCTGGGCGCGGGGTATGTGGTGTTCTTCCTCTATTCGGCGCTGATCGGCGTGGCCGCCATCGTGCTCGCCTTCGTGGTCGCCGCGCGGCAGCCGAAGCCCGCGACGGCGGCCGAGACCTAGCTCGTCAGGCACACCACCTGCGCGACCCGCAGGTCGCGGCGCAGCCCGTCGGCGACCCGGAAGTAGTTCTCGGGCGTGATCGGCGCCGATCCCAGGGGCGGCGCCGTATAGCGGCGGCGCGTGGAGGCCAGCGTCGCCTGCACCGTCTCCGGCGCGGTGGTGTAGATCCGCCCCCGGCGCGGGCTCTCGGCGATGGTGACCCCGATCACGCGCCCCTGGGCGTCCAGCGCCGGAGCCCCGGAGAGGCCGCCCAGCGTCCCCTCGAGGCCCTCTGTCCGGCCGGTCTCCGCCCACACGAGCACCGGCTCACTGCGCTCGCCGCGGCCGCGCACCACCAGGGTCTCGCGGCCGATCAGCTTGGAGGTGGCCTCGCCGGGCTCGCCTTGCGGGAAGCCCGGATGATAGGCCCGCTCGCCGCGGCGCAGGCTCTCCGAAAGCGCCAGCGGCAGGGCGGGCGCTCCGCCGTCGGTGGTCAGGATGGCCGCCTCGCCGCGCGGATCGATGGTCACCCGGGCGGCGACGCCCTGGCCGTTACCGACCACCACCGCAGCGGTGCGGCAGCCGTCCACCACGTGACGCGCCGTGAGCCAGACGCCGGACTCGGCGATGGAGAAGGCCGTGCCGGTGGCCGGGTCCACCTGGTCGGGCACATCCACCACCACGGAGGGGTCGAACGGCGAGGCGGGCCCCAGAACCTCGCCCTCCACCTCGGGCGCAGGCGGCGGCGGCTCGGGCGCGTCGGCGCGCTCCTGCCGGCCGATGGCGGCGATCAGCAGCGCCACCACCACGCAGGCGTAGATCAGCCAGTCCGGGAGCCGGGGGAAGTGCATGTCAGCCGGAGACGGCGGCTCCGATGATGATGGCGGTAGCGAGCTTGGCGCCCACCAACATGGCGGCGGCGCTCATCTCGCCTTCCTGGATACGCTTGGGCAGGCCGCGCAGGACGATGTCCACCAGGCGGAAGACCAGCAACTGGACGACCACCGTGGCCACGCCCCAGAGCCCGATCTCGATCAGGTTGGTGGACGCGTTCAGGGAGACGGACAGCGGGATGGCGAGGCCGATCAGCACGCCGCCCAGAGAGACCGCCGCGGCGGTGTTCCCGTCGCGGATCAGGCTGATCTCGCGGTGCGGGGTGAGCAGGACGTAGAGCGTGGCGGCGGCGAACAGCATCAGCACCGTCACGCCCGCGTGCAGCAGGGTGATCGGGAAGCCCTGTGCGAACGCCTGGATTTCAGGCGACTGGATCTGTGTAGGCATGGGTGACGCCGGCCCCTCGGATACTCGGCGCTCCCATAGCACGGGTGCGGTTAATCCACACCTGACGCGCCGCCCGACAGGCCGGGTGGCGTCCTGACGGCGTCAGGACGCCGGGTCGGCGGCGACCTTCCTGCGGGCGCTGGCGCGCAGCTTCTCGCTCTCGCTCTTGAGCTGGCCGCAGGCGGCGAGGATGTCGCGGCCGCGGGGCGTGCGGATCGGCGAGGCGTAGCCCGCGCGGTTGAGGATGGCGGCGAAGGCCTCGATAGTCTTCCAGTCGGAGCACTCGTACTCCGAGCCCGGCCACTTGTTGAACGGAATCAGGTTGATCTTGGCCGGAATGCCCTTGAGGAGCTGGACGAGCGCCTTGGCCTCCGCCGGGCTGTCGTTGACGCCCTTCAGCATCACGTACTCGAAGGTGACGCGCTTGGAGTTCGAGAGGCCGGGATAGGCGCGGATGCCGGCCATCAGCTCGGCGATCGGGTACTTCTTGTTGAGCGGCACCAGCTTGTCGCGCAGCGCATCATTGGTGGCGTGCAGCGAGATGGCCAGCATCGCCTGGGTGCGGTCGCCCAGCGCCGGCAACTGCGGGACCACGCCCGAGGTCGAGACGGTGATCCGCCGGCGGGAGATGGCGATGCCCTCGTTATCGGCGATGATGTCGATGGCCGCCGCCACGTGGTCCAGGTTGTAGAGCGGCTCGCCCATGCCCATGAACACGACGTTCGAGAGCCGACGGTCCTCCTTCGGGGAGGGCCATTCGCCCAGGTCGTCGCGGGCCACCTGCACCTGCGCGACGATCTCCGCGGCGGTCAGGTTGCGGACCAGCGCCTGGGTGCCGGTGTGGCAGAAGGTGCAGTTCAGCGTGCAGCCCACCTGGCTCGACACGCAGAGCGCGCCGGCGCGGCCCACGTCGGGGATGTAGACGGTCTCCACCTCGATGCCCGGGGCCATGCGGATCAGCCACTTGCGGGTGCCGTCCTTCGACACCTGGCGCTCGACCACCTCGGGGCGGGAGAGCGTGAAGGCCTCGGTCAGCGCCGCGCGCGTCTCCTTGGCCACGTCGCTCATCGCCTGGAAGTCGGTCACGCCGTAGTGGTGGATCCAGCGCCAGAGCTGGCTGGCGCGCATGCGGGCCTTTTCCGGCCGCACCACGCCTGCCTCGACCAGGACGGCCTGCAGCTCCCCGCGGGTCAGGCCCGAGAGGTTCGGCTTCACGGGCGCGAGCGGCTGGGCCGGCGCGCGGCTGAGGTCGAGGGTCACGCCCAAGTGGCAGGTCCTTCCAGAGAGGCCGTGGAATATAGGTGACGCCGGCCTGCCTTCCAAATCCCTGACACGCCGAGACTTCAAACAAGCGTTCGGCTGGGCTAGCGTCGCCGCCGCAACACAATCGGAGAGGGATGTCCCATGAAAGCGCTGCTCAGCAAGGAAGTCGGCGGACCCGACAGCCTCGTGCTGGAGGACATGCCCTCCCCGGACGCCAAGCCGGGCTTCGCGGTGGTCGAGGTGAAGGCGGTCGGCGTGAACTTCCCCGACGTGTTGATCATCGAGGACAAGTACCAGTTCAAGCCGCAGCGGCCGTTCTCCCCGGGCGGCGAGATCGCCGGGATCGTCAAGAGCGTCGGCGAGGGCGTCACCCACGTGAAGCCGGGCGACCGGGTGCTGGGCAACACCGGCTGGGGCGGCATGGCCGAGGAACTGGCGCTGGAAGCCGCCCGGCTGGTGAAGATTCCCGACAGCATGCCGTTCGACGACGCCGCGGCCTTCATCATGACCTACGGCACCAGCTATCACGCGCTGAAGGACCGCGCGCAGCTCCAGCCGGGCCAGAGCCTGCTGGTGCTGGGCGCCGCGGGCGGCGTGGGTCTCGCCGCCGTCGAGCTCGGCAAGGTGATGGGCGCGAAGGTGATCGCAGCCGCGTCGTCCGAGGAGAAGGTCGAGCTCTGCAAGAAGCACGGGGCGGACGGCGGCGTGGTCTACGGCCGCGGCCCGTTCGACCGGGACGGCCAGAAGCAGCTTGCACAGATCTTCAAGGACGCGACGGGCCCGAACGGCGCGGACGTGATCTACGACGCCATCGGCGGCGACTACGCCGAGCCCGCGCTGCGCTCCATCGCCTGGGAGGGCAAGTACCTGGTGGTGGGCTTTGCCGCCGGCGACATCCCGAAGATCCCGCTGAACCTCGCGCTCCTGAAGGGCTGCGACATCGTCGGCGTGTTCTGGGGCGCCTGGGTCGGCAAGAACCCCAAGCGGCACCAGGAGAGCGTCCAGGAGCTGCTGCAGATGTACGCGGACGGCAAGATCAAGCCGTACGTCTCCGAGCGCTTCCCGCTGGAGCGCGCCGCCGACGCCATCCGCCACCTCGCCAGCCGCAAGGCCATGGGCAAGGTCGTGGTGACGATCGACTGAGCCGCGCTCTGCAGGCCCGCGAACGGCGTTGCAAGCGACGCCGCGCGGGTCTCTACTGATCAGCGATAACAAACAAGTCGGGGAGGGTCGTCATGGCCGGACGTCTGGAAGGCAAGGTCGCCGTGATCACCGGCGGCGTCTCGGGGATCGGCCTGGGCACGGTGGAGCTGTTCGTCGCCGAGGGCGCCCAGGTCGTCGCCGCCGACATCCAGGACGAGAAGGGGAAGATGCTGGAGCAGCGCTTCCCCGGCCGGGTTCGCTACGCCCACTGCGACGTGACCGCGGAGGTGGAGATCGCCGCAGCGGTGCAGCTTGCGAAGAGCGAATTCGGCGGGCTGGACATCCTGTTCAACAATGCCGGCATCTCGGACGCCATGCGCTCGATCCCGGAGATCGAGGCCGAGACCTGGACCTGGATCTACAACGTCCTGGTGCGCGGCCCGGCGCTCGGCATGAAACACGCCGTGCCGCTGATGCTCGAGCGGGGCGGCGGCGCGATCGTCAACACCGCGTCCATCGCCGGCCTGCAGGCGGGCTGGGGCCCGATCGCCTACTCCTCGGCCAAGGCGGCGGTGATCCACATGAGCCGGGTCGCCGCGGCCCAGCTCTCGCCGCAGAACATCCGGGTGAACGCCATCTGCCCCGGCCTGATCGCCACCTCGATCTTCGGCGCCTCGCTCGGCATGCCCCGCGAAGGCGCCGATCAGCTCGCCGCCCTCGTGGCCGCGCATGCGGCGAAGGTGCAGCCGGTCCCCAAGGCGGGCATGCCGGACGACATCGCCCAGGCCGCCCTCTACCTCGCCTCCGACGCCTCGGCCTTCGTCACCGGCACGCACCTGGTGGTCGACGGCGGCATCACCGTGGGGAGCCGGCACGCCTGGGACGTGAGCGCGCCCAATCCCTTCGCCGAGATGTTCGGGGACAGCTTCGCGCCGCCGACCGCCCAGGGGCAATGACTGACGAGCCGGGACTCGTCGAGCCGGAGGCCCATCGCGGCCTGACGCCCAATGTCCGGGGCGCGCTGTGGATGCTGGCCTCCGCGCTGGGCTTCACGGCCATGACGACGCTCATCAAGTTCCTGGGCGACGACTATCCGGCGGCGCTGCAGACCTTCTACCGGCAGGCGGCGGGCTTCGCGGTGCTGCTGCCGGTGATCTTGCGGCAGGGGCGGGCGGCGTTCGCCACCACCCGGCCCGGCATCCTGTTCTTCCGCTCGGCGGCGGGGACGATCGCCATGATCCTGTCTTTCTACGCCTTCCAGAAGATGCCGCTGGCCGATGCGAACGCGCTGTCCTTCACCCGCACTCTGTGGCTCGTGCCGCTAGCCGCCTTCGTGGTGCGGGAGAAGGTGGGGCCGCTGCGCGTCGCTGCCGCAGGGGTCGGCTTCGGCGGGGTGCTGCTGATGCTGCGCCCAGGGGCGGGCGGAGACTTCGCCCTGGGCGTCCCGGCGCTCGCCATGCTGGCCGCGTCATTTCTGTTCGCCCTGACCATCACCGGCATGAAGGTGATGACGCGGGACCATTCGCCCACCGTCCTGCTGGTCTGGGCCATGACTCTTGGGCTCATCTTCAGCCTGCCGGGCGCCTTCCTCACCTGGCGCTGGCCGGAGCCTGTCGACCTGGCGCTCCTCTGCATCATGGGCGTTCTCGGGACGGTCACCCAGGCCTGCTACATCAAGGGCATGCAGGTGGGCGACGCGGCGGCCATGGCGCCCATCGACTACATCCGGCTGGTGTTCACCGCCCTGGCCGGCTTCGTCCTCTTCCACGAAGTCCCGACGGTTTGGACGCTGTCGGGCGCAGCGGTGGTGGTCGCCTCGACCCTCCTCATCACCTGGCGCGAGCACCAGCTCTCGAAGGTCAGGTCTCGTCCCGCAGGCGCTTGATCGAGCGTCGGGCCGCCTCGCGGTGGCGGGGCTTCAGGTTGCGGCCGACGAGGGTCATCAGCGTCGCGAAGACGGCCGCGTCGTCGGTGTAGCCGAGGCCGGCGATGAAGTCGGGGATCACGTCGGCCGGCAGGACGAAATAGGCCAGGGCCGCGAGCATCATCCCCTTGGCGGCCGTAGGCGTCTCCTCGTCCTTCGCGCAGTACCAGACGCTCAGCGCCTCGGCGGCGAAGGGGACCTTGGCGACGGTCCGGCGGATCTTCGGCCAGAAGCCGCGGTTCACCCGCTCCTCGTTCAGCTTCACGACCGAGGGCACCAGCGCGCGGCTGGGATCGATCGGCGTACGCGGATCGAAGCCGGTGACGTTGGGTGAGTCTTTTGCGCCTGCGCTCATCGGGCTAATGCCTTCAGTCCAGTAGCGCCATCTAACGGGAGCGGGAGCAAAGCGTCCATGGAACTCAATTCATCTGTCGCCGCGGTCGTCACGGGCGGAGCGTCCGGCCTCGGCGAGGCCACGGTCCGCGCGCTCGCGGCCAAGGGCGTCAAGGTCGCCATCTTCGACATGAACGAAGAGAAGGGCCAGAAGGTGGCCCAGGACGTGGGCGGCGTGTTCTGCAAGTGCAACGTCACCTCCGACGAGGACGTGGACGCCGCCTTCGCCAAGGCCCGCGAGGCCCACGGCCAGGAGCGGATCCTGGTGAACTGCGCCGGCACCGGGAACGCCATCAAGACCGTCAGCCGCGACAAGAACACGGGCGAGACCAAGCACTTCCCGCTCGACGCCTTCAACTTCATCATCCAGATCAACCTGGTCGGCACCTTCCGCTGCATCGCCAAGTCGGCGAAGGGCATGCTGGATCTCGAGCCCATGGAAGACGGCGAGCGCGGCGTGGTGATCAACACCGCCTCGGTGGCGGCCGAGGACGGCCAGATGGGCCAGGCGGCCTATTCCGCGTCCAAGGGCGGTGTGGTCGGCATGACCCTGCCGATCGCCCGCGACCTGTCGGGCGAGGGCATCCGGGTGAACACCATCCTGCCAGGCATCTTCGACACCCCGCTGATGCAGTTCGCGCCGGAAGCGGTGAAGCAGGGGCTGGCGGCCTCGGTGCCGTTCCCCAAGCGCCTCGGCAAGCCGCAGGAGTACGCCCAGCTCGCGCTGACCATGATCGAGTGCGGCTACTTCAACGGCGAGGACGTCCGCCTCGACGGCGCGATCCGGATGGCGCCGCGCTAAGCGCAGCCACCGGCCCTGAGGCATGAGAGGGCCGCAGGCGGAAACGCCTGCGGCCTTTCTCATGCCGCGCCGCTAGCGACGGCGGCGGACGCCGCCCAGCAGGCCGCGCATGATCTCGCGCCCGACCTGGTTGCCGATGGTGCGCAGCATGGACTTGGCGAAGGCCGATCCCATGGACTGCAGCTCGGACGGCTTCTCCCGCGCGGCGGCCTTGGGCCTGGCCACAGGCGCTTCGGGCGCCGCCGCGGTGGCCGCCGTCTTCTTCTGCAGCATCTCGTAGGCGCTCTCGCGGTCGCGGACCTCGTCGTAGAGCCCGCGGACGGGACTCTGCGCCATGACGGCCTGGCGCTCGGCCGGCGTCACCGGGCCCAGGCGCGAGACCGGCGGGCGCACCGTGGTCTTAGCCACCACCGTGGGGGCGCCCTTCTCGTCCAGCACCGAGACCAGCGCCTCGCCGACGCCCAGGTGCTGGATCGTCTCGGCGGTGTCGAAGGCGGGGTTGGCCCGGAAGCTGGCCGCCGCCGCCCGCAGCCCGCGCTGCTCCACCGGCGTGTAGGCGCGCAGCGCGTGCTGCACCCGGTTGCCAAGCTGGCCCAGCACCGTTTCGGGGATGTCGGCGGGGTTCTGGGTGACGAAGTAGACGCCGACGCCCTTGGAGCGGATCAGCCGGACCACCTGCTCAACCTTCTCCAGCAGGGCCTTGGGCGCGTCGCGGAAAAGCAGGTGCGCCTCGTCGAAGAAGAAGGCGAGCCGGGGCTTCTCGGGATCGCCGACCTCCGGCAGCTCCTCGAAGAGCTCGCTCAGCAGCCACAGCAGGAAGGTGGCGTAGAGGCGTGGCGCGGCGATCAGCCGGTCGGCGGCGAGCAGGTTCACATAGCCGCGGCCCGAGCCGTCGGTGCGCATCAGGTCGGAAAGCTGCAGGGCCGGCTCGCCGAACAGGTTGGCCCCGCCCTGCTCCTCCAGCATCAGCAGCTTGCGCTGGATGGTCGCCACCGTCGCCGCCGAGATGTTCCCGTAGCGCGCGCCGAGCGCCTTGGCGTTCTCCGAGGCGTAGGTGAGCGCCGCCTGCAGGTCCTTCAGGTCGAGAAGCAGCAGCCCCTCGTCGTCGGCGGCGCGGAAGACCACCGTCAGCACGCCCTCCTGAACCTCGTTGAGCTCGAGCATGCGGGCGATCAACAGCGGGCCCATCTCGGTGACGGTGGCGCGGATCGGATGACCCTGCTCGCCGAACAGGTCCCAGAAGACGGTCGGCGCGCCCGCCGGCCGCAGTTCCAGGCCCATGGCCTGCGCGCGGGCCAGCATCTTCTCGGACGGCTGCCCCGGCTGGGAGACGCCGGAAAGGTCGCCCTTCACGTCCGCTGCGAACACCGGGACGCCGGCGTCGGAGAGGCCCTGGGCCAGGACCTGCAGCGTCACCGTCTTGCCCGTGCCGGTAGCGCCCGCTACGAGGCCGTGGCGGTTCGCGCGGTCCAGCCGCAGGAGCTGCGGATGGTCGGCCATGCCGATCAGGACGCCATTCTCGGCCATGCGGGTCTCCTCGCGCTGAAAGGGAGCGCAGGCTAGCGACCGCCGGAAAGGCGCGCCAGGGCCTCTTTCCCCGAGAGGCGAAGCCACGTTCGTGCTGGAAATTGCAACAGCAGGGGTAAAATCACTCCCAAACCACGGCAAAGCCGGGTAGGGGTCTCCTGCATTGACGGCGGCGCCCCGGCCGGGGACAGTCACCGCCCCCGTCCCGCGAAAGCCATTCGATGACCGCCCGCGCCGCCGAGTCGCCGCTGATCCGCGCTTCCCTCGCCATCCTGGCCGTGATCGCCGCGGGTGCTGCGCTCAAGTGGCTCGCCGGCATCCTCACGCCCCTGGCCCTGGCCATGTTCCTGGCGGTGATGATCGACGGCTTCGCCCGGGTGCTGCACCACCGGCTGCCGGGCGTCAGCCGCCGGGCGGCGGTGCCGCTGGCCGTGGTGATCTCGATCCTCCTGTTCGGCGGGGCGGCCTACGTCGTCGCCGACAACGCCTATGCCTTCGCCGGCCAGCTCACCAGCTACGCCCCGAAGCTGGACGGCCTGCTCGCCCGCTTCGCCGGCATGGTCGGGCTGGAGGTGCCGCCCACCGTCGCCCAGCTCGTCCAGCAACTGAACCCGACCCGCTTCCTTGGGCAGATCGCCCGCAGCCTGCAGGACTTCGCCGCCACAGCCGGCTTCGTGCTCGTCTACCTCGGCTTCATTATCGCCTCACGCCGGGGCTGGGAGCGCAAGGTTGTGAACCTGTTCCCGCAGCGGGAGGAGCGGCAGGAGGCCATGGGCATCTTTCTGCGCATCCGCGACGGCGTCGAACAGTACCTTTGGGTTCAGACCATCACCGGCCTGATGATCGCCGCCGCGTCGTGGGCGGCGATGGTGGCCGTCGGCCTCGACAATGCGGTCTTCTGGACCTTCCTGATCTTCATCGCCTCCTACATCCCGGTGATCGGCGGGATCGTGGGGGTGGCGGCGCCGCCGGTGATGGCGCTGGTGCAGTTCGAGTCGCTTTGGCAGGCCATCGTGCTGTTCGTGGTGCTGCAGACCGTGACCCTGGTGGTCGGCAACGTCATCTACCCGCGCATGCAGGGCCGCAGCCTGAACCTCGATCCGGTGATGGTGCTCCTGTCACTCGCCTTCTGGACGGCGATCTGGGGCCTGACCGGCGCCTTCCTCTCCACGCCGCTCACCGTCATGGCCATGGTGATCCTCGCGCAGTTCCCCAGCTCCCGCTGGATCGCGGTGCTGATCAGCGAGGACGGCGATCCGCTGCGGCTGCGGAGCCAGCAGAACAACACCCCCGAGGCCCTCGACAAGGCCATCGCGTCCGAACCGACCGCCCGGCGACGGAAACGCTCCGAGAGGACTTAAACGTGAGCTTGCAGTTCCTATCTATGGTGGGCCGAGGACGCCAAGCCCTCGGCGGATGCGCCCGACCCCCAAGCCAACGGGCGCAGCGAGCACTGAGCGTTCCGCCGCCCCCCCACGGCGGAGCCACACGCCGCCGGATTCTCTCCTCCGGCGGCGTCCTCGTGTCCGCAATGGGGATCGCCCGATGAACCGACCCGTGAAGCCGGCCGCCTTGCAGCCGAACCGTCGCCTCGTCCGCGCGGTGCTGGCCGCGATCGGCGACGAGCCGCAGATGGAAGCCGCCCGCGCCTTCGCCGAGCAGGCCGCCTCCGACGCGCTCACCGACGAGCTGCCCGAGCTGTCGGCGACCGAGGTGGCCGCCAACCTGGCCGACTTCTGGCGCTTCGGCGAACGCCGCCGCGGGCGCGGACCCTCCATCCGCATCACGCCGGTGGACGGCGCCCGCCACGCCGGTCTCGACCGGCTGGAGATCGTGCAGGACGACGCGCCGTTCCTGGTGGACTCGATCATGGGCGAGATCTCCGACCAGGGGCTCTCCGTGCGGGCGATGTTCCACCCCATCGTCACCGTCCAGCGGGACCGCGCAGGCGTGCGCGGCGAGACCGGCGCGGCGCGCCGGGAATCCATGATCCAGGTGATCCTCGACCCCATCGGCCCCGACCGCGAGGCGGCGCTGGTGAAGGGGGTCAAGGACACCCTGGCCGACGTGCGCGCGGCGGTGGACGACTTCCCCGCCATGCTCGAGCTGATGGAGCGGACGCTCGCCGAACTGGGCGAGAACCCGGCCAAGGCCACGGAGGAGGACCTGGCGTTCCTCTCCTGGCTGCACAAGGAGCACTTCGTGTTCCTCGGCGCCCGCGTCTATGCCTACCCGCGCCTGCCGAACGGCGACTATGCGCCGGAGGAGCCGGTCTACCAGCCCACCGACGGCCTGGGCGTGCTGCGTGACCCGGCCCGCACCGTGCTGCGGCGCGCGCACGAGCCCGCCCTGCTGATGAGCCAGGTGAAGGACCGGCTCGACGTGGAGCCCGCGCTGACCGTCGCCAAGTCCAACGTCCGCAGCCTGGTGCACCGCCGGGGCTACATGGATTACGTCGGCATCAAGCGCTACGACACCGACGGCCGCCCGCAGGGCGAGGTCCGCTTCGTCGGCCTGTTCACCGCCGACGCCTACGACCAGCCGGCGGCGAACGTTCCGCTGATCCGCGCCAAGGTGGCCCGGGTGCTGGAGCGCGCCGGGGCGGTCCCCGGCAGCCACAACGCCAAGCGGCTGAAGAACATCGTCGAGAACCACCCGCGCGACGAGCTCTTCCAGATGAGCGAGGACGACCTCCTCGACCAAGCGCTGGGCGTCCTGCATCTTTACGACCGACCGCGCGTGCGGCTGTTCGAGCGGCGGGACCCGTTCGACCGCTTCGCCTCGGTGCTGCTGTTCGTGCCGCGCGACCGCTACGACTCCGACCTGCGGCGGCGCGCGGGCGCGATCATCGCCAAGGCCTACGGCGGACGGCTGTCGGCCTACTACCCGGCCTTCCCCGACGCGCCCCTGGCGCGCGTACACTACATCATCGGCGTGACGCCCGGGCAGCACGCCTGGCCGGACCTGCGCGCGCTCGAGGCCGAGATCGCCGAGGCCGCGCGGACGTGGGAGGACCGGTTCGACGCCGCCGTCCGCGCCAGCGGGCGGGCGCCGGAAGAGGTCTCCGACACCGTGGCCCTCTACCGCGACGCCTTCCCGGCCGGCTACCGCGACCGCTTCGACGCCGCCGAGGCGCTCGCCGACGTGGCCGAGATCGAGGCGTTCGGCGACGAGCCGGTGCGCGTGCGCGCCTACCGCACGGCCGCGGACGGCCCGCTGGCGTTCCGCTTCAAGCTCTACCGTCAGGGCGAGCCGGCTCCGCTGGCGGAGGTCCTGCCGATCCTTGAGAACATGGGCCTGAAGGCCATGGGCGAGGCCGGCTTCGCCATCCAGCGCGAGGGCCGGCGCACCGTCTGGGTGCACGACTTCGAGCTGATGGATCCGCGTGGCGAGCACCTGGTGTTCGCCGAGGTGAAGGACGCCTTCGAGGATGCGGTCGCCGCCGTCTGGACCGGCCTCACCGAGAACGACGGCTTCAACCGTCTGGTGCTCGAGCTGTCGATCCCATGGCGCCAGGCGGCGCTGATCCGCGCGCTCGCCCGCTACCGCCAGCAGTCGGGCCTCGATCCGACGCAGCGGGCGCAGGAGGAGGCGCTGTCGAACCACCCGGGCGTGGCGCGGCTGATCCTCGACCTCTTCCGCACGAAGTTCGACCCGGCGATCCGCGCCGACCTGGCCGCCCGTCGCGAGCAGGCGGACGCGGTCATGGCCCGCATCATCGAGGCCCTGCAGCACGTGGAGAGTCTGGACGACGACCGCGTCCTGCGCCGCCTCGCGCTGCTTGTGGGCGCGATCCAGCGGACCAACTACTACCAGCCCGCCGCCGATGGCGGGGTGAAGGCCTACATCTCGTTCAAGGTGGCGAGCGGCGAGCTGGCCGACCTGCCGCTGCCGAAGCCCTACCGCGAGATCTTCGTGTGGGGCGTCAACGTCGAGGGCGTGCACCTCCGGTTCGGGCCGGTGGCCCGCGGCGGCCTGCGGTGGAGCGACCGGCGCGACGACTTCCGCACAGAGGTGCTGGGCCTGGTGAAGGCCCAGCAGGTGAAGAACGCGGTGATCGTGCCCGTCGGCTCCAAGGGCGGCTTCTATCCGAAGCAGCTCCCGAAGGGCGGCGCGCCGGACGCGGTGCGGGCCGAGGCGATCCGCGCCTACACCACCTTCCTCTCGGGCCTGCTCGACATCACAGACAACCTCTCGCCCGACGGCCAGGTGATCCATCCAGACGCCGTGGTGGTCCATGACGGCGACGATCCGTACCTGGTGGTGGCGGCCGACAAGGGCACGGCGACGTTCTCCGACATCGCCAACGGCATTGCCGAATCCTATGGCTTCTGGCTGGGCGACGCGTTCGCCTCAGGGGGCTCGGCGGGCTACGACCACAAGGTGATGGGCATCACCGCCCGTGGCGCCTGGGAGGCGGTCAAGCGCCACTTCCGCGAGCTCGGCAAGGACATCCAGTCCGAGCCGTTCACCGTCGTGGGCTGCGGCGACATGAGCGGCGACGTGTTCGGCAACGGCATGCTGCTGTCGCAGCAGACGAAGCTGCTGGCCGCCTTCGACCACCGGCACATCTTCCTCGACCCGGACCCCGACCCGGCGAAGTCCTGGGCTGAACGCAAACGGATGTTCGAGCTGCCGCGCTCGTCGTGGGACGACTACGACCGCAAGCAGATCTCCAAGGGCGGCGGCGTCTTCCCGCGCAGCCAGAAGGAGATCCCGCTCAGCCCGCAGATCCGGGCGATGCTGGACGTCGGCGCCGAGACCATGACGCCGGCCGAGCTGATCAGCGCGATCCTGAAAGCGCCGGCCGAGCTGCTCTACCTGGGCGGCATCGGCACCTATGTGAAGGCGCGGCACGAGGCGAACGCCGAAGTCGGCGACAAGGCCAACGATCCAATCCGGATCAACGGCGCGGACCTGCGGGTGAAGGTGGTCGGCGAGGGCGCGAACCTCGGCCTCACCCAGGCCGGGCGCATCGAGTTCGCCAGCCGCGGCGGGCGGATCAACACCGACGCGATCGACAACTCGGCCGGCGTGGACAGCTCCGACCACGAGGTGAACATCAAGATCCTCACCGGCATGCTGGAGCGCACGGGCGAGCTGACCCGCAAGAAGCGCGACACCCTGCTGCGCTCGATGGTGGACGACGTGGCGGGCCACGTGCTGGCCCACAACTACGACCAGACGCTGGCGCTGTCGCTGCTGGAGATGGACGCCGCCGGCGAGCTCGAGCCGCACGCCCGCTTCATGACCGAGCTGGAGCACGCCGGACGGCTTGACCGTGCGGTGGAGGGCCTGCCCGACGCCGCGGCCGTGGCCGAGCGGCAGGCGGCGGGGGTCGGACTGACCCGGCCGGAGCTCGCGGTGCTGCTGGCCTACGGCAAGCTGGAGCTCAAGCGGGAGATGGTCGCCAGCCAGGCGCCGGACGATCCGTTCTTCGAGCGGCGCCTGGAGGGCTATTTCCCGAAGCCGCTGCGCAAGTGGGCCGAGCCCATGCGCCGCCACCGGCTGCGGCGCGAGATCATCGCCACGGTAGTCGCCAACGACATCATCAACCGCTGCGGCCCGAGCTTCCCCTCGCGGCTGATGGCGGCGGCCGGCTGCGACGTGACCGCCTTCGTGGCGGCGTACGAGGCGGCCAAGGCGGTGCTCGGCGTCGAGCCGTTCTGGGAGGCCATCGACGCCCTCGACGGCAAGGTCCCGGCGGAGGGCCAGATGGCGCTCTACCGGCGCACGGTGGCGGCGCTGCGCGGCGCCACCTTCTGGCTGGCCCGCCGCGCGTTCCGCGAGAAGCTGGACGTGGACGGTCTCGTCCGCCGCTACGGAGCCGGCTTCAAGGCGCTGAAGGGTCTGACGCCTGAGACGGTGACAGAGGTCGAGCGCCGCGCCATCGAGGCCCGGATCGAGCAGCTCAAGGGCCTGGGCGCCCCCGCCGAGCTGGCCCGGGAGGCGGCCATCCTGCAGTCGCTGACCACGGCCGGCGACCTGGTGGACCTGGCCGAGGCCTCGAGCTGGCCGCTGCCGAACGTCTCACGGATCTACAACGCCGCCGGGGCGGCCTTCGCCTTCGACCGCCTGCGGGCGGCGGCGGGCGGGTACGCGGTCGGCGACGCCTTTGAACGCACGGCGCTGCGCCGCCTGATCGAGGACATGCTGGCCGAGCAGGCCCAGCTCGCCCGGGCGATCATGGACTTCGCCGGCGGCCAGCAGGCCGGCGCCGACGCCGCCTCGGCGCGCGATGCGGTGGGCTCGTGGGCGGCGCTGCGTCCGGAACAGGCCCGCGGCGCGCTGCGCGTCATCGAGGAGATCGAGGCGGCCGGCGGGGCCTGGACCTTCGCCAAGCTGACCATCGCCAACGCCGCCCTGCGCGAGCTGGCGACCGAGGCGGCGAGCAAGCGCAAGCGATAGGGCGAGTTCCTCCCCCGCCGGGGAGGGGCGCCCCGAAGGGATGGAGGGGGTCGGCTCATACATCTGAGCACACCCCCTCACCCGCCTCGCGGGAGCTCCCCGGGAGGGGGAGCGCCGATCTTGTGGTCAGTGCCGGAAGACCCGCACGCCAGTGAACACCATCGCCAGGCCCCGCTCGTCCGCGGCGGCGATGACCTCCTCGTCGCGGACCGAGCCGCCGGGCTGGATCACGGCCGTGCAGCCGGCGTCGGCCGCCTGGATCAGGCCGTCGGCGAACGGGAAGAAGGCCTCGGACGCGCAGGCCGAGCCCGTCAGGTCCAGGCCGAAGTCGGCGGCGCGCAGCGCGGCGATCCGGGCGGAGTCCTTGCGGTTCATCTGGCCCGCACCGACGCCCAGCGTCTGGCCGGCCTTGGCGTAGACGATGGCGTTGGACTTCACGTGCTTGGCGACGGTGAAGGCGAACAGCATGTCCCGCACCTCGGCGTCGGTGGGGGCCCGCTTTGTCACCACCTTCAGGTCGGCGGGCGCGAGCCGCGCGTCATCGCGTGACTGCACCAGGAAGCCGCCCGAGACCGACTTGAAGGTCACGCCCGGCTGCAGCGGGTCGGGCAGGCCGCCCGTCACCAGCAGGCGGACGTTCTTCTTCTTGCGGAACAGGGCGACGGCGTCCTCGTCGGCGTCCGGGGCGATCACCACCTCGGTGAACACCTCCAGCACCTGCTCGGCGGTGGCCGCGTCCAGCTTCGAATTCAGGGCGACGATGCCGCCGAAGGCGCTGGTGGGGTCGCAGGCGAGCGCCCGCTCGTAGGCCTCCTTCAGCGACGCCCCGGTGGCCACGCCGCAGGGATTGGCGTGCTTGATGATGGCGCAGGCCGGGCCGGCCTCGGGAGCGAACTCGGCGATCAGCTCAAAGGCGGCGTCGGTGTCGTTGATGTTGTTGTAGCTGAGCTCCTTGCCCTGGAGCTGGCGGGCCGTGGCGACCCCGGTCCGCGGGTTCGGGAAGCGGTAGAAGGCCGCCTTCTGGTGCGGGTTCTCGCCGTAGCGCATGGTCTGGGCAAGCTCGCCGGCGATGCTCATGCGGCGCGGGGCGTCGTCGCCGAGCTGGGCGGCGAACCAGCCGGAGATCGCGGCGTCATAGGCCGCCGTGCGGGCGTAGGCGCGGGCCGCCAGGCGCTTGCGCAGCTCGAACGAGGTGGCGCCTGCGGCCTTGAGGGCGTCCAGCACCTCCTGCAGGTCGGCGGGCTCGGTGCAGACGGCGACGTAGCCGTGGTTCTTGGCCGCCGAGCGGATCATCGCCGGACCGCCGATGTCGATGTTCTCCACCGCCGTCTCGTAGTCGGCCCCCGAGGCGACGGTGCTCTCGAACGGGTAGAGGTTGACGTAGACGAGGTCGATGGCGCCGATGCCGTGCGCGTCCATGGCCGCCTTGTGCTCGGGCGCGTCGCGCACGCCCAGCAGGCCACCGTGGACGATGGGATGCAGGGTCTTCACCCGGCCGTCCATCATCTCCGGGAACCCGGTCAGCTCCGAGATGTCCTTCACCGCCAGGCCGGCGTCGGCGATCGCCTTACGGGTGCCGCCGGTGGAGACCAGCTCCACGCCCATGTCGGCCAGGGTCCGGGCGGCCTCCACGAGACCGGTCTTGTCGGAGACCGAGATCAGGGCGCGGCGGATCTGGATCTTGTCCGGGGCGGGCGGGAAGTCGGGGGCGGCGGGCACGGCATTCTCCTGCTGTGGGGTCAGTCGGAAGATGCCCAGGCGAGCGGCGGGATATGGCCTCCGCGCTCCCCGGTGGTCACCCACCTTCATCGCCAGTCACGCGGAGATGGCGGCCCTGCTACGCGGGCCGGGGGCCGGCGTCAACGCGACTCGGCGGCCGACAGCTTCCAGCGGATGCGGGCGCCCTGCTCCAGCCTCGCCTGGCCGCGCAGGACGATCTGCTGCGAGCGGCGGGCCTGGCCGTCCTGGTAATGGACCGAGGGCTCCAGCGCGACCTCGAGCGCGTCGTTCCGCAGCCACCAGCCCTGTTCCTGGCCCTCGGGCTTCAGGAGCACGCTCTTGCGGTCCCGGGCGATCAGGGCGTGGACCTGCGGATGCAGATGGAAGCGGACCATGAACGGCGCGAACTTGCGCCCCCCGGGCACGCGGCCGCCGGCCGGGATCAGCCGGTCCTCGCCCCGGAGCTCGTCGGCCTCCACGTCGATGTAGAGCCGCCGCTCGTGCCGTAAGCCGAAGCGCCCGGCCCAGCCGTCATGCGCCAGCTCCAGCCAGAGCGCGCCGGGCGCCTCGTGCCGGCGGGCCTCCACCGCCTCGACCGCGCCGGTCAGCCGAGGGCCCAGCACTCGCGCCGGGAAGCCGCGCAGGGGTTCACCGCAGCAGGCGTCGCCCACCGACACCGTGGAGGCGGCGTCCACCAGCCGCATGGCCTGTGGCCCCTGGGCGTCCGGGGACCAGCCGCCGCCGACGATGAGCCGCTTCGCGCCCACCAGCACCTCGATGGCCAGCGGCTGGGCGCAGGCGGAGACGCTGAGCGGGCCTTCGGCCGGCGGCGCGGCGTCGGCGACGATCTGCAGCGAGCGGGCTTCCAACCGGTGGTAGCCGTTGCGGGCGGCGGGCCGGGTGCGTTCCTCGCCTTCGTCGCGGGCCCGGGCGGCGGCCACATAGGCGGGTTGCAGCTCCTCCCCGCCCTGGAAGGCTGCGAGCCGTCCGTCGGCGAGGGTGAAGAACCGCACGGCGCCAGCCAGCCGGTCGATGGCCCGCATCACCTCGTCGGGCGGCGCCACGCCGCGCTGCACGAGGGCGTCGTCGAGGGTCAGCAGGTCGAACAGCAGCTCCAGGGCGGCTTGCGGGCTGCGCGAGGCGTGGCCGCCGTCGGCGGCGACGGTGACCGGCAGCGCGCGCTTCAGCTTCTCCAGGGCGGCGGTTAGAAGCTGGTCCGCCGCCCGGCCGCCGAGCGCGGTGGCGGCGACCGCCGCGGCCGCCGCGCGCTCCGATCCGCGCGCCGGCCCGTCCGAGACCTGCAGCAGGAAGCGCGCCTGCCGGGCGAGGTCGAGCGCCACATCGGCGGTCTCGGCCTCGGACGCGCGGCTGCACAGGCTGCGGACCTGGCAGGCGAGGTTGAAGACCCGCCGCTCCAGCACCTCCGGGCTCCACGAGAACGCGTTCCAGCGCCCGAAGGCGCGGCGCCACTCCAGCACCAGCCGCAGGGCCTCGGTCGGCCCCTGCGGCCCGGCGGCGGCGACGTCCTTCAGCCAGCCCATGCGGTGCAAGGCGACGGCGAAGGCGCGATCGGGGCTCGGGCGGTCCCACGGGTCCCCCCGCGGGCCGACGGTCAGGGTGGCGCCCGCCAGCACGAAGGCGCCGGCCAGGATCCGCGCGCCGTTCTCGGCGTCTACCGGACGCAGGTCGCGCGGCGCGGCGCCCAGGCCCTCGGGGCGAGGATTGACCAGGGTCCAGCGGTGCAGGGGCGTGCCGCGCCACTCCGCGACGAGCTGGCGGCGAACGGCGACGGCGGCGGCGGCGACGGCAAAACGGCCGGGGAGGCTGGCGATCGGCCCGGCCATGCCCCCAGCCCTCCCCGCCTCACCCGCCCCGGAGGGCCGCGATGTTGCCGGCGTAGGCCTCTGCCCCGCCACGGAAGACCGCGCTGCCGGCCACCAGCGCGGTGGCGCCGGCGGAGATGCACAGGGGGGCGGTCTGGGGCGTCACCCCGCCGTCCACCTCGAGGATGATGTCCTTGCCCGAGGCGTCGATCATCCGGCGCAGCGCCTCGACCTTGCGGAGCTGCGAGGACAGGAAGCTCTGTCCGCCGAAGCCCGGGTTGACCGACATGACCAGGACCAGGTCCACGTCGTCCATCATCCACTGGATGACCGACGGATCGGTGGACGGGTTGAACACCACCCCAGCCTTCGCGCCGAGCTCGCGGATGCGCCGCAGGGTCCGGTTCAGGTGCGGACCGGATTCAGGATGTACGCTGATCAGGTCGGCGCCGGCGGCGCGGAACGCCTCCAGGTAAGGATCCACCGGCGCGATCATCAGGTGCACGTCGAACGGCAGCTTCGAATGCGGCCGCAGGGCCTTCACCACGTCAGGGCCGATGGTGATGTTCGGCACGAAATGGCCGTCCATCACGTCCACGTGCACCCAGTCGGCGCCGGCCGCCTCGATGGCGCGCACCTCCTCGCCCAGGCGCGAAAAGTCCGACGCCAGGATCGAGGGCGCGATGATGGTCGAAGAGGCCGCCATGGCTCCCGGACTTAATGTGATGCGCGCCCCCAGGCCAGTGTCGGGCGCCCGACGGGGTGCGCGCAGGTGTCGCAGGCCGGCTCAGGCGCTGCGGCGCAGCCGGGCGATGAAGAAGCCGTCCGTGCCGCCGGGGCGGTGGTGCGGCAGGATTCTTAGCGTCCCCTGGGGCGTCAGGCTGGCCTCGGGCGCGCCGCCCTCGCCGGGCCCGATGGGGTCGAGCGCGAACTCCGGCGCGCGGGCGAGGAAGGCGTCCACCTGCGGCTGGCCCTCCTCAGGCTCCAGCGAGCAGACGCAGTAGACCAGCACCCCGCCCGGCTTCACGCGGCGGCCGGCAGCGTCCAGCAGGCGGCTCTGGAGGGCGGCGAGGCTGGCGATGTCGGACGGGCGGGCGGCCCAGAGCACGTCGGGCTGGCGGCGGAAGGTGCCGGTGGCCGAGCACGGCGCGTCCAGCAGGACGGCGTCGAAGCGGCGGCGGTCGGTCCATTCGGCCGCGTCGGTGGCCACCACCTCTGCGGCGAGCCCCGTGCGGTCGAGGTTTTCGCTCACGCGCTTCAGCCGGCCCGGCGACTTGTCCACGGCGGTGACCCGGGCGCCGGCGGCGGCGAGCTGCAGGCTCTTGCCGCCGGGGGCGGAGCAGAGGTCGAGCGCGGTCTGACCCGGCTGGACGCCGAGGAGCCGGGCGGGCACGGCGGCGGAGGCGTCCTGCACCCACCAGGCGCCTTCCTTGAACCCCGGCCAGGCGGAAACCTCCCCCTTCAGGCCGACGCGCAGGGTCCCGCCGGGCAGGACCTCCGCCTCGAGAGGGGCCGCCAGCGACTCGGCCGCGGCGGGATCCTTCGGCGTCAGGTCTGTGGCGGGCTCCTCGGCGATCCGGCCCGCGATGGCGCGGGCTTCGTCCTCGCCATAGGCGGTCCGCCAGCGGGCATAGAGCCAGGTGGGCGCCAGCAGGTTCGGATCCGCGAGGTCCGGCGGCTCCCGGGTGAGGCCGCGGAGCACCGCATTGACCAGGTTCTTGAATGGCCGCGTCGCCTTGTCCGCGGCGGCGAGGTCGACGGTCGCGCCCACGGCGGCGTGCGCCGGGGTCTCCAGCACGAAGAGCTGAGCCGCGCCGAGGCGCAGGACGTTCACCACCCGCTCCGGCGGCGGCTTCTGCAGCCGCGCCTGCAGGGCCGCGTCGATCGGGCCGAGCCGCCGCAGCGTGGCCATCACGAGGGCGCGGGCGAAAGCCCGGTCGCGCGGGCTCAGCGCCTTGAGGCCCGGGTGCGTCAGCCCCTCGTCGAGGCCAGCCCGGCGGGCGAGGGCGGCGGTGAGCAGGTCGAGGGCGGCGGCGCGCGCCGCCAGGCCCTGCGCGTCGTTCGTGCGGGTGTCGTTCACCCGCGCCGGGTTGCCCGCTCAGGCCGCGCGGCGCAAGGGCTGGTTTTCGCCCGCGCCCTCGACCGCGGCGCGCGGACGTCGGCCGGCGAGCAGCACGCCAACGCCGAACAACGCCATGGCCAGCACGACCAGCACCTCGCCGCCCATGAGGATCGGCAGGATCGGCGGCTTGCCTTGCAGGATCTGGGCGAGCATCGAGAGCAGCATCAGGTTCCCCAGGTTGGCCATGACGAAGACGGTCCAGCCGAGCCGCACCGGCGCGCGGTCGCCCGCCACGCCATAGAAGGCGCCCATGAGGGCCAGCGTCGCCCAGCCGAGCAGGTTGATGTGGGCGTGCAGCGGACGCATGGTGAAGTCCTGCGTCGCGCCCATGAACATGCCCAGCGACATGCCTGCGAGCGCGTAGAGCACGGCCGTCGCGAAGAAGGCGGTGGAGATCCGGGGCATCGTTAGCCTCCTAGGTTTCAGGAGGGCGGCATTTGCCCGAGCCGGCGCCGCTTGGTGGTGACCGCCGTCACACCCTAGATAGGGGCCATGACCGACGCGCCCCCCAACGCCGCTCCCGGCAAGGAGCTCTCGCCCGCCGCCCGCCGGGCCCTGGAAGAGGCCGAAGCCCGCCGGCAGGCCGCCATCGAGGCCGAGCGCGCCGCCGAGCAGGGCGGCCCCCGCGGCCCCGAGCCCACCCGCTTCGGCGACTGGGAGCGGAAGGGGATCGCGGTCGACTTCTAGCCCCTCAGGCCCCCGCCATCTCGCCGGCCACGCGGATCGCCGCGGCCTGCGGGTCGTTGGCCGCGGTGATCGGGCGGCCGCAGACGATGTGCGAGGCGCCCGCCTGCAGCGCCTCAAGCGGCGTGGCGGCCCGGGCCTGGTCGTTCTTCGCCGACCAGTCGGGCCGGACGCCCGGCGTCACCACCAGGAAATCCTTGCCCCCGAGGGCGCGGGCCAGCGCCGCTTCATGCGGGCTCGCGATCACCCCGTCGCAGCCGGCGGCGATGGCCTGGTGGATGCGCCGCTCCACGAGGACGCGCGCCTTTTCGGCATAGCCCATCTCCTCGAGGTCGGAGTCGTTCAGGCTGGTGAGCACGGTCACCGCCAGGATCTTCAGGTTAGACGCCCCGCGCCCGCGCACCGCCGAGGCCATCACCTGCGGCTCCCCGTGCACCGTCAGGAAGTCGCAGCCGGACTGCGCCAGCACGGCGGCGGCCCGCTGCACCGTGGTGCCGATGTCGTGCAGCTTCCAGTCCAGGAACACCTGCTTGCCGGCCGCCTTGAGCTCGCGGGCGAGGCCCATGCCGTCGCTGGCGAACAGCTCGAGCCCCACCTTGTAGAAGCTCACAGCGTCGCCGAGCGCCGCCACCATCGCCCGCGCCTCGTCGGCGGTCGGCAGGTCCAGCGGGACGATCAGGCGCGGATCAGCCGTGATCTGGGCGTGTGCAGGCGCGGCGGCGGCCATGACGAAGGCTCCGTGCAGGCGGGACCATGGGTGGTCCGGCGGCGTCGATTTGGGCTAAGAGCCTTGCATGAGCCAGTGGGACTTCGCGGTCAACTTCTTCGTGGCGCTGTTCGCGCTGCTGGATCCCGTGGGCAACGTGCCCGTCTTCGCCGCCGCCACCGCCGGCGTGCTGGGTCGAGACCGCGCGCGGATTGCGCTCTACATCAGCCTGTTCGTCGTCGGCTTCCTGACGTTCTTCTACTTTTCGGGCCTCAGCCTGCTGACCTTCTTCGGCATCTCGCAGCCGGCGTTTCGCATCGCCGGCGGCGTGATCCTGTTCATGCTGGGCCTGGAGATGGCCCGCGACGACTTCACCGCCACCTACGCGGACGCCGCCGATCCGGAGGAGGCGGCGAAGGGCGGCCGGACCTACGCCCGCAAGCGCTTCGAGCGGATGATCGTACCCTTCGCCATGCCGCTGCTGATCGGCCCGGGCGCCATCTCCACCGTGGTCATCTACGCCGACCAGGCGCGGGCCTACGGACTGGCCGGCGCGGCGATCGGCGTCGGCGTGATCACCGCCGTATCCGTGGCGACCCTGCTGGCCTTCCTGGCGACGCCACTGATCACCCGCATCCTCGGCCGCATCGGCCTGACCATCGTCGTGCGGGTGCTGGGCCTGATCCTCTGCGCGCTCGCCGTGCAGTTCATGTTCGCCGGCCTGGCGGACTCGACCATCGGCATCATCCAGCCGGAAGCCGCCGCGCCCTACCAGAACGGTCACTAGGGCTGGCGGAAGCGCTGGCTCTGGCCGGCGAGGATGGCGAGCCCCCATTCGTCGGGGATCAGCTTGGCGAAGGCGGCGGCCGCCTTGTTGGGTGCGCCAGGCACGCAGACGGCGCGGTTGGCCTCCACCGCCTCGTAGCCCGCTGCGGCCACCTCGTCGGCGCCCATCCAGGCCCAGGCCGGCGTGGAGGCGCGCACCCGGTCCCGGGTGCCGTTCACGTCGTGGAACTCGGAATAGGTGAAGCCCGGGCACAGCGCCGAGACATGGACGCCCTCGTCGCGGCTCTCGAGGTGCAGACTCTGCGAGAACTTCACCAGGAAGCTCTTGGTGGCCCCGTAGAGGGTGTGGCCCGCGGCGCCTGGGATGAGGCCGGCCAGGGAGGCGACGTTCACGATCCGGCCGAAGCGGCGCGCCACCATCCCGGGCAGCACCTTGTGGGCGAGCTCGCAGGGCGCGTGCAGCATCACCTGCAGGAAGGCCGCCTGGTCGGACCAGCTCGTCTCGGCGTAGACGCCCGGCAGGCCGTAGCCGGCGTTATTGACCAGGAAGTCGACCGCCCGGCCATGCGCGGCCAGGTGGTCGAGGATCTGCCCCGGACCTTCCGCCTGGGCGAGGTCGGCGGTCACCACCAGTGTCTCCACGCCCGAGCGGAGCCGGATCTCGTCGGCCAGCTTCTCCAGCCGATCGGCCCGCCGGGCGGTCAGCGCCAGGTCGTAGCCGTGGCCGGCCAGGATGCGCGCGAACGCCGCCCCGATCCCGGCCGAGGCGCCGGTCACCAGCGCCAGTCTGCGTTCCATGGGCCCTCCGCGGTCACCGGCCGGAGCCTACGGCGCGCCGCCCGCCTTGCAAGCGCCCGCCTCGGCTGGGGGACCTACGAGATTGAACGGCCATGGTTTTGGGTGTATCGCGCCGGCCGCGTGACGGCATGGGGCCGCCCAAGGGGACGTCCAGCGTTGTTGTCCCCGGAGAATCTGGATGGCTGAACCGGCCGGCGCCCTGGGGGATGGGGTGGAAGCGACACAACACCCCCACAGGGAGAAGTTCTGGGCGCTCGCCCTGGGTTCGGTTGGGGTCGTCTTCGGCGACATCGGCACCAGCCCGCTCTACGCCATGCGCGAGGCCCTGGCCCATAGCCGCGGTGGCGGCACGGCCGAGTTCGCGGTGCTCGGCGTGGTCTCCCTGGTGATCTGGGCCCTGATCCTGATCGTCACCATCAAGTACGTCGTCTTCCTGATGCGGGCCGACAACAAGGGCGAGGGCGGCACGCTCGCGCTCATGGCCCTGGCCCAACGGGTCAGTCCCGGCCGCCGCTCGATGATCATCTTCCTGCTCGGCGTGTTCGGCGCGGCGCTGTTCTACGCCGACGGCATCATCACCCCCGCCGTCTCGGTGCTGGGCTCGATGGAGGGCATGAAGGCGCTGCCGGGGGTGGGGCCCAGGCTCGCGCCGCTCGTCCTGCCCGCCACCATGGTCATCCTGGTGGTGCTGTTCCTCGTACAGTCGCGCGGCACGGCCAACGTCGCCAAGCTGTTCGGGCCGGTCACCGCGGTGTGGTTCGTGGTGCTGGGCGCGCTCGGGCTGGTGCACATCTCGGACGACCTGTCGGTGTTCCGGGCGCTGTCGCCGCACTACGGCGTGGCCTTCCTGATCTCCAACGGCTTCCTGGGTTTCGTCATCCTGGGCAGCGTGTTCCTGGCGGTGACCGGCGCCGAGGCGCTCTACGCCGACATGGGCCACTTCGGCAAAGGCCCGATCCGCGCGGCCTGGGTGGTGCTCGTCCTGCCGTCGCTGGTGCTCAACTACCTCGGGCAGGGCGCCATGGTGCTCGCCCATCCGGAGACGGCGGAGAACCCGTTCTTCGAGATGATCCCGGAGCTGGTCTACTGGCCGGTCTGGCTGCTCTCCATCGCGGCCACCGTGATCGCCTCTCAGGCGGTGATCACCGGCGCCTTCTCCATGACCCAGCAGGCCGTGCAGCTCGGCCTCTTCCCGCGGATCGACATCCGCCGGACCAGCGAGACCCAGGCCGGCCAGATCTATGTGCCGCAGGTCAACATGTTCCTGCTGGTGGGCGTGCTGATCCTGCTGGTGATGTTCCGCACCTCGTCGAACCTCGCCGCCGCCTACGGCATCGCGGTCACCGGGGCGATGTTCGTGGACACCCTGCTGTTCTTCTACATCGTCCGCTACATGTGGAAGCGGCCGGTCTGGCAGGCCTCGCTGGCCACGGCCGCCTTCGGCTTCCTCGACCTGGTTTTCATCTCATCGAACCTGCTGAAGATCCCGCAGGGCGCCTGGCTGCCGCTGGTGCTGGGCGCCGGCCTCGTGCTGATCATGTGGACCTGGTCCCGCGGCACGCAGATCCTGTCCGAGAAGACGCGCCGCGACAGCGTGCCCCTGACCGAGCTGGCCGACATCCTCAAGGCCCGCGCGCCCTACCGGGCGCCGGGCACGGCGATCTTCCTGACCTCCGATCCCGACACCTCGCCCGTCGCGCTGATGCACAACCTCAAGCACAACAAGGTGCTGCACGAGAAGAACATCATCCTGACGGTGGAGACGGCCGAGACCCCCCGCGTGGACGACGAGAAGCGCGTGCGCATCGAGCCGCTCAACGAGGACTTCAAGAAAGTGATCATCACCTACGGCTTCATGGAGAGCCCCAACGTGCCCAAGGCGCTGGGGCTGTGCCGCAAGCTCGGCCTGAAGTTCGACATCATGGCCACGAGCTTCTTCCTCGGCCGGCGCTCGGTGGTGCCCTCGGCCCAGTCCGGCATGCCGCTGTGGCAGGACAAGCTGTTCATCTTCCTGATGCGGAACGCCGCCAACCCCACCGACTTCTACAAGATCCCGCCCGGGCGGGTGGTCGAGATGGGCACGCAGGTGACGGTCTAGAGTGGTCCAGGTCCTCGCCTATGTGGGAGATGCGCTGTCGGTGCTGGCGCTCTCCATCATGTTCAGCCTGTCGCTGGCCATCCACCGGGCCGACCCGCAGGCCAGCCGCGTCCGCATCTGGGCGCTGCCGGCCCTGGCGGTGCTGCTGAGCTTTCCGCTCGGCTACCTGGCCCGCACCTGGCCGGCCGAAGCCGTCCAGGCCGGCGTGGTGGTCGGCGCTCGCGCCCTGCTCGCCTCCACCTTGGCCATTGCGCACCTCAGCCTGATGCAGCGACGCGGTTAGGCCTTGAACCCCGCGGCCTTAGGCCGTTTAAGGCCCGCGACACCCGTTCTTATCGAAAGCTACTCCCCGATATGGCCGACAAGCCCGTCAAGAAGGTCGTGCTCGCCTACTCCGGCGGCCTGGACACCTCGATCATCCTGAAGTGGCTGCAGACCGAATACGGCGCGGAGGTGGTCACCTTCACCGCCGACCTCGGCCAAGGCGAGGAGCTCGGCCCGGCGCGCGACAAGGCGCTGATGCTCGGCATCAAGCCCGAGAACATCTTCATCGACGACCTGCGCGAGGAGTTCGTCCGCGACTTCGTCTTCCCGATGTTCCGCGCGAACACGGTCTATGAAGGCCAGTACCTGCTCGGGACTTCCATTGCGCGGCCGCTGATCGCCAAGCGCCAGATCGAGATCGCCCGCCAGGTGGGCGCCGACGCGGTCTGCCACGGGGCCACTGGCAAGGGGAACGACCAGGTCCGCTTCGAGCTCGGCTACTATGCGCTGGAGCCCGACATCCGGGTGATCGCGCCGTGGCGGGAGTGGAACTTCCGCAGCCGTGAAGCCCTGATCGACTTCGCCGAGAAGCACCAGATCCCGATCAGCAAGGACAAGCGCGGCGAGAGCCCGTTCAGCGTCGACGCCAACCTGCTGCACTCCTCGTCCGAGGGGAAGGTGCTCGAGGATCCGTCGGTGGAGGCGCCCGAGTTCGTGCACATGCGCACGATCGCGCCCGAGGACGCGCCGGACAAGCCGACCGTCATCACCATCGACTTCGAGAAGGGCGATCCGGTCGCCATCGACGGCCAGAAGCTGTCGCCGGCCGCCCTGCTGACCCGCCTGAACGAGCTCGGCCATGACAACGGCGTCGGCCGGCTGGACCTGGTGGAGAACCGCTTCGTCGGCATGAAGTCGCGGGGGGTCTACGAGACCCCGGGCGGGACCATCCTGCTGACCGCGCACCGCGGCATGGAGAGCATCACGCTGGACCGGGGCGCCATGCACCTCAAGGACGAGCTGATGCCGAAGTACGCCTCGCTCATCTACAACGGCTTCTGGTTCTCGCCCGAGCGCGAAATGCTGCAGGCGGCCATCGACCACTCGCAGCTTCCGGTGAACGGCCAGGTGCGGGTGAAGCTCTACAAAGGGAACGTCACCGTCATCGGCCGCACCAGCCCGTGGTCGCTTTACGACCAGGACCTCGTCACCTTCGAGGAAGGCGCCGTGGCTTACGACCACCGGGACGCGGCCGGCTTCATCAAGCTCAACGCCCTGCGCCTGCGCGTGCAGGCCACCCGCGACAAGCGCATCAAGGGCTAGCTGTCGAGCCGACGGTAGGGATAGCGGTCGCGGATCTCGGCCTGGAAGAAACGGCCCTTTGAGCCCGCCTCCACGAAGGAGCGGTGCACCGTGGGCGGCACGCCCACGTACTCGTAGCGCTGGCCGCTGACGAACCGCACGCGCAGGCGGCGGCTCGTCTCATCGTAGTCGATCGCCCGGATCGCGGTGGACGGCACGTCTGGATGAGTCCTCTGCCTCTTCCTGCAACCTGAACGCGCGAGCCTCTGGCGCCGGTTCCCGCCGCGCTGCGTCCGTGCCAAGCTTGGCTGTTCGGGGAGGAACATCCATGCAGACCCATGCCCTGGTGGCGATCGTCACCCTCTGCTCGCTGCTCGTCTATTTCGCCTTCGGGCTCGGCGTCGCGCGCGCGCGACGCCAGACCGGCATCGCCGCGCCGCAGATGACCGGTCATCCCACCCTGGAGCGCGCGGTCCGCGTGCACGAGAACACGCTCGAGTGGCTGCCGATCTACCTGCCGTCGCTCTGGCTGTTCGCGTTCTACTGGAACGACCTCGTGGCCGCGGGCCTGGGCGTCGTCTGGATCGCCGGGCGGCTGGTCTACGCCGTCAGCTACATGAAGGAGCCCGGCAGCCGCGAGCTCGGCTTCGGCATCCAGGCCCTGGCCTGCGGCGTGCTGCTGCTGGGCGCGCTGGGCAAGGCGGCCTGGGTCTATGCGGCCATCGGCTGACGGCCGTCGCCAGACGTGCAAAAACACAGTTGTGGAAACCGCGATTGCGGCTGCGTGTTCAGAGGCATAGATGTCCCAATCGAGGGACGTTCCGTTCGTTCGAGAAGCAGAATGTCAAAAAGATCCGCCGCTATCGCCGCCGTTCTGGCCTTGGCGGCCGGGCTGACGGCGTGCGCAACCGCCACGCCCTACCAACCCAACATTCCGGGCCAGCAAACCTCGGGCGGTTATTCCGAGCTGCGGCTGGAGCAGAACCGCTGGCGCGTGACCTTCGCGGGCAACAGCCTCACCTCCCGTGAGACCGTGGAGGCCTATCTGCTGTTCCGCGCCGCCGAGCTGACGGTGCAGAACGGCTACGACTGGTTCTCCATCGTCGACCGCCACACCGACCGCGACGCCCGCACCTATGTGGAGCCGGATCCGTTCTACCGGCCGTGGTACGGGCCGACCTACGGCTACTGGCGTCCGTCCTGGCGCTACTACGGTCGCGGCTATGGCTGGCGCACCTGGGATCCGTTCTGGGGCGACCCGTTCTGGGCGAACCGCGTGGACGTCCGCACCGTCGAGCGCTTCGAGGCCTCGGCCGAGGTCGTGATGGGCCGCGGCGCGAAGCCCGCGGACGATCCCCGCGCCTTCGAGGCCCGGGCGGTCATCGAGAACCTCCGCCCGCGCATCCAGTACCCGCAGCCCCGCTAAGGGCCGCGTCCGATCAGGAAGAGCCCTCCGGCCGCGCGCCGGAGGGCTTTTGCGCGTCCAGGGCCGCGTCGTAGAGCTCCGGCCGGTAGGCGCGGCGCGCCGCCTCACGGCTGGCGCCTGCGGGCAGTTGGCCCCAGCGGGCCATCTGGTCGAAAAACCAATCGGCATGCTCGACCAGCGGCCGGTTCGCCCCGTCCCGGTGGAAGATGATGTAGTCTGGGTCGTCGAAGGCGTGCCCGCCCGAGGCGCCCGCGCCCAGCAGGAAGAGCCGCATGGCCGCCTCGGGCGCGTCCACCACCGCCGGGTCCGCCAGCAGCCGGCCGAGCGCCAGCCGGTTCTCCGGCGGGTCGGCCCAGGCGGCCGCCCGCTCCAGGGCCCGGATCAGGGCGGCGGTGGTCTGCGGATGGCGCTTTGCAAACCGTGCGGTGACGGCGAACACCTTGTCCGGGCTGCGCGGCCAGATTTCGCAGGCGTGGACCAGCACTTGGCCCAGCCCCTGGATAAGGGCCACCGCGTTCCACGGCGCGGTCACGCAGAAGCCGTCGATCTCGCCGGCCGCCAGCTTCTCCACCATGCGGGCAGGCGGCACCACGACGAGACGCACGTCCCGGTCCGGCTCGACCCCGCCTGCGGCGAGCCAGTGGCGGAGCTCGTAGTTGTGGACCGAGTAGGGGAACACGACGGCGAACGTGAGCGGGGGCAGCCCCCGCGCACGTCGCTGGTCCGCAAGGCGGGCCAGGGGCGCGGCGGTGCGCGGCCGGGCGTCCATAGCCGCGGGATCGATCTCGCGCAGCGCGCCGGCCAGCGCATTCGAGACGGTGACCGCGCTGCCGTTGAGGTTCATGGCGAACGGGGCGGCGAGCGGCTCCGCCGCGGCGCCGCCCAGGCCGAGGTTGGCGGCGATGGCCATCGGGCCCAGCATGTGCGCGCCGTCCAGCGCGCCCACGGCCACCTTGTCGCGGATGTTGGCCCAGGAGGGCTCGCGGCTCAGCGTGACGTTCAACCCCTCGGCCTCGAAATGGCCGTGCGCCTTGGCCACCGCCAGCGCCGCGCAGTCGGCGAGCGCGATGAACCCCAAGGTGAGGTCGGTCTTCTCCAGGCTCATCCTCCCGGCCCTTTCAGGATGTCGGCATAGGCCAGGAGGTCGGCCGCCACCGCCCCGACGGGCCGGCTGGTGTCCATGGCGAGCTTGCGCAGCGTCCGGTACGCGGCGTCCTCGTCCAGGCCGCGCTCCTTCATCAGCAGGCCCTTGGCCCGCTCGATCGTCTTCCGGGCGGCGAGGTCGGCCTGGGCCTTGGCGAGGTCGTCGCGCAGCGACTGCATCAGGCGGAAGCGGGTCAGCGCCACGTCGAGGACCGGCCGCACCCGCTGCGGCGCGAGCCCGTCCACCACATAGGCCGCGACCCCGGCATGCACCGCCGCCTCGGCGGCCTGCGGCTCGGACCGGTCGACGAACATCACCACCGGCCGGGGATTGGCGGCGGTGGCGTCGCGGAGGCTCTCTAGGGTGTCGCGGTCGGGGCTCTCGCAGGCGATCACCACCACGTCGGGCGCGAAGGCCTGCGCCTCGGCCTCGTCGTAGCGGGGGCTGCGCCGGACCTCGAGCGGCTCGATTCCGGCGAGGCCCTCGGCGACCAGGGCCGCGCGGGCTTCGTCGGGGTCGATCACCAGGACGCGCATCGCATCCTTGCTGGCGTGGAGCGACCGCCCGGGGCAAGCGCCCGGGAGGTCATGGGGAGCGGGGAGCGGGCGCGGCGCCTGCTTTTTTGACGCCCGCGCCCAATCATGCGGCGCGCTGGGCCGGGATGGCGGCCACCGGCTCGGCCACGGGCGGCTTCACGCGGTGGGTCGCCCAGAGGGCCAGGCCGGTGAACAGGAACCCGCCAACCAGGTTGCCGAGCGTCACCGGGATCTGATTCCACAGCCACCAGTCGGCGAGCGAGATGTCCGCGCCCAGCAGCATGCCCGTCGGGATGACGAACATGTTGACCACCGCGTGCTCGAAGCCCTGGGCGAAGAAGATCAGGATCGGCAGCCAGGCGGCGGCGATCTTGCCCAGGGTCGACGACGAGACCATGGCCAGCACCACGCCAACGCAAACCATCCAGTTGCACAGCATGGCCTTCACGAAGGCGGTGAGCAGGCCCGCCTCGCCGTGCGTGGCGTAGCCGAGGGTCTTCGCCTCCGCCGCCTTGACCAGAGCCGGGGCGATCCCGGCGGGGTCCGTCGTGCCGGCGTTGGTCAGCACCACCCACAGGAGCAGGCCGTAGAGCATGGACCCTGCGAGGTTCCCTGCGAAGACCAGGCCCCAGTTCGCCAGGACGCGGGCGAACGGGACTTCCTTCTCCAGCCAGGGCAGCGGCAGCAGGGCGAAGCTGCCGGTGACCAATTCCAACCCGAGCAGGACGATGATCACGAGGCCCACCGGGAAGATCAGGGCGCCGACGAGGGGCTGTCCGGTGGACTGGCTGGCGGTGAAGGCGAGGCTGGTTGCGACGCCCAGGAGCGCGCCCGACAGCACGCCGCGGATCAGCAGGTCCTTGGGCGACAGCGAGAGCTTGCGACGGCCGGCGTCCACCATGGCGGCGGCGACGTCGGCGGGTTTGACGTAGTCCATGTTCAGGCTCCTTGGCCGGCGAGCCGGCCCACGGGGATCGGGACGGTACGCGGGGACTGGTCTTTGGCCTGGGCGGCGACTTCGCCGACCAGCAGCAGGACGGGCCCCTCGAAGGCCGCGGCGGCGACGGCGGCGGGCAGGCCTGCCAGGTCGGTGCGGACCAGGCGTGCCTCCGGCCGGCCGGCGTTCTCCACCGCCAGGGCCGGCGTGGCCGGCCGGCGGCCCTCGGCCATCAGCCGCTCGGCCACCGCGGCGGCGGACGCACCGGCCATGTAGAGGGCCACCGTGGTCTCGGGGTCGGCCGCCTCGCGCCAGCCGCCATCCGCGAGGGCGCCGTCGCGGGTGCGGGCGGTAGCCAGCATCAGCCGCCGGGCCTCCCCGCGATGGGTCAGCGGAAAGCCGAACTGCGCGGCCGCGGCGCTGGCGGCGGTGACGCCGGGGACGATCTCCACCGCGACCCCGTTCGCCTCCAGGAAAGCGCGCTCCTCGCCGGAGCGGCCGAAGACCGAGGCGTCGCCGCCCTTCAGTCGCACCACCGTCAGGCCGCGACGGGCGAGCCGCAGCATCAGCCGGTTGATGGTCTCCTGCTTCATGGAGGCCTTGCCGGACCGCTTGCCGGTGCGGATTCGGATGCAGCGCTCGGGCGCGAGCGCCACCGCCTCGTCGCAGACCAGCGCGTCGTAGAGCAGGGCCTCGGCCGTGCGCACCGCCTCGGCCGCCCGCACCGTCATCAGGCCGGGCGCGCCGGGGCCGGCGCTGACCAGGAGCACGCGGCTCATGTCAGCGCTCCGCCGGGATGAAGATGCGCCCCTGCTCCACCAGCACCGGGACGGTGGGCGTGCAGGCCTTGCCCGCGTCGGCGCCGGTGGGATGGCCGGTCTTCAGGTCGATCACCCAGTTGTGCAGCGGGCAGGTGACGGAATGGCCGTGCACGATCCCCTGGCTGAGCGGGCCCTTCTTGTGCGGGCAGAGGTCGCGCAGCGCGAACAGGCTCCCGTCGCCGGCCTTGAAGATGGCGATATCGCCGGTCGGGGTAGCGACGCAGCGCGAGCCGCGGAGCGGCACGTCCTCGGGCGAGCCGACGTCCATCCAGGCGTGGTCGGGGGCGATCAGGGCTTGGGCGGTCATTCGGCGGCCATCCGGCTGGTGTTGGCGAGGGGGCGGAATTCGTGGGACTCGGCGCCCCGGACCCGCTCGGCCCAGGGATCGACCTGCGACACGCGCTGGCTGAACAGGAAGCGCTGGGCGAGCGCCTGGCGGTTGGCGGCGTCGTCGAGAGCGGCCTTCACCGGCTCCAGGCCGATGCGCTCGATCCAGGGCGCGGTCCGCTCCAGGTACCGGGCGTCCTCCCGGTAGAGCTGCATGAAGGCGAAGCACCACTCCATCGCCTCCTGCTCGGTGGCGACCTTGGCCAGGAGGTCCGTGGCCCGGACATGGATCCCCCCGTTGCCGCCCACGTGGAGCTCGTAGCCGCTCTCCACGCACACCACGCCGAAGTCCTTGATGGTCGCCTCGGCGCAGTTCCGCGGGCAGCCCGAGACCGCCATCTTGAACTTGTGAGGCGTCCAGCTCCCCCAGGTCGCCTTCTCCAGCTTCACGCCGAGGCCGGTCGAGTCCTGGGTGCCGAAGCGGCAGTACTCGGAGCCGACGCAGGTCTTCACCGTACGCAGGCCCTTGGCGTAGGCGTGGCCGGAGACCATCCCGGCGTCGTTCAGCACCTTCCAAACCGCCGGCAGGTCCTCCTTGCGGATGCCGAACAGGTCGATGCGCTGGCCGCCGGTGACCTTCATCAGCGGCACGGAGAACCGCTCGGCGACGTCGGCGATGGCCCGCAGCTCGGCCGGCGTGGTGATGCCGCCCCACATGCGGGGCACGACGCTGTAGGTGCCGTCCTTCTGGATGTTGGCGTGCACCCGCTCGTTCACGTAGCGCGACTGCTGGTCGTCCACGTATTCGCCGGGCCAGGCGCAGAGCAGGTAGTAGTTGAGCGCCGGCCGGCAGGCGGCGCAGCCGTCTGGCGTCGTCCACTCCAGCGCCTGCATCACCTCCGGGATCGACTTCAGCGCGCCATCGACGATCCGGCGGCGCACGTGGTCGTGGCCGTGGCGGGTGCAGCCGCACATGGGCTTGGGGCCGGTCGCCTCTCGGAAGCGGTCGCCGAGCTGCAGCGCCAGGAGCTGTTCCACCAGCGGCGTGCACGAGCCGCAGGACGCCGACGCCTTGGTGACCGCTCGCACCCCGTCCAGGCTGTCCAGGGACTTCTCGGCGATGGCGGCGGTGATCGTCCCCTTGCAGACGCCGTTGCAGCCGCAGACCTCGGCGGCGTCGGGCATGGCGGCCACGGCGGCCCTCGGATCGGCGCCGCGCAGGCTTTCGGTGATCTGCTGGCCAAAGACCAGGGTGCTGCGGATGTCGGCCACCTCGGCGCCCGAGCGCATCAGATCGAGGTACCAGGCGCCGTCGCCCGCCTCGCCGAACAGCACCGCGCCCGCGACGCGGCCGTCCCGGACCACGACCCGGCGGTAGACCCCACGCGCGGCGTCGCGGAACACCAGGTCCTCGCAGTCCTCGCCGCCGTTGAACTCGCCGGCCGAGAACAGGTCGACGCCGGTGACCTTCAGGCGCGTGCCGATGGCCGGGGCGGCGAAGCCCTCCGCCGGATCGTCGGCCAGCGTACGGGCGGCCACGCGGCACATCTCCCAGATCGGCGCCACGAGGCCGAAGGTCTGCCCCCGGTGCTCGACACATTCGCCCACCGCCAGAATCGCCGGATCGGAGGTGCGCATGTGGTCGTCCACCACCACGCCGCCGGCGGTGGCCAGCCCGGCGGCGCGCGCCAGGCCGACGTTCGGCCGGATCCCGACGGCCATGACGATCAGGTCGGCGTCGAGCGTGCGGCCGTCCTCCAGCTCCAGCCCCGTGACCCGGCCGCCACGGCCGTGGATCGCCCAGGACTTCGCGCCCAGCAGCGTCTCGACGCCCCGCTCGGCGAGGTTACGGCGCAGCAGGAAGCCCGCCGCGCTGTCGAGCTGCCGCTCCATCAGGGTGTCGACGAGATGGACGACGGTGACGTCCATGCCGCGCCTGGCCAGGCCGGCGGCCGCCTCGAGCCCCAGCAGCCCGCCGCCGATCACCACCGCCGATCCGCCCCGTTCGGCGGCGGCGGCCATGGCCTCCACGTCGTCCACGTCACGGAAGGTGACGACGCCGGCGAGGTCGGAGCCGGGAAGCGGCAGGCGGACGGGATCGGAGCCGGTCGCCAGCAGCAGGCGGTCGTAGGAGACCTCAAGCCCGCCCTCGGCGAGCACCACCTTCGCCTCGCGGTCGATGGCGGTCACCGCGCGCCCCGCATGCAGGGTGATCCCGCTGGCGGCGTACCAGGCGAGGTCGTTGAGCACGATGTCCTCGAAGCGCTTCTCCCCGGCCAGCACGGGTGAGAGCAGGATGCGGTCGTAGTTCACGCGGGGCTCGGCGCCGAAGACGGTGATCTCGTAGCGGTCCGGCTCGCGCCTCAGCAGCTCTTCCAGGGTGCGGCAGCCGGCCATGCCGTTGCCGACGACGACGAGACGTTCTTTCGGGTCCATGCTCGACCTCCGTGCGCCTCCGCGTCGGGCGGGAGGCGGTTGAACACGGACGTCGTTGTCCTTGGGTCCGGCGCTCGGGGCCGGGCGCGAGGCGCCGTTGCCCCGCGAGGTGCCTCGAGGTGGGCGCTCGATCGGCCGAAGCCGAAAGCGGCGCCGGAGGAGTCCGGCCGCACAATCGAGGCGCGATGGCTTTTTGAGCAGCTTCCCGCGCCGCGGCGCCGGAAACTTGGGCGACCGGGCTCGCCCCTAGGTGGGCGGGACCTCCTTCACCGGCTCGCGGGTGCTGGACCAGGCGGCGCCCGCCGCGGCGGCCATGACGGCGGCGACCCCCGCGAGCTGGTGCGGCGCCAGCCGCTCGTGCAGGACGAGGAAGCCGAACAGGGCGCCGAACATCGGCTCGGTGCTGGTGAGCACCGCGAATGTCCGGGCCGGCAGCCTGGGCATGGCGAAGAGCTCCAGCGAGAACGGGATCGCCACCGAGACCAGGGCTACGACCAGGGCCAGCGGCAGCAGCGAGACGTCCAGCAGCGCGGCCCCGGCGTGCGCCACCCCCACGGGCAGCACGAACAGCATGGCGACGGCGGTGGAGAGCGCCGAGGTGGACCGTCCGAAGGCCTCCGCCGCGTGGCGGCCGATCAGGATGTAGCCGGCCCAGGAGCCGGCGGCGCAGAGGGCCGCGGCGATGCCCCACGGATCGAGCCGCGCGCCGCCCGCGCCCGATCCCACCAGCGCCCAGACCCCCGCCCCCGCGAGCACCGCCCAGGCGAAGTCGCTCGGCCGGCGCGAGCCCAGCACCGCGACCGAGAGCGGTCCCAGGAACTGCAACGCGATGGCCATGCCGAGCGGCAGGCGGGCGATGGCCAGGTAGAAGAACAGGATGGCGCCGGCGGTGGCCGCGCCCAGCCCGAGCAGCAGCGAGAGCCGGGGCTTCTCGGGCCAGTCCCGCCAGGGCCTGGCCCAGGCCAGCAGCATGGCCGAGCCCAGCAGCAGGCGCAGCGCCGCCGCGCCCGGCGCCCCCACGGCGGGGAACAGCCCCTTGGCGATGGCTGCGCCGATCTGGAAGGCGGCCGTGGCGGTCACGCACGCCGCCAGCGGCAGCAGCGCCCTCATGCCCGAATGCATACGGCCCCCCGTCTTCTGGACGGGAGGCCGTTAACGCAATCCGTCTCCGTTCAGAAGACGTCGTCTCGCTTAGAAGACGTACTGGGCCCGCACGCTCCAGATCTGCAGCTTCTGGCCGATCTGGGCTCCCGCGGGCGGGGTGAGCGCGCCGGCCCCGAAGGCCGTGCCGCCCGGCGACAGGCGATCGACCTTCACGTCCTGGAAGTTCGCCTGGAAGCGCATGGTGTTGTTGGGCGTCCAGTTGACCCCCAGCGTGGTGACCTTCTGGGATCCGCCGCGCACCGCGTTGGCGGGGGCCGCCGAGCCCGGCGCGCCCGCCCGGTGGTCGAGGTCGAGCTCGGAGTAGCGGGCGCCCACTTCCCAGACGCCCCAGCGGCCGGCCTTCGGGTCGAAGGCCTTCTCGACCTTGGGCGCGTCGAAGGCGCCGTTGGCCGCGTTGTACTTGCGCGGCTGCCCGGTGACGGTCCAGCCCGCCTGGACGTACCAGCCGCCGAACTTCGGGTCGGAGAGGGCGCCGGTCCGGCGTTCCACGCCGATCTTGGAGTACTCGCCCTGCACGTGAAAGGCCTTGTACTGGGCGGCCGCCTCGACGCCCCAGGCGCTGGCCCCCTCGGCGTCGATGTTGCCGGTGTCCACCAGCCGCGTGCCCTCGACCCGGTTCTCCAGGCGCTCGCGCAGGCGCAGGTTGGTGGTCGTCCCGGCCGGCGGCACGTCCGGGCCCGAGGCCGGCGGGTTGATCACCTGCGAGGTGTTGACCCCCAGGTGCACGAGGGCGTGGTCGGTCTTGATCGGGGTCGCGGCGACCCGGGCGACGAAGCCGAGCTGCTCGTCGAAGGTCTGCTGCCCGATGGTCGAGCCGGTGACCACCGCCGAGGCCGTCCAGCGCTCGCCGGAGGCCAGCACGCCGGCGCCGATCCGGCCGTCCGCCGCGGCCATGCCGCGGACCACCTCCGAGATGGCCGCCCGCTCCAGGAACAGCGAACCGTAGGCGGAGGTGGCGTCGTCGATGCCGGCCGGCGGCGCGAAGGCGCCGACGCGCAGCTTGGCCGGCTTGAAGCCGCTGTACTGGATCCAGGCCTGGTTCACCGTCCCGGCCTGCTCCACGCCGGTGCCGGCGAAGTCGAACAGGAAGCTGTAGTCCCAGTCGCCGAAGGCCTTGCCTTCGACGCCGATCCGGGCGCGCCGGAAGTTGGTGCCGTCCGCCAGGTCACGGGCGCGGTCGGCCTCGCCGGCGTCGCCGAGCGAGCCGCGCCGGAAGTCGGTGGCAAGCGGGCCCGCCTTGCGCTGGTCGAAGAGGGCGCCGTCGAGCTGCATCATGCCGCGGAAGGCCGCCGTGAACCGCCCGTCGCCGCTGGCGATGGTCGGCCGGCCGTTGGGAATGCTGACCTTGGCCGCCGCGGGATCGGCCTTCGGCGCGGGCGCCGCTGGCTTCGCCTCGGCCTCGGCGAGGCGGCGGACGAGCGCCTCCAGTTCGGCGTTACGCTGTTCCAGCGCGTCGAGACGGGCCGCCAGGGCCTGGGCCGGATCGCCCGCCGGCTGCGCCTCGGCCGGCGCTTCGGCCGGAGCGGTCGCCTGCGGCGCGTCGTCGGAGTCGATCGCCGCCTGGGCCGGCGCAGCAGCCGCGCCCAGGGCGAGCGCGGCGACGGCGGCGCCGATGGCGCGATGGAAGAGTGAGAGCGAGCGCACGAATATCCCCCGTTATTCGAAGGGGACGTTCAGCGTTGTTGGTAAATGAGGTCTTAACCAGAAGAATAGCGATGGGACACCCGCAGTATCTTAGTATCTATAGCTTGCTCAGCATCGTCACTATTGTTGGTTGTCATCGAACTTTTACAGGTAGATCCCGGTCCGCAGCCCTACCGGAAGCACGAAGCCCTACCCGGCCCGCTTCCTCTCGGCGCCGCGTTGGTAGAGCCATGGTCCGACCGGGTTGGGTATGCCCGGGTCGAACTCCGGTCGGACGCAACCTGCGGGCAAGCGGCGCCTTTCGTTCGCGCGGCCGGCGGCCGGCGGCTCAGGCCTGGGGCGCGGCAAGGCGCCGCGCTATGCCCTCCGCCAGGCTCGGGTGGTAGGTGGCCCGCGCCTCGGCGAAGTACTGGCGCGCCAGAGCCCGACCCCAGTCCCCCTGCCGCAGCAGTCCGGTGTAGAGCGGGTTCACGAACAGGCCGCGCCCGACCGTGGTCAGGAACTGGCGCAGCGACGGCAACGCCGGCTCGTACCGGTTGGCGATGGCGAGCTCCAGCCACGCCGAGCGGACATAGCCGTTGGTCGAGGCCGACAGGCCGAAGGCGCGGTCGAGGTCGGCGAGCTGGGCCGGCGTCAGCTTGCGCGGAAGGTTGTTCAGGAACCGCTGCCACTCCTGGGTGGTCCAGGCCTTGGCCGGCAGGCTGGCGGCCGCCGCGCCCCCGGTGAAGGCCTTCACCGAACGGTCGACAGCCTCGAGACGCTCGGACCGCAGGTGCACGGCGTTGGCCGGCAGGCCCGCCTGATAGGCCCAGGCGTCGAGCTGCAGCTTCGCCTCGAGCGCCGGGTCGCCCTTCACCACCTCGCGCCGGAGGTCGGCGAGGAAGCCGGCGGTGGTCTGCGGCTGGAAGGCGTGGCGGTCGAAATAGCCGCGCAGGTAGGCGTCCCAGCGCTCACGCCCGAGCAGGGTCTCCAGGGTGCGGAGGAAGGTCTCGCCCTTGAAGTAGTCGATCTGGCCGCCCGGCTCGCCGTAGAGCTTCGTCCGTGGATCCGCCGGCCCGCCGAGCTCGCGGATGTCCGACTGGAGCGTGTCCCAGGCGAGATCGGCCTCCATGACCGCCCGTTCGCGGCCGTAGATCGCCTCCATGATCCGGTTCTCGACGTAGCTGGTGAAGCCCTCGTTCAGCCAGACGTCCGGCCAGGTGGCGTTGGTCACCAGGTTGCCCGACCAACTGTGCGCCAGCTCGTGGGCCACCAGGCTGACGTTCGCCCGGTCGCCGGTGATGAAGGTCGGCGTCAGGAAGGTGAGGGTGGCGTTCTCCATCCCGCCGTACGGAAAGGCCGGCGGCAGGACGAGCACGTCGTAGCGGCCCCACCGGTAGGGGCCGTAGAGCCGCTCGGCAGCCTCGACCATCTTCTCGGTGTCGGCCAGCTCGTGGGCCGCCCGGTCCAGCATGGCCGGCTCGGTGTAGACCCCGGTCCGCTTGCCGAGCGGCCGGAAGGCAAGGTCGCCGACGCCCAGCGCGACGAGGTAGGTCGGCACCGGATGGTCCATGCGGAAGCGGAAGGCCCGCTTGCCCGCGCCGGCGGGCTCGCCCTTGGGCGTCAGGCGCTCGGCGCTCATCACTGCGACCATGTCGGCCGGGACCACCAGGCGCGCGCTCCAGGTCTGGCGCACGCCCGGGCTGTCCTGGGTGGGGAACCAGCTACGGTTCAGGATCGCCTGACCCTGGCTGTAGAGGAACGGCTTGGTCTTGCTCGCGGTGAGCTCGGGCGGCAGCCACTGGAGCGCGGTGGCGCCCTCGCCCGCGGCGTAGGCGATCACGACTTTGCGCGCGCCCCCGAGACGGATGGTGAGGGGCGAGCCCTTGTCGCCGTCCTTCGCACCCATCGTCCATTGCAGGGGCCGGCCGGCGGCGTCGGTGACGCGGTCCACCTTCAGGTCGAGGGCGTCGAGCACGATCTCGTCCACGCCGGGCCGGGCGAGCACGTCGAGGGTGGCGGTGCCGCCGATGGTTCGGGCCGCGAAGTCGGCCTCAAGGTCCAGGTGCACGTGGGTGACGCGGGCGTCCCGCGGCCGGGCGTAGGAGCGCTCGTCCACCGCGTCCGGCGTGGTCAGGATCGGCGCCACGTGGCGCGCCTGGGCCCAGGCCGCCGGGCCCGCCGCGATCGCCAGGGCCGAGCCGAGCAGGAGCGTGCGACGGGTGAAGCGGGACATCTGGTTACTCCGGAAACCTTCGCGGCCTGCTTAGCGGCCGGCGTCCGGATCGCCAAACGTCCCGTCAGGCGGGCTCCAGCCGCATGTGCCGGATCAGGTCGTCGACCACGCCAGGATCGGCGAGCGTCGAGGTGTCCCCGAGGTTCGCGGTGTCGCCCTCGGCGATCTTGCGCAGGATGCGGCGCATGATCTTGCCCGAGCGGGTCTTGGGCAGGCCGGGCGCCCACTGGATCACGTCCGGCGTGGCGATGGGGCCGATCTCGCGCCGGACCCAGTCGATCAGCGCCTTCTCGAGCGCGGGGCTCGGCGCCTCGCCGGCCTTGAGGGTGACGTAGCACCAGATGCCCTGGCCCTTCACCTCGTGCGGGTAGCCGACGACGGCCGCCTCGGCGACCTTCGGGTGGGCGACCAGCGCGCTCTCCACCTCGGCGGTGCCCAGCCGGTGGCCGGACACGTTCAGCACGTCGTCCACCCGCCCGGTGATCCAGTAGTCGCCGTCGGCGTCCCGCCGGCATCCGTCGCCCGTGAAGTACTTCCCCGGATAGGTGCTGAAATAGGTCTGCAGGAACCGCTCGTGGTCGTTCCAGACCGTGCGCATCTGGCCGGGCCAACTGTCGGTGAGGCAGAGGTTGCCCTCCGCCGCGCCGTCGAGCAGCGCGCCCTCCGCGTCCACCAGGGCGAGCTTGACGCCCGGCAGCGGGCGGGTGGCCGAGCCGGGCTTCAGCGTCGTGGCCCCCGGCAGCGGCGAGATCAGCACCCCACCGGTTTCGGTCTGCCACCAGGTGTCCACGATCGGGCAGCGGTGCTCGCCCACCACCCGGTGGTACCAGAGCCAGGCCTCGGGATTGATCGGCTCGCCCACCGAGCCCAGCAGACGCAGGGACCGGCGCGAGGTCCGCGTCACCGGCGCCTCGCCGTCCCGCATGAGCGCACGGATGGCGGTGGGCGCCGTGTAGAAGATCTCCACCTTGTGGCGGTCGATCACCTGCCAGCAGCGGCTCACCGAGGGGAAGTTCGGCACGCCCTCGAACATCAGGGTCGTGGCCCCGTTCGCCAGTGGCCCGTAGACGATGTAGCTGTGGCCGGTGACCCAGCCCACGTCGGCCGTGCACCAGTAGACCTGGCCCGGGCGGTAGTCGAAGACGATCTCGTGGGTCCAGCTCGCCCAGGCGAGGTAGCCGCCGGTGGTGTGCAGCACGCCCTTCGGCTTCCCGGTCGAGCCCGAGGTGTAGAGGATGAACAGCGGGTCCTCCGCGCCCATCTCCTCGGCCGGACAGTCGTCCGAGACCTGCGCCGCTTCGGCCTCGTAGGCGAAGTCCCGCCCGGCGGCCATGGCCGTGGCGACGCCGGTGCGGGCCACCACCAGCACCGTCTCCACGCCGGGCGCGCTCTCCAGCGCCTCGTCCACATTGGCCTTCAACGGGATGCGCTTGCCGCCGCGGACGGCCTCGTCGGCGGTGATCACCAGCTTGGAGTCGCAGTCGTTGATCCGCCCGGCCAGGCTGTCGGGCGAGAAGCCCGCGAACACCACCGAGTGGATCGCCCCGATGCGGGCGCAGGCCAGCATGGCGTAGGCGGCCTCGGGGATCATCGGCAGGTAGAGGGTCACCCGGTCGCCCTTGCGTACGCCATGCCGCTTCAGGACATTGGCCATGCGGCACACCTGACGGTGCAGCTCGCCGTAGGTGATGTGGCGCACCGCGGCCGGGTCGTCCCCCTCCCAGATGATCGCCGTCTGGTCGCCGCGTGTCGGCAGGTGCCGGTCGATGCAGTTCCAGGACGCGTTCAGCAGACCGTCCTCGAACCAGCGGATCCGGAAGTCCTTCAGGTCGTAGCTGACGTCCTTCACCCGGGTGAAGGGCCGCGACCAGTGCAGTCGCCCGGCCACCTGCCGCCAGAAGGCGTCGGGATCACGGGCCTCCAGCGTCACCAGCTCCTCGTAGCGGCTCCGGTCGACGAGGGCGTTGGCCGCCCATTCCGGCGGCGGCGGGAGGGACTGGTCGTGGCTCATGGGGATCGTCCGGTCAGAAGCTGTACTTGGCGAAGGCCTGGAAGCGGTTGAGCTCGCCGGAGACGCCGGATTCCAGCTCCCGCTCCGCGCGCATCACCTCGGCGCCCACGTCGAGGCCGCGGATCGGCGACCAGATCAGGTTGAAGTGCAGGCTCTGCGAGCTCTCGTTCACCGCCAGGCCGGTGAGCGCGCCGTCGTTGTCGATGACTTGGTTGGCGTAGATCAGGTTGGACCGCAGGCCCTCGCGCCAGACGTGCCGGTAGGCGGCGAAGCCGGCGGTCAGCGGTATGGCCTCGAGGTTTCCGCTGGCGGTCACCACCGCGTCGTTGGCGAGGTTCAGGCCAACGTAGCGACCGATGCCCTCCCCGTGGGTGATCATGAACCGCAGGTCGTCGCGCGGGCCCACCTTCACCTTGCCCGAGAAAGAGACGCCCCAGCCCGTCGTCTTGTCGTCGACGGCGCCTTCTTCGACAGCAAGCTGGCGGACCAGCCCGGCCAGGGCGAAGTCGCCGAACGGCCGCTTCAGCTCGAACTTGGCGGCGATGTCCGGCATGACGGAGTCGTCGGCCAGGATCCGAGCGCCTCCGCGGAACGGGGTGACGGTGGTCTCCGGGTTCTCCACGGCGATGGAGAACGGCCCGCGGGTGTAGCGGACCTGGGCCTGCCGCACGAAGATCGTGCCCGCGGTCGGGCCGATGTAGTCCGCCGTCTCCGGCAGGACGGCGGTGTTCTGGAAGGTCGACCACTCCTGGCCGAACAGCCAGTTGTCGACGGTGATGAAGGCCCGCCGCAGGGACAGGTTGGAGGGGCTGGTGGTGCGCTGGTCCCCCGCGCCCGGCAGGGTCTGGAAGTCCATCTCCACCCGCGTGCCCACCTTGCGGCCGGCGACGACGCCGTCGGTGGTCAGCCACAGGCGCGTCTGGCGGGCGTTGAAGTGGGTCTCCTCGTCGCCCGGCCCGCCGATCGGGATGGTGGCCGGCAGCAGGAAGTCGCGGCCGAGGTCGCTGTTCGGCAGGTCGCCGTCCTCGTACTGGGTGGCCATGGCGTCCAGCTTCAGGAAGCCGCCGTACTTCACCGTGTGCGCGCCGATCCGGAAGCCGTCGGCCGGCGGCGCCGGCGCGGCGGCGGGCGCCTGGGCTTGCGGGATCTGGATGACCGGCGGCGCGGCGGGCGCGGGCGCCGGGCGGGCCGCGAGCTCCGCCTTGACGGCGGCGAGGGCCTCCTCGAGCTGCCGCACCCGCGCCTCCAGTTCGGCGGTCTTGGCATCCTGCGCGAAGGCGGCCTGCGGGATCACGGACAGGGCGGCTACAGCCGCTCCGCAGAGCAGGTGAAGACGCATGTGTTTCCCCCTCACATAGTTTGGGGGTGATCACGGGGCGCCTGGGACCCGCGCGCTATTAGCCGTTGGTCGAGAATAGACGAAAGTCGTAGACTGCAAGTGATCGACGCCGGACGCACACACATGCAGTCTGCTGTCGAGGCCGCCGAAGTGCGGCCCGGGAGGAAGCGATGACTGGCGTCCTGCTTGCGGACGACCATCCTCTATTCCGCACCGCGCTCAGCACCGCCGTGCGGCGGGTGCGCTCCGACGCACGCATCCTGGAAGCCTCGACCCTCAGCGGCGCCCTCGACCGGCTGCGGGAGACGCCCGCCGTCGACCTCGTGCTGCTCGACCTCCGGATGCCGGACTGCGACGGCTTCACCGGCCTGCTCACCCTGCGCGCCGAGTTCCCGGCTGCTCCGGTGGTGGTGGTCTCCGCCAGCGAGGACGACGAGACCGTCCGCCGTGCGCTCGCCTTCGGCGCGTCCGGCTTCATCCCGAAGTCGGCGTCGCTGGAGACCATGGTCGAGGCGCTGGAGACGGTGCTTGCCGGCGACGCCTGGGCCCCGGCCGTGCCCGATCCGGAGCGGGACGACGCGGCGGCCGAGCGGATCGCCTCCCTCACGCCCGCCCAGCTCCGCATCCTGGTGGGGCTCCGGCGGGGCCGGCTGAACAAGCAGATCGCCTACGAGATCGGAGTCACCGAGGCCACCGTGAAGGCGCACATGACGGCCATCTTCCGCAAGCTCGGCGTTCTGAACCGCACCCAGGCGGTGATCGCCGCCGAAGCCCTGATGCTGGACAGCGACGCGGCCTGACTATTCCGCCGCCGCGGCGTGCCGCGCCCGCGACAGGAAGGCCTTCAGCGCCGCCGGCTGGACCGGCTTGCCGATCACCGTCACGCCCAGGCGCCGCGCCCGCTCCAGCACCGTTGCGTCGCTCTCGGCGGTGACGAGCGCCGTGCGGCCGAGCCGGTCGCCCAGGCGGGCGATCACCGCGAGGCCGTCGTCGGCCGAGCCGAGGTGGTAGTCGATCAGGGCCGCATCCCACGGGCCGGCGCCTTCCGCGACCGCCGCCGCCGCGACCGCGGTGTCCACCTCCGCGCCCCAACGGCGCAGCAGGGCGCGCAGGCTGTCGAGAATCGCCGGCTCGTTGTCGACGCACAGCACGCGCAGGCCGGTGAGCGCGCCGCCGCGCGGCCGCGGGGCGGCGGCGGGCGTCTGGGCCGGCGGACAGGCGGGCGTGGAGACGCTGAACATGCTGCCGCGCTTCAGGACCGAACGGACGGCCACCGGATGCCCGAGCAGCTTGGCGACCCGGTCGACGATGGCCAATCCCAGGCCCATGCCCGGCTCGGCCTCGCCGCCGACCCGGTGGAACTCGCGGAAGATGGCGTCGCGGCTGTGGTCGGGGATGCCGCGGCCGGTGTCCCAAACGTCGAACCGCAGGTCCGCGCCGCGCCGGCGGGCGGCCACCAGCACCCCGCCCCGCTCGGTGTAGCGGATAGCGTTGCTGACCAGGTTCTGCAGCAGCGAGCGCAGCAGGTCGGGATCCGAGCGCACCCAGGCGGTCGACGGCCGGACGGCCAGGCGCAGGCCCTTCTCGGCGGCCATGGGCGCGAACTCGCGCTCGAGCTCGCGCAGCAGCGCGGCCACCGAGACCGGCCGCAGCTCCGGCTTCACCCCGCCCGCCTCCAGCTTCGAGAGGTTGAGCAGGGCGCGCAGCAGGCGGTCGGCGGTCGCGATGGCGAGGTCGGCGTCGCGGGCCAGAGCGCGGGTCTCGCTGTCGCCGGGGCGGACCTCCTCGCCGAGCGCAGCGACGAACAGGCGCGCGGCGTGCAGCGGCTGCAGCAGGTCGTGGCTGGCGGCCGCGAGGAACCGGCTCTTCGACGCCGTCGCCGCCTCCGCGCGAGCCGTGGCCTCGGCCAGCGCCCGGGTCCGCTCGGCCACCCGGGCCTCCAGCCGCTCGTTGGCTTCCTCCAGGTCCCGCGCCGCCTGCTCCAGCGAGGCCTGCCGCTGCTTGTCCTCGGTGATATCGGTGTAGGTCGTGACGTAGCCGCCGCCCGGCATGGGCGCACCGGCCGAGCGGATGATCCGCCCGTCGGGCCGCAGGCGCTCGAAGGTGTGCCGCGTCCGCCGCTTCAGGTGCAGCAGGCGACGCTCCACGTGCACGTCGATCCCGCCCGGCCCGCACTCGCCGCGCTCGGCGTTCCAGCGGATCACCTCGGCGATGGGCTTGCCGACGTGGATGAAGCCGGACGGGAAGTGGAAGAGCTTCAGGTAGGCGGCGTTCCAGGCGATCAGCCGCAGGTCGGCGTCCACCACGCTGACCGCCTGGCTCATGTTGTCGAGCGTGGCCTGCAGGAGCTCGCGGTTGAACTGGACGGCCTGCGCCGCCTCGTCGAGCAGGCGGGTGACGTCGTCCGGCCCACGCGCCGCCCCCGAGAGCGCCGCGGCGATGACGCCCCGGGCCGAGGTTGCGCCCACCGCGCCTGCCAGCCGCCGCTCGATCGCGCGCGCCAGCGCCGGCGTCACCGGCTCGTGGTCGCGCAGGGGCCGGCCGAGCTCCCGGGAGAGGTCGGCGAAGCTCCGCCGGGCGGCGGCCTCGCCCATGAACCGGGCCATCAGGTCGCGCAAGTCGCCCACCGCGCCGCCGAGCGGGTGGCTCGGCCCTTCCGCCAGGGGCTCGGCGTCCTCCACGAACACCGCGGCCTGGATCCGCTCCACCAGCCTGGGCCGGGTCAGCAGGGAGACGCCGATGAACAGGCCGACGTTCAGCGCCAGGCTCCAGAAGACGCCGACCACCAGAGGGTCGCCCCGGCCCATCCATCCCGGCGGCTCGATAAAGCCGAGCTGCGGCAGGGCGATGCTGTAGATCCAGGCGGCGAAGCCGGTGGCGAGCCCGGCCAGCGCCCCCGCCGCCGTCCCCCGTTTCCAGAGCACCGCGCCCACCAGCACCGGCGCGAGCTGGGCCAGCGCGGCAAAGGCGGTGAGGCCGATGGAGGCCAGCGCCTCCGATCGGTCCATGGCCCGGAAGTAGAGCCACGCGAGCAGCAGGACCCCGACGATGGCCAGGCGCCGGACGAACAGGATCATGCGGGCGAAGTCGGCCCGCGCGCCCTCCCGCCAGCGCCGCTTGGCGGCCAGCGGCAGGATCAGCTCGTTGGAGACCATGGCCGAGAGCGCCACCGTCTCGACGATCACCATGGCGGTCGCCGCCGAGAAGCCGCCCAGGAAGACGAATAGCGTCAGCGGGGCGGCCCCGAACTCCAGCGGCAGGCCCAGCACGAACAGGTCCGGGTTGGTGTAGCCCGATGGCAGCAGGGCGCCGGCGGCGACGATCGGGACCACGGCCACGCTGGTGAGGATCAGGTAGAGGGTGAAGGTTCGACGCGCCTCGCGTGCGTCGTCCAGGTCGGCGAGCTCGACGAAGCCCATGTGGAACTGCCGGGGCAGGCAGAAGACCGCCGCCGCCGACAGCAGGGTCATCACCAGGAAGCGGGCGTCCAGCGTCGGCGGCTCGCCCAGAGGGCCCAGCGCGTCGTCCAGCGGCCGCCCGGCGCCGGCGATCAGCACCACCGCCAGCAGGGCGGCGGCCAGCAGGGCGGCGAGCTTGACGATGGACTCGAAGGCGATGGCTTGGACGAGGCCGCGGTTATGCTCGGTCAGGTCGGCGCGCCGGGCGCCGAACAGGATGGCGAAGCCCGCCAGGCCGATGGCGATGGCAAGCACCGTCCCCTCTGCGGGCGCGCCGTCCGCGCCGCCCTGGGTCATCACCGCCCAGCCGGTGGCCAGGGACTTGAGCTGCAGGGCGATGTACGGCAGCGAGCCGGCGACCGCGACCAGGGCCGCGAGGCCGCCCAGCAGCCGGCTCTTGCCGTATCGGGCCGCGACGAAGTCGGCGATCGAGCCCACGTTGCCGCGCTTGGCCGCCGCGGCCACCCGCCGCCACAGCGGGAACATCACGGTCACCGCCAGCAGCGGCCCCAGGTAGATAGTGACGTACTCCCAACCGGAGCGGGCGGCGGTGCCCACGGCGCCGAAGTAGGTCCAGCTCGTGCAGTAGACGGCGAGCGACAGGGCGTAGGTGACCGCCCGGCGGCGCACGTCGGTCCGGGCGGCGGCGTCGCGGTCGCCGCGCCAGGCCACGTTGAAGAGCGCGGCCATGTAGACGGCCACCGCCAGAATGACCAGCCAGGCGCTCACGGGTCCTCCCTGCCGACCCGGGGATCAGACGCCCCGGCGGGCCGTTCGGCAAGCCGACCTTGGTCGCAAACGAAGGCGGGCGGCCGCCGGGGCCGCCCGCCACACGCCTTGGGGAGGTGGAGCGTCAGGCGTGTATGTCGACGTCCTTGGTCTCTCGGACGAACAGCATGCCGATCACGAAGGTGACCGACGCCACCACCACCGGGTACCAGAGGCCGTAGTAGATGTTGCCCGTGGCCGCCACCATGGCGAAGGAGGTGGTGGGCAGGAAGCCGCCGAACCAGCCGTTGCCGATGTGGTAGGGCAGGCTCATCGAGGTGTAGCGGATCCGCGTCGGGAACAGCTCCACCAGCATGGCCGCGATCGGGCCGTAGACCATGGTCACGTAGATCACCAGCAGGGTGAGGATCCCGACCACGGCGACCTTGTTGACCTTGGCGGGGTCGGCCTTCGCGGGGTAGCCGGCGGCGGCCAGCACCTTGCCCATGTTGGTTTCCCACGCCTTCTTCTGCGCGGCGAACTCGGCCTTCGGCAGGGTCTGGCCCGGGAAGGAGGCGATCACCGTCTCGCCGACCCGCACCTGGGCGACCGAGCCGGCCGGCGCGGCCTCGTTCAGGTAGGTGACGCCCGCCTTGGCCAGGTAGGACTTGGCGATGTCGCAGCTCTTGTTGAACACGGTCTTGCCCACCGGGTCGAACTGCACGGAGCAGTCGTTCGGGTCGGCGACCACCGTCACCGGGCTGGTGGCCGCGGCGCGGGCCAGATCGGGGTTGGCCGACCAGGTCAGCGCCTTGAACAGCGGGAAGTAGGTCAGCGCCGCCAGCAGGCAGCCGGCCATGATGATCCGCTTGCGGCCGATCTTGTCCGACAGCCAGCCGAAGAAGATGAAGAATGGCGTGCCGATCAGCAGCGCCACCGCCACCAGGGTGTTGGTCAGCGCCCCGTCGACCTTCAGCATCTTCTCGAGGAAGAACAGCGCGTAGAACTGCCCGGTGTACCAGACCACCGCCTGGCCGGCGGTGAGGCCCACCAGCGCCAGGATGACGATCTTCAGGTTGCCCCAGCGGGCGAAGCTTTCCTTCAGCGGCTGGGTGGAGCCCTTCCCCTCGGCCTTCATGCGGGCGAAGGCCGGGCTTTCCTGCAGCTTCAGGCGGATCCACATGGAGACGCCCAGCAGGATGATCGACACCAGGAACGGGATGCGCCAGCCCCAGTCCCCGAACGCCTCCTCGCCCATGCCGATGCGGGTGACCAGGATCACCGCCAGGCTGAGGAACAGCCCCATGGTGGCCGTGGTCTGGATCCAGCTCGTGTAGAGGCCGCGCTTGCCGTGCGGCGCGTGCTCGGCGACGTAGGTCGCCGCCCCGCCGTACTCGCCGCCCAGCGCCAGGCCCTGGACCAGGCGCATGACGATCAGGATGGCCGGCGCCGCCACGCCGATCTGCTCATAGGACGGCAGCAGGCCGACCGCGAAGGTCGACAGGCCCATCAGCAGCATGGTGACCAGGAAGGTGTTCTTGCGGCCCCACAGGTCGCCCAGACGGCCGAACACCAGGGCCCCGAACGGGCGCACCGCGAAGCCGGCCGCGAAGGCCAGCAGGGCGAAGATGTAGCCGGTGGTCTCGTTCACCCCCGAGAAGAAGTGGGTGGTGATGTAGGTGGCCAGCGAGCCGTACAGATAGAAATCGTACCATTCGAAGACCGTGCCGACGGACGAGGCGCCGATCACCAGCCGATCGTCCCGATCGACCACGTGTTCGCCCCCCGTCGCCGACGCCGTGTAGGTGGCGTTGGACATTGGTTCCTCCCGCGGCCCGCCCGCTTCCGGGACGGCGCCCTTGCCGACGGAGGTCCCCCCTCCGCCCTCAGCCGCGAACACTGCACCGCACCCCGAGCCGGCGCGATATCGACCTTCGTCTAGCGGACCAGAAAGCGCCTTCCGCTCGCCGGGCCTCCGTCAAGTAACGCGGTGGATTGTCGCAGTTTAACTACGTCGCTCCGCACATCTACGGTTGCGTATTCAAGCTTCTCGAGGCCCTTCGCCAGTGCGTCGCCTCTCGATCCGCCTACCCCGGATTGCAAATTGCTTATTTGCAAACAAGCACGCTTGAACAACGTTCTTCATGATAAAATCCGCGGTAAGACAATTGCAATCGCCGTCGAGCACCCAATGGCTCCGAACATTGGAGAGCGTCTAAGCTGGAGGGCGAATCACTATGCGTCTGCAAAATCTGAAGATCTCAAACAAGCTGATCGTTGCGTTTGCAGCGATCATCCTTGTTTCGACGCTGGGCGACGCTCTCGTCTTCAGCAAACTGATGACGATCCGTTCTGCGGCCGAGAAGAACGACCGCACCTACGACCTGTCCATGGACGTGCAGACAATGCTGCGCGGCTTGGTGGAGCAGCAGAACGCCATCCGCGGCTTCGTGGTCTCCGGTGGCGACGAGAGCTTCTATGAGACCTACAAGGAGCAGAAGGCCGCCGTCGACACGGCGATGAAGCACTTCGAGGAGAACACCGCCAGCCCCGAGCAGAAGGCGCGCGTCCAGAAGCTCGGCCAGCAGTTCGCCGCCTGGCGCGTGGAGCATGCCGAACGCCCGCTCGAACTCGCCCGCAACCCGGCGACCCGAGGAGAGGCGCTGGCCATGCTCGGCAAGCGCACGCTCCGCGACCTGCGCGACACGCTCGGCGAGATCGAGAAGGCCCAGCACGCGATCCAGAACGAGCGGATGGAGATCCAGAAGGACGCGGTCCATCTGGCCAACATCTTTCTGGTGGTGAGCGCCGTGCTCGCGCTCGCCGTGGCGGCGCTCATGGCCCTGTTGATGGCCCGTACGGTCGCCCGCCCTGTGGTCGACATGACCGGCGCGATGCGCAAGCTGGCGGACGGCGACAACACTGTCGACATTCCCGGCGTCGGCCGCGGCGACGAGCTCGGCCAGATGGCCGGCGCGGTCCAGACCTTCAAGGACGCCGCCATCGAGAAGCTCCGCCTCGAAGGCATGACCGCCGAGCAGGCCAAGGCCGCCGAGGAGGAGCGCCGCCGCCAGGAGGCCGCCAAGGCCGAGGCCGCCCGTCAGCAGCAGATGGTGGTGGACGGCATCGCCACCGGCCTGGAGAAGCTGGCCGCGGGCGACCTGCTGTTCCGCCTGAACCAGCCGTTCGCCGAGGAGTACGAGAAGCTCCGCGCCGACTTCAACGGAGCCATGGACCAGCTCCAGGAGACCATGAAGGTGGTTTCGGCCAACGTGCGCGGCATGCGCTCGGGCACCGATGAGATCAGCCAGGCGGCCGACGACCTGTCCAAGCGCACCGAGCAGCAGGCCGCGAGCCTGGAGGAGACGGCGGCGGCGCTCGACGAGATCACGGCCACCGTCCGCAAGACGGCCGAGGGCGCCAACCATGCCCGCGACGTGGTCAATACCGCCAAGAGCGACGCCGAGCGCTCGGGCGAGGTGGTCCGCCAGGCGGTGGAGGCGATGAGCGGCATCGAGAAATCGTCCGCCCAGATCGGCCAGATCATCGGGGTGATCGACGAGATCGCCTTCCAGACCAACCTGCTGGCCCTGAACGCCGGGGTCGAAGCGGCCCGGGCCGGCGACGCCGGCAAGGGCTTCGCCGTCGTCGCCTCCGAGGTGCGGGCGCTCGCACAGCGCTCGGCCGACGCGGCCAAGGAGATCAAGACCCTGATCTCCACCTCCACCGAACAGGTCGGTCAGGGGGTGTCGCTGGTCGGCGAGACGGGCCAGGCGCTCGAGCGGATCGTCGCCCAGGTGGCCGACATCACCACCGTCGTCACCGAGATCGCCGCGTCCGCCCAGGAACAGGCCACCGGCCTGCATCAGGTGAACACCGCGGTGAACCAGATGGACCAGGTGACCCAGCAGAACGCCGCCATGGTGGAGCAGTCCACGGCCGCCAGCCACAGCCTGGCCCAGGACGCCGAAGCGCTCTCGCAACTGATCTCCCGCTTCAAGGTGGGCGAGGCCGCGGTCGCCGCGGGCCAGCCGGCCCGGCGTCAGGCGACGCCGGCCCCTCGCACGGCGACGGCGCTGAAGACCGTCTCCACCCACGGCGGCGGCGGCGGCGCGCTCCGCAAGCCCGAGCCCACGGCCGACGCCGACAACTGGGAGGAGTTCTGATGCACGGCTCGGCCGACGCGCCGGCCGGCGCCCGTGAGCTGATCTCGATCCAGGTCGGATCCCAGCTGTTCGCCCTCGACATCATGCGGGTGCGCGAGATTCGCGGCTGGACGGCGTCCACGCCCCTGCCGCACGCACCCGGCTATGTGCTGGGGATGATCAACCTGCGGGGCGCGGTGCTGCCGGTGCTGGACCTCTCCGCCCGGCTCGGCCTGCCGCCGCGCAGCCCGGACGCCTCTTCGGTGGTGGTCGTGGCCGAGCTCGCCGGCCGGCCCGTCGGCCTGCTGGTGGACGCGGTCTGCGACATCATCACGGTGGAGTCGGCCCAGATCCAGGCGGCCCCCGAACTGGGGGGCGGCGGCCCGGAAGCCGACTTCGTGCGCGGCGTCATCACCATGGAGGACGCCATCGTCACCCTGCTCGACCTCGACGGCGCCCTCCCCGAGACCGCCATGGCCGCCTGAGCGGCCCCGCTCGGACTGTGGCGCGCCCGCACTCTGGCCGGGCGCGCCCTCGAGCTGGCCCCAGCCCCGCCCACGGGACCGCCGCAGCTTTCCTTAGACCGGTTGTGCGAGTTAACTGTGTCTTGAGGTTCCTGGCCCCGACTTCCCCGGAAGAACAAGTCTGGGGGAATCTCGTCGTGCGCGTAAACTCGGTCAGCTCAAAGCTCATGCTGGCGGCGGGGGCGACCATCGGCCTCCTGCTCCTGCTGGCGTGCAGCCTCGTGGCGTTTCAGTCGTCCCGGACGGTCCGCGGACTTTCGGACAACTACAGCGCATCGCTGGGACAGGCCGAGGCGATGCGGCTGGCCGGCGAGCTCCGGGGCGTGCAGGATACGGCGACGGCGATGGCCAGCGCAGTCGGCGCCGCCCACGAGCACGGGGTCCGCGATCGGGCCACCGTCATGGCGATGCTGAAGCCCGCCCTGGATTCCTCCAGCCTTGTCATGGGGAGCTGGTTCTTCGCCGCGCCCAACGCCTTCGACGGTCGGGACGCCGAGTTCGCCGGCCAGAAGGCCCTCGGCTCCAACTCCACCGGCAGCTTCGAACCCTACTGGGCGCGCGTCGATGGCCAGGTCACCATCGAGCCGCCGGAAGACACACAGGTGTTCGGCGAGCCGTTCTATCAGCTCGCGGCCAAGTCCGGAAAGCCGGCGGTGACGGAGCCTTACGAATACAAGGTCGGCGACAAGACCATCCTCATGACCTCGCTGACGGCGCCCGTGTTCTCGGGCGGCAAGCTGATCGGCGTCGCCGGCCTGGACATCGCGCTGAGCGACGTGGTCGCGACCCTCGAGAAGACGCGGCCCTTCGGCTCCGGCCGGCTGATGCTGCTCTCCGGCGACGGTCGCTGGGTCTCTCACTACGACCCGGCCCTGCTCATGAAGACCTACGAAGACGCCGCCGCCGGCGAGATCCGCGAGGCCATCCGCGCGGGCAAGCCGATCGTGGTCCAAGGTGTCAGCGAGGGCGGGAAGCCTGTCTCGCGGCAGCTCGCGCCGGTGCCGCTGACCGCTTCCGGCGCCAACTGGGCGGTCGTCGTGGATGCGCCGGAAGCCGTCGTGCGCGCACCGGAACGGAACCTGCTGGTGGGCCTCGTGGTCGGCGGCGTGCTGATTATCGCCGCCGTCCTGACCGCGCTGTTCCTGGCGACGCGGAAACTCGTCGGCGCGCCGCTGAACGAGCTGTCCCGGGTCATGGCCAGGCTGGCCGGCGGCGACCATGCCGTCGATGTGGTGGGCGCCGAGCGCCGTGACGAGGTGGGTGAGATGGCCCGCGCCGTGGAGGTGTTCAAAACCAACGGCCTGGAGATGCGGCGCCTGGAAGCGGAGACCGAGGCCCGGCGCGCCGAAGCCGAGGAGGAGCGGCGGCGCAACGAGCTCGCCCGCGAAGAGGCGGCCGCCGAGCTCTCGAAGGTGGTGGACGCCCTGGCGCACGGCCTGGACCGGCTGTCGGGCGGCGACCTCACCCACCGGGTGAGCCAGAGCTTCGCCGCCGACTACGAACGCCTGAGGACCGACTTCAACGGCACCCTGGCGAAGCTGCAGGAGGCCATGGCCGCAGTGCTGAACAACACCGGCGCAATCGGCGCCGGGACGCACCAGATCAGCCAGGCGGCCGACGACCTCTCGAAGCGGACCGAGCAGCAGGCGGCCAGCCTCGAGGAAACAGCGGCCGCGCTCGATGAGATCACCGCCACCGTGGGCAAGACGGCGGAAGCGGCGAAGCACGCCAGGACCGTGGTGACGGCCGCCAAGGACGACGCCGAACAGAGCGGCGACGTGGTGCGCCGGGCGGTCGAAGCCATGAACGCGATCGAGCGGTCCGCCGAGCAGATCAGCCAGATCATCGGGGTCATCGACGAGATCGCCTTCCAGACCAACCTGCTGGCCCTGAACGCCGGCGTCGAGGCCGCCCGGGCGGGAGACGCCGGCAAGGGGTTCGCCGTGGTCGCGATGGAGGTCCGGGCCCTGGCGCAGCGCTCCGCCGAGGCGGCGAAGGAGATCAAGGAGCTGATCACCACCTCCACCCAGCAGGTGAACGAGGGCGTTCACCTGGTGGGCGACGCCGGCGAGGCCCTGAACAGGATCTCGGGGCAGGTCGCCGAGATCAACGCCATCGTCTCGGAGATCGCCGCGTCCGCCCAGGAACAGGCCACCGGCCTGCATCAGGTGAACACCGCGGTGAACCAGATGGACCAGGTCACCCAGCAGAACGCCGCCATGGTCGAGGAAAGCACCGCCGCGAGCCACTCGCTCGCGCGTGAGGCCGAGGAGCTGAGGAAGCTGATGGAGCAGTTCCACGTGGGCGCGTCGGCCTCGCAGCCGTCGGCCGCCACGCCCGCTTCCAGGCCGGCGCCGTCACCCGCCAGGTCGCAACAGCAGCGCCTGGTGGCCGCCTATGGCGCCGCGGCGGGCGCCGCCGCGAAGAGCGACTGGCAGGAGTTCTGATCAGGGCGAGGGTCGGCGTGGCGCCGGCCCTCGCCGCCCTTGGCGAAATCCCGGAAAAGCAAAACGCCGCCCCGAAGGGCGGCGTCTGTGGGGTTCTCGAATATGGAGCGGGCGAGGCGATTCGAACGCCCGACCCCAACCTTGGCAAGGTTGTGCTCTACCCCTGAGCTACGCCCGCACTCCGTTCCGGAGCCGCCCCGAAGGCCGCCCCGAAATTCGAGAGGCCGGCTTATGGCAGACGACCCAGGCCTTTGCAAGCGGGTCTTCAGCCGAATTTTGGCGCCTTCAGCCGGCGCTTGTTCACGTGGCCCTGCGGGGCGGGCGCGTCGACCTCTTCCGGGAACTCGCCCTTGAAGTAGTAGCGCTGCCAGGCCTCCTTGGTGGCCTCCGGATCGCCGCGGAAGATCTTCTGGTTGAACTCGCTGCGGTGCTTCTCCCAGACGTCGTACTGGTGACGGAGCTCGGGGTCGGAATCCATGCGCCGGATCACCGGCTGGATCTCGTGCAGCGTCTTGTCCTGCAGCAGGGTGATGAAGCAGAAGGGCTCGCCCTTCTCGAACCGCACCCGGCCGGGACGCGTGAACAGCCAGTTCATGGTGAAGGGGAAGGGCAGCCAGTCGGTTTCCACGACCCCGGCCAGCGGCTGGATGCCGTCCTTCACCAGGTTCGGCGGACCCATCACCCACATCGACCAGCCCGGCGGCGTGCGGAACAGATAGCCCGCGTGGAAGGTCAGCACCCCGTGGCTGAAGTGGCTGGACGCCAGCTTGTGGAAGTCCGGGTGCGGGTGATCGGGGCGAAGCGTGATGTCGGTCTGCATCAGACCGCCGTTCCACTCGGCGGTGAAGCCGGTGGGGCACAGCAGCTCCCAGCCCGAGGAGTTGGCCATGGAGAGCGGCAGGCAGCGGTAGGGGTGGCGGGCCGCGAACTGGTCCATCCAGGCCCGCTGCGGCCGGCCGGGCACCAGCTCCGGCGGACGGTCGGTGACGGGGAAGCACTCCAGTTCCATCGGGCAGGCTCGCGTGTTCGGTGACGCCGCGACCCTTAGAGCGCGGATGGCGCCCCCGTCCAGTTCCGCTATCAGGGGGCCATGACGGACGAGAGAGCGAAGGACCGCGACGGCCTCTTGGCCTTCCTGGCGGAGATCGGCGTCGAGGTCGTGACCCACGAGCATCCGGCGGTGTTCCGGGTGGAGGAGGGCGAGGAGATCAAGGCCCGCATACCCGGCGCGCACACCAAGAACCTGTTCCTGAAGGACGCCAAGGACCAGCTCTGGCTCGTCTCGGCCGAAGGCCACGCGCAGATCGACCTGAAGCGCCTCCACCACGTGATCGGCTCGGCGCGCCTGTCGTTCGGCAGCCCGGTGCTGATGGCCCAGACCCTCGGCGTCGCCCCGGGCTCGGTCACCGCCTTCGGCCTGGTCAACGATCGCGAACGCCGCGTACGGTTCGTGCTGGACCGCACGCTGGCCGAGGCGGAGCAGGTGAATTTCCACCCGCTGACCAACACCGCCACCACCACCGTGCCCCGCGAGGGCCTCCGCCGGTTCCTGGCTGCGATCGGCGTCGAGCCGATGGTGGTGGACTTCGAGGCCATGGCCGTGGTTCAGCCGGTGCGTTGAACCGCCGTCGGCGTGCGACCATCTTGGCGGCGAGGCGTTTTGGACGTGACGAGGCGAGGGTAGGACCTACATGACCCTGATCGGGGACACCGCCGGCAAGCCGGCCGGCGACATCATCAAGGACGGCACGGACGCCAGCTTCGTTGCGGACGTCATCGAGACGTCGAAGGAGACGCCGGTCATCGTCGACTTCTGGGCGACCTGGTGCGGCCCCTGCCGCCAGCTCGGCCCGGCGCTCGAGAAGGCCGTCACCGCGGCCAAGGGCGCGGTGAAGCTGGTGAAGATCGACATCGACAAGAACCCGGCCTTCGCCGGCCAGCTCCGGGTCCAGTCGATCCCGGCGGTGTTCGCCTTCGTGGGCGGCCGGCCGGTGGACGGCTTCATGGGCGCGCTGCCCGAGAGCCAGGTGAAGCAGTTCGTCGAGCGGCTGGCGAAGCAGGGCGGCGGCGGTGGCTCGCCGGTGGACGACCTGCTCGACATGGCCCGTGAGTCCATGGATCTGGGCGACCTCGGCGGCGCGGCCCAGGCTTTCGCCGAGGTGCTGCGCCACGACCCCGAGAACGTGAAGGCCATGGCGGGCCTCGCCCGTGTCTATCTCGCCTCCGGCGACACCGCGCGCGCCCAGGAGATCGTCGACATGGTTACGGACGGGGCCAAGGACCCCGAACTGGACGGCGTGCGCGCCGCGCTGGCGCTGGCGGCCGAGGGCGACTCCGAGACCGCCGGCTTCGAGCAGCGCCTCGCCGCCGACCCGGACGACCACGAGGCCCGCCTGGAGCTCGCCAAGGCGCTCGCCGGCCGCGGGCAGATGGAAGAGGCCGTCGATCACCTGCTCTCGATCATCGAGAAGGACCGGGAGTGGAACGAGCAGGCGGCCCGCAAGCAGCTCCTGACCATCTTCGAGGCGGCCGGTCCCACCTCCGAGATCGCCAAGAGCGGCCGGCGCAGGCTCTCGGCGATCCTGTTCAGTTGACGCGCAAGGGGAAGACCATGGCGCCCTACCGGCGCGCCGCCGACCTGCCGCAGGTGATCCCGGTGTTCCCGCTGGACGGGGCCCTGCTGCTGCCCGGCGGCGACCTGCCTCTGCAGATTTTCGAGCCCCGGTACCTCAACATGATCGACGACGTCATGGCGGGCGACCGGATCGTCGGCATGATCCAGACGAAGCCGGGCGGCGACCGTACGCGACCGATCCTGGCCGACGTGGGCTGCGCAGGCCGGATCACCAGCTACGCCGAGACCTCCGACGGCCGCTATCTGATCACGCTCACCGGCATCTGCCGGTTCGAGGCCGGCGCGGAGCTGAACCTCAAGACCCCCTACCGCCAAGTCCGCGCGGTCTATGACCGCTTCGAGGCGGATCTTGCCGAGGACGAGGCCACCCAGGCCGAGGAGAGCGCCCGCAAGCGGTTCGCGACCGCCCTCAAGCGTTACCTCAACCGGCGCGAGCTCGACATCGACTGGGAGACTGCGGCGGCCGCGCCGCTGGAAGCCCTGGTCAACAGCCTGTCCATGGGCCTGCCGTTCGACCCTGCCGAGAAGCAGGCGTTGCTGGAGGCCCCCGACCTCTCAGGCCGGTTCGACGCTCTGACCACCCTGCTGGAGATCGACGCCCTCGAGGACGGCGATGACGGCGGGCACTCGGTGCAGTAAAGCCCAGCCATGAGCGAACACGCCGACACCGCCGTGCCCGAGACCCCCGCCGTCGAGGTGGACGTGGACCCGCGCCTGCTGGAGATCCTGGTCTGCCCGGTGACCCACGGGCCGCTGGAGCTGGACCGCGCCCGCGGCGAGCTGGTGAGCCGCGGCGCGAAGCTCGCCTACCCGATCCGAGACGGCGTGCCGATCATGCTGCCGGAAGAGGCCCGTGAGCTGGATCAGTAGGATCTAGAGCGCCTCGCCGCGCAGCAGCCGGGGCAGGTCGCCCACGGCGCCGCCGGCCTGGTGCATGAAGAACCGGCGCGCCGGCCCGATCCGGTTGACCGCCGCCATGCCCGCGCCGCGGGCCAGCCGCACCAGCGGATTGTCGTTGGAGAACAGGTGGACGAAGGCGTCCATCCCGGCGGAGAGGGTGACGGTGTCGAACCGCCGCCAGGCGGCGTAGCGCTCCAGCACCACCTCCGAACCGATGTCCTCGCCCAGTCGGGCGGCCTCGACCAGCACCTCGGCCAGCGCGGCGGCGCCCTTGAGCCCGAGGTTCAGCCCCTGGCCGGCGATCGGGTGCACGCCATGGGCCGCGTCGCCCAGCAGGGCCACGCGAGGCCCGGTGAACCGCTCGGCGAGCTGCAGGCTGAGCGGATAGGTGAAGATCGGCCCCTCCACCTCGGCCTCGCCCAGGTGGTCGCCGAACCGGCGGCGCAGGTGGGCGTGGAAGACCTCCGGACGGGCGGCCTTCAGCGCCGCGGCGCGGCGATCGCTCTCGGTCCAGACGAGGCTCGCCCGGTCGCCGGTGAGCGGCAGGATGGCGAACGGCCCCTCGGGCAGGAAATACTCGTGGGCGACGCCGCGGTGCGGACGCGCCAGGCGGACCGTCGCGACCACCCCCGTCTGTCGATAGTCCCAGCCGATGGTGTTGATCCCCGCCGCCTCGCGGAGCGTCGAGCCCCGGCCCTCGGCGCCCACCGCCAGCGGGGCGGCGATCCGGCGGCCGTCGGCCAGGGTGACGACCGCCTCACGCGGGCCGAACGCCGCCGCCGCCACCCGGGCGGGCGCCAGCACCTCGATCCCGGCCTCGCCGATCGCCGCGGCCAGCGCGGCGCGGGTGTGGCGGTTCTCGAGCAGGTAGCCCAGGGGCTCGCCGTCGGCGCGGTCGGCGATCTCGGCGGCGTCGAAGCGCAGCCAGAACGGCGTCCCGTCGCCCGCCGCCGCGCCGGGCGAGCGGCCGTCGGTCACCAGGATCTGCTCGATGCGCTGGGCGTGCGGGTCCAGGGCCGGCGCGAGGCCAAGCGCCCGCCACTGGCGGTAGGCGGCGAAGGCGATGGCGTGGGCGCGGCCGTCGAAGGTGGGCGCGAGCTGGGCGTCGAACACCACCGGGTCGATCAGCACGGGCTTCAGCCCGGCCCGGTGCAGGGACAGCGCCAGGGTCGCCCCGGCGATGCCCGCGCCTGCGATGATCACGTCGGCGTCGTGCTCGGTCATGTGGCGGATACGCCACGAACGGCCGCCCGCGTCCAGCCGCCGCGGAATCTTGGACGGTCTCGTCCAATCTTCACTTGCGCTTTACACCCCGTGCGCCTAGCTGATCGGCGAACGATGGACTCTCGCGTCCAGATTTCGCTTGCCTGAGGTGTGTGTGTGATGGCGGGGCTGCCGAAGAAGCGTCTGGTTCCTCTCGTGGCGGGCGGCGCGGCCGCCGTGGCGCTGGCCGTGGGCGGCGGGGTGTGGTGGGTCGACAAGCAGAAGTTCGAGTCCACCGACAACGCCTTCGTCCAGGCCGACAAGGTGACCGTGGCGCCCCTGGTGGACGGCTACGTCGCCGAGGTGCTGGTGGACGACAATGAGCCGGTGCAGGCTGGCCAGGTCCTGGTCCGCATCGACCCCGCCACCATCAAGGCCCGCCTCGCCCAGGCGGAAGCCAACGCCGCGCCCCTGCAGGCCGCCGTCGCCCAGGTGGACGACAAGGCCCGGCTCGAGGAGGCGATGATCGCCCAGCGCGCAGCCGGCGTGGAAAGCGCCCGGGCGGAGGCCGGCCTCGCGCAGGCCGAGCTCAACCGCTACGGCCAGCTCGCCCAGCAGGGCTGGGTCTCCACCCAGCGCGCCCAGACCGCCCGCGCGAGCCACCAGCAGGCCGCCGCCGCCGTGGCCCAGGCCCAGGCGACGCTCGAGGCCGAGCGCCGGACCGCCGCCTCCCTGGGCTCGGCTCGCGCCCAGACCCAGGCCCAGGCCGACGCCGCCCGCGCGGCGGTGGAACAGGCCCGCATCGACCTCTCCCGCACCGAGATCCGCGCCCCGGTGGCGGGCGTGGTCGGCGCCCGCGGCGTCCGCATCGGCCAGTACGTGCGCCCTGGCGGCGCCCTGATGAGCGTGGTGCCGCTCGGCGACGCCTATGTGGTCGCCAACTTCAAGGAGACCCAGGTCTCGCGCCTGCGCATCGGCCAGCCGGTGGAGATCCGCGCCGACGCCTTCGGCAAGCAGACCCTCAAGGGTCGGATCGACAGCTTCGCCCCGGCCACGGGCTCCGAGTTCGCCCTGATCCCGGTGGAGAACGCCGTCGGCAACTTCACCAAGATCGCCCAGCGCCTGCCGGTGAAGATCGCCGTCGATCGCAGCCAGCCGCTGGCCGGCGCCCTGCGGCCGGGCCTCTCGGTGGAGGTTAAGGTGGGCGTCACCCAGAACACCGGCCCGAGCTTCGCCGAGGCCGGCGTCATGCCCTCTCAGTTCGCCCGCCGCGGCGCCGCCCAGTAAGGCCCGACGCCCGTGACCGACGCCGCCGCCACCCCTGCTGACGCCCGGGCGCCCGCCGCGCCGGCGCCCAGCCACCTGGGCGCGGACGGCCAGGCGATCGACTGGACCAAGGTCTTCCTCGGCTTCGGCGGGATGGTCATCGGCCAGTTCATGGCCCTTCTGGACATCCAGATCGTCGCCAGCTCGCTGACCCAGATCCAGGCCGGCATCGGCGCCACGGCCGACGAGATCAGCTGGGTTCAGACGATCTACCTGCTGGCAGAAGTCGTGATCATGCCGCTCACGGCCTACCTGACCAAGATGTGGGGGACGCGGTCCTTCTACGTGGTCGCGGTGATCGGCTTCATCCTGACCTCCATCGCCGTGGGCCTGTCGTCCAGCGTCGCGATGATGATCTTCTTCCGCGCGCTGCAGGGGATCTTCGCCGGGGCGATGATCCCGCCGATCTTCGCCACCGCCATGACCGTCTTCCCGCCCGAGCGGCGGCTGACCGCCAACGTCATCGTCGGCCTGATCGTCACCCTGGCGCCCACGGTCGGGCCGACGCTCGGCGGCCACCTCACCGACCAGCTCAGCTGGCGCTGGCTGTTCTTCATCAACGCGCCGGTGGGCCTGCTGGTGGTCTTCCTGGTCGGCCGCTACGCCAACTTCGACAAGGGCGATCCCAGCCTCTCCAAGGGCATCGACTGGTGGGGCCTGGCCCTGATGACCGTCTTCCTGCTCTCCATGCAGTACGTGCTGGAGGAGGGCGCCAGCGAGAACTGGTTCGAGGACGACGTGATCCTGTGGCTGACGGTGACCGCCGCGACCACCGGCGTCGTGTTCATCCGGCGGCAGCTCACCTACTGGCAGCCGATCGTCTCGCTGAAGCCCTTCCTCGACCGCAACTTCTCGCTCGGCATCGTCATGACCTTCGTCACGGGGATCAGCCTGTTCGGCGGCACCTTCCTGATGCCGATCTTCCTCGGGAACATCCGCGGCTTCTCCTCGGCGGAAGTGGGCAACACCATGCTGGTGTCCGGCCTCACCATGTTCCTGTCGGCCCCGCTGGCGGGCCGGATCGTGCGGGCGGTGGACGCCCGGATCGCCATGGTCGGCGGCTTCGCCCTGGCCGCCTGGGGGATCCAGCTCGGCGTCAGGGTCACCGACCAGTGGGGCTTCGCCGAGTTCTTCACCCTGCAGGTCGCCCGCGGCCTGGGCACCATGGTGGCGATGATCGCGGCCCAGCAGATGAGCGTGTCCAGTCTGCCCGTCAGCATGATGAAGGACGCCTCGGGCCTGATTAACCTGATCCGCAACGTCGGCGGCGCCATCGGCCTCGCCCTGCTATCGACCATCCTCAGCCACCAGACGGCGGTGCACTACGCCGACATCGCGGCGGCGGCCAACACCGCCAACCCGGCGACCAGCGGCATGCTCGAGAGCATCACCCAGCTCATGACCGCCAACGGCGTGCCCAACCCCGAGGGCGCGGCCGCCAAGGCGGTCAGCGGGCTGCTGCACAAGCAGGCCTCGGTGCTCAGCTTCGGCGACGCCTTCGCCTTCCTGGCCATGGGCTGCTGGGCGGCCATGGTGCTGGCCTTCTTCGCCAGGCCGGGCAAGTCCATGGCCGGGCCGGGGGGCGGTCACTGATGCCGCGCATCGCCGGACAAATCGACCTCGCCAAGAGCGAGGCCATCCTGGACGCCGCCGTCGAGGTCCTGGGCGAGCGCGGGGTCTCCGCCCCCATGGAGGAGATCGCGCGGCGGGCCTGCGTCTCCAAGCAGACCATCTACAACCACTACGGCTCGAAGGCCGAGCTGGTGCGGGCGCTGTGCGACCGCCGCGTGCACGAGATGACCGCGCCGCTGGAGACGCCCGAGGGCATCGCCGACCCGGCGCAGGCGCTCGCCGCCTTCGGGCGGATCCTGCTGGCGAAGCTGGTCGAGGGGAACCGCAGCCAGGGCTTCTTCAAGGCCGCCATCCTGGGGGCCGAGGAGGCCCCCGAGGTGGCGCGGGCGGTCTACGAGGCCGGCCCGCTGCAGTCGCGCCTGAAGCTCGCCGAGTTCCTCGATCTCGAGACCCGCGCCGGCCGGCTCGCCTGCCCCGACCCGCTGCAGGCGGCCGAGTTCTTCGCCGGCATGGTCATCGGCTCCTACCAGACCGCCGCCCTGCTCGGCGTCGAGCGCGGCCTCGACACCGCCAAGGCCGACCTCATCGCCCGCGAGGCGGCGCGCCGGTTCCTGAGGGCCTACGCGGCGTAGGCCGCCTCGGCCGGAGGATGAGGGATTACTCCTCGTCCTCCGAGAAGCCCATGATGTGGAAGCCGGCGTCCACGTGGACGCACTCGCCGGTGGTCGACTTGCCGAGGTCCGACAGCAGCCACAGCGCCGCGCCGGCCACCCCCTCCATGGAGGTGTCCTCCTTCATGGCGCTGAGCGAGCGGCCCTTGGCCAGCATGCCGCGGCCGCCGGAGATGCCCGCCAGCGAGAGGGTCTTCATGGCCCCTGGCGACAGCGCGTTCACCCGGATGCCCTTCGGCCCGAGGTCGCGGGCGGCGTAGCGAACGGCGGCTTCCAGCGCCGCCTTGGCCACGCCCATTGTGTTGTAGTTCGGGATCGCCCGCTCCGAGCCCATGTAGGTGAGGGTGATGATCGAGCCGCCGGCCTCGGGCATCATCGCCGCCGCGCGCCGCGCGCAGTCCACGAAGCTGAACGCCGAGATGTTCATCGCCCGCAGGAAGCCCTCGCGGGTGGTGTTGTCCACGAACGAGCCCTTCAGCTCGTCCTTGTTGGCGAAGGCGATGGCGTGGACGAAGAAGTCGATCTCGCCGAAGGCGTCCTTCACCGTCTGGAAGGCGGCGTCCATGGCCGCGTCGTCCGTAACGTCCACCGGCGCCAGCACCTTCACGCCGATCTCGTCGGCCAGCGGCTGCACCCGGCGCTCCATGCCCGGCAGGTGGAGGAAGGCGATCTCGGCGCCCTGGGCGGCGAGCTGGCGGGCGATGCCCCAGGCGATGGACTGGTGGTTCGCCACGCCGGTGACGACCCCCTTCTTGCCCTTCATCAGGTCGCCCTTCGGCATCTGATAGTCGTCGGCCACTTGGCGTCTCCCGTCTGGTTCGTGGGCGGTTTGTGGCGGATCAGGCCTTCGGTGTCACCCCCGACCCGGAGGCGACGAGCTGCGCCGGATCATGGCCGAGCGCGCGCACCTTCGCCTCCCAGCGGTCCAGGGCGCGCTCGTAGTAGTCGAAGATGCACGGGTCGCAGCCGCGCTTGCAGCACATCTCGTCGTCCGGCTGCTCGGGCCGGCGCGGGACGCCCGGGGGCAGGCTCACGCCCGGCTCATCACCAGGCAGCCGTTGGTCCCGCCGAAGCCGAAGGAGTTGCTCATCACCGTCTCCAGGTCGCGGTCGATGCGCTGGCGCACGATCGGAAGGCCCTCGAACGCCGGGTCCAGGTTCTCGATGTGCGCGCTCTCGCAGGCGAAGCCGTTGTTGAGCATCAGGAGGCTGTAGATCGCCTCCTGCGCCCCGGCCGCGCCCAGGCTGTGGCCGGTCAGCGACTTGGTGGACGAGATCAGCGGAGCCTTGTCGCCGAACACCTCGCGGACCGCGTCCATCTCCTTGGCGTCGCCCACCGGCGTCGAGGTGCCGTGCGGGTTCAGGTAGTCGATGGTCCGGCCGCCGGCGCCCTTCATGGCCATGCGCATGGCGCGCACCGCGCCCTCGCCCGAGGGGGCGACCATGTCGTAGCCGTCGGAATTGGCCGCATAGCCGACGATCTCGCCATAGATCTTGGCGCCCCGCGCCTTGGCGTGCTCGTACTCCTCCAGCACCACGATGCCGGAGCCGCCGGCGATCACGAAGCCGTCCCGGTCACGGTCGTAGGCGCGGCTGGCCACGGCCGGGGTCTCGTTGAAGTTGGTGCTCATGGCGCCCATGGCGTCGAACATGTTCGACAGGGTCCAGTCGAGCTCCTCCACGCCGCCGGCGAAGACGATGTCCTGGTTGCCGAGCAGGATCTGCTCGTAGCCGTTGCCGATGCAGTGGGCGCTGGTCGCGCAGGCCGACGAGATCGAATAGTTGATGCCGCGGATCTTGAACCAGGTGGCGAGCGTGGCCGAGGGGCCGGAGCTCATGGCCTTCGGCACGGCGAAGGGGCCGATCCGCTTGGGACCCTTGGTGCGGGTGATCTCGGCCGCTTCCACGATCACCCGGGTGGACGGGCCGCCGGAGCCGACCACCAGGCCGGTGCGCTCGTTCGAGATCTCGGACTCCTCGAGGCCGGAGTCGGCGATCGCCTGCTCCATGGCGATGTGGCCGTAGGCCGTGCCCTGGGCGAGGAACCGCGCGGCGCGGCGGTCGACCAGGCTCTCCCAGTCGATCTGCGGCGCGGCCTGGACCTGGCAGCGGAAACCCATCTCCTTGAACTCGGCAGAGGCCGAGATCCCGGACTTGGCCTCGCGCAGCGACGCCAGAACCTCGTTGGTGTTGTTGCCGATGGACGAGACGATGCCCATCCCGGTGACGACGACGCGACGCATTCTTCCTTCCCCGTTTCCGCCGCGGATCTACGCCCGCTGGTAGAGGCCGACGCGCAGGTCCTGCGCGGTGTAGATGGGCTTTCCGTCGGCTTCGAGCACCCCGTCGCCGATCCCCATGACGAGGCGGCGGTTGATCACGCGCTTCATCTGGATCTTGTAGGTGACGAGCTTGATGTCGGGGGTGACCTCGCCGGCGAACTTCACCTCGCCGCAGCCCAGCGCCCGGCCGCGGCCCTTGCCGCCGATCCAGCCCAGGTAGAAGCCCACGAGCTGCCAGAGCGCGTCCAGCCCCAGGCTGCCCGGCATCACCGGGTCGCCGAGGAAGTGGCAGTCGAAGAACCAGAGGCTCGGATTGATGTCGAACTCGGCCTCGATATAGCCCAGGCCGTGTTCGCCGCCGTTGTCGTCGATGTGGATGATGCGGTCGAACAGCAGCATCGGCGGCGCCGGAAGCTGCGCGTTGCCCGGCCCGAACATCTCGCCGCGCGCGCAGGCCAGCAGCTCCTCGTGGCTATAGTGGTCCTTGGCCTTGACGCTCATCTTGTGATCCGTGGCTTTGCGAAGGGGTCAGGCCGTAGCAGAGCCCGCCGGGGCGCTCAACGGCCGAGAACGGCGGCGGGGTCCGCCTAGCGGCACTGCGGGGCCGCCGCGGTCCCCCAGACCTCGGCCTCCCGGACCCAGCCGGTGGCGCGCCCGGCCTTGACCTTGCACCAGCCGTCCTCGCACCGCACGAGCGAGGCGAGCGAGCGGGCGTTGAGGTAGGCCACCGCCTTGGCGCCCGGCTTGGGGCTGCGCTGGATGGCCAGCGGCCGGGGCCGGGGATTCATCAGGCTGCGCCGGCCATCCGTCGTGCGCTTGTGCACCCAGGCAAGGCCGCCGTCCGGGTCGCAGATCCTGCGCCACTCGCTGGTCTCGGCCACCACCTGCACCGGCAGGCCGCGTGCGCGGTAGACCCACAGCAGCCGGTGGTCGTCGCCGGGGCCCTTGCGGGCGTTCACCTCGGAGAACTTCAGCGTCACCCAGCGGGGCACCGGCAGGCCGGATGGGGTCGGTCGGTCGGCCGCCTGCGCGCTTCCGCCTGCCGCGCAGGCGAGGACCAGCGCCAGCGCGGCCCATTTCGGCGCCTGTCGCCCAGCCCCTAGCATTCGCACCGCCTCGCCTTGGCCGCCCATGGACCCTTTGCTACAGGTCTTCGTCAACGAGGCGCCGAAGGCGGCGCATCAGGAAACGTCCCCTTTTCAGTTCGCACATGCCCGCCCGCAAGCCGAAAGTCATCGTCACGCGCAAACTTCCGGACTCGGTCGAGACCCGGATGCGGGAGCTGTTCGACACCGAACTGAACCTGACCGATCAGCCGATGACGCGCGAGGCGCTGATCGACGCAGTGAGCCGCGCCGACGTGCTCGCGCCGACCATCACGGACCGCATCGACGCCGCCGTGCTGGAGAGGGCGGGCGAGAGGCTGAAGCTGATCGCCAACTTCGGCGCTGGCGTGGATCACATCGACGTGGCGGCGGCCAACGCCCGCGGCGTCACGGTGACGAACACGCCGGGCGTGCTCACCGAGGACACCGCCGACCTGACGATGGCGCTGATGATGTCGGTGTCGCGGCGGATCGTGGAGGGCGCCAACATCGTCCAGGCGGGCGAGTTTTCCGGGTGGACCCCCACCTGGATGATGGGCCGGCGGGTGAACGGCAAACGGCTGGGGATCATCGGCATGGGCCGGATCGGCACGGCGGTCGCCCGCCGGGCGCGCGCCTTCGGCATGCAGATCCACTACCACAACCGCAAGCCGGTGAGCCCGCGGATCGCCGAGGAGCTGGAGGCCACCTACTGGGAGAGCCTCGACCAGATGCTGGCCCGGATGGACATCATCTCGGTCCATTCGCCGCACACCCCGGCCACCTACCACCTGCTGTCCGCGAGGCGGCTGAAGCTGCTGCAGCCGCACGCCATCGTCATCAACACCGCCCGCGGCGAGATCATCGACGAGGACGCGCTCGCCGACCTCCTGAAGAGCCGGGCCATCGCCGGCGCCGGTCTCGACGTGTTCGAGCACGAGCCGACGGTGAACCCCAAGCTGCTCGGCCTGCCGAACGCGGTCCTCCTGCCGCACCTGGGCTCGGCCACCGTCGAGGCCCGGGTCGAAATGGGCGAGAAGGTGATCATCAACATCAAGACCTGGATGGACGGCCACCGCCCGCCCGACCGGGTGCTGCCCCAGATGCTGTAGTCCTAGTTCCTCCCCCAGGGGGGGAAACTAGGACGAAGCGCACACCGGACACTCCGGGTCGGCCGCCACCCGCACGGTCCGCGTCTCGCCGGCCAGGCCGTCGTAGATCGACAGCCGGCCGACCAGCGGCTCGCCGGCCCCGGTGATCAGCTTCACCGCCTCGAGCGCCATCATCGAGCCGATCACTCCGGCCAGCGCGCCCACCACGCCCACGGCGACGCAGGTCTCGGCGTCCGGCGGGATCTCCGGCACCAGGCAGCGGTAGCAGGGGCGGCCGCGGAAAACCCCCACCTGGCCGGTCCAGCGGCCGATGGCCCCGGTCACCAGCGGCTTGCCGTGGCGGACGCACGCGGCGTTGACGCAGAAGCGGGTGGCGAAGTCGTCGGTGCCGTCCAGCACCAGGTCGACCCCGGAGACCAGCTCGTCGGCGCTGCCCTCGTCGAACGCACCGTTGTAGCCGGCGACGAAGACGTGCGGGTTGAGCGCGTGCAGCCGGTCGGCGGCCGCCTCCGTCTTCGGCAGGCCCACGTCCTCGTCGGTGTAGATCACCTGCCGCTGCAGGTTCGAGACGTCCACCGTGTCAGGGTCGGCCAGGATGATCGAGCCCACGCCGGCGGCGGCCAGGTAGAGCGAGGCCGGCGATCCCAGGCCGCCGGCGCCCACGATCAGGCAGCTCGCCCCCTTCAACCGCTGCTGGCCGGGGCCGCCCACCTCGCGCAGCACGAGATGGCGCGCGTAGCGCTCGACCTCTTCGTCGGTGAAGCTCATCCCGCTTGACCTCGCCCCGCCCGCTGGCCACATCGCAGGCCATGTCGACCCATACAGCGCCGTTTCCCGATTGGCACGGCACCACCATCCTCGCCGTGCGCAAGGGCGGCAAGACGGTCATCGCCGGCGACGGCCAGGTCTCCATGGGCCAGACGGTGGTCAAGGGCACCGCGCGCAAGGTGCGCCGCTTGGCTGGCGGGCGGGTGATCGCGGGCTTCGCCGGCTCCACCGCCGACGCCTTCACTCTCATCGAGCGGCTCGAGGCCAAGCTCGAGCAGTACCCCGAGCAACTCGCCCGCGCCTGCGTGGACCTCGCCAAGGACTGGCGGACCGACCGCTACCTGCGCAAGCTCGAAGCCATGCTGCTGGTGGCCGACAAGGACAGCATCTTCACCGTCACCGGCGTCGGCGACGTGCTGGAGCCGGAGCATGGCGTGGCCGCCATCGGTTCGGGCGGCAACTTCGCGCTCGCCGCGGGCCGTGCCCTGATGGACACCGACCTCGACGCCGAGCAGGTGGCCCGCAAGGCCATGGCCATCGCCGCCGAGATCTGCGTCTACACCAACGGGAGCCTGACGGTTGAAGCGCTCTAGCCTGGCGCTCGCCGCCACCCTGCTCCTCGCCGCCCCGGCCCCCGCCCAGCCGAAGGTCGATCCCGCCCCGGTGGTCGCCGCCGAGCGGGCCTTCGCCGCGGACGGCCTGGCGCTCGGCGTCCGCGACAGCTTCCTGAAGCACTCCGCGCCCGAGGGTATCGTGCTCGCGCCCGACCCGACCCTGGCCAAGGCGGCCTTCGCCGCGCCGCAGCCGAAGGGCCCCGACCTCGTGTGGTGGCCCCTGTGGGCGGGCATCGCCCAGTCCGGCGACCTGGGCTTCACCACCGGGCCCTACACCTTCGCGGGCAAGCCCGGGGCCTGGTACTTCACGGTCTGGGCGAAACAGCCGGACGGCTCCTGGAAGTGGCTGTTCGACGGGGGCCCGCCCAGCGACACCACCGGCGCCGCGCCGAAGGACTCGCCCGTCGCCTACGCGCGGATGTCGGCGCGCCGCGCCGGGTCGCCGTCCCAGGCCATGACCGAGGTCTCCCGGGCGGAGACGGCGCTCGCCGCCGCGGCCCGCAAGGACGTGAAGGGCGCCTATCTCGCCCACATCGCCACGGACGCCCGGGTGGTCGGCTCCAAGGCGAGGCCGCCTGCGGACCGCGCCGGGATCGAGTCCGAGCTCGAGACCCGGCCGCAGACCATCCTGTTCTCGCCCCTGGGCGGCCAGGCCTCGTCGGCCGGCGACCTCGCCTGGACCTACGGGAACGCGGCCTGGACCAGCCGGGACGGCCAGGCCGGCCGCGGCCACTACGTGCGCATCTGGCGCTACGACTCCGAAGGCTGGCGGCTGCTCTACGACCAGCTCCTGGTCGCGCCGCCGCCGAAGGCGTCGTAACCGCCCCTCCCCTTCCCTATCTGTTGGCGGACATGACCGAATTCTCTCCCCGCGAGATCGTATCCGAGCTCGACCGCTACATCGTGGGCCATCCCGAGGCGAAGCGCGCCGTGGCCGTGGCGCTGCGCAACCGCTGGCGCCGGAAGCGGGTGCCCGACGACCTGCGCGACGAGGTCACGCCCAAGAACATCCTGATGATCGGCCCCACCGGCGTCGGGAAGACCGAGATCGCGCGCCGGCTGGCCAAGCTCGCCCAGGCGCCGTTCCTCAAGGTCGAGGCCACCAAGTTCACCGAGGTGGGCTACGTCGGTCGCGACGTGGACCAGATCGTCCGCGACCTCGTGGAGAGCGCCATCCAGATGGTCCGCGATAAGCGCCGCGCCGGCGTCCGCGCCCGGGCCGAGGCCGCCGCCGAGGAGCGGATCCTCGACGCCCTCACAGGCCCGGGCTCCACCGCCGCTCGGGACGCCTTCCGGCGGAAGCTCCGCGCCGGGGAGCTGGACGACAAGGAGGTCGAGCTGCAGGTGGCCGACACCGGGCCGCAGCTCCCGATGATGGACGTGCCCGGCCAGCCCGGCGGCTCCATGGGCATGCTCAACATCGGCGACATCTTCGGCAAGGCGTTCGGCGGCCGCACCAAGACCCACAAGACCACCGTCGCCGGCGCCTGGGCCCCGCTGATCGCCGAGGAGAGCGACAAGCTGCTCGACCAGGAGGCCCTCACCCAGGAGGCGCTGGAGCTGGCCGAGAACCAGGGAATCGTCTTCCTGGACGAGATCGACAAGGTCGCCTCCCGGGCCGAGCGCCAGGGCGCCGACGTCTCCCGCGAGGGCGTGCAGCGCGACCTGCTGCCCCTCATCGAGGGCACCACCGTCTCCACCAAGTACGGACCGGTGAAGACCGACCACATCCTGTTCATCGCCTCGGGCGCCTTCCACGTGGCCAAGCCCTCCGACCTGCTGCCCGAGCTGCAGGGCCGGCTGCCGATCCGCGTGGAGCTGAAGCCGCTGACCCGCGAGGACTTCCGCCGCATCCTCACCGAGCCGGAGGCCAACCTGATCCGCCAACAGCAGGCGCTGCTGGCGACTGAAGGCGTCACCCTGGCCTTCACCCAGGACGCCATCGACGCCCTGGCCGACGCCGCGGTGACGGTGAACGGCGCGGTGGAGAACATCGGCGCGCGCCGGCTGCAGACCGTGCTCGAGAAGGTGCTGGAGGAGGTCTCCTTCGCCGCCGCCGACAAGACCGGCGAGACGGTCACCGTCGACGCGGCCTACGTCACCGGCCGGATCGGCGAGCTGTCGCACAACGCCGACCTCTCGCGGTTCATCCTTTAGGCCATGTGCGGGATCTGCGTCTCCCGCCGGAGCCTGCTGGCGCTGGGCGCCGCCGCGGCGCTGGCCGGCTGTTCGCAGAACGCCGAGACCGGCCGCCGCCAGCTCGCCTTCGTCTCCGACGAACAACTGGCCGGCATGGCCGACCAGGCCTGGGCCCAGGTCACCGCCCAGTTCCGCCCCGTCCGCGATCCGGCCTACCACCAGCGCCTGGCCCGGATCGGCCGGCCCCTGGCGCAGGCCTCGGGCCGCGACCTCGCCTGGGAGTTCGTGGTCCTCGACAGCCCCGAGTTCAACGCCTTCGTGCTGCCGAACGGCAAGGTCGGTTTCTTCCGCGGCCTGTTCGACTTCGCCCGCTCGGACGACGAGATCGGATCGGTGCTCGGCCACGAGGTCGGCCACATCGTCGCCCGCCACCCAGCCGAGCGGGTCAGCCAGGAGCTGGCGGTCCAGGCTGGCGTCACCCTCGCCCAGGTGCTGCTCTCCAATGGCGAGGACGGCGGCCAGTACGCCGGCGAGATCGCCGCCGCGCTCGGCATGGGGGCGATGTACGGGGTGATCCTGCCCTACTCCCGCAAGCACGAGCTGGAGGCCGACCGCGTCGGCGTCGAACTGATGCGCGAGGCCGGCCAGGACCCGCGCGCCGCCGTCAGCTTCTGGGAGCGCATGATCGCCCGCTCCGCTGACCAGCCGAAGCCGCCGGAAGCCCTCTCCACCCACCCGGCCGACGCGCGGCGCCTGACCGAGCTGCGGGCGGTGGTCTCGGCCTAGATCCGCTCGGCGCGGGCTTCCCAGATGGCGCGTTCCAGCGCCTGGGCGAACTCGGCGCGCTCGCGGGGGCTGAGCGCCGTGGCCACCGGCAGCTCGCGGCCGGAGAGCGACAGCTTCAGCTCCAGGGCCCGGTCCTCCTCCTTTTCCACCCAGACGCGGGTGAAGGCGGTCGGGCTCTCCCAGACCACCACCGACTGCTTGGGCGTCTCGCGCACCACCCGCACCTCGCGGGCGGTGACCTGCACCCGCTCGACGTTCTTCACCGCCTGGAAGCTGACCAGGAAGGCGATCACCACCGCCAGCAGGTCCACGCCGAGGAAGATCGGCACAAGGGTCGCGCCGAGCGCGATGAACACCGCCGCCGACGCCACGTTCGCCAGGGTGACGATGGAGATGAGCACGATGAAGCCCCGCTCGGACAGCGAGCGGTGCGGCGTGATCACGGCGTCCATGTAGAGCGGGCGGGCCATGGCGAGGCCGCAAGATACGCCCGGAAACCGCCTTGGCGAAGAGGCAGGCGCAGGCCATCTTCCCGGCCCCATGGCCCGGCCCGCGAAAGTCCCGAAGAAACCTCGCCTCACGCCTGCCGAACAGGCGCGGATCGCGGAGATCTTCCACCGCTTCGAGAGCCTTGAGAGCGATCCCCGCACCGAGCTCGACTACCGCGACGCCTATACCCTGGTGGTCGCCGTGGCGCTGTCGGCCCAGGCCACCGACGTCTCGGTGAACAAGGCCACCGCGAAGCTGTTCGAGGTCGCCGACACGCCGGAGAAGATGCTGGCGCTGGGCGAGGAGGGGCTGAAGCCGTTCATCTCCTCCATCGGGCTCTACAACACCAAGGCCAAGAACGTCATCGCCATGGCCCGCATCCTCGTCGACCAGTACGGCGGCGAGGCGCCGCTGGAGCGGGAGAAGCTCCAGGCCCTGCCCGGCGTCGGCCGCAAGACCGCCTCCGTGGTGCTGAACGAGCTCGGGGTCGAGCCGGCGATCGCCGTCGACACCCACGTGTTCCGCGTCTCGCACCGGCTGGGCCTCGCCACCGGCAAGACGCCGGACGCCGTGGAGCTGGAGCTGATGGGCAAGATCCCCGGGCCCCTGCTCACCCGCGCCCATCACTGGCTGATCCTGCACGGCCGCTACACCTGCGTGGCGCGCCGTCCGAAGTGCGAAGAGTGCCCGGTGGCCGACCTCTGCCCGAGCCGGCATCTGTTCGTCGGCATGTAACAGAACGTCAGTTGTCGGAGCTACCGACACTCGCTTAGGTTGGGTTCGCACAACCGGAAGGGACGGTTCTCACCATGGCGACCTACACGCTCCAGGGCGGTGTCAATATCGACGCCCTGCAAGTCGGCAGCATCCTCGGCATGAACATCGACGAGGCGACGGCCCTGCGGCTGGCGCTCTCGCTGGGCGTGGAGCGGGTGGTGCTCAGCGGCGAAGGCTTCACCTACGACGCCAACCAGCAGATCACCGGCGGCACGATCACCGGGCTGAACTGGACCATGGCGGGCGGTCGCAGCGTCGAGCTGGCGGGCGCCTCGCTGCCGGTGCCGCAGATGCTGCAGTGGTTCTTCACCAACAACACCCAGGCCGCGCTCGGCGCCGCCCTCTCGGGCGACGACCAGGGGATCGGCTCCTCGGGCTCCGACGTGCTGCGCGGCTTCGCCGGCGCCGACACCCTGTCCGGCGGGGCGGCGTTCGACGACCTCAACGGCAATACGGGCGACGACCTGGTCATGGGCGGCGACGGCGACGACTGGGTGCTGGGCGGCAAGGACAACGACCGGCTGTTCGGCGAGAACGGCGGCGACTTCGTTCACGGCAACCTCGGCCTCGACACCCTGACCGGCGGCCAGGGCGGCGACACGATGCGCGGCGGCCAGGGCGACGACCGCCTCGACGGCGGCGACGGCGACGACTGGCTGTCGGGCGATCGGGGCTCGGACGTGGTCGTCGGCGGCACCGGCGCGGACGTGTTCCATGCTTCGGGCGACGCGGGCCTGGACACCGTCACCGACTTCAACGCGCTCGAGGGCGACCGCGTGCAGATCGACGGCGGCGCCCAGTACGCCGCCAGCCAGCAGGGCGCGGACATCTGGATCGATATTTCGGGCGGCGCCCGCCTCGTGCTGCAGAACGTTCAGCTCGCCACCCTGCCGCAGAGCTGGATCTTCACGCTTTGAGCGGGCGTCGCCGCCGGCGGGCTCCAAGGCCGGGCGGCGACCGGTAGCGCGGAGAGGCGATTTCGGCTAAGCGGCGGCTCTCTGCCGACGGAAAGCCCATAGATGCCAGACCTCTACGACGTCGCCGCCATCGGCAACGCCATCGTCGACGTGATCGGCCCCGTGCCGGAGGCCTTCCTCGCCGAGAACGGTCTGGACAAGGGCGCCATGATGCTGGTCGACCAGCAGCGCTCGCAGCAGCTCTATGCGCGGATGACCCCGGAGATCCAGGCGTCGGGCGGCTCGGCGGCCAACACCATCGCCGGCCTCGCCTCCTTCGGCGGCAAGGGCGCCTTCATGGGCAAGGTGGCCGACGACGAGCTCGGCCGGCTGTTCGCGGACGACATGCGGGCCGTGGGCGCCCGCTTCGAGAACGCGCCCCTGTCCGGCGGCCCGGCCACGGCGGTCTCGATGATCAACGTCACCCCCGACGGCCAGCGCACCATGTGCACCTTCCTGGGCGCCTCGGTGGAGTTCACCGACGCGGACGTGGAGAAGGACACCGTCGAGGCGGCGAAGATCGTCTACCTCGAAGGCTACCTGTTCGACGCCGAGGCCGCCCGCCGCGCCTTCGCCAAGGCCGCCGCCCTGGCCCACGGGGCCGGCCGGATGATCGCCCTCACCCTCTCCGACAGCTTCGTGGTCGAGCGGCACCGCGGCGCGCTGATGGGCTTCATCGAGGGTCAGGTGGACCTGCTGTTCGCCAACGAGGCCGAGCTCACCTCCCTCTTTCAGACCGACAGCTTCGACCAGGCGCTGGAGGCGCTCCGCCCCCACGTGAAGCTCGCCGCCGTCACCCGCTCGGAGAAGGGCTCGGTGATCCTCTCCCAGGGCGAGAAGCTGACGGTGGCGGCCGAGCCTGTGGAAAAAGTCGTGGACACGACCGGCGCGGGCGACCAATACGCGGCCGGGTTCATGTTCGGCCTGGCGCGGGGGCGTCCGCTGCAGCAGTGCGGCAAGCTGGCCTCGCTCGCCGCCGCCGAGGTGATCTCGCACTACGGCCCCCGGCCGCAGGTCCGGCTCGCGGACCTCGCCGCCTCGAAGGGATACTGAACGCCATGAGCCGCGTCGGCGAAGTGGTCCGCGACACCAAGGAGACCCAGATCCGCGTGCGCGTGGACCTGGACGGGACCGGTGCGTCGCAGATCACCACCGGCATCGGCTTCTTCGACCACATGCTCGAGAGCTTCGCCCGTCACGGCGGCATCGACGTGGAGATCGTCACCAAGGGCGACCTGCACATCGACATGCACCACACCGTCGAGGACACCGGCATCGTGCTCGGCCAGGCGATCAAGCAGGCGCTGGACGGCTTCAAGGGCATCCGCCGCTTCGGCCACGCCTACGTCCCCATGGACGAGACGCTGACCCGCTGCGCCATCGACCTGTCGAACCGGCCGTACCTGATCTGGAAGTCGAGCTTCCGGACGCCGAAGATCGGCGACTTCGACACCGAGCTGTTCAAGGAATTCCACCACGCCTTCGCCATGAACGTGGGCGCCTGCGTGCACCTCGAGACGCTCTACGGCGACAACTCGCACCACATCGCCGAAAGCGGCTTCAAGGCGCTCGCCCGCGCGCTGCGCCAGGCCGTCGAGCTGGACCCCAAGACCCACGGCCACGCCCCCTCCACCAAGGGCGTCCTGTAGGAGGAGCGGCCAGGAAGGGTGGGAACCGCTTTTCCGTCCGGCTGTCCGACATTAGAGGATATTCCCCCATGCAGCGTGTCGCCCTGATCGACTACGGGTCGGGCAACCTGCGTTCGGCCGAAAAGGCTCTCGTCCGCGCCGCGGACGGTCGGCACGAGATCGTGGTCACCCACGATCCGGAGATCGTCGCGGCCGCCGACCGGGTGGTGCTGCCCGGCGTCGGCGCCTTCGCCGCTTGCATGGACGCGCTCTCCGCCCGCTCGGGTCTCATCGAGGCGATGAACGAGGCCGTCCGCACCCGCGGCGCACCGTTCCTCGGCGTCTGCGTCGGCATGCAGCTCATGGCCTCGCGCGGCCTGGAGTTCGGCGTCACCGAAGGGTTGGGCTGGATTCCCGGCGAGGTCCGCCGCCTGGAGCCGAACGATCCCGCGGCCAAGGTGCCGCACATGGGCTGGAACGCGTTGCTGGACGTCTCCGACAACCCGGTGGTCGCCGACCTGAAGGACGGCCGCGCCGTCTACTTCACCCACTCCTTCGCCATCTGGCCGGAGGATCTCGCCGACGTCGCCGCCTGGGTCGACCATGGCGGCCGGTTCCCGGCCGCGGTGGCGCGCGGCAACATGGCCGGCGTACAGTTCCACCCCGAGAAGTCGCAAGGCGCGGGGCTCAACCTCATGGCCAACTTCCTGGAGTGGCGCCCGTGATCCTCTATCCCGCCATCGACCTGAAGGACGGCCAGTGCGTGCGCGTGCTGCACGGCGACCTGTCCACGGCCACGGTCTTCAACAACAGCCCCGCCGACCAGGCCCGCGCCTGGGCCGACGGCGGCTTCCACTGGATCCACGTGGTCGACCTGAACGGCGCCGTCTCCGGCCGGGCCGTCAACGAGGCTGCGGTGGAGCAGATCCTCTCGGCCGTGTCGATCCCGGTCCAGCTCGGCGGCGGCATCCGCACCCTGGCGGATATCGAACGCTGGATCGAGGCCGGCGTCAGCCGCGTGATCCTGGGCACGGTCGCCGTCACCGAGCCGGAGATCGTCCGCCAGGCGGCCCGGGCGTGGCCCGAGCAGATCGCCGTCAGCGTCGACGTGCGCGCCGGCAAGGTCGCCACCCAGGGCTGGACCGAGAGCTCCGATCTCGACGCTGTCACGGTCGCAAAGCGCTTCGAGGACGTGGGCGTCTCGGCTCTCATCGTCACCGACATCGACCGGGACGGCACGGTGATGGGCTTCAACGTCGACGCCTTCGGCGCGATCGCCGACGCGGTGGCCATCCCGGTGATCGCCGCCGGCGGGCTGGCCAGCGTGGACGACATCGTCAAGCTGAAGGCCCGCGCCGGCACGCCGATCCACGGCGCCGTCCTCGGCCGCGCCCTCTACAACGGCGCCATCACGCCCGCCGAAGCGCTGAAGGTCGCCGCCTGATGCTCAATGTGCGCGTCATCCCCTGCCTGGACGTGAAGGACGGGCGCGTGGTGAAGGGCGTGCAGTTCGTCTCCCTGCGCGACGCCGGCGATCCGGTCGAACAGGCCCGCGCCTACGACGCCGCCGGGGCCGACGAGCTGATGTTCCTCGACATCACCGCGAGCCACGAGAACCGCGGGACCATCTTCGATGTCGTCGCCCGCACAGCCGAGGTCTGCTTCATGCCGCTCTCGGTCGGCGGCGGCATCCGCCAGGTGGAGGACGCCCGGCGCCTGCTGCTGGCCGGGGCCGACAAGATCAGCATCAACACCGCCGCCGTGAAGGACCGGACGCTCGTCTCCGGGTGCGCCGACGCCTTCGGCAGCCAGGCCACCGTCGTGGCCATCGACGCCAAGAAGGTCGGCGACCGCTGGCGGGTGTTCATCTACGGCGGCCGCGAGGACACCGGCCTCGACGTCGTCGACTACGCTGCCGACGTGGTGAAGCACGGGGCCGGCGAGATCCTGTTGACCTCCATGGACCGCGACGGCGCCAAGACCGGCTACGACCTCGAGCTTCTGAAGGCGGTCACCTCGGCGGTGCACGTGCCGGTGATCGCCTCGGGCGGCGCGGGCAACGCCCAGCACATGGTGGACGCTGTGAAGATCGGCGGGGCCGACGCGGTGCTTGCCGCCTCGATCTTCCACTTCGGCGAGGTCTCCGTCGCCGAGGTGAAGCGCGCCATGGCCGCCGAGGGCCTCCCGGTCCGGATCACGGAGGCCGCCGCATGAGCCGCTTCGCCGACGTCATCGACCGCTTGGCCGCCACGATCGAAGCCCGCCGCGACGCCGACGCCTCGGGCTCCTACACCGCCCAGCTCCTCGCCGACCGCGTCCGCGCCGCCAAGAAGCTCGGCGAAGAGGCCGTCGAGACGGTGATCGCCGCCACCCAGGCCGACGAGACCGCGCTCGCCGCCGAGAGCGCCGACCTGATCTACCACTGGCTGGTGGTCCTCGCGGCCGCCGGCGTCAGCCTCGACGAGGTCGCCGCCAAGCTCGAGGCGCGCGAAGGCACATCCGGCCTCGCCGAAAAGGCCTCCCGGTCCTAGTCCCTCGCTCACCGGGGGTGGCGCGAAGCGCCGGAGGGGGTCCGCTCGGACCGCGGACCCTACCCCCTCGGCGGTCTGCGCCGACATCTCACCGCTGGGGGCAATGGGTCGCAAGTCGCCCGCCTTGAATCCGCCGCCGCGCCGGTCGATCTCGCCGGCCCCATGAAGACCATTCTCCCCGTTCTCGCCGCGCTCCTCCTGGCCCTGCCCGCCGCGGCGCAGATGCACAGGGCGACAGAGGCGCCTGCCCCGTCGGCCGTGCTGGCCAGGGCGTCGTCCGAGGCGCAGGCCCTGTTCGAGCAAACGCCCGACGGCGTCGTTCACAAGCTGAGCCGCTTCCGTTGCCCGAGCAAGCCGAAGGCCGCCGGCGTAGTCCTGAGCGGCGTCGCGGCCGGACCCTTCGCCGGAAGTCCCGCCTCCGACGCCGCCTACTGCGAGTATTCCGACCAGGAAGGCGTCGTCGCCCGGGTGGCGTTCTCCCGCGACGACCCGAAGACGCCGGTTCTGGAGAAGGCATTCTGTCGCGATATCCCTAAGCGCCTCGACCTCTCCTGGGGGATCAGCGGCCTTCCCGGCTCGCGAAGCTTCAGCGCGCCCGCGCAGGCGAGCGCCACGCCCACGCTCAAGGTGCGCGGCGAGGACCGGCCTCTCTGGATCTGCGGCTGGGTCCGCGCGCCGTTCAACCAGCCCGTGATCGTCTCGAACGTGGCGGGACTGCGGAGCGCGGACGGCTGGGCGGTCCGAGCCGTCCACACGCCGCGGCCGCCGCCCTGCTGTAACAGCTACAGGGAAGCGGTTCCGCTGGGCTTCTACCTGATGCCCATCATGCTCGTGGACGAGGTGGCGGCGGAATCCTAGCCCCTAGCTTCGCGGCTTCCGCTTCAGCGCGACGTAGAGCGCGCCGGCCCCGCCGTGGTGGCGGGCGGCTTCCGAGATGCCGGCGACCATGTGCGCCAGGTGCGGGGCGGCCAGCCACTCGGGGGTGCGGCGCCGGAGCACGCCGTCGCCCTGCACGCCCTTGCCGGTGATCACCAGCACCGCCCTGTAGCCCTCGTCCCACGCGCGCTGCAGGAAGGACTCCAGCGCCGGCCGCGCCCGGTCCTGGTCCAGACCGTGCAGGTCGAGGCGGGCGCCGATCGGCTCTCGCTCCTTGGCGATGCGGTGCTTGCGGCGCGGCTCAATGGGATCGCGGCCTTCCCCCTTCGGCCGCGTCGGTGCCTTGGGGGTCAGGTCGCCCACCGGGATGCGGGCAGGCACCTCGGTCGCCTTCAGCTCGGCGGGCGGCTTCGGCGCGCCCCGGCCGGGAAGCGGGTGGACGGTGCCGGCCACCAAGCCCCAGACCCGGAGCTCGTCGGGCCGGAGCGGGCGCTTCACGGCCGGCGCTCCCGCGGGATCAGCCGGTACATCCGAAGGGTGTGGCGCACCCGGCCGGCTTCCGCTCCCGCCTCAGGCCCGAGGCCGAGGTACAGGTCCGCGCGAACCTCGCCCTTGATCGCCCCTCCGGTGTCCAGCGCCGTGACCAGCCGCCGGTAGCTCGGGAAGGCGCCCCTCAGCACCGGCGCCTCGGCGGTGATCCAGTGCAGCTCCCCGTGGCCGTGGTGCGCGAGGTCGACGGCGATGGCGCGCCCGGGCGGCAGCGGGATGCCCGCCGAGCCCACCGGCTGCTTCCCGTCGTCGGGCGCGAGCCGGAAGAAGGCGTACCGCGGGTTGAGCCGCATGATCTCGTCGGCGGCGGGGCCGCGGTTGTCGGCCAGCCACCGACGGATCGCCTCGCCCGAGGTGTTGTCGCGCGCCAGCAGGCCCCGGTCGCGCATGGGATTGGCCACGCCGACGAACGGCAGGCCGTTGTTGGCGGCGTAGAGCGCCTTCATCCGCCGGCCGTCCTCGAAGGTCAGCACGCCGGATCCCTGGATCTGCAGGAAGAACAGGTCCTCGGGCCGCATCCAGGCGATGGCGTCGTCGGCCGGCCGCGCCTCGATCTCGTCGCGCGGCGCGTAGGCCTGGCCGTTCACCAGGTCCGCGGGCTTCGGCCGCACGGGCGCCGAGAACACCGCGTCCGGCGCGCGCCGCGCCTCGTACTCGGGCGCAAAATAGGCGGTGAGCACCCCCTCCCCCGGGGTCTCCAGGGCCTGGAACTCGGCCTCGAAGAACCGGCGGGCCTCCTGGGCCGACAGCGGCGAGGCCGCGCGGGCGGCGCGGCAGGCCCGGGCCATGCCGGCGTCCTTGGCCGCATGGCAGGTGGCGCGGAAGGCGGCAAAGGCCTCGGCGTGGTTGTCCCCGGTCCAGCCGGGCAGTTGCGAGACCTCGATCACCCGCAGCGGCGGCGCCGCGGGCTCAGGCCGGCCAGGCGGCGGAAACGGCGGGACCCCCGGCTGCGGTCCGGGGGCGTATCTGGGCGTGGCGCAGGCGGCGACGGTGAGGGCCAGCAGGAGGGCCCCGGCGGCTCGCAGCGTCATGGGGGTCACGCCTCGGCGGCGTCGACGTGGACCAGCGTCCAGTTGGGATCGCGGCTTTTCAGGTTGCGCTCGAAGGTCCAGAGCTCCGCAGTGCGTCGGTCGTCCACCGCCTCGCCCTCAGGGCCCTTGGTGCGGCTCCGGAACTCGGCCAGGAAGCGGACGGTGAGCCGCGCCAGGTCGCTGCCGCCCACCACGTCGGCCTTCTCCAGGTCGGCGCGGGGCGCGTGCAGGAACTCCACCGTCTCGGTGCGGCCCTCGGCTTCGCGGGCGGCGATGGCCGTGTCGAAGCTCGCCATCACCTGCGGGGCGAGAAGGTTGCGCAGGGTGGCGCGGTCGCCGGCGGCGAAGGCCTTCACCGTCATCTCGTAGGCGCCCTTCGCCCCGTTCAGGAAGCGGGCGACGTCGAAGCTCGGATCCTTGGCCTTCACGGCGGCAAGGCCGGTCAGCGCGACGCCGTCCTCGACGGGCTCGACCGGCCGTTCGGGGGCCCGGACCGCCGGACGGGCGGCGTCGGCCTGGGCGTTGTCCTCCGGCTGGCGGCCGACGCGCCGGCCCAGCACCGAGTAGAGCTGGTAGAGCACGATGGCGGCGAGACCCGCGAAGATGATGAGCTCGAGGACTTGCAAGGCGGCCTTCTGTCGTTCCGGTCGGGCTTCACCGGTCAATATAGGACGAGGGAACGCCCCCGTCAGGGGCGCCGTTGCATCCCCGCAGGGCGCGTGATAGCCGCTCGGCCCGAATGACGCGACACCCGTCCGCGTCCCACCACGGATTTACGCCGAAACCATGACCGATATCGACGCCGGCGCAGGCGCGCCCGAGCAGGCTCCCGAAGGCCCGGGCATCCGCATCCTCGCCCAGTTCGTCCGCGACTTCTCGTTCGAGAACCCGCGCGCGCCTGAGACCCTGCGCGGCGGCGCGGCCCAGCCGCAGATCGATCTCGGTGTCGAGATGAACGCCCGCGGCCGCGAGGACGGTCTGTTCGAGGTGGACCTGAAGCTCTCCGCCCGCGCCACCCGCGAGGACGGCCCGCTGTTCGTGGTCGAGCTGCTCTACGGCGGCGTGTTCCAGATCGCCGGCGTGCCGGCCGAGGAGCTGGAGCCGGTGCTGCTCATCGAGTGCCCGCGCTTCCTGTTCCCGTTCGCCCGGCGGATCATCGCCGACGTCACCTCGGAAGGCGGCTACCCGCCCTTCCTGCTCGACCCGATCGACTTCGCAGGCGTCTACGCCGCCCGCAAGGCGCAGGGCGACCAGCAGGTCGGCCACGCGTAACGCACTCTGGTCCCTCCCCTGCCCGGGGGAGGTGGCCCCAAGGGCCGGCGGGGGTCCGCCCAGACGGTGGTTCTGACCCCCTCACCCGCACCGCGGGAGCTCCCCCGATGGGGGCGCGAGGGGTTTTCAGATCCCGAACTTCTTCCAGAGCTCGTCGGACTTCACCACGTCGCGGATGAAGCTGGCGTGGATCTCGCGCTCGGCGTCGGTGGAGCGCGGGGCGAGCGGGCGGGGCCGCTGGCCGTAGTCGTTCTGCTTGGCCGCGGCGACCGCCGTGACCATGGCGGCGCTGGTCAGCTCGAGCCGGCGCTCGCGGCCGCCCTTCAGCTCCAGGTACACCGCCGCCAGCAGCTTGGCGTCGATCAGCGCCCCGTGCTTCTCGCGCTCGCTGAGCGAGATCTTGAAGCGCTTGCAGAGCGCGTCGAGCGAGTTGTGCATGCCCGGGAAGCGCTGCTTGGCGAGCGCGAGCGTGTCCACCCAGCGGTGTTCGTGGATGTGCGCCCGCTGGCAGAGCTGCAGCTCGTAGTTCACGAAGTTGCGGTCGAAGCCGGCGTTGTGGGCGACGATCGGCGCGTCGCCCACGAAGTCCAGGAACTCCTCGACCACCTCGGGATGCTCGAAACGCGGCTTGCCGCGCAGGAAGGCGGCGGACAGGCCGTGCACCTTCTCGGCCTCTTCCGGCATGTCGCGGCAGGGGTCGATATAGCGGTGGAAGCTGCGCCCGGTCGGGATGAAGTCCTCGATCTCCAGGCAGGCGATTTCCACCAGCCGGTCGCCGGTCAGCGGATCGAAGCCCGTGGTTTCGGTGTCGAGGACGATCTCGCGCGCCATGGCCCTCTAATGCCCTGCGTCGCCCGCCGCGCTCAACCCGGCGATGCGTCGCGGGACGGCCTTCGTTGTGGATCGCGCATCACATCGATGATCTCGGCCACCTGCTCGCGGGCGGCGTCGAGGCCGCGGCCGGTGTCCACCACGAAGTGGGCGCGGGCCCGCTTTTCGGCGTCGTGCATCTGCTGGGCGAGGATGGCGTCGAGGCGCTCGGGCGTCATGCCGGGCCTGGCCAGCACCCGCTCGCGCTGCATCTCGGCCGGCGCGCTGACCACCACCACCGCGTCGACGTTGGCGTGGCCGCCGGTCTCGAACAGCAGGGGGATGTCCAGCACGACCATGTCGGCGCCCTCGGCCCGGGCCCGCTCGAAAAAGCCGATCCGATCCCGGCCGACCAGCGGATGGACGATGGCGTTCAGCCGCTGCAGCGCCTCGGGCTGGCCGAGCACCCGCTGGCGCAGGGCCTCGCGGTCGATCCGGCCGTCCTTGACCACGCCGGGGAAGGCTTCGCCCACCGGCCCGACCGCCGCCCCGCCCTGGTCGTAGAGGTCGTGCACGGCCGCGTCGGCGTCGTAGACCGGGATTCCGGCCTCGCGGAACATCGCCGCCGTGGTCGACTTGCCCATGCCGATGGATCCGGTCAGGCCGATCAGCAGCATGGCTCAGCCCTCCAGCGTCTTCAGCGCCAGCGCGCGGACGTCCACCTCGCCGGGCGGCGTGCGGCCGAAGAAGGTCTCGAACGACGGGATCGCCTGGCGGATCAGCATCTCCAGCCCGTCCACCGTACGCCGGCCGAGCTTCCGCCCCTGCGCCAGGAACGGGGTCTCCAGCGGCTTGTAGACCATGTCCATGACCACCGCGGTCTCCGGGGTCGCCTCCAGCGGGGCCTCGAGCTCGCCCTGCCCCGACAGCCCCGCCGAGGTGGCGTTGATCACCGCGCCCACGCCAGCGAAGGCCTCGCCCGCCGCGCCGATCGGATAGGCGAACACCTGCCCGTGCAGGGCGCCGGCCACGGCTTCGGCCCGGGCAAGCGTCCGGTTGACGATCCGCACCTCCGGGCAGCCGGCCAGCAGCAGGGCCGAGGCCGCGCCGCGCGCCGCGCCGCCCGCCCCCAGGATCGCCACGGGCGCGGCGGTGGGGTCGAAGCCCGGCGCCTGGACCCGGAAGGCGGCCAGCAGGCCGATGCCGTCGGTGTTGTCCGCCGTCACCCGCCCATCGGCGTCGAACACCAGCAGGTTGGCCGCCGCGGCCCCTCGGGCGCGCACGCTCACCTCGTCGGCCACCGACAGCGCCACCTCCTTGAACGGGATGGTGACGTTGAGCCCGCGGATCGCCCCTCCGCGCAGGCCGTCCACGAACCGGTCGAACCGGTCCGCCTCGGGCGCGAACGGCACGTAGATCCCGTCGATCCCGGCCGCCTGCAGCCAGGCATTATGGATCAGCGGGCTGAGCGAGTGGGCGACGGGGTTGCCGGCCACCCCCGCGACGACGGTTCGACCGGTGATCACGCGGGGAGCACTCCGTGGCGGCGCAGCAGGTCGAGGAGTCCCAGCAGCGGCAGGCCGAGGATGGCGAAATAGTCGCCCTCGATCCGCGAGAACAGTTGGGCGCCGGGCCCCTCCAGCCGGTAGCAGCCCACCGAGCCCAGCGCCTCCTCGCCCTCGATCCGCAGATAGTCGTCGAGGAAGGCGTCGGAGAAGTCGCGCATGGTCAGGGTGGCGGTCACCACCTCGCGCCAGATCGGCGCGCCGTCCTTGGCCACCACCACCGCCGAGTGCAGCCTGTGCGGCTTGCCGCGCAGCGCCTGCAGCCGGGCGCGCGCCTCCTCCAGGTTCTCGGCCTTGTCGTAGAGCCGGCCCTCGAACTCCAGGGTCTGGTCGGCGCCGACCACGAACTGAGGCCGGGCGCGGGAGATGCGTATGGCCTTCAGCTCGGCCAGCGCGTCGGCGATGTCGCGCGGGGTTGCGCCCTCGGCCAGCAGCGAAGCCTTCACCGCGTCCTCGTCGACGCCGGCCACCGCGCTCTCGAACGGCACGCCCGCGCCTTCCAGGACCGCCCGGCGGGCGGCGCTCTTCGAGGCCAGGATCAGCTCGGCCATCAGCCCAGGACCTCCACCTGACCGTGGCCGCCGTGCAGCAGGTTCAGCACCGCCGCGGCCGTCTCCTCCACCGAGCGGCGGGTCACGTCGATCACCGGCCAGCCCATCTTCTCGTACAGCCGCCGCGCCTGGACGATCTCGTCGCGCACGGTGTCGGTGTCGATATAGGTGCTCTCCCGGTTCTCGTTCAGGCTGAGCAGGCGGTTGCGGCGGATCGAGATCAGCCGGTCCGGCGCGATGGTCAGGCCGACCACCAGGGCGTTCCGGAGCTGGAACAGCCGCTCGGGCAGCGGCCGGCCGGGCACCAGCGGCACGTTGGCCGCCCGGATGCCGCGGTGGGCGAGATAGATGCAGGTGGGCGTCTTCGAGGTCCGCGACACCCCCACCAGCACCACGTCCGCCTGGTCGAGGTCCTGCCCGCCCTGCCCGTCGTCGTGGCCGATGGCGTAGTTCAGCGCGTCCATGCGGTTGAAGTAGTCGTTGTCCAGCCGCAGGTGCGCGCCCACCCGGCTGGTGGTCGAGGCGCCCAGATAGCGGCTGAGCGCGCTGACCAGCGGGTCGAGCGCGGCGATGCAGGGCATGTCGAGCCTTCGGCAGCCTTCCTCCAGCGCCTCGCGCAGGTTCGGGTCCACGATGGTGTGGAGAACGATGCCGGGCGCCTCCTCGATGTCGCCGAGCGCCCGGTCGAGCTGCCGCTGCGAGCGGACCAGCGCATAGATGTGCTCGATCGGCAGGACGTTGTCGAAGCGGGCGCAGACCGCGCGGGCCATGGCGTTCAGCGTCTCGCCCGTGGAGTCCGAGACGAGATGGACGTGGAAGTAGGTGGCGAGCCGGGGTTGGGTGTTCGGCAAGGGAGGCCCTGCGTCAAAATGCACTTGGGGACGAAATCTGTGGATCCCGTCTTAGCGGACGGGAGCGCCGATGGGGATAGATCGCGTGGATCGGGCCTCGCCGGCGGGTGGCGGTGGATCGGCTGTATGGATCGGGCCGTTTACGCCCTCTTAACCAACAGGACCGCCGTCCCGGCCTGAAAAACCACCCGGACATCCCAAGGGCGGGTATGACCGGCGGTCATCCCGGCCCTACTCCCCACGTTCCTTAATGAAAGTTTAATGACTTCAGGGGGCTTTCGACGGCGTCCCCGCTATCCACACCCCTGTGCGCCGTCCACCGGGGCCTGGGTACGGCCTGGGGAAAAGCTGCGGGACGTCGCAGGCGCCGCCGGGTTATCCACGTCCTCGACAGGCCCTATCGCCTTCTTCCCCAATCCATTTTCTTTCTCTTAAGGATTGAAGGAGGGAAGCCGGGCCTCACGGGCGAGCAGCCGGGCTTGAGCCGACCGGGCCTTTCGGGTTCAAGGCGATCATGAGCTTCCCCGAAACGCCCCGGCTGCTTCGCGCCCTCGCCGGCGAGACCCTCGAGCGTCCGCCCATCTGGTTCATGCGCCAGGCCGGCCGTTCGCTGCCCGAGTACCGGGAGCTCCGCCAGCGGGCGAAGGACTTCATCGCCTTCTGCCATGATCCGGAGATGGCGGCCGAGGCGACGCTCCAGCCCATGCGCCGCTTCCCGCTGGATGCGGCCATCGTCTTCGCCGACATCCTGCTGATCCCCCGGGCGCTCGGCCAGGAGGTGTGGTTCGAGGCCGGCGAGGGGCCGAGGCTCGGGCCCTTGCCGGAGATCGCCGCCCTGGCCGACCAGGTGGAGGCCTCCACGGGCCGGCTGGCCGACATCGGCGAGACCCTGCAGCGCGTGCGCGCCGAGCTCGAGCCGGAGCGGGCGCTGATCGGCTTCGCCGGCGGGCCCTGGACGGTGGCCACCTACATGATCGAGGGGAAGGGCTCGAACCGCGAGGCGGCGCGGGCCTTCGCCTACGCCAATCCGGACAAGCTCGACGCCCTGCTGGACGTGCTGGTGGAGTCCACCGCCCGCTACCTGGTCATGCAGGCCCATTCGGGCGCCCAGGCGCTGAAGCTGTTCGAGAGCTGGGCGGAGGGTCTCTCCGAGGACCTGTTCGAGCGGATCGTCATCCGGCCGCACGCCGCCATCGTGGAGAAGGTGAGGGCGGCCGGCGTCACCGCGCCGTTCATCGGTTTCCCGCGCGGGGCCGGCGCCCAGGTCTACACCTACGCCGAGGCCGTGCCGGTGGAGGGCGTCGCCCTCGACACCCAGGCCACCGCCCAGCTCGGGCGCACCCTCCAGGCCCAGGGCAAGACCATCCAGGGCGCGCTCGACAACCTGCTGCTGCGGGAAGGCGGGCCGGCGCTGGACGCCCGGGTGGAGCAGCTCCTCGCCCAGTGGGGGCAGGGTCCGTGGATCTTCAACCTCGGCCACGGCATCCTGCCGGACACCCCGGTCCCGCACATCGCCCGCGTGGTGGAGCGCGTGACGGGGAAGAAGGTGGACGCGTGAGCGGTCGTCACGCTCTCGGTCGCTACCCCGCCGGCGCTTCGCGGCACCACCCCCGCGGGGGGAGGAACGCCCGATGAAAACGGCCGTCGTCCTCTTCAACCTCGGCGGCCCGGACGGGCCCGACGCCGTCCGGCCGTTCCTGTTCAACCTGTTCCGGGATCCGGCGATCATCGGCCTGCCGGCGGTGGCCCGCTATCCGCTGGCCAGCCTGATCTCCCGCCGGCGGGAGAAGACCGCCCAGGCCAACTACGCGATCATGGGCGGCCGCTCGCCGCTGCTGCCGGAAACCGAGGCCCAGGCCCGCGCGCTCGAGGCGAAGCTTCAGTCCGAGGGCGTGGACGCCCGCTGCTTCATCGCCATGCGCTACTGGAAGCCGTTCGCCCACCAGACGGCGAAGCAGGTGGCCGCCTTCGCGCCCGACCAGGTGGTGCTCCTGCCGCTCTATCCGCAGTACTCCACCACCACCACGGCGAGCTCGCTGAAGGACTGGCGGCGCGCCTACCAGGGCTCGGGCCGCACCCACACGGTCTGCTGCTATCCGAACGCGCCCGGCCTGATCGAGGCCCATGCGGAGGCGATCCGGGAGACCTGGGAAGGGGCGGGCCGGCCGCCGAACGTGCGCCTGCTGTTCTCGGCCCACGGGCTGCCGCAGAAGGTGGTCGACGCCGGCGATCCCTACGAGGCCCAGGTGCGGGCCACCGCCGCCGCGGTCGCCGCCCGCCTGCCGGAGCTGCCGGACTGGACCGTCTGCTACCAGAGTCGCGTCGGGCCGCTGAAGTGGCTGGGCCCGTCCACCGACGACGAGGTCCGCCGCGCCGGCGCCGAGCGCAAGGGGGTGCTGATCTCGCCCATCGCCTTCGTCTCCGAGCACGTCGAGACCCTGGTCGAGCTCGACCATGAATACCACCAGCTCGCCCGCGAGGTGCTGGCGCTGCCCTACCTGCGCGCGCCGACGCCGGGCGTGCGCGGCGGCTACATCGAGACCCTCGCCAGGGCGGTGCGTGAGGCGCTAGGGAAGGGGACCGTGGCGCCGGAGGGCGGCTGGCTGTGCCCGGCCGGGTTCAGCGGCTGCGCCTGCCGCGGCGGGGAGAGGGGGACGGCATGAGCGGGTACGATCTGCTGCGGGGACTGCACATCATCGCGGTCATCGCCTGGATGGCGGGGATGCTCTACCTGCCGAGGCTCTACGCCTACCATACCGAGACGGCGCCCCCCGGCACCGAGTTCGACGCCCACTTCCAGGTCTGGGAGCGCAAGCTCCTGAAGATCATCATCAATCCGGCCATGATCATCGCCTGGGTCCTGGGCCTCAGCCTGATCGCTTTCCACGTGTTCGCGGCCGGCCGCGGCTGGGGCTTCCTGCTTCAGCCTTGGGTCCTGGTGAAGCTCGCCGCCGTCATCGTCCTCTCCGGCTGGCACGGCTTCCTTGCCGGCGCCCTGAAGAAGTTCGCGCGTGGCGAGCGGTCGAAGAGCGCGAAGTTCTGGCGGGCCACCAACGAGATCCCGTTCCTGCTCGCCATCGTCGCCGTCCTGGCGGTGACCCTGGAATTCGGCTCGCGATAGATTATCTGAGGGCCTGGCGCTCTTCGTCCCCTCCCTTCGGGGCAGGTGGCCCGGAGGGCCGACGGGGGGCGCCCCTGGACGGCGATTCGGCCCCCTCAGTCGACGTTGTCGACCGCTCGCGCGGGAGGGAGCAACCGGGTTGCGCCCCGGCCACGCTTGACCTCCACCCCCAACCGTGGTTCCGCTGAACCCACGCGTCGGCCAACCCGGCGCGCCCCGCCTTATTTCCGGCCCGCGAGCGACAACGCCCGGGACGGCTCCCGAGACGAAACGACATCGGCGCGGACCCCGCGCCTCCACAAGACCTCAAGACCGCGCCCGGAGTCCGTCCGGCCGCGGCGCACACGAGTAGACCGATGCAAGACGAAACCAACATCCCCACCGACGACGTCATGGAGACGCCCGCCGCCGACGCGGTGGCCGAGGAGGCTGTGGTCGAGGCGGTCGGCGAGGCCGACGCCGACGAGCCCTCCGAGGTCGCCCAGGCGATCGCCGCGATGGGCCTCACCCGCATGAGCCTGCAGGAGCTGAAGGACAAGTCGCCCGCCGACCTCCTGGCGCTCGCCGAGACGCTGGAGATCGAGAACGCGAACTCCATGCGCAAGCAGGACATGATGTTCGGCATCCTGAAGACCCTCGCCGAGGAAGGCGTGGAGATCTCAGGTTCGGGCACCCTGGAAGTCGTGCAGGACGGCTTCGGCTTCCTGCGCAGCCCCGAGGCCAACTACCTGCCGGGCCCCGACGACATTTACGTCAGCCCCTCCCAGATCCGGAAGTTCGGCCTGCGGACCGGCGACTCGGTCGACGGCGGCATCCGCGCGCCCCGCGAGGGCGAGCGCTATTTCGCCCTGGTGAAGGTCGACCAGATCAACTTCGAGCCGCCGGAGAACGTGCGGCACAAGGTGCTGTTCGACAACCTGACGCCGCTCTATCCGGACGAACGCCTGCGGATGGAGATCGACGATCCCACCCTGAAGGACCGCTCGGGTCGGGTGATCGACATCGTCGCCCCGCTCGGCAAGGGCCAGCGCTGCCTGATCGTCGCCCCGCCGCGGGTCGGCAAGACGGTGATGCTGCAGAACATCGCCAAGTCGATCGAGAAGAACCACCCCGAGTGCTATCTGATCGTGCTGCTGATCGACGAGCGGCCCGAGGAAGTCACCGACATGCAGCGTACGGTGAAGGGTGAGGTGATCTCTTCGACCTTCGACGAGCCGGCGACGCGGCACGTGCAGGTGGCCGAGATGGTCATCGAGAAGGCCAAGCGCCTGGTCGAGCACAAGCGCGACGTGGTGATCCTGCTGGACTCGGTCACCCGTCTCGGCCGCGCCTACAACACCGTCGTCCCGTCCTCGGGCAAGGTGCTGACCGGCGGTGTGGACGCCAACGCCCTGCAGCGCCCGAAGCGCTTCTTCGGCGCCGCGCGGAACATCGAGGAGGGCGGCTCGCTGACGATCATCGCCACGGCTCTGATCGACACCGGCAGCCGGATGGATGAAGTCATCTTCGAAGAGTTCAAGGGCACGGGTAACTCCGAACTGGTCCTGGACCGCAAGGTCGCCGACAAGCGGATCTTCCCGGCCATCGACGTGCTCAAGTCCGGCACCCGCAAGGAAGAGCTGATCACGCCGAAGGAGCACCTGCAGAAGACCTACATCCTGCGGCGGATCCTCAATCCCATGGGCGCCCAGGACGCGATCGAGTTCCTGCTCGACAAGCTCCGGCAGTCGAAGAACAACGAGGACTTCTTCCAGTCCATGAACACCTAGGGCCGGCCGCAAGTCAGCCGACAGCAGCCGGCGGCGCCCGAAAGAGCGCCGCCGGCTTTTTCTTGGCCATTACTGTATTTCCGCCGAACGCCGTTTCACGTGAAACAAGCTTAGGCTTGCAGCCTTCCGGCGGGCTTCTTCCGAGGGGAGGGGAGGTTGCTCAGCGCTTTCGACCGTGGTCCGCCGGTATGCGCCTACCGGCGCTCCTGCGCAGCCGCTTCCGCGCCCTGCGACCGAATGACAGCTTCCGCAGGAAGAGACGCGCTCGGTAATGCTTGCGGTAGGGCCGGGCGGACCTCAGGTAGGCCCGGTTTTCTCAATCTTTTCAGTAAAGCCCAAAAAGCAGTGTTTCACGTGAAACACTACCGCGTCTGACGCGTTGTGCGCGGCCGCTCGGCGTATGCCCGCAGATGGGTCGGCTCAGAACCCGGTCGCGACCCCTTAGCCCCTTTGCGCGGCCGCTCCCCACCCCGTTCCTCCCCCACCGGGGGAGGTGGCCCGAAGGGGCGGAGGGAGTCAGCACAGGCCCGGCTGCGGCCCGTGGCCACGAAGCGGGGCGGGTTAGCCGCTGCCTAAGGGATCAGCAGGCTCGCGCCGACCGTCTCCCGAGCCTCGAGCGCCTCATGGGCGCGGCGGGCTTCCGCCAGCGGGAACGTCTGGCCGACCTCCACCTTGATACGGCCGTCGGCCATCAGCGCGAAGAGAGCCGCGGCGCTATCGTCCAGCTCCTCGGTGGTCGCCACATAGTCGAACAGGGTCGGCCGGGTGAAGAACAGCGACCCGCCGCGCATCAGCCGGATCGGGTCCACCGGCGGGGCGGGGCCCGACGCGTTGCCGAAGCTGACGAAGATCCCCCGCCGCGCGAGGCTGGCCAGCGTCCCTTCGAACGTCGATCGGCCCACCGAGTCATAGGCGACCGGCACGCCCGCGCCGCCGGTGATCCGCTTCACCTCGGCGGCCACGTCCTGGTCGCGGTAGAGGATGACATGGTCGGCCCCGAGCGCCCGGGCGCGGGCCGCCTTGTCTTCCGAACCCACCGTGGCGATCACCTCCGCGCCGATCGCCTTCGCCCACTGGACGAGGATCTGCCCGACGCCGCCCGCAGCCGCATGGATGAGCACCGGCTGGCCCGCCTTCAGCGGCGCGCAGCGGCGGACCAGGAACTCGGCCGTCATGCCCTTCAGCAGGGCCGCCGCCGCGAGGCGGGCGTCGATCCCCGCCGGCGGCTTCACGGCCCGATCCGCAGCCACCAGGGCGTAGTCGGCATAGGCGCCCATCACCCCGCCGGCGTAGGCGGCCAGATCGCCGGACCGGAAGCGGGTCACCCCTTCGCCGACCGCCTCGACCACGCCGGCGCCTTCGCCGCCCAGGCCCGCCGGCAGCTTCACCGGGTAGAGGCCCGACCGATGGTAGGTGTCGATGAAGTTGACGCCGATGGCCTCGTGCCGGACCAGGATCTGGCCCGGGCCGGGGGCGGGGGTCTCCACCTCGACGAGCTGGAGCACCTCCGGCCCGCCGGTCTCCTCGAAACGGATCGCGCGCATCGCCGTCAGCCCAGGTTCTGCTTGAAGAAGGCGAGGCTGCGCTCGCCGGCCGCGCGGGCGTCGGCCTCATCGTAGTGCGCGCCGCCCATCCGCGCGAAGGCGTGGTCGCGGCCCGGATAGCTGTGGATCGTCACCAGCGGGTGGGCGCCGAGCGCCTGCCGGATGGCTGCCTGGGCCTCCTTCGGCACGAACTGGTCCTCCTCGGCGATGTGCAGCAGCACCGGGCGGGTCAGCTTGTCGGCCTCGGCCGTTCGGTTCTCGATCCCCACGCCATAGTAGGCGACCGACGCGTCGGCGTCCGTGCGGGTGGCGGTGAGGAAGGCGAGCAGGCCCCCCAGGCAGAAGCCGACGGCGCCGACCTTGCCCGTGCAGTCCGGCCGCTGCCGCACCGCGTCGATGGTCGCCTGGATGTCCTGCACGCCGGCGTCCACGTCGAAGGCGTTGAACAGCTCGAAGGCGCGCTTCCATTCGGCCTCGGACTGGTCGGTGATGTCGATGCCGGGCTCGATCCGCCAGAACAGGTCGGGGCAGATCGCCAGGTAGCCCTGGCCGGCGAGGCCGTCGGTGATGTCGCGCATCACCTGGTTCACGCCGAAGATCTCCTGGATCACCACGACGGCCGCGGCGGGCGTGGTGGCGGGCTTGGCGAGGTAGGCGTCGAACGATCCGTCGTCGGTGGTGATGGTGATGCGCTCACCCATGGCGGCTCTCCTCATTTTCACGGGCCCTTGTGGATCGGCTACTAGCGCGGCGCCCTGTCGCAGGGCCATAACTTTCGCCCGCAGACGAGAAGGCGCTTAGCCGATGAAGATGACGATCGAGGTGGACTGCACGCCGGAGGAGGCGCGGCGCTTCATGGGCCTGCCGGACGTGACCGCGCTCAACGACAAGCTCGTGGAGGAGATGGGCAAGCGGATCGAAGCCAACATCAACCTGCTGTCGCCCGAGGAGTTCATGAAGAACTGGATGGCGTTCGGCGCGGGCGCCCAGGAGCAGTTCCGGAAGCTGATGGAAGCCGGCATGGGCGGGACCCCGCCCAAGGGATGAACGACACGATCTTCGCCCCGGCCACGGCGGCCGGCCGGGCGGCGGTCGCGGTGGTGCGGGTCTCCGGCCCGCGCGCCGACATCGCCGTGAAGACGCTGGCGGGGGAGGTGCCCCAGCCCCGTCGCGCCACCCTGCGCCGCCTGCGCGACGCCGCCGGCGTGGTGCTCGACCAGGCGCTTGTGCTCTGGTTCCCGGGGCCGCGGAGCTACACGGGCGAGGACTGCGCCGAGTTCCACGTCCACGGCGGAACGGCGGTGGTCAACGCCGTTGTGCACGCGCTCGCGGCGCTCGGGCTGCGGCTCGCGGAGCCTGGCGAGTTCACCCGCCGTGCGTTCGAGAACGGTCATCTGGACCTCGCCCAGGCGGAGGGGGTCGCCGACCTGATCGACGCGGAGACCGAGCAGCAGCGTCGCCAGGCGCTCGAGCAGCTTTCGGGGCGGCTCTCCAACGCCCAGGCCAGATGGCGCGAGGGCCTCACAGACGCCCTGGCCATGTTCGAGGCGGCGGTGGACTTCCCGGACGAGGAGGTGCCGGCCGACGTCGCCGCGCGCGCCAAGCCGATCCTCGTCCGGCTGATCGACGAACTCGACGCCGCCGCGGCCGACGCCGAGCGCGGTGAGCGCGTGCGCGAGGGGTTCCGCATCGCCCTGATAGGTGCGCCGAACGCCGGCAAGAGCACCCTGCTGAACGCCCTGGCCGGCCGCGACGCCGCGATCGTCACCGCCACACCGGGCACCACCCGGGACATCATCGAGGTGCCGATGGTGCTGGCCGGCTATAAGGCGCTGCTCGCCGACACCGCCGGGCTGCGGGAGACCGGCGACGAGATCGAGGCCGAGGGCGTGCGGCGGGCGCGGGCCTGGGCGGCCGGCGCGGACCTGCGTCTATGGCTGGTGGACGGCGCCTCGGACGAGACCCCCGGGGCGCCGATGGAGCTGCGGCCGGGCGACCTCTGCCTGATCACCAAGCGGGACAAGGCGGGCGGCGCGGCGGGCGCCTGGGCCGCCCAGCAGGCCAAGCGGCTCGGCCTGTCCGCGGCGGAGATCACCGCCAAGGGCGACAGTGACCTGACCTGGCTGCTGCAGACGCTCGGCGAGCGGGTGGTGGACGCCCTGTCCGGCGGGGAGCCGCCGGCCGCCACGCGACTTCGGCACCAGGAACTGCTCAGCGAGGCGGCCGACCGCCTGCGCCAGGCGCTGGCCGAGGACGAGGCGCTGGAACTGGCGGCCGAGGACGTGCGTCTCGCTGCGCGGGCGCTGGATCGCATCACCGGCCGCATCGATCCCGAGGCGGTGCTCGGGAAGATCTTCTCGACCTTCTGCATCGGCAAGTAGCGGCTGCTTAGCGCGGCAAGTGTTTCACGTGAAACAGCGGCGACCCTGCGGCGCAGGGAGGGCGCCTCGCACCGGCCTCCCTCATGCGCTATATGAGGACCCTCGCCCCCGGCACACTCCGGGGGCGTGTGTGCTTCGAAGACATGAGCCGACCTTGACCTGGGACGTGATCATCATCGGCGGCGGACACGCCGGATGCGAGGCGGCCGCCGCGGCCGCCCGCGTCGGCGCGCGCACCCTGCTGCTCACCCACAAGCTCGAGACCATCGGCGAGATGAGCTGCAACCCGGCCATCGGCGGCCTCGGCAAGGGTCACCTGGTCCGCGAGATCGACGCCCTCGACGGCCTGATGGGGCGGCTGGCCGACAAGGCCGGCATCCAGTTCCGGATGCTGAACCGCTCCAAGGGCGCCGCCGTCCGCGGCCCCCGCTCGCAGATCGACCGGCGCCTCTACCGCGAGGCCATGCAGGCCGAGCTCGCCGCGACGCCGAACCTGCAGCTCCGCGCCGAGGCGGTCGAGGACCTGCTGGTCGAGGACGGCCGGGTGGCCGGGGCCGTGGGCGCCGACGGGACCGTCTACCGCGCCGGGCGGGTGGTGCTGACCACCGGCACCTTCCTCAAGGGCGTGATCCACCGCGGCGACGAACGCATCCCCGCGGGCCGGGTTGGCGACCAGCCGGCCATCGGGCTGTCGGACCGGCTGTATTCGCTCGGGCTGCGGATGGGCCGGCTGAAGACCGGCACGCCCGCCCGCCTCGACGGCTCGACCATCGCCTGGGATCGCCTCGAGATGCAGCAGGCCGACGACGAGCCCGTGCCGTTCTCCTTCCTGACCGATCGGATCGAGGTCCCGCAGATCGCCTGCGGCATCACCTACACGACGGAAGAGACCCACCGGATCATCGCCGAGCGCCTCGGCGAGTCCGCCGTGTACGGGGGCAAGCTCACGGGCCGCGGTCCCCGCTACTGCCCGTCCATCGAGGACAAGGTGGTCCGCTTCGCCGACAAGACGAGCCACCAGATCTTCCTCGAGCCCGAGGGCCTGGACGACGACACCGTCTATCCGAATGGCATCTCCACCTCGGTGTCCGAGGAGACCCAGGACCTGTTCCTTCGGACCATCCCGGGCCTGGAGAACGTAAAGGTCCGTCGCTACGGCTACGCCATCGAATACGACTACGTGGATCCGCGCGAGCTGTACCCGACTCTCGAGGTCAAGGCGCTGCCGGGCCTCTACCTGGCCGGTCAGATCAACGGCACGACCGGCTACGAAGAGGCCGGCGCCCAGGGGCTGGTGGCCGGGCTGAACGCCGCGCGCGCCGCCTCGGGCCAGGAACCCGCGCAGTTCGCCCGAGACGAGGCCTACATCGGCGTGCTGATCGACGACCTGGTCACCCGCGGGGTCACCGAGCCCTATCGCATGTTCACCAGCCGGGCCGAGTTCCGCCTGACGCTTCGCGCCGACAACGCCGACCAGCGCCTGACCGACAAGGGCATGGCCCTCGGCGTCGTCGGAACGGCGCGGGCCGAGGCCTGGATCGCCAAGCGCGACGCGCTCGCCGCTTCCCGAGCCCGCGCCGCCGAGCTCCGGCTCACACCGGCGGAAGCTCAGAAGGCGGGGTTGCCGGTGAAGGCCGACGGCCAGCGCCGCGACCTCGTGCAACTGCTGGCCTACCCGTCCATCGGCTTCGATGACCTGGCGCGCATCTGGCCGGAGCTCCGCGACTGGTCCGTGCAGGTCCGTGAGCAGATCGAGATCGACGCCTCCTACGCCGGCTACCTGGATCGGCAGGCCGCAGACGCCGCCGCCTTCCGCCGCGACGAGGACCTGCGGCTGCCGGCCGACCTCGACTACACGGCCGTCGGCGGCCTCTCCAACGAGGTGCGCGAGAAGCTGGCGACCGTGCGCCCGCTGACGCTCGGCCAGGCCGCCCGGATCGAAGGCGTCACCCCCGGCGCCCTCACGGCCCTGCTCGCCCATGTCCGTCGCCGCGCGGCCTGAGCCCACGCCCGCCGTGACCGTCACCGACGCCGACAGCTTCGCCGCGGCCAGCGGCGCGACGCCGGAGCAGGTCAGGGATCTCGCCCGATTCCTCGAGGTGCTGTCGGCCGGCAACGCGGTGATGAATCTTGTGGGCCCGAAGACCCTCCCGGAGTTCTGGAACCGCCACGCCTGGGACTCCGCCCAGTTGCTGCAGCTCGCTCCTGAGGCGAAGGCCTGGGCCGACCTCGGCGCCGGCGCCGGCTTCCCGGGCCTGGTGCTCGCGATCCTGGGGAAGGGGCGGGACGGGTTCCACGTCCACCTGGTGGAGAGCATGGCCAAGCGCTGCCGGTTCCTGCAGCAGGTGGTCGACGAGCTTTCCCTCCCGGCCACCGTCCATAACGACCGTGCGGAAAACCTGAAGCTTGCTGTGGATGTCGTCACCGCCCGGGCTTGCGCGCCGCTTGCGCGCCTGCTCGGGTACGCCCGGCCCTACCTGCAGGGCGGCGCCACGGGCCTGTTCCTCAAGGGACAAGATGTTGCGTCTGAGCTTGAGGAAGCTACAAGGTCTTGGAAGTTCGAGGCGGACATCGTGCCGTCTCGCAGTGACGAGAGAGGCCGCATCGTGCGGGTGAGGAGGCTCGGTCGTGCCCGGTAATGCCGAACGTCCCCTGCGCGTGCTGGTCATCGCCAATCAGAAGGGCGGCGTGGGCAAGACCACCACCGCCATCAACCTCGGCACCGCGCTCGCGGCCGTCGGCGAGAAGGTGCTGCTGATCGACTCCGATCCGCAGGGCAACGCCTCCACCGGCCTGGGCGTGGGCCGGGCGCAGCGGAAGACCACCCTCTACGACGTGCTGATGGGCGAGCGGGCGGTGGCCGACGCCGTGGTGCGCACCGCGCTGCCGGGGCTCGACCTCGTGCCCGCCGATCCGGACCTCTCCGGGGTGGAGCTGGAGCTCGGCCAGCAGTCGCGGCGCTCGTTCAAGCTGCGCGACGCGCTGCATCCGCTCCGCCAGTCCGGCGACTACACCTATGTGCTGATCGACTGCCCGCCGTCGCTGAACCTGCTGACGGTGAACGCCATGGCCGCGGCCGACGCGGTGCTGGTGCCGCTGCAGTGCGAGTTCTTCGCGCTCGAGGGCCTGACCCAGCTCATGCGGACCGTCGACCTGGTGCGGGGCAGCCTGAACCCGAACCTCGAGATCCAGGGCGTCGTGCTGACCATGTACGACCGGCGCAACAGCCTGTCGGAGCAGGTGGCCAGCGACGTCCGCGGCCACTTCGGAGAGGCGGTCTACCAGACGGTGATCCCGCGCAACGTGCGGGTCTCCGAGGCGCCGTCCTTCGGCAAGCCGGCGCTGGTGTATGATCTGAAGTGCGCGGGCAGCCAGGCCTATCTGAAGCTCGCGCGCGAAGTGGTGCTGCGCGAACGCGAACGCCGCGCCAAGGCGGCTTGAGGAAGAGAACCATGGCGGAAAACCGCAGGGGGCTGGGGCGCGGCCTGTCGGCGCTGCTGGGCGAGGCCGACGAGGCGGTGCTGACCGGCGAGGGGTCCGCGCCGGGCGCCGGCGCGCCAGCGGCCGCCAATGGCGTGCGCGAGATCCCGATCGAGCTGATCCACCGCAACCCGAGCCAGCCCCGGCAGCACTTCTCCGAGGCCGAGCTCGCCGAGCTGGAGACCTCGATCCGCGCCTCGGGCGTGCTGCAGCCGATCCTGGTGCGGCCTTCGCCCAGCAAGCCCGGCGAGTTCGAGATCGTCGCCGGCGAACGCCGCTGGCGTGCGTCGCAGCGGGCCGGCGTCGGGACGATCCCGGCCCTGATCCGCACCCTCGACGACAACGTCGCCTACGAGATCGCCATCGTCGAAAACGTCCAGCGCGAGGACCTCAACGCGATGGAAGAGGCCAAGGCCTACGAGAGCCTGATGGGCCGCATGGGCTACACCCAGGAGCAGGCGGCCAACGCCGTGGGCAAGAGCCGCAGCCACGTGGCCAACACGCTTCGTCTGCTGCAGCTCCCCGCCAACGTCCAGGACCACGTCCTGCACGGCCGGCTGACCGCCGGCCACGCCCGGGCGATCCTTGCCTCCGACGATCAGGAGGCCGTCGCCGAGCAGATCGTCTCCCGCGGCCTCTCGGTGCGCGACGCCGAGGCCCTGGTGCGCGCCAAGGCGGCCGGGCCGAAGAAGGCGTCAGGTCCCCGCAAGCCGGCGAAGGACACCGACACCGCGGCCCTGGAGGCCGACCTCGAGGACGTGCTCGGCATGAGCGTCGACATTTCGGACCGCGGAGGCGCCGGCGAAATCCGCATCCGCTATGCGACCCTCGAGCAGCTCGACGAAGTCTGCCGCCGGCTGACGCGGATTTAGGTCCGCTCCCCTTCCGGGAGCTCCCGCGACGCGGTTGAGGGGGTCAGCGCCGCCGTCTGGGCGGGCCCGCTCCGGCCATGCGGCCACGTCCCTCGGCGCGGAGGAACGGACGCGGTCACAGCCCGAGCCGCCGGGCGCGGCCGGCGATCGTCAGCGCCAGGCGCTGGGCGATGAGCTGGTCGGGGGAGCCGGCGGTCTTGCAGGCCCTGTCGGCGGCGAGGACCTCGGGCTGGAGCCGATCAAGCTCGTCCAGGGTCCAGCTCCGAGCCTGCCGCAGGAACTCCCGCTCCTGCTTCCAGAACACCCCGGACGCCTTCGCAGCCTCCTGCAGGCCGGCGCCCGACTTGTGCAGGGTGAGGGCGCGGCGCAGGCGGCCGAGGTACTGGCCAATGGCGCGCACGGCGGCCGGGCCCGCCTCGCCCTCCTGCGCGGCCCGGCGCAGGCCGGCCTGGGCCTCGGCTAGGCGTCCCCCGAAGGCGTCCGCCGCGGCGTCGAACAAGGAGGCCTCGGGCTCCACGCCCAGGAAGGCTTCCAGGTCGGCCGGGGTGGCGGTCGCGCCGCTGCCGGGGCCGAGGTAGAGAGCCAGGCGCTCGATCTCCGCCCGGGCGACGCCTCGCTCCTTCGGCAGGCGCGCCACGAACAGTGAGAGCGCGTCGGGGTTGAGGCTGACGTTGTCCCGGGCGAGCGTCTCGCGCACCAGCCGGGCCACGTCGCCGGGCTCGTCCTCGTAGCAGGGGATGACGACCGCGCCGTTCGCCTTCTCCGCGGCCTTCCGCAGCGCCGAGTTGCGGTCGAGGTTACCGGCCTCGACGATCAAGAAGGCGTCGGGATTGAGCTCGCCGGCCGCGTGGCGGGCCAGCGCCTCCGCCGCAAGCTTGTCCGGACCGGCCTTGTCGGTGGTCAGCCGAAGGCGCACGAGCCGGCGGCCGCCCATCAGCGACTGGGCGGCGAGTTCGCCCTCCAGCCGGCCGGCGTCGGCGTCGAGGTCGCCGTCGGTGAGCTGGGCCACGTCGAACGGGTCGTCGGGATTGTCGGCGACCTTGCGGGCGAGCTGGTGGCCGCGGTCGCGCACCACGCCGATGTCGCGGCCATAGATCACCGCGGCCCGGACGCCGGCATCGGGCTGCTTCAGGAACCGTTCGATATCGGGACGCTTGGAGAGGATCACGGCCGATCCCCTACGACCGGCCCCCGTTGGCCAGCCAAACGGCGAGCTCGAGCTGGATCCGGCGGGCGGCCTCCTCGGCGGCGCGGTCCTGGGCGTCCTGCTGGGCGGCGATGGACGCGTAGGGCTGGTCGGCCGAGTCGTAGGTGAGCTCGACCCGCACGCTGCCGGCCTTCTCCGCCACGCCCGAAGCGACGCTGACCAGGGCGTAGTTGGCGGTCAGCACGTACTCGTAGCGGGTGGCGACGTTGTCGATCCGCACGCCGCGCGGGTAGCGCGACTCGTTCAGCGCCAGGTCCATCCGGTAGACCGGCGTGGCCGTGTGGCTCTTGGCGAAGGCGTCGTCGAGGTGCTGGCGGATCAGGTACCCCGTCCGGCCCTCCGGCGCGACCACCTCGATGGCGGCCAGGTTCGAGACCACGGCGGGCTCGCCGTAGAGCGGCTGGAACCCGGCGCACCCGGAGAGGGCGCCGGCGGCGAGGATCAGGGCGAGGCTCAGGGCTTTGCGCATCAGGCGGCCACGATGTTGACGATGCGGTCCTTCACCACGATGACCTTGCGGATCGTCAGACCCTCAAGGCGCCGTGCGATCTCGGGATCGTCAAGCACGATCTTCTCCACCTCGGCCGGTTCGGCGCCGGCCGGGGCCGAGATCTCGCCCCGGCGTTTGCCGTTGACCTGCACCGGCAGGACCTTCACGGCGTCCTCGGTCAGCGCCGGGTCGAAGGTCGGCCACTCGGCCTCGACGACCATTCCCTGGCCGCCGATGCGGGTCCAGCACTCCTCCGCCAGGTGCGGCGTGAAGGGGCCGATCAGCCGGGCGAAGGCGGACAGCGCCTCCTGGCGGGCCGCCAGCAGGGCCGGCGTGGCGTCCTTGGCGGGGTTGGCCTTCAGCAGGTTCAGGAACTCGTAGAGCCTGGCGATGCCGGAGTTGAAGCGGAAGGTGTCGATCGCCTCGGTCACCTGCTTCACCAGCTTGTGGGTGGCGACGCGCAGGGCCTCGGCGGCGGCGTCGCCGGCGATCTGCGCGCCGGCCGGGACCGCCGGCTGGCTGTCGAACTCGTCCCACACCCGGTTGACGAACCGCCAGGCGCCCTGGACGCCGGACGTGGACCACTGGGTGTCCCGCTCGGGCGGGCTGTCGGACAGCACGAACAGCCGGGCGGCGTCGACGCCGTAGACGTCGAAGATCTCTTCCGGCGCCACGGTGTTGCGCTTGGACTTCGACATCTTCTCGACGTCGCCGATCACCAGTGGCTCACCGGTGGACACCATGCGGGCGCGGCGGGTGTTCCCCTCGGCCTCCAGCTCCACGTCCCCGGGTTCGACCCATTCGCCGTTCTGACGGCGGTAGGTCTCGTGGGTGACCATGCCCTGGGTGAACAGGCCGGCGAACGGTTCGCGGACACTCAGCATGCCCTCGTCGGCCAGCGCCTTGGTGACGAAGCGGGCGTAGAGCAGGTGCAGGACCGCGTGTTCGATGCCGCCGATGTACTGGTCGACGGGCAGCCAGTAGTCGCAGGCGTCCTTGTCGATGGGCTCGGCCGCGTCGGGGTTGGCGAAGCGCGCGAAGTACCAGGAGCTGTCGACGAACGTGTCCAGCGTGTCGGTCTCGCGCAGCGCCGGGCCGCCGCACTGCGGGCACGTGGTGTGCTTCCAGGTGGGGTGCCGGTCGAGCGCGTTGCCGGGCTTGCCGAACTCCAGGTCGGCCGGAAGGGCCACCGGCAGTTGGTCGCGCGGGACGGCGACCACGCCGTGCTGTTCGCAGTGGACCACGGGGATCGGGCAGCCCCAGCCGCGCTGGCGGGCCACGCCCCAGTCGCGCAGGCGGAACACGGTGGCCCCCTCGCCGTCGCCCTGGGCCTCGATCCGGTCGATGGCGGCGGACTTGGCCGCCTCGACGTCGAGTCCGTCCAGGAACTGCGAGTTGAAGATCACGCCGGGGCCCGTGTACGCCTCGGTCGCCTCATCGGCCATGTGGGCGGTGAAGGCGGCGGGGTCCTCGTTGGGCGGCAGCACCACGGCGCGCACAGGCAGGCGGTACTTGCGGGCGAAGTCCAGGTCGCGCTGGTCGTGGGCCGGGCAGCCGAAGATCGCGCCCGTGCCGTAGTCCATGAGGATGAAGTTCGCGATCCAGACCGGCAGCTCCCAGCTCGGGTCGAACGGGTGCTTCACCGTCAGCCCGGTGTCGAAACCCTTCTTCTCGGCGGTGTCGATCTCGGCCTGGGACGCGCCGCCCTTCTTGCACTCCTCGACGAAGGCGCGCGCCTCGGCGCTCTTCGCGGCGATTTGCTCGGCCAGCGGGTGGTCGGGGGCGATGCCCACGAAGGAGGCGCCGTAGAGCGTGTCGGGCCGGGTCGTGTAGACCTCGACCCCGTCCTCGAAGCCGGCCTCCGGCCCCTTGGCCCAGCGCCAGGTCATGCGCAGGCCCTTGGACCGGCCGATCCAGTTCTCCTGCATGACCCGGACCTTCTCGGGCCAGCGGTCCAGGGTCGCCAGGTCGTCGGTCAACTGGTCGGCATAGTCGGTGATGCGCAGGAACCACTGGTTCAGCTTGCGCTTCTCGACCACCGCGCCCGAGCGCCAGCCGCGGCCGTCCACGACCTGCTCATTGGCGAGGACGGTCTGGTCGACCGGGTCCCAGTTCACCGTGGCTTCGCGGCGATACACCAGCCCGCGCTTGAACAGCTCCAGGAACCAGGCCTGCTGCTGGCCATAGTATTCCACGTCGCAGGTGGCGAACTCGCGCGACCAGTCGATGCTGAGGCCGAGCTGCTTCAGCTCGTCCCGCATCCGGGCGATGTTGTCGTAAGTCCAGCCCCTCGGATCGACGCCGCGCTCCATCGCCGCGTTCTCGGCCGGCAGGCCGAAGGCGTCCCAGCCCATCGGATGCAGCACGGAGAAGCCCCGGGCGCGCTTGAACCGCGCGATGACGTCGCCCAGCGAGTAGTTGCGCACGTGACCCATGTGCAGGCGTCCCGACGGGTACGGGAACATCTCCAGCACGTAGTACTTGGGCTTCGAACGATCGACGACGGCGCGGAACGAGTCCGCGTCGGCCCAGGCCTTACGCCATTTGGGCTCGGTTTCCTTGGGATTGTAACGGGCCATGACAGGCGGGCCTTTGGACTGGATGTGGAGGTCCGGTCAACGGCCGATCACGTCGCGCGCCGCCGACTCTCGAGTTCGGGGATCAGCCCCGGATATTCGAAAGCCGAAGCTGCCGCGCGCGGGTCAGGATGGCGTTCTCGATATCCGTCTCGGTCTGGGTGGCCGGCGGCGCGTCGACCCAGTTCCCGCCGGCGTCGCGGTTCTGCTTGAAGATGGCGACGTTCAGGCCGTCGGCGCGCAGGCGCGCGTCCAGGATGTAGACGGTGGCCTTGAACCGCTCGTCCGGCTTTTCCGGGTTGGTGTACCAGTCGGTGATGATCACGCCGCCGTACGGGTCGGCCGAGGCCAGCGGCATGAACGAGAGCGTGTCCAGGGTGGCGCGCCACAGGTAGCCGTTCACCCCGATGCCCGTCTGCGCCTGGGCGGCCTGGGCTTCCTGGCCGCGGCCGAAGATCCGCGGCGTGCCGCAGGCGGAGAGCCCCACCAGGCTCAGCGCCAGAACGCCCGCCGAGACGCCACGCACCCAAGAACCGCGCACAAACGGCATATGCATCCGCTCCAATTGAATCCCGTGCGCGTGGAAAGCGCTACGGCGCCGCCCCCGCGCCGCGCCCTCTATAACAATGCCCAATGCGGCGCCAAACCGAAATCGCGTGGCCCCGCAGACACACGAGTCGAAGGATTCGTACCCGGAGGGACCTTCTGTCACACTCTTGAGATTGACCCCAACGTAAGCGGTTCTTTAATCGGCTCGACCGTCGGCGGCGCCACCCGGGGCTGCGGACGAGGGGCTCAGGGGCTATATGTTGGGTATGACGGCTCGTCGGATCATGGGGGTGATCGCCACGACCGCGCTTCTCGGCGCGGGCGCGGGCGCGGCTCATGCCGCCGAGAAGAAGGTGGATTTCACCGTCCGCCAGGAAGCCGCTTCGCCGATCCAGCCCAACGCCGGCCAGACCATGAAGTGGGATGCCCGCAAGGGCCGCTGGGGCATAACCCTGAATCTCGAGCAGCCCACCGCCCGCCCGTCGACGCTGAACGACGTGGAAGCCGGCGCCTACTACCGCATCACGCCGTCGCTGCGGGTCGGCGGGGCCGTGGCGCTGGGCGAAGAGCAGCTCGCGCCCGGCCCGAAGAAGCCGGACGCCACCACCGGCCAGCCGCGCGTGCGGCTCGAGACCAACTTCAAGTTCTAAGGCCGGCGAGGCCTTCCACGGCCGCGAGGCCCACGAGGCCGGCATCGGCCAGGCGCCGCGCCGTGGCGTCGTTGATCCCCCCCAGCGCGTAGACCGGCCCGCCCGCGTCCCGAGCGAGGCGCGCCAGCCGCACGGGCCCGATCGCGCGCCCGGCCGAAGGGCTGTTGCTGGCGAAGGCCACCGAGACCACCGCCGCGTCCGCTCCGGAAGCCAAGGCCGCCCGCGCCGCCCGGAGCGAATGCGCCGCCGCCGTCACCGTCCAGCGCGGGTCGGCGGCCTTCAGCGGCCGGGCGCGGAACGCCAGGCGCTGGGGCAGGTGGACGCCGTGCGCGCCGACCCGAGCGGCGAGCGCCGCGTCGGCGCCGATCAGCAGCTTCAGGCGCCGGGCCCGCGCGATCGCCAGCAGCCGGTGCGCCTGGGCCTCGGCGTCCGGCGCCCCGAAGGTCCTGAGGACGACGGCGGAGCCCGCCGGTAGGGCGGCGGCCACCGCCTCGGGGTCGGGGGTGCGCACCGGGTCGGTGAAGAACAGCAGCGGGGGCAGGGCCTTTCGCCCGGCCGCGCGACGGCCTAAGAGCGCCGCAGTCCGCCGCAAGGTCCAGAACCCCTCCGAAATGGCCGCTTCCCCTTCCGATCCCGCGCAGTCGTACCTGGACGTGGTGGCCCGGATCGCCGCCGCGGCGCAAGCCTGTGGCCGCGCGCCCGCGGACGTCACCCTGGTGGCGGTCTCCAAGCAGCAGCCCTGGGAGGCGGTGGCGCCGGTGCTGGCCGCCGGCCAGCGGGTGTTCGGCGAGAACCGGGTGCAGGAGGCCGTGACCCGCTGGGAGGGCAAGGCGCAGGGGCTGGAGCTCCATCTGATCGGGCCGCTGCAGACCAACAAGGCGAAGGAGGCCGTCGCCTTCTTCGACGTGATCGAGACGGTGGACCGTGAGAAGCTCGCCCGGGTGCTCGCAGAGGAGACCCAAAAGCAGGGGCGCAGCCCGCGCCTCTACGTGCAGGTGAACACCGGCGAGGAGCCGCAGAAGGCCGGTATCGCGCCCGCCGAGGCCGACGCCTTCCTCGCCGTCTGCCGGGAGACCTACGGGCTCGCGGTGGAAGGCCTGATGTGCATCCCGCCGGCCGACGAGCCACCCGGGCCGCACTTCGCCCTGCTGCGCAAGATCGCCGCCCGCAACGGACTGTCGAGGCTCTCCATGGGCATGAGCGACGACTTCGAGACGGCGATCCGTTTCGGCGCCACCTCTGTGCGGGTGGGCTCGGCGGTGTTCGGCGCGCGGAGCGCCTAGAGGCGGATCTCCACGGCGTCGCCGGGGTTCGCCGCCTTCAGGAACGCGGCCATGTCCTCGGGGGCCACGGCCACGCAGCCCTCGGTGGGCAGGTAGCCCGGCCGGCGCAGGTGCATGAAGATGCATGAGCCCATCCCGGCGACGACGGGGTCGTCGTTGTGCCCCAGCACCACCACCAGGTCGTAGACGTCGTCCTCCGCGCGCCACATGCGCTCGGCGCTGGCCGGGTAGGGGAAGGTCACCGGGCGGTTGTAGGCCGGGTCGCCCGGGGCGTCGCACCAGCCGTCCTCGGGGCGGATCGGGGCCGCGGGCAGGGCGGTGTCGGGCGCCGGGCCCTTGTCAGGCCGGTAGAGCACGCGCCGGATCGGCCAGACGCCCGCCGGGGAGAAGCCGTCGCCCTCGCGCTTGTCGGCGGCCGGGGTCACCCCGGACCGGCCGAGCGCGCAGCGCACGCGTCGTCCGTCGCCCAGGTCGAGGAACCCGTCCGGGGTGGCGATGAAGATCACGTCGGCTCCCAAATGTTTTTGCCCCCGCCCCGTTTTACGGTGCATGGTCTTGCCCATGCCTCAACGCAAGACCCTCCTCATCGTCGACGATGACGCGGACCTGCGCGGCGCGGTCGCCGAACAGCTCCAGGCCGAAGACTTCATCACCATCGAAGCCGACACCGCCGGCGACGGCGTGCGGCTGGCGGGCGACAAGCGGCCCGACCTGATCCTGCTGGACGTCGACCTGCCCGACATGGACGGCCGCGAGGCCTGCCGCCAGATGCGCACCCAGGGCGTCGCCGCTCCGGTGATCATGCTGACCGCCGCAGCCGCCGACGAGGACACCGTCATGGGCCTCGACGCCGGCGCCAACGACTACGTCACCAAGCCCTACAAGTTCGCCGTGCTGCTGGCCCGTATCCGCGCCCAGTTGCGCAGCGCCGAACATTCCGAGGGCGCGGTGTTCCGCCTCGGCGGGTACGAGTTCCGCCCGGCCGCCAAGCTCCTGATCGACGAGAGCCAGAAGAAGATCCGGCTCACCGAGAAGGAGACCAACATCCTGAAGTACCTCTACCGGGCCGGCGAGAAGCCGGTGTCGCGTGAGGAGCTGCTGGCCGAGGTGTGGGGCTACAACGCGGGCGTCACCACCCACACGCTGGAGACCCACGTCTACCGGCTGCGCCAGAAGATCGAGCCGGACCCGGCCAACGCCAAGCTGCTGCTCACCGAGGCCGGCGGCTACAAGCTCGCGCCGTAGGGGCCTAGAGCACCAGGTCGGCCGTCACCGGGGCGTGGTCGCTGGGGCGCTCCCAGGCGCGCACGTCGTCGTGCACGCGGCTCGCGGCCGACCCCAGCCGGAAGGCGGCCTCGCGCAGGCCGGGGCTCACCAGGATGTGGTCCAGCCGCAGGCCGCGGTTGGACGCCCGGAAATCCGCGGCGCGATAGCTCCACCAGGACGCCATCTTCTCCGGCTCCGGCGTCGTCTCGCGCGGCAGGTCGATGAAGTTGAGCGACGCCTTCAGCTTGCCGAAGGCTTCCACCTCGACCGGGGTGTGGCTGACGATCTTCGACATGTACTTGTGGTTCCAGACGTCGAACTCGCCCGGCGCGACGTTCAGGTCGCCGACGATCGCCAGAGGCGCTTTGGGGTCGCGCTTGGACAGCTCGGCGGTCAGCTTCTCGTAGAAGTCGAGCTTGTGGTCGAACTTGGGGTTCAGCGCGCGGTCGGGCACGTCGCCGCCGGCGGGGATGTAGAAATTGTGGATCTCCACGCCCGCCACCGTGCCGCCGACGCAGCGGGCGTGGCCCTCGCGGCAGACCTCCAGCGGCGGCGCGGCCTCCAGCGGCAGCCGCGAGGCGATGGCGACCCCGTGCCAGCCCTTCTGGCCGGCGATCTTCAGGTGCGGCAGGCCCATCTCGGCGAAGGCCTCGCGCGGGAACTCGCCCTCGCGGCACTTGATCTCCTGCAGGCACAGCACGTCCGGCTGGTGCTCGCGCACGAAGCGGGCGACCTGCTCGTGGCGCAGGCGCACGGAGTTGACGTTCCAGGTGCAGATCCGAAGGCGCATCGCCGCTCCATAGACCGCGGCGCCCCGGCTGGCCAACGCGGCAAAAGAAACGCCCGGGCGCTGGAGACGGCCCGGGCGTTGGAAGTGGTCTCTCATGCCGCCGCCGGGAGGGGATAGGGTCCGGCACGGTACGGGACGCGCGCGACGCGCATCCGACGTAGTGGCATTATGGCCACGCCTCAGAGAAAAATCAACCGCTCATATGTTAACGCTTGGGTGTGGCCCGCCGGTCACGCCCGGGCGCGGTAGGGGTTGCGCAGGATGAACAGGTCCGAGCCGAGGCCCGAGGCCCGCTGCAAGCCCTGGAGCTGGACGCGGGTGGCGCGGCCCTGGGCGTCCGTCACCGTCCAGCCGATCAGCGCCAGGGGTGCGTCGGAGAAGGTGAGGGTGATCTGACCGGCGGTCTTCTTGCTGGCGTCGCGGGCGGTGATCGAGAACCCGCCGGCCATGCGCGAGACGCGGCTGACGCTGACGCCGCGGTCGAGTCGGATGTTGCGCGCCAGGAACAGCGACAGCGGCGTCGTCTGCAGCGGATAGCGGTCGAAGGTCTTCAGGCGGCTGTCCTGCACCGCCACGTTGCCGCCGTCGGAGACCACCAGCAGGCCGGAGGGCGGGTCGTACGCGAAGCGGGCCTTGCCCGGGCGCTTCAGGAACACCGTGCCGGTGGAGCGCGCGCCACGGGCGTCGGTCTGCACGAAACGCGCCTTCGCCTCGGTCAGGGATTCCAGATAGGCCACGGCGCGGTCGACCAACGCCTTGTCGGCGGGCGGCAGGGCCTGGGCGGACGCCGCGCCGGCGAACGGGCTCGCGGCGAGCGCCAGGGCGAACGAACGGCGGGTGAGGCTCATCTTGGGCTCCGGCATGGGATATGGCTAACCCGGACGCGGGGCGTCATTAGGGCGCGAACATGTCGGGCGGCAACGCCCAAGCTTGGAAGGCCGTTCCCATGGGCATGATCGAGGATCTCGAGGCGCGGATGGCCCAGGCGGTGGCGGAAGAGGACTTCGAGACCGCCGGCCTCCTGCGCGACGCCATCGAGCGCATCCGGCGCGGCGAGAGCGCGATCCAGGAGCAGCGGCCCGGCCGCATGGGCCTGGGCTCCAGCCAGGAGCGCTACGCCAGCGAAGGCGCCCGCCCGCTGCCGAAGAAGCCCGACCCGATGACCAAGGGCCACAAGCCCGGCGGTCGGCGGAAGGGTTGAGGCCCGGCCGCCGGAGGCTCAGGGCGGCGCGGAGACCAGAATCTCGCGCTTGCCGGCGTGGTTGGCGGGGCCGACGACGCCTTCCTGCTCCATCCGCTCGATGAGCGAGGCGGCGCGGTTGTAGCCGATCTGCAGGCGGCGCTGGACGTAGGACGTGGACGCCTTGCCGTCGCGGGTGACGATGGCCACGGCCCGGTCGTAGAGGTCGTTGGCGTCGCCCGTGTCGCCGCCGAAGCCGAGGTTCGGGCCCTCGTCGCCGTCCTCCTCGCCGCCGGCGGTGACCTCCTCCAGGTACTGCGGCTGGCCCTGCTCGCGCAGGAACTTGGCCACGGCCTCCACCTCGCCGTCGGAGACGAACGGACCGTGCAGGCGGGTGATGCGGCCGCCGCCGGCCATGTAGAGCTGGTCGCCCTGGCCCAGGAGCTGCTCGGCGCCCTGCTCGCCCAGGATGGTGCGGCTGTCGATCTTGGACGTGACCTGGAAGCTGATGCGGGTCGGGAAGTTGGCCTTGATGGTGCCGGTGATGACGTCCACCGACGGGCGCTGGGTGGCCATGATCACGTGGATGCCGGCGGCGCGGGCCATCTGCGCCAGGCGCTGGACGGCGCCTTCGATGTCCTTGCCGGCCACCATCATCAGGTCCGCCACCTCGTCGATGATGACCACCAGATAGGGCATCGGCTCGGGGAGGATCTTCTCGCTCTCGTACATGGGCCGGCCGGCCTCGTCGAAGCCGGTCTGGACGGTGCGCTCGAAGTGCTCGCCCTTGGCCAGGGCCTCCTTGGCGCGTTCGTTGTAGGAGGCGACGTTTCGGACGCCGATCTTCGACATCCGGCGATAGCGGTCCTCCATCTCGCGGACTGCCCACTTCAGCGCCACGATCGCCTTCTTCGGCTCGGTGACCACCGGGGCGAGCAGGTGCGGGATACCGTCATAGACGCTGAGCTCCAGCATCTTCGGGTCGATCATGATCATGCGGCACTGCTCGGGCGGCAGCTTGTAGAGGATCGACAGGATCATGGCGTTGACGCCCACCGACTTGCCCGAGCCGGTGGTGCCGGCGATCAGCAGGTGGGGCATCTTGGCGAGGTCGGCGATGTAGGGCTCGCCGCCGATCGTCTCGCCCAGCGCCATGGGCAGGGTCTGGCCGCCCCGCTCGTACTCCGGCGCGGCCAGCAGGTCGCGCAGGTAGACGGTCTCGCGCTTGGAGTTGGGCAGCTCGATGCCGATGGCGTTGCGGCCCGGCACCACCGACACGCGGCAGGCGGCCACGCTCATCGACCGGGCGATGTCGTCGGCCAGCGCCACGACCCGGGCCGACTTCACCCCGGCGGCCGGCACCAGTTCGTAGAGGGTGACGACCGGGCCCGGACGGATCTGGTCCACGCTGCCGCGGACGCCGAACTCGGCCAGCACGTTCTCCAGGAGCTGGGCGTTCTGGCGGAGCGCGCCCTCGTCGAACTGGGCGGCGCGCGGCTTGGGCTTGGCCAGCATGGAGAGTTCGGGCAGGCGGAAACCGCCCGGCTGGACGAAGTCGAAGGTCGCCTGCGCCTCGCGCTGCTCGCGGACGCTCTCCTTCGGCGCCGGCTTGGGCGCGCGCACCTTGAGCTGCGGCGCGGGGGAGGGCAGCGCCTCGTCCCCGTCCTCGTCGTCGAAGTCGTCGCGGCCGGGGATGGCGGCCGCGGCGGGGGCCGGATCGAGGGCGGCGGCCGGTATGCCCACGTCGCGGAGCTTCTCGCGCTTCGGCGGTTTGGCGGCCTTGGGAGCCTTCTCCGCCTTTTCGGGCTTGGCGACCTTGAGCTGGATCTTCGGCTGCGGCTGCAGGGCGGCGTGGAGCCACTCGCCGGCGCCACGCAGGTCGCGACGGGAGAGGCCGACGCCGTAGCCCAGGGCCACGACCGCGCCCAGCCCCAGCAGCAGGCCGGCGATCGGCTCGGCGAGCGGCACGTGCGCCCAGGCGATCAGGCCAGACAGGCCGTGCAGCAGGCCGTCGCCCCAGAAGCCGCCCAGGCCCTTGGCCAGGGGCCAGGCCGCCGGCGGGGCGGGCAGCGCCAGGGCGCCCGCGAGGGTCAGGACGCCCAGGGCGCCCACGGCGGCGCGCAGCCGGATGTGGCCGCGGGTCTGGTCCGGCTCTGCGGCGGTGACGCGGGAGAGGCCAAGCACCACCATCAGCAGCGCCGCCAGCGCACAGGCGAGGCCCAGCGACTGGATCCCGATGTCGGCGATCACCGCGCCGACCCCGCCGAGGGCGTTCTTCGGCGCGCCGGGGCCCGCCGCGTTCAGGCTCGGGTCGGCGGCGTTGTAGGTGGCGAAGGCGACCGCCGCGGCCACGCCGGCCGCCGCGATCAGGCCCCCGCGCAGCCGCGCGGTGGAGGGATGCGACCAGGCGAGCCCGGCGATGTGCCAGAAGAGCTCCATGCCCGTCTTACGCGCCGCCCGCGCCATGCCGTTCCTCTATCTCCGTGGATCGAGCGGCATCTTTGGCCCCACGGGGGTTAATGGGCGTTTACCCTGAGCGGGTTGCGGCGCGATGGCGCTTCCGCCGGCCCGCGCGGCGGATTAGGGTCCGCGGCCATGAACTGGACCATGCCCCGTCCCGTGCTGCGGGCCGTCGCCGCCATCATCGGCCTGATCGCGCTCGGATCCTTCGGCCTCGGCGTCGCCACGGCGCCGTCGCGTGGCCGGCTGCCGGGCGAGCGCTCGGACGGGCAGGCGACCGCCGTGCAGGCGGTGGAGGCGACGCCGCTGAGCCAGGAGCGCATCGAGGGCCCGCCGCCGCCGCCCGAGCCGACCCCGGAGGAGCTGGCCAAGCTCGAGGCCGAGAAGAAGGCCCGCGAGGAGGCCGCGGCCGCCGCCCGGCTCGCCGCCGAGCAGGCCGCCGCGCCCAAGCTCGACCCGGCCACCCCCGGCCCGGTCCCGCCGCCGGATCGCGTCGGCGACCTGCTGGCCAACCCTCCGCCGCCCCCGCCGGCCGAAGACCCGCCGTTCTGACCCGTCGGGGCTAGACCCCGTTCGACTTGAAGAAGGCCAGCATCTTCGCCCAGCCGTCGCGGGCCGCCGCGGCGTCGTAGCTCGGCCGGTAATCGGCGTGGAAGCCGTGCTGCGCGCCCGGGTAGACCACGATGTCGCTGCCGGTCTTGCCGGCCGCCTTCAACGCCGCCTTCATCCGCTCCACGTCGGCCAGTGGGATGCCGCTGTCCTTTTCCGCATAGAGCCCGAGCACCGGGGCCTTCAGCTCGGCCGCCAGCTCGATGGGTGTCTTGCCGGCGGTGTCGTTTGCCGCATGCCCGCCGGCCAGACGGCCGTACCAGGCGACGCCGGCCTTCAGCTCGGGCAGACGCGCGCAGGCCTCCCAGACGATGTTGCCGCCCCAGCAGAAGCCGGTGATCCCCAGCCGGCGGACGTCGGCGTAGGGCTGGGCCTTCAGGTAGGCGACGGCCGCGCGCAGGTCGGCGGTGACGTAGCCGTCGGTGGCGTTGGCGACGATCTTCAGGATCGCGGGAAAGTCGGTCATGGGCGCAGGATCGCCCCAGCGGACGAAGAAGTCGGGCGCGACCGTCACATAGCCGGCCTTCGCCAGCCGCCGTGCGGTGTCTCGGATGTACTCGTGCAGGCCGAAGATCTCAGAGACCAGGATCACCGTGGGATGCCGGCCACGGGCGGCCGGCCGGGCCACGTAGGCAGGCACCTTCCGGTCTGCGGCCGACAGTTCCACCATGCCGGTCACCAGGCCCTGCTCGTCGGTCTGCACCGGCTGGGCGCCCGCGGACCAGGCCGCGACCGCGTAGCCCCCGGTGAGGGCCAGGGTCAGGCCGCGCCGCGACAGGCGGAGGTCCTCGGGCCGGGTGCCGTCGGGACGGGTGAGGGTGACCATATGAGCCTCCTGGCGGTTCCTGGACGGCGGCGATCCTGCGGCGCCCCCGATGGGCTCGACAAGCGTTGAGCGCTCATGGCCGCAAGACCGCTCAGCTTCCGAAGCTTGACGCCCGGGGAACGGGCGCTGGCGGCCGAGATGTTCGGCGCGGGCCTCGACGCCGCCCGGGTGCGGATCTGGGCCATCCCGCTGTGGAACCGGGCCTTCGTCGCCGGCCCCTCGCTGATCGCCTGGCCGGCCCGAGACCTGCCGATGGACTTCGCCCAGGCGAGCCTGGCCGCCCAGGGCGTGTTCGTCCACGAGCTGACCCACGTCTGGCAGGCGCAGAACGGGGTGACGCTGCTGCTGGCCAAGCTGCGCGCCGGCGACAGCGAGGCCAGTTACGCCTACGAGGCGGCGGGCCTGTCCGACTTCGCCCGGCTGAACATCGAGCAGCAGGCCATGGTGGTCCAGCACGCCTTCCTGGCCTCGCGCGGCGCGCGCACCCCGCTCCCGGCCGAGCTATATGCAAACGTGAACGCCGCGTGGCGGCGGGGGTGAGGCCATGTCCTTGTCTGGATTAGGGACATTCGCCCTTGCAGGCTTTGCGATTTTCCCCATATCGGCTGGCGACGCGAGGGTTCCGCTTTGGGAAACCTCGCGGAGATTGATCGACCGGGGGCGTCGCAAACGAGGCGCTTCTTTCGAAGGCCAACCCGCGGCGTCCGCCAACTAGGAGCGAGCAAGACTCTCAATGAGCAAGATCATCGGCATCGACCTCGGCACCACGAACTCGTGCGTCGCCATCATGGACGGCAAGACGCCGAAAGTGATCGAGAACGCCGAAGGCGCGCGGACCACCCCCTCGGTGGTGGCCTTCCTCGAGGACGGCGAGCGGCTCGTCGGCCAGCCGGCCAAGCGCCAGGCGGTGACGAACCCGGCCAACACCCTGTTCGCGATCAAGCGGCTGATCGGCCGCCCCTTCAACGACCCCACGGTCGAGAAGGACAAGGGCATGGTGCCCTACGAGATCGTGAAGGGCCCGACGGGCGACGCCTGGGTGCGCGCCCACGGCAAGGACTATTCTCCGCAGCAGATCTCCGCCTTCATCCTGCAGAAGATGAAGGAAGCCGCCGAGCAGCACCTCGGTGAGAAGGTCGAGAAGGCGGTCATCACCGTCCCGGCCTACTTCAACGACGCTCAGCGCCAGGCGACCAAGGACGCCGGCAAGATCGCGGGCCTCGAAGTCCTGCGGATCATCAACGAGCCGACGGCGGCCGCGCTGGCCTACGGCCTCGAGAAGAACGACGGCAAGAAGATCGCCGTCTACGACCTCGGCGGCGGCACCTTCGACGTCTCGATCCTGGAGATCGGCGACGGCGTGTTCGAGGTGAAGTCCACCAACGGCGACACCTTCCTGGGCGGCGAGGACTTCGACCTGCGGATCGTCGACTACCTGGCCGACGAGTTCAAGAAGGAGCAGGGCGTCGACCTCCGCAAGGACAAGCTCGCCCTCCAGCGCCTGAAGGAAGAGGCCGAAAAGGCCAAGAAGGAGCTGAGCAGCGTCACCCAATACGAGGTGAACCTGCCCTTCATCTCGATGAACGCGTCGGGTCCGCTGCACCTGAACATCAAGCTGTCTCGCGCCAAGCTCGAGGCCCTCGTCGAGGACCTGATCCAGCGGACCATCGGCCCCTGCGAGCAGGCGCTCAAGGACGCCGGCCTGAAGAAGAGCGACATCGACGAGGTGATCCTGGTCGGCGGCATGAGCCGCATGCCCAAGGTCGTCGAGGCGGTGAAGGAGTTCTTCGGCCGCGAGCCGCACAAGGGCGTGAACCCCGACGAGGTCGTGGCGCTGGGCGCCGCGGTCCAGGCGGGCGTGCTGCAGGGCGACGTCAAGGACGTGCTGCTGCTGGACGTGACCCCGCTGACCCTGGGCATCGAGACCCTGGGCGGCGTGTTCACCCCGCTGATCGAGCGCAACACCACCATCCCGACCAAGCGGTCCCAGACCTTCTCGACCGCGGACGACAACCAGTCGGCCGTGACGATCCGGGTCTTCCAGGGCGAGCGCCCGATGGCGGCGGACAACAAGATGCTGGGCCAGTTCGACCTGGTGGGCATCCCGCCGGCGCCGCGCGGCGTGCCGCAGATCGAGGTCACCTTCGACATCGACGCCAACGGCATCGTCAACGTGTCGGCCCGGGACAAGGCGACCTCGAAGGAGCAGTCGATCCGGATCCAGGCCAACGGCGGTCTCTCGGACTCCGATATCGACGCGATGGTCAAGGAAGCCGAGGCCAACCGCGCCGCCGACGAGAAGCGTAAGGCGGTGGTGGACGCCAAGAACCAGGGCGACTCGGCGGTGCACAGCGCCGAGAAGGCCCTGAAGGACCACGGCGACAAGGTGGGCGAAGCCGACCGCGCCGCCATCCAGACGGCCCTCGACGAGCTGAAGTCCTCCCTGGAGGGCGACGACGCCGAGGACATCGCGGCCAAGACCCAGGCCCTGATCCAGGCTTCGATGAAGCTGGGCGAGGCCATGTACAAGGCCCAGCAGGACACCGGCGACGCCGGTGGCCCGCAGCAGCAGACCTCGGACGCATCCGGCGACGACGTTGTCGACGCCGAGTTCGAGGAAGTCGACGACCAGAAGAAGTCGGCGTGACAACGCGCCCCATGGCGGCCCTGAGCCTCGGATGCGAAGGGTTCGTCATTGGGGACGTCGCCGCCGCTTCTGCAGCACGACTAGGGACCCCCGCCCGCTCGGTATCGAGCCTTGCAGTCGGGCGGGGGTCATCCCACCTGAAATTCAACAGTTTGACGATTGAGCGCCTGAGCCTCTGATGCGGGACTATTACGAGATCCTGGGCGTCGAGCGCGGCTGCGACGCGGCGGCCCTGAAGTCCGCCTTCCGCAAGCTCGCCATGGAGCATCACCCCGACCGCAACGGCGGGTGCGAGGAAGCCGCGGCCCGGTTCAAGGAGCTGAACGAAGCCTATTCGGTGCTGTCCGATCCGCAGAAGCGGGCGGCCTACGACCGCTTCGGCCACGCCGGCGTGAACGGCGCGGGCGGCGGCCCGGGCGGAGCGCAGTTCCACGACGTGCACGACATCTTCAACGAGGTGTTCGGGGACGTCTTCGGCGACATGTTCGGCGGTCGCGGGCGCGGCGGCCAGCAGAGCCGCGGCCCGGCCCGGGGCCAGGACCTGCGCTACGACCTCGAGATCACCCTCGAGCAGGCCTACGCCGGCGCCGAGATCGAGATCACCGTCCCCGCCGCCATGACCTGCGAGACCTGCGAGGGTTCGGGCGCCAAGCCGGGCACCAGCCCCACCACCTGCAACGCCTGCGGCGGCGCGGGTCGGGTGCGGGCCACCCAGGGCTTCTTCTCCATCGAGCGCGCCTGCCCCCGTTGCGGCGGCTCGGGCAAGCTCATCCTCGACCCCTGCTCGGACTGCCGCGGCCAGGGCCAGGTGCGCCGCGAGCGTACGCTCGCGGTGCGGATCCCGGCCGGCGTGGACGACGGCGCGCGCATCCGCCTGGCCGGCGAAGGGGACTCCGGCGCCCGCGGCGGGCCGCGCGGCGACCTCTACATCTTCCTCTCGGTCCGGCCCCACGAGCTCTTCGAGCGCGACGGCCTGGACCTGCTCTGCACCGTGCCCGTGTCCATGGCCGTGGCGGCGCTGGGCGGCGAGATCGAAGCGCCCTGCCTGCTCGGCGGGGAGGCCTGCGACGGCGAGTGCAAGCTGATCGTCAAGGTGCCGGAAGGCGCCCAGACGGGCCGTACCGTGCGGGTGAAGGGGCGCGGCATGCCGTCGCTGCAGGCGCTCGAGCGCGGGGGCCGGGTGGGGGTGCTGGTCGTGGTGACCCCCCGCAACCACAGCGCGCGCCACAACGAGCAGCAGCGCCAGTTCGCCCGCGCCACGAGGGCCCGTTCGGGGCGGTTGACGGGGCGCGGCATGCCGGCGCTGAGCACGCGCGAGCGCGGGGACCTGGTGGTGGAGCTGTTCGTGGAGACCCCCGTCAAGCTCAGCGCGCGCCAGAAGGAGCTGCTGCGCGAGTTCGCCGGCGCCTGCTCCGAGCAGCAGCACCCGAAGCAGGCCAGCTTCCTAGGCAAGGCCAAGCGCTTCTGGGAAGACGTCACGGGCGCGGCTTGAGGCCGGCGGGGCATTTTCTTCCCCGCCTAAGCACCCACTTAGCAAGATAGGCGCGCCTGTACGTAGAACTACGATGATAGTTCTGCGGAATTAAGTCCGCGCCCGGGCACATCTAATTCGCCGGCTCCTCTCACGGAGCCCCGGCGATGTCCCTCCTGTTCCGCGCGCTCGCGGCCGTCCTCCTCCTGCCACTGCTCGCTGTCCCCGCCCACGCGGCCTCGCGCATGAGCCTCGGGACCGCGGTCGCCACGCCCGCCACCTACATCGCCTTCTGCGAGCGTCGGCCCGGCGACTGCGGCGACGACCCGGCGCAGGTGCTGGCTGCCGCCGTCGCCGCCAAGACCGCCTGGACCGCGGTGCTGTTTCGCAGGACCGGCGCGGCCGCCGAGCCCGCCGCCCAGCCCGCCGACGCGGTCCCGCCGCCGGCGCTCGGCCCGGGGCTCTGGCGCAAGCTGGTGCAGGTGAACGCCGACGTGAACCGCGCGCTGCGCCCGCAGCTCGACGCGGTCAGCTACGGCGTCCCCGACTTCTGGGCCGCGCCGCTCGCGGAGAGTCGCGCCCCGGCCGGCGACTGCGAGGACTACGTGCTCGAGAAGCGGCGCGCCCTCATCGCCGCCGGCGTGCCGCGCCGGGCGCTCGCCATAGCCATCGCCACCACGCCCCAGGGCGAGGACCACGCCGTCCTGGTGGTCGCCACCGGCGCCGGCGACTTCGTGCTCGACAACCTATCGGGCCAGGTCCGCCGCTGGGACGAGGTCCCCTACGCCTGGCGCAGCCGCCAGGCGGACGGCGAGGACGGCTTCCGCTGGGTCCGGCTCACAAACCCGTCAGGACGGTAGCGCGGCCCCCGCTTTCCCGGCAGAGTTGCCGCAGTAAGCGTGCGGAGCTGGAGTATCGGGCGTGCGGCGGGTCCATGTTGTCGACGACGACGAGCTCCTTCGCGAGGCCATCGAAGCCACCCTTGCCGCCGCAGGCTGCACCGTGGAGGCCCACGCGAGCGGCGAGGCCTTCCTCGACCGCCTGGACCCGGAGCGACCCGGGTGCGTCCTGCTGGACATGCATATGCCGGGCCTGAGCGGCCTCGAAGTGCAGCAGGCCTTCGCCGCCCGCGGCCTGGACTGGCCGGTGATCGTGCTCACCGCCGCCAACGAAGTGCGCCTGGCGGTGGAGACCATGAAGCACGGCGCCTTCGAGTTCCTCCAGAAGCCCTTCGACGCCGAGGCCCTGCTGGCCGTGTTGGGCGACGCCTTCCAGAAGCTGGAGGCCGCCTCCGAGGAGTCCGCCCGCCGGGCCGAGGCCCTGGGCCGCGTGGCCTCGCTGTCGGCGCGCGAGCGGGAGGTGCTGCAAGGCCTGCTGGCCGGCCTGCCGTCGAAGCTGATCGCCTACGAGCTGGACCTCAGCGTCCGCACCGTGGAAATCTACCGCGGCAAGATGATGGAGAAGCTGGGCGTCCGCAGCGTCTCGGCCGCCGTTCGCCTCGCGCTGACCGCCGGCGTCACGCCCCTCTCCGAGCGCGGCGCCGGCTGAGGCTTCAGCGTTTCGGCCGGTAGGCCACCAGCAGGTTGCCGGGCGCCTGGCCGAACGAGCCGTAGCCCGAGTTCACGAACAGCAGCCCGCCGCCGGCGAACACGCCCGCCGCGTCGATGGAGCCGCCCTGGGCCGGCACGCCGTTCACCGGCTTGTAGGCCGCGACGATGGTGTCGTGCTTCGCCAGCACCTTGCCGGTGGCGGCGTCGAACACCCAGAGCCTGCCGTCCAGCGACCCCGCCACCACCGCCCCGTCGATCACCAGCGGGGCGGCCGAGAGGCCGTAGCGGTTGCCGCAGATGGCGATCTTCGCCCGCTCCCCCGTGCAGTCGGGCTCGGCCCGCCACTGCCACGCGACCTTGCCGCTCTTCACATCGACCGCGTGCATCCCGGCCGCGGAGCGGTCTTTGGGCACGCTGGGGTCGCTGATCGGCGCGAACACCCGCACCCCGTCGGTGGCGATGCCCCAGTGGACGCCGCCGAGCGCCGTGCCCTTGCCGAACTGCTGGCGCCACAGGACCTTGCCGGTGGCCGGATCGAGCGCCCAGACATCGCCGGACTTCTGGCCCCCGAGGATCACGTCCTTGCCGCCCTTGCCGCGAAACACCACCGGCCCCGCGCCGAAGTCGTGGTCCTGCAGGACGCTGCCTTCCTTGGCGAAGTAGCAGTTGGGGCCGGGCGGCCGTGCGCTGTCCAGCCCGGCCGGGCAGGACATGTTCCAGACGTCGTTCTCCAGCGCCTGGAAGACCCAGTTCTGGCGGCCGCTCTTCAGGTCGATGGAGACGATGGCGTCCGAGGTCTTGGTCGCCGGCGGCGAGGTGTTCTCGCCCGTGGAGGCGAAGACGACGCCGCGTTTCACGTCCACCGCCGGGCTCGACCACACGGGCGCGCCCGAGGGGCCGTAGGCGGCGGCGCCCTGGCTGTTGGCGCGACCCAGCGGCTTGGCGTCCTCCATGGTGTGCCACGTCCACAGCACCTTGCCGTTGGCGGCGTCGACGGCCGCCACAGCCCCATGGCCCTTGCAGCACTCGTAGGCGGGCCGCATGGCGGCGGCCACGTCGCTGCCGGAGATCGGCACGATCACCTTGCCGTCGTGGATCAGGGGCGAGCCGGAGAGCGGGGCGGTCTTGTCGTGCCGCGGATCGGCCCGCCAGAGGATCTTGCCGGTCCGGGCGTCGAGCGCGATCAGGTCGCCCTCGGCCTCGCCGCCCACCAGCCCCATGGGCCCCCCCTTGCCCAGTTGGCCGTAGGCCAGGCTGTTGCGGACCTGCGACGGCGTCCGGGTGGCCCACTTCACGCAGCCCGTCTCTGTGTCCAGCGCCACGATGTGGTTAGCCTGGCCCGCCGGGTAGAAGAGGGTGTTCCCCACCACCACGCCTTGGCCGCGCAGGCCGGTGGTGCGCGGCATGGCGAAGGTCCAGGCGACCTCCAGGTTGGCGAGGTCGCGGGTCTTCAGCCCCGCCTGCGCCGCCGACATGCGCCGGGTGTTGTCGAGATCGACGCCGAAGCCGACCTGGGCGGGCCTGGCGTTCAGGTCCACGGCCCGCCGCTCGGCCGGACACATGGCCCTGTCGATCCAGCCGGTGTCCGCCGCCTGCTCGGCCGGGGCGAGGTAGGTCACCACGGCGCGAAGCTGCTCGCGGGTGAGCTGGTCGCCGATCGGCTTCATCACCCCGCTGGTCAGGACCGTGGCGAGCGTCTGGGCGCTCATCTTGCGCAGCGAGGCCACCGGGGCGGCCCGGCTGCCGGCCTCCGGCGCGTTGTGGCAGGCCGCGCAGTATTGGTCGTAGACGGCCTTGCCCGGATGCTGCGGCCCCTCGGCCTCCCCGTGCGCCTGGGCGATGGCGAAGCCGGCGCAGAGCGCGGCGGCCGCGGCGGCGGCGAGGCCCGCGCCCAAACGGGCGCGGTTGGACCAGGTCAGCATGAGTTTCCCCCGAACGGACGCGCCGCCTCGTCCGGGCGGCTACGTCGCTCAGGCTAGCCGTACCGTGTCTTCTGACAATTGCGCGGATGAAATCTGAGGACCCGTTTGCGGCCCGCGAGGCTTTCGGCTAGAGAACCGCACCCGCTGTCCGCACCCGTAGCTCAGCTGGATAGAGCGTTGCCCTCCGAAGGCAAAGGTCACACGTTCGAATCGTGTCGGGTGCGCCAGCGGTTTCAAGGACTTGGCGGCAGGTCCGCGCCCGTGGCGCAGTCGCCGCCCGCCTCCCGCAAGCCTCTCAGCCCAGCTCCACGCCCAGCAGGCGCACGTACTGCTGGCCGCTGTGCATGTCGCGCTCCACGATCCAGCCCTGCGGCGTGGGCCGCGGGTACGACACCTTGACCATGGAAAGGTCGGGCACGGCGGTGCGCTTCACCCACTGGGCGTCGATCCCGTAGAGGCGAGCAAAGGTGTCCGGTCCCAGCGCCGGACTGTCGTGATAGCGGGCATAGGTCTCGGGCCCGTCGAAGAACAGGTCGACGGTGACCCAGAAGGGGCCGGCGGCCTTGGACCGCACATGGCGGCAGACGTCGCTTACCTTAGGCATGTGCGGGCTCCCGGGCTTCGGCGGTGCTGAGGTCGACCCATTCGGTGCGGACCAGCTCGTGGCCGTCCTGGGTCTCGACCACGTGGTTCAGATGGAACTTGTAGACCCGCCCGCGCTCGATCTCCGCCGGGGTGAAGGCGAAGCCGTAGCTGGGCTGCGGCAGGTTCGGCTCCAGCGGGAAGTGGAAGAAGATCGGGTTCACCGTCTTCGAGATCCGGGTGGCGAGCTCCTGGGTGGCGGCGGTGATGACCAGCAGCACGCCGACCTCCTGCGGCGGCGGCGTACCGGGCGGCAGTGGGCGTCCGGAGACAGCGTTCCAGCCGTAGATGCGCACTGAGACGTCGTAGTCGCCGGCCTCCGGGCCGAAGGTGCGGTCGATCCGCTCGCGCAGGCCGGCCACCAGCCGGTCGTGGAACAGGTCGAGGTTGGCGAGCACCTTCGGGTCCTCGACGCCCACCAGGCTGATCGTCTGGTACGGGCCGGCTCCGGCGCCCTCCAGCTTCATGGTGTAGGGGCCCGGCTCCCAGACCGAGCCCGTGACCCGCACGCGCCGCTCGTCGAGCGCGGTGTAGACCGCCCCGGCGACGTTCAGCACGCCGCCCGGCTCGTAGAGCCGATAGGGGTCGCTGTTCTCGTAGAGCATGTGGGCCGAGATGCCGTGCACCTCGCAGCGATTGGTCGCGCTCAGCGGCTCGATCTCGAAGCGGTCCTCGAACACCTCGATCAGCACGCCGCCGTCGCCGCGCACCGCGGTGCAGACCCCGCCGCACTCGGCGGTCTTGCCGGCGTGCCAGGCCGCACCCAGCCCCGCGCCCATCATGATCGGCACGGCGGCCAGCACGGCGGTGTCCGTGGTGCGGCCGCCGAGCACGACCGTCGCTCCGGCCTCGAGGGCTGCGATGTACGGCTCCGGCCCCATCAGCGCGACGATGTGGTCGCATGCGTCGAGGGCGGCCTCGTCCAGCGGGCCGGAGGGCGGCAGCGGCCGGATCCGGCCGGCAGCCAGCCTGGCCTTCATTGCGTCCCGCGGCTGCTCCGAGCAGAGGACGGCGATCTTTGGCTTCAGCCCCTGCTCGCGGGCGACCTCGATGGCGATGTCCCGGGTCCAGAAGAGGGCGTCGTCCGCTCCGGAGGTGCCGCAGGTGCCGATCAGCAGCGGAATGCCCGCCCGCTCGCTGGCCACCATCAGGACCTCCAGGTCCCGCTTCACCGCCTCCCGCGCCCACTTGGACACGCTGCGGGCGAGATAGGAGGGGCCGCTGTCTGTGGAGCCCGCGTCGCAGGCGACGGCATGGGCGCCCATCGCCAGCCCCGCGGCGACGTGTTCCGGCTTGATCCCGGCGCCGAGCGCGCCGGTGGGCACGATCACCTTCGCGCCCCCTGTCCTGTCGGCCTTCATGCCGTGTCCTCCCTGGTTCGGCGTCTTCGATGCGCCCGCTCAGCAAAAGGCGTCAAGATTGACGCCGCGCATCAACATTAGCGTTCAGGGCGACAGGGGGCCGATGCGTCCGCCGCATGAATTCATGCGCCGGTCAGATCAGCCGGGGGTCCACCGAGCAGCGGCGGAGCCGGCGCATGTCGTGGATCAGCCAAGAGCCCGAACGCTTCTCCAGGATGCCCGCCCCTTTCAGGGCGGCGACCTCCGGCTGCACGCTCTGGCGCGTCACGCCCAGGAAGTTCGCCAGGTCGAGCTGCGTAACCGGCACGTCGATCTCGCAGGCGTTGGCGTCCGGCGGCAGCGGCAGGTCGCGAGCCAGGCTCAGGAAGGAGGCGGCCACCAGCGGCCCCACCCGGCCCGTGGCGATCTCCTCGCGGGCCTGGATCAGCCGGGTCATGGCGTTCGAGAACTTCCGCGCCAGCGCGTAGGCCATGGCCGGGTAGGTGTCGTAGATCCTCAGGAAGTCCGCCTTGGCGATGGTCCGGAAGCGGACCGGCGTCATGGCCACGGTGCTGTGGTGGTGAGGCCGGTTGGAGATCAGCGGCGTCTCCCCCCAGCAGTTGCCCGGGCTGTAGATGACGATCACCGCGGTGTCGCCGGCGTGCGTCAGGCCGGTGACCTTCACATAGCCGTCGAGCACCTGGTGCACCCCGGACGCCTCGGCCCCGGCGTGGATCAGCACATCCCCGGGCCGTACGCGACGCTCGGTGGCGCAGCGGTCGAGCTCGGCGCGCGCGTCGGCCGGCAGACCCGCGATCCAGTTCTCACGACGGTTGATCATGACGCCTCAGGCCCTGACGGCATCCATACACATTGACGGATTTATTGCTGTCCGCGGGCCAATGTAAACTAATTGGCACGGGTTCGCCCGCAGCCGCGCCTATGGTCGCCCCTCAGCCCCCGCGGCCTCAACGGCGGGGGCGCAACGCCTGGCGATGAACGCCAGAGGGGGAAACCATGAGAACATCCGTCCCTGTCCGCACCCTGCTGCTCGCCACCGCCGCCTGCGCGGGAGCGCTGTCCGCCGCCCCCGTGGCCCTGGCCCAGGACGCCGCCGGCGCCCCCGCCGCCTCGGCCATCGAGGAGATCGTCGTCACCGCCCGGCGGCGGCAGGAGTCCCTCCAGGACGTGCCGGTCACGGTGACCGCCTACAGCGCCGAAGCCATCGAGGAGCGCGGGATCGTCGACCTGCAGCGTCTCGCCGACGCCGCGCCGGGCGTGACCATCGACGCCTTCCCGCGCGCCGCGCCGCGCCCGTTCTTCCGGGGCATCGGCAGCAGCACCCAGAGCGCGGGTGGCGACCCCTCGTCGGTGGCGTTCATCGACGGCGTCTACATTGGCCGCGGACCCATGCTGGCCGTGGACATCTACGACATGGAGCGGGTGGAGGTCCTGAAGGGCCCGCAGGGCACGCTCTGGGGCAAGAACGTGGTGGGCGGCGCGGTGAACTTCATCACCGCCAAGCCGGAGCTCAACGACCTCTCCGGCCGGGCCGCAGTGACACTGGGCGAATACGGCCAGCGCAACGGCAATCTGATCCTGAACGCGCCGCTGGGCGAGCGTGCGGCCGCGCGGATCGCGCTGTCGTCCCAGAAGAACAACGGCTTCCGCAAGGTGGCCGGGACCGGCGCGCCCTTGGACGACGACGACCGGATCAGCGGCCGCATCCACGTGCTCACCGAGCTTTCCGAGGCCACGACGGTGCTGTTCTCCGGCGATGTGACCGTGGATGACGCCGGCGGCGGGGCGCGCTTCAACACCGCCCCGCTGGGCAACCGCAACGTCAAGAAGCCGCGCCGCACCTTCGCCGACCAGCCGGGCTACCTCGACCGCGAGACCGGCGGGGTGAAGCTCGAAGTGAACAGCTCCGCGCTCGGCTGGGCCGACCTGACCGCCTACGTCTCCTACCGCTACCTCGACCTCAAATCCTCCGAGGACTACGACGGCGCCAACCCGGCGATCAACGCCGCCACCGGCGTGCTGGTCCCGGGGATCCAGGCGCTCATGGCGGAGGACGCCGACTCCTATTCGGCCGAAGCCCGCCTCTCCTCGGCGAGCGACGGGCCGTTCTCCTGGGTGGCGGGCATCTACGCCCTGCGCGACGAGGTGCACCGCGAGCGCGAGAGCGAGACGGAGGTGCCCGACCTCACGCTCAACCGCTTCGTGGCCGACAACGTCACGAAGAGCGCCGCCGTGTTCGGCGAGGCCAACTACGAGGTGTTCGACGGCGCGCACCTCTTCGCCGGCCTGCGCTACACCCACGAGGAGAAGCGCTACGAGATCACCCGCTTCACCGGTCGCGAGACCGCGCCGGTGGTGAACTTCACCACCGTGGGCGACCCCGGCCGCTACGAGGACGACGCCGTCACCTGGCGCGTGGGCGGCGACTGGCGCCTCAATCCCAACGTCTTCGCCTTCGCCAGCGTGGCCACCGGCTTCAAGTCGGGGGGCTTCCAAGAGCAGCCGCAGCCCGCCTTCGCACGCATCGCTACGGCGCCGGAGAAGGTGGTCAACTACGAGGCCGGCCTGAAGACCGACTGGCTGGATCGCCGGCTTCGCCTCAACGTCTCCATCTTCCAGATGGACTACAGCGACCTGCAAACCCAGCAGACCGTGCCGGACGCGAGCCAGGGCCCGGGCCAGACGCGCCTCGTCACCGACACCGGCGACGCGACGATCCGCGGCGTCGAGGCGGACGCCAACTTCGTCCCCGTCCGCGCGATCGAGCTCGGCCTCAGCTACACCTATCTCGACGCCACCTTCGACCGGTTCGTGGAGACCACGGCGATCCTGGCCGATGGGACCGCGCTGTTCGACGACCTCAGCGGCAACCGGCTGAGCCGGACGCCGAAGCACGCCCTGTCCGGCACGGCGGCCTTCACCACCGACACCTACGCGTGGGGTTCGCTGCGCTTCGAGACGAGCTTCAACTACGAGAGCGACGTCTTCGACGACAACTCGAACAACTTCGAGGAATTCCGCAAGGCCCGGACGCTGTGGGACGCCAGCGTCACCTACCAGGCCACGGACGACGTGAAGGTCCAGGTCTGGGGCCGCAACCTCACCGACGTGGAGTACCGCACCCACCAGAGCGGCACGGCCGGCGGGCTCTTCGTGCAGTACGGGCCGCCTCGCCAGTTCGGCGTGACGGTGGACTACCGCTTCTAGCCGCCGGGCCGCAGACCCCGCCCGGGCCTCGCCTCCTCCCCGCGGGTCCGCCTGGGCGGCGTCCGCTGGTCGCCGCGCGCCAGGCGCGCGGCGCCTCCCCGCACCCCGCGCCTCCGATGGGTGACCTGCCATGACTCTCGCCCTGTCCGGCTTCGCGCTGGTCCTCACCTTCATGGCGCTGATCATGACGCGGCGCCTGTCGGCGATCACCGCACTGATGATCGTGCCGGTTCTGTTCGCCGTGGCGATCGGCGCGGGCGCCGGGATCGGCGACCATGTCATGGAGGGCGTGCGCCAGGTCGCGCCCACGGCGGTGATGCTGGTCTTCGCCCTGCTCTACTTCGGGCTGATGATCGACGTCGGCCTGTTCGACCCGCTGGTGGACCGGATCGTCCGCTGGGTGGGCGACGACCCGCTCCGGGTCACAGTGGGCCACGCCGCCCTGGCCTCCGTCGTCGGGCTGGACGGGGACGGCACGACCACCCTGCTGGTCTGCGCCTCAGCCATGCTGCCGATCTATCGGCGGCTGGGCATGAACGTGCTGATCTTCGGCCTGATCGGCGGCCTGTGCAGCGCGCTGATGAACCTGACCCCTTGGGGCGGGCCGCCGGCGCGGGCGGTGGCGGCGCTGAAGGTGGAGATGGCAGAGGTGTTCCTGCCGCTGATCCCGGTGATCGGCGGCGGCCTCGCCGTCACCTTCGCCATCGCGGTCTTCTTCGGCCTGCGCGAGCGACGTCGCCTGCGCGATGCGCCCGCCGCGGGCGCGGTGGACGCCGAGGCCGTGGTGCAGACGGCGCTCGCCGGCTTCGAACGCGATCCAGCGGCGGTGCGGCCCAGGCTCTTCCCGTTCAACCTGGCGCTGACCCTGGCGCTGATGACGGCGGTGGTGTTCCACGTCGCGCCGCTGGCGGTGCTGTTCATGGGCGCCTTCGCCGTCGCCCTGCTGGTCAACTACCCGCGGCTGGACGACCAGCGCGCCCGGCTGACCACCCACGCCGGAAGTGTCGTCACCCTGGCGGTGATGGTCTTCGCGGCCGGCGCCTTCACCGGCGTGCTCAGCGGGACGGGCATGATCGACGCCATGGCCGCCGGCATCGTTCAGGTGCTGCCCCCCTGGCTGGGCCCGCACATGGCGGTGATCACCGCGCTGCTCGCCATGCCGATGACCTTCTTCCTGTCCAACGACGCCTGGTACTTCGGCGTGGTCCCGGTGCTGGCGGAGGCCGCCAAGGCCTATGGGATCGCCCCGGCGCAGATCGCCCGCGCGTCTCTGATGGGCCAGCCGGTGCACGGCCTCAGCCCGATGGTGGCGCCGCTCTACCTGAAATGCGCCCTGCTGGGCGTTGAGCTGGTGGATCTGCAACGCTTCGCGCTCCGCTGGACGGTGCTCCTGTCGCTGGCGGCGATCCTCGTCGGCCTGGCGACGTTCGCCTTCCCCTTCGCCGCCTAGGGTCCGCGCATGAGTTCATGCGCAACCGGTCTTGGCCTTGGCCCGCGACGGGCGGCTACGCGCGGGGGACAGAACCGGGAAGGACCTTGATCATGGCGACGGGCGCACGGCGGGTGGTGGTCACCCAGAGGTTCTTCGACGAGGCGTCGCTCGCCTACCTGCGCGGTGCGGGCTGTGAGGTGGCTATCGCCGAGCTTCCGGCCGGCCGCGCCGACGGCGATCTCAGCGAGGACGAGCTGGTGGCGCTGCTGCAGGGCGCCGAAGGCTGGATCGTCGGGCACGCCCGGGTGACCCGCGAGCTGCTGGCGGCCCTGCCGGAGCTGAAGATCGTTTCCCGCCGCGGCGTCGGCTACGAGCGCGTGGACCTGCAGGCCGCCCGCGACCTTGGCCGCGTGGTCACGATCGCGGCGGGCGGCAACGACGCCTCGGTGGCCGACCAGGCGATCGGCATGATGATCAGCGTCGGCCGGCGCTTCGGCGAGGCGCAGGCGCGGATGCGGGCCGGCTCCTGGTCGATCCTCATGGGGACCGACCTTTACCGGAAGACAGTCGGGGTGATCGGCCTCGGCCGGATCGGGCGGAGCCTCGTCCAGCGCCTGAGTGGCTTCGAGGCGCGCGTGCTGGTGGTCAGTTCGCGCCCGGACCCGGCCTATGCGGCGCGCACCGGCGTCAGCTTCGTGGACCTGCCGGCCCTGCTGGCCGAGAGCGATTACGTCAGCGTCCATGCGCCGCTTACGCCCGCCACCCGCCACCTGCTGCGGGCCGAGACGCTCGCGGCGATGAAGCCGGGCGCGTTCGTCATCAACACCGCACGCGGCGGGCTGGTCTCGGACCGGGATCTGCTCGCCGCCCTCAAGGCCGGTCATCTCGGCGGCGCCGGGCTCGACGTTTTCGAGAGCGAGAGCGATCCCGACATGCAGCCCGTCACCGACGAGCTGATCGCCCTGCCCAACGTGGTGGCCGCGCCGCACGCCGGCGCCTCCACCCGCGAGGGGCTCGACCGCACCAACATGATCGCCTCGCAATGCGTGGTGGCGGTCCTCGACGGACGCGACGCGCCGACGCAATGCGTGGTGGCGGACGGGCGGGTGGGGATTCCGGCGGAATGACCCCGCCGCGCACCCTCTACGACAAGCTGGTCGACGCCCACACCGTGGCCGACCTGGACGGCGCTGGCGGCACGGTGCTGCTCTACATCGATCGCAGCGTGCTCAACGAGTACACCAGCCCGCAGGCCTTCACCGGCCTGCGCGAGGCGGGCCGTCCCGTGTGGAGCCCCCGTTCTATGCTGGGCGTGGTCGATCACGTGAACCCCACCACCCCGACGCGCTCGGCGACGATGCCCGACGCGGGTGGGGCGGAGCAGGTGGCGTATTTCGCGCGCAACTGCCGCGATTTCGGGATCGAGCTGTTCGACGTGCTGCACCCTTTGCAGGGGATCGAGCACGTGGTCGCGCCGGAGCTGGGGTTCGTGCTGCCGGGCATGGCGATCGCCGCCGGCGACAGCCACACGACCACCTACGGCGCCCTCGGCGCTCTGGGGTTCGGGATCGGCACGTCCGACATCGAGCACATGCTGGCGACCTCGACGGTCGTCTACCGCCGCCTCAAGTCGCTCAGGGTGGAGGTCACCGGCCGGCTGCCCACGGGGGTCGCCGCCAAGGATATCGTGATGTCGCTGATCGGCAGGATCGGCGCCGACGGGGCCACTGGCTACGCGATCGAGTTTGCCGGCGAGGCGATCTCCGCCCTCAGCGTCGAGGGGCGGATGACCATCTGCAACATGTCCGTCGAGTGCGGGGCGCGGGGCGCCCTCATCGCGCCGGACGAGAGGGTGCTGGCCTATCTGCGCGGCAAGCCCCGAGCGCCGTCGGGCGAACTCTGGGAGCGGGCGGCGGCAGGCTGGCTGCGGCTGGCCAGCGATCCCGACGCCGTGTTCCACCGGACCGTCCACCTGGACGCCCAGTCCGTGGAGCCCATGGTCACCTGGGGCACCAGCCCGGACCAGGCGGCTTCCGTGCTGGCGAGCGTGCCCGATCCGGCGCAAGAGGCCTCGGACGCGCGCCGGCGGGACGTCGCGCGGGCGCTCGACTACATGGGGCTGACGCCCGGCACCCCGCTGCAGGACATCCGCATCGACCGCGCCTTCATCGGCTCGTGCACCAACGCCCGGATCGAGGATCTGCGCGAAGCCGCCGCCGTGCTGCGCGGGCGCCGCGTCGCCTACGGGGTTCGCGCCATGGTCGTGCCGGGCTCCAGCGCCGTGCGCCGGCAGGCCGAGGCGGAAGGCCTCGACCGCGTGTTCGCCGAGGCCGGTTTCGAGTGGCGGCAATCCGGCTGCTCCATGTGCCTGGCGATGAACGATGACGTCCTGGCTGCGGGCGAGCGCTGCGCTTCCAGCACCAACCGCAACTTCGAGGGCCGCCAGGGCGCCGGCGGCCGCACCCATCTGATGAGCCCCGCCATGGTCGCCGCCGCGGCCGTCTGTGGCCACCTCGCCGACGTGCGCCGGCTCGGAGTCTGACATGCAGCCGTTCCGCCAGGTGACAGGGATCGCCGCCGCCCTGCCCGCCGCGAACGTCGACACCGACGTGATCATGCCCAAGCAGTTCCTGAAGGGCATCGACCGGGGTGGCCTCGACCGCGGGGTGTTCCATCACCTGCGCTTCGACGCCGACGGGGCGTCCAGGCCGGGCTTCGTGCTGAACCAGCCGCCCTGGACTGAGGCCGCCTTCCTGGTGGTCGGGCCGAACTTCGGCTGCGGCTCCAGCCGCGAGCATGCGGTCTGGGGGCTCTCCCAACTCGGCGTCCGGGCGCTCATCGGCGCCAGCTTCGCTGGCATCTTCTTCGACAACTGCGCCCGCAATGGCCTGCTGGCGGTGACCTTAGAGGCGCCCGCCGTGGAGGCGCTGTCGGCCCGGGCGGCGCAGGCCGGCTCGGCGCTGATGACGGTCGACCTCGAGGCGCAGGTGATCGTGGCCGACGGCCTGACCGTGCCGTTCGAGATCGAGCCGGGCCGTCGTCAGGCCCTGCTGGAAGGGCTGGACGCGGTGGGGATGGCGCTGCAGCGGGCCGGCGAGATCCGCGCCTTCGAGGCCCGGCACTTCGCCGAACAGCCGTGGCTGCGGCCGGAGCCGCGGCGCTGAACCGCCGTCAGGCCGGGACGGAGACCGCCCCGGTGAGCATGGCCGCGCTGAGCGCGAAAAGGCTGAGCAGGATCGCCCAGGGCAGGCCGAAGCGCTGCATGTCGCCCACATCGGCCCGGATCAGGCTGGCGACCAGGTAGATCGGCGCGATGAACGGGCTCAGGCCGTGCAGCGGCATGCCCATGAGCGATGCCCGGGCGATTACCTCCGGCGGCACGCCGTAGGCGGCGCCCGCCGCGCCCAGGACCGGGACCACGCCGAAGAAGAAGGCGTCGTTCGACATGAACATCAGCAGCGGCATGCTGAGCAGCGCAGTGATCGGCCCCATCAACGGACCGAGCGCCGGCGGCACCGCCGACACCAGGCTGCCCGCCATGGCGTCGATCATGCCCGTTCCGGACAGGATGCCCGTGAAGGCGCCGGCCCCGAAGATCAGCGAGACCATCATCAGCACCGTCTCGCCGTGGTTCGCCAGCCTGGCCTTCTGTTCCGACAGCTTGGGAAAGTTCAGGGTCACCGCGATGGCGAAGGCGCTCATCACCAGGGCCGGCAACGGGGCGATCTGGGTGACCATGCCGACGATCAGGCCGACGGTCAGCGCCAGGTTCAGCCAGAGGTTCCGGGTCTCCTTGGGGGCGGCGGGGGTCTCGTCCGCGGCGTCCTCGGCCAGGGACCGACGCCCCTGCTCCGTGGCGTCGGCGAGGCGGCGGCGCTCCATCCGGCCGAAGGCGTAGGCCAGCCCTAGCACCGCCAGGAGCGAAAGGCCGAGCGCCGGCAGCAGCGGTCCCACCACGTCCATGACCGGGACGCGCAGCGCCGTCGCCGCCCGCGCCGACGGGCCCCCCCAGGGCAGCCAGTTCATCAGGGTATTGGAGAGGCCGAGCAGGGTCGCCAGGATCAGCGGATTGAGGCCAAGGCGGCGGTAGACGGGGTACATGGCCGAGATGGTCACCAGGGCGGTGGTCGCCCCGTCACCGTCCAGCGACACCAGCATGGCCAGCAGCGCAGTCCCCATCACCACGCGCACCGGGTCGTCGCCCGCCACCCGGAGCACCGTGCGCACCAGCGGCTCGAAAAGACCGGCCTCGATCATCACCGCGAAGTAGAGCAGGGCGAAGACCAGCATCAGCGCCGTGGGCGCGACCTCGCCGACCCCCTTCAGCATCATGTCGCCCAGGCCGGCGCCGAAGCCGGCGAGCACGCCGAAGGCGACCGGCACCAGGATCAGCGCCGCAGCGGCCGAGAGCCGCTTCGTGAGCACGAGCGCCAGGAAGGTGGCCAGGGCCGCGAAGCCCAGGAGGGAGAGGTTCAAGCGGCGAGCTCCTCGGCCGTGCGTCTCCGATCTTCACTGTGGCATGAGGCGCAGCGCGTCAATATTGACGAAAATCGTCATGCTGTAGAGCGGGAGAGGACAGGCGTGCGCGAAGCGGCTAGCAATGATCGGACGAGCCCCGCGACGGAGCCGGCCTTCCGGCGTGCGGGGAAGAGGGGATGAGCTTGTACCTGACGGCAGAAGAGGCGGCGCGGGAGCTGGGCGTGAGCGTCACCACGCTCTACGCCTATGTAAGCCGCAAGCAGATCCGCACCCAGAAGGCGCCCGGGTCGCGCACGCGCCGCTACTGGCGCGAGGATATCGAGCGGCTGAAGGGCGCGCCGGCGGCGGCGTCCGAGGACGTGCTGGCGCCGCGCTCCACCATCACCCTGATCACCGAGGGCGGGCACTTCTACCGGGGCCAGAGCGCCGTCGCCCTCGCGGAGGACCACACCCTGGAAGAGGTGTGCGCGATCCTCTGGAACATGCCGCACGAGGCGACCTTCGGGGCGGTGAACCTGCGGATCAGCGAGCTCTACCGCCGCACAGAGGCGGCGCTGGCCGGGGCGACGGTGCACGATCGGGCGCTCACCCTTCTGCCCCTCCTGGAGCGCGGCAACCCGCGAGCCTTCGACCTCAGCCATGCCGGCTACGCCCGGGCCGGGGCGGAACTGATGCGCTGGTTCGGTCATCTGATCGCGGGGTTCGACCCGGCCGACGACCGGCCCCTCCACCAGGCGGTGATCGCCGGCCTCGGCGCGCCACAGGTGTACGAGGACGTCCTGCGGCGGCTGTTCGTGCTCGCCGCCGACCATGAGCTCGACCCCAGCACCTACGCCGTGCGGGCCCTGGCCAACACGGGCGTCACCGCCCACCAGATCGTCCTCGTCGGCCTGGCCTCCACCTTCGGGCGGCGACTGATGTTCGGCCGCGCCGAGAGCCTTGGACGCCTGCTGGACGAAGTGCTGCACGGGTCCGATCCCGAGGCGGCGATCCTCCGGCCGCTCCGGGAAGGGGCCTCGTTGCCGGGCTTCGGCTCGAGCCAGTATCCGGCGGGAGATCCGCGCGCCCGGGCTTTGCTCGCCGCGTTGGAGGCCGCCGTCGGTGACGACCCGGCGTTCCAGCGCCTGCAGCGCGCCATCCAGGTGGCGCGCGACGCCACCGAGCTGGAGCCGGCGCTCGCCTTCCCGCTCAGCTTCGTGGCCGAACGGATTGGGCTGAAGTCGCAGGGCGGAGTGATCTATCAGCTCCCGCGGATGGCGGGCTGGATCGCGCACGCCATGGAGCAATACCTCACCCGTGACACGGTGCGGCCGAGGACGGTCTACGTCGGCCCCTTGCCCTGACCAAATATATGTACGCTTCGCGTCAATATTGACGACGAGTGTTCCCGGGCGGATATGAACCCTCGGCCAGGGAGGGAACATGACCGCGACGACCGACACTGTGACCGTGCTGGTGCCCGTGGGCTCCCTCGGCGCCGGAGCGCGCGAGGACGAGGTGGAGTTCGGCCTCGCGGCCGGGGCACAGGCCATCGCCTCCGACGCAGGCTCCACCGACAGCGGCGCCGCCTACCTTGCGCTCGGCATGTCCAAGAACAACCGCGGCGCCGTGAAGCGTGATCTCGAGATCCTGATGCGGGCCCAGGCGCGCCACGGCGTGCCGATCCTGATCGGCTCCAGCGGCCAGGCGGGCGGTGACCTGAACGTCGACTGGACGCGCGACATCGTGGTGGAGATCGCCCGCGAGCAGGGCCTGAACCCGCGCATCGCCGTCCTCTACAGCGAGCAGGATCCCGCGGTCCTGAAGGCGAAGAACGCGGCCGGCGCGATCACCGCCCTGGCTCCGCTGGGCCCGCTGGACGACGCCACCCTCGACTCCTGCGACCACATCGTCGCCGCCATGGGGCCGGAGCCCTACATCCAGGCGCTGGAGGCGGGCGCCGACATCATCCTGGGCGGCCGCACGACGGACACCGCCGTGCTCGCCGCTTATCCGCTGTGGAAGGGTATGGGCGTCGCGCCGGCCTGGCACGCCGGCAAGGTCACCGAATGCGGCGCCCAGTGCGCCGCCAGGCGCATGGGCTCGGGGGTGATGTTCCGGGTCGGGGCCGACTTCTTCGACGTGGCGCCGCTGAACCCCGGCAACCTGTGCACGCCACACAGCGTCTCGGCCCACATGCTCTACGAGAACAGCGATCCGTTCCGGCTGGTGGAGCCTGGCGGCGTGCTGGACGTCACCGCGGCCCGCTATGAGCAGCTCGACGAACACTGGGTGCGGGTCACCGGCTCGCGATGGGAGCCGCGGCCCTACACCATGAAGCTCGAGGGCGCGGCGGTGGGGCCCTACCAGACCATCATGCTGATCGGCATCCGCGACCCCGAGGTGCTGCGCCAGCTCGACGTGTTCCACGACAGGATGCTTGCGGCCCTGACCGAGCGTGCGCGCCGCACCGTCGACGCCGATCCGGACACCTGGTCGATCTCGCTTCGGCTCTACGGCTGGAACGCCGTGGACGGCGAGCCCGTGCCCGACGGCACCCCGCCGCCCCGCGAGGTGGGCGTGCTCTGCGTCATCACCGCGCCGACGCAGAAGCTGGCCACCGAGATCGCCAAGTCCTGCAATCCCTACTTCTTCCACTTCCCGATCAACCCCGAGAAGGAGCTGCCGAGCTACGCCTTCGCCTTCTCGCCGGCCGACATCGAGCGGGGCCCGGTCTACGAGTTCAAGCTTAACCACGTGGTCGCGACGGAGAGCCCGACCGAGCTGGTGCGTATGGAATTCGTCGACCTGACCGGTTCGGAGGCCGCCTGATGACCCTGCTGCGTGACGTCACCCGCGACGTGCGGTCCAAGAACGCCGGCCCCTTCTGGGTGACCGTGGACATCTTCTTCGACGGTCCGGAGAGCTTCCGCCGCTACGCGGACCGGCCGGCGCTCGGGGCCCAGGCGATCGGCAAGGTCTTCGGTGTCGATCCAGCGCTGGTGAAGCGCTTCCCGGTCGAGAACCTGGAGATGATCAAGATCTCCTACCCGCGGAAGTCGCCGCAGGGTGGCGTCGTCGAGCGCGACCTGCACGCGGGCCAGCAGTTCGTGCGCCTGCTGGACCTCGAGCTGGACTGATCCGGCCCATCAGGGCGAGGTGGATCGCGCCACCGCGCGATCTCGCCTGGCGCCGTCCCCGCCGGGCGCGGCCCGGGCGCGCGCGGTCAGGCCACCTCGGCCATGGGCGCGGCCTCGAGAGCCATTTCGGGCAGGGCGGTGTCGAGGTCCAGCAGGGTGACGATGTCGTCGCCCAGGGTGATCACGCCGCGCACGAAGTCGGTGTCGCCGCCGCCGAGCTCCGGGGCGGCCTGGATCTGGGCGGAGTCGACCGTGATGATGTCGCAGACGGCGTCCACCAGTAGGCCGACCGGACGGCCGGCGAGCTCGGCCACCACGACCACCGACGAGGCGTCCGGGCTGCGCGGCGGCAGGCCCAGGCGGCAGGACAGGTCGAGCACCGGCAGCACCGTGCCGCGCAGGTTGATCATACCGAGCACATAGGCGGGCGAATGGGGCAGGGGCGTGGACGCCGTCCAGCCGCGGATCTCGCGCACCTTCATGATGTCCAGCGCGAAGAGCTGCTGGCCCACCTGGATCGAGATCAGCTCACGGCTGGCGCCGGGGGTCAGCACCGCATTCATCCGAATTCCTCCAGTCCTCGACCGCCATCGGCCGGCGACGGACAGTAAGTCCCTGCTTCGCCTAACGATCTGCGCTTCGCCATTGAGGAACAGTTACCTTCGTCCGGGGAAAATGCGCCGCCTCTGCAACGATTAGCCGGATATCCGATTGCGTCCTGGCTTCCGGATTACTCTGATGGCGTTGAGGAAGCTCAGCCGGCGGCGTCCAGCACCCGGGCGCCGGCGTACACCGTGCGGCGGCCGGCGGCCGGCTTGTGCTCGGCGAGCTTGTCGCAACTGGCGAAGAAGCTCACCTCCACCTGGGCCAGGTCGACTTCGAACCGCCGGCCGTTGGCCGCGGTGACGGTCACGCGCGGGGCGTCGGGCGGGTCCCGCCGCAGGCGTAGTGGCGCGGAGGCGTCGTTCAGCAGGCCTTCCCGCGCCAGCCCGGCGCGGACCACCTGGGCCAGCGGGGCTTCGAAGACCCGGCCACGGTAGTGGGCGGGCTCGATCCGGCCCGCCGCTTCGGAGGCCGTGAGGGCGGCGAGGTCCAGGCTGTCGAGGTGGGCGTACATGCTCCCGGACGGGAAGAAGATGCCCGTGGCTGCGAAGCGGTCACCGCCGAGATGCGAGGACTCGATGGGCTCGAACGGGGAGCCGCCGGCCTGGAACAGTTTCAAAGCCGCGCTGTAGGCCGCGAAGCCCCACTTGGCGCAGCAGCGGTCGCGGGTGCCGTGGGTGCAGATCGCCAGCCGGGGCGCCGGGTTCGGCTCGAGCTTCCAGCGGTGGGCGAGCGCGTCCAGCAGCGGCTGCAGGCCCGGCGCCGTGCGGCCGGGCGCGGCGTGCAGCAGGATGGCGTGGTCGTGCGGCGTCTGGGCCTTCGGGGGATTGTAGAGGCGGGTCACCACGCCTCCACGCCGCGCCGCGGCGATCGCCGCCAGCTCCTCGGTGCTCGCCCAGCCGGGGTTCATCTCCTGGGCGCGCCAGAGCCGCTTCGGGACCGGCAGGAAGACGTACGCCTCGGCGCGGACACCGGTGCCGGCGGCCGGGGTCCCGGACAACAGGTCGGCGCGCGAACAGAAGCTCACGCGCCCGTCCTGCCCTGGACCACGAGCGCGCCGCGCCGGACGAGCTCGCCGAGGAAGGCGGGCAGCTTGTCCCGCTGATCCTCCGGCAGGGCCGCCTCGATGTCCGCGTAGGCCAGGATCCGGCGCTCGGCGAGCGCCCGCAGCGGCGCGGCCAGGGAATGGGCGACGCGGAACTCGGTCCCCCGCCAGCTCAGCACGACCTCCCCCAACTCCGCCTCGATGACCCGGGCGGCGCCGTCGGCGAGCGTGAAGCGGGTCTGCGGCCCGAAGGCCTCGTCCGGCCGCCCGATCCGCGGGAAGGAGAGCTCCGGGCGCTGGGCCTGGGCCGCTTCCACGTGCCGGCGGTAGGCCCGCCCCAGCGCCTCGGGGTCGAGCGTCGCGGCGCGCGCGAGCAGGCCCGACAGGTGCGCGCCCATCACGGCGTCCCCCTGCTCGAACGGCAGGTCGGCACGCACGTCGGCCTCGGAGAGCAGGTGGTCGGCCAGCCAGTGCAGGAAGTCGGAGCCGGCCTTGCGGGTCAGGCCCACGGTCAGGTGCAGGGTCGGCTCGCCGAGACCCACGGCGGCGTGCCAGTAGCCCCGCGGCAGGTAGAGGATGTCGCCGGGCTCGAGCACCAGCTCCTCGATCGGCACGGCGGGCTTCGGGTGCTCGGCGTGCAGGTCCTTGCGCGTCGGCGAGGGCCGGGTCGCGCCATAGAGCCTCCAGTGCTTGCGGCCCTCCACCTGGATGACCAGCACGTCGTGGTCGTCCCAGTGGACATCGAAGCCCTGGCTCGTGCCCCAGCAGGCGTAGAGGTTGGCCTGGGACGAGCAGGCGAAGTCGGCCGCCAGTCCGGCGCAGAGCGCCTGCAGCGGCGGACTGAGTTCGTTGGCCGCGTCGAGGATCAGGGTGGCCCCGTCGCGCAGCCGCTCGGTCAGGACCGCGGGGTCTAGGTCCTGCATCAGCTCGCCGCGCCGGGTGCGCCGGGACCGGAACAGCCCCTTCGTCCAGTCGCCGCCGCGCTCGAGGCGGAGCCTCGGGGGCGTCAGCCGGTGCTCGGCCAGGGCCCGGTTCAGCTCCGGCCAGCCGAACAAGTCCGCCGCGGCCTCGGGGCCGATCCGGGTCCGCCAGGCGTCGCGCCCGAAGGAGCCGGCCAGGAAGGTGGCCGCCCTCTCCGGCCCGAGCAGGCCGGAGAGGGTCGGCGACCGGGCGTCAGGCGGCGTCGCCGTCCGTGCCGTCCGTCCCGTCGCCGTCGGTTCCGTCGCTGTCGCCGCCGATGCCGTCGGTCCCGTCGGAGTCGGTCCCGTCGGTTCCGTCGCTGTCCCCGTCCGTGCCGTCACTGTCGCCCCCATCCGTTCCGTCGCTGTCGTGCGGGTCCTTGGCCTCGTAGGCCGCGGTGGGACCGCCCGGCTCGTCGACGCCGTGCAGCAGGGGGGTGTCGTCGGAGTGTGCGTCCTGGCTCATGTCCCCGTCCTTCAGAGAAAACGGCTGCGCGCCGCCCGACGCGGGCGCTACCGCCATGCTGCGAAACGCCCAGGATCATCAGTCGATCCGCCGACAGTTCGATGAAGGCGCGCGATCGGGTGCAACGCAAAGGCGGGGTTCGTCGTTCAGCCGACAGAGGGCGGAATCGGCTTTACCGGGAAGGGGTGATCTCATGAGGCCGCGCGACGTCCGCGCCATCCTGTTCTGCGCCGTCACGACCCTGCTGCTCTTCGTGGTCTCGGCCCTGATCTTCCACAACTGGCTGGTGACGCTCGGCCTGACGGGCGCTTGGGCGGCCTTCGTGCTCACCCGTCCCAGGATGCTGCGCGTCATGCGCCGGATGCGCGGCGAGCCCGACTGGAGCGGCTATTTCCGCAACGACGCGGCCCAGGGCTTCGAGGAGCCGCCGGCGCGCCGGCCCGACGAGGCGCGCTCTAGGCTGTGACCGGCGCGGCGGCCGGGGTGTTCGCCTGCAGCACCGCCCGCTCGTCGCCGTCCAGCCGCACCGCCGTCAGCACGCCGGTGGCGTAGACCCCGGTGTCGACGCCGATCCGGTGGTCGTGGAGCTGCGGCCGCTCGTCGAGCCAGGTGTGGCCGTGGACGATCACCTTCTCGTGCGGCCCGGGCGCTTCCAGGAAGGCCTGGCGGATCCAGAGCAGGTCGTCCTCCGTCTGGGCGGCGAGGGCCGCGCCGGGCCGGACGCCCGCGTGCACGAAGGCATAGTCGCCCACCGCGAGCATCAGCTCGAGCCGCTGCAGCAGCCAGAGGTGCGACGCCGGCATCCGCTCCAGGAGCTCGTCGCGGGCCGGGCCGTAGCCGGCGGGGTCGGAGGGGGCGGCCACGCCATAAGCCGCCAGGGTCTCCACCCCGCCGAACCGGAGCCAGCCGCCGCCGTCCTGCGGCCGTTCGAGGAACGCGAGCATGGCCTGCTCGTGGTTGCCCTTCAGCAGCCGCACCTCCAGGTCGGGCCGGCGGCGCAGCCAGAGCAGGGCCTCGAGCACCCGCGCGGAGTCAGGGCCGCGGTCCACATAGTCGCCGAGGAAGACCAGGATCGGCCGGCGGCCGCGGGCGTGCTCGGCGGAATCGGCGGCGATGCGCGCCAGCAGCGCCTTCATCGCCTCGTAGCAGCCGTGCACGTCGCCGATCGCATAGACCAGCTCGCCTTCGGTGGCGCCGCGACTCACGAGCGGGCCCGCCGGGCCAGGTTGTCGAGGTCGCGGGCCATATCGCTGTAGGCGGCGATCACCCGGCTCGGCTGGTCATCCGCGCGGTGGCGCAGGCTGGCCCAGCGGTTGCGGTAGCTGACCAGGCTGGCGCGGGCGACGCCGGCGCGCGTCGCCGAGGCGTAGGCGCGGCGCAGGCGGCGGTCGGCCTCCAGCACCTGCGGATAGGCGCAGCGGGCGCGATTGTCGCCGCGCAGGCCCTCGCAGCGTCCGGCCGCCGGCCGACGCTTGGCCTTGGCCTTCACCACGCGGGCGGGCTTCGCCTCGCCGGCGCGCTCGGGCGCCGCGGGGCGGGCCTGCGGGGCGGCGGGCACGGGCGTGAACACCGGGGCCGGCAGGTCGGCGGCCGGCGGCCGCGCGGGGCGCGGGGCCTCGGCCACGACCACGGGGAGGGAGGGCGTCGCCGCGGCCTGGGCGATCTGGACGGGCTTGGCGGCGGTTGCGGGCGCGCGCGGGTCCATCAACACCGCGCCGACCGCGAGACCCGCCAGCGCGGCGGCGGCCAGCCCGCCCCAGCGCGCGATCCGGCCCTGGCGGCTGGCGGGCTCTCGCAGGCCGGCGAAGGCGCGCACCCGCCCGCTGGGCGGCGGCGGAGCCTCAGGCGGGGGGCGGAAGATGGCGTCCAGATCGGCCGAGACGCCGCGCGCCAGCGCCTGCCGCGCGGCGCCGGCCTCGGTTTCGGAACCCGTGCGTTCGTCCATCGCTCGCCTCGCGACCCCGGTGAAGCTTCGCCGAGCCTAGAATGTCTGTGACGCCGCTTCGATCCCGCCGCGCCGCGCGAAGACCTTCTCCATACCCGTCTTTCGATTGACGGCCGAGGCGGACGGGTCTTTGCTGACCCAAAGCGCCGCCGGCAAGAGCGGCGCGTGGGAGGACATCGACGTGGCCCAAGCCTCACCTGCGGAGGCCGAGCGCCTCAGCCTGAAGACCAAGCTGGCCTTCGGGATCGGCAGCGCCGCCGAGACGATCGCGCTCTTCGCCGTCACCAGCTACGCCCTGCTGTTCTACAATCAGGTGCTGGGCGTGAACGCCGCCTGGGTGGGCCTGGCGATCTCCGCCAGCCTGGTGTTCGACGGCCTCACCGAGCCGATCGTCGGCTCCTGGTCGGACCGAACCAAGTCCAAGTGGGGTCGCCGGCATCCCTGGATGTTCGCCGCGCCGATCCCGATCGCGCTCGCCTTCTTCGCCATCTTCAGTCCGCCGGCGTCCCTGGGCGAGCTCGGCCTGGCGGTCTGGTGCGGCGTCACCGTCTCGGTGCTGCGGCAGGTGATGACCTTCTTCCACACGCCGCACCTTGCGCTGGGCGGGGAGCTGTCGCCGAACTACGTCGAGCGCTCCAAGGTGATGGCCTACAACAGCTTCTTCACCTGGGCCGGCGGGGCCGGCATGACCTATGTGGCGCTCACCTTCTTCTTCCCGAAGACGGAGGAATTCCACAACGGCCTGCTGAACCCGGAGCCCTGGAACGAGTTCGCCGCGACCATGGCGGTGGTGGTGATCGCCGTGCTGTTCGCCTCGGCCTGGTTCACCCGCGACCGGATTCCCTACCTGCCGAAGCCCGCCGCCGACACGCCGAAGTTCAGCCCCGCGGAGTTCTTCAAGGACATCGGCAAGGCGCTGACCAACGTGAACTACGTCTGGCTGCTGGCCGGCTACTTCTTCCTGTCGATGATGCTGGGGCTTCGGGAGGGCCTCAGGATCTACACCTACAGCTACTACTGGGAGATCTCTTCCAGCGACATGCGGCTGTTCATCATCGGCAGCTTCCTGGGCTACGCCACCGCCTTCGCCTTCGCCGCGCGCATGCACGGGCGGTTCGACAAGAAGGCCACCGCCATCTGGTCGGCCGTCGCCTATGCGGTGATCCCGACCATCCCCATCGTGCTGGGGCAGATGGGCGTGCTCGGTCCGGACACGCCGGGCCTGCTCGCGATCCTCATCGCCTTCGCCACCTTCGCCTATGCCGCGGTCAGCGTGCTGCAGATCAGCATCATGTCGGCCTTGGCCGACATCGCCGACGAGAACGAGCTGAAGTACGGCGTGCGGCAGGAGGGCATCCTCTACTCCACCCGCGCGCTTGCGGCGAAGCTCGACCAGGCGATCGGCACGGCGCTGGCCGGGTTCGTGATCGCGCTGATCGCCTTCCCGGACCGGGCGCAGCCCGGCCAGGTGGCCCCGGAGATCCTCAACAATCTGGCGCTCTGGGACGGGCTGCTGGCGGCCGTCCCTGGCCTGATCGCCGCCTGGTGCTACGGCCGCTACCGCATCGACCGGCAGGCCTACGAGGTGACGCGCGAGGCGCTGGCCAAGCGTCGGGCGGAGGCGATGACGGTCGCGGCGCAGGGCACGCCGCCCGCCACCGGCGGCGTCGCGGTGGCGCCGGCCGAATAGGTCAGCGGGATCGCATAGCCTGGAGCACGCTGCCCGTATAGGCGGCGTGCCCCACGTGGGTCAGGCGCGCCTCCAGGTCGGCCCAGATCTCGCCGCCGAGATCCCGCCAGCGGCGGCAGAAGGCGTAGTCCTCCGAGAGGTACTCGCCGGTCTCCGGCTCCAGCAGGGTGTCGAAGACCATGACGGCGGGCGAGCCGTCGTCCAGCACCGCGTTCAGCTCGGGGTGGGCGTCCGCGATGCGCTGCAGGGCGCCGCGGGCGATCATCAGGAAGCCGGTGCCGCCGTAGGCCACACGCGCGATGCCGTCGTGCACCTCCACCGAATGGTCCGGCGTCGCGATGAAGCGCACCACGTAGCCGATGGCCGCGGCCTGCAGGTCCTCGACGCCGGCCCTTGCCGCGGCGCGCGCCTTCTCCCAGTCGATGTGCTTCAGGGGGCAGACGGCCGCCACCACCTCGCGGCCGGAGTCCAGCAGGCGGAAGGCGTTCTCGGGCGCGAAGCCGATGTCGGCGTCCACGAACAGCAGGTGGGTGGCCTCGGCGTGGGCCAGGAAGCTGGCCGCGAGCCGGCTGCGGGCGCGGGTGATCAGCGGATCGCTGGGCAGGAGCTCCACGTGCAGGCCGACGCCGCGGGCTTCGCAGGCCTCCTGCAGCCGCAGGACCGACTGCATGAAGAACAGGTTCACCTGGCCGCCGAAGCAGGGGGCCGCCAGATAGATGAACGGACGCGCGGTCATGTCGGCAGGATAGGCGGCGGCTCAGGCCGGGTCGAGGCGGCGGCGCACTGGGACGAGGACCAGCAGGGCTGCGCCGATCCCGAGCCCATCCGCCAGCAGGTCGCGCCAGTCCGCCTGGCGGCCGAACCCCAGCCCGCCCTGCAGCACCTCGATCCCCGCCCCCAGCGCGAGCGCGAACAGCGCCACCCCGCGCCACCGGCGCGGCGAGAGGATCACGCCCAGCGCGGTCAGCACGAACCACGCGATGGCGTGCTCGGCCTTGTCGCCCAGGTTCTGCGGTTGCGGCAGGGTGTCCATGGGCGCGAGGCAGAGCCACAGCAGCACCGCCACCGCCACGGCGAAGGCGGCGAGACGGAGCGGTCGCGGCAGCCGCGCGGGGTTCAGGCTCACAGCTTCAGCCCCAGCCGCGGGGCGGCCCAGAGCATCGCGAAGTAGAGGCCGACGGTGAGCACGCAGCCGGCGGCCAGGGCGGGCCAGAAGGGTGCGCCCCGCCGCAGCAGGGCCGGGACGGCCAGGAACATCGGCAGCGACGGCAGCACGAACCAGAAGGTGGCCTCGGCGTGGGCGGCCAGCCGCTCGGGCTCGCGGGTGTCGCGCCACAGCCAGATCATGCCGAGGATCGAGACCAGCGGCAGGGATGCGACGAGCGCTGCGAAACCGGGGCTCCGCCGGCCGATCTCGGCGATGGCGGCGATGATCGCGCCGGACAGGGCGGCCTTGGCGAGCAGGTAGAGCATGACCCTGCGATAGCAGATCGCCCAGCGCGCTTGCACCGGCCAGCGCCGCTCACTAGCGTCCGCCGCCACCAAGGGAGTGCGCGGCGTATGGCCATCGAGGCGGTGATCTGGGACTTCGGCGGGGTGTTCACCTCCTCGCCGTTCGAGGCGTTCAACCGCTACGAGGAGGAGAGGGGCCTTCCGCGGGACCTGATCCGGCGGGTCAACGCCACCAACCCCGACCACAACGCCTGGGCCCTGTTCGAACGCAACGAGATCGACGCCGCCCGCTTCGACGCCCTGTTCCTGGAGGAGGCCACGGCGCTCGGCCACCCGGTCCGCGGCGCCGACGTCCTGCCGCTGCTGTCGGGCCGGCTCCGGCCGCGCATGGTGGCGGCGCTGAAGGCCTGCAAGGCGGCCGGCTTCAAGGTGGGGTGCATCACCAACAACGTGGCCTCCGAGCACAGCCCCGGCCAAGCCGAGGGCCAGCGGATGGCGGGGGCCATGGCCCAGGTGATGCCGCTGTTCGACTCGATCATCGAGAGCTCGAAGGCCGGCGTCCGCAAGCCAGATCCGAGGATCTACCAGATGATGTGCGAGCTGCTGGCGGTGGAGCCGGCGGCCTGCGTCTACCTCGACGACCTGGGCATCAACTGCAAACCGGCCGCCCAGCTCGGCATGAAGGCCATCAAGGTGGTGGACGTCGACCAGACCCTGGCGGAGCTCTCCGCCGCCACCGGCCTCACCTTCTCCGCAGAGGAAGACGCATGAACCGTCCCGCCAAGATCGGCGCCGCGGAGGCGCTGAAGTCGCTACCGGCCTGGCGCGCCGTGGACGGCGAGCGCGACGCGATCCAGCGGACCTTCCGCTTCGCCGACTTCAACGCGGCCTTCGGCTTCATGACCCGCGTCGCCCTGATGGCCGACAAGCTCGACCACCACCCGGAGTGGTTCAACGTCTACAACCGGGTCGAGGTGCTGCTGGCCACCCACGACGCCGACGGGGTGACCGGACTCGACGTGCAGCTCGCCACCTTCATGGACGAGGCGGCCCGCACGCTCGGCGGCGAATAGACCAGGAAGCAAGGGAGCACGGCATGGCGGGACGGGTCGCGGGCAAGAAGGCCTTCATCAGCGGCGGGGCGCAGGGGCTGGGCGCGGCCATGGCCGCCCGGCTCGCCGACGAAGGCGCCAAGGTGACGGTGGCCGACATCAACGCCGCGGGCGCGGCGGCGGTGGCCGCCGAGATCAACGCCGCGCACGGGGAGGGGACCGCCTTCTCCTTCCCGCTCGACGTGACCAAAGAGGACCAGTGGATCTACGCCCTCGAAGAGGCCGACGAGGCCATGGGCGGGATCAGCGTGCTCGTGAACAACGCCGGCATCAGCCGCGGCGGCAACATCGAGGAGCTCAGCTTCGAGGACTGGAAGCTGGTGATGAGCGTCAACGTGGACTCCGTCTTCCTGGGCACGAAGCACGCCTTGAAGTACCTGCGCCAGAACCAGCCCGGCTCGATCGTCAACATCAGCTCGATCGCCGGCCTGATCGCCGCCCACAACACGCCCGTCTACAACGCCTCGAAGGCGGCGGTCTGGCTGCTGTCGAAGGGCATCGCCCTGCACTGCGCCAAGCAGGGCCTCGACGTGCGCTCCAACTCGATCCACCCAACCTTCATCGACACCCCGATCCTGGACCCGCTGCGCCAGCGCTTCGGCAAGGAGGAGGCGGAGTCGAAGCTCGCCCGGCAGGTGCCGCTCGGCCGGATCGGCCAGCCGAAGGACATCGCCGACGCGGTGCTCTACCTGGCCTCCGACGAGAGCCGGTTCATGACCGGCGCCGAGCTGAAGCTGGACGGCGGCATCAGCGCCATGTGAGCGGCGGCCGGCCGCTCAGTTCACCAGGATCGCGCCCAGCAGCAGCTTCGCGCCCGGCTTGCCGAGCACGAGGTCGGTCTGGCGCTGCAGGTTCTGGGCGAGGAAATCGACGTTGGGGGCCGTGGCCGGCGGCAGGCCGGCGGCATAGCTCTGGACCACCTGGTTGTAGGCCGCCCGTAGCCTGGGCAGGCTCTGCTGGACGCGGGTCCGCAGCGCGGGGTCGGGCACGTCCAGCCCGCATTCCACGGTGAACACGCCCCGCCGGCCGCCGCCCTTGTTGGTGGTGGCCGTCAGGGTCTGGACGACGATGTAGCTGGCCCCGCCCGAGCGCTTCTTCGGATCGCCCTCCTCGCCGCTGTCCTTCCCCGACGCGGCCGCCACGCCGGGCAGGGCGGTCAGCAATAGAGCGAGCAGGGTGCGGCGGCGCATGCGGCGAAGCTGCCCGGTTATGGTTAGCGCTCTCTTTACGCCCGACGTCCGAATCTGCCGCGCGAGAGATTCGCTGCTGCTGGAGCGCCGCTTGGGCCGTTTTGCGCCGACCACCCTGGACCTCGACGGCAAGGTCATCCTGGTCACAGGCGCCACCGGCTCGTTCGGCCGGCGGTTTGTCGAGACGGTGCTGACCCGCGCCCGGCCCCGCAAGCTGATCGTCTACTCCCGGGACGAGCTGAAGCAGAGCGAGATGCAGATCGAGCTCGCCGACAGGTTCGACGCCGAGCGGTTGGCCTGCATGCGGTTCTTCCTCGGCGACGTGCGCGACCGCGAGCGGCTGACGCTGGCGCTGCGCGGCGTCGACGTCGTGATCCACGCCGCGGCCCTGAAGCAGGTGCCGGCGGCGGAGTACAATCCCTCGGAGTGCATCCACACCAACGTGCTGGGCGCCGAGAACGTGGTCTGGGCCTGCCTGACCAATCGGGTGAAGCAGGTGGTGGCGCTCTCCACCGACAAGGCCTGCAACCCGATCAACCTCTACGGGGCCACCAAGCTCGCCTCGGACAAGACCTTCGTGGCCGCCAACAATCTCTCCGGCGACATCGGCACCCGCTTCTCCGTCGTCCGCTACGGCAATGTGGTGGGCTCGCGGGGCTCGGTGGCGCCGCTGTTCCAGCGGCTGATCGCAAAGGGTGTGAAGGAGCTGCCGATCACCGATCCGCGGATGACCCGGTTCCTGATCACCCTCGACGAAGGCGTCGACTTCGTCCTGTCGTCGCTGACCATGATGCGGGGCGGCGAAATCTTCGTGCCGAAGATCCCGTCGATGAAGGTCGTGGACATGGCTGCGGCCATGGCGCCCGGCCTGGCCACCAAGGTGATCGGCATCCGGCCGGGCGAGAAGCTGCATGAGATGATGATCTCGGCCGACGACGCGCGCGACACCGTCGACCTGGGGGACCGCTACGCCATCGAGCCGGCCTTCGCCGACTACACCCGCGCGCCGCTGGACGGCGGGCGCCTGGCCGAGGGCTTCTCCTACGCCTCCGACACGAACGACGAGTGGCTGAGTCCGGAGAGCTTCCTCGGCATGCTGGGGCAGGCGGCCACGGTCCAGCGCCGCCGGCGGGCCACCGACTGATGCTGCCCTACGGCCGACAGACCATCGAGGACGACGACATCGCCGCGGTGGCCGAGGCTCTGCGGGCCGACTTCCTGACCACCGGGCCGAGGGTGGAGGCGTTCGAGCGCGCCTTCGCCGAGCGTGTGGGCGCGGCCCACGCGATCGCCTGCGCCAACGGCACCGCGGCCTTGCACCTCGCCATGCTTGCGCTGCGCCTCGGTCCCGGCGACCGGGTGGTGGCGCCCTCGATCACCTTCCTGGCCACCGCCAACTGCGCCCGCTACGTCGGGGCCGAGGTGGTGTTCGCGGACGTGGATCCCGACACCGGCCTGATGACGCCGGCCACCCTGCGCGAGGCCCTGGCCCGGGCCGACGGGCCCGTGAAGGCGGTGCTGCCGGTCCACTTGCGGGGCGACGCCTGCGAGCTCCCGGCCCTTGCGGCGGTGGCGCGTGAGGCGGGCGCGGTGCTGGTGGAGGACGCGCCGCACGCGCTCGGCACGACCACGCACTTCGGCGGAGCGACGGAGACCATCGGCGATGTGCGCCACAGCGCCATGGCCACCTTCTCCTTCCACCCGGTGAAGACCATCGCCACGGGCGAGGGCGGCATGGTCACCACCAACGACCCGGCTCTGGCCTCCCGGCTCCGGACGCTGCGCAGCCACGGGATGTTGCGTCCGGAGGGGGCCGAGCCCTGGTGGTACGAGATGCCGGAGCCGGGCTTCAACTATCGCCTGCCGGACATCCTCTGCGCCCTCGGCCTTTCGCAGCTCCGCAAGCTCGACAGGTTCGCAACCCGTCGCCGCGCCCTGTCGGCGGCCTACCGGGAGGCGCTTGCCCCATTGGCGCCCGTGGCGCGCCCGGCGGCGCAGCCGGCCTGGAGCGATCCCGTCCTCCACCTGATGACCGTGCTGATCGACTTCGAGCGCGCTGGCCGCAGCCGCCTGGACGTCGTGGAGGCCCTGCGGGCGCGCGGCGTGGGCAGCCAGGTCCACTACATCCCGGTGCACCGCCAGCCCTACTACCGGGAGCGCTATGGCGAGCTGTCCCTGCCGGGCGCGGAGGCGTGGTACGGCCGGTGCCTGTCGCTGCCGCTCTATCCGGGCATGCAGGACGGCGACGTGCGAACGGTGGCGGAGGCGCTCGGCGCCGCCCTCGGGATCTAGGCGGCGACGGCCGCCTTCTCCACGAGGTCGCGCACGGCGGCCATCTGCTCGGGCGCCTTGGCCAGCTCCACGCGCACGGCGTCCTCGCGGACGAGGCGCATGGCCTCGGTGCGGGCCCGGTCGGCGGCGGGGCCGAGCGGCGCGGCCTCTCCGGTCGCTAGCCGCAGCAGGAAGGTCAGCTTCTGGACGATGGGCGCGTTGGCCCGGGTCAGGGCGGCGATCAGCCGGGCCTCGGCCTCGATACGCCCGCCGATCTCGCCGATCCGCTCCTGCAGTGGCGCGGAGTCCTCGGGCGCAAGGCCGCAGCGGCCCAAGGCGCGTTGCAGGCCGGCCAAGGCCGACAGCCGCACCGGCGGCGTCTCCACGCCGCCCATGGCGTCCTTCTCGAAGCGTTGCGCGCCGATCACCGCCTTCAGCCAGCGGGCGGCGTTGCGCTTGTTCTGCGGGCCGATGACGTTCTCCGCCAGCCACACCAGGGCCTCGGCCTCCTGGCGCGGCGTGCGGCCGGGGCCGAGATAGCTCTCCACGAAGTCGCCGGTGACCAGCATCTTCGAGCGGTGCGAGAACGCCGCCTGCACGTCCTCCAGGGGCAGCAGCTTGCCGGCCGCGGCGGTCAGCGACATGGCGAGGGCGCGCAGCACCTCGATCTCGCGGGCGGCGTCGCCCGGCACCAGCCGGCGCGGACCGTTCAGCTCCGTCAGGATCCGTTTGCCGAGCGCCGTGCGCACCTCGAGGAAGTCCTCGCCCCCGAGCCAGCGGCCCAGCCGCTTGGCCTCGGTAGACAGCTCCGGCATGACCTTGGCGACCGACTTCTCCACCTTCACCAGCATCTCGACGGAGTCGGCGGCGGCCAGGCGGGTGAGCGCGGCGAGGGCGGCGCCGAGATTGTCGGTCTTGCCGACGATGCCCTCGAGCCCGGCGCGGGACTCCAGGATTTCGGCGATCGGCTGCTGCAGGACCAAGATGGCGAGCTTGCGGGCCGGGCCCGCGGCGGGCGGCGCGGCGGCCGCGAAGTCCATCAGCCGCGAGAGCTTCTCCGACCAGTCCTTGGCCTTGCCCAGGCTCATGGCGACGCCGCAGCCCAACTGGTAGGCGCCGTCGGGGTCGTGGGCCAGCCGCTCCGCAGCGCCGGCGAAGGTCTCCCGGCCGAGGTCCGGCAGGCGCCCCGCCCGCCAGTCGCGCATCAGCCGGTCGATGGCGCGTTCCACGAGCCCGTGGAAGGTGCGCATCATCTCGTGGACATTGCCGCCGCGGGCCTGCGCCTCGGGGACCGCGATCTTCTGGATGGCGTGCTGCAGGTCGCTGCCCGAGGCCTCGAGCTGCTCGACGAGGTCCGGCCGGTGCAGCAGTTCGAAGGGCGTCACCGACCGCCGGCTGAGCCAGGCTTCGAGCAGCCGCCCGATGCGGTCGCGGGCGTGGAGGGTATAGAGGTCCTGCGGCGTGACGCAGAGCGGCTCGAGGTTCTCGGGCGCCGCGCGTCGCTTTGACAGCGGGTCCGGCATGCCGAGGTTGAGGATCTGGACGGACTGGAACTGGCCGGTGCCGGGGTCCTGCGTCTCCTTGGTGACCTTCACCGAATGGACGCCGCCCTCCTGGAATGTCCGCTCGGCGGACGACACCGCCGTCGCGCGGTTCTCCGTCGCGAGCTCGAGCGTCCAGTCGGCGCCGGGCTTTCTGCGGACGAAGACCTCGAAATGTACGCGCGCGCCGTCCATCTGTTACTCAACCCCCGGGGACGCACCACCCTCGCCGAACAACCTTAAGGCCGCGTTTCCGGAACGGCTTGGCCGCCGCCCCATTGAGGCCATGGTGCGTGGCGACTAGCTTCACCAATCTTCCCGACGGAGACATCGACGAAACATGGCCAAGATCACCCTGGTGGACGACGACGAGAACATCGTCACGTCGGTCAGCCTGGCGCTGGAAAGCCATGGCCACACCGTGAAGGCCTACTATGACGGCGCCGCCGGCCTGGCGGCGCTGGAGAACGATCCGCCCGACCTCGCCATCCTCGACGTGAAGATGCCCCGGATGGACGGGATGGAGGTCCTGCGGCGGCTGCGCCGGAACTCGGACCTGCCGGTGATCATCCTCACCTCCAAGGACGAGGAGATCGACGAGATCCTCGGCTTCAACCTCGGGGCCGACGACTACATGCACAAGCCGTTCAGCCAGCGGCTGCTGATCGAGCGGGTGAAGGCGCTGCTGCGCCGCGCGGGCGTCGATGCGGAGGAGAACGGCGGGGCGGCGCCTGCGCCGGCGGCCGACGGCGGCACGCGGGCCATCAAGCGCGGCAAGCTCACCCTCGATCCGGCCCGACACGACTGCCTGTGGGATGGCAAGCCCGTGAAGCTGACGGTCACCGAGTTCCTGCTGCTGCAGTCGCTGGCTCAGCGGCCCGGCTTCGTGAAGAGCCGCGACAACCTGATGGACGCCGCCTACGACGACCAGGTCTACGTGGACGACCGCACCATCGACAGCCACATCAAGCGGATGCGCAAGAAGTTCCGCGAGGTGGACCCGGAGTTCGACGCGATCGAAACGCTCTATGGCGTCGGCTATCGATACCGCGAAAGCTGAGCGGCGGCCGCGCCGCTCGGGGCTTTCGTGGCTGCCCGGCACCCGCCTTGGCCGGCTGATCATCGCGCTCAACGTGCTCAGTCTCGCCATCCTGATCGGCGGGGCCATGGTCATGAACGAGCTGCGCCGCGGCCTCGTGGAGGCGCGGATCGACAGCCTGACCACCCAGGGGGAGCTGATGGCCTCGATCATCGAGCAGGCCGCCACGGTGGGCGAGCCCGCGCCGGCCATGGACGCGGCCTACGCGAACGACATCGTCCTGCAGCTCCTGGCCAATCCCAAGGGCCAGAGGGCCCGGCTGTTCGATGCCGAGGGGAACGTCGTCGCCGACAGCGACTGGGTGGTGGACCAGGTTGAGGCCCAGCCGCTGCCGCCGGCCCGCCCGCGCGGCGAGTCGGAGCGGTTCCGGCTCGAGATGCCGAGCTCGCCCAAGCCGACGCCTGAGTCTGCGCGCCTGGCCCTGGAGGCCGAGCTGCGCCGGGCGCTGAACGGCGAGCACGTGGCGGGGCTCCGGCGCACCGGCCGCGGCGACCGGGTGGTGTCGGTGTCGATTCCCATCCAGCACGTCCAGGCGGTGCTGGGCGTGTTGACCCTCGAGGCCCGCGACGTGGACGAGATCATCGCCCGCGAGCGGGCGGCGCTCACCCCCTTCATCCTCATCGCGGTGGCCGTGACCCTGCTGTCGTCGCTGCTGCTGAACCGGCTGATCGCCCAGCCGGTGCGGCGCCTGGCCCGCGCGGCCGACCGCGTGAAGCAGGCCCGCGCCCGGGCCATCTCGCTGCCCGATCTCGCGGGCCGCGACGACGAGCTCGGCGACCTGACCCGCAGCCTGGAGGACATGACCCACGTGCTCTCCGAGCGGATGGACGCCATCGAGAGCTTCGCCGCCGACGTGGCGCACGAGATCCGCAATCCGCTCACCTCCATGCGCTCGGCCATCGAGACGCTGGACCTGGTGAAGGACGAGGGCGCGCGCGAGCGCCTGTTCAAGGTGCTGAAGAACGACATCCAGCGGCTCGACCGGCTGGTCACCGACATCTCAAACGCCTCGCGCCTGGACGCCGAGCTGTCGCGCGACAACCCCCGCGCCGTCGACCTCGGCCGGCTGATCTTCGATATCGTCAATCTCTACGACGCGACGCTGAAGCCGCAGGACGTCCGGGTCCGCTTCCAGGCCCCCGGCGGCATGGAGCCGGTGGTGGTCCTGGGGCGCGAGGGGCCGCTCGGCCAGATCTTCCGCAACCTCATCGACAACGCCCGGTCCTTCTCGCCGCCGGGCGACGAGGTGACCGTCTCGCTGTTCCGCACCCGCGACCAGGCGATCGTCACGGTGGCCGACAACGGGCCCGGAATCCCGCCCGAGAACCTGGAGACCATCTTCCAGCGGTTCTACACCTCCCGGCCGAAGGGAACGGCGTTCGGCGGCAACTCGGGCCTCGGCCTGTCCATCGCCCGCCAGATCGCCGAGGCGCACGGCGGCTCGCTGCACGCCGAGAACCGGCTGGGGGCCGACGACAAGGTGGTGGGCGCCCTGTTCGTGCTCACCCTGCCGGTGGCGCAGGCGTGATCGTCCATGCCGGCCTGATCGCCCGGCGCGGGGCCGGCGGCGCCTGGCGCGGCGTGCTGATCGAGGGGCCGTCCGGCTCGGGCAAGAGCGACCTGATGCTCCGCACCCTCGAGCAAGGCTTCCGGCTGGTCGCCGACGACCGGGTGCTGCTCTGGGTCTCGGGCGGCCGCCTGTTCGGCCGCGCGCCGGCCCCCTTGCAGGGGTTGCTGGAGGTGCGTGGGGTGGGCATCCGGCGCTTCGAGGCTCTGCCGTTCGCGGAGGTGGCCCTGGTGGTCCGCGCCGGCGCGCCCGAACGGCTGCCGGACCCGGCGTTCGCCGACATCCTCGGGTTGCGAGTTCCCTTGGCGCATCTCCAGGCGTGTGAAGCCTCGGCCCCTGCGAAACTCGGTCACGCGCTCGCCGCCTTTGACGCCGGCTCCAAGAAGCGTATTTAGCAGCGCTCGCGTAGCCGCGGCCGGGTGGGGATACCCCTTGAGAGACATTTCATGATCGGGCTCGTGATCGTCACACACGGGCGGCTGGCGGAGGAGTTCATCTTCGCCATGGAGCATGTGGTGGGGCCGCAGAGCGCGGTCGAAGCCATCTGCATTGGCCCGGAAGACGACATGGAGCGCCGGCGGCAGGACATCCTCGCGGCCTGCGGCCGTGTGGACTCCGGCGGCGGCGTGATCCTGCTCACGGACATGTTCGGCGGTACGCCGTCGAACCTCGCCATCTCCGTCATGGAGCAGACCAAGGCCGAGGTGATCGCCGGGCTGAACCTGCCCATGCTGATCAAGCTGGCCAGCGTGCGCACCCGGCAGAGCCTGGAGGACGCGGTGGCCTGCGCCCAGGAAGCGGGCCGCAAGTACATCTCGGTCGCCTCCTACGTGCTCGCAGGGGAAAAGTGAGCGAGACCGCCGCCCGCACGGTCGAGATCTGCAACAAGCGCGGCCTGCACGCGCGCGCCTCGGCCAAGTTCGTGAAGACCGCCTCCGCCTTCGACGCCGAGGTCCGGGTCACCAAGGACGGCCAGACGGTCGACGCCCGCTCGATCATGGGCCTGATGATGCTCGCCGCCGGCCCCGGCAGCGAGATCGCCATCGAGGCCGAGGGCGCCGAGGCGCCGCAGGCGCTCGAAGCCCTCTGCGCCCTCGTCGAGTGCCGCTTCGAGGAAGAGGAATAGCCTAGGTCTTCAGCCGCCAGCCGGTGCGGAAGATCCAGGTGACGGCCAGCAGGCAGGCGGCGAGGAAGCCCGCCGTGGCCGCGAGGCTGACGCCCACGCCCACGTCCGAGACTCCGTAGAAGGCCCAGCGGAAGCCGCTCACCAGGTAGACCACCGGGTTGAACAGGGCGATCGTCCGCCAGATCCCCGGCAGCATGTCGATGGAATAGAAGCTGCCGCCCAGGAAGGTCAGCGGCGTCACCACCATCATCGGGATGATCGACAGCTTCTCCCAGCCGTCCGCCCAGATGCCCGTCAGGAAGCCGAACAGGCTGAAGGTCACGCTGGTCAGCACCAGGAAGGCCAGCATGACCAGCGGATGGGCGATGGAGTAGGGGACGAACACCCTGGCCGTGGCCATGATGATCAGGCCCAGCACCACCGACTTGGTGGCCGCCGCGCCGACGTAGCCCAGCACGATCTCGCCAACGCCGATGGGGGCCGAGAGCACCTCGTAGATGGTGCCTGCGAACTTGGGCATGTAGATGCCGAACGAGCCGTTGGAGATGCTCTCCGTTAGGATCGAGAGCATGATCAGGCCGGGGATGATGAAGGCGCCGTAGCTGACCCCGTCGATCTCGGGCATCCGGCGGCCGATCGCGGCGCCGAAGACGATGAAGTAGAGCGAGGTCGTGATCACCGGCGCCGCCACGCTCTGCACGATGGTGCGGAACCAGCGGCTCATCTCGAAGCGGTAGATGGCCTGGACGGCGTGCAGGTTCATTGGCGGCCTCCGCGCACCAGGCTCACGAAGATCTCCTCGAGCGAGCTCTGGCTGGTCTGCAGGTCCTTGAAGTCGATCCCGTTCTTCGAGAGCTCCCGCAGCAGCTCGGCGATGCCGGTGTGATCGGCCTGGGTGTCGAAGGTGTAGATCAGTTCCTGCCCGTCGTTGGCGAGCTCGAGCTTGTAGCCGCCAAGCCCCGGCGGGACCGTCGCCAGCGGCTCCTGGAGCTGCAGGGTGAGCTGCTTCTTGCCGAGCTTCCGCATCAGGGTGTGCTTCTCCTCCACCAGGATCAGCTCGCCCCGGGAGATCACGCCGATCCGGTCGGCCATCTCCTCGGCTTCCTCGATGTAGTGGGTGGTCAGGATGATGGTGACGCCGCGTTCGCGCAGGCCGCGGACCATCTCCCACATGTCCTGGCGCAGCTCCACGTCGACGCCGGCGGTGGGCTCGTCGAGGAACAGGATCTCCGGCTCGTGGGAGAGCGCCTTGGCGATCATCACCCGCCGCTTCATGCCGCCGGAGAGCGCCTGGATCTTGGCGTCCTTCTTGTCCCAGAGGCTGAGGTCCTTCAGCACCTTCTCGAGGTAGGCCGGGTCAGGCCGCTTGCCGAACAGGCCGCGGGAGAAGTTGACCGTCGCCCAGACCGTCTCGAAGGCGTCGGTGGAGAGCTCCTGGGGCACGAGGCCGATCTTGGTCCGCGCGGCGCGGTAGTCCCGGACCACGTCGTGACCGCCGGCCAGCACCCGTCCGCCGGTCGAATTCACGATGCCGCAGGTGATGCCGATGAGCGTCGTCTTGCCGGCGCCGTTGGGCCCCAGCAGGGCGAAGATCTCGCCGCGCCGGATGGTCAGGTCCACGCCCTTGAGGGCCTGGAAGCCCCCGGCATAGGTCTTCGACAGGCCCTCGATTTGGATGATCGGATCCACGCGTCCCCCTCTTGCGCCCTCCAGATAGGGCCCGAAGGACGGTTCAGCTAGGGCGTAGCCGACATCAAGCGGAGCGCTAGGCCAACTCGGCCGACCTGCGGGTCATCGGGCGCATCTTCAGGTCGGCCAGCAGGGCCTCGTCGGCGGTCTTCTCGGGGTTGTTGGTGGTCAGCAGGCGGCCGCCCACGAAAATCGAGTTGGCGCCGGCCAGGAAGCAGAGCGCCTGCAGCTCCTTGGTCATGTGCTCGCGACCGGCGGCGATGCGCACCACCGACTTGGGGCAGACCAGGCGGGCGACCGCGATCATGCGGACGAACTCCAGCGGATCGACGGCCTCTGAGTCGCCCAGCGGCGTGCCGGGGATCGGCATCAGGTCGTTGATCGGCAGGCTCTCGGGATGGCCCGGCAGGACGGCGAGCTGGTGGAGCAGGCCCGCCCGGTCGCGGCGCGTCTCGCCCATGCCGACGATGCCGCCGCAGCAGGTGGACATGCCGGCGTCGCGCACCGCCGCCAGGGTGTCCAGCCGCTCCTGGTAGGTGCGGGTGGTGACCACCTGGTCGTAGTAGTCCGGGCCGGTGTCGAGGTTGTGGTTGTAGAAGTCGAGGCCGGCGGCCTTCAGCGCGCGGGCCTGGTCGGGCGTCAGCATGCCCAGCGTGGCGCAGGTTTCGAGCCCCAGCGCCTTCACGCCCGAGATCATCGCGGCGACCTTCGGCAGGTCGCGGTCCTTCAGGTCGCGCCAGGCCGCCCCCATGCAGAAGCGCTGGGCGCCGCCGGCCTTGGCTTCCCGGGCGGCGGCGATGACCGTCTCGGCCTCCATGAGCTTGGTGGCCTTCACGCCCGTCTTGAAGTGCTGGCTCTGGGCGCAGTAGCCGCAGTTCTCGGCGCAGCCGCCGGTCTTGACGCTCAGCAGCTGGCTGATCTGCAGCTCGGTGGGGTCGAACCAGCGGCGGTGAACCTCGGCGGCGCGGAAGACCAGCTCCGTGAACGGCAGTTCGAACAGCGCCTCGACCTCCTCGATCGTCCAGTCGTGCCGGGGCTGGGCAGGGTCGGCGGGGCGGAAGGGGGCGTTCATCGGCGGCTCCTTTGCTCGACGCGCTTAGAGCGGTTCACGCTGCGTGGAGCAAGCGGTCCGGCGGGCGGAAAATTTTAGCTATTGTTGAGCGTGCGCATGTTCCCGGCGCGGCGTTGTGCTAGGCGCCAGTCGATCATGGGCCGGAGAAGGGCGCCTGGATGAGCGGATCTCACGAGATCGAGCTGAAGTTCCTGTGCGCCGCGGAGGACCTCGCCGCGGTCCTGGCGGCGGCGCCGGCGGGCGAGGACGAGACCCGCGAGCTGGCCAGCACCTATTTCGACACCCCGGACCTGAAGCTCCAGAAGCAGGGCGTCTCCCTGCGGGTCCGCGAGAGCAAGGGCCGCCGGGTGCAGACCCTGAAGCGCGGCGCGGGCCTCACCCGCGAGGAGCACGAGGTCCCGGTGGAAGGCGACCGACCGGATCCCACGGTCGGCCCGCTCAAGGACATCCTTCCGAACGGCGAGGCGGTGGCGCTGAGCCCGGCCTTCGACGTCCGCGTCACGCGCCGCCAGCGCCTCGTGCGATACCGGGACGCCGAGATCGAGCTCGCCCTGGACGAGGGCGAGGTCCGCGGCGGCGACCGTACCGCGCCGATCAGCGAGGTCGAGCTGGAGCTGAAGTCCGGCCGGCCCGAGGCGCTGTTCGAGCTGGCCCGCGAGCTGGGCGCCGCCGCGCCGCTCTACCTCTCGTTCGACAGCAAGTCGGCCCGCGGCCAGGCGCTGGTCGCGGGCGCGCCGCTGCAGGCCCGGCGCAAGGAGCGGGTGGAGCTCGCCCGCGGGGTAACCGCCGCCGAGGCCTTCCAGGCCACCGCCCGCAACGCGCTCGGCCAGATCGCCGCCAACGCCGCGGTGCTGCGCGAAGGGCCGCAGCCGGAAGCGGTCCACCAGCTCCGCGTCGCCGCCCGGCGGCTGCGGAGCGCCATCGCCACCTTCGGCCCGCTGCTCGACGAGCTTGGGGCCGAGGCGGTGAAGGACGAGCTGCGCTGGCTGGCCCAAGCCTGCGACGCGGCCCGCAATCTCGACGTCCTGGCCGAGCGGATCGCCGAGGCCGCGGCGGCCCTGCCGGCCGCGCCGGCCGGGCTGGACGCCCTGGTGCACGCGGTGGAGACGGCGCGGGCGGAGGCTTCCGCCCAGGCGGCCGAGGCCGCGCGCTCCGAGCGCTTCCGCCGCCTGATGATCGACGCCACCGCCTGGATCGAGACCGGCGCCTGGCTCTCCGACGACGCGGGCCGCGATGTGCGCGAGCAGAAGGCCACCGCCTTCGCCGCCGCCGCCCTCGACCGCCGCCGCCGCAAGCTGCGCAAGCTCGCCCGGGACCTGGAGAAGGCCTCGGACGAGGCCCGCCACGACGCGCGGATCGAGGCGAAGAAGCTGCGCTACGCCGCCGAAACCTTCGCCAGCCTGTTCCCGGAGAAGCCGACGACCCGCTTCATCGGGCGGCTGAAGGACCTGCAGGAGGAGCTGGGCGCGCTGAACGACGCCGCCACCGCAGAGCCCCTGCTGGCGTCTATGGAGCTGCCGCCGGAGGCCGCCTTCGCCGCGGGCGAGCTCACTGGCCTGCAGGCAGCCGAGAAGCCCGGCCGCATCCACAAGGCCGTCAGGGCCTTCGAGAAGCTGGACGAGACCCCGCGGTTCTGGCGCTAGGCGTCGAAGCCGGGCGGGCGAGCCAGATCACGTGGCGGGCGCCGCGCTTGCCGCCGGTGGCGCGCACGCGCTTCTCCTCCACCACATAGCCGCTGCGGCGCAGGCGCTGGACGAAGCCGGCGTCCTGCACGGCCGACCACACGGCCAGCACGCCTCCGGGCCGAAGCGCCCGGGCCGAAGCGGCGAGGCCCCGCATGTCGTAGAGGCCGTCGTTGGCGTCGCGGTTGAGCCCGCCTGGACCGTTGTCCACGTCGAGCAGGATGGCGTCGTAGGCGGCGCGCGCCTCGGCGATGATCTCGGCCACGTCTCCCTCGCGGATCGTGACGCGCGGGTCGTCGAGGCTGCCGGCGAACAGGTCCGACATCGGGCCGCGCGCCCAGGCGACGACGGCGGGGACCAGCTCGGCGACCACCACCTTCGCCGAGGCGGGCAGGACCGCGAGCGCAGCGCGCAGGGTGAAGCCCATGCCGAGCCCGCCGATCAGCACCGACGGACCGGCGGCCGCGGCCAGGGGCTCGCAGGTGAGGGTGGCCAGCGCCTCTTCCGAGCCGCTCAGCCGGCTGTTCATCAGCTCGATCGGGCCGGACATGATCGACAGCTCCGAGCCGCGCCGCATCAGGCGGAGCTCGCCGCCGTCCGGGATGGGCGCGGCGTCGAGCTGGACCCAGGGGATCATGCGGCGGGCTCGGCGAAGACGGCCGCGGTGTCGGCCGGGCTCATCAGCCGCCAGGCGCCGGGCGCAAGATCCTCCGGCAGGTCGAGGCCGCCGATCCGGTCCCGGTGCAGGGCCTGGACGTGGTTGCCCACCGCGGCGAACATCCGGCGCACCTGGTGATAACGGCCCTCGGTGATGGTCAGCCGCGCCGCCGTCGGCGAGAGCGGCTCCAGCACGGCGGGGGCCAGCGGCTTGTCCTCGCCGTCCAGCATCAGCTCGCCCGAAGCGAACCGTGCGCCCTCGTGACCCTCCAGAGGCCGGGCGAGGGTCGCCACGTAGCGCTTCGCCACGTGGCGGCGGGGCGAGATGATGCGGTGCAGCAGGTCGCCATCGTCGGTCAGCAGCACCAGGCCGGACGTGTCCTTGTCCAGGCGCCCCACGGTCGAGACCGCCGGATCGCGGGCGCGCCAGCGGGTCGGCAGCAGGTCGTAGACCAGCGGGCCGGCTTCCTTGTGCGAACAGGTGACGCCGGTCGGCTTGTGCAGCATCAGGGCCATGCCGGGCGGGGGATCGAGCTTCGCCCCGCCGACCCGCATCCGCTCAGCGAGCTCGGGCCCCGCCGCCAGGCGTATGTCGGCGTCCTTCACCGGCTGGCCGTCGAGCACCACCTCGCCGGCACGGACCAGCGCCTGGATCTCGCGCCGGGACCCGTAGCCCATGTTGGCCAGCAGCCGGTCGAGCCGGAACGTCGCGCTCATCGCCGAGCCTCGTAGATCTTGAACCCCGCCCCCTCGCCGCGGGGCGTCACCCGGCTGAACAGGCCGTTGAGCACCGCCTCGTAGGGCAGATGCCGGTTGGCGACCAGCCAGAGCGCGCCGCCCGGCCGCAGGATCTGATGCGCCCGGCGGATGAAGCCCTGGCCGAGCTCGCGATCCTCGACGCCGCGATCGTGGAACGGCGGATTGCTGACGACGAAGTCGAGGCCGGACAGCTCCGGCGCGAGCCTGGCGTCGGCCCAGTGGAAGGCGGCGCGGGGATCTTCGACGTTGCGGCGGGCCGCCGCGATGGCGCGGGCGTCGATGTCGACCAGGTCCAGGCGGCTGACCTTGGCCCCCTCCAGAACCGCGAGCGCCAGGACGCCGAGGCCGCAGCCCAGGTCGGCGCCGCGTCCGGACAGCGCCGGCAGGGCGGCGAGAAGCTGGCGCGTGCCCGGATCCGGCCGGTCCCAGCTAAACACCCCGGGCTGGGTCCAGAGGCCGAGCGTCGGATGATGCTGCAGGGCGCCTGCGGCGATCGCCGCCTCGAGGCCGGTCGGCTCCGGCGGCCGCTCGGTGCGGCAGATGCGCTGGTGCTGGCCGCTCGTCTCCGCGACCGTGCATCCGAACGCCTCCAGTTCCTTGCGCAGCCGGGCGCCGCCCTTGTCCTTCGGCGCCACCGCCGTCAGCGCCGCGCCGGGCGCCAGCGCCTGCAGCAGGCGGGCCAGGACGTAACGGCGCTCCACCGTCCCGGGCGGGGCGGCGACCACCGCTGCGGCCAGGCTTCCCGACGCCAGTTCCTCGAGGCTCTCGCCGCCGGGCGACAGCGGTGAGACCTGGACGGCGCCGCGGGGGACCTCGACCAGGCCGGCCGGCGGCGCGCCATAGACGCAGACCCTTGCAGCGTCGCTCACCTGAAGCCCGATCCTTGCTCTGTTTCGCTACGGCCAGCGCCCCGAGGCGAGGCCGGGCGTCAGCTAGCGCCTTTTCTCCGCCGGCTCCACTCCGCCGCGCGGCGAGTCGTCTCAGACATATAAAGCTTTCTTTATGTCCTCCTTGCGAGAGTGGCCGCGCGCGGCTATAGGAGCCGCAAACCGACATCCCGCATCAGGACGCTACGCCCCATGACCGACTACGTCGTGAAGGACCTCTCGCTGGCCGAATGGGGCCGCAAGGAACTCGACATCGCCGAGACCGAGATGCCCGGCCTGATGGCCGTGCGCGCCGAGTTCGGCAAGGACCAGCCGCTGAAGGGCGCCCGGATCGCCGGCTCGCTCCACATGACCATCCAGACCGGCGTCCTGATCGAGACCCTGCAGGCGCTGGGCGCCGAGGTTCGCTGGGCCTCCTGCAACATCTTCTCCACCCAGGACCACGCCGCCGCCGCCATCGCGGTGAAGGGCACCCCGGTGTTCGCCATCAAGGGCGAGACGCTGGTGGAGTACTGGGAGTACGCCCACAAGATCTTCGAGTGGCACGACGGCGGCTACCCGAACCTGATCCTGGACGATGGCGGCGACGCCACCCTGCTCTGCGTGCTGGGTCCCAAGGCCGAGAAGGACCCGTCGGTCCTCGCCAACCCGCAGAACGAGGAAGAGGAAGCGCTCTTCACCGTGATGAAGCGCTACCTGAAGGAGAAGCCGGGCTTCTATTCGGCGATCCGCGACGCCATCAAGGGCGTCTCGGAAGAGACCACCACGGGCGTGCACCGCCTGTATCAGATGGCCGAGCGCGGCGAGCTGCCCTTCCCGGCGATCAACGTCAACGACAGCGTCACCAAGTCGAAGTTCGACAACCTCTACG
>NZ_JAYSEO010000007.1:0-203484 GCF_041913825.1 Phenylobacterium sp.
TTTTTGGACGCCGATATCCCCGAGATGGGGGTCACTTTTGCAAGCCGAAACACACCTGGAAGCGCCTAACCCACGGCCGCGAGCCTTTGATGCCAGATGAGCCCGATAGTTTCCGCATAGAGCTCTTGCCCGAGAAGGTGCGGAACATCACTCCGCAAGGCATCAGGTGCTTTGGCGAGGAATACGCGAGCTCCGAACTTCTCGCCCATTTCCGGCCAGGCAAGCGAGTGCGCATCAAGTTTGATCCGCGTGACCTTCGCGGGATCTACGTCCTCTTGCCCGATGGTTGGCTCACCGTCGGGTTACGCTTCCCGCACCGCGAACCAGTGCCCCTCTGGGTCCGGTCTCAGGGACTTCGAGCGGTGCCGCAGGAGCGCAAGCGGGATCGCTCCGCGGTGCGCGCCGCGTCGGAGGCGCAACGGCTGCTCATTGAAAACGCATCAGCCCGCAAGGCCAACCGCCGGCGACAAGCGGAGCGATATCGCGAGGAACAGCAAGGGGCCGCGGCGCTGCGTGACCGTCTTTCGCGTGGCGCCCAATCCGGCATTCCCGAGCAGGACGAAGATGACAACTGGGGAGGGCTGGAATGACCCTGAAGCTGACGGCCCCGACAGAGCCATTTGCCCACCTTCACGAGACAGTTCGCGACCTGGCGCTGGCGGACCCCAGCACGCGGAAGGCGGCAATCTACACCGAGCGCTGGATCGACTACCCGGCCGGTGTCGATGCGATCGAGCGAATGTTTGAACTGCTCCTGATCCCGCCGCGTACCCGGATGCCATCGATCTTATTCTGGGCCGCGCCGAACATGGGCAAGACCTTCATCCAGGCGCATTTTGAAGCGCTCCTGAAGGAAGACACCGGCCGACGTGGCTTCTCCGAGTCAGCAGTGGTTCGATACGAGCTTAGCGGCGGTCTCGACGAACGGAGGCTCTACGTCGAGCTACTTCTGAGTCTCGGTGCACCGGCCCCTGAGAAGACCTCGCGCACGCGATTACAGCGTCAGCTTTTGCAGCAGTTCGGTGCCCGGGGCGTACGGCTGCTCATCTTGGACGAATTCCAGCGAGTGACCAAGCTGTCCGCAAAGGATGAAGCTGAGGTCGTAGACGCTCTCCGTTTGCTCTCAAGTCAGGCCCATCTTTGCCTTGCCGCCTTTGGATCCAGCGAGGCGAAGGGGCTGATCGAGGCCGATCCTCATCTTAGGGAGCGCTTCGAGCTCGTCGAGCTGCCAAAGTGGCAGCGACGTGCCGCCTGGTCCGTGAAGATGGTGTCAGAGCGAATTTCGTTCATGCCGCTTCGCAAGCCCACCCAGGTCGACCGCGAGTTCATGGACATGCTGAAGGAGCACTCGGACGAGAGTCTAGGCCGGATGTTCCATCTGTTGGAGCGCTGTGCGGTCGCCGCCCTTGAGGAGGAAGAGTACATCACCCCGGCGCTCATCCACGACGTCGCACTGAGGAAGAGGAGGGTGGTGCGCCGAGATGCCGCCTAACCTCAATCTAAGCGTCTTAGCCCCGACGCACCAGGCAGGGGAAGCGCTCTCGTCGTGGCTGGCCCGGGCCGCGCAGGCACACTGCGTTACGATCGAGGAGCTTGAGGAAGAGGTTGGCGTTCGCTTCTCGGCCGCCGACAGGGGCGATCCCGGCACGATCGCGATACTTGCCCGCGTGCTTGGGGCTCCCGTTGAACGTCTCCAGGCGATGGTGTCGCCTGATCTGATCGCCCATCCCATGGGACCAGGGCAGGGGACCGTTGCTACCTGGTCGGTTTGCGAGGAGTGCCTCCTGGCGGACCGTTCGAGCGGCAGGCCTCTCCACGTGCGCGAGTGGTGGGTTCATCCCCTTGCTACCTTGTGCCTGACGCACGGCCGACAACTGACCACGTACGGGGCCTCTGACTGCGTAGTTGTGGACGCGGAGGTTGCGTATGGCGAACGCGCCGCACCGGCAGTTCGCGACCGTCTTCTCGAGCGCGCGAAGTTCAAACCTCGGGCCATCGAAGAGCGAGTGCGCCGGCTGGCCAGAAAGAGGGGAACTTCAGATGCGGCCATGGAGCTTCTCCAGTTGCGCTTCGCCGTGCGCGACATCGTTGATGCCCTCGGTACGCAGGCCCGCGACGGTCGTTCGCTCATGCAAAGCTTCGAGAGGCCGCTTTTCGGCCGCCCGTCGCTCCCCGGCGCTGTCCGCCTTCTTGAGAACTGGTGGGCCGACCAGGACGCTGTCACGCGGCGGCTGTATGTGCACGTCGCGCTCCTGATCCTCGAAGAGCCGCAAGATCCGTGCGCGGGAGTATCGGCGATTGGTCAGCATTGGCTTCGAGATCGATATCAGCACTCGCGGATCGCAGGTTGGGCCACGGTGTTTGACCATGCTGCAGCGGACCTGCTGTTTGTTCTCACAACTGAACTGCGCCGAGATTCCATCCTCGAACTGAGTGAACGCTCGCGCCACTGGCCGCCGGATCTTCGAAAACGATGGACTTACTCCGTCGCCGTGGGTGCGACGGGCGGCTTCGTGTTCTGAGGCATCGCTCCGCAAGACCGGCGGAAGTCGGTCGCAGAATTTGGAATCGAGTTCCGCTCAGCCGCCTCAATGAGCCGGATTTCGGTGGGGAGTGGCTGCGACTCGCAGAGATTGGAGTCAGTCACAAAAACACCCACGATCAGTCCTGGTGAATAATCGCGCCTAATATATCTTATGCGAAATGGGACTGCGGGAGGCACATGGATTTTCAGTTCCGGTTTATGCCGCCGCCGGACAGGCGCAAGGTTCAGCGCCGTGGGCGAGGACAACGCGTTGTCGCCCGACGGACGGAAACAAGGCGCTCCATCGCCTACGTCGAACGCCCGTCAATGGCCCGGCTTTAGCGCGCCGGCTCCGTTGGTCCCGTCCGACCGGCGGTCAAGTTCGAAAAGACCGCCCCCGACGTCCCTCTCCTGGCCGGGCGGGGCGCTGGTCCGCGAGCAGGGTCCAGGTCTCAGCAATTCGAATGAAAGCAGAACGCTCTTCCTCCGTCGCGGCTGACAAAGCCAAACGCATCGCCTCTTCGGCGCGCCTGAGGCGTTCCTCGCGGTCGCGGACGTTAAGTGGGGCCATGAGAGACACGTATGCGGCGCCGGTGACCGCCGCAAGCACTGCCGTTGTGTCACATCTCCTGATCGGAGATCGTCTCAGCGAAACTGCTGTTGGGCGTCCATTGTTTACCGCTCATGCCCAGGCGCGTTCTGCGACACCTGTTCTTAGTGGTCCCGGCCCGGAATGGTTGGTGCGTGAATCTCGGTGCTGACACGCTCCGCATTTTCCCCACGCGCCAAGCTGCCAGAACAGCGGCCATGCAGCTGGCGGCAGCCTATATCGCCGCCGGCGAGCCAGCAGGCTGGATGGATCCGCACGCGGCTTACCCGCTGACCCGCTGACCCGCTGATCCGGAGAGTGGGTGGTGGGTGATCAGGTCAGCCGAGTGAGGGACCCGCGGGGCGAAAGGCGCGCCCGGCGCCAGTATGAGCCACGCTCCACGGCCGCAGAAACAGCCGCACGGTAGCGCTTGGAAAAGCTGCAGAGTAAGTGTCGAAAGAAGTGACGTGAGCTCCGGGGTTTCGAGCCGGCGCGCGAATGAACAGGGAGATGGTCGATGCTGAAAGTCGCTCTGGGCGGCTTGGCCATAGCGTTAGGCGTCTTGGCGGCCCCCGCGGCCGCGGCGCCGCCTACCACTCACCTCGTGGTGTTCAACCGCCCCGGTCCAAACTTCGCTCGCGCCGCCGACCTGCGCGACGCAGCCTTGGCGCACCAAGCCCTGTATCGGCGTCTGGCGGCAGAAGGGAAGATCGTCGCCGGGGGTCGAATGGAGGGGGAGCCGGCGCTTGGCCTTAGCGTCTTCGCGCCGGATATCGATCCGCAGGAGATGCGTCGTCTGCTCACCGAGGATCTCGCCGTGAAGGCCGGACTCGTTGCGATCGAGTTCCGCGACTGGCAGCTGCAGATGGGCAGCCTTACCGCTTCCGACGCGGATCGCGACGGATAGCGCGCTTCCTGGCGGTGGCCGTAGGTGCGCCTGGCGCAGTGGATTGCTCTGCGCCAGGCTTGCAGTTCCAAGCTGGCTCGGGAGCGCGGCCCGGTGCCGCCGTTCTCCACCGCGCTTGAGCGCTGGAGGCGGGCGTAGGGGGTGGCGTGACCACGAGCGAACGAGCCTCCCGCGAGCTCCCGCCTAGGCTTCAGCCGCTCTGGCGCTGGCGTGGAGTCGGCCGTGCGGGACGGCAGCGGGGCAGGTCGGCTGAGGGGGCGCTGAGTGATCGCAGATCGAACCTGCGGCTTTGAGCCTCCGATCATGCGGCGCGGGCGTCCGCGAGAGTCCTTCAGCACCCGGTCGCGCACGTCGAGCACGCGCGCGTCATCGGCCAACGCGTACTCTGCGTCGTAGAACCCGGTGCGCAGGCAACTCGGCTTCGATCAATCTGGCCCCGGGCGTCAAACGCCTCACTGGGCACGCTGTGATCACGGCGCAGACCGTGGGCCAGCGCCCCGACTGAGAACCAGCAGGTCATGCACCAGGCCGGCGACGACCGTAAGGAGCCTAACCCCCACTTAGAGAAGCTGGCTTTTCGCCCGACCAGACCCTCAGCCCTGTGTGCGAGGGTCTCGCTTGTGAGGACGCCGGCCGGCTGCGGCTGGGGCCGTGGCAGAAAAGTCGGCTTGCCAGTTCCAGGGACTAGGGAGCTGGATCGCTCTGGTCTCAGCCAAGCCGCAGCGCGCCAGGCTCCCTGCCGACTGGCCGGCAGACGCCTCAGCTCAAGCGCCTCGCCAGCCGCCTATCCTCCGACGCCCCCTGAGGTGACGAAGCAGCAATTGATGAGAGCGGTCCGCGTCCGCTGACGGTTACATAACAGTCAGCGGTGCCCTGTCTGATCTATAGAACCGAGAGATTGCCCAATCCAAACAATCAGCCATGTGGACGACGCCACGGGGAGGCGGATTGCGGAGGTGGCTCGCCGGGAGGACCGGAAGGCTTTCCAGATTACCGCAGCCGCGATCCGTTGGTATCTGCGCCCTCCTAGCAGCGCGCGCGACGCATTCCGCCGCATTGAAGCCGCGGGCGATGCTGAGTCAGACACACGTCGCCAATGATTTGATATTACTGGTGTTTCTGAGATTTGGCAAGCGGTGTGTAAGTTCGTGAGCAAGTCGCCTCCCCGAGGATCGCCGGCTGCAAAGGGGGGCAAATGTTCGTTGGTAGCCAGCTTGCAGGATAGGCCTTCGGCCGCGCCCGAAGGCGCCGGACGCGGTCTACGCCTTCCTAAGGTCGGAACGGCTGATCCAGGTGTAAGTCTTCGACCGACGCTTTCGATTCCCGAGAACCCGACATGACCCCCCCGATCAGAGTGCTCGTCCCCGTTGACGCCTACGACGCCGAGTCGTTTCGCTTGGCCTTGGGCTACGCCCAAAAGATCTGTGAGAAGGTTGGCTCGCAGGATGTGATCCTGCTGACCCACACCAAGAACCAGCTCTCGCATACGAGCTTGTCGCGCTTCCTCGGCCCAGCCGCTTTGAAGGCGTTGGACAAGGGAGCCATGGCCCTGTCGTGGGGCGGCCGCTTGAGCGCCAGGACCATGAAGACCTTTCGCTACTCCGCCCGCAACGCGGTGGTGATCGTCTACTATGCCGAGCCAAAAATTTTCGACTTTGTGGACGGCCTGACCAACGTGGCTGGCGTCGTCGCTGTCCCCGACATCGCCGGTGAAGCGGACGCCTGGGTCGCGCGCTGGGGCGCCATTGTGCACGGGCAGGCCCAGCAACCTCCGCCCAGCCTCATCAACGATGCCATATTCGTTCGCGCGCTCGAGACGCTGAGCAGCGTGGTCAATTTGACGACGGGCCTCGGCCACCCGCGCGACAAGGACATGGCCAATGAGATTCTCCGCATCCTGCGGGCCAAGGGACACGCCGACCAATCGGCCAACATCAAGTCGTGGGCCATCCGCCGGGGATGGAGACCCGACGCAGCGGCGGAGCTGGAGACGCTAGCCAAGAAGATCTGGTCGCTGAAGACCAAGCCTAGCCTGTCGGCGATCTACAACGCCAACGGTCGCTACCAGCACTGGCAGGGCGAGGCTTAGGGTACGCCATGCTCACCAAGGCTGAGCTGGAGACTTGGCTTCGTGCCCAGTGGGCCCGTCGCGGGCATCAGCTCGGGGAAGGAGAACGTCACGGGGTCGAGGTTCGTGAGCTCGTCGAGCACTCTGCGGAGCGCGCGCAGGCTCGGGAGCTGCCCTACCTCGATCTCTGGATTCTGATGTACGACGAGATGCTGAGCTGGCTGCTCAGCCTCCAAGGCGTCTTTCAAATCCGGATGAAAGCGGGTCGTCCCATGGGCGACTTCGAGAAGGCGCTGTTCCTGATCCTGGCCCGCATTGTCGCTGACTCGATCTCGATACGGCACCTGATCCTGCTCGGCTTCGACACCTCGGCGCGCACCCTGCTGAGATCAACGGCCGAGTACATGGAGGTGCTGGTCGCCGTCATCGACGACCCGCCTTTTGCGAGCGAATTCCTCAAGAGCGACAGCCCGGCGATGGCAAAGATGTTCTGGGCGCAGCATCTTCGCTCGGGGCGGATCGCCCGTCGCGTGCGCGCGGCTTGGCGAGGCTTCGCCACCGGCGACACCGCCGAGGACGAGGCCGCCGCCCTTTGGTTCGCGGCCTGGGGCGGCCAGTGGACCGAACAGCTGTCGAGCCTCACCCATCCGAGCATGGGCGCCTGCCTGCTGACGATAAACCCGCCATCGGTGAAGCCCCACGGCGAGGCTTGGCTTGGACACTGGGGCGACAAAGCCGATTTCTCTGCGGAGACCGTCTACATCTACGCCGCCAACCTCTTCCCCTTGCTGGTGGTCCACCGCAAGTTCCCCTTCGAGGGGTTTGACGCCGCCTTGGCTGAGCCGATCCCTTACGACCCCGCCATTGAGGACCATCGGCACGTGAAGTTCGGGCGGGATGTGCTCGGCAGCCTGATTCTCTCGCTCGGAAAGCCGGACAACGCGCGCCACGTCTTCCCGCCGCTGGACCTCGAAGGATCCCTGCACAGCGCTGACTGATGCTGCCGCCCGCCTTTGCCGCCGAGATTGACAGCGGGCGGCTTAGCCATTTGTCCTGTACGAGAATTCTTGTGTGGCGGGGCGCGCCTTGGGTGATGAATCGCAGCCGACTGAAGAGCTGAACGCCGGTTCTCGTTGGCACCGGTGGGAGCCGCACATTCATGCGCCCGGCACCGTCTTCAACGACCAGTTCAGGGGCCCGACCGCATGGGCGGACTACCTGACGAGTCTTGAACAGGCGACGCCGCTCATCCGCGCCATCGCCGTCACCGACTACTATTGCGCAGACACCTACCGGAATGTGCTGCGAGAGAAGCGCGACAATGGTCGTCTACCGGATGTCGACCTCGTCTTCCCGAACGTCGAGCTCCGGCTGAACGTCGCGACCGTCAAGGGCCGCTGGACCAACATCCACCTGCTCGTCAGCCCGGAACATCCCGACCATCTGGACGAGCTTGAGCGGTTTCTCGGCCGCCTGCGGTTCGAAGCCCACGGCGACTACTTCGCCTGCACGCGCGCCGATCTGATCAAGCTCGGGCGCCGCTCCAACCCGGAGCTGACCGACGACCAGGCGGCGTTTCGCCAGGGGGCGTCGCAGTTCAAGGTCAATTTCGGACAGCTGAAGGAGGAATTCCACCGCAGCGACTGGGCTGAAGCCAATGTGCTGGTCGCTGTGGCCGGCTCCGAAACCGACGGCACATCGGGCATCCGGGAAGCGTCGGACGCGACGCTGCGACAGGAGATCGAGAAGTTCGCCCACGTAATTTTTGCTAGCAGCGCCGCGCAACGCGAGTTCTGGCTGGGTCGGCGCAGCGGCATGACTGAGGCGGGCCTTCGCGAACGGTACAACGGCTGCAAGCCTTGCCTCCATGGGAGCGACGCGCATGGCCCTGAGGCTGTCGGCAAGCCGGAGGGCGATCGCTATTCCTGGATCAAAGGCGCGCTGGAGTTCGATGCCCTGCGGCAGGCCTGCATCGATCCCGCGGGTCGGGCTTTTGTTGGCCAACAGCCGCCTTTCCGGGCAACGCCCGCACAGGTGATCTCAACCGTCGAGCTTACCTGCGCGCCGTGGGCTGAGACTCCCAAGCTGGCCCTGAACCCGGGCCTGGTAGCCATCATCGGTGCCAGAGGGTCGGGTAAGACCGCACTCGCTGACGCCATCGCGGCCGGCTGTGACGCGACCGCCGGACGTTTGAGCAAGGCTTCGTTCATCGTCCGCGCTGGCGAGCTCCTGGACGGCGCTGGCGTTCGTCTGGCGTGGGAGACCGGCGACCCGGCTGTCCGCGCGTTGACCCAGGCCGCCCCCGACCCCTCGCTTTACCCACGGGCCGCGTACCTCTCGCAGAAGTTCGTGGAGGAGCTCTGTTCAGCCGATGGCCTGAAGGACGAGCTGCTTGTCGAAATCCAACGCGTCATCTTCGAGGCGCATGGCGCCCTGGAACGCGACGGCGCGACGGACTTCGAGGAGATCCTGGAGCTGCGGACGGCCGTGCTGCGGGATAACCGAGCTCGGGATGAAGACGCCATCGCCGGCCTTTCCGACCAGATCGGCATTGAGCGCGAGAAGCAAAGCCAGATCGCCGGGCTAAAGCTGCAGATCACCCAGAAGGAGGCGTTGATCGCGGGCTATGTGAAGAGCCGTGACGCCCTCGTTTCGACCGGCAACACCGAACGCGTCCAGCGGCTGAAAGACCTCACGGACGCGGCCGACTACGTCCGCACCCAAATCCGCCTCTGGAACCAGGAGGCGCAGACGCTCCGCTCGCTTCAGAACGACGTCTCCGACTTTCGGTCCAACCGCGCGCCCATGGCGTTGCGGGCAGCAAAGCAGGCCTTCGGCGGCGCGCACCTCGACGACAAGGAATGGGAAGCCTTCAAGCAGGCTTATGTGGGGGATGTGGACGGCACCCTGCTTGAGCGCCTGGCCAAGGCCGCCCAGCAGGTGAAGATCTGGACGGGGCAACCGCAGGCCCGTAAGGCGTCGGACGACGAAGCCTTCCTGCCCGCCGATGCGGAGCTGAAGCAGACTTCCCTCGGCCTGCTTGAAGCCGAGCTGGAACGCATCCAGCGCCTGATCAACGTCGATACGGATACGGCGAACCGGCTCCGCGCCGTTACCGGCAAGATCGGGGAGGAGAACGCCGCTCTGGGTCGACTGCGCGACACCCTCGCCGATTGCGAGGGTGCCGAGGAGCGGGCCAAGAAGCTGCAAGCCGACCGCGAGCAGGCCTACCTGCGGATTTTCGAATCCATAGTCGGTGAAGAGAAGGTTCTCCACGAGCTCTACCGCCCGCTGATGGAGCGGCTGTCGAAAGCTTCCGGCACCCTGCAGAAGTTGTCATTTTCCGTGTCACGCCACGCCGATGTCGAGCGGTGGGCGCAGGAGGGCGAGGCGCTGTTCGACAAACGGCGCCTTGGTCCGTTCAAAGGGCGCGGCACCCTGCAGGCCTGGGCGGAAACGCATCTCAAAGCGGCGTGGGAAGCCGGCGACCCCAAAGCCGTGCAGTCGGCGATGGCCGGGTTCCGACAAGCGCACCAAGCCGAACTGCTCGACCTTTCGGAGGTGCCCCGGGCGCAACAGGCGGACTACCGGTCCTGGCTTAAGCGCTTCGCCAAATGGCTCTACGGCACAGCCCACATCCAGATCCGCTACAGCATCGACTACGAGACCACCGACATCCGCAAGCTGTCGCCCGGCACACGCGGCATCGTCCTTCTGCTGCTCTATCTCGCGCTCGACGACCAGGACGACCGCCCGCTGATCATCGACCAGCCGGAAGAGAACTTGGACCCGCAGTCGATCTATGACGAGCTGGTCGACCTATTCATCGCGTCGAAGAACAAGCGCCAGGTGATCATGGTGACGCACAACGCCAACCTGGTGGTGAACACCGACGCCGATCAGGTGATTGTCGCCTTCGCCGGCGCTCATACGCCCGGTCAGCTGCCGCCCATCCGCTATCTGTCTGGCGGACTCGAGAATGCAGAGATGCGGCGCCATGTGTGCGGCATCCTCGAAGGCGGCGAGCGCGCGTTCCAGGAACGGGCCCGTCGCCTGCGGGTGAAGCTCGAGCGCTGAGGCCGCGATGCAGGACCGAGGGCGCCGGAACGGTCCCCTCGGACGACTCATGCCACCTTAAGATCGACGTCAAACCACAAGGAGTTTGGCCGATGGCGGACCGGTACGATCAACTCGTCGAAGAGCTCATGACGCTGCTGCAACCCGGATTCGGCGGTCAGGCGCGGCCCGACTTTGTGACGCGGGTTGAGCAACTGACCCGGGAGATCGAACGGCAGGACGGGGTCCACGGCTACGTCCGGGAGAAGACGGCGAGTGTCCGCGAGTGGGTGGGGATCGCGTGTTCGCCCCGCCGGCATGCCAAATGGGGCCTGCAGCGGGTCGAGGAGTTCGCCTATTCCGACGCCTATCGCCTGCAGGGCGCGCAACCTCGCGAGGCGATTGACACCGGCCGCGCGGGGCCGATCTGCTCAAGTTACTACGATGGGGGGAACGGCTGACGCGGGATAACATGACGCCTGAGGAGGAGATCGCCAACGTCGCTGAGCGGCTCTGGAAGCCCGCAGGCCTCGAACCTCAGTTTGAAACCGAGAAGTCAATTAGGGCCAACCACACCGCGTTCGTCGGAGCCTGCCACGCAACATGGAAGGACATCCACAGCCGCTCGATCCAGCGCCTGCTTTTTTTGAAGGCTGGCTGAACCGGGAGAAGACCAACCCGATGGGGCCGGACGCAAAGCAGTTCGGCGAGTACGGTCGAGCCGTGTGGCGACGGGTCAACGACGCCATCGTCTGGACCGTCATGGGCATGGAGCGGCACCGGGTCAAACGGCTCTGCCTATATCGCGCGCGGTCAAATCTCCTGGAGTGCAACCCGGATTCCGTCATGGCCACCTTGGCGGACCTGAATAAGGACCCTCTCGCCCTCGCCTTATGGAACGACGCGACAAGCTGCGTGGACATCGGCGATGTCACGCTCATTCGCGATGGCCGGCGGCCGCTGCCCGAGTTCATCGAACTCAAAGAAGGCGCTGTAAATGAGCAGATCATCAAGGCGATGGCGGCCGATCCGGCGGCCCGTGAAGCGGCGGAGGCCGACCTGCGGGAAAAGCACGGCGAGAAGGCCATCCGGCAGCTTGAGCGGGTGAAGCGGCAGAAGGCCACAGCCAACCAGGCCCTGGACCTTCTGCAGAACGAGCAGGGCGTGGATCCTGTGACGGGTCACACCATTTCTGTGGTCGAGAGCGGCGTCGTTACTGAGACCTATGATGCAGAGCTCCGGGCGCAGCTCGACGCCGCCGTCGCCGGTGGCAAAGGCGTGTTGGAGTGCATCGACGGGTGCCTATGGGTATACGCAGCGACGGGCGGACGCCGTGAGACGCCACGCACGGTCCGGGCGTTTTCGGAGGCGCTGGAGGCGAAGTCGAGTTGGTACGCCGCAGCGACTTCACGCTCACCACCGCGCGACCGCGACAAGCTTGTCGGCCTGAACACCTGCGTAGGCTATCCGCTGGCCAAGCCGCTCTATTTCCGCGGCCTCGGGCCAAGCCATGTCGCTGCGATCACGTACGGTGCCTTCCTCGACAACGTCTTGATGTATCTCGACTGGAACGGCTTCGAGGATCTGATCAAGCAGGAAGGCGGTAAGCTGCGCTGGGGAAGCCAGAAGGAGGCCGGGCGGGCTCGGGCCATGCACAAGAACCTCCGCCCCTCGCTGGTTCGAGGCCGGCTGCCGATCGTCGCCGCACACGGGGTCAACGCGTACGTCATGGACCCCAACTTCGTGGAACTGTTTTACGACGGTGTCCGGCCGCGGACACTGGCGAAACGCTTGGTCGAGAACTGCCGTGACGTTGCAGAGCCGGCAAGTGCGCATGACGCGTCCGGTAGGCCGAGACGACGCTGATAGCGCGGGCAAACGGCCGCTACTTCAGCAGCTTTGGCGTGGCGGAGAACATTTGGAAGAACGACCGCTGGTTCTTGAGGCGGATGATGTCGCCGACGTCGATGGTGTTCGCGCTCCGCCGCACGCCGCCATTCGGCGTGGCGATTTCCAGGTCTTCGCTGGAAAGCATGGCGGCGTGAATGTCGTCCTTGTGGGCGGGCGTCTCGCTGTAGGCCGCCTCGTAGAATTCTCCCACCGGCATGGCGTCGCCGGACTCCGAGACGAGGCGCGGGATGTCCTGGACGAGCTGGTCTCGCGCCGACACGCGGCCGTCGTTGTCGAACAGGTAGAGACGTCCATCCTGGGCGGGGTTGTAGTGCAGCATGTGCAGGCCTGACCGCCCGAAGTGCGCCAGCTCGCCGGCGCCATGGAGGACCATGTTGTACTCCTGTCGCGCCCGGTAGTTGTTGGCGAAATGTAGCATCCAGTACCGCCACCCCTTCGGATTGCGGATGGAGAACGGGCTGACATAGCGCGCGCAGCTCTTAAGGGCGTCGAACACCAGGCGTTCAGCGGCTCCCAGCCACTCGTCCTTGGTCATCAAACCTTCTAGCGCGCTCATATTGGCCGGCGTGATGTCGAACTGGGCGAGTTGCCGCTTCAGCAGTTCCGGGTCGCGGGCGCTGAGATAGGTCAGCAGGGTCTCGATGGCGAAGGTGTAGAAGACCTCGGTCGACGGCGCGGATGGCGTGCGCAGGATGTCCTGCAGGGTGGCGAGCGTGACGCCGGCATAGCCGTACTGGTCGAGGTTGTAGAGGACGTTACGGAACCGCCCGTCCACGATGAGCTGCTTGATCCCCGGGTAGGCGGTCTCGAACTCCTCCGAGAAGTAGGCGATCTGGATGTGCAGCTTGGACGGCTTGGCCTTCAAGGCCGCCTCAAGCGGTGCGCAGTGGGACTGCAGCATCGCCGTGACGTCTTTTTGCGCGTCGTTGAAGATCAGCAGCGCATCGACCTCGACGGCGCCCATGCCCTGGGCGGCGCGACGCACGTTGATCTCGTCGAGCGTGCGTTCCAGTTCTTCGATGAACAGGATCGGCGATCCAGCGGTCCCGCAACTGTAGCGGCCGCCGCCGGCGAACCCATCGACGATGGCGAGCCGGAACTTGGTCTGCTGGGCGATCTGGCAGCGGACTGTCAGATACTGCCGGAAGTAGTCACGGAGTATGGCGTGCTTGCGCCGGCTGTGGTCGTCCAGCGTCGCGCCGTTGGTCCAGGAGTAGCCGTCCGTCTTCAAATCCGACTCCGCTTGCGCGGCTTGGATCAGGCCTCCAGCGCCGCAGGCATCTCGTTCCAGGTCCGTCCGCGATACTCGCGGCCGTTGGCTTTCTTCGAACGCTTCTTGTTATCCTTGCCCCAGGTGCCCCACTGCTTGAAGAAGAAAGCGGCACCGTAGGTAGCGCACTGGGCGTGGATCTCGTCGATCCAGGCCTCCCGGATCGGACGGGCGTTCAATCCGCTCTCGCCGCCGACAATAGCCCAATGCACGTCGGTCAGGTCGACTTCACCGACGGCGCCGATCAGCGGTTCGAACGAGATGAAGCGGATCGCCGCGGGGACGCGGCGGAGGTCGTCGATGCGGCTGACGACGTCGGCCGCCTCGACACTGGTCCCTAGCCACACGTTAGGCAGCACGTCGGGTATGGCGCGCGACACCACCTCCGCCATGCGCGCAGGCCGCTTGGTCAGGATCTGATAGTTGTGGTGCGGCGTCTCCCGCATCACGCGCCAGACGTCGACGATGAACGCTTCGCTGACCGCGTCATGGAAGAGGTCGCTCATCGAATTGACGAAGATCTTGCGGGGCTTGCGCCAGGCGTAGGGAATGGACAGCGCCTCGCGGTCTTCGCGCACGACGCCGTTCCAGATGGCCCGCTTGCCGCTCTTGCGGGTCAGGCCCGCATACTTCTCGACGCCCATGGCCTCCAGCCGCCGGGCCATCTGCATGGCGTAGCAGTTGGTGCAGCCGGCGGTGACGATGGAACAGCCCGCAACTGGGTTCCAGGTCGCATCGGTCCACTCGATCTGTGTTTCTGCCATCGGCTCAGCACTCCAGGCGCCGCCCCAACTCGGGCGCTTGGCGACTCCCCAGCGTCGGCGGGAAAGCACAATTTTCCTTTAACCATGCCGGCCGGCGACGGCGAGGTCAGGTGGCCAGCCGCGTCGGGTCTTCGACCACCCACCATTCGGGGATGGTAGCCCGCCACTTCGACGGCGTGGAGCCGCCGTCGATGACGCAGACGAAGCGGGTCAGCGACCGACCGCGCCGCATGAGCCACGGCATGATCATGCGCGTCTTCCAAGTGACGCTGAGAGGCAAACGCTGAAGGATCGGCGCCAAGGGGCCTAGCCCTTGCCGGCGCAGGACGTCCGTCAGCTCACCGATCGCCCCCGCCGCGAGGTCCGGCAGGGCGTTGAGGTCCTCCAGCGCCAGACTGCCGTCGTCGGACTTGGTCGTGCCGCACCGCAGGTGGCGCATCATCGGCATCCCTTCCTGGTTGCTGCAGGCGCGCCCGAAGACCTCGGTGAGCTTGGTGAGCTGGGGGACGTTGGAAGCGACCTCATCCTCGTCGAGGATGAACATGACGTCCTGGCCGGCGAGGACGAAGCCACTGACCAGGAACGCGCCTAGATAGGACACCCACATCAGCCGGTCGATCACGGCGGGCTTCCAGAACGTCGCCAGTTCCTCGGCTACCTCGGTGGACACCGACAAGTCCGGCCGATCGACCTTGTCGACGACGAAGGTCACCAGCACGCCGTCAAGTTCGTCGGCCAAACCCAGGAATGGCGCAAGTGCGCGGCGCCGAAGGGCGTCGTTCATCGCCTTGAAGCACATGCGCCGCCGCTGCGGCAGCACCTCGCGTCGGAAGAGGGATTGGCCAGCCAGCCAGCGGCTGTTCCGATCGAGATCGAGCATCAGGAACGAGTAGGTCTCGTAGGCTTGGCCTTTGAGGCTGCCACCGATGTCGCAGGTCATGAGGAACTGTTGCCCGCGCGCGCCCGACAGCATCTGCGGCCGATAGCGCGTCACCGCCGTGTCGAACGACCCGGCCAGTCCGACCCCAAGCCCGCTCCGGCTGAAGCCCACGGCCTAGCCCAAGGCCGCCAGCAAGCGGGCGATCACATCGGCGACGGTTCGCTGCCGCACGATCCGGCGGTTCCGGCTATCGTCCTCGTCGCCGTCGATCTCGAACCGGGCCACGGCGACCGGGCCGTCCAAGCGGTAGCTCTCGTGCTCCCTTGCCGCGAAGCGCTGACGCAAGATCTCCAAAGCGTGAGCGATGGCGTCTGCGTGCTTGCCGGCCAGCGCTTCTCGGAACATGGCCGCCGCCGGCTCGAGGCCGCCTTCGGCATGCTCAAGGCAATAGACGAGATCGTGGGCGTCCTTGCCTTCGTGCCGATGGTCGTAGGCGAAGGCTTTCAGGCAGGTGAAGCTGACCAGATTGGCGTAGGCGATAGTCTCGATGGCGACGCCGCCGCCGTCGAGCAATTCGGCTTCGACCTCGCGCGTATCGTGGAGGTCGAACACCATCGAGGCGAAGGGGATGTTGATCGCGCTGACGTTGCCCTTGGTCGGCAGCTCCTGAAGGGCGCCGCCTTTCAGGTTCGGATCGTGCGCCAGGAATTCCAGGATGATCGTTCCGCCGTGTTCGAGCTTGGCGGACCAGCGCCAGTTGACGACCACGCCCTTGTCGTTGGTCGCGCGCTCGAACCCCATAGCCTTCAGGTTCTCTTCGAGCGTGCTGTAGGCCTCGGTGTCGGCAAGGATGGCGACATCGACGACGACATCGACGTCGCCGGTGCCGGCGTGGGGCGGCACGCTTGGAGGCCGTTTCTCGACGATGTACCGGGGCGCGAGGCCCCCGACGAGAAAGATGGACTTCCGCCAGGGTCCTAGCTTGCGCAGCAGGGTGACCAGCACCCTTTCGGCGTCATGCGCGACGTCGGCCTTGTAACCGGTGATCGACTGGGGTTTGCGCATCAGGCTCTCAGCAGATCACGGCGGAGGAACTGGCCGAGGTCCTTGGCCCGGCCAGGCGCGTGCAACAGGTCGAGATAGACCTGGAGCGGGCTCGCGTAGCAGACGCCGTCGATCTGACGGCTGTCGCTGAAGTCTGACGGATTGCGGCTATCGTGGATGGCGAGGTTCCACCCCTCTCCGACGGCCCTGGCGCCCAGCCGATTTAGAACCTCCGCGCCATGGGCGTCCAAGGTCATGCGGCACCGCACCAGCGACAGAGACGTCAGGTGAGGCGTGTAGGTCTGGGCCGCGGCCTCGCCGGTGATCGCATAGCGCGCCCCGGCGTCTCTCGCCGCCTCGCCGATCATCACGACCATCTGTTGGGCTTCGGCCGGCACGAAGTAGCGCCGCCAGCGCGACGGCGGCCGACTGACGACGTCCTGCGTCCAGGCGTCCAAGACAACCGTGGCCAGTTCCGACGTGAGGCGCCGCTGCTTGGTCGGCCCCGCACCCTGGGCTTCCACCCACTCCCGACGTTCAAGCTCCGTCAGGGTTTCCGAAGCCGTGGCCGGCGACACCGCAGCGGCGTCCGAGATTTCCTTGACGCTGATCCACTCGTCACGGCGGGAGAATAGGACCCGCACGACGGCGGCCTTGCGACCATGGAAGACGGTGGCGAGCTTCTTCGCCTGGGCCTTGCGTGGCGGACGGTCGATGAAGACGAAGGCCGGATCGGCGGGCAGATAGAGGCTGCCACTCAGGTCGAAGTAACCGGCCCCGGCCTCACGGATTTCCTGACGCGCCCCCGCGGAGAGGGAGTTGGCGATGACCATCGGCAGGATGCGACGCCCGTCGTAGGAGTCCCCCAATTGGAGCAGGCGGTACAGCATCTCGCGAACATCACGGGGAAAGGCCGTCTGCTTCATCTCGACCATCAGCAGGCGCTTCTGACCGCCGATGCTCGCTTCGATCATCAGGTCGACCCTTGGGTCGATGGAGGCGATACGCATGCGCAGTTCCGCGTGCGTTTTGGGCACCTCATTGAGGGCATCGAGCAGTGCCCGGGCAACGTCTTGTTCGATATATTGGGGCATGTTTGCCGTTCAGTGAATAACGGGTCTATATCGAATATTCGTAAAAATGTCCATATTCACTGCGCAGCGAACCTGGGTGGGAGCCAGCTCTTCATCTCCGCCGCTTCGGTCGGTGTTCGGCACAAACTGTGCGTGCGGCTCGGCGACGTCGCGACCGCGGAACTGGAACTGCTGCTTGGCCAGGACCACGATGCTGCGGCCCTCCGGCGTCTCGTCGGCGAGCGAGGCGAGCTGTGCGGCGTCCGCCAACCTGCGGGCGTCCGTCCCCGGCGCCGGCAAGAACGCCGTCGCCTGGCGATTGCCGAGGGTGATGGTGCCGGTCTTGTCGAGCAGCAGCACGTCCACGTCGCCTGCCGCCTCCACCGCACGGCCGCTGGTGGCCATGACGTTGCGGCGGATCAGCCGATCGATGCCGCTGATGCCGATGGCGCTGAGCAAGCCGCCGATGGTGGTGGGGATCAGGCAGACCAGCAGCGCGATCAGCACCGGCACGGAGAAGCTGGAGCCGGCGAAGACCCCGAACGGCTGCAGTGTGACGGTGACCAGCAGGAAGATCAGGGTCAACACCGAGAGGAGCACGGTGAGCGCAACCTCATTGGGCGTCTTCTGGCGCTTCGCGCCCTCGACCATGGCGATCATGCGGTCCAGGAAGCCCTGGCCGCGCTCTTGGGTGATACGCACGACGATGCGGTCGCTGATCACCATCGTGCCGCCTGTGACGGCGCTGCGGTCGCCGCCCGCCTCGCGGATGACCGGGGCGGACTCTCCGGTGATCGCGGATTCGTTGACGCTGGCGATGCCCTCGATCACCTCGCCGTCGGCGGGGATGATGTCGCCGGCTTCGCAGACGACGGTATCGTCCCGGCGCAGCTCCGTGGCCGCCACGCTTTCCTCGCGTCCGCCGCGCAGCCGCCTGGCGACGGTCTCGCGCCGCGCCTTACGGAGGCTCTCGGCCTGGGCTTTGCCACGCCCTTCGGCCACGGCCTCGGCGAAGTTGGCAAAGAGGACGGTGAACCAGAGCCAGACGGCGATCTGAACGATAAGAAGCCGGTCCGTCTCGGCGGTGAAGATCCCGATGGTGGTGAGGACCGCCCCGATCTCGGTTACGAACATGAGCGGGTTGCGCACCATCAGGCGCGGATCGAGCTTGCGGAAGGCCCCGCCAGCTGCGGGAGCCAGGATCGCGCGGTCAAAGAGAGAGGGTGCCTTGTGAGACCCGATGCTGACGGTGTCCGACATGACGCGCCTCAGAACCGCTCGGGGCGCAGGAGCGCGTAAGCGAGATAGGCGAACAGGCCCAAGGCCACGAGTCCGCCCAGCACATTGTCGATGGACATCCAAAGCTCCCTTCCGAACCAAACCGGACGCTATCGGCCGGGTCGTCGGACAAAGGACCTGCGGTGGGCCGCTGGTCACGGAGCCTGTACAGTTACGTCTCGGCGTATAGGTTTTCGAGGGGAGCGCTCGGCGAGGAAAATAGGGATTTCATAAAAGCCCGCTCGCATGTCTTAGCTTCACATGCCGTAGCACGTGAACGCTCGAGGTCTGGCCCACCTGCGCTCTCTCCAAGCTCTTGGTCCTCGCCTTCTTATGAAATCCCTATGCCAGTTGGCTCTGCCGCACATCGCATTCCTATGTGGCGGTCGGCATCTTTCAAACTATGCCTGGCTCCCTTCGATCTGACCACTCGTGTCGAAATCCGGTTCGTTGAGCCCCCGGCAATCCGAGTGCCTGCGGCTGGCCGCTCAAGGCAAGAGTTCGCCGGAGATCGCCTTGCTGCTCGGCATCTCGCGACGGACGGTAGATCAGCGCATTGCCGAGGCTTGCGAGCGGTTGCAGGTCCGCAATCGGACTCAAGCAGTCGCTGAGGCCGTGAGGCTTGGTCTCATCTGACCTCCGTAGTCCTGCCGTCCGCATTTCCCCGGATTGTCGAACTCCAGATGGGGCAACACAATCTATAGTCGTGTTTATTTCGACCCTAACTCAATGAGTTGCGGTTAATCAGCCTTAAGGATGCGACGGGAGAGCATCCGTAAAGTGAGCAGCCTCCATGTCCATGAACGATCCGATCACGCCGCAAGTCCCGGCGCGCGAGGAGTGGCTCGTCAGGTCTTCGGAACTGACTGATCGAAGCCTCCCATTGCATGAAATCACCAAGCGACAGCTTGAGTGTTTGGCCTGGGTCGGAGAAGGCAAGAGCGCCAGCGATATCGGTGGCATTCTCGGCATCTCGCGGCGGACCGTCGAAGGTCATCTCCTGAAAATCTGCACCCACCTAGGCGTGAAGACGCGTGTGCAGGCGCTTCTGAAGGCACGCGACCTCGGGCTGATTAGGTCTCGGACCGTAAGCTTACTCGCCCGAAGCGAGTAGGCTTACGCCTAGCGCCGGCCTTCGGCGCAAGGCGAGGCTTGGTCGCAGGAGAAGCGCTCATGCCAAGGTCCGTCCGTAATCTTCCCGACCAGCAGCCGAAGGGGGCGTCATGGCGCTGACGTTGCTGGAAGCCCTTGCACTGGCGACCCAATGCGCCGGAGCCGTGGCGCCCGAGACACTTCTGTCGGTGGTCCATGTAGAGAGCCGCTTCGATCCGCTCGCCATAGGCGTCAACGGCAAGCCGCGCGTCACCGTGTTTGCCGCTACACCGCAAGAAGCTGCCGCCAAGGCGTCGGCTCTGATCGCGACAGGGCGCAGCGTCGATCTCGGCCTCGCCCAGATCAACAGCCGGAACCTCGGCTGGCTGGGCCTTACGGTCGACGACGCCTTCGATCCCTGCCGCAACCTCGCGGCGGCGTCCAAGGTGCTGCAGGCGAGCTACGAGAGCGGCGCGGATGCCCAGCCGGCTCTGCGCCGAGCGCTCTCGCGCTACAACACGGGCGATGCCCGTCGCGGCTTCACCAACGGCTATGTCGCCAAGGTCGAACGCGCCGCCGCCCAGGTCGTCCCAGCGATCCAAGCCCAGCCCGCCGGGCTGGTGGAACCGAAGCCGGCGGCCGCCGAACCTCCGCGCCCGGCCTGGGACGTGTTCGGCCAGACGTCGCCGGCGAGCTTCGTCATCCGCGCGACGGCCTCGGGAGACGGGCCATGACCCGCCGCCCCGTGACCCTTTTGGCCTTGGCAGGCCTGATCGCCCTGGCCGCCGGCCCGGCCTATGCGCAGACCGTCGGCGGCGACATCGGCGGGTTCATCGACAACATCATCGACATCCTGAACAGCAACGTCATCCGGGGCCTGGCTATCATCGCCATCATCGTCACCGGCATCGCTTGGATGTTCGGCCACCTGGACCTGCGCCGGGCCGGCACGGTCATCGTCGGTATCATCGTGATCTTTTCGGCCGCGACGATCGTGGACCTCATCACCGGCGGGGGCGGAGGTTAAGCCATGGCCGCCGAACCCGAGGAGCGCTTGGCGGAGGATGTGCTGTTCCTGGCCTGCACACGGCCGGCAATGGTCGCTGGCGTGCCGATGGAGGCGGTTGGGCTCAACGTCATCGTCTCGGCCACCGTGTTCCTGGCGGCGCACTCACCGGCCTGGCTGCTGATCGCCCCGGCGCTGCACCTCGTCTTCCGCGCCGTTTGCAAGCACGACCACAACGCTTTCCGGGTTCTGTGGGCTTACGTCGACACCAAGGGCCGGTCGCGCAACGGCACGGCCTGGGGCGGCAGTTCGGCGACGCCGCTGCCGTTGAAGCGACGCTACACGCTAGCGGAGGCGCTGCGTGGCTAGGCTCGCCCTCCAACCCCGGCCGGCGGCCTCGGCGCTGGCGCGCGACCTCGATCCGCGGGCTTCGCTGCCCTACGCGCGCCACGTCACCGACCATGTGATCGCCCTGGACACCCAGGCGCTCATGCTGACGTTCCAGCTCGATGGCGCGAGCTTCGAGACGGCGGACATCCGCGACCTCAACGACCTGCACGCCAAGCTCAACGGCGCCTGGCGCAACCTCGCCGACGACCATCTGGCGGTCTGGCACCATCTCGTCCGCCGGGAGCATCACGGATATCCCGAAGGGCGCTCCCGCTCCGCCTTCGCCGCCGATCTCGACGCCCATTACCGCGTCCGGTTGGGAGCGACGCGGATGTTCGTCAACGAGCTCTATGTGCATCTGGTCCTGCATCCGGGCCGGGACGCCGCGGATCGGATCGGAGCCTGGCTGACCAAGCCGCGCCAAGTCGTCAGCGACGAGAGCGACGCCGTTCGCCGCCTGGAGGACGCCGGACGGGACGTGGCGCAATGCCTCGGCCGCTACGGCGTTCGCGCACTCGGCCTCTATGAGCGGGGCGGCCTGTGGTTCTCGGAGCTCATGGAGGTGCTGCGGCTGGTGCTGACCGGCCGTCGCGAGCGCGTGCCGCTGGTCCGCGGCCACCTGGGATCGGCAATCTATACGGCGCGGGTGATCTTCGGCCGCGAGGCCCTGGAGATCCGGGACGCGGCCGAGGCGCGCTACGCCGGCATGTTCGGCGTCAAGGAAGATCCGGCGACGACGCGCCCAGGCCTCTGGAACGGGCTGCTTTCGGCCCGCTTCCCGCTGGTCGCCAGCCAGTCCTTCACCTTCCTCTCCAAGCCGGCCGCCCGTGCGGTGATGGAGCGCAAGCAGAACCAGATGCTCTCGGCCCGCGACCGGGCGGCTTCGCAGGTCGCGTCCTTAAACGATGCTCTGGACGAGCTGATGTCAGGCCGCTTCGCCATGGGCGACCACCAGGCGAACTTCAGTCCCGGGCGAATTCCATAGCTAGGGCGAGGTTGGCCTGGCCGGTCGAACTCCGACGGTTGCGACCGCTCAAGTAGACAGCGCATTGCCATAAGGGACTGCGTTCGCGGCGGTAGACATACACCTTGCCGTCTACGACGCGATGGCGCTCGGACATCCGGCCTCCTCACGGCGGCCTGCGATGATATCGCTGGCTGCCACGTGGCCAACGCGTAAGGCTACGTGCTGCCCGATCCGCCGACGGGAGCCTTTCGGGATACGCGACCTCGCCGCGACGCCGGAGCAGCGGGCGCTTTCTGAGATTTGCGGACGTTGATGGCCGACGCATCCAGAACGTTCTTCAAGTGAGCGGCGTAGAATTTTTCGATCATCTCGACACTGGTCCGGCAGTTCTTCGCCACCTGATAGATGTCCGCTCCCTCCATCAGTCGGAGGCAGATGTAGGTGTGACGCAGGCTGTAGGCGGTGCGTTGGTTACCGTCCCGATCTGTCTTCAAACCAAGTTCGTCGAGGATGGCGTTCATCAGCTCGCGCTGAACCCGCCCGAAGACCAACTCCGAGGGTTTGCGGCGCTTGCGGGCCTCGATGCGTTGAAACGGGGCGACCGCCTCCGGCAGGCTCTTGCAGTAGCCGACCCCCCGCTTGCCGCGCACCTCGATCTCCAGGATGCGCTCGCCGGTGTCGTCGTCATTGACGATCGCGATGTCGCGAAACTCCAATCGGGCGGCCTCGTCTGGCCTTAGGCCCGTGCTCACCATGAACAGTGCGTAGTCGTTGAACTGCTCGGACTCGCCGCGCCAACGCTCGTTGCGTGGGTTCCGGGCGCGCTCGTCCGTCGCGGCGAGGAAGCGCTTCAATTCGTCGGGCGCGAACCACGCTCGGTGCGAGACCTTGCCGGATGTTTTGTATGGGGCGGTCATGTCGGGCAGCGCGCCAATCCAGCCGTTGCGGGCCGCTGTCTTCAGCACCTGGCGCAGGCAGACGATTTCCTGATGCACCGTGCTGCGGCTCGGCCGCTTGAAGGGCCTGAGCCGCGGCCGATGCATCTTGCCGAAGATGGTCTTGCGGGTGGACTTCGGGGGCTCGGGAGGCGTGACCCGATGCACGCGATAGTCGCGGATACGGCCAGCGTTGACCTGTGACAGCGGCAGGTCGCCGAAAAAGGGCAGCAGCCGCAGGCGGACGATCCGCTCCTTGGAGGCGACATAGCTCTTGTTCCGCTCGCCGTCGGTAAGGGTTTCGTACTCTTTGACGAACGCCGCCGCTGCTTCACGGAAGGTTTTCTCCCGCGTCCGGGCGGTCGCGGTCGGTCGCGGCGCGGGGAGACCCGCCTGTTCTACGAATGGACCGTTGCACGGATCCGCGGCCGGGACCGCCGCGCGACCCGCGAGCAGCCCAAGCCGCTGCTCGGCAAGCCGATCGAGAAACCATTCTCGAGCGAAGTCGATGGCTAGGACGGCGCTCCGCTGCCGCGTCGATCGCCGGTGGTTCTTTCCGTCAAGGTAGGCGGCGCACTGCCAGCACGGGCTGCGCTCCCGCCGGTAGACATACAGCTTGCCGTCCATGAGGACATGCTTCTCGGACACGACGCCTCCTTCGCCCTTCGGCGAGTGTGTAAGTCGTGTGTAAGAAACCCGGCTTCGTAAGGCGCTGATTTTACAGCGGAAAAAATCCTGTAGGCCGTTTTGAGGCGGACGCGGCTGCTTGGGCGATGAGCGGGGCGGTCCTGGATCAGGAGTTCAAGCTGTCAGGCTCGCAGTGGCCAGAGCGCTTGAGGCGCCGTTGCGCTCGTTGTTCTTGAGCCCCGAACAGCGGCTCGACCTGCAACTCGACGAGCTTGGGCTCGCCGGCTGCGAGCGGCTACTCACCGATCAGGCGTCCGGGCGACAGGACCGCCCCGCGCTCATTGCTACGAGGTCCCACCCGCGTCAGGGCGAGACGCTGGTCGTCTGGAAATTTGATCGGCTCGGACGCTTGGCCCGGCATCTCGTCGAACGCGTTGCGGAGCTGGAACGGCAGGAATGCACTTCGCGCGCCTCACCAACGGCAGCGACACTGCGACTCCGGCGGACCGGTTCTTCTTCGACAACATGGCAGAGCTGAGCGCGCCCCTGGTGGAAGCCGGCGTCGATGTCCTGCACTGCTCGCAGCGCCGGTTCTGGGAGCCGGAGTTCCCGGAGATCAACGGCGGCGAGGGCCTCAACTTCGCTGGCTGGGCTAAGAAGCTTACGGGCGCGCAGACCATCACTGTGGGGTCCGTCGGCCTGTCCGGAACCTTCTTCGGCGTCTTTGGCGGGGAAGCCTCGCAACCGGCCGACCTCGGCGCGCTCATCCGGCGCCTGGAGCGGGAGGAGTTTGATCTCGCGGCGGTCGGTCGCGCCCTGCTCGCGGACGCCGGCTGGGTCGCCAACTGCAATCGGGCCGCAGCGCCGAACGGCAGGGCTTCTCGCCAGCGGCCTTCGCATCGCTCGAATAGAGCCATCAAGACAGGTGGGCAGCTTGCGCCAGGGCGGCCGGTGCATCGACAGGCCCGCCGATCACACCTGGTGGCGCGGGTTGGCCGCTCGCCGCTCGCCGTCGCTCGATCAGGACAACATTGTCAGCGCCTCCGCGAAGGGAGACGGGGCATCGTCGAGGCGTGCGCCTGTTCACGATGACGGAAAGCTCGCCAAGGAACGGTGTCGGGCGCCCTTTATTCGGCCTTCAGCTGCATCCGCCTGAGCGCCTCGGCTGACACGGGGTCTAAGGCTCAGCTCAGGAGCGCAGGCCTAGGGAAGCCACCTCGTCCTCCAGGGGGATGTCAAGCGCAAGGCGCAAGCCGTCGGGCTCGAAGCGCATCTCAGCGACACCTCCGAGCTCATGACGAACTGCGCTGTCGATCAGGCGTGATCCGAAGCCGCGATGCGAGGGCGCCTGGACTGGGGGCCCGCCCTGCTCTTTCCAACTCAACAACAGGCGCCGGGTCTCGGCCTCGTCGCGCTCGACCCGCCAGCCGACCTGAACGGAGCCTGCGCTGCTGCTGCTGAGCGGCCCGTACTTCGCCGCGTTCGTAGCAAGCTCGTGGAAGACCATGCCAAGCGCCAGAGCCACCGCAGGGCTGAGCGCGACGTCTGGGCCGTGGAGCCGGACCTGCTCGTGGGAATAGGGCGAAAGCTCATTGCGCAGCAGAGTCTCAAGGCTGGCGCCCTCCCACCCCCCTTGGGTGAGGGCGTTGTGCGTCGCCGACAGCGCGATCAGACGAGCCTCGAACTTCTCGCGGAAGTCGGCGAGGTCGCTGGCCCGCCTGCTGGTCTGGGCGGCGATGGACTGGACCGTGGCCAGGCTGTTCTTCACGCGGTGATTGAGTTCGTTGATCAGCAGCCGCTGGCGCCGCTCGCTCTCGGTCACGGCGGAGAACGCGGCGTGGCGGTCGGTTACATCCAGCAGCACTCCAATCATGCGGCGCGGGCGTCCGCGAGAGTCCTTCAGCACCTGGCCGCGCACGTTGAGCACACGCGCGTCGTCGGCCAACGCGTACTCTGCGTCGTAGAACCCGGTGCGCAGCGCACTGGCGAGCAGCTGTTCACGGCGCTGGCGCTCGTCAGGGGCCAATCGGCTGATCATGGCCGCGTAGGTGAATGGGGCGGTTGGCGACGCGCCAAACAGCTGCTTTCCCCTTGCGGACATCTGAAGCGTCATGTCCCGCAGGTCGAGTTCCCAGTAGCCGACGCCACCGGCGTCCAGCGACGAAAGAACGTTGCCTCGCTGATCGTAAAGGGAGGCGAGGAGCGCCAGGAAGAGAATGAGCAACGTGCCCCCGGCGACCGCCACGGCCAGCAGAATGGGCGGCGCGCCGGCGGGGGCCATCTCGCTGTGGGGCGCGGCGGTCAGTCGAAGGGCCGCCATGGCCGTATAGTGCATGCCGACGATCGCCAGGCCGAGGGTTGCGGCGGCGAGCGCCCGCTGCGGCAGGGCATGCTCCATGCGGCCGGCGAAGAGCGCCGCGGTGGAGGCGGCGACTGCGATCAGCAACGAGGCGAGCACGAGGCTCGGCTCATATCCCAAAGACGCCGCCGAGCGCACAGCCGCCATGCCGACATAGTGCATGAGGCAGATGCCCGCCCCCATCACCGCGCCGGCCAGCAAGATCTGTCGATGGCTGCTGGCCTGGTGGGCCGCGATCACGAAGGCGGTGAAGGTGGCTCCCATGGCCAGGAGCAGGGAGACAAAAGTCAGCAAGGGATCGTAGCTGACCGCGGAGCCCGGGTCGAAGCCGAGCATGGCCACGAAGTGCATGGACCAGATTGAAAGGCCCATCGCGACAGCTGCTGCTGCGACCCACACGGTGCGACTGACGCCGAGATGAGTTTGGACGCGACGGAACAGGTCAAGCGCGGTCCAGGAGCCGAACACCGCGACGACGATGGAAAGCACGACAAACGCGGGGTGGTGATGGTGGTGCAGCATCGATCCATCAAAGCGGCGACTGCGGAGCTACGCATCAAACTCCCTGCGCGGCAACAAAGCACCAGGGTCGCCGCGGGCAAACCCCTTGCCCCATGGGGCTGGACCGCCCAGACGGCGCCGGGACGCCGGCGTATCACACGCGACCTTCCGCGAGCGTCCGAACGCTCCCGACTGTCAGGCGCGGATCGCGGCGGGGGCGCGGCTTCGCGTCGACTGGACCGCTCGCTCAAACGAGGGTCGTCGAGGCGATGCGAGCGGCGTTCTTTTTCGCCCTCACCCCGCTGCGGCTACGACGGTGATCAGTCCACGCGGCATGGCCGAACGCGGCGCCGTTTCGACAATTTTTCGCCGCGAACGGAACAGCGCTGCCGTTTGAGCGGTTGGCGCCTCGCTTGAGGGAGCTCCGCTGCACAGAGTTATGCGCACGGCTCTCCGGGCGTTAGAGCGCAACTGCGAGGCTTTGCCGATGAAACGCGTCTTAGTGGCTGGTGGACTGGGCTTCATCGGCTCCCATCTGGTCGACCGACTGCTCAAAAGGACCGACCTCGGCGAGCTGACCGTGGTCGACAACCTCTGGACCGGCCTGCGCGAGAACCTGGCGCACGTGACAGATGATCGCCTGCGCATCGTTCTCGACGACATCGAGCAGGCAGCCTTGAGCGGCAAGTTCGACGAGATCTACCACCTTGCCTCCCCCGCTTCGCCGCCGTGGTACATGGCCGAGCCCCTGCGGACGATTTCAGCCAATGTCCTGGGCGCGATGCGTTGCCTTGAGCTGCTCGAGCCCGGTGGCCAGCTCGCCTACGCGTCGACGTCGGAGGTTTATGGCGATCCCCTCGTCTCGCCCCAGCCCGAGAGCTACCGAGGCTCCGTGGACTGCACCGGGCCTCGCGCCGCCTACGACGAGAGCAAGCGTTGCGTGGAGGCCATGCTGTTCGAGGCGCGGCGAACGCGCGGCGTCCGCATCAAGGTGGTGCGGCTGTTCAATGTATTCGGGCCGCGGACGCGGATGGACGACGGACGCGCCGTCTCCAACTTCGTGACCCAGGCTCTACGCGGCCTTCCGCTCACCGTCTATGGCGACGGCTTGCAGAGCCGCAGCTGGGGCTATGTCGACGACATCGTCGAGGCGCTCGCCCGCTACTGGTGGCGTGACGGCGTGGACTACCCGGGCCCGCTGAACGTCGGGAACGACCGCGAAATCCCTGTCCTTCAAGTCGCCGAATATATCCAGCGGCGCTTCCCAGCCTGCGAAATCCGGCATCTGCCGCCCGCGCCGCACGATCCGACCAACCGGAGGCCTGATCTCACCGTCATGGGTCAGGTGTTGCCCGGCTGGTCCTGCGGTGTCGCCTACGAGGAGGGGGTTGACCGAACCATCGCGTGGTTTCGGGCCCGAATGGCGGGCGGCGCCGAGCTGCTTGACGCTCCGGAGCCTATCCTGCTGCCAAGCGCTCTGGTCCCCGAACTCGAGGCGCGCAGGCCTAAGCGCGGGCGACGCCTCACCCCGGGCGTTATCGCCTGGAAGGACGATCTGCCCGGCGCCGCAGCTCAGGCATGACCGCGGTGGCGGGCGCAGCTCTGGTCTCCGTGGTCGTGCCCCTGCACAACGGAGGCGCGACGGTCGAGCGGACACTTGCAAGCATCTCAGGGCAAACCTGGGCCGCGCTCGAGATCATCGTCGTTGACGACGGCTCAACGGACGATGGACCGCTGCGGGTCCGGGCTGCGGCCGCTCATGACCCGCGCATTCGGCTGGTCGCGCAGCCGAACGCCGGCGTGGCGGCCGCCCGCAACGTCGGGGCGGCCGCTGCGCAGGGCGACTACCTGGCCTTCGTGGACGCCGACGACCTCTGGGCGCCGGAGAAGATCGAGCTGCAAATGGCGGCGATGGCCGCCGGCGGGGCGCAGGTCGGGCTCGTCTACACCTGGGCCGCGCTCATCGACGCGAACGACCGCATCTACTCGCTAGAACACCGTCCGCAGGCCGAGGGTTGGGTGCTGCGCGACCTCTGTCGAGCCAATCTCGTCGGCAACGGCAGCTCCCCGCTGGTCCGGCGAGCCGCCTTCGAAAGCGTCGGCGGCTACGATGCGTCCCTTAGGGCTCGGGGGGCGCAGGGCTGCGAGGATCTGATGATTTACCTGCGACTCGCCGAGAGGCACGAGTTCCGGGTGGTTCGCCGCCACCTGACCGGCTACCGCGTGACGCAAGGCAACATGTCGTCCGACGCGTTGCGGATGTTGCGCTCATGCGAGTTGACGCTGGAGAGCTTCAGGACCCGCTATCCGCAATTTGAGGCCGAGTATCAGGCTCACCGCCGCGATATGGTCTACTGGCTCCTGGTCCGCGCGCTGACCACCGGGCCGCTCGTCAACGCCGCTACTCTGCTGACCCAGCACGGCTTCCTGAACGCTTTTGATCACGCTGGGCGGATGGGGGATCTCGCCTGGCTGACCCTGAAGGCGCGAACGCCGCTCCCGTTGAAAATCCTCGCCCAGAGGCTGCTCCGCCAGGGCGGCGACTTCCGGCCGGCCTTCCTCGAGGCGGGTCTTTGAACGGGTCCCTGATCCAGCGCGTGCGGCAGGTGTGGCGCTTGTCGCAGGCGCCCCGGTGGGCCGCGCCGGCTGTCGTGGGCCTCGCCCTGGCCGCCGCGGCTCTGGACGGCTTTGGCCTTTACCTTTTCATCCCGCTGCTGGAGAGCCTCGGAGCCGGGGACGGCGCGCATCCGCTGGCGCGCGGCTTCGACGCCCTGCTCGCCCCGGTGCCGCAGCCCTGGCGGCTGCCCGTGCTGGTGCTGACCCTCTGCACGACGGTGGCGGCCAAGAATCTCGCCGTCTTCGCCGGCGGCTTCGTCGCCCGGTACGTGGACGGCTGGGTGGCGCACCGGCTCCGCAGCCGCATCTTCGCCCAGACGCTTACCGCCTGCCTCGATTACCGCCCCGATGCGCGGATCACCGACGTCGTCGCCACACTGTCCAACAACACCTGGAAGGTCAGCAACGCTTTGAGCCTCGTGTACCGGCTGGCGATCTGCGCGGTGACCTTTCTGGTGTTCCTTGGCCTGATGCTGGCGATTTCGGCGCCGCTCACCGCCGTCGCCCTGGTGCTGCTCGGCGCCGCCGCCAGCGCCGTCCACCTGGCGACCCGACGCGCCCAGGCGACCGGCCGCGCCGTGGTGGAGGAGAATCGCGCCTTCGGCCTGCGCATGTGGGAGAGCATGGGCGCCTTGCAGCTGATCCGCAGCTTCGGCCGCGAAGGCCACGAGGTGGCGCGATTTGAGGCTGTCTCCGAGCGGATCCGCCGGCGTATCCTCGCTCTCGACCTCCTTTGGGCGCTGCCAGGACCGATCGCGGAAATCTGCGGCGCGCTGCTGATCGGAGCCCTCGTTCTCGCAGGCTCTGCCCTCGGCGCCGGTCTTGCCCCTCTCGCCGCCTTCCTCGCCCTGCTCTACCGGCTGCAAGGGCCGACACGGGAATTCTTGCAGTGCAAGGTCGCCCTGGACGGCCTCGCCGCTGCGGTGGACGACGTGGACGAGGTGGTCGCCGCCACGGCCTCGCCTTTCCTCGCCAGCGGCGATCTGCCCGCCGCGGCTCTGCAGGTGGGCGTGGAGCTGCGCAATGTGAGCTACCGGTACGCGGCTGACGGGCCGCTTGTGCTGGACAGGGTCAGCCTCATCATCCCCGCCAGAACCACCACCGCAATCGTCGGCCGCTCTGGCGCCGGGAAGTCGACCCTCCTGGCCCTGCTGTTCCGCTTCCGCGACCCCAGCGATGGCGTGGTTCTGGCGGACGGTCGGCCGCTGCCCGAGCTCGACCTGGCCTCCTGGCGATCCCGCGTGTCGCTGATGCCGCAGGAGGCGCAGCTGTTCAACGCGAGCGCGGCCGAGAACATCGGCTACGGCGACCTCGCCGCCCCGCGAGACGCCATCCAAGCGGCGGCGGATGTGGCGGGCTGCGACTTCCTGCACGCGCTTCCCGATGGTCTCGATACCGAACTCGGCGACCGTGGCGCGCGCCTGTCGGGCGGTCAACGCCAGCGCGTGGCCTTGGCGCGCACGGTCCTGAAGGCTCCGGACCTGCTGCTGCTGGACGAGCCGACCAACGCGCTCGACATCGAGACCGAGCTGGCCTTCCAGGCGGCCCTTCGGACCTTCTCCAGAGGACGCACCGTGGTGGTGGTCGCCCACAGGCTCTCCACAGTCATGGCGGCCGACCACGTGATCGTGCTGGACGGCGGTCGAGTCGCCGAGGCCGGTCCGCCCCGGGAGCTTCTCGCCCAACCCGGCCACTTCGCGCGCCTGCACGGCCTGCAGTATGCGGAGCATGTCGGAAAGGAGGTGGCCTGATGGGATACCGCCTCGTGGACCTCGAGCTTACGCATCCGCCGGGCCAGATCGATCTTCAGCCGGGCGAGACTGGAATTGGCCTCCTGGCTCGGTGGAACGGCCGGCTGGCGGGGTTCGCGCTGGTGGCCAGACCCCATGGCCAACCGATGAGCGCCGCCGAACTCTCGGCCCTCGTCGAGGCGCGCTTTGCGCGCGCCGTGCTGGCCCTGCGGGCCGAGCAAGCGTTGCGCGCCCTTGTAGCCGCCGCGCCGGAGGCGCCGGCGCCCAGCCTCAGCATCGCGGTGTGCACCAAGGACCGCGCGCCCCGGCTGGCGCGCCTTCTGGCCTCTCTCATGACGCTCGATCGCACGGGCTCTGCGCCCCTCGAGATCCTGGTGGTGGATAATGCTCCGTCGGACGACGCCACGCGGCGAGCCGTCGAGACGTTTTCGGGCGTCCGCTACGTTCACGAGCCGCGGGCAGGGCTGAATTTCGCTCGCAACGCGGCCCTGCACGCCGCCACAGGCGACTACCTGGCCTATCTCGACGACGACGTGGTGGTGGACTGCGGCTATCTGCGGGCCCTGTCCACGGCGATCCGCGCCCGGCCTGACGCCGGCGGTTTCACCGGCCTCGTGCTGCCTTATCGCCTCGACACCGAGGCGCAGATCCGGTTCGAGAGCCGGGGCGGCTTCGGGCGCGGCTTCCTGCGCACGGAGTTTCGGAGCGACCGCTTCGGAAACCGCCTTCACCCGGTGGGCGCAGGCATCCTCGGGGCCGGCTGCAACATGTGCTTCGACCGGCGGCTGTTGCTCAGCCTGGGTGGCTTCGACGAGGCGCTCGACACGGGGGCGCCGCTGCCGGGCGGCGGTGACCTGGACATCTTCTACCGCGTTCTGCGCAGCGGCCGGCCGATGATCTACGAGCCTGGCTACGCTGTCTTCCACGAACATCGCGAAACCCTGGAGCAGCTCAAGCGACAGTACTGGACCTGGGGTCTCGGGTTCATGGCGTTTCTCGCCAAGTGCCGCCGCACGGATCCGCAGCTGTCCGCCCGCCACGCCGGCATCATTTGGTGGTGGGCGCTGGACCGGCTGGCGGCCATCGCCCGGGCCGGGCTGCGGGGCAGAGCGCGGGAGCTGGGGTTCGCCTGGGCGGAATTCGTTGGCGGTCTACAGGGTCATTTCGGGGAATATGACCGCTCCCAGGCGCGGTCACAGGCGATTCGCGAGGCGGCGGCATGAGAGACGAGCCCTGGGACATCCTCCACCTGGACATCGCCGACGGCCTCGCCGAGGTCGCGCAGCGCGAGCGGGGCGTTCTCCTGGTGCTCTGGTGGCGCACCCTGCCACTGGGAACCAAGGCGCTGCTGCCTGCCGAGACGCCCTTGGCCGGTGACCAGTTGCTGGCGCTGGCCGCGCAGCTTGTCGCCGATCAGGCCGCCGCCCGTGGAGCCGGGCTCGCCAGCCCGCCGCGGGCCGGAGTCGATGGACAGGCGCGTTCTGCTCTCACACTGGACGAGGCCGCCGCCTTGCCGGTGCTCGACGCGCTTGAGGCGGCGGCCGCGCCCGCCGCCGCCGACGCCCGCCCGCTGAGCGTTGTCGTGTGCACCCGCCGCCGGCCGGACATGCTCTCGGCCTGCCTGGCCAGTCTTGCCCGACAGGCCTCTGCGCCTGGCCAAGTGGTGGTGGTGGATAACGATCCGGCGGCGAGCGCGCGTCCGGTGGCCTACGGCCGCGCGGGCGTAACCTACGTCCATGAGCCCCGCCCCGGGCTCAGCATCGCCCGCAATGCGGGGCTCGACGCCGCTGACGGCGAATTCATCGCCTTCACCGATGACGACGTGGAGCTGCATCCGACCTGGACGGCCGAAATCCGCCGGGCCTTCTCGAGGCCGGAGGTGGATGCCGTGACGGGCCTGGTCCTGCCGGCCAGACTGGAGACGGCCGCCCAACGCGCCTTCGAGCTGCATCTCGGCGGCTTCACCTCGCGCTTTACGCCGCTCCTCTTCGACGGCGGCTTCTTGCAGGAGACTTGGGAGATGGGCCCTCAGGTCTGGCGGATCGGCGCAGGGGCCAACATGGCCTTCCGCCGCGCGAGCCTTGCCGGGCTTGGCGGGTTCGACGAGCGGCTGGGCGCCGGCGCCTCGGGCTGCTCGGAAGACTCCGAGTTCTGGTACCGAATCCTGGCGGCGGGGGGGCGCTGCCTTTACGAGCCGCGCGCCGTCGTCTTTCACCACCATCGTCGCGACTGGCGCGGCCTGCGCCAGCAGTATCGCGCCTACATGAAGGGCCATGTGGCGGCGCTCGTGGTGCAGGCCGACCGATATGGCGCGCCTGGCGACCTGCGCCGCATCCGGCGCCAGCTGCCGGTCTATTTCGCACGCACCGGGCTCTCGGCGATCCAGACGCTGGACGGTTGGCGGCTCCGCCTGCTGATGGAGGAGGTGATCGGCTGGGGTCTGGGGCTGCAGTACCTGCTCCGGCCTCGATGGCGCCGCCGTGCGCAGGCGGCCGTCGGCCCGCGACCGGCGGTCCAGCTTGGAGCTCCACAACATGCGTAAGACTCCGCTCGGCGCCTTTCTGGCCCGCAATCCCTTTCCGCACGGACTGACGGACGGACTGTTCTACCGGGAGAAGATGCGCGCCATTCACCGCATCGCACCGGCGCGCTTGCGGCAAGACGACGTCAGGCCACGGATTCTCGACATCGGCGGCGGGCGCAGCGGCCTGGCCTGGCTGCTCTACCCGGACGCGGAGGTGGTGTCGGTGGACATCGATCCTGCGCTGGCGGCCCAGGGGCCGGGGGCCGGGCGAGCGATCTTCGTTTGCGCCGACGCCCTCCGGCTCCCGTTCGGCGACGGTGTCTTCGACGCTGTCACGCTGTTCGACGTGCTGGAACACATTCCGGATGACGCCCGCGCAGCCGCCGAGGCGGCGCGAGTGACGCGCCCGGGCGGCGTGGTGTTGGTGTCCACGCCGACCGCCGCCTGGCGCTATCCCTATTTCAGGGCCCTGGCCCCGCTCTGCCCTCACGAAAGCGAGCTCATGGCGGAATGGGGGCATGTCCGGCGCGGCTACCGGTCGGAAGATCTGCGCAGGCTGTTCGGCAAGCCGCCCGAGGCTCGGGCCAGCTTTATCAACGGTTTGACAGCCTTCTTCCACGACGTGGCTTTCTCTCGGCTGGGCCGCCGCAAGCGCCGGCTGCTCTACGCCCTCGCGGCGCCGCTTACCGCGCTGGGCTACCTCCTGCACCACCCCGCGATGACAGGGGCGGAGATCGCCGGCGCATGGCGACGCTAGATCGCCCCGCCGTCGCCATCTTCCCCTGGGGCGACGTGGTGGAGGAGTTTCTCGACCCGCTCGGGCTTGAGGCGGAGGATTATGCGCGCCGGATGCGCGGCGGCTGGCTTTTCGGCTACGTCGCCGCCCTGCAGCGCCAGGGGCGACGAGCGGTGATCGTTCACGCCACGGAGCGACGGCGCCGACCCGAGCGCCTCATCCACGCCGAGACAGGCGCGTCCATCTGGCTGGTTCCGGGCCGGCGCTCGGGCGGCGGGCGCGCCGGCGGGCGGCCCTCGCTGCGCGCGGCCCTGCAGTGGGCGCGCACGCCCTTCCGCGGTTTCGCTCAAATCCTGCGGGATGAGCGCTGCAGCGCCATTCTCGTGCAGGACTACGAGCACGCCCGGTTCGACGCCCTCGCGTGTCTGGCCGGCGCCCTTGGGCTGCCGCTGAGCGCGTCCTTCCAGGGCGGCGATGCGACCCTTTCGCCGCTCGAGGCGCGTGTGCGAGGCGTGTCCTTGAGGCGGTGTCGAAGCGTCATCGTGCCCTCCGCGCGGGAGCGGGCGCGTCTCGCCCGCACCTACGCGCTCGACGCGGCGCGCTTGCACGACATTCCAAATCCGCTGGACGCGGCACTGTGGCGCGCCGTCCCCCGTGGGGAGGCCCGCCGCGCCCTGGGCGTGAACCCCGACACGCTGCTGGTGGTCAATCACGGCCGCATCGACATACATCGTAAGGGGCTGGATGTGCTGATCGCGGCCTGGGACCGTGTCGCGCCTCGCTTTGCGAACGCCCGTCTCGTTCTGCTCGGAGCCGGCCAGGACAGCGAAGCCTTCAAGCCGTTGGTCAGCCGCCTGCCCTCCGTGGACTGGCGCTCCACCTATGTCACCGACCCCGAGCTGATCCGCCTCTGGCTGTCCGCCGCTGACGTCTACGCCACCCTCTCGCGCGTCGAAGGCATGCCGGTCGCTCCGCTGGAAGCGATGGCCTGTGGGTTGCCGGTGGTTTCCAGCGACGCGCACGGCCTCGCGGATATCTTCCACGCCGGCGAAGCGGCCGGCGGCGTGGTCGTGCCCCGCGGCTCCGTCGATGCGGCCGCCGCGGCCCTCGCGCGCCTGCTGACCGATGCGAGCGGGCGCGAACGGCTCGGCCAGGCGGCGCGCGCCGCCGTGGAGGGCCGGTATGGCCTAGAGCCCGTGGGCTGCGCCCTGGCCGCCGTCCTGGAGCCTGTTCGACCGACGGCGCGCACCGAAGGCTCGGCCGCGTTCGCCCTGACGGAGGTTTGAGATGCCTTGGGTGTTGCGCGAGCCCGACACGTGGCGGTCACGAACCCGCCGCCGGCTCCGGCATTGGCGCTATGACCATGAGCCGGGCATCACGGCCGCCGCCATAGGCGGCGTGTGCTGCGCCGTGGTCGTTGGGGCGCTGAAGCTCACGGGGCTGCTGGACTGAGCGTTGCCGCCGCCGGCGTCCTGAGCGGGTTTCTGCACGGGCGCGGGCGCGGGCCGCCGGGTCGCCAGCCGCCAGGGGCCCGCCGCAGGCGCAACGGCGGGGCGCCCTGCGCGAGCGCAGCAGGGGTGCGCCCGCCATCCGCGGCGTCTCGCGGCGGATCGTTGTTGCGCAAGCGCCGCCGTCCGGCGATCTAACGGCCGAAAGCCTTGCCATGGAACGTCGATCGGCGCGGTTGGCGAGGTTTCGCCAGCCGCGGCGCAGACCGCTCCGGCGACGGCGCGTTCGGGGTGGTGCAAGGTTCGGGGAGGTGCGGTTGAAGCTGAGCACGGAGGGCCAGTCGGTCGAGCGCAGCGGCGGCGTGCTGCGGTGCCCGCATTGTGGCGGCGGCCTTCTCCGCCACCTTGAAGTCGAGGTGTTCACGCGCGCGGAGGGCGCGGCGGCCGTGATCAAGACGACCACCGCCTCCGATGGTCAGGCGAGGTCGACCCTCATCGCCAATCGGGCGTCGGGCAATCCCAGTCCCTGTGGAGGCGGCCTGCGCATCAAGCTGACCTGCGACGACTGCGATGCGGCGCCCTTCTTCCTCACCCTCGGCCGCCATCAGGGCGGGATTGAGCTGGGCTGGGCTGATTGAGCCTTGGCAGCGGCGCCTCGAAGCGCCAGGGTCCGACAGCCGGGTCGGGCGCGCCTGAGGCCAGGCTCTGCGCTACGGGCTTCCGCGGCCGGCTACGGCCTTAGCGGGTTCCGGTGGCGGGCGAAGACCACCCGCAGCCACCTCGCCCTGTCGCCTCATCCGCTTGTCTCGATGCGCGTCGCGGCGCTGATCGTCCTGACGATGAATCCCTCAGCGCAACGGTCGTGCGGCTGGGCCGCCCCACTGGCTTCGCCTTCATGGCCATTCCATGCGATAGCCAAGCCCCGTCACAAGTGAGTCCGCATGGCCATCCTGATCACCGGCGCAGCCGGTTTCATCGGCTACCATCTGGCGCGCCGCCTGCTTTCCCGAGGCGACGAGGTGGTCGGCCTCGACAACCTGAACACCTACTACGACCCGCAGCTGAAGGCGGCCCGCCTCGAACGGCTTCAGGGAACCCCCGGGTACCGGCACGCGCGACTGGATCTGGCGGACCGGGCGGGCGTTGCGGCTCTGTTCAGCGACGTGCGCCCCACTCACGTGGTCAACCTCGCCGCCCAGGCGGGCGTCCGCTACAGCCTGGAGAACCCGCACGCCTATGTGGACTCCAACCTCGTGGGTTTTCTGAATGTGCTGGAAGGTTGCCGCGCGGTGCAGCCGAAGCATCTGGTCTACGCCTCCACCAGCTCCGTCTACGGCGCGAACGCGCGCTTGCCCTTCGACGTCCATGATCACGCCGTGCACCCCCTCACCCTCTACGCCGCCACCAAGGCGGCGAACGAGGCGATGGCCCATGCCTATGCCCACCTCTACAGGATCCCGTGCACGGGCTTCCGGTTCTTCACGGTCTACGGTCCCTGGGGAAGGCCGGACATGTCGCCCTTCAAGTTCCTGACCGCCATCCTCGAGGGTCGACCCCTGGATCTCTACGGGGGCGGCAGGATGCAGCGCGATTTCACCTATGTGGACGACGTCGTCGAGGGGCTGGTGCTCTCGCTGGATCGTCCTCCCGAGCCGGATCCGTCCTGGGACGCCACAGCCCCCGATCCCGCCACCAGCGGGGTCGCGCCCTGGCGCATCCTGAATCTGGGCAACAGCCAGCCCGTCGATCTGATGCGCTACATCCAAGTCTTCGAGCAGAAGCTTGGGCGCAAGGCGGTGCTGAACCTGATGCCCATGCAGCCTGGGGACGTCGTCAACACCGAAGCTGATGTCCGCGCGACCATGGCGGCTCTGGGATACGCGCCGAGTACGCCGCTGGAGGAGGGCGTCGGCCGCTTCGTCGACTGGTATCTGGAGTTCTACGGCCAGCAGCCCGCTTGACCTCGGCGGCCGCGCCCGCGAAGGACACCGCCACAGGACAGGATTCATGGCCGACCGAACGCCCTTCGAAGTTCTGAGCGCCCGCATCATCGACCTTACGGCCACTGTCGGCGTCATCGGCCTGGGCTATGTGGGCCTGCCGCTCGCGGTCGCCGCCGCGCGTCAGGGCTTCCGGACCCTCGGCTTCGACATCGACCCTGCCAAGCCCGAGCAGATCCACGCCGGGCGGTCCTATATCGACGCTGTGACAAGCGGCGAACTGGCCGATCTGGTGGAGGACGGACGTCTCTCGGCGACCTCGGCGTACGACCACCTTGGCGACTGCGACGTGATCGTGATCTGCGTTCCCACGCCGCTCGGCCGCAACCGCGACCCGGACCTCTCCTTCATCGAGTCCACCGCCCGGGAAATCGCCGGCCGACTGCGGCCGGGCCAGCTGGTCGTTCTGGAGTCAACCACCTACCCGGGGACCACGCGCGAAGTGCTCAAGCCGCTTCTTGAGACAAGCGGTCTTTCGTGCGGCGTGGACATCTTCCTTGGCTTCTCGCCTGAACGCGAGGACCCCGGCAACACGGCCTTCAACACGGCCACCATCCCGAAAGTCGTCGCTGGCGATGGGCCCGAGGCTTCAGACCTCGTGCAGGCCTTTTACGGCGCGATCGTCAAGCAGGTCGTGCCGGTCTCCTCCCCCGACGTCGCCGAGGCGGTGAAGATCACCGAGAACGTCTTCCGCGCCGTCAATATCGCGCTCGTGAACGAGCTCAAGACCATCTACAGCGCCATGGGCATCGACATCTGGGAGGTGATCGAGGCGGCCAAAACCAAACCGTTCGGCTACATGCCCTTCTACCCCGGCCCAGGGCTCGGCGGGCACTGCATCCCCATCGACCCCTTTTACCTGACCTGGCGCTCCCGTGAATTCGGAACCCCCACCCGCTTCATCGAGCTTGCCGGTGAGATCAACACGGCCATGCCCCACCAGGTGGTGGAGGCGCTGGCCCGGGCGCTGGACGCCCGCCGGCAGCTGGCCCTCAGCGCGTCCCGCATTCTGCTGATCGGCCTCGCTTACAAGAAGAATGTCGCCGACGTGCGCGAGAGCCCGTCCTTCAAACTCATGGAGCTGCTCGAGAGCCGCGGCGCCCGGGTGGCGTTCCATGACCCCCATGTGCCCGTTGCGCCCTTCACCCGCGAGCACCTCGATTTCGCCGGCCGCCCATCCGTGGCCTTGACCGCCGACGCCCTGCGCGGCTTCGATGCGGTCCTGATCTCCACGGATCACGACGCGGTGGACTACGCCCTGTTGCAGGAGGCCCGATTGGTCATCGACACCCGCAACGCCATGCAGCGGCGGGGATTGTCGCTCGGCAACGTGGTCAAGGCCTAGGGCGCCAGCAGCCCTGCGCAGGGCGTCCTGAAGGTGTGAGCAGAGCACCGGTGGGCGCACGGCCGCAGCGCGGAGCAGCGTGAGGCGGCGCCTTGGCCGACGTCTCGCGCCCGCGCCCTGGCCGCCGCGCCAGGGCCGGAGGCCGCCACCGCGCCGGCGCCAAGCGGCCGGGAGCGGACGTGCACGTCCGTGTTCACCCGTAGCGCCCGCGCGCAATGCTCATGCGTCGTGGTCGATCGCCTCCCGGCGCGGGGCGCCCCGATCGCACGCCGCGTCGCTCAGGCCGCCTGCGGCAGCGGCGTCTCGGCCTCCGGCGCCGCCGCCGCGCCGCCGCGGCTCAGCAGCCAGTAGGTGACGGGGGTCGCCACGCGCGAAAGCAGGGTGGACGTCACGAGCCCGCCCATGATCGCGATGGCCAGGGGCGAATAGAGCCCGGAGCGTTCCAGGGCCAGGGGCAGGAGCCCCAGGATCGCCGTGACAGAGGTGAGGAGGACCGGCAGGAAGCGCACCTCCCCCGCGCGCTCGATGGCCTCGCGCAGGGGCGCGCCCTGGCGTCGCAGCTGCTCCGTGAAGTCCACCAGCAGGATCGAGTTCTTGACCTCGATCCCGATCAGCGCCACCAGCCCGATCGTGGCGGTGAAGGACAGGGCGTTGCCGGTCAGCCAGAGCGCGGCCACGGCCCCGAAGAGCCCGAGCGGAATCACCCCCGCCACCACCAGGGCGGTTCGGAATTTTCCGAATTCCAGCACCAGCACGGCCAGGATGCCGAAGATGGCGATCGCGATCGCCGCGCCCAGGCCGGCGAAACTTTCCGATTGCGCCTCGGCCTGGCCGCCGAAGGACAGGCGGTAGCCCGGCGGCAGCTGCAGACGCGTCTTCAGCGCCTGGCTCGCCTGCTCGGTGACGGCGGAGGTGAGGTGGCCGGTTTGCACCTGGCTCGTCACCGTCACCGTCCGCTCACGGTTGAAGCGGGTGATCTGAGCCGGGCTCGACCGAAATTGCGGCTCGGCCACCGTGCGCAGCGGCGCCGCTTCGCCGGCCGAGGTCGGGAGGTAGATCTCCGAAAGTGCGGAGAGCTCGTTGCGCGTGGCCATGGGCAGACGGACGCGCACAGGGTAGTCGTCCCCGTCCGGATCACGGAAGCGCGCGGTCTCCTCGCCGGAAAGCGCCAGCCGGACGACGCGCCGCGCGGCGCCGGCCGGCACGCCGAGGGCCGCCGCCTTGCCCTCATCGAGGCCGAGCTCCAGATCCGTCCGGTCGACGCTCAGCGGGTTGTTCACGTCCCGCGCGCCGGGTGTGGCCTTCAAGATGCGCTCGGTCTCCCCGGCGAGGGCCTTCAGAACGGCCATGTTCTCGCCGCTCAGTCGAACGGCCACGGGCGCTTCGACGGGCGGACCGTTCTCGAAGGTGATCAGGCTGATCCGCGCGCCGGGGTAGAGGGCGAACTCGGCGCGCAGGCGGTCCAACACCCGCTCGCTGCGGCCCGGCCGCCAGCCCTCGAGGGCGGCGAAGACCTCCGCATAGTTGGCCTGGGGCTGGCGCTGGGTCTGATTGTAGAAGATCTGCGGATTGCCCCGCCCCAGGTTGGCGGCGGTCCAGGCCACATCAGGCTCCTGCGCCAGTCGGCTCTCCACGTACCGCAGGGCTTGGTCCGTCCGAGCCAGCGACGTCCCCTCCTGCGTCTCGACCCGGACCAGGAACTGCGGGGTCTCTGCGGGCGGGAAGAGGCTCGTACCGATGGCGCCGAGCAACGGGATCGTGGTCAGGCAGATTGCGCCGATGATCGCCAGGGTGATCCACGGGCGCGCCAGCGCGCCATGCAGCAGCGGGCTATAGAGGCGGTGGATGGCGCTGTTCACCGCCCGATAGGCCGCATTCCCCTCAGGATCTTCCCGCCGCGAAAGAAAGCGGCTGGCGAGGAAGGGTATGATGGTGAGGGAGACCACCAGCGACGCGCCGACGGTGCAGAGCACCGTGACGGGCAGGGAGCGGATGTAGGCGCCCGAGCCCCCGGGAAGGGCCAGGAGCGGCAGGAACGCGAGCATGAGCGTGGCCGTGCAGCCCACCACGGCCAGGCTGATCTGCCGCGTGGCCGTGATGGCGGCGGCGGTGCGTTCCATGCCCATGCGCAGGTGGCGCGCGATGTTCTCCACGACGACGATGCTGTCGTCGACCAGCAGCCCCAGGGCGAGCACGAAGCCGGCGATAGAGAGCTGATTGACCGTGAAGCCGAGGGCCTGCAGCAAGGCCAGTCCGATCAGCAACGAGAGCGGGATGGAGACCATCACCACGCCGGCCGCGCGGAGACCCAGCGGCAGGAGGGTGATCGTCACCAGGCCAAGCGCGATCGCGAAGTCCCGGAAGAGCTTGCCCAGCCGATGCTCCACGTTCTTCGCCTGCACGAAGCCAAGCTCGAGCTTCACACCCCCTGGCAGGGTGCGCTCGAACTCCGCAAGCGCCGCCTCGATCGCCTGGGTCACCTTGGCGACGTCGGCGCCGTCCTTCTGGGTGGCGGTGACGAAGAGCGCGCGTCGCCCGTTGAACCGCGCCAGGTGCTGGGCCTCCGCCTCCGCCCACTGAACCTGCGCCACATCACGCACCCGCACGACCTGGCCATCGATTTCCCGCACCGGCGTGTCGGCCACATCCTCGAGGCTGCGGAAGGCGCCGCCGGATTTCACGTTGAAGCGTCGCTCCCCGACGTGCACCGCGCCGATCGGCGCGTCTGCGCCAGCCGCCCGAAGCGCGTCAGCGACGGCCGTGGGCGGCAGACGAAGCTCGGCCAGGCGACCGAGGTCGAGGGCGACGCGAAGCTCAGATGAGGTCGCGCCCCAGACTTCCGATCGTCGCACCCCGCCGACCCGGTCCAGTCGCTCGCGCAGCCGCTCGGCGACCTTCTCCAGCCGGCGCATGGGCAAGGACTCGCTGGTCAGCGCCACCTGGACGATGGCCACCTCGGTCGTGCGGGCGCGCCGCACCTCCAGCAGGGTCACGCCCTGCGGCAGCGTGCTGCGCAGGGCGTTCACCTCCCGGACGACCTGGTCGTACTTGCGCTCCGGGTCCACGTCCCAGGTGAAGTTGACCGACACCACGGTCGCGCCGTCCTGGCTGGTCGACGCGATGTCGTCGACGTCGTCGAGACCCGAGAGCGCGTCCTCAATGGGGTCGGCGACCAGTTGCTCCATATCCGCAGGCTCGGCGCCGGGCAGAACGGCGCGCACCACCATGGTCGGGATGGGGAAGTGCGGGTCTTCGGATCGCGGGGTGGTGTTGAAGGCGTTGAGCCCGAGCATGACCAGCAGGGCGAAGGCCACCAGCGTGAACTGCCAGCGCCGGACCGCGAAGTCGGCGATGTCGACCCTCATCGCCCGGCCGTCACTTGCGACGTTCCTCGGTGCGGGTCGACGACCCGCACGGCATCGCCGTCGGAGACAAAGCCGGCGCCGGCGGTGATCACGTGCTCGCCGCCGGCAAGCCCGCCCACCAGGGCATGGTCGCCTTCGAAGCCGCCGAAGCTCACGGTGCGCCGGCGGGCCTTGCCGCCCGCGTCCACCACGAGCACGGCGGCTGTGCGGCCTTGCGCCTCGACGATCGCCTCCGCCGGAATGCGCGTCGTAAGGGCGCCGGCGGCGCTGGGCGGTTGCGCCGCAGCAATGCGTGCGCGGGCGATCTGGCCGCTCCGCAGCCCGATCCTCGGCGCGAGTTCGATCTCAACGTCGATCACGCCTGTCCGCGCGCCGGCCCGTTCGCCGACCCGCACAACGCGTCCCGGGAACGCCCCTGTCACGCCGTCCAGCTCCACCGAGGCGCTGGCGCCGGGCCGGATACGGTCAACCTCCCGGTCGGGCACCGGCGCCCAGAGAACCAGCGGGCTCTGCTGGTCGGCCACGCGCAGCACGGTCTGTCCCGGTTGCACCACCTCCCCAGCCTGGGCCGCGCGTTCGAGCACCACGCCGGTGACCGGGGAGACCAAGGTCGCCCAGCGGCGATCGAACGCGGCGGCGCTGTAACTGGCCTGCGCGGCCTGCAAAGCGCTGCTGCGGTCGTCCAGCCGTTGGCGGCTGACAAAGCCCTTCTCAAAGAGCGCCTGATCGCGGGCGAGATCGCGCCGGGCGCGCTCCAACTCGGCGGCGGCGCGCTGCTCGGCCGCGGCCAGGCCCGTAGGGTCGAGGGTCGCCAGGATCTGTCCGGCTTGCACCGCCTGGCCCTGCTCCGCCCGGATGCTCGTGACGACGCCCGACGCGCGGAAGGACAGGTCCACCTCCCGCCTGCGCGCGACCCGTCCTGTGGTTTGGATGGTGATTGGCCCCTCGCCCGCCGCCACACGCACGGCTTGAACCACCGGCGCCGCCACAGGCTCCGGGGGCTTCGCCGCCACACCGCATCCCCCCAGGGCCAGAAGAAGAACCGCAGCTGCGGCGGAGGCTTTCGGCACGGCGTCCCACTTGACCGATCGATGATAGACGATCAGTGATCGGCTTGCGCGGGCGGTTGTCAAGCCAGCGCGACTGAGCGACCACAGCCGCATGACAGCCACCCTTCCGCGATCGCCGCGCAAGCCGAAAGGCGGCGGGCGCGAGCGGCGCGAGGAAATCCTCGCCGCCGCGCTGCGTCTGTTCGGGGAGCTTGGTCTGCATGGCGTCTCCACGCGCCAGATCGCCCAGGCGGTGGGGATCTCCCAGGCGACGCTCTACGCCTACTTCCCCTCCAAGGACGACATCGCCGCGGAGCTGCACGCGCGCGCCTTTCGGGATCTTGAGGCGCGTTATGCGGGGTTCCCGCTCACCCCGACGGACGTCCCGTCGATCGCGGCGGCCTTGCGGATCTACGTGGACTTCGGACTGGACAACCCGGACGCGTACCGCGTGGCCTTCATGCTGGAGGGCCCGCTTGGGCGACTGTCCTCTCCCTGCGAGCCAGACCTGTCCAAGCCGGGCAAGCGCGCCTTCGACATCATGCGGAAACTGGTGATCGACCTGCATGCCGCCGGACTGAGCCGCACCGACGACCCGGAACGGCTCGCCCAGTCCCTCTGGGCGGGCGTGCATGGCCTGGTCGCCCTGCTCATCGCCCGGCCGGGCTTCCCCTGGGTCGATCGTGAGGCGCTGGTGTCCTCGCACACCCGAATGCTCGCGCAGGCCGCGCTCAGCGCCCGCTAGTTGAAGGCGGACCGTCGCGCGCGTGGTCACGTCCCCGTCCGGTGCGTCGGCTTCGCCCAGGCGACACGGCCGGCGGTGCGCCGGGCGCGGCGGGTCGGAGTCCCGCGGCCGAACGTCAGCCGAACCTGTCGCGGACGAGGCCGCAGGCGGTGGTCGGCGCCGAGGGTCGGCCAGCGCGGGCGGGTCCGCCCGCCACCCGTGGCCTGGCGGCCAGGGTCCAGACCCGACGGCGGCGGCCGAGCGCTAGGCGGCGGGTGCGGCTGAGCGTCGTCCATCGGAGGCGCAACGGAGCGGCGCAGCCGAAACCTCCCAGCCTGGATGTGCGTTGGCCCGCGCAGGCATGAGCACGGGACCATGAGTGACATCGACGCATTGATCCACAGGCTGGGCGGCGCCGTCACCTATCGCACCTTCGACGCGGACACGCCGCCGGCGCGCCCGAGCTGGCCGGTCCTTGCGCGGCTCGCCACGGCCGGCGCGACGCCGTCGTCCGATCGCGAGCCGGCGACGCCACAGACGGCGGCGGAGCCCCGCAGTTTCCGGGCCGCTGTCTCCCGGTCCAGCCCGGACCAACCTGAGGCCTCCTCCGCCAGCACCCCCGAGCCGCCCCTGGCGCTTGCCGCCTATGGCCGGGCTCCGTCCGCGCCCTCCGACCCCTCGTCGGCGCGCCTCGCCGACGTTTTCGCGGCCCTGGCGCACAAGGGACCGGCTGGAGTTCGCTGACGCGGTGTGGGGAGAGGCGGTGCGGGGTGCGCTCCGCGACCACAGCTTGGGGCAGGGTGGGACGATGTCTGGCGGACGCGAAGCGCGGCCACACACCAACACGCGCCACCCGGCTCGTCAACCGACTGGCAAGACTTGCGCCGAGCGCCCCGGCCGACCCTGAGATTTCGCTGCGCCCCCACGTCGCGCTTGGCGCCGGGGCGAACCCCGATACTGTCGAGGCGTCGCGAGCGATTCCGTCGGCGCCGCCCGCCTGGCCATCGGGCGAACCCGGCGACACCTCGCGCCGGCCAGGACGCGCGTAGCGGTGTGAGAACCGCCTTGTCTCGCTCAGGGATGCGCCCGTCCTGGCGTCAGGCGCGTCAGCGGCGTTCCACCGCGGCCACTCGGAAGAGGCTGACATGACACACCCGCGGGCCGGCGAGCCGGCTGCCCCGGAAGACCTCGTGGACCTGGACGCGCTGCTGCGGGCCTATGAGGCGGTGACGCCGGACCCCACCCGACCCGAACAGCGAGTCTCGTTCGGCACCTCAGGGCATCGCGGTTCCAGCCTCGACGGCGCCTTCAACGAAGCGCACATCATCGCCATCTCCCGCGCCGTCGCAGACTATCGGCAGAGCGTCGGCATCACCGGACCGCTGTTCCTGGCGCGCGACACCCACGCCCTTTCCGAGCCGGCGTGGCGCACGGCGCTTGAGGTGTTCACGGCCGCCGGTGTCGATGTCTACATCGACGCCGCTGGCGGGTTCACGCCGACGCCGGCGGTCTCTCGGGCCATTCTGGCCACCAACGCGGCGGCCGGGGCGGCGGTCAGCGACGGCGTTCTGCTTACGCCGTCGCACAACCCGCCGCGTGACGGCGGGTTCAAGTACAACCCGCCCCACGGCGGGCCGGCCGGCGGCGACGTCACCCGCTGGATCGCCGATCGCGCCAACGCGCTGCTGGCCAGCGGTCTGTCACAGACGCCCCGCGCCCCCTTTGGGCAGGCCCATGCGACGGCGCGCCGCTACGACTTCCTGCACGCCTATATCGCCGAGCTGCCGATGGTGATCGACCTGGCGGCGATCCGCAGCGCCGGCGTACGCATGGGCGCCGACCCCTTAGGGGGCGCCAGCGTCGCCTACTGGGGCGCCATCGCAGATCGGTTCGGATTGGAGCTGGAGGTGATCAACCCGCGGGTCGACCCTCGGTGGAGCTTCATGCCTCTGGATGCAGACGGGCGTATCCGGATGGACTGTTCGTCACCCTTCGCCATGGCGGGCCTGCGCCAGCGCATGCAGGCCGAAGCCCGATTTGATATCGCCGTGGGCAATGACGCCGACGCCGACCGGCACGGCATCGTCACCCCCGACGGCGGGCTGATGAACCCCAATCATTTTCTGTCGGCGGCCATCAGCTATCTGGGCGAGCGCCGAGCGGACTGGGGCGGCAGAGCCGCGATCGGCAAGACCCTGGTCTCGTCGGCGATGATCGACCGCGTGGTAAGCGCGCTGGGCCGCCGCCTCTACGAGACACCCGTCGGTTTCAAGTATTTCGTGCCGGGCCTGCTCGCCGGAGAGCTGGCCTTCGCTGGCGAGGAGTCGGCGGGCGCCAGCTTCCTGCGACGCGACGGGCGGCCCTGGACCACCGACAAGGATGGGATCCTGCTCGCCCTGCTCGCCGCAGAAATGCAGGCGACGGACGGCTGCAGCCCGAGCACGCGCTATCGTCAGCTGGAGGCCCGGCACGGCGCGGCGGCGTACGCGCGCAGTGACGCGCCCGCGACAGCGCGCGAGAAGGCGCGGCTGGCGACGCTCGGTCCGGAGGATGTGCGCCAAGATGAACTTGCCGGTCAGCCGATCCTGAGCGTCCTGACCCGCGCGCCGGCCACCAGCGACCCGATCGGCGGCCTCAAGGTCGTCACCGCCGACGCCTGGTTCGCCGCTCGACCGTCGGGCACGGAAGACGTCTACAAGATCTATGCGGAGTCCTTCCGAGGCCCCGAGCACCTGCACGCGGTGCAGGCGGATGCGCGCGAGATCGTCACCGCCGCCCTTCAGGCGGCGAGGGGCTCACCAGTAGCGACCGTCTGAGCCGTACCGGAGCTGCAGGACGGCCAGCAGGCGCGCGCGCTCCGGTGAACTGAGCCGGGCGATGGCGGCCAGCGCCGCCTCCCCAGCCTCCCCCAGGCCAGCCCACGCCGTGCCCGTAGCGCTCTCGGGCAGCCTTGCGCTCACCAGCGCGCCGTGCGGGGCCGGCGCGGGATCCGCCTGCCCCAGCGCCGCCTGGGCGATGAGCTCGCCCGGCGCGAAGCCCAGGCAATCCGCCGCCTCGATGAGGCGGGACACGGGCATGCGGTCCACGCCGATCTCGTACTTCCGGTACTGCACGATGCTGACGCCACAGGCCTCCGCCAGGACCCGCAGGCTGATGCGTTTCTCCCGCCGGCGCGCCCGCAGGACGTGACCGAGCCGGGTGTCGAAGTCGGTGCTGCGTCGCAGGCGTTCGCTGCCGCCCGCTTCAGCCGGATGCGAGGGTGTTGCGGACATGGATTGAGGCGTCTCCTGGAACCTTCAACAGGCTCACGTCGGGGCGGGGCGCCCGGCTCGAGGCCGAAGCACGGGCCGTTAGCGCCGCGGAAGGACGAGCTGCGGCTCGGGGACCGGCGTGTCTCCGTTGAGCACCGCGGCCGTATGCTCCGCATCCGCTTTCGAGAGCCCCGATTGGGTCATTCCGCCGAGCGTTGCGGGGCCGCCCTTGTCGAGATCCATGACGGTGTAGCCCGACGAATCGGGCCGTACGGCATAACGCTGCATCGGACTATCATGCCGCCGCACGCCGGAAGCACAAGGGTCGCCCGAACCGCCGGCCATGCCCTCAGGCCGCGCCCGCCTGCAGCAGTTCGGCGATCGCCGCGCGCGCCGCTTCGGCGAGGTCCGGCCGGCGCAGCGCGAAGGCGACGTTGGCCCGCAGCAGGCCGATCTTGTCGCCGCAGTCGTAGGTCGTGCCCTCGTACTCCAGCGCATGGAAGTCCTGGCGCTTCATGAGGTTGGCCATGCCGTCGGTGAGCTGGATCTCGCCGCCCGCGCCGCGCTCCTGGGTCTCGAGGATCTCGAAGATGTCCGGCTGCAGGATGTAGCGGCCGGAGATGAACAGGTTGGAGGGCTCCGTCCCGGGGGCGGGCTTCTCGACCATGCCGGTCATACGGTTCAGCCGGCCGTCCTGTCCGTCCAGGGCGACGATGCCGTACTTGTGGGCCTCGCCCTCAGGCGCCGGCTCCACCACCACGATGTTGCCGCCCACCTTGTCGTAGGCCGCCACGGCCTGGGCGAGCGCCGGCGTCTCGGCGGCCATCAGCATGTCCGGCAGCATGACCGCGAACGGCTCGTCGCCAATCACGTCGCGGGCGCACCAGACCGCATGGCCGAGCCCCAGGGGCGCCATCTGGCGGATGAAGCTCATCTGGCCCGGCTGCGGCAGGTCTCTGCGCACCTCCTCCAGGATGGCGGTCTTGCCCTTGGCTTCCAGCGCCTGCTCGATCTCCGGCGAGGCGTCGAAGTAGTCCTCGATGGCGCCCTGACCGCGGCCGACGATGAACACGAAGTGCTCGATGCCGGCGGCTCGCGCCTCCTCGACGATGTAGGACAGGATCGGCCGGTCGACGACGTTGAGCAGGTTCTTGGGCGTGGTCTTGGCCCCGGGCAGCACACGGGTGCCCAGCCCAGCCACCGGCAGGACGGCCTTACGAACGCGCTTCGTCATCTCCGCTCCTGTGCTGAGACTTCAGGGACGCCGGGGGCTCCGTGCTTCGCCTGCAGGTCTGCGTCTTCTGCTCGTCGAATGGCGCCGGACACATTCAGTCGGGTCGCCAACCTGCGCCCGGCGCGCTGGGCGGCCGGCTCGCGATCCCACTCCAGGCAGGTGCGGGCAAGATCATGGCTGAGGCCGATGTGGAGCACGCGCCAACGGCCGCCGGCGCGCGCCAGATGCACAAAGTTGCCGGGGACCCGCGGGTGGCTGCCGCCGCCGGCCCAGAGCCGGAAGCGGTAGACCGCGCCCGAGGCGCCGCTCAGATCCAGAAAGTCCGCCCCCAAAGATCTGTCCCTTCCACCGGCGGCCCATGCCGGCGCCCGCGTCGCTGCGGGGCTGCACGCCACCGCCGTCACGGCAGGAAGTCCGCAAGCTTGGCCTTGTCAATCCAATGCCAGTGATTCGCGACGCTTTGTTTGTTTCCCCGGCGGCGCGCCAGGCGTGGGGCCCGTCGCCAGTGCTGACCTGGCGAGCAGCATCGCCAGCAGGCCGTGCAAGGCCTCGCCGCGGCCCCTGGGCAACAGACTGAGAAGTTGCTGATTGGCCCGGGCCATCCTGGGCTGCGCTTCCTTCAGGACCGCGTGACCGGCCGGCGTAAGCCGCAGGGCCTGGCGGCGCCGATCGCTGGTCGACATCGGCCGTTCCAGCAGCCCTTTGCGGGCCAGGCGCAAGGTCATCACCGCCATGGTGGAGCGATCGATGCCGGTCCGCGCCACGAGCTGCGCCTGTGACACGCCCTCCTCAGCGGCGATCCCCGCCATGACGGTGTACTGGCGCGGCGTCAGGTGTCCGTCGGGGGTCTCGGCGACATAGAGGGCTGCGGCCACCTGCTGAGCCTGATGCAGGAGTTCGAGCAGCGAATCGCCGGGCTTCAGAGCATTTTCGTGGCGCACAGGAACCCTTTCTCTGTTCCGGACGCGGGGCGCGTCCACCGGCCGCGACGTGGTCACCGCGAGAAGCGCACGAAGACTGTCTCCAGGAAGCGGCGGATCTCATGGCTGACCTCGTCGGCAGAGACATCGCGCCAGCTGATTTCCGACCGCCGCCCATTCTCGTCGGCGGGTCCCGGCGTCGAACCGCCCTGCAGCACGCTTACGCCCCCGCCGGCGGCCGGCATCAGTTCGATGTAGGGGGCAGGCTGGTCTGCGGGATGATCGCGCGGGCTCACCTCCAACTTGAGAACCAGTCGCCCGGCCTCCTCGCGCTGCGTGACCTCCGCTCGGTGTCCACGGGCGGTGATGGTGCGCGCGACGTCATCTAGGAGCGGCTGAAGCTCGCGTTGGGCCAATCGCCGGAAAGGATCGGTGGGCGTCTGCCGCGGCGGCGGCGGTGCGTCCACCACAGCGTCGTATCGCTCCACGAGCTCGTCGATGCGGGCGTGCAGGTCCGTCGCCGCCCCGCTGCCCACCGGATCGACGAAGCCCACCGGCTCGGCCGCGTGCTCCCTCCGCGCCACGCGGCGCGGCCGATCAAAGAGCATGAAAACCAGCACCGCCACGCCCACGAAGAGCACGATGCCAAGAACTTCCTGCAGCGAATAACTCATGCCGCCCCACTCTCGCCCGGCTGTGGCCGGACGCCCGACGCCCTCACCTGCTCCTACGGGTCAGGAGCCTTGGCTGCAAGCACGCTGGAACCCACTTTGACGGGGGTGTCATGGGGCGAGCGTTTCAGGGCAGGAACCGCGGCCTATGCCGAACCTTCCGCCAGCAGTACGGCCGGTATGGTTTGGAAGAGGATCCAGAGCTTCAGGCGCAGGCTGCGCCGCCGCACATAGTAGCAGTCCGCCGCCACGCGCCGACGGTAGGTGGTTCGGCTGCGGCCGCTCACCTGCCAGAGCCCCGTGAGACCGGGCTTCACCGCTATGTAGTAGGCGAAGTAGCGGCCGTAGCGAGGGATCTCCTCGGCCACGATCGGGCGGGGCCCGATCAACGCCATGTCGCCGCGCAGGACGTTGATCAGCTGCGGCAGCTCGTCGAGGCTCAGCTTGCGCAGCACGCGACCAAGCGGCGTGACCCGGGGATCGCGGATGAGCTTGTGGTCACGCGCCCAGGCGGTGCGGGCGGAAGGGTCGGACGCGAGGATGTCGCGAAGCCGGCGTTCCGAATCCGGCGCCATCGTGCGGAACTTCAGGCACTGGAACACCTGCCCGCCCCGGCCGATGCGGGCCTGCCGGAAGAGGCAAGGCCGCCCGTCGGCGACAAGGATGCACAGGCTTATCACCAGCATCAGCGGGACGAGCGCCAGGAACACGCCGCCGGCGAGCGCGAGGTCGCAGGCCCGCTGCAGGCCGCGGGCCAGCGCCGGGCGCCCGGCGAGCGGCGGCGCCTGCGGCTGCGGCTGCGGGCAGCCTGGTTGGGCGATCTGTCCAGCGTCGACCAGACTCATGGCGCGACTAGAGCCCTGCCCCGACCCGCGGCGCAAGTGCCCGTTCCGACGCAACCACCGCTGGTCCGCCGCGGCGAGATCGGCGCTGCCACAGGGTGGGGCGGCTGGGTGCGTACAGGGCCGCCCCGTCGGGCGTGAGCAGAAGCGCTGACATGACGCCCACCGGCGGGGCTCGCTACTCCGCGGCGACCCGGGTGATGCCGATCTGCGGGGCCAGTTCGCCCGCGGCGTAGCGCTTGGCCATGGCCGACAGAGGCAGCGGCTTGATCTTCGAGGCGTGGCCGGCCGTGCCGAACTCCTCGAAGCGCTGGATGCAGACCTTGCGCATGGCTTCCTTGGCGGGCTTCAGGTAGCTGCGCGGGTCGAACTCGCCCGGCTTCTCGGCGAACACCTTCCGGATGGCGCCGGTGATGGCCATGCGGTTGTCGGTGTCGATGTTGATCTTCCGCACGCCGTGCTTGATGCCGCGCTGGATCTCTTCCACCGGCACGCCCCAGGTCTGGGGCATCTCGCCGCCGTACTTGTTGATGATCTCCTGCAGCTCCTGCGGCACCGAGGAGGAGCCGTGCATCACCAGGTGGGTGTTGGGCAGGCGGCGGTGGATCTCTTCGATCACGTGCATGGCCAGCACGTCGCCGTCGGGCTTACGGGTGAACTTGTAGGCGCCGTGGCTGGTGCCCATGGCGATGGCCAGCGCATCGACCTCGGTCGCCTTCACGAACTCCACGGCCTGGTCGGGATCCGTCAGCAGCTGGTCGTGGCCGAGCTTGCCCTCGAACCCGTGGCCGTCCTCCTTCTCGCCCATGCCGGTCTCGAGGCTGCCCAGCACGCCGAGCTCGCCTTCCACCGAGGCGCCGACCCAGTGGGCCATGTCCACGACGTTGCGCGTGACGCGGACGTTGTAGTCGTAGTCGGCCGGGGTCTTGCCGTCGGCCATCAGCGAGCCGTCCATCATGACCGAGGTGAAGCCGTACTGGATCGCGGTGGCGCAGGTGGCCTCGTTGTTCCCGTGGTCCTGGTGCATGCAGATCGGGATGTCGGGGTACATCTCGGCCATGGCGTCGATCAGGTGCTTCAGCACCACGTCGTTGGCGTAGGACCGCGCGCCCCGCGAGGCCTGCATGATCACCGGCGCGTTGGTGGCCTCGGCGGCCTCCATGATCGCCAGCGCCTGTTCCATGTTGTTGATGTTGAAGGCCGGCACGCCGTAGCCGTGCTCGGCGGCGTGGTCGAGGAGCTGTCGAAGCGTGATCCGGGCCATGGCCTTCCCCCAAAGTTGTGGCGACGGATCGATAGCACAGTTCTCAGGCGCTGGGCGCCGCACCGCTTCTCGCAGATGCGGCATTTCGGCACGAGGTCGGCGGCTTGGGCCGACGCGCCCGCGGCGCTGGTGGACGCCCGCCGCCGCGCATGCCAAGGAGGCGCAGCCAACCTGGAGTGGAGAATGTCGGAGACGCCGCACATCCTGCGAACCGGCGCCCGGGGGATCGGTTCCGAGCTCCAGCGTGCGCTCGCGGACCTGACCCAGTCGCTTCGCCAACTTGGCCTTGCCTGGGCGCTGGCCAAACACGACATCGCTGCGCGCTATCGCGGCTCGATCCTGGGACCGTTCTGGATCACCTTGTCGATGGGCGTGGTCATCGCCGGCACCGGCACCCTCTACGCGACGCTGTTCAAGGTGGACACCGACGTGCTGCTGCCGCACCTGGCCTGCGGCCTGGTGATCTGGACCTTCCTGGCGAGCACACTGGGGGAAGGCTGCGAGAGCTTCATCAATGGCGCCGGCATCCTGCGCCAGACCGCCTTGCCCATGTTCACCTTCATCTGGCGCACGGTCTTCCGGAACCTGCTCACGCTCGCGCACCATGCCGTGATCATCGTGGTGGTGCTGCTGGTGGTGGGCGCGCCGCCTGGCAATGTCCTGCTGTCGGTGCTCGGGCTGCTGGGCCTGGTGCTGCTGATGGCGCCGCTGGTGATGCTCGTGGCGATCGGTTCGGCGCGCTTCCGCGACATCCCGCAGGTGGTGATGGCCGTGATCCAGTTCATGATGTTCATGACGCCGATCTTCTGGATGACCAGCCAGGTCGGCCGCTCCCACGCCTTCCTGAGCTACAATCCCTTCTACTACTATATCGACGTCGTTCGCTCGCCGCTGATCGGCCATGCTCTGGATCCGCGAAGCTGGCCCGTCCTGACGATCAGCCTCATGATCAGCTGGGGACTGGCCATGTTTGTGTTCGCCCGAACCCGGCGGCGTATCGTCCACTTCCTCTGAGGCGCGCCATGAGCCTGATCGTCGTCCAGGAGCTCGACCTGTCGTTCCCGGTCTACGGGACCGACGCCCGCTCCCTGAAGAAGCACGTCGCCGCAGCGACGGTCGGCGGCCGCCTGGGTCTCGACGGGGCGAAGGTGAACGTGGTGAGCGCGCTCCGCGGGCTCAGCATGGTTCTGCGCCCCGGAGACCGCCTGGGTCTTGTGGGCCCCAACGGCGCCGGCAAGACAACCCTCCTGAGGTGCCTGGCCGGCGCCTACGAGCCGAACCGCGGTCGGGTGGAGGTGCACGGGCGCGTGGCGGCCTTCCTGGACCTGAACCTTGGCCTCGACGCCGACGCGACGGGTCTGGAGAACGTGCGCCTGCGCTGCCTCCTGAGCGGCATGAGCGAAGCGGAGATCGCCGGGCGCATGGACGACATCGCGGCGTTTTCGGGCCTCGGTCCCTACCTCGCCCTGCCTCTGAAGACCTACAGCGCGGGCATGACGGCGCGGCTCGCCTTCGCCGCCGCCACGGCCATCCAGCCCGACGTCGTCCTGATGGACGAGTGGATCGCCGTGGGCGACGCCGAATTCCGGGCCAGCGCCCATCAGCGGCTTAACGAGATCGTCGAGCGCGCGGGCATTCTGGTCCTCGCGTCCCATGACCTCGACACCATTCGCGACCACTGCAACAAGGTCATGCGACTGGACGCCGGGATCGCTTCACCGGTTCTGCCGGTCGAAGCTCTGCCAGAGCTCCTGGCCGCCTGAGGCTTGGCCGGGGACCTTCCGCCGCAGCCGGTTGGCTTGGAGAGAGAACGGTGTGCTGCTAAGGGCCTGCGCATCACGGGAGATCGGCATGTCTCAACCGAAGCGGCGCCTCATCGGGGGCGCTGTCGCGTCCTTAGCGCTCGTCATGGGCCTGCTTACGGCGGGGCTTCTGCACCAACGCGAGCGCGACGTCTCCCTGGCCAAGGGCTCGGCGGCCTCCGCCGCCTCGGCTCGCGTGGTCACGCCGGTCAAGCTGACGCCGGCGGACACGCCCAACCTGCTGCGCGACCTTTCCCCGGCGGAGGCCCTGGCCGTCAATCAGGCGACGCCCTTCTCCAAGGAGCCGATCCTGGCGGCCCGCCCCTTCCTCCTGAGCACGCCCAGCGAACTCGACCGGGCGCGCGCGCTCACCTGCCTGACCCAGGCGATCTATTATGAAGCCGGCTTCGAGTCCCTCGAGGGCCGTCGGGCTGTCGCGCAGGTGGTCCTGAACCGTGTCCGTGCGCCCGACTTTCCGAACACCGTCTGCGGCGTGGTGTTCCAGGGGTCTGACCTGCCGACCGGCTGCCAATTCACCTTCACCTGCGACGGCGCTCTGGCGCGCGCGCCGGATCCGGCGAAATTCAAGGAAGCTGAAACCATCGCCGCCGCCGCCCTCTCGGGTCAGGTGATGAAAGGCGTCGGAATGGCGACGCACTATCACACGGATTGGGTGGTCCCGTACTGGATGAGCTCGCTCACCAAGATGACCCAGGTCGGCGCACACATCTTCTATCGCTGGCCTGGCGCGCCCGGCCTTCCCGCCGCGTTCCGAGAAGTCTATGCCGGCGGAGAGCCTGCTGGCCCCCTCCTGGCGGGACTCGTTCTCGCGGAGGCCGCGCCTGTCGCGCCGGTCGCCGGGGAGCCCCTGCCCCAGGTGGAGATTGCAGCGCCGCCGATCCTTCCGCCGGCGCCCCATGCAAGCCGCGTCGCTGACGCCGCCGGCGCGGAGCCGCAAAACGAAGGGCGCGGAGAGCGGATGGCGTTGGTCACGCCGCCAGCCGCCCCTGTGACCAGCGGTTTTCAGCAGTCCGAAAGCTGGACGCCCCGCCCCACCTGGCGGGCCTTCTGAGGTCGCTGCCCTAGGCGAAAGCGCCCGTCGCGCCGAAGACGGCTCCTGATCTTCGCCGGCTCAGGAGGCCCGCCTCGCCCGAAGCCACAGTTCAGCGCGTTGCAGTGCGCGTTGCTCACAGATCAGCAGCATCAGCGACACGGGGCCGAGCCCGGAGAGCAACAGCCCAAGCTGTACCGGAAGGTAGACGACGCGCCAGCCGAAGGGCCCGAAGGTCGTGGCCAGCGCCCCGATCAGGAGCGCGCCGCACCAGGCGGTCACCGGCTGGGGGGCGAAGCCCGGCCTGGAGGCTAGGTAGGCGATCGCCCATGTGGCCGGGTCTAGCAGAGGCGCCACCACGCCCGACGCGAGCGCAGAAAGGAACGCGAACACCATCAACCCCTGAGCTGGTTCATCCCAAACCGGTCGCTCAAGAATGCACCTCAAAGCTGAGCTATAGCAATAGGTGTGATCGCCTGGCGCTCCACCTTAACGATTGTTGCGCAGAGCATTTGCGCGTCCAGCTGGCAGATTCTAGGTCGCAGTCCGGCGCCGTTCGGCGAGGCGGGAGGTCACCCGCAGCCGACCCGTCCCTGAAAAAGAACAGCCCCGGCGTGGCTTACGCCGGGGCTGAGGCTCGGTTCGGTCGGGTGGGTGGGTGGGGTGCGCCGCGCCGAGTTGCAGTTGGCTTGTCAGACGCGCGTTTGGCAGATTCCGCGGCCTTGCGCCACCGCAGAGACTCCATCTGTATGCGGGCTTTCGCCGCAGCATGTCTTCGCCCCCGAACGCGCGCCAGAATGCAAAACACGGGCACTCCCGCGCATCCTGTGCGTTTCCGTGACAACCGACGCAGATCGGTGGGAGGAAAACATGCGCGTAGACAGCGAGGCGGGCCGGAGCGGCGCGCGTGGGATCACGCCTGTGGGCGCAGGTCGTCTGCTGGCGGTGGCGCTCAACTTCGCCATCTGGGCAGGCCTGATCTTTGCGATCAGCTATGGCCTGACCGCGCTGCGGATCGGCTAGTGTCTCCGGCTGAGCAGGCGGTCGATCGCCGAGCGCCGGGCCTCAGCCCCTGGCTCGCAGAACAAGCAGGCCAATAACCATCCAGGCGCCAAGGCTCGCCAGAAGGAGCATCGCGCGCCCCAGGCCCACGGGTGACACACGCAATCCAGGCAGTCTGCTGGTCATGACTTCGCCTCCCTGTGTCAGTCTGACGCCGACTTCTGCAGCGGAGCATGCGCGCGCCGCGCGGCCCTGACAAGGGAGGCGTGGCCCGGGCCTCAGCCGAGGGATTGTCGGTCGGCCGCCCCCCTGCCGCCGCGCCCACGCTGCGGCGCCGCCGAGGGTCACCCGAGTCCGGGCGGCGCCGCCCGCCCGGATCAGGCGCTCGACAGCGGCTGGCCGGAGAGCAGCGTCCTCAGGCGCGGCGCCAGAGCCGTCGCCACGGCGTCGTGCATCTGCTGGGAAGGATAGTAGAGGTTCTCGCGACCGACCGTCTGCTCATTGGGGTCGCCGCCCCCAAAGACCACCGGCAGGACTTCGCCGGAGAAGGCGCTCCGGGTGGGCTCCGGCAGCCCCTGGCGGGTGACCACCTCGACGTAATCGTCGAACACGTCCCGCACCGCGGCCACGGTTTCCTCGTCCACCAGGTGCGGGAAGCCGTTGAACAGGCTGTAGGCGTCCCGCACGTCGAAGGTGTACGCCGGTGACCGCTCCGCGAACCACACGAGGATCGTCGGTCCCTGGGCGGCTGACGCTATGGCCCGAACGGCTCGCACCCAGCTCTGGCGAGACTCGGCCACCAGAGCGCGGACCTGCTCGGGCGGCCGCTCGGCGACAATGCGCGCCCAGGCGGTGTCACAGTCGATCCGTTCTGGGCCGGAGGGGGTCTGATAGGACACCAGCGCCCGCCCCTCGACGCTTTGAAAGGCGCTGTTGTCCTCCATTCGGGCGGCCATGACCTGCACGACCACGGCGCGCGCGCCTTTCACCACCTCCAGGGCCTCAGGGTGACGGGCGAAGAATGAGGGACCAGCGCCGCCGCGCCCGAGATTGAACCCGCCGAGGCCCAGGTCCTGCGATACGCGATGGGGAAACGGCGTCTGCACGAAGGCGCCGAAGGTTTGCGACGCCCCGACATAGGCGATGTAGTCCTGGCCGGGTTGCGGCAGCGGCCCGCGGCAGAGAAAGCCGAGACGGTCCACCGGCGTCGGCTCATACTCGATGAGATAGTAGTGACGATCCTGATAGTCGCCATGTCGGCTGCGGGCGTGTCCCTGGCGCACCCGCTCTGCGCGCGTGGCGCGGTCAGCCTGCTCTTGTTCCTGCGCCGCCTGCGCTGCGGCCATGGCGTCGGGTCCGGAGAGGCGAACGTCGTCATCGGTCCGCCCGCGGGCGGCGAGATAGGCCTCCCTCAGGGCCTGGCTCGCGGCGTCGGCGAGCTTCACAAACGCGCCCTGGGGAGGCGCCATGTCGCCTGCTCGCTCCAGGAGAGCGCCGATTCCGTGCAGGACCTGCTCCGGATGGGCGCTGACCTCCTCATAGCTGACATGCAGGAGCCGCCGAGCGCCAACCAGCCGCCGCGCCAGGTCGCGCTCCATGGCGAAGGCGTTGGCCAGCAAGGTGTCCACCTGATCAAAGTCCTGGCCGAGATCGCCCGCCGCCAGTGTGGCGGCTTTGGCGGGTTCCACCGCGTGCCAGACGCCGGTCTTGCGAGCGCGAACCGTGGAGATGGCCTGATCCAGCTTGTCGTCCCGGCTGAGATAAATCAGCCGCGCGCTCTCGGCCAAGCCGCTCAGATAGCTTCGCTCGGACGGCTGGAGCAGCGGCTCGATGTCTGACAGAAAGTGGGAGATCAGCTTGGTTGCGAACACGCCCTCCACCGCGCTCCTGGCCATCAGGTTCTGGACCGCCGCAACCAGATCGAACAAGCCGACCGGCCGATCGCGCAGCAGGTTCACGACCCACGGCCGTACATGTTCGATGGGCCGGCCGAAGCCCGCCGACGTCATCAGGCTCCCCAGGTAGGTGGAGCCCGCCCGGGGCGTGTTGACGATGGCGCAGATCTGTTCCGGCAGGGGCGGCCGCGGTCCGGGGCGCACGTCCTTGAGGATCACCTGCGGCAGCAGGTCCGCCACGAAGCCGTCGATCTGGAGGGTCTCGAGGATGGCCGGCGGGAAGCCCTGCTCCCTCAGCGTCTGACGCAGTCGGGTCTTGGCCGCCTCCTCGTCAAGGGCGTCCATCACCACCAGTCGCTGGATCTCCAGGTCCAGCGCCAGCCGCACGCTCGCCTGCCGCAGCGGGAAGAGCCGCCGCGGCGAGTCCCCCAGACGCTCCAGGAGAACGCCATGGCAGGCCGGGTCCGCCAGCACGACCGTGTCCGCAGGCGGATCGCGCAGCAGCGCAAGCACGCCGGCGGCTTCCGGGTCAGCCAGCAGGTTCCTCAGCCAGGATGCGTCCATCGGGTCCTCTGTGCAGCAAGGGCTGCACGCCTAGCGAGAAATCCTTGCGGGTGAAAGCCTCGCCGACACGCCACGCCGTTGTCCAACGCCGCCGGCGGTGCTTAGAAGCGTCTGCGTGGGGGAACGAGGCCATGGACCATATAGAGCAGCTTATCCGGTACCACCTGACGCCGGAGATGATCGCCTTCGACGTGGGCGCGAACCACGGCGGTTATGCGCTCATCATGGCCAGCGTGTGCCAACAGGTGATCGGCTTCGAGCCCATCCCGGAGCTGGCGGAGGACCTGCGCCGGCGCGCGCCAGCCAACCTGAGCGTCGAGACGCTGGCCCTGTCCGACCGGGAGGGTCGAGCCGATTTCCACATCGATCTGCGGGAGGGCCTCAACGCGCAGCAGAGTTCGCTCCTGACGGTGGACGAACTCCATCAGGCCAAGCTTGTGCGGACGGTGACCGTGGAAACGATCACCCTTGATCATTACGTCGCCACCCGCGGCGTGACGCCGGACTTCCTCAAGATCGATGTGGAGGGCTGGGAGCCGGAGGTCTTCGCCGGCGCGGCGCGCACCTTGGCCGAGCACCGTCCGGTCGTTCTGTTCGAGATGTGGGAAACCCACTACCCGCGCTACCGCGACTGGTTCCATCGCCTTGACGCGACGCACCATCTGGTGCGGGCGGGCGCGCCCCTGGCGGCCATCCCTTACTATGAAGCGGCGACGCGTTACGAGGTGGCGGACGTGCTGGCCATTCCACGGCTGCGACGCTGAGTTCGCGCCACAGAAGGCCATGCCGCCGTCACACCGCAGGACGGGCGACCGTCATCATCTGTTCGATCCACGGCCGCCCTCACCCAGCTAGAGCTGGTTGAACGCTCCGCATCCACATTTCACCACCACGTGCTCGAGCTCTTCGCGCGACCGAACGGTGAGCAGCGGCGCGTGGCAAGCGCCACACAAACAGCGGGTGTCGCCCTCCGCGAGCATCTGCGTTTCGGCGCAGACGAGCGTGCGCCGCCCGATGAAGAGGCCCGGCACAGTACGCAGTTGAAGAAAGGACACGGCAGACTCCCCCTGTTCGATCCCGCTCGGATAGCACCCTCTTGTTGCATTGCAACATGACAGAATCGTCGCACTGCTCGATCGGCGACGCGACGGTCGGATCTGCAGCCTTTCTGCGCGGATCGTGCTCAGCGCCTGCGCAGTCGATTTGGCTTGCGACCGAGCGTTGGGCGCGCCCGTCTTTAGCTGGACGGGTCTCCAGGCCGGGCGTTGAAGTCGCAGGGTCTGGGTCTCTGCGGCTCTAGCGGGGCGGCTGCGGGCGCCAGCGCGATAGCCGGCCCAAACACCTCAGCGGGGCCCAAACGCGAGGCGCGTGAAGTCCCGACGTCATGCGACGATAGTTCCTGCTCCGCAACGCCAACAAATGTTAGACCGACATTAATCCTGTTCAGCTCTGCCTGGTCGCGTTTTGGGGGTCGTAGCATGCCGTTTCGAGTTGGTGGTCTGTGAGCGATGAGCGCCCGGAAGGCTCCGCTCTTAGGTACGACGCCGCGATGGCGAGGCGACTTTCACGACGCAGACTGCTCAGCGTGGCGGGAACGGCCCCAGCGATCCTGTGGGTTTCCGATGAGCAGGGACGCGTCATCTTCATCAATCAACGCTGGACCGAGATAACGGGCCAGCCCCCTGAGGACGCCTGCGGCGGTGGCTGGCTTGAGCGCGTGCACCCCGATGACCGGCACGAGGTGGCGCGCGCATTTGAGGCGGCGATCCTTCAGCAAGGCGCCTACGGGGCCGAGTACCGGCTGCTGACGCGAGAGGGCGCGCCTATCTGGGTGCTGGATCGCGGTGAGCCGGAGCGCGAAGGCGGCAAGGTGGTGGGTTATGTCGGTACTGTCACCGACATCACCACGCGCAAGGCGGCTGAAGCGCGACATCGAAGCGCGCTGGATCAGCTCTCGGCGGTTCTCGACAGCACCAGCGACGCTATTCTCGTGGTCGACGGCGCAGGGGTCATCACCTACTTCAATCGTCAGGCTGAGGAGCATCTGGCTCCGAGCGTGCTGACCCGTGGGGCGTCCTTGCCAAGCCTGCTTCCGGCGGGCGAGCAGGTGGGGTTCTTCGCTTGGCTCCGGCGAGTCGCGCGACAGGATCGAGCGCGCACCTTCCAGATCTACATGCCCGGCACAGGCCGTTGGCTTGAGGTTCGAGCCTTCCCCAACGGCGGACAGATTTCCCTGTTCGCGCGCGACATCAGCGAGCGCCGTGCGCTGGACGAGGAGCGCCGGGCGGCCGAGGCGAGGATGGCGCACGCGGCGCGACACGATCCCCTTACCGGGCTGCCGAACCGGGTGGTCTTCGCAGAGCATGTGGAGCGGGCGCAGCACCGATCCTTGGCGTTCCACTACATGGACCTCGACGGGTTCAAGGAGGTCAACGACACCCTGGGCCACCTGGCCGGCGACGAACTGCTGCGGACGGTGGCTGAGCGCCTCCGCGCGGTCGCGCCGGCCAAGGCGGTGATCTGCCGTTTCGGCGGGGATGAGTTCGGCGTTGTCTATGACAAGGCTGGCGTCGACGTCGCCAGCGTGTCCCGGGCGATCATCGAGGCCGTCGGACAGGCGCTCCCGATCGATGGGTCCTTGGTGACGATTGGCACGAGCATCGGCGTGGCCCTGTCGCCGCAGCACGGAACCGACCCGACGGCTCTGCTGAAAGCCGCGGATGTGGCGCTCTACCGCGCCAAGGCGGAGGGACGGAACACATTTTGCATCTTCGATGAAGCCATGGCCCAAGCGATCGAGGAGCGCTGGGTCCTCAAGACCATGATCAGCCAAAGCCTTGCGGAGGGGCTGTTTTGGCTGGGCTATCAGCCTGTGGTCGATCTTCGTACGGGTCAGCTCGCAGGCTTCGAGGCGCTTCTGCGATGCAGTCACCCCGCCGTGGCCGCTCAGCCTGTGAGCATGTTGATCGAGGTCGCCGAGGAGACGGGACTGATCGTACAGATCGGCGAATGGGCGCTTCGCAGCGCCTGCGAGGCGGCGCGAGGCTGGCCCTCGCACCTGTTCGTGGCCGTCAACCTGTCGCCTGTACAGTTCCGAGATGGACGACTTCCGGCGATCGTTCGCAACGCTCTCGCGGACGCAGATCTGCCCGCCTCACGCCTGCATCTGGAAATCACCGAGACGGTGCCGTTGCACTCCAACGCCGGCAATGTGGCTCAACTGTCCGCCCTCCGGCAGCTGGGACCGCGGATCGTCCTCGACGATTTTGGCACGGGCTACTCGTCGCTGAGCTATCTCCGATCCTTTCAATTCGACGCATTGAAGCTCGACCGCAGCTTCGTGGCCGGGTTCCAAGTTCAGCCGGAGGCTCATGCCATCGCCCGCGCAGTCGTGGCCCTCGCTCACGGCCTGGGCCTGCATGCGGTGGGCGAGGGCGTGGAGACGGCTGAACAGGCGCGGGCCCTGCAGCGAAAAGGCTATCGCTACGCTCAGGGACACCTCTTCGGAACCGCCGTCGACAGGCGAGCGGCAGGCGCGCTCGCTGCAGATCCTGACCTGACCTGGCTAATCGGATAGATAGGGGAACGCGATGCAGTCCTCAACGACGTCGATCAGGTCGTCTGTCCAGTCTCGCCCTCCCTTGGCGGCGTCATCCGCGGCGGCCAGGATTGTGCGCCGGACCACCTCAGAGCCCCCGCAGTAGGCCAACCGCCAGTTAGGGAACCGTCTGGTCTGCACGCCGCGGTCGGCTATGACCTGCACCTGCTCATGGCGCGGATCGCGGACGATGGAGCGCATGAGCTCCGCGAGCTCCGCCTCGGGTCCCTCGAGGTATTGCAGGTTCCGATCTCCCGCCGTGACGAGGGCGCCGGTGATCCGGAGGGCGGCGTTTCGCTGCAGGGCGCCCGCCACGATGCGCTCCATCTCAGCGCAGGTGGCGTGCGGCTCGATCAGGTTGCGGCTGACGTAGATCAGGTAACGCATGGGTCCGGGGAACGGCCGCATAGCACAAGGGCGACGCGCGCGAAAATCCCCGGGGGATGAGGGCCGGCATGGCGCCCCGGCCGAGCGGCCTCGGTGAGCGAGCAAGCCTGGACGCGAAGACGGTCGCAGGCCTCGCGCCAGCGCTGCGACGGCCTCATGGACGCCCGTCGGCGGAACCGGCAGGTGGACCTCGCCGGCACGCTTCGATGTTGGACCTGCTCGCAAGATCGGCTCATCCCTCCGCCGGAGCGGTCCGCCTCAGGTCTGCGCCATACCGGCGTAACCCGCGTACGAATGCTTCAGCGTCGCGTGGTTCAGCAGCATTTCCGCCACCAGCTTTGTTCCGCCGGAGTCGAACACGCGCGTCTTGACCCAGTACGACTCCGTCCGCTTGCTCTCGGCCAGAGCCACGATCTCACGGCGAAGAACATATTCCTCCCCGACAAACAGCGGGCCATTGATCAGGCGGATCTCCTGATCGGCGAAGAGTCCGACAGCTGGCCCCTTTACCGGGAACCCCGCCTCGCGGCTCGTGTACTCAAGCAGCACGCTGAGCATTTCGAAGGGGATGATCGCTCGACCCCATGGCGAGGCGGCGGGGTCGGCGTACCACGGCGAACTTTCCGTGATCACCGCCAGCTTCTGAGCGAGGCTAAAGGGATAGAGCGCGCCCATGTTCTGATCCGGGTCCATGCGGACGCGCTCGTCCCTGACGCCGGTCATGCCCACCTTCAGGTCCTCAAGGATAAGCAGCTTGCCCGCAGGACGCAGGGCCGCCATTCGCGTTTCTAGCAGCGTGGGTCCTGCGCCGTTCCCAAGACTGGCGCTGGCCTCCAGCACCGGCGTGCCGTCCGCCTTTTGCGCCCAGATCCGCGTCGATTCCCCGCCGTCTGCGGGGATATCCACAAAGGCGCGAACCGCCTCACCCTCCACCACCATGTTCAGGAAATGCGCCGAGATGCAGCCGCGCTCAAACCACGCCTGTCCCCAGAGCTTGGCGAGCAGGGGCTGGAACTGACTGAAGTGGGTGGGCCCCTCGATCGGGCCGGCGCGGAAGCCCAGCTTCTCCGCCATGGCGTCGTCGTGAATCGACGCGTGTCCGCCATAGGCCTGATCCGCCAGCATCTGTCGCGGCATGCGAAGCGGTCCAGCGAGGCTGAGCGGGGTCTCGAAACTCATCACGTTCTCCATCTGCGGCGCCAGCGGTGCGCCCACAGGACCTTAGGCGCGATCTCTGCGTCAGGCGCGTCCCACAAATTCGCCACCGCCGTATACCTTGTCTTCGCCGCCTCCGCCTTGAGTCATGTCTCCCGCACCCAGAGACGCCCTGGAGGGTCTGCGCTGGAGCCGGCCCGTCGCCGTCGGACTGCTGGTCCAAACCTCGCCCATTCAGGCCCGGCGACAGCGGCCGCGCCTAAGCGGCGCCGGAGCCAACGCCGTCCCCCCGTGCTGAGGCGCCGACCTTCGCCTGGGACCGACCATGGACGCACGCATCTTTTGACACAGGCGCAGATGGCATGGCCAAATCCCGGCAAGCTCCGGTTGATTACGTGGCTCCCATGGACGTGTTGCGGGATCAGGATACGGCGTCACGCCGCGCGACCCTCTCTCGTATCCTGAAGACCTTTCGCCGCCGCGCCGGCCTGCGTTCGATCGAGGCCGCCCGCGCCATGGGAAAGGGCCTGAGGACCTACCAGCGTTGGGAGTCCGGCTATTACGGCCTTCAGCTGGAAGAGATCCACCGCTTCGCGGAGATCGTTCACGCCGATCCTTGGGGCATTGTCTTCGCCGTGGAGTTCGGCTCGGTGGATTTCGCCCTGGCCACAGCCCAGAACAACGCCGCTTCTCTCATGCTCGTGGCTCTGCGGCGCTTTCACCGTAAGACGCCGGAAGCCATCCGCGTCCTCGACCCCCGGTCGCTGTCGCTCACCTTCACCCGCGGCTTCGACCTGCTTGCGAAGCGCGCGGAGGAATACGAGGCCGACCTCGAGCAGTGGATGTTCGACGAGGGGCTAAGCGCGGCGGAACCCGATGACGCCGACGACTAGCGCGCCGGCTACCGGTTCATCGGGTGTGAGTCATGGAGGAGGCCGAGGGTTCGCGCACGGATCACCGCCTGCAGCCGCGTTCTCACCTCGAGCTTCCTGCAGGCGCGAAAAACGTGCCGCTCAACGATACGGTGGGACACCCCAAGGATAGCGCCGATATCCCGAGAGCTTTTCCCCTCTTGCACCCAATAAAGGCACTCCAGCTGCCTGGCAGATAGGCTGATCTCTCCAGTCTGACGGATGAACGCCTCAACCGCAGACCTCTCGTCAGACAACGACTGCATCGGCACCCTCCAATGAGCTTCCGGAACGCGAAATTTCGACGGTTATCGACCGGCCAATTACTTGAGAAGCGGCGCGGTTCCGCGCCTCATGCTGGAGGTCCAACAAAGTCGTCGCAGGCGCCCTGCAGCGACGCTGCTTGCGCCAGGAAATGGCGCAATGTCCCGGGAGCGGGAGGGAGGTTACGCCCTCGTTCGCAATCGCCGGCGGGTGCAGCCTTGAGACCGAAAGGACTCGCCGATGCTCTCGCCCGAAGTGGTCATGGCGCTTGCCGCACAATGCGCCCCCAGCGTGGAGGCCTCGACACTGCTGGCCCTCGCGCGGGCGGAGAGCGGGCTCGACCCTTACGCGATCGGCGTCAATGGGCCGAAGCGCGGGGCTCGTCCTTCGCCGCGCAATCTCGACGAGGCTGTCGCAGCCGCCAGCGCGCTCCTCGGCGCCAGCCACGACATCGACCTGGGCCTTGGCCAGATCAACGGTCGCAATCTGGGCCGGCTCGGCCTGAACCTCAGGACCGCCTTCGAGCCCTGCCAAAACCTGGCCGCGGCGGCGCAAGTGCTGCAGGAGGGCTACGCGCAGGGCGCGGCCCGCCACGGCGATGGCCAGGCCGCCCTGCGCGTGGCGCTCAGCTACTACAACACCGGGGGCCCCACGCGCGGCTTCGCCAACGGCTATGTGGCGCGCGTCCTCGCCGCAGCGGGATCGGCGCCGCCCCGTCCTGCAGCACGCCCTGCCGCTGAACCCGATCCGCCCTCGCCCACCCCCTGGGACGTCTTCGCCCGGACGCGGGTTCGCACCGCCTTCGTCACCACCATCCCGCGGAGCCTGCCTTGACCCTCTCGCACCCCATCCTTCGGCGCGGTCTGCTGGCTCTCGCCATCAGCGTCGCCGCCGCCTCTCCCGCCCTGGCGCAGGACGCCGGCGGAGATCTGGGCGCCTTCATCCAGAACATCATCGAGATGCTCAACAGCGGGGTCGTGCGGGGCCTCGCCGTCCTTGCGGTGATCATTACGGGCATCGTTTGGATGTTCGGACACATCGACCTGCGGCGCGCCGGCACCGTGGTGATCGGCATCATCGTCATCTTCGGCGCGTCGACGATCGTCGACATGATCACGGGCGGGGCCGGCTGATGCCCCCCGTGGAACGCCTCCAAGACGAGATCCTGTTCCTGGCCTGCACGCGGCCGGCGCTGATCCTCGGCGTCCCCATGGAGGCCATGGGGGTCAACCTCATCGTCTCCTGTGTGGCCTTCCTGGGCGGCGGCTCGCTGCTCTACCTCCTCGTCGCGCCTGTCCTCCACCTGGTCTTCCAGGCGATCTGCCGAGCCGATCCCAACGCGTTTCGTGTCCTCTACCTGTTCGTGGAAACGAAGGGGCGCGCCCGCAACGGCGGGCTGTGGGGCGGCAGTTCGCCCTCCCCGCTGCCGCTGCGTCGTCGGTCGACCCTCGGATGGCGTGCGCGCCATGCCTGACGTCGCCCTCCACCCGACGCCTCGGCGGGCGATCGGCCGCGAACTCGATGCGGCCAAGGCGCTGCCTTACGCCCGGCATGTGAACGCGCGGGTGATCGCGCTCGACACCGGCGCCCTGATGACCTGCTTCCGGCTGGACGGCGCCAGCCACCAGACCGCCGACGTCCGCGACCTCAACGACTGGCACGCCAAGCTCAACGGCGCGTGGCGCAACCTGGCGTCAGACCGCCTGGCGATCTGGCATCATCTGGTCCGACGGGTGGCCGAACCGCCGCCGGAACGCGCCTTCCGATCCGACTTCGCCCGAGACCTCGACGCGGCCTACCGCGCGCGCCTGGCCAGGCAACGCCTGTTCCGGAACGAGCTCTACCTGACCCTTGTCCTGCATCCCGGGCGCGACGCGGCCGATCGGACACAGGCCTGGGTCGGGCGCCTGCTGCGCGCCAGCCATGTCGACCTCGAAACGGAAGACGCCGTGCGACGATTGGAGGACGCCGGCCAGGACCTCGTGCAGCACCTCGCCCGCTACGGCGCCGAGCCGCTCGGCCTGTACGAGTGCGACGGCCTGGTGTTCTCCGAGCCCCTGGAGATGCTTCGCCTGGTCCTCACCGGGCAGCCCGGCCGCGCGCCGCTGGTCCGCGGTCATCTGGGGGCTTCGATCTACACGGCCCGCATCATCTTCGGACGCGAGGCGCTGGAGATCCGGGAGCCGGCCTCGGCCCGGTTCGGGGCGCTCTTCGGGGTGAAGGAATATCCCGCCTCCACGCGGCCGGGGATGTGGAACGGCCTCCTGTCCGCCCCCTTCCCGCTCGTCGCCAGCCAATCCTTCAGCTTCCTCTCGAAGACGTCGGCGGGAGCCGTTCTCTCGCGCAAGCAGAACCAGATGCTCTCGGTCCGCGACCGGGCCGCCTCGCAGATCGCAGGCCTCGACGAGGCGCTCGACGACCTCATGTCGAACCGCTTCGTCATGGGCGAGCACCAGGCCTCGGTTCTGGTCTATGGCGACAGTCCCCGCGAGCTTGCCGAGCACATGGCCCGAACCCGGGCGCTGCTCGCCGACAGCGGCCTCGTGGCCGCGCGGGAAGATCTCGGCCTCGAAGCCGCCTTCTGGGCCCAGTTCCCCGGCAATTTTCGGCTTCGGCTGCGGCCGGCCGCAATCACCAGCCTGAACTTCGCGAGCCTCGCCCCCTTCCACACCTTCCCGACCGGCCGCGCCGCCGGGAACCACTGGGGGCCGGCGCTCACGACCTTGAAGACCGTGGCGGGCTCGCCGTTCGCCTTCAGCTTCCACGTCGGCGATCTCGGTCACACCTTCATCTGCGGGCCCTCCGGCTCAGGCAAGACCGTCGTCCAAAACTTCATGCTCGCCCAGCTGGAGGCGTTCGGCGCTCAGCAGGTCTTTCTGGACAAGGACCGCGGCGCGGAGATCTTCGTCCGCGCTTGCGGCGGGACCTACCTCCACCTCCGTCCCGGTGAGCCGACGGGCTTCGCGCCGCTGAAAGCGGCCTTGGACACGCCCGCCGACCGCGCCTTCCTCGGCGAACTCGTCCGGCAGATCGTGCGCCCGGCCGATCGGCCGCTGTCGCCGGTCGAGGAAGCGGCCATCGATGCGGCGATCGCCGCCCTCCTGCCGTTGCCGGTCGAGCGCCGCTCCTTCGGCGCGCTGCGAAGCCTGCTCGGCCAGCGAGACGTCGGCGGCATCGGCCCCAGACTCGAGCGCTGGCGCCGCGGAGAGGCGCTGGGCTGGGCGCTCGACAACGACGCTGACGCGCTGTCGCTGGAGCCCCGCTTCCTCGGCTTCGACATGACCCACGTGCTGGACGCACCGGAGGTGCGGACACCGCTGACCCTCTACCTCTTCCACCGGCTGCAGCGCCTGGTGGACGGCCGTCGGCTGGTGATCGACGTGGATGAGTTCTGGAAGGCGCTGGGCGACGACGCGTTTCGCGACCTCGCGCAGGACGGCCTCAAGACCTTCCGCAAGCAGAATGCGCTGCTGGTGCTGGGGACCCAGTCCCCGGCCGACGCCCTGCGCTCCCCCATCGCACACACGATCCTCGAGCAGTGCGCGACCAAGATCTTCCTCCCGAACCCGCATGCGCAGCCCCGGGACTACGTCGAGGGTTTCGGCCTCTCCAAGCGGGAGTTCGATCTCGTTCGGCAGGAGCTGGACCCCAGCCAGCACCGCTTCCTGGTCAAGCAGGGCCTGAACTCCGTGGTGGCCGAACTCGACCTCAGCGGCCTGGACGATGCGCTGGCGGTCCTCTCCGGCCGCGCCGAGACCGTGGCGCTGCTCAACAGGCTCCGCGCCGAGCATGGCGACCGCCCCGAAGCCTGGATGCCTGCCTTCCAGCGCGCCCGGAGAACCCTATGAGACACCTGCTGGCCCTAAGCCTGGCCGCGAGCCTCGCCGCCGCCTCGCCGGCCTCCGCCCAACTCGTAGTCCATGACCCGACAAGCTACGCCAGCCTGCTTCGCCAGGCGAGCACGGCTCTCGACCAGCTGCAGGAGCTCAAGGCGCAGCTCGGCGAGGCGCGGCGCCTGTACGATGGCTTCAACAGCGCCTCCGGGGCCGGCCAGCTGGCGGGGCTGCTCGACGCGCCCGAACTGCGGGCGTTCGTGCCCGACGTCGCCAAGTACGCCGCCGCCGCGGGCGGCGATTTCAGCGCGCTTGGCGAGCTGGGCCGCTCCGCGGACGCGATCCGTCGACAGTCACGGCGCTACACGCCCGCGCCAGACGATGTGCAGGGCCAAGCCCTGTCGCAGGATGGTGACCGGGCGGCTCGTGACCTGGCGCTGGGGCGCGCCGCGGCGGAGGCCGGCGCTCAACGACTCCAGGGGCTTCAGCAGCTGGCGACCCAGCTCGATAGCGCGCCGAACGTCCGCGCCGTCCTCGACTTGCAGGCCCGTATGACCGCCGAGCAGGCCATGGGGCTCAACGACCAGATGCGGCTGCAAGGCTTGGCCATGGCGCAGGAGGCGGAGGCGCGTCTTCTGGCTCAGCAGGCGCGGGAAAGGGCGAAGGCGGCCCGCCAGGCGCGGATGCAGCGCTACCGCGAGGTCTTCCAGTGACGGCGCTGGCGCATCCCTGCGCCATGACGATCGAGGCGGCTGGGTGGCGCCCGATGCCGGAGCTCCGCCAGGACACGGCCAAGGTCCGGAGCCAGACCGGCGCCCGGCCGCCTTGCTCAGTGGGCGCCTTCGCCGCCCGACGGGGCGCCCTGCTCCTGGCCAGCCGGGGCGGACCCGGACGGCATTGGGAAGGCGTCCGCTGATGCAGGCCGGCTTCGGCATCTTCGGCCCGGCCCACCTCTATGTCGACGAGCGGCTCGACGGCTTCCTTGCGACAGGCGTCAGCAATGTCATAGCCGAGGTCGCAGGCCCGCTACGGACCGCGCTGGTCCTTTACGTCCTGCTTTATGGCGTCGCCATTCTTCGCGGCGCGATCTCCGAGCCGATCATGGACCTCGCCGTCCGCGCCCTGAAGCTGGCCCTGATCTACCTGCTGGCGACCACCCCCGCCTATGAACCGTGGGTCACTGAGCCGCTGTTCCACGTGTTGCCGGAGACGCTTGCCCGGGCGGTCGGCGGCGCCCCTGTCGGCGACGCCGGCCAGGCCTGTGACCGCTTCTTCGGCCGGGCGGCCTATCTTGGAGACAAGATATCCGACCAGGCGACCCTTACCGACTGGTCGCCGCTCCTGGTGAGCGGCGCCGTCTGGGTCTGCGGCGCGCTTGCCGCCGCCCTGGCGTTCGGCATCCTCATGCTCGCCAAGGTCGCCCTGGCGTTCATCGTCGCGCTGGGCCCGATCTTCATTGCCTGCTCGTTGTTCGAGGCCACGCGCCGCTATTTCTTCGGCTGGCTGAGCCAGGCGGTGAATTACCTCGTCCTTTTCGCGCTCGTCCTGCTGCTGCTGGAGTTGGTGCTGGCCTTCGTCGCCGATCAATGGGGCGCGATCGACGGCGAAGACGCCATAGCCGGCGGCCTTCTGTTCATCGCGCTCAGTCTGCTGGGCGCGATCTTCTTCCTGCAGACACCGGCGATCGCCGCCGGGATCGCCGGGGGCGCGAGCATCGGTCTGGCTGACTTCGGCGCCGCCGCCAGGGGCGGGAGCCGTCAGCCGCCGCACCCAAGCGCCGGGGGCTCCGGCGCCCGCCCGCAGGTGCGCCGCGAAGGGGGCTTCGTTCGACCCATTGGAGTTCATGCATGAGATCCGCCCTGCTCGCCTTGACCGCCGCAGGCTTCCTGTTGGGGTGCGGCACGCACCCTGAGGTCGAGGCGCCCAGTTGCTCCGGCCCCCGACGGCCCGCCAACCCGCACGGTTCGCTGCTCGCGCCGGTCGAACCCACGCCGGCGCCCGCGGCTCCGGGCGCTGGACGCTGCATCGGAGTGGGACCATGAGCGGCGTCCCCTCAGAGGACCTCCGGACGTACTTTGCGCAGGCCCGCACGTGGGATCAGGACCGGCTGCGGCAGGCCCGGAACTCCGCTCGGCTCGCCTGGACGCTCGCGGCGGCCGCAGGAGCCTTCGCCGTGACGGGCGCCTTCGCCATAAGCGCCCTGACGCCGCTGAAGCGTGTGGAGCCGTATGTCGTTCGGGTGGATCGCGCCACCGGCGCGGTGGACGTCCTGCGGGGCCTCTCTGCGCCCGACGACGTCACCTATGAGGAGGCGGTCACCAAATCCTTCCTCGCCACCTATGTTCGGGCGCGGGAAGGTTGGCTCCCGGCTGCGGCGGAAGCCAATTTCCGGCAGGTCTCGATCATGTCGACCCCGGAGGAGCAGCAGCGCTGGGCCGCCGCCTTCCGGCCCTCCAACCCGGCTAGTCCCCAGACGCAATATGGCCCGACCGCCGATGTGCAGGTCGCCATCCGAGCCATCTCCTTCGTGGCCCCTGGCGTGGCCAATGTGCGTTTCCATCGCACCTTTCGCCGCGGCCCCGCCCTCGAGGAGAGCGACTGGATCGCCACGGTCGCCTTTGCCTACACCAAGGCGCCGATGACCGAGGGGGACCGGCTGCGCAACCCGCTCGGCTTCCAGGTTTCCAGCTACCGCGCCGACCCGGAGGTGGTCCGATGAGGGGACGTTGGGTCTTGGCGCCTGCGGCAGTTTGCGCGCTTGTCGTTTTCGCGCCCGGCGCCGGCGCGGCGGAGCCGGCGCAGTCCGGCGCGGCGGACCCGCGCATCCGAACCGTCGATTACGATCCCCAGCAGGTGGTGCGCATCTTGGGCGTCCTGCGCACAGCAATCCAGCTTCGCTTCGCACCGGAAGAGACCGTTCAGCATGTCGCCCTAGGCGACGGCGCCGCCTGGGAGGTCGCGCCGGAAGGCAATGTCCTCTTCCTGCGACCGACCAGCGCCGGAGCCGCGACCAATCTCATCGTCACTACCCGCACCCCCTCGGCCGAGACGCGCCACTACGCCTTCGAGCTGGGGATGCGCAGCGCCACCTCCCGCGCCGCGCCTTTCTTCGTCGTCGAATTTCGGTATCCACGCGACGAAGGCCGCAGGCTAGAAGCCGCGCTGGACGCCGAAGCTCGAGCGCTCGAGGCGCGCATTGTCCAGCTCCGGCTGGAGCGCGGCGCGCTGCAGGGTCCCCGCAACCTCGCCTACGAGTTGCAGGGTTCCCTCGACATCGCGCCGTCCGAGGTGACCGACAACGGCCGATTCACGGTCCTGCGCTTCCCCGGCGCCCAGGCCGTCCCCGCCGTCTATGCGGTCGGCCCGGACGGGTCGGAGGCGCTCGTGCCCTTCGACGTTCGCGGAGACTTCCTGGTGGTTCACGAGACGGCGCGACAGCTGCGCCTGCGGCGAGGCCGCGCCGTCCTGTGCATCTTCAATCTGGCGTTCGACCGCTACGGAGACGGGGCGCCGAGCGCCACGGCGGCTCCGGATGTGGAGCGCACCATCCGCTCGGAGGTGAAGCGATGAACCCGGACCACGACCCCATCCCAAGCGCGTCACGAGGCGACCCACCCCTCGACCGTGGCATCTCGCCGGTGGCGGGGCGGTTTTCCCTTGGCGGGCGCGGCAAGTCGGTCGGGATCGTGGGCCTTCTCCTGGGCTGCGGCGCGCTGGCGTTCGCCACCTGGAGGGGGGAGCAGCCACGCTCGAAACCTGCGCCAGAGCGCCCGGCCCGGCAGGTGGTGGTCTATGAACCCGCGCGTCCCGGCGCTCCGACCCTCGCATCGCCGGGCGCAGACGCGCCGGCGCTTGCGCCCCCAATGGAGCCGATCGTGCCGGCGCTGGATCCAGACGCCGCGGCTTCATCGCCCCCGGCGCCGACGCGTCCGGCGAGCGGGAGCCCCAGCCGCGCGCCGCTCCTTGTCTATTCGCGCCCTGGCGCTGCGCCGGAAGACCCGGTCACGGGGCCGCCGAACACCGCGTCGGCGCCGGCGTCGGACACCGAGCTTGATGGTCTCCGCCGCAGCTCAAGGCTCAGCCGGGCGCAGGCTCAGAGTGTGGGAGACCGGAACTTCCTGCTGCTGGCTGGCGCCACCATCCCCTGCACGCTCCAGACGGCCCTCGACACCAGCACGCCCGGGTACGTCACCTGCCTGATCGGCCGGGAGGTCTACTCCGATAACGGGGCCGTCGTGCTGCTGGAGAAAGGCGCGCGTGTGCTCGGCGAATACCGAACCGGCATGGGTCTGGGGCAGGCGCGGATCTTTGTTCTCTGGACGCGCGCCGTCACGCCGAACGGCATCGCCATAGCGCTGGCCTCACCCGCCAGCGACAGCCTCGGCCGCGCCGGCTTCGGCGGCGAGGTCGACACCCACTTCTGGGAGCGCTTCGGCGCCGCTGGGCTTCTGTCGGTGGTGGACGCCGGCTCCGAAGCGCTCCGGCCCGCCCGCGCGGCGGACGCCGGCGGCCTGCGCCTGCCCTCGGACGCTCCGGCGCTCGCCGTCCAGCAGTCGGGGCGCATCCGGCCCACCCTGCGCAAGGGTCAGGGCGGCGAGGTCGCCATCCAGGTGGCGCAGGATCTCGACTTCTCGTCCGTCTACGCTTTGAGGCCGCGGCCATGACGCATGACAACGCGATCCTGACCCACTATCTCGCGCCGCTTCGGGCGCAGCTCGATGCCCCCGACGTCACCGAGCTGGTCATCAACCGGCCGCGGGAGTTCGCGGTGGAGACGCGGCAGGGGTGGCGGTGGTTCGACGCGCCCGATCTCACCGAGGAGGCGGTCTGGCGGATCGCCGTCGCGGCCTGCGCCGCCACAAGGCAGGACGTCGGCCCAGACCGACCCGTCTGCTCGACCGTCCTCCCCACCGGCGAGCGGTGCCAGGTGGTGTTGCCGCCCGCCGCGGAACAGGCGTCGATCACCTTGCGCAAGCCCGGGCCAGCGACCTTCACCCTCGCGGACCTAGGCGGTCAGGGTTACTTCGCGGATGTCGAGCACGCCGTCGGCGCCTCGCGACCCGGCGATGACGTGCTCCTCACGGCCCGCGCGAACCACGATTGGGTCGCCTTCTTCACCGAGGCGGTCCTGCGCCGACGCAACATTCTGATTTCGGGGCCAACGGGGTCGGGCAAGACGACGTTCGCCAAGTCGCTGATCCAGCTGATTCCGGAGGGCGAGCGGCTGATCACCATTGAAGACGCCCGTGAGCTGATCGTCCCTCACCGGAACGTGGTTCACCTGCTCTACGCCAAGGATGGCCAGGGCCTGGCGCAGGTCGGAGCGAAGGCGTTGCTCGAAAGCGCGCTGCGCATGCGGCCCGACCGCATCCTCCTGCAGGAGCTGCGGGACGGCTCAGCCTTCTTCTACTTGCGCAACGTCAATACCGGACACCCAGGGACCATCACCACGATCCACGCCAACTCCGCCCGCCTGGCGTTTGAGCAGTTGACCTTGCTGGTGAAGGAAAGCGAGGCCGGCCGCGAGCTGCCGCGCGCTGACATCAACGCCCTGCTCCGTACGCTCGTCGACATCGTCGTCCAGGTGAAGCGCGAAGGCGGCCGCTTCCGCATCGTCGAGGTTTGGCATGAACCACATCGCCCAGGCGCCCTGGCCGCTTAGGCTCGGCCTGATGGCGGCGCTCGCCGCGGGCATGGCGGCGTTGCTTCTCCTGCTGACCTTCGGCATCGCCCTGGCGGGCCTGGGCCAACTCACCCGCAAGATCGATCCCGCCGCCGCCCCCGCATGGTTGTGGTATTACCGCCACGATCCCGACGTCCGCCGGTGGGTGAAGATCGGCGCGCTGACCTCGGGGACCGGGGCCCTGGTCGCCGTCGTCGGGGTCGCCAGCCAGATGCGCCGCCCGCTGCACGGGGCCGCTCGTTGGGCCAGCGAGGCGGAGATCCGGCGCGCTGGGCTGCGCGCTCGAACCGGCATCGTGCTCGGACGCAAGGGGGGCCGCCTGCTCGTCTTTGGCGGACAAGAGCATGTCATGCTCTACGCTCCCACCCGCAGCGGCAAGGGTGTCGGGGTGGTGATCCCCAACCTGCTCGCCTGGCCGGGCTCGGCGGTGGTCCTGGATGTGAAACGCGAGAACTGGGAGGCCTCGGCCGGCTATCGGCGAGCGCATGGGCAGGCCACGTTCCTGTTCGATCCGCTGGCAGAGGACGGTCGCACCGCACGGTACAACCCGCTCGGTCACATCGATCGGCGCGATCCGCTGGCGGCCATCGACGAGCTTCAGCGAGTGGCCGCCATGCTGTTCCCGCACCCGCACAACGGGGATCCCTTCTGGGCCGAAAGCGCGCGGACCGGCTTCGTCGGGGTGGCCGCCTACCTTTCGGAGAGCCCCGAGCGTCCGCTTACCTTCGGAGCCCTCTACGCCGAGCTGACCGCCGGCGATCCGCGCGCCCGCTTCCCGGCGCTCATCGCTCGGCGGGCGCAGGACGCACGCCCGTTGTCCGCCGCATGCGTGCGAGCGCTCACCGACTTCTGCGCCTCCTCGGAGAACACCTTCGCCTCGGTCCGGCAGACCCTGACCTCAAGGCTGAACCTCTGGCTCAATCCGAAGGTCTGCGCTGCGACGGACGCCAGCGACTTCGACCTGCGCGACCTGCGCCGGCGTCCGATGTCGATCTACCTGGCCGCGTCGCCCGACAACCTGGCCCGCATCGCCCCGCTGTATGCCCTGCTCTTTCAGCAGCTTGTGGACGTCTCCTGCCGCGAGCGCCCCGATGCTGAGCGGCATCCTCACCAGGTGCTGGTCCTACTCGATGAGTTTGCGCGCCTTGGCCGCGCCGAGGTGCTCGCCAAGGCCTTCGCCTACGTGGCGGGCTACGGCCTGCGCCTGTTGCCGGTGCTGCAGAGCCCCGCCCAGCTCCGCGCGGAGTATGGGGCTGACGCCACCGAGGAGATCCTGGCCAACTGCGCTGTGGAAATCGCGTTTGCAACCAAGGAGCTGCGCCTGGCCAAGGAACTCTCCGACCGGCTCGGCGACACCACGGTGCGGAGCGCGTCGCGGAGCCGCCCGGCCGGCCTTTCGCGCGGGCGTCGCGGCATCAGCGAGTCCGATCAACGACGCGCCCTGCTGCTGCCGCAGGAGGTGGCCCAGCTCGGCGAGGACGAGCTTATCGTGCTCAAGACGGGTCTGTGCCCGGTCCGCGGACGCAAGATCCGTCACTATCGCGAGGGCGTGTTCAAGGCTCGGCTCATGTCCGCGCCTGAGCCGCCGGTCCGCCAACCCGCCGCGGCGCCGACCGCGCTGGAGGATCCGACGCTGCCGAGCTTGGCTTCCGTCGAGCACGCGCTGGCCGAAGCCGGCCTGGAACCGCTGCCGTCCGCCGGCGCCACGGCCGACGAAGTCGAGGCTTGGGTGGATCGGTTCTTGGAAGCGTCGGCCGCCAAACCCTTGGAGGTGGACGCCCATGGCCGATGACGCGCTGAACCGGATTGACGCGCCGACGGCAGGGTCGGGCGCGGCGGGCGACGTCCCGGACCGGATCCGCAGGCGCTACCTCTTGGAACGGGAGGGCGGCGGGCGACTGGGCTTCTATGTCGACGCCACCACCCGCACGCCTGCCTTCCTGGACGATGGGCGGCGCCTGTCCGCCACACGCAACGATCCGCGCCTTGTGCAGGACCTGGTGGCGATCGCCGAACACCGTGGATGGCGGCGGATCGACGTGCGGGGTGAGACGGCGTTCCGGCGGCAGGTGTGGCTCACGGCCCGGGCGGCCGGGCTGGAGGTCAGGGGCTACAAGCCCACCGTTCGCGATGAGCAGGAGCTCGGGCGACGTGGGTCGCTGAGGCCCGCCGCAGAGCGCGATGCGACGCCGCCGGAGCGGGAGGATCCAGACCAGGCGCGGCTCCAGGTCGTCCGCGCCGTGGTCAACGTCTTGGTCCGAGAGCCAGAGCGTCGGGCCGCCATCCTCCGAGCCGCAGAACAGAAGCTTGGGGCCCGTCACCACCTTCATCAACCGGAGCCCTCGGGGCCATCGCGCAGCCGCACCCGCTAGCTCAGGATGCGCCGCGCCCGAGCGGGGGGGAGCCGCCGCGTCCTCGACGCCCAACGAGCGCCATGGGCGCGCCGCGGTAGGCCGCCTTCCCAGTCAGAGCCCGGGGTGGGCGTGGCCACGAGGCTCTCCGCGAGGCCGCGCGTAAGCAGCGGCCCGTCCGAGAGGACGGCGGTGGCGTTGGCCGGCCGGCGGCCGCCACTCCACGGGCGACGGCGAGGCCGGAGGCGGTCCGGGCGTCAAAACGCGTGTTCACCGGGATCGGGGCGCGCCTGCGGCGGACCCGAGGTTTGGCAGCGCGGCTCCCGCGTCGCCTCAGCGTCGCCGCCGGGAGCCCCACCGGTCTTTCGTGCATGCCGCATCGCCGCCGTAAGGTTGCCGGGATATCGCTCCCGGCGGGCGGTCCCGACCCTGTGTGTCTCGGTTGAGGACGTGCGGCTTGGGGGCGCCAGATCAAGGCTGAGCCGCGCCAGTACAGTGCAGCTCCAGCTGTGCAACGTCAACAGAAGGACCGGCGCCAAGGTCGACATGTCCGACGAGGGGTTGCGACCCGAAGGCGTCCTGGGCGCGGGCCGACTGAGCAAGGGATGGTCGGTTGAACGGCCACCACACGAACAGGGGCTGAGATGCTGGCCCGCCGACGCCACTGCGCAGACCCGCGCCAGACGCTCCAGGAGCCCCGCTCGCGTTCCCGTTCGGCTTCTCTCAATTCCCAGGGACCAGCGTCGACCGCCCAAATGATTAGCATTGCCGCCCCGGGCGGCGGCCCTGTACGCCTCCAGCTCAGGCTGCGAGGAGGAACGCCATGAAGACGAGGATCACGGAGCTCTTTGGCATCGAGCACCCCATCATCCAGGGCGGCATGCACATGGTGGGCTATGCTGAGATGGCCGCCGCGGTGTCCAACGCTGGCGGGCTGGGGATCATCACGGGCCTGACCCAGGGCACGCCTGAGGGACTGGAAAAGGAAATCGCGCGCTGCCGCGAGATGACCGACAAGCCGTTCGGGGTGAATCTCACGTTTCTGCCGGCGGTGACACCGCCGGACTATCCCGGCTTCGTGGAGGTGATCGTCAGGAGCGGCGTCAAGGCCGTGGAGACCGCCGGCAACAATCCTCAGAAGTGGCTGCCTGCGTTGAAGGAAGCGGGCATCAAGGTCATCCACAAGTGCACCTCGGTGCGACATTCGCTGAAGGCCGAGTCGATCGGCTGCGACGCGGTCAGTGTCGATGGGTTCGAGTGTGGCGGGCACCCGGGCGAAGACGACGTCGGAAACTGGGTGCTGCTGCCGCGTGCGGCCGAGGAACTCAAGATCCCGTTCGTGGCGTCCGGCGGATGTGCGACCGGCAGCCAGCTGGTTGCGGCCCTCGCGCTCGGCGCCGAGGGCGTCAACATGGGCACGCGGTTCATCGCGACCGTGGAAGCCCCGGTGCATGAGAATGTAAAGCAGGCGATTCTCTCCGCCAGCGAGCTCGACACCAGGCTGATCATGCGTCCCCTGCGCAACACCGAACGCGTGCTGACCAATGCCGGCGTCGAGCGGCTGCTGGAGAAGGAGCGGACGTTAGGTGACAAGATCACCTTCGCCGACATCGCGCCCGAGGTGGCCGGCGTCTACCCGGCGATCATGAAGGACGGGATGATGGACGCAGGCGGCTGGAGCTGCGGAATGGTTGTCGGGCTGATCCACGATGTGCCCACGGTGGCGGAACTGATCCACCGCATCATGAGCGAGGCGGACACGATCATCCGCCGCCGTCTGGACCGGTTTGCAAGTCTCGAGAGCGGCGGCGTCTCCGCAGGCTGAGCCAGAGGACGCCCCCGTGTTGCGCACCTCGCCGGAAGCGGCCGGCGCCCGAGCGCGGCCCACGGGCGTCCGCCGTCGGGCCGCAGCGCTGACTTTGGCTCCGGCTCCGGCTCCAACGAGTGCGTCCCTTGAGCTTCGCGTCGGAACTCGCGCGGCGGCGGCGACCCGCTGTGCAGCCCTTGGGGTGCGCGAGCGGCTTGCAGTGCACACGAGACATGCGGCGCAAAGCGGGCGTCAGGGGTTCCGTCCGAAGGGGGCAAAGTCAGCCTTCGCAGCAGATCGCCTCCATCAGATCGGCCCTCGCACTGCGGCGACGGGGCTGGGGCGACGGCCATTCTGCAGATGGCTCGGCGGCTGAGCGAGGGCGGCGCAAAGGAGCGCCGTCGGCGATGCGCGCCGAGCCAACAAGCACACCAACACGCCCGCTGCGCCGAGAACCTGGGAGGCTCTCAGGGGCGCTGCTGCTACCAGGGTCGCCGCGTCCCGACCCCGCCCTCCAAGGTGAGGCTGCCGCTTCGACGCCTCTTAGCCAATCGCTCATAGATGAGCGCCAGGCTGCCTCGCGCACCCGCGTCGCCTTCGCGCCGGAAGCCGCAATCGTCGCCCTCAGCCACGCGCCCCTCATAACCGTGGTCCCCCAAGGACCAGCGGACCGAGCGCCGGGCCTCGTCTCCACCTGAGCCGGCTCAGCCTACCTCGCCGCCGCGACGCCGGTGTGCCGCGCTGTCGCCAAGACGGAGGCATGGCAGGCGCTGGTGCGCGCCCTCACCTGATGCGCGCGCGCCTGACCGGGCGCGCCATGACGTTTGCCGTCAGCCTCAGCGTCCTACGCCTGCGACTAGGCCGCGCCGGCGGTCTGGGGTTCAACGCGCCTGTTCTTCAGCGCGAGCCCTGGAACGTGGCGGCTCATTTCGCCAGAGCCGCACACGGAGCTCATGGGATCAGGATCGTCTTGCCGAGAAGTTCACCTCTTGCCCGCTGCGCATGCACAAGGGCTGCTTCCTCCAACGGACGGCGGTTCACTCGGGTGGGTTTGAAGCGGCCGTCCTGGAACATCTCCACGACCTCGTTCATCAGCTCCCCTCGCCGGGCGTCGTACCTGTCGTACACGTGCATCGACCAGAAGCGCAGCTTGCGTCGAAGGTCGGGTCGATCGCAGAGAAAGCCGAACGAGTTTTTGGCTGGAGCGCCGGCTCTGCGGTTCAGGACGAAGACCATGCCTTCGGGGGCCAGCATAGCGAAGTTCTGGTTGAAGCGTTCACCCGCCAAGTGGTCGAAGACGAGATCGACGCCCCGGCCGCCTGACCAGGCCCGCACATCGGCGACGACGTCGCTGCTCTGACCATCCAGCGTCTCATCCGCGCCCCAGGATTTCAGGAGGTCACGCCCCTCCTGCGAGGTCGAGCTTGCGACGACGTCCATCGCGAGGGCCTTGGCGGCCTGGATCATCGCCATTCCAACGCCGCCGGCGGCGTGCGGCATGAACACCGTTTGCGCATGATGACCCTTCAATCCATCGCGGAAGAAGGACCAGGCGGACCGATAGTCGGAGAGGCAGGCCGCCAGCTCGATGTCGATGTCGTCCGGCAACCGAGTGACGGTCTCGACCGGAGCGGTCATGTACTCGGCATAGGCGCCGCCGGCCAGGTTGATCACTTGGACCGCCGCTCCGTCGGGCAGGTCACCGACGCCGGCGCCCACGGCCACGACATACCCCGCTGCGATCTGGCCTGGCACGAACGGCGGTGGCGGCAGCGCATAGGGATACGAGCCTTCGTACCACATCGCGTCCCACGCTCCGATGCCGATCGAGCGGATCCGGACCAGGACCTCGCCCGGTCCCGGCGCCGGCGTCGGGGCTTCGCGTGGCTCCAGGACCTCAGGGCCCCCGAAGCGCGAGATGACGACTGTCTTCATGGTCGGGTTGCTCATCACGGCTGCACGACGACGCGGGAGAGCTGCGTCGCGGCGGCCAGTCGGGCCGCCTCGAACGCTTCCAGCGGGAACGCGGTCTCGTCAGGGGCCTGCCAATCGGATCGGACGATGCGCAGCGCCTCGGCAAGCCGCTCGGGCGCGCATCCGGTGGCAGGCGGACCGAAGTCCCACGCCCGGATGCAGGGACAGGCGTCGAGGTTTTCCCACAGCGTGTCGAAGAGCTGTGGCGGCTCTCCGCAACGCGCGCCGAGGAAAAACAGGTGACCAAAATCGGCCATTCCCCGAAGAGTTTCGGCGAAGCCGGGGCCTGCCACAGGATCCAGGACGACGTCGGCGCCCCGGCCGTCTGTGAGGGTGCGGATGGTCTCGCTCGCCCTGTTCTCCGCCACCGCGGCGCCGCGTGCTTGCAGACGCTGCGCCTCTTCGCGGGTGTCCGCGGTGGCGATGACCCTAAATCCGCGTGCGGCAGCGCGGTGCGCCAGGGCGAGGGGGAGGCTCCCCTTAGGCTGGAGGATCAGCAGTGCGGATGGCCGCAGACCTGCGAGCCCCTCCTCAAGGAACAACTCCGCGGCCATCACATCGGCCGCGTCCAGCGCCTCGGAAGCGCTGACGTCGTCCGGGAGGCGGAGCACCTGTTCGGCCGTCGCCACCAGGGCGTCGCCGTAGCAGCCGCCGTACAGCAGGGGCCTGACGATCAGGACGCGGTCACCGACGCGAACGTCCGCGACCTGCTCGCCGGCGTCCTGTACACGCCCGACAGCGATGCGGCCCGGAGACCAGGCGTCATCGACGTCGCGGCTGGCCACGAAGGCGTCTTCGGTCACGGGGGCGAGCTCGACGCGAACCTGAACTTCGAAGGGGCGCAGTACGGGCAGTGTCGTCTCTACGAGGGTGAAGCGCGCCTGCCCTCCCTGCTGTTGGCTGCGGGACAACCGTCTCATGCCTGGCCTTCTCCTCCATCCCCCATCATGCGCGGCCGCGGTGACTGGGGTTCCAAATGCTCTTCGGTCCTGATGCGAGCTGGGCGGCGTTCGGCCGTGTGGCGCCTCGGGTGAGGCGGAACCGCCGCGGGTGACGGGTCGCGTCACCCAAGGCGCAGGCCTGCCGCCACGCCTCCGCCAAGGTCAGCCGCTCGTCCTCATAGACCCGGAAGGTCTCGTCGCTCGCCGATTCCTCAAACAGCGCGGCCAGCGTCTGCGCCCCGGCTATGAAGACACGCTCGGGATGTCCACGTCGTTCGCGCACCGAGAGCTCGACGGAGACGCCCGGCCGCGTCAGCCGGTCCATAGCCTCACTGCGCGTCAAGACCCGTTCTGCGGCCACCGGACCCGACAGGCTCCCCTGGGGCGCGTCAGACCGCATGGCTCGCCTTTGGCGGAAGCTGCAGCTCGGCCGGCGGGGTCCTGGCATGGGCGGCGGTCGCGCCGAGGGGCCCTTCGGCGGCGGCGAGGCCGGCCTTGGCGAGTTCGAGGCGGCTCTGGGCGAAGCACTCCGGCGGCAGGACCTCGCCCGTGCGGTCGACGAGCTCGCTCCAGCGCTCAAGGAGCTGTTCAGCCGCATCGTCGCCCCCGCCGACGTGGACGCCTTGCGTGAGCGTGACGTGATTGACCTCGAAGCTGCCCGCGCCGGCGGCAAGGATCATCTTGGAGGGGGCGCCCTCGCCCACCAGCGCGAGCACGCCCGGGCTGACCTTGTCGGGCTGCAGCAGACCGAGCTGCTCTGGCGGAAGAAGACCGGCCAGCATCTGCGTAGCGGCTGTGGGGGCGATGCAGTTCACCCGGATGTCATGCTTCGCGCCCTCGATGGCCAGGGTGTTCATCAGACCGACCAGCCCCATCTTGGCCGCGCTGTAGTTCGCCTGGCCGAAGTTCCCGTAGAGACCAGAGGACGAAGTGGTCATCACGATGCGGCCGTAGTTCTGTCGCCGCATGATGTCCCAGACGGCCTTCGAACAAATCGCCGAGCCAGTGAGATGCACGTCGAGCACCAGTCGGAAGTCATCCAGGTCCATTTTTGCGAACGACTTGTCGCGCAGGATCCCGGCGTTGTTCACGAGGATGTCGACCCGTCCCCAGCGCGCCATGGCGCCGGCGACCATCGCCTGCACGGCGGCCTCGTCCGCCACGGAGCCGATGGCGCCCATCGCCTCCCCCCCGTCGGCGATGATCTCTTCGACGACGGCGTCCGCCGCGCAGCTCATGTCGTTGACGACCAGCTTAGCGCCCCGCTTGGCGAGCAGCCTTGCATGGGCGCGGCCGAGGCCGGCGCCCGCGCCGGTGACGATCGCGACCCGACCAGACAGATCGATCATATCCGCTCATCTCCAGGTGGATGGCGCCTGAAGTGCAGCCGGTCGGCGGCATTCGGCGCAGCAGCGTTCCGCTGCGTGTCAGGCGTAATTGGCTGACGACGTTGACTGGCGAAGCAGGGCCGAGGCGCCAGGCAGGCGCCCGCGAAGGCCGCGGCCGGGCGGCTACTTGATGTAGTCTCCGAGGGTGGCGCTGTCGTGCGAGTGCTCCGAGACCGTCGCCGCGAACAGCTCGAAGCCGAAGTGCATGTTGAAGTCGTCGGTGAACAGCCGTTTCCAGCGGCGCCTGGAAAGCTGAGTGGTGAGGCGTCGGACCACGCGGCTGCTCTTCATGACCTGACCGGCAAGCTCGCGGGCACGGGGCATCAGCTGCTCACGCGGCAGGGCCTCGTTGACCAGCCCCAGGCGGACCGCCTCCTGGGCGTCGACGCCGCCGCCGGCGATGGCGAGGTAGTTCGCGCGCTTGATCCCGAGCAGCTCCTGGTAGACGAGGAACTGGCCGTCGCCCGGGACCATGCCAAGAGGGATGTGGGCCTCCATGAAGCGGACGTCGTCCGCGCAGAGGGTGAGGTCCGCCAGCAGGGCGATCTCCAGGTGATGTCCCGGCCCATTGATGACCCCGATCACCGGGATGTCGATCGACCAGAGCTGGTTCTCCTGAAGCTTGGTCCCGTCGACGTACCAGATGTCGTAGCAGCGACGGAGGAACTGCTCGTGGCTGATGCCAAAGCTCTCTTCGTTGAAGCCTGCAGCGAGCCATCGATCGCCGGTGCCGGTGATGATGAGCAGCTCGTTCTCGCGGTCCGCCCCCACCGCAGCGAACATCTGCGGCCAGGCGCGATGCAGTTCGTAGCTCCACCGCGGCGTCTCGCCGTTCTCGTGCATCCGCACTTCGATGACGCCGTCCTTGCGGGTCATTGCAAAATGCTCGGCGAACCGCTGGCTGTAGCTGCTGAACGGCTCGTCGGCGACGAAACTCACACTCATGGCGACCCCTCTCCCGTTCGGCGCCACCGCGCCTGCTCATGAATGTCGTTCTAGAATCTTCTTCACGGTCGGGCAAGGCGCCTTGTGCGGCCCAGACCTCCGGCGGTCAGTTCTTTAGTGGGTTCGCCAGGGCCAGGGACGGCGCCAGGCGCGCGCGGCGATCCGGCCCCGGCAGGCGTCGCAGGTCTCCCCGCGTTCAAAGAGTGGCTTCGGAGCGCGTGCTTGCTCCGGCAGCACTCGACCTGCCAGACAGTGAGCTTGCGCTGCTTACAGTGGGGCGCCGGCGGCTCTACGGCTCATAGGCTGGCCGTCCAGGCGCCTCGTTATGGGAGGCCGCCGCCGTCAGCCCTCTCCGCTGACGGCGGACGCGTCCGCCTCGCCCAGCCGTCCCGCCCGCGCCCGCGCGATCTGATCGAGGCAGAACCGCTTCAGCTCCTGGAGCATGAGGGCGTTCGGCACGCCCCCCTTCCAACGCCCGATCCAGTCGATGAGGATCGCCTGCATCATCATCGCGGTCACAAACCGGACCATCACCTTGACGGCCAGGTGCAGCTGCTCGCGATCGGATCCGGGATAGCGGCTTCGGAGCAGGTCGGTGAAGTTCTCGATCGCCGCTTCCCACACCCGGGTGCGCATCTCGTTGATGTTGCCAGCGCCGGCGAGGTAAGCGGCCCCGAGCACGTGCGCCTGCTTACGGTAGAAGCGGTCGACCGATTTGAGGATCGCACGGACCATCTCCTCATCGCTGGCGTTCTGCCACTTCGACGGCGCGCTCAGCGGCCCCAGGCAGGTGATGGCCTGGCCCGACACCTGCAGGTGCAGACCGGCGAGCAGCGCCTTCTTGTCCTTGAAGCGGGCATAGATGGAGCCCACCGCCACATCGGCGTGGGACGCAAGGTCGGCGATGGTGATCTGGTCGAAGCCCTTGGCCTTCAGGAGGGCGTCCAGGGAACGATAAACCTCATCCATCGTCCGCTGGCTGCGGGCTTGTGACGGCGCGCGGATCGAGTCGAACATCAGGTCATCCATTCCCCTCAGGCCTCTCCGCTTCCCTATCCGATCCCCTCCTCGACAACAACGCCCCAGGGTGCGCGTGTCGCATGTTCTAGTCTGTGGTTCCAGAACGGGAATCTGATATACACAGACCGGAGCTCATTGCGCCCGATTTCATGCGGACTGGGCGGAGCCCGCCGTCCGCAGCCGCGTGGCCGCGAGAGCGGCGACAAGCGCGGGCGCCGCGAGTAGCGCCAGCAGACCGGCCTCCGACACGCCCAGAGCGAGCATCGCGCCACAGGCAAGGGGCCCGGCGATCGCCCCGGCCCGCCCGGCCATGCCGGCGAAGCCGAAGCCTGTCGCCCGCACGGCGGTAGGGTAGAGGCCGCTCACGACCGCATTCAGGAGCAGCTGCCCGCCGCCCGAGATGGCGCCTAGGACCGTGCAAAGCATGAGCAGCGCCGGATAGGAGACGCCGAGCAAGGCGCCGGTGGCGCAGAACAACACCCCGCCGGCAACGAACGCCAAAGGGATCACGCGCTTCACGCCGAACCGATCGGCGGCCCAGGCGAGGGGCAGACTGCCGGCCACGGCGCCGAGGTTGAGCATCGCCCCCGAGAGCGCCGCCAAGCCTTCCGGCGTGCCCGTGGAGGTCAGGATGAGGGGCATCCAGCTCAGCACCGAGTAGAACAGCATCATGTTGGCGGCGAAGATCAGCCAGATCAGCAGGGTGTTTCGACGGCTCGCGCCATCGAAGAGCGCCTTCACCCCCGGCGTTGTCGTGCCGGTCGCGGCAGCGGGCTCCGGCGCCACCCACCCGCGCTGCACCAGCGCCTGGACCCGCCGCTCGTCAGCGAGGCGGCGATCTCCGCTTCGGCGCCGCGCCCGCTCCAGCCGGAACATCGGGGATTCAGGCATCCAAAGGGCGAGGACGGGCGTGAGGAGAAGGGGCGCGACCCCGCCCGCGATGAAGATCTCACGCCAGCCCACGAGCGGGAGCAGCCACGCGCTGAGGGCGCCGGCGGAGAGGCCCCCGACCGGAACGCCGGCGCCGAGGAGCACGACCATCCGCGAGCGGAGCTGCGGCGGTGCGATCTCCGCCACCAGGACGATCACGTTCGGCATCACGGCGCCCATGCCGAGTCCGCCCAGGAAGCGGACGACGATCAGTTGGGCCGGCGACTGGGCGAAGGCGCAGGCCAGGGTGCACAGGCCGAAGGTCGCCACGCAGAACAACACCATCGGCTTGCGCCCGAACCGATCCGAGAACGGTCCCTGCCCGACCATGCCGACCAGCATGCCGGCGATGCCGGACGAGAAGATCAGGCCGAAGACCTCCTTCGGCGCCTGCCACTCGCGCGCGATGGCGGGAGCGAGGAAGGAGATCATCTGGACGTCGAACCCATCGAGGAAAGCCACGAGCGTGCAGACGACGAGCACGACCACGTGCAGGGTTCGCAAGCGCGCTGGCGGCGCCGAAGCGGCGGGGCCGTCCAGAGGTGTCGCCGTCATCGCCGTCTCCATCGAAAGTCTCACGCCCCGCACCGGTCAGTCTGCTACGAGCCGTTCAGCGGCGCTCGGCCAGCCCGCCTCTTCGCCCCCAGCGCACGCCGCGACGGGCGCCGGAGGGTCCAGGGAGGTGGCGTCGGGCGACAGCGCCGGACGCGGGCCTAGAGACGCGGCCCTAGAACGAATAGTCGAAGCCCACGCCGAAGGTGCGGGGATCATTGATCGAGGCGGGATAGAAGGCGCCAAGCGTGATCACCGCAGTCTGATACCGCTTGTCCGTCAGGTTCTTGCCGAAGGCGTAGACCTCCCACGCATCGCGGTAGCCCAGGGTGACGCGGGCATCGAGGGTATGCCAGCCGTCGTTGCCCACGAACGGCTCGTTGGCCGCCGTGTAGAACGACTTGGATTCCCGGTAGTATCGGACATTCGCCCGCACGCCGAAGTCGTCGGTGATCTGCCGCTCATAGCGACCATCGATCGAAAACTGCATCCGGGGCGACCGGATCATTCGGTTGCCCGAGCGATCGAAGGTGACGATGTTGCCGAGGAAGCCCCGTTCGAACAGGGTCTCGTACTCGCCATCCAGGAGAGACAGGGTGCTGTCGAGGCTGAAGCCGGCGCCCAGCAGGGCGGTGGTTTCGAATTCCGCGCCGTAGACACGAGCGCTGCCGGCGTTGTTGACCTGCGCGTCCCCGACCGCGACCGTCTCCCGAACCTGCAACCCCTTCACGGTCGTGTAGTAGGCGGTCGCGTTGAGCCGAAGGCGACGGTCGAGGAGCTCGGTCTTGACGCCGGCTTCATAGTTCCAGAGGCGCTCGGGATCTGCGCCGGGCGCGACCTGACTGAACCGGGCCGGCCCCGCGGAGTAGGCGCCCGCGCGGTAGCCGCGCGACACCGTGGCGAACAGGAAGGTCTGCGGCGTCGCCTGGAAGGTGACCCCCAGTTTCGGAATCCACGCGTCGTCGCGGCGCCGGTCCTCGACGAAGGAGGCTCCAAGGGCGCCAAGCGCCGGCGTGGTGACCGAGAAGTGCTTCCGATCCAGGTTGTAGCGAAGGCCGCCGATCAGCTTCAGGCGATCCGTCACCTCCCATTCGGCCTGGGCGAACGCGGCATAGGCCTTCGTCGAGCTGCGGGGCGTGCTGAAGCCCGTCTGTCCCGCGGCCGTGAAGATCTGGATCTCCACGTAAGACTTGTCCTGGAAGTAGTTGAGGCCGCTGGTGAGCGTCAGCGGGCCGGCCGCGTAGTTGGCCCGCAATTCCTGGCTGAAGTCGTTGTTTCCCAGCCGGCTCAGCGTGTGCACGAACGGGCTGGCTGTCCCCTGGCCGTCGGTGTCGGCGTTCACCCGGGCGCGGTACGTGCGCCGACTGGTGATGGAGGTCAGCGTCAGGTCGTCGTTGACGTCGTAGGTCGCGGTCAACGAGGCGCCATAGGATCGCCGGCGGGTCTGGATCTGGTCCTCGTACTCGGTCTCAACGACAGCCGGATCGCCGTAGCCCACCACGACGCCCGCGGCGTTCTTGAGGTTCTGGAACTGGTCTTCCGCCTTCAGGAGCGAGTAATCGGCAGCGAGCGTCGCGCTGAAGCGCTCCCCATGGAAGAGCAGCTTCGCACGCGTGGTCAGGTCGTCGACCGCGCCCACGCGATTGCCGGTGTTGGCGTTGCGGAAATAGCCGTCGTGCCCGGACTTGACTGCGGACAGGCTCGCGGCGACCCCCTCCGTAATCGGCCCGCCGAGGTAGCCCTTCAGCTCGTACTTGTTGAACGAGCCGTAGTTCCCTTCAATGCGGCCCTCCGGCTCCTCGGTGGGCGAGCGCGTGATGATGTTGATCGCGCCGGCTACCGAATTGCGGCCGTAGAGCGTGCCCTGGGGCCCCCGGAGCACTTCAATGCGTTGGACGTCGGCGAAATTGAAGAAGGCCGCGTCGGAGCGCGGCAGGAATACGCCGTCCAGATAGACGCCGACCGCCTCCTCCGCCCCGATCACCACGTTCGGACTGCTGACGCCGCGAAGCACGATCGAATTGATGCCGCCGAAGTTCATGTTGCCGCCGATCAGCAGGCCCGGCACCGACCCCTGGAGGTCGGCCACGGTGGCGATGCCCCGTTCCGCCAGAACTTCCTCGCCGATCGCGGTGACCGACACAGGGGTGCGCTGGAGGGACTCTTCCCGCTTCTGAGCGGTGACGACAATCTCCTCCAGGTTGGCGCCGTCCTGCGCCAACGCAGCGCCGGCCAGGCCCATCGCCAATGCCGTTGTCGCAGACAGAACGAATTTCCTGCGCATCCTCCCCATACCCTCCCTTGGTGTTTTGCTTGTTCTCGCCGTCCGTGTCGGGCCGGTCGTTTATAGGATGCCGTTCTAGTTCGTCGTTCTGATACTAGCAAGCCAAATTCCGGCCGGACTGCGCGAAAACGACCACCGCCCCCTCTGTGCGCGGGCATCCCTACGCGCTTTTAAGGCTGAAGCCGGATGCCCTTGGCCCGTTGGCTCAACACAACACTATTAGAATTTGATTCCACATTGGGGGGGCGCTAAGCAGATCCCGTAGATCCGCATCTCGGCGGATCCGGAGACGTCGATGACCATCCACGACGGCGCGGAGCCCCCCGCCATCAATCCCTTCGATCGCGCCGCGATCTCGGCGGAGACCCGAGCGGTGAATGACGCCTTCGCCTCGAGGCTGGCGAGCATCCCGCCACCCGCAGACCGTAACGCGCTGCGCCTGGCGTACGCGAGCGGCGACCTCAGCCTGCCGGTGGGCCCCAGATCACCGCGAGCCCGCACCCTCGCCATCGAAGGTCCGGGCGGCCAGATCGGCCTGCGGATCCTTGCGCCGCCGGCCCCGGTGGGAGCGTACCTGCACATCCACGGCGGCGGCTGGACGGCTGGCCGCAACGACATGTGGGACAGCCAGCTGGAGCTGCTCGGCGCCGAGGCCGGGATGGCCGCGGTCAGCGTCGAATATCGTCTGGCGCCGGAGCACCCCTTCCCGGCGGGCCTCGAAGACTGCGTGGCGGCGGCGCGCTGGTTGGCGGCCAATGCCAGATCCGAGTTCGGAACGTCCTGGATCGCGATCGGGGGCGAGTCGGCGGGCGCGCACCTCGCGGCCGCGACCCTGCTCCGCCTGAGGGACGCGGGCTCGCCGCTCTTCAGGGCGGCCAACCTCATGTACGGGTGCTTCGACCTGTCGTTGACGCCCAGCATGCGCGCGGCCAATCAGACGCTGGTCATCGACCGCGCAAAGGTCGAGGCCCTCGTCGCGCAGTTCCGGGGCGCGTTCGACGTCCGCGACCCGGCCCTTTCGCCGCTCTACGCGGATCTGACCGGCCTTCCGCCGGCGCTGTTCTCTGTCGGAACGCTGGACCCCCTGCTCGACGACAGCCTGTTCATGCACATGCGCTGGCGGGGCGCCGGCAACGCCTCGCAGCTCGCGGTCTATCCCGGCGGCGTGCATGGCTTCCACATGCTCGAGGGCCAGCTCGCGCGTGAGGCGAACCTCAGCGTCGCCCGGTTCCTGGCGCACGCATCCCGTCGCCAAAGCGATCGCTAGCAAAACGACGACATCAAATCTTGGGAGGTATCGATGCTGCGTTCGATCGAAGGCGAGGTGGCCTGGGTGACCGGCGCGGGGTCCGGCATCGGCCAGGCCTCCGCCGTCGCCTTGGCTCAGGCGGGCGCGATTGTCGCGCTGAGCGGACGACGGCCTGAGCAGCTTGCGGAGACCGCGGAGCTGGTTCGCGCGGTCGGTGGCGAGAGCCATGTCGCGCCCCTGGACGTCGCAGACCCGAGCCAGGTGGAGGCAGCGGCGGCCGACGTGATCGGAAGGCTTGGCCGGTGCGACATCCTCGTGAACAGCGCGGGCTTCAATGTCCGGGATCGCGCCTGGGGCGCGGTCAACCCCCAAGCCTTCCAATCGGTGATCGAGGCAGACCTTAACGGATGCTTCTACACATCCCAGGCGGTGTTGCCGACGATGCGCGCCAATCGCGGCGGCCTGATCATCCAGATCTCATCATGGGGTGGGCGCTACGTCTCGCCGGTCACCGGACCCGCTTACACGGCCGCCAAGGCCGGCCTGAACGCGCTGAGCGAGAGCCTCAACCAGGCCGAATGCGTGAACGGCATCCGGTCCTGCTGCATCTGCCCCGGCGAGGTCGCCACGCCGATCCTCAAGAACCGCCCAGTTCCGGTCAGCGCTGAGGATCAGGCGCGGATGCTCCAGGCGGAAGACCTGGGGGAACTCGTCGCCTTCGTGGCCAGGATGCCGGCGACGGTCTGCGTGAACGAAGTGCTCCTCAGTCCAACATGGAACCGCTCGTACCTCGCTCTCAGCGCCGGGTGACGTTAGCCTCGATGACCTACGCAGCGCCCGAACCACCGTCACGCCGCCACCGCCGGAAACACGCGTGCGACGGATGATGGCGGCGTGCGCGGCGGCCCGCACTCTCGACGTCGGGATTCTTCGCACCGTAGGAAGAGTAGGCTGGTGAGCCCGGCCCGCCGAGGAGGAGCCTGGCGGGCGGTTCACGCGTCTTGCGCGCCTTGGCCCTCAGCCACCTCCGAGGCCTATCGAGGGCGCGCCGCCGGTCCAGCGCCCCCCACGACATGACCTCGGAAGGAAGCAGGCCGGCCGCCCTGCTGACGCCGCGGCGGCTGCCGTCCGTCGCGATCACCAGCGTTTGCGCACGCCGAAGCGGATCGTGCGGCCAAGCGGACTGGCGACGCCGGCATCGTAGCCCAGCACATCGCGGGTGAAGTTCGGATCGTCGTCGAGCAGATTCTGGACCGTGACGGTGACGGTCGTATTCTCGCGCAGGGCGAGCTGGTAGCTCACGTCGGTCACGAACGCGGCCGGGATCTTCCTGCCGGTCAGCACGGTGACGTTCTGGCCCGCGCAGTAGCCCACCACAGCACCGGAGTTGGCGCCGCGGGAGCCGCTGCCGGCGCCGGCTGGAACTGGCGGGCTGTTCGGCAGGTCGACGCAGGCCGCCCCCGAGGGCACAACCCCGTTGGCGCCGCCGACGTTGGCGTTGGTGGAGCCGTTTTCAAGATAGTCCGCCGTGTCGTCGTTGATCAGGGATGAGGCGAACCGCGTCGTGACGTTGAGGTTGTGGACACCGCGGCGGTAGTTCAAGCCCAACGAGGCGCGGTCTTCGAAAACGCGCTGGCTGTTGCGCCCGGTGAGCTCATTCACGGTCCCGAGGCCGGAATAGCCCTCCGCCACCACCACGCCGCCCACCACGTAATCGCTGGCGTCGTAGGTGAGGATGTGTGTCCAGTCGAAGGTCACGGTCAGGTCGCCGCCCCATAGGTCCTGCAGGCGATAGGACGCGCTGACGTCAATGCCTGAGGTCTTCAGCTGACCTCCGTTCACCAGGAACGTCTGGGTGCCCTGCTGGCCGAAGAAGTTGACCGTGCCGCCGATCAGGCCACCGGCGCCGGCGGGGCTGTTCAGCGCCGAACCCGCCGTGCAGGGACCGTTGAGCTGCACAAACGGACGGCCGCCCAGGAGCTCCTGCGGCTCGGTGAGAAGCGGGCTCGCGCAGTTGATCAGCGCGCCCGGCCCGGTCTGGCCCGGCTGAACGATTGCGTTCACCAGCTGAGCCGCGGTCTGCGCGCGGCTGATGTCCTTGATCTTGATGCTGTAGTAGTCGACGTTCGCTCGAAAGCCGCCGAGCGTGACGATCGCGCCGACATTATAGTTGACGCCCCGCTCAGGCTTCACCTCGAGGTTCGGAAAGTTGGCGGTGCCGAAGGTCACCGCGGTCCCGCCGAATTGGGCGGGGGCGGCCGTGTTGCCGGTGGTGGTGGGCGCGCGCCGCGCCGGCGGGTTCACCTGGCTGAAAGACTCGCTCGCGGTCCCACGGAACGCCAGCCAGTCCTGAACCTGCCATCGAATGGATCCCGACGGCACGAAAACGGCGGTGTCGGTGGGGCTAATGTCCGAGAAGAACTTCTCGTATCGGCCCGCGAAATTCGCCACGAGCGTGTCGAGGAGCGGCGCTCGGACCTCGAAGAACGCCGAGGCGACCGGGTACCGGCGGTCGTAGTCGAAGCCCAGACCGCTGACGCCGGAGCCGCGGCTGAACAGGCCTGGCCCCGACGCGCTGGCGCAGGTTGTGACGCCCGGCGTGGCGCAAGGGTTGAGCGCCCGGTCCGCCAGGTCGCTCAGGTCCGATTCCTCACGGTAGTAGCGGTACTGTCCGCCGAGGGCGAAGGCGACGCCGTCCTGGGCGAAGAGCCGGATCGGCGTCACCCCGCTCAGAACCGCGTCGTAGATCGAGTATTCCCCTGTCCGGCGCATCCACATCGGGGCATAGAGCCACTGAACCAGCTCTGGGCTGTTCTGCAGGCCCTGCCCCGGCGCATAGCCGGCGAAGCTGCCGCTTCCGACGAAGCCGGGATTGGTCTGCCCGGAATAAACGTTCCTGGCGATCGCGGAAGCGAAGGGGTTGAAATACAGGCAGCCGTTGGCGCCCGGCGTCGTTCCCGAACAGTTGGGGCCGCCCAGGCCGTTCAACGCGGCCTGCATCCGTGTGGCGAGAATGTCGTTGAAGTCGAGATCGTAGGCGATGCGGTTGTACGTGCCGGCCGCCGACCACTTCAGCTCCGCGCCCCAGATTTCCGGCAGGTCTCCCGAGAACTGGACTGTGCCCCGAAGCACGACGCTGGTGTTGTGCTGCTGTTCCAGTTCCGGGATCGGAGCGCCGCCGACGCCAAACGGCCGCCAGGTGGCGCTGGGCAGGCCCACGCGGCCGCCGTTGACGATCTGGTAGGCCTGGGTGCCCGGCGTGTCGGGGTCGCCGAACGCCAGCGTTCCGTTCGAATTGCGTGTGCTGAGCAGCAGGTGGCGCACCGCCGGGTTGCCGCCCGCCACCGCGTAGGCCGCGCTGCCGCCAATCGTCTGGGAACTGCCCGTCGAGGTCAGCGGGAAAACCAGCGGCACCGCCACGAAGGTGTCTAGCGGGATGTGCGGAACGTCAAGTTGGTAATAGAGCCCCTCAAGGTGAACCCTGAAGTACCTGTTCAGCTCGTAGTTGGCCTCCGCATAGGCCTGCCAGGTGTCCTGCTGCTCGACCAGGTTGGTGATCTGTCCGGACTGGAAGTAGCAGACCGGCGACGGGGTGGCGCTGAAGCCGGCGAAGCCGCCGAGGTCGGCGCAGAAAGGATCGCGCAGGACGCCGGTCGGCCCCATCTGGACGTCCCCACTGAAGCGATTTCCGCTGGCCGCCGTCGCACTGGGCGTGATCGCGCCCTGCTGTCCGGCGCGCTGGAAGAGATACGAGCCGGGCTGACCGTAGGTCGTCCAGCCGGACGGGTTCATCAGGTAGGGCTGCAGCGCGAAGGCGCGATCGGTCGTGTCGAGTTCGCTGCGGTGCTGGTAGCCGACCACCAGCATGGCGTTCCAGCGCTCGCCCACCTTGCCGAAGCTGATGTCGGCGTCCCAGTCCCCGTCAGAGCCGTCGATGTAGCGGTAGTTGGCGTTCGTTTCGACCCCGTCTAGGTTTCGCCGGGTGATGTAGTTCACGACACCGCCGACGGCGTCGGCGCCGTAAGTGACGCCGCCGCCGTCCTTCAGCGTCTCGATCCGGCCGATGGCGGCGTTCGGAATGATAGCGACGTTGTTGAAGCGTCCGACGGAACTGGAGAATTGCTCGGGGATCCGGCGGCCGTTGAACACCACCACTGTTCGCGAGGCGCTGACCGACCGCAGGTTGATCGACTGGGCGCCGACCGCGAAGAGGTTGGAACGATTGGCCTCGCCGGCCACGCTGCCCACCTCGCTCAGGCTTTTCACAAGGTCGAGGTTCGAAGGCGAGCCGGTCTGGCGCAACTCTTCGAGGGTCAGCGCCTCCACTGGTATGGCGGCGTCCTCGGGGGTGCCAGCGATGAAGGTGCCCGTGACGACGAGTTCCTCGACGGTGGCCCCGGACCGGCCGGCGGATCGCGCCGCGTCCTGAGCGTTGGCGGCGCCGGCCGCAAGGAGCGCGAGCGCCGAGACGGCGCAGAAGTGGCGTGATTTGACCATGGTTCCCCCCCTCGGGACGCGTGAGCCGTCTGATGCGGCCACGTCGTTTTTGCCGTCAAAAGGGACTGCTAAACACGCCGCTTCGTCAACCCTTGTTCTCGCACCGCATGCCGAGGCTTCGAAATCGGCCTGGGGCACTTGATCCCCACGCGGGGCTCGGCGCAGACTTGGGCGCGCAGCAGGCCGGCTTCGCCCGCCGACGCCCGCTCACACAAGAGCGGCGCGAACGTTTGCCGTCGAACTGGACTGCAACGCACACAACAACGGCCACAGGGCCGAATGAGGGGTGGGAGACATGAGGGTGGCGTTTCTCGCGCTGGCGGTGCTGGCGATCGCGTCAACGGCTTCAGCCGAACCGGTCCGCCTCAAGACCGATTCGGGTACGCTCGTCGGCGTGTCCAAAGGCGGTGTGAACAGCTTCAAGGGCTTCCCCTATGCGAAGCCGCCCGTCGGCGAGCTCCGCTGGCGGCCGCCGCAACGCGTCACCTGGAATGGCGAGCGCCAGGCGATGGAATTCGCCCTGCCTTGCCCGCAACCGACCCCGGCGGACGGCCGGCTGAACGGCGGCGGCGTCAGCGGCCCGACCCACGAGGACTGCCTCTACATGAACGTCTGGGCGCCGAAGAACGCTCGCAATGCGCCGGTGATGGTCTGGCTGTACGGCGGCGCAGGCTACCTGGGGGCCGGCCACCTTGGCTCGTACGACGGGAGCGCCTTCGCCAAGCAGGGCGTCATCGTCGTGACGCTTAACTACCGGCTCGGCATGCTGGGCAACTATGCCCATCCGGCTCTAACCAAGGCGGCCGGGGCGGAGCCGGTCGCCAACTACGCTCTGATGGACGCCATCGCTGGATTGGAGTGGGTCCAGCGCAACGGGAGGGCTCTGGGCGCGAATACGGACAATGTAACCCTCTTCGGTCAGTCGGCCGGCGGCTTGATGGTCTCCTCCCTGCTGGCTTCGCCGCCTGCGCGAGGCCTCTTCCACAAGGCGATCATTCACTCCGGCGCGTTTTTCGGCGGCGGCCGCAGCCTGCCGGAAGCGGAAGCGGCCGGCGCGAAGATCGCCTCCGCCCTTGGCCTGCCGGGCGAGGCGGCGACGCTCGAACAGCTCCGCGCCGTGCCGCCCGAGGCCATGACGTCGAACGCCGCGTCGCGCAGCGGGGTCTACATGGTCGTCGACGGCAAGATCCGCACCATGGCCACCCGGGACGGCTTCGCCAGCGGCGCCACCGTGGACGTGCCGCTGATCGTGGGGAGCAACAACGGCGAGCCCGGCGCCGGCGCCGCCCGCGAGGCCGTCCGGTTGGCGGCGACACATGGCAAGGCCGCGGCCTGGCAATACTACTTCACCTATGTGCCAGCCTGGCGCACGGCCGAGCAGCCCAGGGGCGCGCCCCATTCGGCCGAACTGCCCTATGCATTCGACGCGCTTTCCACGTCGACCACCGGCGGCGGGGCCCAGGTTACGAACGCAGACCGCGCGGTCGCCCGCCGCATGAACGGCTGTTGGGTCGCGTTCGCCAAGGCTCCGGTGACGGCGACGTCCCTGACTTGCGCCGACGGCTTCACCTGGCCAGCGCAAACGGCGCAGAACGACGCCATCGCTGTGTTCGGCGAGACCCCACGCCTGGCGACAGCGACGCCGATCGTGGCCGAGAACACGGCGGCCTTCCCGCCGACGGCCCCGCGCTGACGCCCCTCAGTCGACCGCCGTCACGAGCTCACCGGTGAGCATCCGCTTGTAGCGCTCGAGAAGGCGCATGCTGGCCTCGGCCGCCGCGCGGTCGCCGGTCAGGCTGAGCTCGATCGCCAGGCCGCGCATGGCCGCCCGGTGCAGGCGGACCATGGTGTCCACCTGCTCGCGGTCACGGATGCCGATCCGCTGGGCCAGTCGCCAGACGTCCTCCCGCTGGCGCGCTTCGAACGCGGTCACCACGGCCGGAAGGCGCTCGGCAAGGGCGGAGTCCGCCCGCGTCGCCATCATCACCTCGATCAGCGCCATGGCCGGAGGCTGGATCACGATCTCCCAGGTGGCGTAGGTGAGCGCCACGTAGAGCGGCATGCCGGCGGGCGTGTCCGCGAGACGCTCGCGGATGACGCGGTTCTGATAGAAGGCCGCGTACTCGGCCACCGCCACCATCAGATCCACCTTGGTCGGGAAATGATGGAGGATGGCCCCCCGGCTCACCTCGGCGCGCTCCGTGACGACCTGGAAGGTGGTGGCCGCGTACCCGCGTTCATAGAGGCACGCGATGGCCGCCTCGATCAGCCGCTGGCGCATGGCGGCGGTGCGCTCGGCGTGCGGACCGCGCACCCCCCTGGCGCTCGGCTTGCTCGGCTTGGCCGACTTCGTCATGGCCCAGAACTGACAGAGGCCGAGACGGAAATCGACGTCCAAATGCGAACACCCGTGCGTTGCTCGCCCGCCTAGTCCTCGTCGCGGCTGGTGGGGCCGGGCGGGGCGCCGTTCGGCGGCGACCGCAGCTCGGCGGCGCGCCCCAGGCGCGGCCTCTCTGCGAAGATCGCCACGGCTCGGCCGTTGGTCTCGTCTCGCGCCGGCCAACGGAAGCCTTCGGCGCAGGTCAGCGCGGTCGCCGCTCTCGCCGCCTTGGCGAAGGCGACCCAGCAGGAATGCACCCGGGCGGCGACGGCGTGGTCCTGCGGCGTCATCCGGGCGCCCGCGCGGTCCGCGGCCAGGGTGTCGAAGACGTAAGGAATCTCACCGGCGTGGGGGACCCCGTTGGGCTGCTCGGGCCGGCGCCAATCCGGGACATAGTCGAAGAAGTACTGCCAGACAGGCGCACCCGGCATGGCGTAGGTGGCCACGCGCTGGGAGCCCGACAGCCGACCTTCGTCGCTCGTCGTGCCGATGATGAGCGGGACGTCGATCGCCACGCCTTCGGCGAAGCCGTCCATGATCGACTGGGTCTTCACACGCCCGTCGAGGATCGTGCGGAGCCCCGCGCCCAGGACACGGTCCCTGAGGACCACGTCGGCGGCCGGCACGCTTCTGAGCTGCTCAAGGCTTGCGTCCGCACCCGGTAAGCCCACCGCCGTCGCCAACTCGGCCCCGCGCGCCTCCGCCCGTCCCATCGGCGTAGCCGGGGTCGGCAGAGACCCCGTGCTCTGGATGATCGCCTTGTCGAACAGACCCCGGGCCATGGGCGAGGTCAGCAGATTGGCGACCATGGTCGCGCCCGCGGATTGGCCAAATACGGTGACGTTGCCGGGATCGCCGCCAAAGGCCTCCGCATTGTCCCGCACCCACCTCAGCGCCGCCATGGCGTCGAGCAGGTGGTAGTTGCCCAGACCTTCGCCTGGCCCAGCGGCGGCGCTGAGCGCCGGATGGGCGAAGCCCCCCAGGGCGCCCAGGCGATAATTGAGCGTCACCAGCACCACGCCGTCGCGGGCGAAGGCGTCCCCATGGTAGGAGCCCACAGCGCCCGAACCCATCGTGCCGCCGCCGCCGTAAAGCCAGACCATCACCGGCGCCTGGCGCGCCTTCGCCGGCGCCCAGACGTTCAGGTAGAGGCAGTCCTCACTGGACGGCCCGCTGACGCCGCCGCCATTCGGGCGTCCGCCAGGATCGGTGCGCTGGAGGCATGGCGAGCCGAAGGTGTCAGCCCGCCTCTCGCCCGTCCAGGAGAGCGGCTGCGGCGGCGCCCAGCGCAGCGGCCCCAGCGGCGGCTGCGCATAGGGCACGCCCTTGAAGACGTGGGCGGCGTGCGTCGCCGTCCCGACCAGATCGCCGGACGTGGTGCGGACGCGGACATCGGCGGCGCGGGCGGAGGCGGCGGAAAGCACCGCCGCGGCGATCAGGGCGAGCCTCACGTCTTCCTCGCCTGGCGCGGCCACAATCCGCAACCGACCCGCCGGCGAGCGGCGTTGAAGGTCCTCATCTGCAGGCTCCTAGGTGGCCACCAGCCGGGCGAGTTCGCCGGCGTTTGGCAGGCTGTCGATGGTCCAGACCCGCGCGATCAGCGTGTCGGCGCGAGCTCGACCGAGCACGGGCTCGAGCAAGCCCCTGGCCTTGGCCTCCACATCAGCCTTGGACATGGGGTGCGAGGGGAACCCCACGACATAGGGAATGTAGGTCTCGTGGCGGCGGCCGGACGTCTCCGTGACGATAACCCGGGCGCTCTCCGTGCGCGGCTGTCCCGGCCCGGCTTCCTGAGCCGCGTCGTGAACCACGTCCACCCTGCCCATCACCGCCTTGACCGCAGCGTCGCCGTGCATCCGCGCCAGCGACTGAGCCGAGACGAAATCCAGACGGCCATCGATCAGAATGATGGCGCTCAAATAGCGCAGGTTCAGGGCCGGCATGGCGGCGTCGCGGAACGCATCCCAGCGGCCCGGCATCTCGATGCGGACCGCGGCGACCTTGGCGCGATCGATCTGCGGCAGCAACGTCAGCAGGCCCTCGACCGCGGGCTGGGTCGGGCCGCCTGTGGGATACTTCTTGTAGGCGGTGAGCGGCATCTCCCACCGCCGTCCCAGGTCCTCGATAAGGTAGCGGCGGTCCAGGTCGCCGTCGGCCGCCGTGAACATCCCCTGGTTCAGGAAGCCGGTGGGCTGGTCGAGGTTTTCGCGGACACCGCGGAAGCCGTGCTCGACCATCAGCGTCGCCTGCAAGCCGGCGCGTGCGCCCATGCCTGCGAAGACGAAGGACTTCTCGACGTGCTCAACGTCCAGCATCCACTGCCACGAGCCGGACGCCTGCTGCGAACAATAGGTCAGGACGTCGCCGATCCGGGCCTCCTCGATGCGCAAGAGGGAGGCCGCCGCCGCAGCGACGCCAAACGTGGGGCCCACGCCGTGGTTCGCCAACCCGCTGCGGCTGAGATTGCGCAGGCCGAGCGCTTTGGGCACGCGGCCGGCCATCTCATAACCGACGATGACGGCCTTCAGAACCTGCAGGCCGGAGAGCCGACGCTGTTCCGCCAGCGCGATGGCGGCGCTAACGATCGCCGGCCCCGGCTGGACCAGCGCCGAGGGAATGAAGTCGTTGATCTCCGCTCCATGCGCGGTCATGGCCGAGGCGAATACGGCGTCGATCAGGGCCGCGCGCTTACGGGTGGCCAGGATCGTGACCGCGCTCTTCCGTGCGTCGCCCGACTGGGCGAGCGCGAAGCGGCGCGCCAACACGGCCGGCTCGAGATCGCGGCACGCCACCGCCGAGGCCAGGGTGTCGAGGATGTGCCGCCGGCCGAGGTCGAGGATCTCCTCGTCGATCACGAGGTCCTGGCTGCCGGCGATGAAGCGGCTAAGCGCGCCGGTGACCGCCGGCTCGGGCCGTGTGGGCCGGGGCGTCTGCGCGACAACGGGCGCGCCGGCGAGCGGAGCGACCGCGGCGAAAACCCCGGCGCCGAGCGCCTGTCTGCGGCTGGCTCGCACGGCTAACCCTCTCTGCCGGGGGTGGCGCGGACCGGCGAGTAGCGTTCCATGAACAGGCGCTCGCTCCGATAGGGGTCGCTGGCGAGCCGCGGCGGCGCGTCGAACTGCATGACCGAGCGGTTCTCCAGGTCGTAGGGAGGCCAGGCTGGAAGGCCGGGATGTTGCGGGTCGCCCCGGTGCGCGAAGGCCAGCCAGGCCCCGGCCATGCTGTCGGCCATCACCTGCGTCGCCGGACTGGGCGGACCGGTGAAGCGCGCGCCGCGCGCCACGTTGTCGAACATGAAGGGCAGGTCGGACGAGTGCTGGGCGAACCGCCGGCCGCCCTCCACGGGCGAGCGCCAGGTCACCTGGTACATCCAGGTGGGATTGTCCGGGCCGTTCAGCTGCGCCCGCCTTTCCGCCATGAGCGTAGCGTTGCGGATATAGGACCGCCAGGAGGTGATCTTGAAGAACATCTCCGACGCCGAGCCGGACGGCGTCGAGGCCTTGAACACCCGGATCGCCTCATCGATGTGGGCGGCCGGCATGGTGGCGGTCAGTCGCTGCCGCAGGCCAGCCTCGTCAATCTCATGGATGCCGGGCATGGAGCCAAGTTGGGCGGCGAGCTCGTGCTGCGCCGTGCCGACGATCAGCGGGACCTTGGCGGTATGGGCCGGCGCGTTCGGCATGAACGGGTGGGCGGTGAAGGATACGCCGTCGAGGTTGGGCTCGAAACGATACCCGGCGGCGCCGATCACCTCTCGCTGTGCGGCCGAAAGCTGCTCCTGAGGGACCTGCTGCAGCGCCCGCGCGTTGCGCGGATCGATGGCGAGCCGCCGGAGCAGCCTCTCCGTCAAGGCGCGGGATTGTTCCTGGGTCTGAACCATGAGGTGCGATCCTGACTGGACGACGCCCTTATGGAACAGGCCGCTGGCCTCCCGGCCCGCGAAGCAGACGGTCACCTTCCGACCGCCGCCAGACTGCCCGTAGATCATGACGTTGTTCGGATCGCCGCCGAACCCCGCGATGTTCTCACGCACCCATTGCATCGCGCGCACCAGATCGAGGTAGCCGACGTTGCCTGACCGGGCGAAATCCGACCCAAGGCAACCGGAGAGGTCGCAGAAGCCGAACACATTGAGGCGGCTGTTTATGGTGCAGAGCACGACGTCACCGCGCTTGACCATGTTGGTTCCGTCGTACAGCGGGCTCGCGCCCGACCCGGCTTCGAAACCGCCGCCGTGGAACCACAGCATCACCGGCCGTCGGCGCCCGTCGCCCGAACGGGGCGTCCAGACATTGATGCGCAGGCAGTCCTCACTCATCGGCTGGGAACCGGCGAGCCCGCCGCGCGCCTGGGGCGCCTGGTCGCCGAATTCGAACGCCTCGCGGACACCCGCGAACGGTTCCGGGGGCCTCGGCGGCATGAACCGGCCAGCGCCGGCCGTGGAAGCGCCATAGCGCATGCCCTTGAAGACCTGGACCCCGTCCGTCACCTGGCCGCGGTAGCGCCCATGGGCCGTCTCGACGACCGGTCCCGCCGCATCTTGCGCGCGTCCCGCGCCCGCCGTCAGCATCGCCGCCGCAGCGCCGAGCACCGCGCGGCGGGGCACACCCCTCTCCAGCATTTCCTCGCTCCGCCTTCGCCGCTTCATGGCGGCGTTATCCGGGACAGCTTTGCCGTTCATTCGTACCGGATATGAGAAGGCGCACAAGCCTCCGACGCACCGCCCTCAGGAAGACTGGACCGTTTAGCCGTCCTTCTGGCCTGCGAATGCAGGTGATCACATGGGCGCACCCTGGGCGTGGGCGCCGTTCTCGCCACGTGCGCGCGTGGTGGCGCGGGCGAAGCGGAAAACGTCGAGCTTGCCTTGCGGTCCTGCCGATCTCTCCCTGCGGGGCCTTGCTGGCTCATCACCCGGCGCAAGCCGACACGACGTCGCGACGGCCCGATTGAGGGCGTTTCGAGTGTAGAGGGCATGCATGCAGATCGGGGCTAGAACGGCGCCGCAGGGTTGCGCCGGCTGGGTCCCGGCGTTCGCATCGAGGCTGGCGATCCTCGTCGTCGGGCTGATGATGGCCCATGAGATCGCGCCCTGCCGCGCTGCGACGGGAAGACCCTTGCGATCGCATGGCGTTGCGCCCGCGTGAAGACCTGCGAAAGGGTCTGCGCAGGGCGACGCAAGATCTCACCACCAACCGAGGCGCGACCGCCTTGCCGTCGGTGCTGGATGACGAGCGCATGCGAGCAGCGCCGGCTCTGGCCTAGTGATCTCTGGGTCAGCTGACGGCGCCGTGCGCGAGATCCGTCAGGCGCAGAGCCGTCTTGCGGCGCTCCAAGCCGATCGCGCGGCTGCGGCCAGCGACGTGCACAGCACGGCCGCCGAAGCCGACGCGGCGCGGGGTTGTTCCGCTTCAGGCCTGTACGGCGAGGCGCTCACCAGGCTCGCGAGATCCGATAGCGCCACGCCGGGACACCACGGCGGGCCGGGCATGGAGCGTCTACCGGCGCGGGCTCCTCTCGATATGCCCAGAGCGTTGCGGCGCGCGACCGGAGACCTCCCGGGCGCGCTTGTCCCGCAGGGTCTCCGCCGACGGCATGGTCTCGAGCCACGCCATCACTCGATCCGCGAGCTGTCGGTCAGCCCGGTCCGAAGAGGTGAGCATCAGCCGCGCCTGAGCAGCGTAGAGCGCCGCCGTCCGGATCCTCCGCGCGGCGAGGCTCGCCATCCATGGCCCCGTGCTTTCGGAGGATCGTTGTCGCACCGCGTCGATGAGTCCTGCCCGGTGGACCCGGCTGAACCCTCCGCGTCCAGCCTCCGCCCGTTCCCGCAGCTTGCGAAGCGGTGTCCGTTCTGACTTGCGGGTGACTCCCCTGGCCCGACGCGGCGTCGCTTCGGCCTCGACGCCGCGGGCGCGAAGCTCACGGGCGAACAGCTGCCGCCAGGCCTCCAGGTCAGCCTTCTTTGGGTTCAGCCTGACGCCGCCCGCCCCCGCCGCGCAGACGGAGAGATGCACGTGCGGATGAGGCGTGTCCGTGTGCAGGGCGAAGACATAGTCAAACCGCGCGCCGAACGTTTGCTCCGCAAAGGCGCGGGCGGCGTCCTGCAGCTTGTGGGGATCGGTGCCGGCCGGCATCGAGAGAAGAAGCGACACGCTGAACGGCGCTCCCCTGCGGCGGTGACTGTCCGCCAGGTTCCGAAACGCCCAGTCCTTCGCCAGGTCGAGCATGGCGTCTCGGTCGTCGCACAGCAGGCCGGCGGCGCCCTCGGCCGGGAGCTCACCATTGCGGGTGATGTAGCGAAGGTGCGCCTCCAGGTGAGACGGATCGCGGGTGCGCCCCGTCACCTTCACCATCACTTCGGGCGCTTTGCGGACGAGGCGGGCGAGGCGGGCGCGGAGATCCCTAGGCGGCCGGTACCGCTCCTCGGGCCACGCTCTCGAGAGACTGCTTGGCGGCCGCCAGACATCCTCGAAGCCGCGGACCATCCGGAACTCTGTCATTCGTCGCTGTCCCAGTAGGCCAGGTTCGCGTGGAACGCGTCCCGCAGACCGGCCATGTGCGCCCGAAGCTCCACACGCAAGGCGTCGACAGACCCGAGCTCCGCAGCCAGCACCCTGCCCTCCATGACTGCGGTGTTCAGGGCCCGGGCGATCTGGTTGACGTTGACGCCAATCCGCCGGAGTTCGCCCTGTGTGGCGATGATGGAAAGCTCCGCGTCTCGTGAGAACCGGCGACGAGCTCCAGCATGATAGCCGACCAGGCTGGCGACCCACGTGGCCGGCGGCAAGCCCATGGCCCGGGACTCCGCGCGGACGTGCGCCGCTTCTTGAGCCGCCAGGCGCACCATCAGCCGCATGCTGTTCCGCCTCAGAGCTGGGCGCAGGGCAGGCGCGGACGCTGGTGCGGCGTGTGACTGCACGAGTTGGCGCAGCAGCGCAGAGCGCCCGCCTCTGCCGGCCGCCGCGGCGTCAAACCGTGCAGCAAGCTCATCCGTCACCCTTACGCTTAGCACCGTCACCCGACGCCTCTTGTCTACAATGCTGCCGCCAAGGCTATCCTGCCCTAGACCTCCGCCTTGCAGATTGGCCCCTCCCCTCGGTCGTCGCGAGGACGCAAGTTACGCCCCCACGCCGCCCACCCGCCGCGCTCGAGAGCGCGCCCCAGCCGGGCCAACCGTGCTGAGCTTCCGGGCCGCTGCGTCGTGCAGCCCTGAGCGCCGGGGCTGGCGAGGCTCAGATCAGAGACGCTGGCGCGCGGCCGGCATGAGCCCAGGCAAGGCCGCCCTCCCCCCCCCCGGCAGGCACAGGAGACGCAGCGCCAGCGGCGCCTCCAGTGCGGCGACGGGTTAGCGCTCTGTGCGCTGTGGCCGATGCCGTCGACGGTGCGCTGCAAGCGCGAGATCGCCGGGCGCCTGCCTCAGGGATGTCCACGAGCCACCGGCGATGCTGCGCGCGGCATAGGTCAGGACCCCGCCATCGCATTCCAGCCCGGGGCAACGCGGCGTCTGGCCCCACCATACCGCGTCGGGACCATGGGTGCGGATCAGAGCTGGCAGGCTGGCGCGCAGCTTGATTGCGCAGCGGTGGCACGTGGCTTTCAGCTCCCAGCCCTGCACGTGCATCTCAGCAAGGGTCAGGGCGGTGAGCGGACTTGGCGGCGCGGTGAGAACGTCAGGGCGCTTCGTGCTCACGGCGATCCATCGCCGACCTTGAGCCGCCCGGACCGCCGCGCAAAAGCACCGCGCAGGCCGCCTTCGGCGCGAAGCGGGCGGTGCGATGGTGACGCGACGTGATCGCCGTCAGAGGCGGCCGCCTTAAGATCATGCATCTAGGAACAGAAGCAGAACTTGTGGCCTTTGACGAGTCCCGTCGCGGGGGGTTGGGAGGCTCAGGCGGCGGTCTCTTGTGGAGAGACCGCCGCCCTCCCGCTCAGTTGGCCGCTCGGCTGCGGGACCAGACCAGGGCGTAGCCCTCTTCGGCGTCGACCAGGTTCGCGTAGATCGGCGCGGGGAAGCTGGGATCGTCCAGCTTGACGGAGAGATAGTCCCGGTTGGTGTCGCGCGCCGTCTTCTTCCAGGCCGCGCCGAACTCGGTGCCGTTTGCGAAGATCCGGAAGTCGGGACCGTTCTCGCTTTCCTTGTCGACCGGCCGCAGCTGAGCCTGTTTGACGTTGAGGCTGAGGGTCTTGATCGCGCCCGCGTAGGAGCCGTCGCCGCTCTTGATGAAGGTGCCGATGGTCGCCATGTTCGTCTCCTGATTGGATCGGGCCGCGCCTGCCGCGGCCTCGATGGCCATCCGAAGTCGAGGTCCCTCAGGGCCCGATGCAGCCGTCAGGCCCGCAGCGAAGCGGAGGACGGCGAAGGCCGAGCTTTCTTGCTGCGCGAGGAATGAGCGCCAGCTCAGGGGAAGAAAGGTCGGACCGCCGTTGCGACGGGGACGGACCTCGACGGCATGAGCCACGAGAGGCCGCGCAGGCGACCTGTCACGCAGGAAGACGCCTCGGCGGCTCGCCTCGCCGCAAGCGGCGCCGCCCGCGCGGGCCCGAAACGCCCCTGCCAAGGCTTCGCCGCAGTGAAGGCGCCAGACGCACGCCGAAGCGGTCTGCCTCCGATCGCGCAGGAGAACACCGTTGCGGGGGCGGCCGGCGGCTCACACGCGACCGCCACGCCGGCCCGGCTCCATGGCTCAAGCTCGGTCGGGCCCGGTCACCCGGCAACGGCTCTGCCGTCCTCCGCTCGCGCTGCGGGCCCGCGGCTGCCCGGCGACCTAAAGGTCCGCCCCTGAGATGGCCATCGGAGCCGCGGCTGGCGCGGTCCGAACACGAGAGGACCTTCCCATGACCATCATCGGCGTTTTCAGCAAGACCACCGAGGGCAAGTACCAGGGCGCGCTGCGCACCCTCACCCTCAATGTGAAGGGCGTCGAAATCCGCCCCGTCGAGCGATCCGGCGACAGAGCGCCCGACCATCGCATCTACCTCGGACAGACGGTGATCGGCGCCGCGTGGACCGTCACCCGCGAGGGCAAGCCCTCTTGCCTGTCCGTGCAGGTCGACGATCCGAGCTTGCCGGCCCCCATCCATGCACTCCTGGTGGACACCGGTGGCTCGCACGAACTGCTTTGGTCTAGAAAAGCCTAATAGCTTCCGGGCGACCTCGAAGCGCAGGTCGCCCGGCCCGCTTCAGCCGCCTTCGCTTGACGGCTCACGCAGGCGCACGCCTTCACCTTTGCTATCTGCGGCGATGAACTCGACACCGCCGCGCACAAGCGCCTTCTCAACAGCGCTCAACGTGCTGGCGCGGCTGTCCACAAGCCCACGTTCGAGTCGGTTCAACGCGTTGGTTGAGACGATTGCGCGGTCCGCCAGCTGCTGCTGAGACCATCCAAGCAGCGCTCGTGCAGCGCGGATCTGCCTCGCAGTGACCATCAGCGAGCCACGGAAAGCAGCACTTCGATCTCACGCCACGTGAAGGTATTATAATCACCCGTACGGGTGTTATTATCACCTCATGCGCGTATCCTGTGGGCTCGGGGGAGGGGTTGCGTGAAAGTTGCGGAGGAGGGGAAGCTTTCAACGCGCTCCGCCAGTGATCCCTGGCCCGCGGCTGTCGCGCAGTTGTATCGCACCCATGGCGGCTGGGTCGTGGCGTTCCTCGCCCGCCGGTTCGGGCGTGATGTCGCCGAGGATCTCGCTCAGGAAACCTTCCTGCGCCTGACCCGACACCCGCTCGACTGGCGCAGCCCCAAGTCTCTGCTGGCGCGGATCGCCTTGAATGTCGCCCAGGACCACCTGCGCCGTGAGAACGCCCAGAAGCGCCCGCGGCTCGTGGCGGCGGACGAGGGCGCCGGCGCCTTCACCCTCCCCGACCAGCACGAGACCTTGCTCCACCGGGAAGTGGTAGCGAAACTCCCGCGCAACCTCCGCGACGTATATGTCTTGAGCCGCTTTGGCGGCTTGACCTATGCTGAGATCGCCACGCACCTCGGGATCTCGGTCAAGGCGGTCGAGAAGCGCATGACCAAGGCGATCCGGCTCTGCATGGCGCGATATCGCGGCTAGGCGACGACGCAATGAGCGATCCAGGACCCCGGCGGACGCGCGCGCAGGAGGAGGCGGCGGAATGGCTGGCGCGGCTGGGCAATCATTCGATCTCAACGCAGACGGTGCGTGATTTCCGCACCTGGCGGGATGACCCGGTGAATGACGCCGCCTACGAGGAAGCGGAGGCCTTCTGGGAAGCGTCTGGCCGACACGCCGCAGATCCCGAGATCATGCGGATGACGCAGGAAGCCCTCGGGAACACTCGCCCGCGAACCGTCTCGGCCTGGCTGCGCCGGCCCACGGGCGCGGTGGCGGCTGGGGCGCTCGGGGCGATGGCGGCGGCGGCCGCCGTAGTGTTCACCGGCAGTCTGCCGCCCGTCTACGCCACCCAGGACATAGAGCAGAAGGTGGTGCGTCTCGAAGACGGCTCGCGGGTGCACCTTAACGTCGACAGCCGCGTCCGCGTGCGATTCACCCGAACCGGCCGCGAGATCATCCTCTCCCGCGGCGAAGCCTTCTTCGACGTGTCCCATGATCCGGCGCGTCCCTTCGTGGTCACAGCCGGCGAAGCTCAGGTGCGTGCGCTCGGCACCAAGTTCGACGTGCGACGCAAGGCCAGCGGCGAAGTCCAAGTGGTTCTCGTGCAAGGCTCCGTCCAAGTGACCTCAAGCGGCGGGCCCTCCGCCGTGACCCTGGCGCCCAACGAGCAGGCGGTGCTGGGGCGGGACGGCGGCCTTCGCACGGCCAGGGCCGACGCGGCCCGCACCACCAGCTGGACGACGGGGCGGCTGATGTTTCGCCAAACGCCATTGGCCGCAGCCGTGGCGGAGGTGAACCGCTACAGCGACCGCGATGTAATTCTGGCCGACCCTGAGCTGAGCCATCGGGTTGTAAGCGGGTTCTTCGACGTGGGCGACACAGAGTCCTTCGCCAAGGGCGTCGCGGCGCTGTTCGAGCTGGAGGTGACGTTGAGGGCCGACGGCGCCTACCAGCTCAGCCCCGCCGGCATCCCGGCGGCGCCCGGCGCATGACACGTCTTCGCGTGCGCCGGTAGGGTCTCCTCGTCCGATTGACGTCTTGGGTCTCCGACGGTTCGCGACGTCAGAAGATCCGGCTGAGGGAGCCGGCTCCACCGCGAATCGCGCGGGGGAAAAGTCCATGTCGAAGGTGCAATTCCGCGGGCGCGGCTTCCGATCGGCGCTCCTGAGTTCTCTTACCGCAGCGGCGATGCTGGCGGCCTCACCGGCGTGGTCGGCAGGGGCTCGAACCGTCAGCATCCCTGCCGGGGATCTCGAGGCGTCCCTCGCCGCGCTCTCCGCGCAGACCGGCGACCAGCTGGTCTTCGCCCCCGAACTGGTGCGCGGGCGCTCGGCGCCGGCGGTGTCGGGGCGATTGAGCACCGAAGAGGCGATCCGCCAGCTGGTGGGATCTGGCGCCATCGTCGTCGCCAGGGTGGCCCCGCGGATGGTCGTGCTCAAGCTCGAGGCGGGATCGAAGCCGCCCGTGGCGCAGGCGCGTCCAGCGCGCCGCGATGCGGAGGCGCCGCATATCGACCCGGGCCCTTTCGACGGGAACGGCGATGACCAAGACCGCGTCGGCGACCCGGCGGCGGCTGTCGCGCATGCGCATACGGTCTCGGAGCTGAGGGTCACGGGTTCGCACATCCGCGGCGGCAGCCCCGCGGCGCCCGTGGTCAGCCTTGATCGCGACGCGCTCGAGCGCACCGGTCACGCTACGGTCGCAGCCGCCTTGCAGACCCTGCCCCAGAACTTCAGCGGCCAATCCACGGAAGGCACGGTGACCACCCGCGCCGACGGCCTGGGCACCAATTCCGGCTACGGCACCAGCGTGAACCTTCGGGGGCTGGGCAGCGACGCGACCCTGGTTCTGGTGAACGGGCGTCGCATGGCCGGCGCTGGGAACAAGGGCGACTTCACGGACCTGTCGAGCATTCCGACGATCGCCGTCGAGCGGGTGGAGGTCCTGCTCGATGGCGCGTCCGCGCTCTATGGCTCGGACGCCGTCGGCGGGGTTGTGAACGTGATCCTGCGCGAACGCCTGCAGGGCGGCGAGGTCCGCCTCCGCGGCGGCCTTGGCGAAGGCGGAACGCCGCGCGAGGGCCTGCTCGGCGGCGCCGTCGGACGGGCGTGGTCATCGGGCAGCCTTCTGGGCGCCTTCGAGGTCTACCGCCGCGAGGCGCTGAGCGCCGATGACCGCGACTTCGCCGCCACCTCGGACCTGCGCGCGCGGGGCGGCGCCGACCGGCGCGACACCTTCAGTTTCCCGGGAAACATCCTGCGGACGGATCCCGCCACCGGCGCCAGCTCGCCCTACTGGGCGATCCCCGGCGGACAATCCGGGATCGGTCTGGCGCCCGCCAGCTTCTCGCCAGGGACGGTGAACCGCTTCAACCAGAACCAGGGCGTCGATCTGCTGCCGAGCCAGCGACGCTCCAGCGCCTACGTCGCCTGGCGCCAGCACCTCGGCTCCGCGGCCGAGTTTTCCGGGGATGTTCGACACAGCTTCCGCAGCGCCAAGGTGACGAGCTCACCGCTGATCTCCACCCTGTCGATTTCGCGCAGCAACCCCTTCTTCGTCTCGCCGAACGGCGCCGCCAGCCACCAGGTCCAGTATGCGTTCGCAGAACTGCCCAGTCCGGAGATCCGTGCGACAACCGAGAGTCTGTCGGGCACGTTCGGCGTCGAGACGCCGCTGTTCGCAGACTGGCGGGGGTCGGGTTACGGCGCTTTCGCGCAGGAGATCATCGAAGGACGAACCAGCGGCGCGCTGCACGCCCTGATCCTCTCCGAAGCGCTGGGGAACCGACCGGACAGCCCGGCGACCGCCTACAGCCCCGTTCGAGACGGCTACTTCAACCCCTTCGCCGGCCAGCCGGCGAATACCGCCGCGACGCTCGCCGCCATCGGGTCCGGCTTCAGCCGAACGCGATTCCGCAGCCGCGTCGCATCCCTGAACGGCCAGGCCGACGGCGCCTTGTTTGTCCTCCCGGGCGGCGAGGTGAAGGCGGCGGTCGGGGCGCAGGTCCGGCGCGAGACCTTCCGCCGCAGCGGTTCCAGCTATGTGGCCACCGTCGCGCCACAGGCGATCGATGGCCTGCAGACCGAACGGACGGTCACGGCCGTGTTTGCCGAGGTTCGCACGCCGCTCATCGGCGCAGGAAACCGGCGCCGGGGCGTGGAACGCCTGGAACTCTCCGCGGCCTTGCGCGGCGAGCGGTACAGCGACTTCGGCGAGACCGTGAACCCCCGCGTGGGGCTGCAGTGGGTCCCCATCGACGGCCTGCTGATTCGCGGCACCTACGGCGAGTCCTACCGCGCCCCGGCGCTCCAGGAACTCGCCGAAGCCCGCAGCAACGGACCGGTGCGGCTGGCTTCCGGAGCGGATCGCATCCTGTCGCTGGCCCTCCAGGGCGGCAATCCCGATCTCGGACCGGAGACCGCCAAAACCCTGACCCTGGGCGCCGATTGGTCTCCCACGGTCGCGCCAGGCCTGAAGGTCTCCGCAACCTGGTTCAGCACGACGTTCAAGGACCGGATCGACCGACCCGCCTTCACCAACCGCACAGCCGCGCTCACCGACGTCCGGCTTTCGCCCTTCGTCCGTCGCATCTCGCCGGCGTCCAACGCCGCAGACCTCGCCTACATCACCGCCCTGCTGGCGGAACCCTTCACGTCCACCGATCAGGGGGTGTTCGCCCCAACGGATTACGGCGCGGTGGTGGACATGCGCTACGTGAACACCGCCGGCCTGAAGGTTAGCGGACTGGACCTGCTGGCCAGCTATTCCCGGCCGGCCTTCGGCGGCGAACTGTCCGTCAGCGCCAACGCCTCCCGACTGCTGGACTACGACCAGGCCATCACCCCGGCCGCCCGCTTCGTCGAACTTCTCGGTCAGCCCGGGTTCCCCGCCAGGACGCGGGCGCGGGCGACGCTGGACTGGTCCCGCGGAAGCCTCGGCCTGGGTGTGGCCGGCGCCTACATGAGCGGCTTCCGGGACGTCCTGGGTCACGCGATCTCGGAACAGGCGACGCTGGACGCCCAGGCCCGGTGGACCTTCGCCGGCGCGCAGTGGGAAGGCCTCACGGTCAGCCTCAACGTCCGCAATCTGCTCGACGCGCGGCCGCCGTTCTACGACAACCCGTCGGGCTTTGGCTTCGACCCCGCAGCCGCCGACGTGGTCGGCCGCTTCGCCGCCATCCAGCTCACGCGCCGCTGGTGATGCCGGCCTGGGTTCGCTGCGGCCGTCTTCTGGCCGCAGCCCTGGGACTGGCGGCCAGCGGAACGGCGGCCGCCCGTCCCTTGACGGTGGAGGATGTGCTTGCGCGCGAGGCGATCGGACGAGTCGCGCTCAGCGACCGCTGGGCCATAGCCGAGGTGCGGCGGCCCTATGCGACCGCCTGGCGGTTCGACCTCGACATGCGGACGGACGCGCTTCGCACAGGCATCGAAGTGTCGGACCTCCGGCGCCCCACACCCCTGCGGCCCCTGTTCCCGGCCGAGCCGGGCGTCGGCTATGCGCTGGGGCCGATCGCCCCCGATGGAGAGCGGATCGTTGTCTTCCGCCTGAAGGGCGACGCCTGGGAGCTCGGGGTGGCGGAGATCGCCTCCAGCCAGGTCCGATGGCTGGACGTGGCGCCCGAGCTGACCGTCACGGGAGAGGCGGCGGCGTGGATCGGCCGCGACGCCGTCGCCGTGATCGCAGCGCCGGACGAGTTCGGGTCGTTCGACCTGCGGCTGCGCCGCTACCCCGCCCTGCTGTCAGCGCGTCGCGCCGTGACAGCCGCAGGCGGCGTCAGCGCCACGGCGATCGGCAGCGGACGCCACCTGTCCATCACGCCGGCCGCGCCGCCCAACCAACTCTTGAGGGTTGACCTCTCGGCAGGATCTCGCCGCACCCTGGCCACTGGCCGGTTCACCGACCTGGAGGTTTCTCCGAGCGGCCGCTGGATCGCGACCTTCCGGTCCGGGGCGATCATCCCCCTCGACCCCGCGCGTCCGGTCCAGGGTGTGCAGGGGATCGAGATGCGTCGCACCCGGCTGAGCCTCATCGACGCGACGACGGGCTCCGAAACAGCCATCGCGCCCGAGCGGGACATGCTCGGACAGCTGCTGCGCTGGTCACCTGAGGCTGACGAACTTCTGGTCTTCGGACGGCGCGACGGCGAGAGCTGGGCGGACGGCCGCCTGCTGCGGGTGACGCCGCGCGACGGCGCGCGCCCGCTCGCGACGCCGGGCTTCAAGCCCAGCGTGCTCGGGCGACCAGGCGTCGTGCACGCCGGCTGGCTGGGCGGCGCGCCGGTGGTCTATGGAGAGGCGGCTGTCGAGGGCTCCTCGCCCCGGCGCGACTGGTTTCTCCTGCGCCGCGGCGCAAAGAACCTCACCGGATCCCTCGCCCGCGCGCCTCGGCCCGACCCGACGATCATCGCCGATGGGGCTCTCTGGCTGCCGCAGCCGGGCGGGCTCTGGCGTATCGACGACAAGGGCGCGCGCCCGGCGATCCAGGATGAGACCGCAGCGCTCGCGGTTCCCGCCATCCCGGGGCTGAAGCGCCGGCAGGACCAGGCGCCGCACGCCGACCAACCGGTCGTGGGCGTCTCAAGGGCTGGCCCCGAGAGGCAGCTGCTTTGGCCTGGCGGCTCGCCGCCGGTTCCAATGCCGGCAAAGGCCCGGATCCTCGCTGTCGGAGCCGCCGGCGTCCTCGTGACCGCCTGGAGATCCGACGCCGGCGAAGAGGTCGCCTGGATCGCGCGCTCCCGGACCGTCACCGCGCTGAAGCGGATCAATGCGCACCTGGCGTCGGTGGACGCCCCGCGTGTGATGCCCGTGCGGCACGCCCGCCCGGGCGGCGGGACGCTGACCAGCTGGCTTGTGCTGCCACAAGGCCGCGCGGCCAGGCCTCCACCGCTGGTGGTCTGGCCCTACCCCGGCTCCGTCTACCCCAGCTTCCCCGCCTACATGCAGGTGCTGACCGGTGGCGAGCTCGAGACCCCCGCCCTGCTGGCGGGCCGCGGCTATGCGGTGCTCGTGCCCAGCCTGCCGCTCGACCATGCCCAGGCCGGCCCTGCGGCAGGCTTGGCGCAGCAGGTGCTCGACATCATCGACGCCGCCCGCGGCGACCCCGCGCTGCGGGACGCCTTCGATCCTCAAAGGCTTGCCGTCTGGGGCGCGAGCTTCGGCGGCTACGGGGCCATCGCCATGCTGACCCAGACCGATCGCTTCGCGGCGGCCATCGTCCAGGGCGCGCCCAGCAGCCTCCTCAGCATGCATGGCGACTTCGGGCTTCGCCGGCTGGCTCTGCCCGAAGCCGGCCTGGGCTCGGCCCCGTCAGCCGGGTGGACGGAGGACCTGCAGGGCGACATGCGCGGCCCTCCTTGGACCGCCGTTGACCGGTACGTGCGCAACAGCCCTGTTCTGCAGGCCGACAAGATCAAGACGCCCTTGCTTATTGTTCACGGCGAGCTCGACACCATCCCCATCGGGGAGGCGCAACAGCTGTTCTCCAGCCTCTTCCGCCAGAACAAGGACGCCGTTCTCGTCACCTACTGGGGTGAGGAGCATCGACTGACGAGCCCCGGGACGATCCGCGACTACTACCGTCGCGCCTTCGACTGGCTCGACAGCCACCTTAAACCAGCACCGATCGCGGTGGGTGACGCGCCGCCCGCGCCAGGTCCGGGGCCACGCCCTGCCAGCGCCGCACCCAGGACTCCACCATGGCGGCGCCCATCACTCGGGCGCCGTCGGCGCGCCAGATGAGCCGGTCCGCCTGCAAGGCCTCGTCCAGGGCGCGTCGGTCGAGCACCTCCGCCTCCACGAGCACGCCGTCCAGAAGATGGGCGCGCAGGAACTCCAGGCTGGCGGCCGCCCTGCGGGTGTAGAGCGAGGTCAGCGCCCCTTTCGAACGACGCTGGAGGACCTCGTCCGGCAGGGCGCCGGAGAAGGCTCGGCGAACGAGGGCGCGATCCTGACCGCCGGCCACGTGCTGCCAGGTGGGGATCGCCAGGCAGAGCTCCATCACCGGCTGCGACAAGAGCGGGTGCCGCAGGTCCGCGGCGGCCCCGCGCCGGCAGACGCCAAACGCCGCCTGGCTGGCGGCGATGAGCTGGACCTGCAGGCTCTTGGCGGGCGGCAGGTCATGGCCTCCCGCCAGCCAACCATGAGCCGGGGCCGCCACCGCGTCCCGCGCCCGAGCGCCCCACAGCGGCGAGGCCGCAGGCTCGGCGAACCCCTGGCGCGAATGGCGCTGCACGGACCAGACGGAGCGGCGCAGCCAGCGGGCCATTTCCTGCAACACCGGATCCTTGGGACCCGTGCGGCCCCGCCATCGGCGATAGTCGGCCGCCACAAGCGGCGTCGGGTGCTGGAAGAACAGGGCGTCCCCGCCGTTTCCGGTAAAGATCGCCGATGCGCCCGTGGCCTCGGCCAGGGCGGCGGTGTGGCGGTCGCGGTCCGGGTCGAGGGCGTTGAGCGCCGGTCGCGCGCAGGCGGCGAACGCCGCGAAATCGGCTTCGACGACCGGCGTGACAGGCTTGGGGTGTTCGAGCAGCGGGAACCCAGCCCGCTCGCAGACCATCCTCGCCCACCGCCGCTCGTCGCCCTCCGCGCGGTCGCCATAGTAGTTGAGCCCCAGCAAGGTCCCACGGCCTGCCTCGCCCAGGGCCGCGGCGACGACGGCGGAATCGAGGCCGCCGGAGACTTCCACGAGAGCCGGTTCGGCGTCCGCCATCGCCTGCACACAGTGGCGAAGGACCTGCGGCAGCTGATGGGCTGCGTCCGGCGCCTCGACGTTGGCGGCATGATCCTGCGGCCGCCAGATGGGCGTGGCGCAGGACCCAGGGGCGCCAAGCGGCTGCAAATCCCCAGGGGTCACCGTGTGATAGCCCGTCAGGCCCAGGCGATAGGTCGCCGACAGCGGCCGCCGGATGAAGTCGGTGATGACGTCCCAGTCCAGGGCGAGGGCGTCGGGGGCGAAGCCGGCCGGCAGGCCCCGGATGTCATTGCTCGCCGCGGCCACCCGTCCGGCGGTCCAGGTGATCGCGTCGACCGCGCCAGAAGGGTCGCGGAAGATGGAGGGGAGATCGTCCTCCGCGCCCGCGAGCAGGGCCACATAGCGACCCCAGCCGCTGGCGGCCAGATCTCGGGCCGCCGCCGCCGCCGTGGCCGGCGACGCTGCGCGGCTCACGCCGCTGGAGCCCGGGGCGGCGAAGAGGTCGCCAAGCACCAGGACGCCAGGCCGCAGACGCACGAGCGTCGCTCGCCCGGCTCCGCGCGTCCAGACGTCCAACCCGGGTTCGGCGGCGGCGCATCGCCATGTCTGAGTGGCGGCGAGGCGCTGGCGCAAGACGGCGGCTTGCTGCGCAGCCGGCTCGCTCTGCGTCGGCCAGGCCAGGACGAGATACTGGAACCCCTCAGACCGCATGGATGGTCGCGTAGCCGTCGAGGTGTTCGGCGAACTCGTCGAGCGCGACCGCGCCGACCTGCAGCCAGCAGTGGGCCGAGAACGGCCAGGTGCTCACGCCGAAGCACCAGGTGGCGTCGAAGCCGCACCGGTGAAGGAAGTTGAGAAGGAAGAAGCTGCGCACGAGGCACTTCGCCGGGAGCGGAGCCCAGACGACCGCGTGCTCGAAGGCGCGGCTCAGCCGCACGACGCAGGCTTCGTCTCGCGAGAGCTGACGCCCCCGGCGGTTCTGCGCCACATGCTCGAGCATCTGGGCAAGGCTTCGCCCCCGATAGCGCCAGGCCACGTCCCAGAGTGCGGCCGCCAACGCCCGGCGGTGTCGCCACGACAGGGCAGGGCCCCCGGCTCCAAGGGCGGTGTGCGTCGGCTTCTGGGGGACGATCCGGGGCGCGGCGTCCGTCATCGGTCGCAGAAGGCCCGCCTCGGCGAGACCTCCGCACAGCGCTTCGCAGGTCACCTCGCCATCGGCCATCACGGAGGTCCGCCAGGCCTCGCCGACCCCCGGCAGGCAGAGGTAGGCGTCCGCCGCCACGTCCAGCAGGACCACATCCTCCCCAAGGACGGCGGCGCGAACATCAGGTCGAAGTTGCAGGCGCATCGCAGGAACGGCGGCGCCGGCCAGGGCCGGCGCCGCCTCGTCGTCAGGGCTTGAAGTACAGGCGCTCGTCGATCTCGACGGCGTTGCCGTCGTCATTGCCGTTGGTCGACGCCTTGGCGCCGCCGAGACGCAGGATGCGCAGGCCGAGCAGCTTGATCATGGTCATCTCCATCGTTCTACCGCCGGATGGCGGTGGAAGAAGTTCACAACCCTGGATGTGTACATTCAACCTATATCTGATCTATTCCGCGCCCTGCCGGCCGCCCGCCTCCAGGAGGGTGGCCAGCCGTTCGGCTTCCCGGATCCGCGCGGCGTGGAACCGTCGCAGCAGCGGCAGGCGGTCGCTTCGGGCGGCGCCGTCGGCTGCAGCCAGCCGCGCCGCCTCTTCGGCCAGGTCCCCGAGCACCTCAGGCTCCAGCCGCCGCACCGGCCCGAGCTGGACTTGCTGCACGCCGAAGGCCGAGACCAGGGAACGACTGCCTGTGAGCAGCACCCAGCGCCGGAACAGCGCTTCGACAGCGGGCACGGGCGCCCGCAGAGCCTCCGCCTCCAGGTCTGACCTTGACCCGATCGTGCGCATGGCGCGCCGCGGCTCATGCGCGATCAGCAGATGAGCCAGGCTCAATCGATAGAGGTCCGCGATATCGGCGGCGCTCAACGGGCGCACGAAGTAGCCCTGCCCGCGCCGATCCTCCACCAGCCCCTCGCCAGCCAGTCGGGAGAGCGCCTCGCGAACCGGGGTCGTGCTGAGGCCCAGGGCGTCAGCCATATCGAGGGCGGTGATGCGCGCGCCGGGGCGGAAGCCGCCGGACTGCAGGCGCTCGCGGAGATGAGCTAACGCCAGGTGGAAAGGTTCGGCCTGGTTCTCGGCCATCGCTCGCTCCGCTGGCCTCGACAGGCGCAAAGCGAAAGGAGGCGGACCTGGCTGGGCCGAAGGCAAGGGCGATATTTTGCACTGTCCTGGCGCACCGCGGCGAGCGCCGGCCAATATTCACAATGCACGCCAGCGAATGGCGCGCTCACGCCGGTCAGGAAGGGGCGGCCCCGCTCCACGGCCGCGCTGTCGAGATGACGCGTGAGAACCTGCGCGACCAGCGCGGTCGGCAGGAGCGATCACGCCCGCTCACCCCGCCGAAGAGCGGAAGCGGGCGCTCTGCACGCGCCGGCATGCTGACGGCGGCCGCCGGCTCGGCTCATAGGCCGACCCAGCCCTGGGCCGGTGGCGCGATGGGCCGCCGCCGAGCGCGCGCCGTGTCCGCGAGACGCTGCGCCGGACGGCTCGGCGGCGTTCCCGGCGGCGCCTCAGCCTCGACGACGGGCCTGCTTGCACGTCCGGGGCCTTCGGCTGCATTGCGGCGGCGCCCTGATGGTCAAGGGCGTTGCTGGAGAGCACGGCCGGCGCCTGCCTGCGCAGCGAAGCACGCCCAGGCCTGTGAACGGGCGTCTTCGGCGGCCGAACCGGCTTTGATCCGGCGCGAACGGACGCGCGCCTGGCCGTGCGCCGCGCCCTCGGCGGCGGCGCTCAGGCCACGGCGACGCTGCCGACGGTGTGCTGCCAAGGACTGATGGAACGGCCCCTCCCGACGCCGCCGAGCTTCCGGTCCGCTCGACGTCCACCGGCCACCGCGCCAGCGCCGCGGACCCTGCCAGATCCCACCGTGTCGCGTCGTTTCGTCGCATCGGGATGAAGCCGCGGCGGCGTCGCGGGGAGCGCTGCTCAAGACTGACGGGACCGCCAATTTGACGCATGGCGAAGCTTGGGCGCGCCCATTAGTCAAGGTCGTGCAGGGGGTTCGCGCGGCGCGGTCGCGCGGCGAAGCTGCGGCGACCGGGCCGGGAGGGTGATCGCCACATCACTCTCCCAACCGGCGCTGCTGCGGAGGCGCTTCCCCCCGAAAGCCGCCAGAGTTCAGCGCTCGCTGGCCGCGATCAGAGCCGGCAATTTGGCGATCTGGAAAGCGAGGCGGCAGGCCTGCGCCTTGGACATATGCCGGCCCACCGACGCTGGGTTGTCGTTCCAGTAACAGTAGGCCAGCGCCACGCCTGTCGCGTCGATCACGCGGTAGGAAGAGTTCAACTCCTGCACCACGAGGGGCGGCTGGAGGGGCGGCGGCGGCATCGGCGTTGTCTCGTGCTTTAGAAGGTCGCGGCCCCAGGCGCTTGCGGCGCCTGGCGCGAACCGACCTTGCGCTGGAGCTTCTTGTTTTTCCTTTAAGATGCGCGACGCCTGGCCCCGAGCCGCAACGGACCCCCTGGCGAGCCCTCCGGGAAGGCCTGCTGACCGCTCGCCGCTTCGACCCGCTTGTGGGCCGCTAGCCCTGCCCAAGCGATGTACGGTGGGTGCGCTCCGCTACGCGGGGGTGGCGTTGACGAAATAGCTCTCGCCGGGGCCTTCCGGACCGACGATGCGCACAATCGGCTGCCCCGGCTCATCGGGATAGGCCAGCTGCAGCTCGCCTCGGCGCTGCGAGGCCCAGTCCAGAAGCACCAGTTCCACCGGCCGGAGCTCCAGGGTGTCTGCGAGGATCAGCACCTCGGCGTCCGGGTCAAAGGCGGCCAGCGCCTGGATCATGTCGCGCACCTTCATGAGGACGTGCTAGCGCCGACGGCTCGCCTTGCAAAGTCGGCAGCCCGCAGCCATCCGCGCTGCCCGACGGCGCGCCTGCGGAGCGCCTCGCGGCGCCGGCGCATCATCGGCCGGTCGGCGTCAGCTCGGATCGGGGACCGTCGCCCTGCCGCCGTCCGGGGCGGGCTCGCGTCGCCCGCCGGACGCCGCCGTCGAGCTGGCGTCCTGCAGGGCGCAGGCCAGCGCCGCGGCTTCGGCGCAGGAGAGCGCTATCTGGTGACGGTAGCCGGAGAGGGTGGCGATCGAAACGTCCACGCCTCCGTCGGTTGGTTCAACCATGATCCTGCTCGGCATCGCCCCGCCCCTGGTCACGGGACGACTCGCTCATCCCGCATTTCGCTGTTATGCGACGTCGCGGACCTGCGCAAGGGGCGGCGACAGCGCGTCGCAGCCCGCAGCCCTCTGCAGCCGTGAGTGATCCATTCAGCACCACCACGGGCCGCCCTGCGGACATCCGCACAGGGCCGAGCGACCGCCACCAGCACCACAGGGGTGTCGCGCTCGTGCGACGACGATGGCGAGCTCGCCAGCAAGACCCCCTCCCCTGAGCCGGCGTAGCGAACGGAACCTGAGCACCGCCGCCACGGCGGTCGCCGGCCACCCAGATCCGGCTCCAAGGGTGGCTCCGTCACGCCCGAGCCTTCGACACGGCGCCGGTTCGCTTAATGCGTCGGTCGGGTCAGCCAGAGCGCCAGCAGCCGCGGGAGCCCGACGCCGCTACTCTCGCAAGCTTCGGCGAAGCTGCGCCCGCAGCGGAGCATGGCCAGGGCCGTGCGCTCCGCGCCGGCGCCCGGCGCGGGCGCCGCATCGGGGTGGGATGGCACCCAGCCCGGGGATCTCTGGGGCGCCGGGTTGTCATTGGCCGCGCGATGGGCGGCAGGGTCTTGCTCGCTCATGGAGCGAGTCTGGCGGGGATCGAACGGCGAGCGCCGTCTTTTGACGCATCCGCATGGCGTTGCCGGCGGCCTTTCATCTTGCGCCCAGGCCGCGCGAAGGCGCCGGTGAGTCGCCGAAGCCTGTGCCGGACGCGGTTCCCCCCGCAGCCGCTTCATGATCTAACCCTGTTGACGGCGGACATCGCGCCGAGATGACCGAGTCAGCCTCGGGGGAAGCTCATCGCGGGGGATCGGTAAAAACATGCCCGCCTACACCTTGGTGATCACGGATCATGCATCTGGCGCACAGGTGAAGACCCGCTCCGCGTGGCGCGACGACGCCGCCGCCATCCAGGAGGTGCGGCAGGTGCTTTGCGTCGACAACACCTCCGCCGCCGTAGGCCGCGGGACCGGTGACGACGTGGCCTGGCTCGGGGCCTGGGAAATGAAGGGAGGCGCTCTAACATGGACGGCGCACCTCTGACGCCAGGCAGACGCCTGCAGCGTCCGGCTGCGCGGGCGGCGCAGCGAAAGCTCACCGGCCGCTTGAGGCCGCGAGGCGCGGGGGGAGGGATTATGCGGACCTATACGGTGGTGATCATTCGCGACGACGGGCGCCGGATCACAGGGACGACCTGGGCGGCCGACGATGAGGGCGCGGTCCTGGACGCCCGGGACATGGTCAGCGCGCGCTATCCCTCCGCCCTGCTCGCGCGCGGCGGCGAGGGCGCAGCCGACATGTGTTGGCTGGGCGCCTGGAACCTGGTTGACGGCCATGCGCGGTGGAAGACGGCGCAGTAGCGTAAGCGGCCTCTCGGCGGAGCAGGCGACCCCAGAGGACGACGCTCGCCAACGCTGGCCTGAAACCGCTCGGCTCGGGTCTCGGCTTCAGCTCGGGTGGGGTGAGGCTGGGGCCTTCAAGGGCCGCAAGCAGAGGCGGCGGCGCAACAGCGGACCGCCGCGCCGGGCGTGCAGATCCCGCGCCAGGCTTGCACCGGGCCGGCGGCGTGCGTCCAGGCCTCCAGACCGGTCGTCCCGCGGCCGCGCCGTCCCGCCTCCAGACGCTGCAAGCTGATCTGACCCACAGGCCGCCCTCCCCGTCGAAGCCGCGGCGCTGGGGCGCGCGGCTCGCCCTATGGACTGTAAGGTGGCGCGCAGCCCGCCAGTGCAGGCGCGGGCAGGGCCGCCAGCCCAGGGCCCCAAGTGGGTCCTGGACGGCGAGGACCGATCAGAACGCCGCAGACAGGCTGAACTGCACCGTCCGCCGAGGTCCAGGCCGGAAGGTGGCCGGCGTGTTGATCGTGGGCGAGATGGTGCCGAGGTAGTCTTCGTCGAAGATGTTATCGACGTTCACCCGCGCCTTCACCCCCTCGAACGGGCCCGCCATAAACCCGTCGCCGAGGTCCAGATAGGCGCTCCATACAGTGTAGCCTGCGGTGGTCTCGGTATTGGTGAAGTTCGTGTAGCGCTTCGAGATGTGGCGAGCCGAAAGGTTGAGAATGAAGCCTTCCGTGGGCTCAAAGGTCACGCCGCCTTGCAGCAGCCACTTCGGGAAATCCGGGACGCGATTGCCGGCGATCGCAAAGGTCGCGAAATTGTCCTGGAACTCGGCGATATTGTACGACGCGTTGGCCTTGAAATAGACCTTGCCGCCAAGGACGTTCGGCTTCCACTGCCCGCTGAATTCGCCGCCGTGGGCTTCCACCGAACCCACGTTCTGGAAAAACGTCTCCGTGGTGGTCGAGCCTGGGACCACCGAGGCGAACGACTGCAGTCGATTGTCGAACGATGTCATATACGCCACGAGAGAGGCGTTGAACGTCGGCCGGTTCGTGCGGACGCCGATCTCCCAGTTCTTCGCCGTCTCGGCGTCTGGCGGCGGCGGGTTGGGACTGGCGGCGGAGAACACGTCGTCGGCCCCGCGGGGCAGGGCCATGTTCTCCGAGTAGGACGCAAACACCTGATCCCACCCTGTGAGGGACCAGACCAGCCCCACCTGCGGCAGGAAGCTGTCCTTCCAGGTCTTGGCGATCACCGGCTGACGCCGGGCGATGTAGTCCGCCGGGTTCCGGTACCCGGAAATCTGGTAATCGATGTTCAGCGCCTTGAAGCCCACATCCAGGCTGAGCCGGTTCTCCAGCAGGCTGAGGGTGTCCTTCAGGAACAGCTGGACGGTGTCGCGGGTGGAGACGTAATTGCGCTGCAGGTGCACCGGCTCGTTGAGCAGCGGCGCGCCATCCGGATCGCCGTTCTCCACGTTGTAGCGCGCCTGGGTGCGGTGGTAGTCGTCCTTCTCCAACCAGACGCCGCCGCTGATGGCATGGGCGCCAAGGCGCCACTCGGCCCGGGCGTTGACCCCCTTGCGGATCCCGTTCGGAACGGAAAGGCCGTACTGCAGGCCCCGCGGCGCGGTCAGCCCCGGAACCACCAGGCGCTGGGCGTTGTGGCTGGCGAGCGAGGTGGCGTAGGCCTCCGGCGACACCCCGTAGCCTCCCTTGTCCTCGTAGTAGCCGGTGGCGGTGACGCGCAGCGTCTCCGTCAGCGCGCTGTTGAGGGTCAGGGCGTAGAGGTGGTCGCGCCGGGCGTTGACGGCGAACTTGTAGTACTGGTTGAAGGCGGCGTTGGAATACGGGATCCCCGCCGCGGTTATGGGCAGCTGCTCCGGGGTGGCAGGCGAGCCTGCCGGCCCGGGCAGGGGAACATAGCCCAGATAGGCGAAGTTGCGACCACGGCGGCGGAAGATATCGCCGGCCGTTCCCCGATACTGGGCCAGGGTGATGGCCGGGCTGTCGTAGTCGAAGTACTGGTTGTGCACCGTCTGGAACATCAGCTCCGAAGCGCCGAACCGGTAGCGGATCTTGGCCTCGTAGTGCTCACGGTCGATATAGCCGGGGCCCCGCCACAGGTCGCCGCGGATCATGGAGCCGCTGACGAAGGCCGCCAGGCCCGCATGCTCACCGGTCTCCAGCCGCAGGAACCCGCGCTTCAGCGCGTCGGACCCGAGGGTCAGACTTGCGAAGCCCCCGGCGGTTTCGCTGGGATCCTGGCCGATGTAGGAGACGATGGGGCCCAGGGACGCATAGCTCGCCAGGGATACGTCCCCGGCCCCGGACGAGGCGGTGACGCGGGCCAGGTTCTCGTTGTCCACATAGCGGTAGATCGGGCTGCCGCCGAACTGGTCCGATCGGCCCATGGGCACATTGTCCAGCAGGAAGCCGATTTGCTGGAAATTGAACGCGCGCACCGAGACGGAATTGCCAAACTCGTACATTCCAAGCGCGTCGTTGGCCTGCACGTTGAACCCGGGCAAACTCTCCAGCATCTTCAGGCCGGTGATCCCCGCCGGCGCAGAGAGCAGGGCGTCACTGGTGATCGAAACCGTCGCGGTTGGCTGATCCGTGCCGATGGCCAGGGTCGCCTCGGACACGCGACTGCCGGTGACGACCACCTCTTCCAGGTCCGGCGCCCTCTGGGCGAGGGCCGGCGTGGCGGCGCCGAGCACGCTCGCCGCCATCAGCGCGCGCCGCAGATTTCCGGCGCGACGCTCCCGTCTCGTGTCAACATCCATGTCTGACCCCCGTCATCCCGCTGTCACACAGGATCAGGCGGTGAAGCTCGCCGGAGCGCGAGCGTGATCGGCGGCGAACCCGGCACAACGAGCGCCGATGACCATGGCGCGCGCAGAGTGAACAACCATCAGGCGCCAGATCGCCCGCGAGGCTCTGCGCCGCCCGCCAGAGGCTCCGCAGCCGACGGCCTGTCCCAGCCCGCACGGCCCGCAGGCGGCGGCCGTCCAGCAGGCCGCCGCCGGCCCAGCGCCCGCCGCTCCGGCCCCGCCACCGCCTGCCGGGGGCGCTCGATGGCGCATCGCGGAGCGGTCGGACACCCTCTCGCCCCTCAGCCGGGCAGGGGCGGCGGCGGAGCCTGGCGCGCCGCGATCCGCACGCAGCGCAGGCCACGCGACTGGGCGGCCTGCGCCAGGCTCAACGCCGGGCCAAAGCCGGACCCCGCCGCGTCCGGCCGCTCCAGGGAACGGGCCAGCGTCAGGACGCAGACCGGGTCCAGCGCCAGCAGCTGGTCGTTGGCGCGGAAGGGGGCGGCGCGACCGTGTCGGGCGAAGTCCGGCCGCGCAAGCACCAGGGTGACCTGTTTCTGCTGGGCCCAGCGCTTGGCGATGCGCTCGCCGCCGGGGGCGCCGGTGATCCCTAGAGCCAGGTCCGGCCACTGCGCCCGCGCCCAGTTCAAGGCGTCGTAGATGCGGCTCGCGTCGGTGGGGCTGTCAGCCTGCGGACTGGCGCGGAACACGACCACAGGTCCCTCCGGCCCAGCGACCCTGAGGCGGCGCTGCTCGGCGGCCCGCAGCGCCGCCTCGGCGTCCACCTGGGCCGCCGTGACGCCGTTCGCCGCAACCCCGCCGCGCCAGGGACTCCACACCGCGCCGGTGGCGGCGCCATAGGCGGCGGCCGCGGCGTCGCGGACCAGCTCCACGGCCAGAACCGCCACGTCACCGGCGTCGGCCGCGCGCTTGGCGTCCTGCAGATCGTGATCAGCGACCTCGCTGCCGTCGAACTCCCGGAGCCGCCGCGCCATGGTGTCGCGCTGGCGATCAGCGGCCCGCTCGAGACGCTGCGCGCCGGCGTGCAGGCCGCCGATGAAGGTTTCGGCGATCACCTCCGCCTGATCTTCCAGGGCCGTGCCGAGCAGGGTGTCCAGCAGCTCTGTCATCAGAGCGGTCCCGAGCTGAACCAGGGCGTCCTGCGTCGGATGCGGCCGAGGATCCTCAAGGGCGCAGGTGCGGGCATCGAAGGCGCCGAGGTCAGCGGTGTCGAGAACGGGGTGGCGGCGGATGGCCATGGGACGCTCCTGGAAAGCGGGGCTGGAGCCGAAGCTCGCGGCCGCGCCCGCCGGAGCGCGATGCGGCGGACCAGGGCGCCGCAGGCGGCGACGCGCACCCTGGTGGGCCGTGGCGCGATCCGGCCGCTCACCGCAGCTTCGGCCCGCCCCGCGGTCCCGGCGCCCGATGACGTCCTTCCCACGCCGGCCGAGGCGGCTATCCGGCCGGCGGCGCGCTCCGAAGGTTCACCCTCCGCGCCCGACCTCGTCCGCCGGCGAACCCGCCCGGCTGCTGGGGCCAGAGCCCCGTCGCGCGGACCAGGGCGAGCAACGGGAGGCCCGCCCCGCGTGAAGCGCGTGCGGCCGAGGCCCGGCTGGGCCAGCGCCGAAGCGGCCGGGATCGCGCTTTCCGCGCCGGGACGCGCCCGCGGCGCCGGCCCAGGGGAGCCTCGCCAACGCCTGTAGCCCCTGACCTGGGAGCCCCTGACCTGGAACCCCATGGCCTGGAGCCCAAAGGCCTGGTGAACAGCAGAAGGTCGCTCGGCGTCGCGAGGCTGATGACGGACGTGGGGCTCCCCTGGGCGGCGCGCCAGGCTGGTGACGCCCGGTGACGACGCCCGTCCTCGATCGCACGCCCTGAGGCGCAGGTGCGGGCGGGTCGGCCTAGGATCTGGCCGGGGAAAGGCGGCGCCGATGCAAGATCACCTCGGGGCGCCGGCCTCCCGCGCCGTCCTCGCCGCCCAGGGCCGTGGCGTCGCGCGCGCGCGTCCGCGCCGAACGCCCTCCGGCGCGCTTCAGCTGCGTTCCGGTGGGTGGCGGAACCCTGATCTTCCCTGCGCGTCATTCCGCCGGCGGAGAGATAGGGGCAGAGATGCGGCTTGTGTTGCTGAGCTTCACATGGCTTGCGCTGGCCGCGTGCTCAGAAGAGCCCGTGCCCGCGTTCAGGCCGGAGTGGATTCCGCCGGCGTCCGGCGACGGGAACTTCCAGGTCTGCGTCGTTGACGCGCGCGAAGAGGGGATTTCCGAGCTAAGGCTCCCGGCTGGTCTGCTCTTCACCTCTTGGGGGCAGATCACGGACAGCCTCCTGGCCGGAGGCGGCCACAACCCGCAAGGCACAAGCCTCGACGAGAAACACAGCGACCAGCGCGCCTATGGTCTGGTCACCCTGGAGCCCGTCACCCTCACCGTCCGGGATCCGTGCCGGCGTCTCCCCGCCCGTGCGATCATCACCGAGAACTCCGGAAGGTGGGCGTCGATCCCCGCGTCCTTGCACTACCTGTTCCAGGCCAAGGCCGGATTGCGGGTCCAGCCGGACGGCCGGCTCACGCCCGCGCGCGACGACGAGAGCTTCGATATGGATGCGCTCATCATGGGCCTGGTTGTGGGCGTCCCTCTGGCCGACGTCGGTGAGCCGCTGATGCTGCGCGAGGAGGGGGAATAGCACCGACGCGCAGCCTGCGGCGCGATCTGCGCCGGCTCTCCGCAAGACGCGCCTCATGAGCGGTTCAGTCGGCCTCGAACCTGACGTCGCCCGTCGCTCCTGAGGGCGCCGGCCCCAGCTGTGGGCCGCAGAACGCCCCCACCGCCGGCGCGTCTGCGCGCGTTCTCGCTTCGCGCCTCGCACGCAAAATCCGGCGGACGCGGCGTTCGCCGCCGCGCTGCGCTCGCCACCTGTTAGCAAGCTATGGAAATAAAGCGCATGCGCCTGCATAGGTGGTGCGCACGACACATCTCAACCCGGCAAGCTTCGTCCAAGTGGACACAAGGTGCGACGTCTCGTCACCCAGGCCGGGTCACCATAGCGATCCGCGGAATTCCTGCTAAGCAGGATGCGCTGCGATGTTCAAAGTGTGGAGATGTCTGCCAACACCGCCTCAACCGCCGCGATCTTGGCGATTGCGCCGGAACAACTGACGCGGTAGCCGCCATAACTTGGGGTTGCCGGCCGGCAGTGCGGCGGACGACCCCTTTCCCTGGAGCGGCCCACGATTGTGCGGAACGCGCGCGCCGGTCACTTGAACCTATTCGTACAATCAACGTCAGGGCAGGCACTGGATATTCTGCTCGTCTAAACCCTGTGGAGATTTTGCTTTGACTCTAGAGCAAGGCTTCTTTGCTCGCATCCTTGGTGGCGCGACCATCAGCAACGCCAAGATTCTGAGCGGCACCGACGGCGACGATCAGCTCGCAGGCGCCGCCGAGGCGGAAGAGATCTACGGCCTGGATGGCGATGACAGGCTCTATAGCAACGGCGGCAATGACACCTTGGTCGGCGGCGCTGGCTCCGACTCGCTCTACGGCGGCAACCAAGCCGACCTCATGCTGGGACAAGGCGGCCACGATGTTCTCTATGGGAACGAAGGCGCTGACAGCCTCGTCGGGGGCGCTGGCCAGGACAAGCTCTATGGCGCGGGCGGCGACGACCTGATCTATGGCGACACGCCGGGCGAGGAGCCGGACAGCGCCGCCCCCGCCCCCGCCCCCGCCCCGCCTCGATCGCGGCGCACGGTGCGAGCAGCACGCCCGCCATCGTCTTCTTCATCCCCGGGGAGCCGGGCCTGCAGGTGACCGTCACGGAAGCGTCTGGCGGGAAGCTGCTCTTCCAGCTGCAGGTGAGCGACGTCGTGGACGGTGTCGGCGACCTTGCTGACATCGCCGATCTGCGCGGCCTGTTCTTCGATGTGGCCGACGCCTCACTGCTGTCGGGGCTCACGGTGGCCGGCGACGCGGTCACCGGTTTCAAGTTCCTGGCCAATGCGGTGAACACGCTCGGCAACGATGTGACCATGAACGGTCCTGGGCCGGACACCTACGATGCGGCGGTGGAGTTCGGCTCTCAAGGCAGGGGCAAGGACGACATCCAGTCCACGTCCTTCACCCTCAGCCACGCTTCGAAGCCGCTCACCTTGGAGTGGGTCGAAAAGCAGAACTTCGGCGTCCGCCTGACGAGCGTCAGCATCAACGGCGATCACGGGGATCGCTCAGGGAGCCTGAAGCTGACCGGGGTCTCGCCGTTCGCCGGCGCGCTCGCGCCGCCGACGCCCCCGCCCCCGCCCCCGCCTTTTCCCCCGGGATCGACGAGCGGCCATGACGATCTCATCGAGGGCGGCGCCGGCAACGACACGATCGACGGCGGCCAGGGCAACGACGAGATCCAGGGCGAGGGCGGCGATGACGTGATCGTCGGCGGCTCGGACAATGGCTCGCGCAATGCGGCCGGCTCCGAGATCACCATTGGCGACAACCTCTACGGCAATGATGGCGCCGACACCTTCCTGTTCCGCCGCGGCGACGGGGTGGACTTGATCTGGGACGTGCAACCGGGCGCCGACGCCATTCGGGTCTCCGGCTACACGCTTGCTGACGCCAAGGTCGTCCTGGTCGGCGCGGTGACCAACCAGATCGCCACCTACGGCCACCAGAAGATCGCGGTTCTTCTCGGCACCGGGGATGCGATCGTGTTCAACGACTTCCCCAATGCGTCGAGCAGCGCGCCGCTCATCTACTTCGACAACGGTCAGGCTTGGTCGGCCGCCGATCTCATGGCCGCGGCCAAAGGCTCCGGAACCGCCGCCGGCGCCTCGGCCGAGCTGCAGCGCCTGATTATTGGCGGCTCGTCCAACGACCAGCTCAGCGGCTCCCCCCAGTCGGACTACATCCGCGGCTTGGACGGCGATGATGTGATCCACGCGGGGGCCGGAGATGACGACATCCATGGCAACGCAGGCGACGACGTGCTCTTCGGCGGCGACGGCGCCGACTGGGTGGTCGGCGGCAAGGGCGCCGACCGGCTATACGGGGAGGATGGCGCGGATCTCGTGCTGGGCAATCTCGGCGACGACACGCTTTCCGGCGGCGCCGGCGACGACATTCTCCGGGGCGGCAGGGACAATGACAGCCTGAGCGGCGGCGACGGGAACGACTGGCTGTCCGGCGATCGGGGCGACGACACCCTTGTCGGCGGCGCTGGCGCAGACATCTTCCACACCTTCCAAGGCGCCGAGCTCGACCGGGTGCTGGATTTCAACGCCGGCGAGGGTGACCGCGTGTTCGTGCTTCCGGGCACGACCTATTCGGTCAGTCAGGCGGGGGCCGATACCGTGATCGATCTGGGCGGCGGCGACCGGATGGTGCTCGTCGGAGTCTCCGCGTCGAGCCTGCCGGCAGGGTGGATCTTCGGCGCCTGACCCGTCAGCGCCTCACGGCGTTTTCGCCATCTCTGGCGCGGCCCAGCCGCTGAACCTGTGTCGACCTGCGGGTCCGAGACGCTCGCGAACAGCGGTCGACGCAGGCGGCCCAGACGGGTGGCGCTGCGGGCAGCTCCGCCCAGGAGCCCGCAGCGCCCGCGTCGCGCCTGCGCATCTGCGGTGTCGCCGCAGGCGGAACCACGCCTCACGTGCCGGGGCGAGATCGGCCAGGCTGGCCAGGTGACCCTCCGACCGGCCCGCGGATCGCCTGGGCGAAGGCGTTCCAGTCCGAGAACCCTCGCGGCGGCAGGCGGAGCGCCACCGCCAGGCCGCAGGCGCGCAGCCGCACGGCCAGCCGGCGCGCCGCCCGCAGCCCCGTGCGGTCCCGGTCCGCCGCCACCAGCACCCGTCGCACGCTGGGCGGCGGCGACCAGCGGGACAGGCCGCCGGCGGACAGCAGGGCCCAGGCCGGTCGCTGCAGGTGCTCGGCGGCGGAGAGGCAGGTGAACACACCCTCCCCTACGACGAGCTCCGACGCCGCGTCGTCGAGGCGCACGGCGCAGCCGGGCGGCAGCACGCCAATGGTCTTGCGCGGCGACCGGACCCGGGCTGTCAGCCCATTGGCGGCGAGGTAGGTCACCTCCACGGCGCAGATCGCGCCGTCAGGCGCGCGGACACCCGCCAGTAGCGCTGGCCGACACGGCCCCTGGTCGGCGTAGACGGCGGCCGCGACCGCGGGGTGGGCGCGAAGAGCGGGGCCGCCCCCGGTGACGGCGCGACGCTGCAGGTGACGCGCGGCCGGCGTTCCACCCAGCTCGACGCCCTCGGCCCAGAGCGCCCGCGCCCGCGCAAGGCGCTCGCGGAGCGACAGCGGCGGCGACGTCGTCGTGGTCTCCCCGCCGCCCGGTCGGCCGGCCGCGTTGATCAGGCCCCGACGCCGCAAGTCCTGGAGGATCTCGCGCCAGTCCTGGCCCGCAAAACTGTGGGCGATCACCCGCCCGTCCACGAGGAGCAGCGACGCCGAACGGTCCGCCGGGCCGTGCCCCGGCCCCGGCACGTTGGCCCGCCGGCCGCCGTCCCACAGATCTCCGCCGAGAACGCGAACGATGTGCGCCAGTGACATCACATCACCCCCAGGGCGCGCAGGCTGGCCACCGAGGCCGCGCCCACCACAAGGTGGTCGTGGACCTGCAGGCCGAGCGCACGGGCGGCCTCAACCACCTGCCGTGTCATGTCAATGTCCGCGCTCGACGGCGTGGGATCGCCGCTCGGGTGGTTATGCGCCAGCACGAGGGCGGAGGCGTTCAGCTCGAGCGCTCGACGCACCACCTCGCGCGGGTAGACCGGGGCATGGTCGACGCTGCCCCAGCCCATCACCTCATCGGCGATCAGCCGGTTCTTGCGATCCAGGAAGAGCACGCGGAACTGCTCGCGGGGAGCCGCGGCCATGACGGCGCGCAGGTAGTCGCGGACCTGCGGCCAGGAACTCAGCACCTCCCGGCTGCGGAAGGGCGCCCGCAGGGCGCGGGCCTGCAGCTCACCCCAGAGGCGTAGCTCGGCGGCCACGGCGGCCGGCGCCACCTGCCGCAGCTCCGGCGCCGGCGCGCCCAGCACCTCCGGGAGAGATCCAAACCGCGCCAGCAGGGCCGCCGCCAGTTCCGCCGCCCGCGCGCCCGCCACACGGCTGAGCGCCAGCTGCAGGGCTTGTGCGTCGTCCAGCCCCGCAAGGCCGTCGGACAGCGCGCGCGCCCGGAGTTCGGCGCTTTCAAGGGTCTCGGCGCCGGCCGGCGCTTCCGGAGCGGAGTAGGACTTGGGACGCATGACGCCCTCCATGGGCTCGACGACCCCACCAGCGGGGCCGCCCGCCCGCGCCCTTCCCCCCGCCTCCATCCGCCGCATCGCTGCGGCAGAGCGGCGCCGGCCTTCCGCTGGACGCCTGACCCGCCCCCCAGTCCCAACACGCGCGGGGCGCCGCCCGCCGTCCGGATCGGCCGCCACGCGCCTGGGCTGCCGGCTTCCGCTTTGGCCCCCGGCCTGCGACACTGTGCGCCGTGAACGGTGATCCCAGCAGCTCCGATACGGCCGGCCAGCGGCTGGACGACCTCATCGAGAGCGTCTCCGACGCCTTCTATGCGGTGGATCGGCAGTGGCGGGTGGTGATCTGCAACCGGGCTGCTGAAGCCTTCTTCGGCTTTGGACGCGAGACTGTGCTCGGGCGAGACTTGTGGGACATCTTCCCCGAGGGCCGGGAGCGGCCCTTCGGCCAAGCCTGTATGGCGGCCATGGAGCGCGGCGAGGTCTCGCAGATCGAGGCGCCCTCCGCGTTTCGCGTCGGCCGCTTCGTGGAACTGAGGATCGGGCCGTTGCGAGCCGGCGGCGTGGCGGTCGCCTTGCGGGACGTGACGGAGCGGGTCCGCGCCGAGCGGAAGACCAAGGCGGCCGAGGAGCATCTGCGCCTGGTGGCGCTGGAGCTCAATCACCGGGTGAAGAACAACCTGGCGACCGTCCAGGCCATCATCAGCCAGACCCTGCGCGGCGACCAGGATCCCGGGGCGATGCGCGAGGCGCTGCTGCGCCGGATCACCGCCCTCGCCGCCGCCCACGACATCCTGACGCGGGAGAAGTGGGACGGCGCGGACGTGGCGGAGATCGCCGCGGGAGTGCTTACCGCCCTTGATGAGGCCGGCGCGCGGGTTCGAGTGGAAGGACCCGCGCTGAGGCTAAACACCAAGGCGGCGCTGGCTCTGGCCATGGCTTTCCACGAACTCGGCACCAACGCCCTCAAGTACGGCGCGCTCAGCCGACCTGAGGGCGAGGTGCGGCTGGCGTGGCGCGTCGCCGGCGACCCGGCGACGCTCACGCTGGACTGGACTGAGCGCGGCGGACCGCCGGTGGCGGCGCCGGCCTCGCACGGTTTCGGCACGCGGCTGCTGAAGCGCGGCCTCGCGGCCGAACTCGGCGGCGCCGTGGAGATGTACTTCTCGCCCGAGGGGTTCAGCTGCGCCATCCAGGCGGCGCTGACGGACGCCGTCAGCCCGCCGGCCGGGGCCACCTGGGCCGCGCCGGGCGCGTCACGCCACCGCTGAAGCCAGGACAAGGCCGCCACACCCTCGGCCGGCCGCGAACCGCGTCGCAGTGCGGTGGTGAACCTCGCCGATCCAATTCACGCGGGGAGCGCGCCGATGCCTCGCCGCAGAGGGCAGCCGATCCACGCGGCGCAGCGAAACGTCCGGCGACGCCCAGGAACGGGCCGCGGCGTCCTTGCTCCGCGGGCGAGACGGACGGCGCCCGCATTATGTCTCCCCGCGAGATCGGGGCGAGGTCAAGGCGCGCTCCTTGGCGGCGCCGCCTCAGCGAACCGCCGGCGCGAGACGTGTCGCGGCGTGGCTTGGCCATTCGCGAACCGCGGGGCGCAACCGCAAGCGCCGCCTTACGTTGTCGTGTCTCACCTTCGGTCGGGAGACGTCGTTGCGGGGCTTGCGTGTTTTCATCGTCGAGGATGAGCCGCTGGTTGCGGTCGTCCTGCAGGACATGGTTGTAGACAGCGGCGGCGAAGTGGCCGCAACGGCCCAGAGCGTTGTGGACGCCCTCGCCAAGATGGATCTGCAACCGTTCGACATGGCCGTACTGGACGTTGATCTCGCAGGCCGCAGCTGCCACCCGGTGGCGGCGGAACTCAGACGTCGCAAGATCCCCTTTCTGTTCGCCAGCGGGTCCGGAGAGCATGCCCTGCATCCACAGGATGCCGGCGCACCGGTGCTTCATAAGCCTTTCGCGGAAGGGGACCTGATGCGGGCGATGACAGCTCTGCAGCCCCGCCCTGGCAGCGCCGGGTCCGACGCCCCTTCTTCACCGATCTGATATGGTGGGAACGTTTGGGCCATCTGAAGCGGCTGCGCGCGACGCGCTGCCGATGACGATGGATCGGCGCCATATGCCCGCTGCGAGGGTGCAGGCGTCGCCGCACAAGCGCGCCAGCTGCGGAGGTTCGCGGCGAGGTGTAAGGCTGGGTTCGTCATGGAGATCTAAGCTCTCGCACGTCGTTAGCGAACAGTGGGAAGTCGCTTGAGACCCGTTACTTGAATTCCGCCCGTCCGGCGGCCGCTTCGGCGGCGCGCCGGTCTCCGGGCTTGTGAATGGCGGCGGCGGGGACGACGGTGAGGCTCAGGTGGCCGAGGCGGCCAGCGCCAAGTGCGGGGCGCCGCTCCGCCGGGTGATCCGTAAAGCGGCGTTGACGGCTTGCGCGCGACGCCGGCCACAGCACACGCGTGGCGTCGCCTGAGCGCGAAGCCTCCGGGGCGTCTAGGCGCCGCCACAAGCGACGGGGTAGCCTCAGCGGTCGGGAGGTCCGCAATGAGCCGAACACTCTACATGAGCGTGGTCGAGAAGCCCCATCCGCAGGCGGCGATCCTGCAGTCCGACAAGTCGACGACGCCGGTGATGAAAGGCAACGCCGACGTGAACCTGGCCTGTGGCTCCTGCCAGGTGGTCCTGGCGCAGGGGCTGACGGTGGAGTGGTTCGCCAACCAGTTCCAGACGCCTTTTCAGCTGCTCCTGCGATGTCCGAAATGCGCGGCCTACAACCGCCTGCCGGCGACCTTAGGCCCGTAAGCCCGCCGTTGGGCGGGATGGCTCGCGGCCCGCGGGACCCGTCACCCCGGAGATCACGTTGAGGACCCGGTGTAAAGATCGCCTTCAAAAACGCCGACGTTTCTTCCGTCTCGCGTCGTCCGTTGAACTTCTGCTGCCCGACGCGGCCGGGCTCTACGAAGAGATCAGCACACATCACTGTTATCGCCCAGCGCTGCTGCGGAGCAGCACTGATCCCGGCATCTTCTTCCTGAGAACGGCTCAGGCGACCAGCGCAGTCGCCGCCTACGACCAGATGACCTTCTACGAAGCCTGACGTTAAATCCTCCAGCGCTACGGTATCCGCAGCGCCATCCGAGGCCTTCCGCCCCTCGGGCCGCACGACGAACGCGCCGTCTTGGCCAACCACATTTCAAACGGCTCATAAGAGCAGGCCAGCTACGCCATTCACGACACGAGGGACGGTGGCCGCTTACTAAGGCCGGTTCCTGCGACAGGATCAGGCGGTCATTGCCGTCCAGGCCCTCAATCGGGCTGGGGAAGCCGACCAATCGACGACGAACGGCCCCGAGAGAACAGCCCCAGGCATGCCGGATGGCTTGGCGATGCTACCCGCGACGCCCTCATGCGGCACCACGGCGCAGGGCGGCGACGTCCTGCCGCGGTGGGGCGCCAAACAGGCGTGAATACTCCCGCGAGAACTGGGAAGGGCTCTCGTAGCCCACCTGATAGGCCGCGCTCTCCGCATGGGCTCCGGCGGCGAGGAGGCGCCGTGCTTCCAGAAGGCGGAGCTTCTTCTGGTATTGCAGCGGCGTCATGCCCGTGCACGCTTTGAAGCGTCGGTGGAACGCCGATACGCTGAGCCCGGCCGTCCGGGCGAGTTCTCCGATGGGCAACGGACGGGCAAATCGGTGTCGGAGCTCATGGATGGCGGCGATGAGGCCGCGAGATTGGCCATCGCCGAGGGCAAGGCGAGCGACTGCGCCCCCCTGCGGCCCCGTTAAGAGCCAGTAGCAGAGCTCCCGCATGATGGAGGGCGCGACGATAGAGATCGCGTCGGGCTGTGCAAGCAATCGGACCAGGCGATACGCGCATTCCGCCAGCGGTCCGTCGAAGTCGACAATGAACGCCGCACGATCGACCTTGCTCGAAGGCGGTGGCGCAGGCAGCGCCTCCAGGACGTCGCGCGCAATCGCGAGATCGAGTTCAATCACTAAGCCCAGAAAGGGCTTGGCCCGATCGGCTTCCGTCACTCCGCCGGCGGTGGGCATGTCGACGCTCACGAACAAGGCCTGGCCCGCGCGGTACTCCATCTCCTGCACCCCGAAGGCCGCCCACTTCGCGCCTTGCAGGACTGCGCAGAGCGCCGGCTTCTGGACTCGATGAGCCATGGACCGAGGCGTAGACGAACGCAGAATCTGAAGACCGCTGAGGCCTGTAGCGTGAGCCCCGTCAACGGCTGGAATCGTGAGCTGCTGTTCGACGGCGGCCATAAGATCACCTGACATGCGCGGTTCCCCTCGCTCTTACCGACCGCTCCAGCCGGGAGCAGGATTGGGCAAGAAGCAGCTTCGTTCTGTCATTCAAACAGAGCCACCGCCGACGGACTCTGTGGGCGCTCCACAACAGAGGTCCAACATGCCCAACGAACCCATTGGCGGCCCTGCCGCGCCCGTCGCCATCGTCACTGGCGGCAGCCGCGGACTTGGCCGTAACACCGTCATCAACCTCGCTCGTCGCGGCGTTGACGCCATATTCACTTTCCGGACCAACCGCGACGCAGCCGAGGCGGTTGTCTCTGAGGCCGCGGCGTTGGGGCGCCGTGCGTTCGCCCTGCAGCTCGACACGGGCCGGGCCGGCCAATTCGACAACTTCGCCCAGCAAGTGACCCAGACGCTTGACGCGCTCGGTCGAGAGCGCTTCGACTACCTGGTCAACAACGCCGGCGGCTCGCACCATGCACTGATCGGCGCCATTTCGGAGGAGGACCTCGACCTTCTCTACGCCGTCCACTTCAAGGGCGTACTTCTTCTGACGCAGGCGCTGCTGCCGCTGATTCGCGACGGAGGCCGCATCGTCAACATCTCCACAGGCCTCACCCGCTTCGCGTATCCAGGCAGCGCCGCCTATGCCTCCATGAAGGGTGCGGTGGAGGTCTTGACCCGCTATCTGGCCAAGGAGCTCGGCCCGCGGCGGATCGCCGTCAATGTCGTCGCCCCAGGCGCTGTGGCCACGGACTTCAGTGGCGGGATGGTTCGGGACAACCCGGAGGTGAACCGGCGGGTGGCCGACATGACCGCGCTGGGCCGCGCCGGCGAGCCGGACGACATCGGGCCAGTGATCGCGTCGCTGTTGTCCAATGACAGTCGCTGGGTGAACGCTCAGCGGATCGAGGTGTCCGGTGGGATGGTGCTGTAGCAAGGCGGCGAAGAACAAGCAGCGCCGGCAGTCCGAAGCTTCGGACTGCCGGTCGCCATTCATTCGACGCCTCAGAACTTTGCCCGGACGCCGACGGTGTAATAGCGGCCCACCACGTCGTATCCGACGCCATAGGGGGACACGAGACCTGGCGCGCCGGCCACCGTTCCGAAGATCGGCGGGTTCTTGTCGAACAGGTTCTGCACGTTGGCGAACAGCACCAGATCGTCGGCGACGCCGCGGAGCTTGTAGTCAACGGACACGTCCGTGTAGGCGTAAGCGTCAGCATCGGGGATGATCGATACAATCGGCTCGGCAAAGGCGCGCTGCTTGGATTTCCAGCGCTGATTGACGGCGAGGCTCCACACATCGTTGGAGTACGCGACCGTAAGGTTCAGCCGCAGCTTCGACACGCCGTTCACGCCGGCGCCGTTGGTGATCGCGCCCCCGAGAATGGGCTGTGTCAGCAGCTTGGGCTGGTAGGAGCCGAGGAAGCGGAGGTCGACGCGGCCGGGGACGGCTCCAAACAGGTCTGTCGCCTCGAACCCGTAGTTCACCTCGAGATCGGCGCCCCAGGTGGACAGCTTACCCACGTTGAGAGACTGGCTGAGCACTGTCGTGGCGGTGTTCTCCGGGGTCCGGTTCTCAAACGGGAACGGTCGCACGTTAGAGCGCGCAGTATGGCGACGTCCCGTTGGAGTCTTCGCACAGGCGCTGGATGGCGGCCGACGTGCCAGCCACGTTGGTGATCGCCTTCTCGAGTTCGATGTCATAGTAGTCCAGGGAGACGCTGAGGCCGTTCAGCCACGAGGGCCGATAGACCACCCCCACAGTCAGCGTGTCGCCGATCTCGGGGACCAGGTCGGGGTTGCCTTGCGAGCGGGAGACCACCGTGCGCGTGACACCCGTATGAAGGTCGGCAAAGCCAAACAGAGTCGCGCTCCCGGGACGGTAGAGATCCCAGAGGTTCGGCGCGCGGATGTCACGGGAACGGGTCGCCCGCACGCGCACTTCGTCGGTGACTTCCCAGCTCAGACCTAGCTTCCAGGTCTCCACGCTACCGCTCGTGCTGTAGTCGGTGTAGCGCGCCGCGCCGTTGAACTCGAGCCGCCGGATCAGCGGAAGATCGGCGAGCAGCGGCGCCAGGACCTCCACGGCGGCCTCTTTGACCGTCTGCTCGGCGCTGAAGGCGCCGTTCGTGTAGCCAAAGTAGGCAGGCGTGGATGGCAGACAATTCGCCCGCAGCCCGGTGCAATCCGCACGGGTCAGCGGATCGGTGTCGCTCACCATCTTCGTCGAGAGATCACGATACTCGCCGCTGAGCGAGACCACCACAGGCCCCGCGGGAAGCGTGAAGACCTCGCCGGAGATGCCCCCGTTGATGATCCATTGCTTGGTGATCAGATCCTGGGTCGTATCGTCCGAGACATAGTCGGCGGCTTCACGGGTGACAGCCGTGGGCCCGAACATGTTGATCGGGACGCACCCCGGGAAGCGAGATGCGAAGGGTGTGAGGGACACCTGGCAGACCGCCTGACCGGTCGCGGGATTGATCACCGCGTAAGGTCCCAGTCGAACTTCGAAGCGAGCTTGCCGGCGAAACCGACCGTACCCAGGACGTTCTCAGTCCTGTTTCGGTTGCCGACGTTGCCGATCACCGAGTCGCTCCGCTCATACCTGGAGAGCACGAACGACGGCGCGCCGGACTGGGTCAGCACCGATTGGACCGACGGCGGCAGGAAGGCGTTCCCACTGAGGATCACGGCGTCGCTTAGACCGTTAGCGCCGGGCAAGCCGTTGGTGCCGAGCGGTAGAAACTTGTTCGCGCTCTCGGATCGCGCGTAGGCCACGTCGGCGTAGGCGGAGAACGTGTCGCTGAACTCGTAGTCGAAGCGGCCATAGGCCTGATCCGTGGCGAGGGGGGCATAGAGCGTATTGTCGAAAATGAGACCGCCGCCGCCGCTCTGCAGGCCGTTACTGCCCGTTCGCTCGCCGGGGACGAACGGCATGAGCACGCCATTCTCGACGAAGTCCCGACCCACCAGCCCGGCGGGGCCCACCGTGATCAAGCCACCGTAGGTATAGATTGCGGCTCGACCGTTGCGCGTCAGGGTGAAGGGATTGGCTGCGCTCCCTGAACCTGTCGCGGTCCAGAAGTCGGCGCCATTCGGGCGGTCGCGGACTGTCGGGATCCCTTCCGAGTCAAAGTGCTCGTACGAGGCCATCACATGGGCGCGTCCATCGCCCGTGAGATCCGCCCCGCCTGCGATCCCGAACTTCCATTGCTCGTTGTCGCTTCGGGATGACGTGCCCACGTGAGCATTGACTTTCAGGCCGGTGAACCGGCGGTCGACGACAAAGTTGACCACACCGGTGACCGCGTCCGAGCCATAGACGGCGGAGGCGCCGCCGGTCACCACATCCACCTTCTGGATCAGCATCTGCGGGAGCACGTTGATGTCCACTTCCCCCGCCGTCGTCGTGGAGGGGACGCGGAGGCCGTTGAACAGGATCAGGTTCCGTTGTGCGCCGAAGTTCCGAAGGTTCAGGGTGTTGGCAGTGCCGACGCCGCCGGCTGAGCTGGGCCCGCCCTGCCCCGACCGGGTGGATTGCGCGAACTGGGGAAGCTTGTTGAGGGCGTCGGGGAGATTGGACGGCGTCTGGGACATGAGCGCCTCAGCCGTGACGACGGTGACGGGGGTCGGCGCCGCATTCCCGTTGGTCACAACCCGCGAGCCGGTGACGACGACGCCTTCAAGGTCAGCGGTCGGATCAACGCCGGCGACTGCTGCGTCCTGTGCGTACGCCGAAGCCACGCCACCTCCGGCAGCCATTCCGGCCCCGGCGATCGTGGCCAACAGGAAACTTTTAAACTTCATGCTTCCCCCGATTCCGCATTCGCGGATCATGTTTGTCTGAGACAAGACGTCACAACCACGTCGGGCATGGGCGAACGCATTCCACCTGACGGTGAACTTCAGGATCACTGGACGTTACACGGCCCGCTGCGGAGAGGCCCGCAGCTATCCTTCCCTAATTCCACGCCAGGATCGTCGTTGCTCGCGACCCGGATCACTTTCGAGCCGACATTACCGCGGCCGCTAGGCCGGTCAAGAATAAAATGGTCGTTCGTTTCCTGGGGCTGCTAGAACGCCGCGGGAGGCTGGCGGTAAGGACCGCGATGGCGAGGGCGAGCCGTCGGCAGGGCGACGCAGAGCCGCATCCCGCCGGGTGGCAGGCGCTCGACCGCCACGCCGACGGGCGGCCGGCGGTGGTGAGCCGCCGCCGGGTCCTGGGGATCAGCGGGACGCCACCCGCCGCGACGTCAGCCCCTCGATCCTGAGACGCCGGCCCTCCTGGAGCTGGAACGCCAAGCTCAACTGGCTCGCCTGAGCCCAAGCGGCGGAGATGGCGCCGGGGCGCGTGACGTCGATGCGGCGCCCCTTCACGGTCGCGACCGGTTCGCCGTCCAGCAGCACCGCATAGACACCGCTCCGTGGCAGGTTGCGGACCCGGAAGGAGACCTCGCCGCGATATTCGGTTCCCGGCTTCACGGCGACGGCCAGCACGCCGCGCGCCTGATCGAAATAGGCCTGAGAAACGAGCACCTTGGGATAGTCGACCCCCACCACTTCAGGTCCGTCCACGACGTAGGTGGACGCGAGGTCGTTGTTCAGTCGCCACAGACCTTCGCCCGGGTTGAGCCGCGCGAAGGCGAGGAGCGCATTCCCGTTGAGGGGACCCACCTGATACTCACCGATCTGATCGTCGCTGAGCGGCTTCGGCGGATCCTTCTTGTCGCCCGGGAGCTCGTCGCCGGTGACGAACATCGGGCCGCCAGGAACCTTCACGTCGTTCGTAGGGTAGACGTAGCGTCCATTGCGCCATTGCGGCCTGAACTTCGCATCGGCGAAGTCGAGCATTCTTTGCGCCGTGGCGTGGTCTCCCACCTCAGCCGCCAGCGCCGCCATGAACCCGTAGTCTGAGGACACCGAGGCCTGGTTCCAGCGGACCTTGAAGGCGTCTGGGTTCGTGTCGAGGAGCGCCGGCACCGTGGCGTCCCGCTGAGCAGGATAGACCTGCTTCACAAGGTCCTTGTTCCACGCGTGCAGCGTGACCCCCGTCCAGCCGTCGTTCCAGCCGCTCGGGTTTGAGATCAGCGTCTGCTCGGCCAGCAGGTACGGCCCAGTGAAGCGCTGGGTCTTCTTCTGGTCCAGGAACCCCAGGGCCATGGCCTTGTCCCAGAACGCCTGCCGGATGTCGGCCAGGTTCCCACCGTGGACCTGATCGTAGTTCATCAAGCCAAGCACGGGGTGCTGATTACATTCGGCGAACACCAGGTTCGGCTCGCACTCGACGCCGGTGAATTGGCTGTCGACGAACTGCCGATGGATGATCTGGGCGAGATCCTCGTGATTGTACTTATGCACGAACGGGTTGGCGTCCGTGATCGCGAACGTCAGGAACCCGGGAGCGTCATAGCGCTGATCTCGGTACAGAAGTTCGTAGAGTCCGATCATCTGGAGCAGATGACCGCTGTACATGATGTTCTTCTCGCGGACTGGATCGCGCCAGTCCTTGGTCTGGTCGAGGTACTTCTTGAACCTCGGCGCATCGATGACCTTCTGCCACCAGCCCCACACATCATTGCGGGTCATCTTGCGGATGAGGTCGTTCGAACTCGCCTGATAGAGCTCGCGGTAGGCGGGGGTCTGCTGGCTCTGCGCGACCGCCAGGGCGTAGTACATCCAGGCGATCTGAAACTGATACGCGTCGAAGGCGTTCCGCACGCCGACTTCCATGTCGCGCCACTCGCCGTCGGGCTGTCGCGCCAGCTCCACGATGTTTCGGACCTGACCCATCTCCTTGTCGTCCAGGACCGGGTAAGCCGGATCCGCGGCCGCCGCGTGAGCCGCCCCTCCCAGAAGGCAGAGGCAGGTGGTGACGAGCAATCCCAGGCGCGAGGTGCGGACCATGGCCATTTCCTATTCTTCAGGGGCGAGCATCGCGCCGACGGCGGCGCGGAATTCAGGGTCATCCAGCGCGGTGGCGGGCGCCTGGGCGGCGATGCGCCCGTGCTCGTCCACCAGGTCGACCATCGCAGTGTGGCTGAACGATCCATCCGGCAGCTTCTGGAAGCGGACGCCGAGGACCCCCGCAAGGCGCTCGCGCACGCCGGCGGGCGCAAGCGCCACGGTCCAGCGCGGCGAATCGATCCCATGCGCCTTGCGGTAGGATTCCAGCACGCCGGGTTGGTCGCGATCGTCGAACGAAACGAGCACGACCTGCAGGCGGTCGCGTTCCGCCGGCGCAAGTCGCCGTTCGATCTGCAGGATGTGCTCAGTCATGAGAGGGCAGACGTCGGGGCAAGTCGCGAAGAACATGGTCACGATGGCGGGGCCCCTCAGAGACGCGAGGTCGACAACCACTCCATCCGAGCGAAGGACCTTGAAACCGGCAGCGAACGGCGAGGTCTCTCGCGTCAACCCATAGCTGGGCGCAGCGGCCGGGCCCGCCTCCTGATGGTGGTGTTCCTGAGCAAAGGCGGGCCGCCCCATCATCAGCAAGGCGGCTGCCGCAACGCCGCAGGCCAGACGCGCCGCAGCACGCCGGGTTCGGCAAGGGTCAGGCCGGATCAAGGGCGCCTCCCGCGGCCATGCCGGGATTTGCGGTTCAACTGCGCCTCCAATCGCGCGGGCGGCCGTTCAGCGGCGCCTTCGGCATCGTGAAAAGAAATGAACCACCGTTTCTTATCTTAGGCAAGGTGCGCCGCCGATGCGGCGCATCGGACGAAACCCGTCCTCGCCCTGGCGCAGACCTGACCGGGCGTGATGGGTCTGGACGCCAAGACGCCAGCGCATAAGACTAGATCGGGGGTCGGAGCGGCAGATGACGCGCGCACAGGTTCGGAGGGTGGCGCCTCGGCTTGATTTCGACGCCTATCCGGCGCTGGACCGGGCGCAGGCCGGCCACCTTCGGCACATCTACAACCTGGCGCAGCGGCCTGGCGGCGACTGGTCACTGATGGGCTCCGCGGACCCCGGTCAGGAGACCTTGTCCGCCTATCGTTACCAGCTGGCCTACATGGCCTACACCTTGGGGCTGGCGCACCATCATTGGCTGCCAGCCGCACCGGGCCCGCTGGCCGCCATCTTCCGCGAGCTGATCGCCAAGATGCTGCGACGGGACGTCTGGGGGTACTGGCGCGACATGAGCCAGTCGAGCCCTCGCCTGGACCCCGCCCTCCGGCGACTTCTGCCGCCCGTCACCGACCCCGTCGGCCGGGAGAACATTATGTACAGCGGCCACCTGCACGCCATGATCGGCATGTACTCAGCTCTGTTCGGAGACGACCGGTATACGCGGCCAGGCGCGCTCACCTTCCATTACAGCCCCCTCTATTACGGGCTCGGCCCCGAGACCTTCGCCTACGACGCCCACAAGCTGAACGAAACGATCTATTGGCAGATGGTGGAGAATGGCTGGCTCGGTGTCGCATGTGAGCCGAACTGCATTTTCCTCGTCTGCAATCAGTTTCCGATGCTGGGTTTCCGGTTCCATGACGTGACGCATGGCACGGCCTATGCCGAAGAGGCGGCGACGGCGTACCACGACGCCTGGTCTCGCAAGGGCCTCCTGGGACCCGACGGTCATCTGACGCTCTTCCTGAGGCAGCGGCAGGACACGCTAATCTCGGGCAACCCCGGCATGGATGCGTGGACGCTCTCTGTGATGAACGCCTGGAACCGTGAGTTCGTCGACAGCGTCGGCGTCGCGCCGGTGATGCGTGGGCTGGAGCGCCTGGGCGATGGCGCGCTAGCAGCGCGCCTGTGGAGAGGCGTCCGCTCGCTTGGTGCGCCGGGCGAGACTCCGCCGCGCCTTGAGCTCGAGGAGATGAGGCCTGACCTCGGCTTCTACGCAGCCTTTCTGTCGGAACGCGGCCACACCGAAGCCCTCGCGCACCTGCTTCGATATGCCGATACACGGCTCGGCCCCACGTGGGAGCGCGGCGGCCTGTACTACCCGCGCAACGACGCCGCCGTCTCCGAGGATGGCGAACCGAGCTTCGTGGAACCGCTGACAGGCAATGTGCTGCTCGGCTACGCCCGGATCAACGTACCGCATGGGCTGCGCGCCCTGTATGAGCGCCCCAGCCTCTCGGCTGGGGCCAACGAGCCGCACATCGCGTCCATGTCCGCGACCGTGGACATCCTCCGAGCCTGGTGGGACTCCGCCCGCGACCTGCTGGCCATCTCCGTGCAACCAAGCGAAGGCGCGACACAGCTGCGAGTGGACCTGGCTGGATTCCACCGAGAACGGCCCTGGACCTTGCTGTGGGACGGCGTCGTCGTGGCGGAAAGCGGCGCTTACGACGGCCATGCCGAACTCCGCGTCGAGGAAACAGCAAGCGGCCTGTGCATCTCCGCCCCTCTGGCGCGCCGCGCCGACTTGGCGGTTTTATTCGGGAGCTGACTCCGGCTAGAGCCGGGCGCCATGGTAAGTCGCTGCGGTCAGGCGACGAGGTGGAGGTGCAATGTCCAGGACCGTAGGGTCAAGTGGCGTCAAGACGGAAGCCGCGATCCGCGCGGCTGCGCTGAAGCTCATTTCAGCGCAGGGGTATGAGCTCACGAGCCTTCGGCACCTTGCGGCCGAGGTGGGCATCCTGCCGGCCGCCATCTACCGCTACTTCCCCAGCAAGACCCATCTCCTTTGCGCCCTCATTGAGGATCACATCCAGGAGCTGCAGCAGGGCTGGGCCAAGGCCTGTCCCAAGACGGATGACCCGGAGGCCCAGCTGCGCGCCTTTGTGAGCTTCCACGTCAAGATGCACGCCGGCCGGGAGAAGGAAATCTTCGTCGCCGACCGGGAGCTGCGCAGTCTGCCCCCCGAAGACTACAAGCGGATGTCTGACCTGCTCAAAGGCTACGAGCGCATCCTCACCGACATCCTGCAGCGGGGTATGGACCAGGGCGTGTTCGTGCTGGAGGACGCCTCGGTCGCCACCTACGCGTTCCTGGCGATGATGACGGGGGTCTGCCACTGGTTCCAGGACGGCGGCCGCGTCTCGCGTCAGCGGGTGGTGGAATACTACACCCAACTCGTCCTGCACGGCGCCTTGGGGCGCGCCAATGGACAGGAGGCGACCGCCGATCGCAGCCGCTCAGTCGCTGCTGGGTGATCGCATGATCAGCGCGCGCAGGCGTTCGGCGATCTCCGCAGCCGGAGTCGCGGCCGCGAAGTAGGCGACGCATCGACCTTCGCCGTCCATCAGGAACGAATAGGCGGAGTGTGGCACCCTATACCCATCGGGCTCACCAGGATCCTCCTGGCGCACCGCGAACACCTTGAAGAGGCGCTTCATCGCCTCAACGTCCCCGCGCGAACCCGTAAGGCCCAGGAAGCGAGGATAACGCGCCAGGAACGATTTCATCCGCTCAGGCGTGTCGCGTTCCGGGTCCACGTCACGTAAAGAGGCTGAAGGTCCGCCTGCGACAGTCCCGCCGCGCCGATCGCCGCCGAGAGCTTGTCGAGCATCTCGGGGCACACCATGCGACAGTGGGTGAAGCCGAAGAAATACAGCGCGTGGCGGCCCGCGAAGTCTTGAGCTCGAACGCGGCGGCCGTGGTGATCGACAAGGCTATAGTCCCCGCCGACAGGCGCCGCGCGCCTATGCGCCTCGTTCGGGGAACGCCCCAGAGCCTCGATCATGCTACTCTGCTCCGACCTCGACCGCCGCCCTGACGACACCCGAGCGTAACGCTTCGTCTCGGCCGGCGGCAGGCGGAATCATCGACGCGCTCAGACCCCGAGGATCGCGCGCAGGCGGGCGCGCTCGTTCGGGTCGTCCCAGTCCACGCGGCCCCGCCGCACCTGAAGGAACTCGCCGGATGCGGCGATAGCCACCGTCGCTGGCAAGCCGACAATCTTGAGGGTGGTGATCGCCGAGCCGTTGGCGTCCAGATACGGCTGCAGGTGGCGGATCGAGAGCTTGCGGAAGGCGTCCGTCACCGCCGGCATCCCCTTGCGATCGACCGATAGCGCGACCACGGACAGCCGCCTGCCGAAATCCCGCTGGAGCCGATCCAGCGCCGGCAGCTCGATGACGCATGGAGCGCACCAGGTCGCCCAGATGTTCAGGAGCACCGGGCGACCCGCAAAGGCGGCAAGGGTGATCGGCGCGCCTTTGCGCCCCCGCAGGGCGACAGGGGCGCCGGCTGAAATCCGCGCTGGCTGCCAGGAATAGGGATTGTCCGCTGCGCCGGATCTCGTGGCGCACGCCGCCAGGGCGGCCGCCTGGGCTATGCGCTCTCCGCTGCCGCCCGGCGAGAGGTAGAGCGCACGCTGCAGATTGCTTGACCGATGGCGCGAAGGCAGTCTCCCTTCACACGCCTAGCGCCGCGGGATGTGTAGGCGGGTCGAAGCTCCCCGCAGTTTTCATAAGGATGTCGGAGGTGGACCTTGTACGCATCGCCTCGGATGGACTCCACGCAGCCATCAACCCTCTCGGCGCAGAACTCTGGGAACTTCGCGATAGGAGTGGGAGCAACTTCCTCTGGCACGGAGATCCGGAATTTTGGTCAGGTCGCGCTCCTATCCTTTTCCCAATCGTGGGGTCAACGCGAGCGCCTGCAGGCAGCCTTCTGCTTCCCCGTCACGGCTTTGCACGACGTCAGCGCTTCGAGGTCATCGAGCAAGCACCTGCGCGAGCTGCCTTTCGGCTGCGCTCTGAGGGCTCTTTGCTAGAGAGCTACCCGTTCGAGTTCGAATTGCTCGTGCACATCTTCGTGGCAGGAAGCTCACTGCGCCAGATCGTCACCATAAGGAATCTGGACAGCGTTCCTCTGCCTTATTCCGTAGGTTTTCATCCAGCCTTTCCGTGGCCACTGCCATGGGGCGGGAAACGCAACGAACATAGGGTTCGTTTTTGGCCGCACACGCCGAAGACCTTGCGACGGCTCAGCAGCACCGGCTTCATGAGCAGCGCAACAGAGCCGGCTCCAATCTGCGAGGACGCTCTGACCTTACAGGATGAGCTATTCAACCGAGACGCTCTCATCTTTCTGGAGCAAGCTGGATCCAGATGGACTTACTCTGGCGCGGTAGGACCAGAGATCGTGGTTTCCGCAGACGAGCTCCCGCACCTCGCCATCTGGAGCAAAGCCGGCGCACCCTTCGTCTGCATCGAACCCTGGCATGGCTATTCGGACCCGATCGACTTCGCGGGCGCGTTCTCTGAAAAGCCCGGACTGAGCATCTTACAGCCTGGTCATCAGCGAGCTCACACGCTCTGCATAACGATCAACTCACATCGACCAGGACCAATGGGCTGAACACACTTCTCGCCGAAGCACGGGGCCTCCGGCCAACGTGACGTGCTCGCAAAAAGAACGCTAAGGCGCACGATCGCCCAGAGTGCGACCAAGGCGCGCGCAGAGGCGGCTGTCACAACGAAACGGTGGAATCCGAAGCGGTCCTGCCTTAAAGGCGCCAAGGGCTCCTGCGGGGAACACTCATGGCACCGAGAATCTATCCAGTCGTGTTGTCGGGCGGGTCCGGCTCGCGACTTTGGCCGCTTTCGCGAGAAAGTTTCCCGAAGCAACTGCTGCCGCTCGTGGGCGAGCGCACGATGCTGCAGGAGACCGCCCTTCGGGTGAGCGATCGGCGTCGCTTTGAGCCGCTCACGGTGATCTGCAACGCCGAGCATCGGTTCGTTATCGCTGAACAGCTGCGCGAGGCTGGGGTGGAAGACGCCACGATCGTGCTGGAGCCTGTCGGCCGCAACACGGCGCCCCCGGTCGCCCTGTCCGCTCTAATGGCCGCCGAGCGCGATCCTGAAGCGCTGATCCTGGTGATGCCGGCCGACCACGTGATTCTCGACAGCGTGGAGTTCCTCAAGTCAGTAGAACGCGGCGCTGCCGCCGCGGCCGCAGGGCACCTTGTGCTCTTCGGCATTCAGCCGGACTGTCCCGCAACTGGCTACGGCTACATCAAAGGAGGCGCCGCCCTCGAGGTCGGCGACGCGCTTCAGGTTGCGGCGTTCGTGGAGAAGCCGGACCTCGCCAGCGCCGAGGCTTACGTGGCGAGCGGCGCCTACTTCTGGAACAGCGGCATCTTTCTGCTTCCCGCAGCCGGCGTTCTTAGGGAATTTCGGGAGCATGCTTCAGACGTGCTCTCGGCCTGTGAACACGCCTACGCGGCCGCCACGCGCGACCTGACCTTTCTCAGGCTCGACCCCGAGGCGTTCAGCGCCGGCCCCTCGATCTCGGTCGATTATGCGCTTATGGAGCACACCCGCCGCGCGGCCGTGCTTCCGGCGGACTTCGGCTGGAGCGACGTCGGCGCCTGGGGCGCGCTCTGGGAGATCGCCCCGCGTGACGCGGACCAGAACGTCAGCCTGGGCGACGTGCTCCTGCAGAACACCTCAGGCAGCTACGTGCGCACAGATGGCCCGCTCGTCGCCAGCGTCGGCATGAAAAACTGCATCATCATCGCCACGCCAGACGCCGTCCTCGTCGCTGACCGCGCCGTCGACCAGGAAGTTAAGACGGTCGTCGAACGTCTGAAGGCGCGAAACCACAGCACCGCAACCCTGAACCGGCGCATGTACCGGCCTTGGGGCTGGTACGAAGGCGTTCATGAAGGCGATCGCTTCCAGGTGAAGCGGATCACGGTCAAGCCCGGGGAGAAGCTCTCCCTACAGAAGCACTTCCATCGTGCGGAACACTGGGTGGTGGTCAACGGCACCGCCGAGGTCCACGTGGATGGCGTCGACCGCCTGCTCGCGGAGAACGAGTCTGTCTACATTCCACTGGGCTCCGTTCACCGGCTGTCGAACCCCGGAAAAGTGCCGCTAAATCTCATCGAAGTGCAATCGGGTCCTTACCTCGGCGAAGACGATATCGTCCGCTTCGAAGATGTCTACGCCCGCGCCTGAGCGCGCTGCCAACAACATCACTGGCGAGTTCAGGTGAAAAAACGCGTCGTCATATACGGCATCAACTATGCGCCCGAGATTGCTGGTGTGGGTCGCTACACCGGAGAGATCGGCGCGTATCTTGCGTCTCAGGGCCATGATGTCTGCGCGATCACAGCGCCGCCGCACTACCCGGGCTGGCGGCTCCAGCAGAATAGTCGCGTGCTAAGCTGGCGAGCGGAAGAGCTGGATGGGGTGCGGGTCTACCGCTGCCCTCTTTACCTGACAGCGAAGATGCATGGGCTGCGCCGCCTGCTTGCCCCTCTTAGTTTTGCTCTCAGCTCGGCGCCGGTGGCTTTCGCACAGATCCTGAAACGCCGACCCGACGTCGTGATCGTGGTCGAGCCTACACTATTCGTCGCTCCCGTCGCCGTCCTCGCGGCTCGCCTTGTGGGCGCACGAACCATCCTTCATGTGCAAGACCTCGAGGTGGAGGCGGCCTTCGCCATGGGCCATCTCCGCGCAGACGGACCTCTGAAGCGCTTGGCGTCCTGGTTCGACCGGAAGGCGACGGCAGCTTTCGACCAGGTGGTGACTATCTCAAATCGCATGGCCGAAAAGATCGTGCGTAAGGGTGTGGACCCCTCCAAGCTCACTATCGTACGGAACTGGGTAGACGTTGAAGCCGTCCGCCCGATGCCGACCGCTATGGGGTACCGGCAGGAACTGGGCATCCCAACGGACAAGTTCGTGGCCCTGTACTCAGGAAACATTGGAGCCAAGCAGGGTGTGCGGGTCGTCCTGGAGGCCGCGCGGGAACTCGCTGACAGGTCCGACATCCTCGTGGTTATTGCCGGCCAGGGTCCCATGCGAGCTGAAGTGGCGGCCCAGGCTGCGATTCTGCCGAACCTGCAGGTCCTCGACTTCCAGCCGGAGAGCCGGTTCTCGGAGTTCCTCAGCATCGCGGATGCTCACCTCCTGCCCCAAGAGAAAGACGCCGCTGACCTCCTACTCCCATCGAAACTCGGAGGCATGCTCGCATCAGGCCGACCGGTTATCGTCACTGCTGACGCTCAGACGGAACTTGCCGAGTTCCTCGGCGACACCTGCGTCTTCTCGCCGCCGGGGGATGCGCAGGCGCTTGCCCGTTCACTAGAAAGCCTGCAGCGCGGCCACCCAGTCGTTCATCAAGAACCCAGGCGAATCCAGCTCGCTCAGGCGCTCGCGAAATCGACACTCATTCGAGCGTTCACTGAAGCTGTCTTGCCGCCTTCCCCCACCAACCGCACGACCTCAGCCCTCGCGGCTGCTTAGCCACGGAACAACCACTATGACGACAGCAGACCGTAAGGTCGCCTTGATCACCGGCATCACCGGCCAGGATGGCGCCTATCTGACTGAACTCCTCCTTGAGAAGGGATACGTCGTTCATGGCGTGAAGCGACGTTCGTCGTCCTTCAACACAGGCCGAATCGAGCACCTGTACCAGGACCCGCACGAGGACGATCCTCGCTTGATCCTGCACTATGGCGATCTGACCGATTCAACGAACCTGATCCGCATTGTTCAGGAAGTGCAACCTGATGAGATCTACAACTTGGCGGCTCAAAGCCATGTGCAGGTGAGCTTCGAAACGCCAGAATATACGGCGAACGCAGACGCGGTGGGCACGCTCCGTATCCTGGAGGCGATCCGGATCTTGGGGCTCGAGAAAAAGACGCGGTTCTATCAAGCTTCCACGTCGGAGCTGTATGGGCTCGTCCAGGAAGTCCCTCAGTCCGAGACAACGCCGTTCTATCCGCGCAGCCCTTATGGCGTCGCGAAGCTCTACAGCTACTGGATTGTGGTGAATTACAGAGAAGCCTACGGCATGCACGCCTCTAACGGCATCCTGTTTAACCATGAAAGCCCTCTTCGCGGAGAGACATTCGTTACCCGCAAGATCACCCGTGCGGCTGCCGCCATCGCTCATAAGCGCCAGGAGAAGCTCTTCCTCGGCAACCTCGACGCCAAGCGCGATTGGGGCCATGCACGAGAATACGTGCGCGGCATGTGGATGATGCTGCAGCAGGATGAGCCGGACGACTACGTCCTCGCCACGGGTGAGACGACCACGGTCCGTCAGTTTGTCGAATGGGCGTTCGAAGACGCTGGCTTCAGCCTGCGTTGGGAGGGACAGGGCGTGGAAGAAAAAGGCTACTGCGCCAGGACAGGCCGTTGCCTCGTCGAAATCGATCCAAGGTACTTCCGTCCCACCGAGGTCGACCTCCTCCTGGGGAACCCCGCGAAGGCGAAAGCCAAGTTGGGATGGGAGCACGAAACGAATGTTCGCGAGCTCGCCCGCGAGATGGTGAAGGAAGACCTGAAATCGATGCTCACAGACCCGATTGCGAAATATGCCTGAAATGTATGACCTGAAAGGTAAACGTATCTGGGTCGCCGGACATCGGGGGATGGTTGGCTCAGCCATCGTTCGCCGCCTTGCATCAGAAGATTGCGAGATACTGGTGGCACCCCGCGGTGAGCTTGATCTGACTCGCCAGCAAGCGGTCGAGGATTGGCTTTCGACGCATCGTCCGAATGCGATCTTCCTCGCCGCCGCAAAAGTTGGTGGCATACTTGCGAACAACACCTACCCTGCATCGTTTCTCTACGAGAACATACAAATGCAGGCGAACATTATCCACGCAAGCCATACTTGCGGCGTTGAAAAGTTGATGGTGCTCGGGAGCAGTTGCATCTACCCCAAATTCGCCCCACAACCTATTCCCGAGAGCGCTCTGCTTACGGGACCTCTTGAGCCGACCAATGAGTGGTATGCCATCGCGAAGATTGCGGGGATAAAACTCGCGCAAGCTTACCGAAAGCAGCACGGATGTGATTTTATCTCAGCGATGCCGACTAATCTGTACGGCCCCGGCGATAATTTCGACCTCACCAACAGTCATGTGCTACCTGCGCTCATCAGAAAGGCACACGATGCAAAGCACACACAATCATCTTCTTTCGTCTTATGGGGCAGCGGAGAACCGAGACGGGAATTTCTGCATGCAGACGACTGCGCTGACGCGCTCGTCTTTCTGATGAAGAATTACTCATCTGACGAGCATGTGAATGTCGGATCAGGTGAGGATCTCACAATTCGTGAGTTGGCGACCCTGGTCGCAGAAGCGGTGGGCTTCGATGGCACCATCGAGTTAGACCGAACAAAGCCTGACGGCACTCCGCGGAAGTTGATGGACGCCACCCTGCTTCGGGAGCTCGGCTGGCGGCCGTCTATAGATCTGCCGGACGGACTTCACCAGGTTTATGAATGGTTCTTGCAACAGATCAGTGCGGGACATGAACTCCGTGGGGGCGCGCCTTCCCTGGCCTGATAGCATTGAATGCTGCCTATATCGCTCCTCAGCCTCATCACAGTGATCCTGCTCGCTGGCTTCTGGCTCGGGCCGCGTGTAGGGAAAGCGCGACCTCTATTCACCTGCGGCAACATTGTCCTCCTCGCCTTCTTTGCCAACCTGCTGCTGGCGACGTGGCTAGAACTGACGCTCGGTGGCGGGAGGCTAACTTATGCCCAAAGCTTATCCAACGAAGCGACTATCCTCAACGCATTGTCGGTTTGCTTTGCCTCATTGTGCTCGTTCTTGCTGGTATATTCGCTCATCCTGGAGTCAGGGCGACGGCCCAAATCCGAACACGAAGCTCGTGCTCCCGATCCTTATGTCGCCGAGATGCAGGCTCCAGCCGTACTGCTCGGCACCTTCATTATCGCTGGCCTTGCACTGAAGCTATATATTCTTTCGACGCTCGGGCTCGGCCCAGAGTTGATCACTCGACTATCAGGCACTGCACGCCGGGCAGCAGTTTTGGCGGGGCGAGAGGATGCCTCCTTGGCCAACATTGCTAGCTTGTCTATGGCTGCCGACGCGGCGCTCGCTTACATGACGGCCTTTCGCCTGCGCCGCAGTCTCCGTGCAGCAGCGCCTCATATTGCGGCACTCGTCTTAGTTCTCCTTCTCTCTTACGTTATATTGGCGAAGAGATCGCACATCGTGATGATTGCGCTTGCCCCCATCGTGGCATACAGCATGCTCCGGCGTCCTCTCACTCTTCGCGCCGCTCCAGCACTTTTAGCGCTCGTTCTAGGTGGCGGGATGCTGACCCTCTTCGCACGTATCTTCCTGCCAGCGGAGGCAACTGGAAGTCATGTTGAGATGCGTGGCGGTGCCGCGGGGGGATCGGCCATCCTTTTCTACTTCTACTCGCTTGAATTTGCCGGCTTCGACATGCTCGTTCGCTGCATTCACAACAGAGACGCGATTGGCGACAGCCTGGGGGGCCACGCACGCGCATTCTACGTATCCACAATCGAGCCATTCACCTACATCATTCCTCGTGCCATCTGGCCTGATAAGCCCTCCGTCTACCTAGACGTCTCCCACGCATTGTTTGCAGATACGTTTGGCGGAGGCGTCGCTCCGGGGACGGGCTTAGCCGCTACCGCTGTCGGCAACAGCTATGTGATGGGCGGCCTCTTCGGAGCGATTCTCGCGATGGCCTGCATCGGTGCCGTAGCCGCGCTGGCAGACAGAACGCTGCATCGCGCGCACACGCCGAGCGCAAGGCTGGCGCTCCTTTACACGGTTGCTATCGTACTTACGTTCCAGCTTTTCCGGCAGGGCAGCCTTGGCTGGACGTTTCTCACATTCGTTCAGCTGATGGCCGTGCCGACACTGACGTGGATTCTGCTCACCCAGGGGACGCTGAAGCGCAGGATTGTCAGTTCTCGTAGGCATCGCCTTCCAATCAAAAGGCGAGGCTACGGCAAGCGATGAACGCGATGTTCAATCTCTTGGTGGCGGTTCACAACCGGCGCGCGACAACTCGCAGATTCCTGGATCGCGTCTATAGCGATGGCCTGTGCGAAAACATTCGCATCTGGCTTCTGGATGACGGCAGCACCGACGGCACACTCGACATGGTGCAAGAGAGGTATCCGTCGACAAGAATTTTGAGAGGTGATGGCTCCCTGTTCTGGAATGGAGCGATGGCTCAGCTGGTCCAGGCGTCATTTGCGCTCGACAGTGCCGCGACCGTTCTCGCCAATGATGATATCGATCTAAGGCCAGGCAAGCTGCGAGAGATGCTCTCCACTTGGGAAACTCTTCAGGACGGCCGGCCCACTGTCCTTGTCGGTCGTTTCGTTGATCCAGAGTTGGGTGGCACGAGCTATTCTGGCCTACGCCTGCCTAATAGACTTCGCCCCGCGGCTTTGATCACCGTGCCTAAGAGCGATGAATTCGAACAATGCGACACATTCCAAGGCAATCTCGTGGTCATTCCCACACCGCTACTCAGGACGGTGGGCGGGCTGGATGCAGCGTTCACCCATGCCTACGGCGACGTTGATCTCGGTTTTCGGCTGGGGCGGGCTGGCGCACGTCTCCTAGTGTACCCGGGTTACGTGGGCGACTGCGCCAAAGGCCCTTCGCTCCGTCAGCGCGCTCAAGCACTGAAGCTCTCTGCCCGTTACCGGCTGTTATTCGGCCCACTGCGGTCCCCACGCGATCATGCCCGCTTCTTATTGAAACACTCACCGCTACTAGCGCCTATCGCTCTTCCGAAGTTGCTCCTTCAGCGTTTGGCCTGGGTGATCAAACCTTGAGTGGCGCATCATTCGCGCGACGGATAGTGGTTGGGCTCTTGGTTGCCTGCGAGCGCATCTCACTTCTGCTACGATTTCTGGTATGCCGATTGCGCTTCAAGCATTGGGGAGACGGCAGTCGCCTGTATCCACGGGCGGTTGTATATCGTGCAAGCTGCATCACGGTTGGAACCCGTGTCGTCATTAATGACTTCTGTCATCTTCGCGGCGCCGGCGGAATCACGATCGGTGACGACAGTATGCTTGCACCAGGCGTGATCCTCACGTCTGAGTCCCACGACCCTGCCGCTGCCGGTCGAAGTTCTCTCTACCGTGAAACTAGTACGCGCGGCCAGATCACGATCGGTCGGAATGTCTGGATTGGCGCTGGAGTTGTTGTTCTTCCTGGTGTCACGATCGGCGACGACGCAATCGTTGCTGCTGGAGCCGTAGTCACGGCCGATGTTGCACCAGCCACGCTTGTGGCCGGGGTGCCCGCCACAGCTCGGAAGCGGCTGATCTAAGTGAAATATTCCGCCTCGATCATAGGCGTTCTGAGCGCAGCTGTTTCAGGTGTGGCACTTTTTTGGGTTTTCAGAACCGGGATCGCTCATCTTGGCAGGGAGACTGTTGGCGTCTGGAGCTTCGTCGCAGGCGTGTTCTCTTTCGCTAGACTCGCCGACGCTGGCATATCTGCCAACATGCTTCGCTTGCAGGTGCTCGAGCAGGAGAAGTTTGGTTCGCATTGTCCCTGGACGGTAATCGCAGCTGGCGCAGTGGTTGTGCTACCGGCGGTAGTATTGCTGACGGTCGCGCTAGGTCTGTGGCTCTGGCTCGGTGGGGTACAACTTGGCGGCTTACCCGCTTCCACAGCACTCCTGCTCATCATCCTAACAGGAGCGGCTGCAGTCCTAAATACAGGCATGGGGCTTCTCGTTGGATCTCTCGACGGCACCGGGCGCTCGATTGATCGTGCCGTCGCGATTCTGATTGCCACCTCTCTCTATGCGTTATCCGCAGAGCCACTCATCGCACACTTTGGTGTTCTTGGATTGCCGGCCGGTATGGCATTGCAGTCAGTGCTGACCATGCTCATGCTTAGCGCTCGAATGCCGCTCTCCAGAGAGCGCCGCAGCTCTGGCCTCGCCTGGCTAGTGCGGACATCTACCGCGTATGTGCTCCAAGGTATTTGGCTCGGGGCTACGCGGGCCGGATTCGAACCTCTGTGCAAATTAGCGATTGTGCAGGCGGGTGGTTACGGTGCCGTCGCCGTATTTGATCTGGCGAACCGCGTATCTGCGCAGATTCGTGCCATGCTGATGAGCGGAGTTCAACCGCTTGGCGCGATGTCTGTTGAGAGGACCACTGGCTTTACCGAGGACGCGCGGGCTCATCTAATGAGAGCCTGGAATGTGGCGTTTCGTCTTGCAGCGTACCTGGCAGCAGGCCAGCTCTGCGCTGGCCCCTTACTTTCCATACTGGCTCTTCACTTAGTAGAGCCGTCGTTTGTTGTCTACAATACCATCTTCGCGCTGGCGGCGTGGGTCAATGCCCTCGGGCTCATCGGTGTGCAAGCAGAAACCGGTAGCGCTCGGCTCGCGCCGCTTCTCCGGATACACATCGAGATGTTAATCCTGAATACTGTCACCTCAGTGGGCGCAGCGATCGGCAACCTCGCCGTACTCGTTCCGCTCGGCTGGGGCATAGCTCTCGCATGGGGCGGAACTCGCGTGTTCCTGCGCATGCTGGCGCGGTTTTCAGTCCCACTGCGTGAGGCGAGACGGATAACTGGTGCCGGTTTTCTCGAAGGTGCTGGAGTCTTGTTGATCGCAGCTTTGCCTACGATGGTCACCACAGCCATGCTTGGCGAGAATGTGGTGCTGATTGCTGTGGTGCAACTTGCGACAGGAGCAGTGCTTGGCGTCTCGATGCTCTATCGATGCAAGCGCCTGCTCTCGCACGAAAGAGCACTACAAGCGAGATGACTAAGCGAGATATGCGCCTGCGGTCTCGTCGTTGGTCCCAGCGCTCTTGAGGGCCGGCGTCACCTGAGCCGGCCCTCTGTGTCGACGCGGGCGCAATCTGAATCCAGATTTGGACACCGCCAGCAGCTTAAGCTGCTGGTGCACAGCGCTGCCGCACTGCCAGAAACCGAGCCGCACACATGGGGATCAAGCCAGTGCTTATGTGGCATGCGCCAAGAACCCGACGCTTCCTTCGTGCGAACATGCAGGAGCTTGAGGCTGTCGGCACGTCAACGCCGCGTCACCGAACGTCTTGATGTAGGCCGCGCGCCTGCTGGTTCGTTCCCAGAGGACTGCCACTTGCGCGCAAGGTTCACCCGTTGACCAGTCTGCGCGACAGGCGCTTCTGCGGAATTTGGCGTGGGACCTACTCTAGCGTTGCTCCCGTGTCAGCAGATCTTCATGCTCTTCGATCTGTTCCGGCGAGAAGAGAACGGACACTTGACGAGCCGGGTTGCCGGCCACGATAGCGTAGGGGGCGACGTCCCGGTTCACAACTGAGCCAGCGGCAATGACAGCACCCCTGCCAATCCTGACACCTGACAGGATGATGGCACCCCATCCGACCCAGCAGTCACGCTCAAGCACTACTGAATGGCGTTCGTCCCGTGGCGGGAAATCCGGATCGAAGATCCAGGGCGCGTTGTATGGACGCTGACCAACGATATTCATCGCATGATCATGCTTCCCAACGATAGCCACATAGCTGGAAATCTGTACTCCGTCCTCAATAGAACCGTTAACAAGTATTGACGTATGGATCCCAATCTTCACGCGTTCTGCTATCTCAAGGCGATCAGGTGCTTTGAGCACACTGCCTCGACCCACGTTTAGATCGCGTTGGTACACGACATTAGACCTGACTGCCTGCAGCTGCATGAGCCGCCGGTACGTCTTGCGAGCGAGCCCCAACATCACGCTTTCCCTCCGTAGCGGTGGATGCCGCCTTTCAAGCGGCGCTTAACCTCGCCAGCGCGAGCGATCAACCTATGCGCCTTCAACTCGTCGCAACTCTTCATGGCATCCAGGGCGGCGTAGTCAGCACGGACTACATTCGGCAGGTTCGGAATAGCATCGCTAAGTGGAGAGCCCCTCGGACGCAGCATCCGCATCGGGTTCATCGGCCCCCCGTGCGTTCCAGCTCCCACACCCCAATTGCTTATTTGAGATCTGGCCGGGAATAGTGAGAGGCCACCCTCGGCAAATAGTTTGAGATACCATCGGATATACCAGCTACTTATCAGACCTTCTTCGTCCAACTTTAACATCGCCGTCAGCGGGAAGAAGCCATCAAGATCGAAGGCGCTTTGGAAGCTGGCGGCCTTAGTCCAAACTGGGTCCACTGGCTGAAACGGATCAAAGCCACGCCAAGCGCGGGCCCAAGTGGCCCAACCCCAGGGGTGAGTGTAGGGCAGCAGAAAAGCGTCCTCACGGTTTTCGAAGCTTGGCACGCCGAACATGTAGCCACAGATGCTCTTAACGCGATCCTCATCTCTAAAATCTGCTAGCGCCCGCCTAAAATAGGCGAGCGCAGACGCACCTAATTGAAGATCGTCTTCCAGAACAACAACTTTGCCCCAGCGATCACAGACATGACTAACGCCGTCGAAAACGCTGCGTTTTAGGCCCTTGTTCACTGGGCTCTGGACGATTTGCCAGTCCCGCTCAGCAACAGCCTCAACCTCTGCACGCGTCTGAGCTACGGCTTCGAGGTCCGCTTCGGATCGCGGGCCATCGAGAAACACGTGGATGCGCGCTTCTTCGTAGCCGACACAGCGTCGTAGATTATTCAAGAGCCGGCGCATGCTCTCAGGGCGATTGTAGCCGAAAACGGCTATTGGAAGTTCGGACAATCTAGGAGGCCCCTGCTGGCTGCTTGCCCGCTGCGTCACGAGCCGGCCGACTCGCAGCATACACCTTGCCGAATTGGCTCATGGCGGGCTAGAGCCCTCGATGAGCGCTCGGCTCATTCGGAGGGTCTGCAGCATGCACGTGGCGATGATCGGCACAGGCTATGTGGGCCTGGTCAGCGGCGCCTGTTTCGCAGACTTCGGTCACATCGTGACCTGCATCGACAAGGATGCGGGCAAGATCGAGCGGCTGCAGGCCGGCGGCATCCCCATCTACGAGCCGGGGCTGGACGTGCTGGTGGCCAACAATGTGAAGGCCGGCCGCCTGTTCTTCACCACCGAGGCCGCCGAGGCGGTGAAGGCCGCGGACGCGGTGTTCATCGCCGTCGGCACCCCGTCACGCCGCGGCGACGGCCATGCGGACCTCTCCTACGTCCACGCCGCCGCCGAGGAGATCGCCGGCCTGGTGGAAGGCTTCACCGTGGTCGTCACCAAGTCCACCGTGCCGGTGGGCACCGGCGACGAGATCGAGGCCATCTTCAAGCGCGTCCGGCCCGACGCCGACGTGGCGGTGGTCTCCAACCCCGAGTTCCTGCGCGAAGGCGCGGCGATCGAGGACTTCAAGCGCCCCGACCGCGTGGTCGTGGGCACCGACGACGAGCGCGCCCGGGCGGTGATGCGCGAGCTCTACCGGCCGCTGTATCTGAACGAGACGCCGATCCAGTTCACCGGCCGGCGCACCAGCGAGCTGATCAAGTACGCGGGCAACGCCTTCCTGGCGATGAAGATCACCTTCATCAACGAGATCGCCGACCTCTGCGAGGCGGTGGGCGCCGACGTGCAGCAGGTGGCCCGCGGCATCGGGCTGGATGGCCGCATCGGCTCCAAGTTCCTCAACGCCGGCCCCGGTTACGGTGGCAGCTGCTTCCCGAAGGACACCCTCGCCCTGGTGCGGACCGCCCGCGACGCCGGCTCCCCCGTCGAGCTGATCGAGACCACCGTGCGGGTGAACGACGCCCGCAAGAAGGCGATGGCGCGCAAGGTCATCACGGCGGTGAACGGCGAGAGCCTCTCGGGCAAGACGATCGGCGTGCTGGGGCTCACCTTCAAGCCGAACACCGACGACATGCGCGATGCGCCCAGCCTCGACATCGTGCCGGCCCTGCAGGCCGCCGGCGCCCAGGTCCAGGCCTTCGACCCCGAGGGGCACGAGGCCCGGCACATGCTGAAGGACGTGGAGTTCAAGGACGACCCCTATGCGGCGGCGGAAGGCGCCGACGCCCTGGTGATCATCACCGAGTGGGACCAGTTCCGGGCGCTGGACCTCGACCGCATCAAGCTGCTGATGAACAAGCCGGTGCTGGTGGACCTGCGCAACATCTACAAGCCGGACGATGTGCGGCGACTGGGGTTTGCCTACACCAGCATAGGCCGTGTGGCGGCGTAGCTATCTGAAGAGCTCCGGGCGGCGTAGCTGAAGCGCCTGGATCAGGATCAGGACCTTGGCGTCGAGAATCTCGCCGCTCGCTGCCATCGTCCTCAGCTGCAGCAGCGGCATCTCATGTACCTCGATGAACTCGTCCTCGTGAGGGAGGCCTCCACCCGCCGTCGCTCGATCGGCCTCGCTGTAGGCCGCCAGGAACAGGTGAGATCGCTCGGTTGAGACGCCAGGTAGCGTGAATAGGTTGACGATCGGCTCAAGGGTGGTGAGAGCCACCCCCGCCTCCTCCAGGGCTTCGCGTCTGGCGCAGTCTTCGGGCCGGTCGCCTTCGATGCGACCGGCGATGGGTTCCAGGACCGGCGGATGGCCATTTATCAGCACCGGCGCACGAGCCTGGGTGATGAGGAGCGCCACCCGCCGTTCCGGGTCGTAAGGCAACACGCAAATGGACTCGCCATGATGCTCGGCATGCCGATCATAGATTGCCCCGTTGGCATCCCTGATTGTGGCGACCAGCATGCTGGCCCAGCCCTGATAGACAACACGGCAAGCCAGCAGCTCCGCCCGGCTGGCGACAGGTGTCTTCAAGCTCATGCGTCACTCCGGCTGCGGCGGGGAGAGACTTAGCTGTTTCCGCGCGGCAGGTCAGCCGAACCGGCTGGCAGGAGCCAAACATTGGGACCTGGCGGGCTATGGTTGTTCGGTTTCGATCTCAAGCTGGTACGGCACGCAGTGTTCGGCAGCGATCGGTAAACGCTTCATCTGCACACAGAGCGCACGGAAAAACGCGGAGTGGCCCACAATCAGAGGGGCGCCAGCCTCCAACGGACACCTCGCCAAGCAGGTCAGCATAGATCGCTTCGCGCGGAGGCGCAGGGCGGCGAACGTCTCGGCGCCCTGGAACTGCGTACCGGCCAACCAGCGTTGGAAGAAGGGATCCCCCTCCAGATCCTCCCGAGCGCCCTGCTTCTCTCCCAAGTTTGCCTCGATCAGGGATGGCTCGACCTGTAGCCGGGCGCCTGTGGCCTGGCTGATCGCTTGTGCGGTGTCGGCCGCCCGCGAGAGCGGACTGTGAAAGATCAACTCGAGGCCCAGAGAACGGCAGCGCGCACCCGCCGCAAGCGCCTGCGCTCGGCCTCGTTCCGTAAGCGGTCGGTCGAATTGCCCGATGCAAAGCCGTTCAACGTTCCAGTCGCTTTCCCCATGACGGAGGAAGTACAGTGTCCGCTTCGCCATCAGTTCGACATACGCCTTCTGTGCGCGCCGCAACAACTACCTCTATGCTCGACGGCTGGTGGCGCGCCCCACGCGCTGGACGGCGAGTGAGAGGGGTATAGCCATGACTGACCTACCGCCCTGGAAGACCCGCTCCTCGCGCCACCTCGTCCGTGATCGCTGGATCAGTCTGCGGGCTGATGACTGCGTCACAGCTACCGGAGAGGAGGTCTCGCCCTATTACGTTCTGGAATACACGGACTGGGTGCACGTGGTGGCGATCAACGCCTCGGACGAAGTGCTTCTAATCGAGCAGTATCGGCATGGCCTCGCCCAAGTCTGCCTTGAACTGCCCGCCGGCCGAATGGATCCGGGCGATGCCGGGCCAGAAGCCACGGCCATGCGCGAACTCAAAGAAGAGACCGGGGCGGAGGGTGACGTCGTGGCCGTGCTGCCCGCCTGGTCCACAAACCCGGCAACGCACAACAACAAGCTGCACACTGTGGTGCTGCGCAACGTCCGGATCACGGCGGAGCAAGCCCCCGATCCCACCGAAACGATCCGCAACCGCTGGTGTGCTATCGACGAAGCGCTGCAGCTTGCCCGTAGCGGCAAGATGATGAGCTCGATGCAACTCGGCTCACTCATCTTCGGTCTGGAGGCCATCGGCTGCCTTGCGGTGGGCGCCCGCGTCTAACGGCGGAAAGATTTGCGCCAGGCAGCACCCGAAGCGCATCGTATCTGCTGCGTCAGTCTTGCCATCTTGATCCAATCCACAATTGCGCACGTCTATAGCTAATCGAACTGCTGCCCCCGTTTGATGGAATCCCCTGCGCGGCTCGTCTGTGAATACCGCGTGCGGGTGACTGCAGCGAAAGGAGCGGCAGGAACCGCGCAGCTCCTTCTTCGACAAAGGCGCCAGGCCGGTTCGCAGCGGGCCTGGCCGAAAGGCTGCGGGGCCAAAAGGTGACGTCGAAGCCCTATAGACGGCGCTGCGACACAATGGTGGTGGCTCCGCCAACCCCGTAGGCCATTGCCCCACCTGTACTATAGGAATCGGCGTTGGGTTGCCCCTCCACTGCCGACGGCGCGCAACCATCACAGGAGGGGTCGGGTGAAGACAAGCAAGCTCAGTACCACCGCTTCCGGCGAGGCCACTCGATCCGGTGGACGCGGCGCGCAGATCGTGCGTGAGGCGGGCGTCTGGCACGCGCTGACCGTGGACTGGTTGAACACCATGCTGGCGGAACGCGCGGGTTTGCAGCGCTCCTACCGCGCGCTTGCCACATTGATCCAAGACGAGTGGGAGCACCGACCCTTCACCTGTGGTCCCGAGGAAGCGCCGGATTTCCACTACCTCATCAAGCGGCTTCTACCGCGCTGGACAAAAGCGGGGCTGATACAGCCCAAGCAACCCGTGGCCAGTGAACTACAGGGATCATATTCAGACCCGACGGGGCGCTACTAAACAACGAGGATCGTGCCACGGGGGTTTACCAAGCCGCAGCCCGAGCGCTGCAGCTCCGGGAGACTAGCTCCGGCGCAGGGCAGCCGCAGCCTCAGGCCGAGATGTAAGCAGCTCCCGGTCAAGCTCGCCGTGGTCACCCTGCGATCGATGTTGGGCTCTGGCTGCAGCTTAGCTTCGTTGTTGGCGCCAGACGTCGCGGCCTCGAATGCATCACAGCCGGCCTCCACCTCGGCGCTGCTACAGCCGAGTGAGGATTTCTGAAACGTGCGTTGCCGAGCGGCTGCGCGTCACAGCGGCTTGGGCTCCACAGCACGATTGAGGTCAGGGTGCGCACAAGTGCTTTAGCTTGCCTCCTCTGGCCGGCGCCATGGACTGCAAACCGCGTCGCCTCTCACCTGGTGAGCGCATCGACGGCGCCGGTACGCGGTACAGTGCTCGGCGCACCGGGGCTGGATCCAGGCGTAGGACGCCGCGAGTCCGTGATCACTGTCCGCGCTTGCCAGTTTGCGCGCTAGTTACCTTTGCTCCGAGCTCACTTTGCGGCACCCGCCCGCCATCACGCTCTGTACATTGCCGCGCACGAGGGGCGGTCTGGCCGAGGATCTGCTACGCGACGAGCTCTGCATCGCCTTGCGCACCACATCGAGGCCACGATCGTAGTCTGCGTCCTCGGCGCCCGCCTTTCGCAGCGCGCGGTGACGGTGGCGAGGCGGCCGCGAGCAAGCTCGCCTCGACCACATCGTCAATCGAAGCGCCAACTCCCGATGCGGCAGGCTCATGGGTTAGCTACAACTGGCGGCCGGGTCCGCCGGGTCCCTCCGCTAATCTGCCACGCATGAGAGCCTTGACCAGGCACGCTGCCAGCCTCGGCTCTGGAGGCGCGCAACGCCATAGCCGTCCGCAGTCGAGTAGAACCGATGTCACCATACACCGGCCCGGAGCCGCGGCCGCCCCTGGACACCACCCAGCGCCGCGCTACAGTGAACCCCGAGCCGCCAGGGGCAAACCGGGGGCTCAAGCGGGGGGCGAGCAGGCCAGTCTGTGCACGCTCCCCGCCACCTCCCAACCATTCCTCTCGTCTGGCCTCCACGCACAAGCGCTTCACGCCGTCACTGCTCCTTCTGCTCAGGAGGACCGCCAGATACAGCCGGTTGAGAGCGTATTGGCGTCTGAGCCGATTGGCCGCAGACTTAATCGCGCAATCCGTCAGCCATGCCCTTGCCCAACACGCCTCCGGCGGCGACAAGCCGCCCCTCGCCCTTGGCCACAGCCGGGGCGCTCGGAAAGGCAGGCGCGGCTTTGGGCGACTATACGATCGTGATCATCACCCCCGAGGGCCGTGAGCTTCCCGTACGCTTCGACGGCCCGGACGATGCAACGGTGATCGCAGAAGCCGGCAGAATTCCGCATCGGGGCTGGCGGGTGTCGGTCGCCCGCGGCTCAGGCGAGGCCCTCGAGCCCATGGGCGAGTGGGACCACCCCGAGAGCGGTCCACGCTGGTCGCCCGTGAGCTGATCACCGCCCGCGCCTCGCCGCGACGCTCGCCGGCGCAGACCCGACGTCGCCCGACGCCGCACGGCTGAACGGAACGTGCGGCGACGGCGCTGCGCCGTCTGCTGACGCCGGCTTGCGACCGCCCGCGGCTCCAGAGGGCGCCAGCCCCGCCGACCGCACGCCATCGAAGAACGTCGACGCCGCCTCTGACCTGGCGAGACGCGAGGGGCGGAGCCTCGACCCACGCCCGTCAACAGCCGTTCCATGCAGGGCGGCAGCAGCGACGCAGACGATTGCCCCTCGCGAAAGTTGCGATTCCCTGTCAAGCTTACTCTAGCGGGCATTGGGCGCGCGCCGGAGAGGGAGACCGGGGCTACCCGCTGGAGACACAAACCTGCTTGCTAGGCGCCGAAGGACGGCCCACCGCCCAAAACGTTGGCAGTTCTGCTCAATGCATCGGCGCCCTGCTCACCGAATTTGCGCTGGAGGCGCGCATGGCTGACAGGCTGGGCTCCCAATCGCGAGCGGACATCGCGAAGGACATTGCTAGACTTGCTCTAAGCGGAAAACATGGTTCCGAGAGAGAACGCTTGGAGGATGTGTTGACCTACTGCTGGGAGAAGCTGCGGGAGCGGGGGGCCAACGCACAGCTGATTGCTCTTTGCAGTGCGCTCGCCAGCGATCTTCGGACCAAGACACCAGATGAGGAACGCGCACGGGCGCTGGCGGAGGCGCGTGCGGCGATTGCCGCTATGGACGGATCCGATCCGCACGTGGATGCTATTCGCGACGAACTGCTCAGCAAGATCGACGCAGCGCTAGACGAGGCGCTCGCCCAGGCCTCCGTCTGCACCGGGAAGGCGGGGCGCATCACGAAGTAAGAGCCCTGAGACCGCGACAACTGGCTCGAGCGCGGGAGGAAGCTCCGCCGGCAGTTGGATCGTGAAAGCGCCGACAACGGCGCCGACCTCCTGCAATGGCGTCGAGCCTCTTGACGTGCGCCCTCCCCTGACGCGCCATGGCTGCCCGCGAGGAGCCGTTCCACATGGCGGATTTTGAGACGCTGCAGAAGACCGCCGAACTGCTCGCGCGCCAGCGGCTCGTGGCCGAGCTCAGCCGCGCTTACCAGCGGCAAACCCGGCTGTTCGCGGACGAATTGCTCGCGGCCCTGTCCGCCGCACGTGACGACCCCCGGACCTCCCAACTGGTGATCGGCTGTGTCCTGGCGCAAGGTCGCTGGCTGTCGGACTGGATTGAGGCGGCGAGCCAAGAGACAGAGATCGAGCTCAAGCTGTTGCTGGCGGCGGCGCGGAACGGGATGGGCGGGAACGATGCGCCGGGCGGACCCGCGCCCTCGCCAGTCTGGCGCGCCTGCGATCGGGGAGTGCGGTGAGTGGCGGAGCGGCTGGTGCACCTCAGATGGGATGGCCCCTTTCAGCTGGCGCGGAGCCATCGGCACGGCCGCAAGATCGATCACCTGAGCAGCGTGGAGACCGACTTCGGCCTCTACCAGGTGTACGCGCAGCACCCTGTCTATGGGCGCAGCCTCGTCTTCATCGGCCAGGCGATCGATCAGCCCTTCGCCATGCGCATCTCACAGCAGCCGTGGAGCCATGCGGGGGACACCGACCCCGATCTGCTGGACGTGTACGTCGGCCGCATGGTGGGGAGTGAGACGATCACGCGCGAGCGTTGGGCGTTGGACCTGAGCGCCGCCGAGATCCTGCTCGTCCATGCGCACGCGCCGGCGCTCAATGCGACGCACATCCGAGAGGGACCCGGCTTTCGGCGCTGCGCCGAGGTGCGGGTGCTGAACTGGGGCGCGTGCGCCGCCCTGGCGCGGGAAGTCTCGGGACTGGTTTGGACCAGCGCGGCGCTGGCAGCCCAGCGGCAAGATCCCTACCGCCAGAGCGACCTGCTGCGGGCGTCGCACCTGGCGCCCCTGTAGCCTCCCGGCTCTGCGCCGCACGCCGCGCGCTGTGAGGCGGAGCGGCAGACGACGGCCTGCCACGTTCCGGCGGCGCCCCAGGCGCAGAGGCCCGCCGGGTACAGGTCGGTTCCCGCATGGTCTCGCAGCCGCGGTGGTCCGCCGCGCCTCCACGTGTTTCAGCCCGCCCGATCAACGGCTATGGTCGGACGCCAGCCGGAGGCGACACCATGACGTCCGCACCAGAGGGAAATCCCGCCACACCGGTCGCCGACACCGGGCGCCGGTTGGCGGCTAAGGTGGGCGCCGACCGGCTGGAACGGCGTAACGCATGACCCCCTTGGCTGACCTTCCTGCGGCTCTGCGGCAGGCGAGCGGGCCGGACCGCGCCTTGGACGTGGCGATCCGCTGCGCCTTTCCCTTGCCCGGTGAAGCCTCGCTCAAGGCGTCCGTGGCGCCGGGCATGGCCGTACGCCGCTACAAGAACGGCCGGTGGAACACCTTCGCCGTGGAGCGCTTCACCGCCTCCTTTGACGCCGCCATGGCGCTGAGCGAGCGCCTGCTGCCCGGGGGATCGCTCGCGCGGCTCCGGCGCGCCCTGGAGGCCCTTGATGCGCAGCCAAAGGAAGAGCGTCCGACCGAGCGCCTGCTGACGATGTTCCTCGCTGACCTGGTCGCCGACAGCCTGGTCCATCCGGCGGCAGGGACTGGCGAACGCTCCAGCCACGACTGAAGACCACAGGCCCGTCCGCGAAGGCCTCAGTGCGGACGGGCGAAAACCTTGCGCGCGAAGGCGACAAGCTCATCGTCCACATCAGCCCAGGCGACCTCGCGCCAGCCGACTTCCGGGTCCAGGTGGTTGTGATCCGCGGGCCCTGGAAACACGCCGCCGTAAAGCAGCGACACCTTGCCGGACGACCCCGCCGAAAGGGAGAGGTAGGGCAGCGGCTGACCGGCCGGGTGATCCGGCCGCCTGACTTCCAGACGATAGGCGGCGCCGTCGGCGTCGGTATGCCGGTCGTAGTAGGCCTGACAGCCGTGCTCGTGCGCCCGCTGCACGAACGCATCCAGCAGCGGCTCCAGGCGCTCGTCGGAAATCGTCTGGAAGCTGCGGTCCCCCGAGTTGCGGCGTTCCCCGCCGAGTTCCACGTCCAGAGCGCGCCCGAAGCGGCGCACCTCGTCGTCGCTCGGCGGCTGCGGCAGCATCGCGCGAGGCCGCGGGCGATCGAAGAAGAACAGGACCAGGCCGGCGATGACCACGAAGATCGCGATGCCAAGCAACTGGTGCACGGACTCTGACGACATGGGCCCCTCCTGTCCGCACCTATGATCCCGCTCAGCGGGGCGCGCCTTGATTTAGCGCAAGGCGAAGAAGGGTGGCCGGAGGTCGCGCAGAGGTCGTGGGGCGGCGCCTTATCCTGTTGGCCGCACGCCAGGCGCGCGAGCCCGGCTTCGGATGACCCTACCGCGACGAGGCACGCCCCTGTGACAGTCCCGCCGCCGGGGGCCCGAAGCGCCGCTCGCAGACGTCGATCGCGTCTCCCATCTCCGCAACCTGCAGGAACACGCGGTCGGAGCCGATCACCCACCAGCGCCCGTCACGCGTGAAGGCCGGCTGCCAGGTTCCGCCTCGGTCGAGGCGAACCCAGTAGAAGCCAGGCAGACGAGTCACGCGGTCCGCCACCCCGAGCGGCCGCCCGTCGCGGATGCGGTTGTTTGCGTCGGCACAACAGCCCTCGGTATTCGTCGCCGGGTGATCCTGGCCCGGTGAGCGGCCCCGTGAGGATCACGGTGGCCGTAGCCGTGTTCGGCGGCCCTCTCAAGCCGCCCCATAGCGCGTGCTCGGCGCCAGACGTCGCCGGAGCCGTCCAATGCGCGCCGTCCCCGGGCTCTTTCCCCCCTGCCCTCGACGCGTGCTGCGTCGCGCGTCGCCCATGGCAGCCATCGAAGAGCGCCGCGTGGCGACAAGCCGCGGCGTTCACCTGCACCGGGGCGCATCCTGCGCCGTGAGGCCGGGGCGGCGCGCCCAGCGCGCCCGCTTCCCATCCTGTGCGACGCCTCTCCCGGGCCGTCCGCCGCGGGCCGCTCGACGTGAAGCCATTGACTTCCGCGGGGGCGCGAACCCTAGTCGCGCTGTGAAGCTCCCTCACGCCGGACCCGAGACCGAGCCGCCGCCCGAGGCGCAGGACGATCCTGAGCTGGACCTCGCGCGCCGCCGAGACGAGATCCGCAGCCTGGCCAACGACGTGCCCGTGGTGATCTGGACGACGGACGCCCAGGGCCGGCTCACCTTTATCAACCGGCGCTGGACCGAAATCACCGGACAGGATGCGGCCGCAGCCGCCGAGGGTGGCGGCGGATTCTGGAACATGGCCCATCCCGACGATGTGGCCCGGGTCACCGCCGCCTACCACTCGGCGATCCGCGGGCAGCGGGAGATCCGGCTGGAGTATCGGCTGCGCACCCGCCAGGGGGACTGGATCTGGGTGCTGGACGTTGGGGAGCCGCGGCGCGACGCCCAGGGCGCCCTCCTGGGCTACGTGGGCGCCGTGATCGACATCAGCGAGCGCAAGGTCGTCGAAGCCCGCCTGGCGCAGACGGCCCACCGCCTGGGCGAGGTCCTGGAGAGCACCGGCGACTCGGTGATCGTCATCGATCGTGAGGGCGCGGTCTCCTACTTCAACAGCAACGCCAGCGCCCGGCTTCGGCCGCGGCGCATCCGGCTGGGCATGCCGCTCGCCTCCCTGTTCGCCAGCGAGGAGATCAGCGAGCTGGTGACGCAGCTCACGAGCGCCATGCGCAACGTCCAGCCGGTGCAGTTCGAAACCTACGTACGCCCCTTGCGCAAATGGCTCGAGGTGCGCGCCTTCCCTTCGGCAGAGGGCCTGTCCCTGTTCTTCCGCGATGTCAGCGAACGTCGGGCGGCGGAAGACGAGCGGCGGGCCGCCGCCGAGCAGCTGGCGCATGCGGCGCGTCATGACAGCCTTACGGGCCTCCCCAACCGACTGGCGTTTGGGGAACGCATGGCCGAGGCGCTGCGCGATCGCCTGCCCGACGAGACCTTGGCCCTGCTCTACTTCGACCTGGACGGCTTCAAGGAGGTGAACGACACCCTGGGTCACGCGGCCGGCGACGAGGTGCTGCAGGCGGTCTCGGCCCGGCTGCGCCTGATGCTGGACCCGCAGACCACGATCTACCGCCTCAGCGGAGACGAGTTCGCCGTCATCCGCCCGAGCCTCCCGCCCAGCGAGGCCACGGCCCTGGCGGCGCGGATCATCGAGCTTCTCAACCAGCCGGTGCAGGTGGATGGGGGGCGGGTGGTGATCGCCGGCAGCGTCGGGGTGGCGCTCGCGCCGGACCACGGCGTGGGCAGCGAGGCGCTGCTGAAGGCCGCCGACGTGGCGCTCTATCGCGCCAAGGCGGCCGGCGGCGGCGTCTGCCGCGTGTTCGACCAGGCGATGGCGGCCGCCTTGGCCGCCACCCGGGCGCTGAAGGCCGATCTGGGTCAGGCGCTCGACCTGGGGCTGCTGCGTCTCGCCTACCAGCCGCTGGTGAACCTGAGCACAGGGGTCGTCACCGGCTTCGAAGCCCTCCTGCGCTGCGACCATCCAAGGCTCGCGAGCCTGCCTCCCGCCCGTCTCATCGAGGGGGCCGAAGCCGGCGGACTGATGATTCCGATCGGGCAATGGGCGGTGCGCGAGGCGTGCCGCGCCGCCATGGCCTGGCCACCGCATGTGGCGGTGGCCATCAACCTGTCCGCCGTCCAGTTCGCCCTGGAAGGCCTCGTGCAGAACGTGGAGAGCGCGCTGCGGGAGACCGGCCTCCCGCCGGAGCGGCTGCAGCTTGAGATCACCGAGTCTCTGCCGCTGCGAACCGACTCCGAGAACCTGCGCAAGCTCCGCGCCCTGCAGCGGCTGGGCGTCACCATGGTCCTGGACGATTTCGGGACGGGCTATTCCTCCCTCTCCCACCTGCGCGCCTTCCCCTTCGCCCGCATCAAGCTCGACAAGAGCTTCGTGCGCGACGCCGGCGTCGACCCGCAATCGGAAGCGATCGCGCGGGCGGTGGCGTCGCTTGGCGAAGGGCTCGGGTTGAAGCTAACCGCGGAAGGCATCGAGACCGCCGACCAGGCCCGCTGGCTCCGGCAGCTGAACTTCAGCGACGGCCAGGGTTTCCTGTTCAGCCCCGCCGTCGATGAAGCGCAGGCCCGCAGCCTGGCCGATCATCGCTTCGCAGTCCCCAACTGATCAGCCTGCGGTGATGGCGGCCGCCGCGTTCACGCGGCGGGCGGCGGCTCCATGCAGGATAGCTGGTCGAGGTCGCGGCGCAGCTCCCGCACGATGAGCGCACAGACGTCCGAACGCCGGATTTCCGCCACGAGCCCGCTGTCCGCGGTCGTCTCGCCGCTCGTCGCCAAGACCACCTCGAGCGCCTGCAGCTTGTCGCGCAACGCCCCCAGGCTGTCGGCCCGCACCGTGAGCTGGCGAAGGAGAACGCGATCCGCCTCCCGCATCAGCGGCGCCAGCCGAGGATCGCCCCCCGTCACGCCGCTTCGGCCAGGATGCTACGGTTGCGACCCGTGCGTTTGGCGGCGTAGAGCGCCACGTCGGCCCGCGCCAGCCAGGCTTCGGCGCTCTCCATGGACGCCGACCCAAGCGCCACGCCGAAGCTGGCGGTGATCGGCGCCGGGAGCTCGCGGATCGGCCGCTCGGCCAGACTCACGCGCAGCGCTTCGGCCACAGCCAGGGCGGAGGCGCCCTCCAGGCAGGTGGCCGGCAGGAGCACGGCGAACTCCTCGCCGCCGATGCGCCCGATCAAGGCTCCGGGCGGCAGGTGCTCGCGGCAGGCCTGCGCCACGGCGCGCAGCACCACGTCGCCCACGGGATGCCCATAGGTGTCGTTGATCGCCTTGAACCGATCCACGTCCAGAAGGATCAGGGCGCAGGGCTCTCCGTCCGTGCGGAGCCGGCCGAGCGCCTGTTCCGCCGCCGCCAGCAGGCTGCGGCGCGTGAGCACGCCGGTGAGATGGTCGCTCTGCGCCATGATCCGCAGCTCGAGTTCGTCGACAATGATCGACGCCAGCGCGGCCAGCATCTCCCGTTGCGCGTCGTCGAACTGCCGCGGCACCGTGTCGATGGCGCAAAGAGCGCCGAGATTGTACCCGTCCGGCGTTGCGAGCGGCGCGCCCAGATAGCTGCGGATGTGCGGCGCTCCGGTCACCAGGGGGTTGTCCACGAACCGATCGTCGGCGAGCGCGTCGGGCACCACGAGCGGATCGCGCCCGGCGATGGCGTGGGCGCAGAACGACACGTCGCGCGGCGTCTGGGCCGGATCCAGCCCCTGGCGGGACTTGAACCACTGGCGATCCACATCGACGAGGGAGACGGCCGAGATCGGCACCTTCAGCGCGGTCTGAACCAGCTGCGTGATCCGGTCGAACGCCGGATCGGGCAAGGTGTCGAGCACGCTGTAGCGTTGCACGGCGGCGAGGCGGCCGGGCTCGTCCAGCAACTTGGCGTCAGTCATCGAGGACCCCAGTATGACCTCCGTTCGTGCCACAGGCGTACGCTGCGCGTCGAGCCCCGTACGGGCGCGGCTTTGTCGCACCCGCGCCTCGGGCCTTCTCGCCGGGCGCGCCTCCAGTGGCGACCGCCTTTGCCGTTCCACGCGAGGTGCGCCATGCGGCCTGGGACGGCTTATCGCGGCGGTCACGCCGGCGGTCCTGGAGGCCCAGGCAGGCCGGACGCTTGTTGGGGCCGCCCGGTCAGCCGCAGGCGCAGGACGAAACGATGGAGCGCCTTACCACGCATCGGGCGCTGGGGATGGCGGCCTGAGCGCAGGAGCTAGCGATGAGCGCGAGCACGGGGTTTGAGTCGTAGCCGCGGTCCGCCACGCGGCGGTTGGGACCGGCAGACGTCCGAGGAGTTGGGGACGGCGGCCATGTCCGAGGCCTGCCCCGGCGAGAGCCGCCGCCGCACCGGCCGGCCGGCCGGCTTAGGTGACGACCGCGTGGCTCTTGGTGCTCAGCCCTCCACGAGAACGGCCAATGGCGTGATCCGGGCGCCCTTTTCTTCGCCGGCGGCTTGGTGGTGGGCGCGGATGCTGGAGCTGTCGATCAACTGCATGGACTGTGGCCCGTCTGCTGTAGCGATTGTAGCCCGTCGTGTAAGGGCCGTAGCGCTCCGGCAGGTCCCGCTATGGCGAACCCGTTCTCGACCCGTGGGATATGCCGTTGATCACCTGCCGGTCAGCGGCCCGGGCCACCCCTCTCGGCTTGTTCGGCAGCAACGGCCCAATCAGCCGCCACTCCGCCTCGCTCGGATCATGTCGCGCCATCCGAAGCTGCTTTCGAAATCCTCCAGGCAAGCGTCTTGACCATCAGCAAGCCTTATTAGGACAGACTCTTGGCGAGCCTGCTGCGCTCGCGCAGGGCGGCCTGCAGCCCCTTCGGATCGTCGCGACGCGCAATGAGGATCTCGCCTTCGTGCACAACCACCACAAGATCGCGCACGCCGGCGAGCACGACGGGCTGGTCGGAGACCACGAGGCAAGCCGCAGAGCCGGCCGCCGTGACGGGGCCCTGGAACGCATTGCCGGAGGAGTCCTTCGCCGCCTCCGCCCAAATGGCGTCCCAGTTGCCCACATCGCTCCACCCGATATCGACCGTAAGCCCGGCCGCCCGATCGGTCTTCTCGAACACCGCCGTGTCGATCGGCTCGGAGGGCGCTTGGAGGAAGGCGGACCCCAGGCGCAGGAACGGCGGCTCCGGACGCGCGGTTCGCACGGCCTCGGCGGCGGCGGAGAGGATCGTGGGCGCCTGATGGCCGAGCTCTTCCAGGAAGCTGTCGGCTCGGAACAGGAACATGCCGGCGTTCCAGCCGTAACCTCCGTCCGCGAGGAAGGCCTGCGCCCGGGCCAGGTCAGGCTTTTCCACGAACGCCTCCACCGGCCGCACCCCCTCCCCTGGCGCGAGCTTGATGTACCCATAGATGGTGGCAGGGGCGCTGGGCTTCAGCGCAAACAGTACGAGCTGGCCGCGTTCGGCGGCCGGCGCGGCCTGCCGCACATAGCCATGCAGCGCCGCCACGTCGGCCACCCGATTGTCGGCATGGATCAGCATCATCAGCCGCTCGGGCCGATCCCGGGCGACAAAGGCCGCTGCGGCGGCGGCGGCGGCCGCGGTGTTCCTGGCCGCAGGCTCCAGCAGGATCGATTGGGGCGTTGCGCCGACCTGGGACAGCTGTGCGGCCACGAGCGGGCCGTGCTCAGCGCCCGCCAGCACCACGGCGGGCTCGAACAGGTCGCTGCGAAGCCGCAACGCCGTTTCCTGGATCAGCGTGTGCGAAGCGCCGAAGGCATGGAACTGCTTGGGTCGCTCGGGCCGGGAGAGCGGCCAAAGCCGCGTGCCGGAGCCCCCGGACAGAATGACAGGCGTGATCTTCACCGGCCGAACGCCGCGCAAGGCAGCCGCCGCCAAGCCCCACGCGCCGCGCATTTCCGGCGCTTATCACCAGAATGAGTATCGCGCGCCTTGCCACGCTGCGCCATGGGCCCAATACACCGGTGGATGATGCGGTCCTCCAACTTCCAGCGACCTGCCCCGCGCCGCGGCCTCGCCGAGAGCTGCCTGACGCTGGCCCTGCCGTTCGCCCTGCTCTTCGCCTGCGCAGCGGCCGGGATCGCAACGCGCGCCATGAGCGCCCGCCTGGAGACCCATGCCGGCGCGCCCGGCCCTGCGCAAGTCATGGCTGAGGCCCCTGCCCTGGCCGCCTCAACCGGGCCACGTGAGTATATCCAGCACGTTCAGCAGCGCCCACAGCACCAGCGCCAGGACCGCCAGCAGCAGGGCGATGAGAATGAGGCGTTTCATGCGCGCGCTCCGTCCACCGATTCGTCAGGCGTGGGCGGCGACCCATTCGGCCACATAGGCCTGAGCGCGCCGCGCCAGTCCGGCGGGACCTGAGAAGTAGAAGTCGCTGCCGGACAAGCGGCGCTGCTCTCGCCACACCAGAGGGCCGGTGTCTTCCGTGGTGAGAATCCGACGCAACACATCGCATCGATGGCGTGGGACGAAGGCGACGTAAGTGGCCTGCAGCACGTTGAACTCCTCCGAAGAGAGGAGACGGTGACTCGCGGCCGACTGTAAAGCGCCTCAGCGCGGGCGTTTGCGCGGCTTGGCCGGCCGGACGCGCAAAATGGCGGTCTCGTGGCGATAGCTGCGGGCATGGGTCGCGCGCAGGGCGCCGAGACCATGACGCGCCATCAGCTGCTCCCAGAGCGCGAACTCCTCCGAGGTGATCTCGTGGTCGTCGCAAAGCGCGTCACGCGTCACGCGCCCGCTCCACACGAGCGAGACGGCCAGCGCTTTTGCGCGGGGCGTCCAGCGACGCCCCTTCGCCGGCAGGTCCTCGTAGCCGAGATCCCGCGCGAACGAGTAGATCAAGAAATCGCCCGCGCCTGCAGGCCTGGCCGATCGTGACACGCGACGCTCCCCCCACTCGGGCCAAGCTCGGCTGTTTTGGTTAGCGGCAGGTTAATGACGATCCTCCTGCCTCGCCGATCGGGCCCCGCGCGGTGGCGACAGGCTTGGCGGCCGCGGCGGCTTGCCCGTGGAGCCGGTGCTTTCCGTCCCCTCCCCGCTCACGTGGCGCTCTCCTCTGCCGCCGCTTGAGGGCTCCACCGGCGACGAGGCGCCCGGCCCGCCCCCTTAGACGGTTCGCCGGTTCGACCGCCCGTCCGCGCCGACGGCGGGCTGCCGCCCTCGGCCTCAGGCGGCCAGCAGGCGGGCCACGTGGGCGCCGACCGCAAGCGAGGCTGTGAGTCCGGGCGACTCCATGCCGAAAAGATTGACCAACTGGGGCAGCCCGTGATCCGCCGGCCCGGAGACCCGGAAGTCCTGCTCGGCGCCGGGACCTGACAGTTTCGGGCGCACGCCGGCATAACCGGGCTGCAGGGCTCCGTCGGGCAGCCCCGGCCAATAGGACCGCACGGCGCTGTAGAACCGCTGCGCCCGCCTGGGATCAACGCGGTAGTCCGGCGCGGCCACCCACTCCACGTCGGGACCGAACCGGGCGCGTCCGGCCAGGTCCGAGGTCAGATGGACCCCCAGCCCGCCGGGCTCAGGCAGAGGATAGATCAGGCGGCGGAACGGCGAGCGGCCCTGCAGCACGAAGTAGCTGCCTTTCGCATAGTGCAGCGGTGGCCGGTGCTTGGCGTCCGGCCCTTGATGCGTGAGGCCAGCGCCTGGGCGCCCAGGCCGGCGGCGTTCACGACGGTCCGAGCCCGAGCCACAGGACGATCCTCGCCTTCAACGAAGATCGCCCAGGCCCCCTTCTCCCAGGCAAGCGCCGTTACAGTGACAGCGAGGACAATCTCGGCGCCGCGCGACTGCGCCTCCCCCAGCAGGGCCAGCATGTAGGCATGGCTGTCGAAGACGCCGGTCTCGGGGGACAGCAGCGCAGCCTCAGCGCGCAGGGCAGGCTCGAGCCGTCGCGCCTGCGCGCCGCTGAGCAGCCGCAAACCCGCCACCCCATTGGCGCTGGCGCGCGCCGCGACCCCCTCCAGGGCGGCGACCTGTTCCGGCCCGGTGGCGACGATCAGCTTGCCGCAACGATGGTGGGGCACGCCGCGAGCCTGGCAGAACGCGTAGAGCGCGCGCCGCCCCGCGACACAGAAGCGGGCCTTCAGGCTTCCTTGCGGATAGTAGATCCCGGCATGGATCACTTCGCTGTTGCGCGAACTGACCCCGGAGCCAATCGCCCGGGTCTGCTCGAGCACCATCACCTGGCGACCCGCCGCCGCCAGGGCGCGGGCTGTGGCAAGACCGATGGCGCCAGCGCCCACTACCACAACATCCAGATCCATGCCGGCAGTGTAGCGCGACCGGGGCCCGCGGGCAGCGCTGGCGTGGACCGGAAAGGCGCGGCGATAAGGGGCCATGAGCGGGCGGCCCTTGCGCATCCTGCAGGGACCGAGCGGCCGTCGCACGTCTCGTCGGCCTCGCGCCGCTCGGCGTTCGGCGTTCGGCGTTCGGCGTTCGAGGTTAGGGTCGGTGTTGAAGGCGGCTTTCTCCCTGCGAATCCATCGAAACGCCGCTGCGGTACGCAGCGGGTTGATTCAGGGATTCCAAGATTCTGATTCAGGGCCCGAAAGGTGTGGAACGGCAAAGGCTTACGACGATGATCCTGACCGCCCGGGGGCGTCGTCCTGACCGCTTGGGGGTGGTGTCCTGACCCAGCGGGGGATCTGTCCTGACCCCGAGGGGGCATCCTGACCGATTGGGGGCTTGGGGCGACCACCTCTCCGGTCCTGACTTGCGCTTTGAACCAGGGTCAGGAAAGCTGGCGGCCTCAATCGCACGAGATTCTGGTGGACGACGGGGACGAGGACGACGGGGGCGGGATTGCAGCGGACAGCGGTCCGGGCCGCGCCATGCGCGTGGCCCACGCTCTGCGTGCGCGCGAGGGCGAAGACTTCGCCAAGCCAGGCAATCTCGTGGAGGTGCGCTTCGTCAAGGGGCAGTCGCTCAGCCTTACCGCGTCCCGCTTGCTGGCCCTCATGATCCTCGCCGCCGGCGGAGACGCCTGGCGTCCGGTGGCCCACAAGATGCGCAAGGCCGACATCCGGCGCGGCCACAAGGGTAACGAACGCATCTCGGATATGCTGGAGGAGCTGCACCGGACCCTGTTTGCGATCGATGATCTATCCTGGCGCGGCAAGAAGGCGACGAAGCGTTTTCCGCTCATCCAGTCCTCCCGGGAGGAGGTGGAGGAGGATGGCGGCGAGCGTGGCTGGATCGAATGGGAGTTCACGCCGGACGCCCGGCGGCTGATCAAGGAGTCCGAAACCTACGCCGTCCTGAACCGCCAGGCGGTGCTGGGTTTCCGGTCGACCTACGCCCTGAGGCTCTACGAGATGGGCGCGCTGCGCATCCACCGTCGACAATCCACCTGGCGTGGCGACATGACGGCCCTGCGCGCCGCTTTCGGCATCGCACCGGAGCTCTACAAGGACTTCGCCCAGCTGCGACGCAAGGTGCTGGAGCGCGCCAAGGCGGAGATCGACCAGCTGGCGCACTTCACCGTCAGCTGGCGAGAGATCCGGCGGGGTCGTGCGGTCGTGGAGATCGAGTTCGTCTTCCAGCCCAAGGATGCGCCCGAGCAGCTGGCGGCGACCGCGGAGAACGAGCGCCACTCGGCTGGCCGCCGCGCCCGGCGTGAGGACATGGTGGAAAGGGTCGTCGCGCCGCCGCCGGTGAAGCGACTGGCAGCGCCGCCATACGCCGCGCTATCACAGGCCGCGGTCTCGGGGGCGCCGTCGCCGGCGCCGAGCACGTTTCCGGAGGGGTCTGTGCGCTGGTCCAAGACCTTCGCCCAGATCGCCCAGGCCCACGGGGGCGGCTGGGACATCGACCTCATCGCAGCGGCCTACCGTGAGCAGATGGGCGACCGTCTGGCCAAGCTTTCCGGGGCCAAGCTGACGCGGTCGTGGACCGGTTTCTGCCAGGCCTTTGCGGCGCGTCGCGGCCGCCCCTGATCCAAATTGCACCCGTGCAATTGCCCAGGCGGGGCGTCGCAGAAAGGGACACTCCCGCGCGCCCCCACGAGACCTGTTGTTGACCGACGCAATGCCGCAGCTGCTGCGCGTCGGCCCGGACGTGGCGGTCCGCGGTCGCGGCGATGGACGGCCTCCGCAGCCGCCCACCGGCCCCAGCGTCGTCGCCCTTGTGGACGCCAACCCTCAGGCGAGCCGGCTGGAGCGCCGCCGCGCATGGGGGGCGTGCGCGGGTTTACGCCTAGGCGACGAAGACGCCGGGCCAAGCCCTGACCTGAGCTGCGCCGGGAGCCACGTCGCCGCCGCAGGCGAAATTGCACCGGTGCAATCGCACTGGCGCGGCGACCCGCCCGCCATCCGGCGGACAGCCGGAGATGTGAGCCCAGCCGGCTCATAAGCCCTCAACCGCCGTTCTCACCGAAGTCCGCACTTGGGGGCCGAGGGGCCCGCGCTTTGCTGGCGCGCCGCCCTCCAACTCAAAGGCGCGGCGACAGCGATCCGCGGCGCTCCGTCGGCCGCCTTCTTGCGCGTGGCGCCCGCGCCCCCAATCGGTCAGGACGGCCCGGTGCGCCCGCGCATGCCCCGTGCCGCCCCGCTTGGCCAGAGCTCACGAATCGGGCGCCGTCGCTCAGTGCAGACCGTGAACGCGCCCCCACGAGGTCAGGTTACCCCCTCGTCAGCCCCAAAGAATCGGTTTTGGCTTTCGACCTGCCGTTAAGGATCGATTCACCAGGCGAAAATAGACCGTCTTGCCGGTAGCTTTCGAATTCCGGCGCGCCGCGCGCCTAAAATCGCAAGCTCAAGGGAGTCACTCATGCCCACCCCACTTGCGGAGGCTCAGGCTGCGGCTCTGGCGGCGCCCGTCGCTCAGCTTGCCCGGCGCGCGTCGGCGGTCGTTTCCAACCTTCGCGACGCGGCCCGCGCCGCGCGATCCGGCGCACGCCGCGAGCCGACCTTCTCGATCAGCGAAGCCGCGCGGCTTGTGGGTCGCACCCCAGCCGCCATCCGGGAGGCCGAGAAGGACGGTCGTCTGCCCGATCCGCCGCGCACCGAGACCAACCGGCGGATCGGTTACACCTTGGCGCAGGTGAACGATATGCGCGGCGCGTTCGGCACGCGGCCGTGGCGGACGCCCGAGGATCCCTGCGCTGTCATCGCGGTTCAGAACTTCAAGGGCGGGGTGGGGAAGTCGACCATCGCCGTGCACCTTGCGCAGTATCTCGCCATCCAGGGCTATCGGGTCGCCCTCATCGACTGCGACAGCCAGGCGTCGGCCACCACCCTGTTCGGCTATGTGCCCGATCTCGACCTGGACGAGGATGAAACCCTCTACCCCTTCCTGCGGCAGGAGGAGATGACATCCCTCGACTACGCCCTGAAGAAGACCCACTTCGACGGGCTGGAGCTCATCCCCGCCAACCTGCGCCTCTTCCAGTCGGAATATGAGCTGGCCGCGCGGATGGCGAGGGGCGGGGGCCGGCTGCTGGACCGGTTGGCGCAGGGCATCGCCTCCGTCTCCGAGCGGTTCGATGTGGTGATCCTGGATCCGCCGCCGGCCCTGGGGGCGATCTCGCTCTCCGTGCTGCGCGCGGCCAACGCGCTGGTGGTGCCGGTGCCGCCCACGGTCATGGATTTCTCCTCCACCGCCGCCTTCCTGGCGATGCTCGACGAAACCCTGCAGGAGCTCGCCACCCGCGATCTCGCCCCCGCCCTGAACTTCATCCGCGTGGTGGCGTCCAAGGCGGACGAGAACAAGTCGATGCAGAAGGAGCTCATCGCCCTGATGCGCCAGGTGTTCGGTCACGTGATGATCCGAACGCCGCTGAAGGACTCTGCCGAGATCGACAATGTCACGGCGCGGCTCATGACCGTCTACGAACTCGACAACCCGATGACCAGCAAGGCGGTCCGCGACCGCTGCCTGACCTACCTCAACGGGGTCAACGAGGAGATCCTGGTGGACGTTCGCGCCACCTGGCCGAGCCACGCCGAGCGCCTGCGGCGGGAGGGCCTGGCGTGAGCGCGCGGCATGAGGCGCCCGCCAAACGAACGGGCCACGCGCAAGTCGAGGCCGCCAATTGCACCCGTGCAATTTCCGCCATGAGGGATGGGCGATGAGCAAGAACCGTGGTTTCGCCGCCGGCCTCGCCGGCGCCCTGGACGTGGACCCTGCGGCGTCCGACCCGCCGCCGCAGGGCCGTCTCGGCATCGGCGTCCTGGCCGGCCGCAGCAACCGCCTGGCGGAACTGGCGTCCGGCGCCGTCGTGGCAAGGCCGGTGGAGCTCGTCGATCCCGGTCGTTGCCGGATCTGGGCGGAGCACAATCGCGAGTACGACAGGCTCGACGAGGCCCGCTGCGCCGATCTGATCGAGAGCCTGAAAGCGCAAGGACGGCAGGAGATGCCGGCCATCGTACGCCGCGTGAAGAACGACGCCGCCCACGATTTCGAGGTGATCTGCGGCGCGCGCCGGCACTGGACGGTGAGCTGGTTGCGGGCCCACAACTACCCGGACTTCCGGTTCCTCGTGGAAGTTCGCGAGATGACCGACGAGGAGGCCTTCCGCGTCTCCGACCTCGAGAACCGGACGCGAGAGGACCTCAGCGACATCGAGCGCGCCCGTGACTACCTGCGGGCCCTGGATCGTCACTACGAGGGACGTCAGAAGACCATGGCGCAACGGCTGAATGTTTCGGAAGCCTGGCTGAGCCGATACCTGGACCTCGCTCGCCTGCCCGGCGAGATCATCGCCGCGTTCGCCAACCCGCACGCCCTCAGGATCAAGCACGTCACCTTCCTGAAGCCGCTGCTGAAGCCGCAGGACCGGCGCGAGCGGGTGCTCGAGGCCGCGCGCGAGCTGGCGACGCAGCCCGAGGCCGGCTTGTCGCCGCAGGACGTCATCCGCCGCCTGACGCAGGCGGCCGACGCCCCCAAGCGGTCAGGCGCCCCCAAGCGGTCAGGTCAGCGTGGCGACAACCTGCTGTGCGCGCCGAACGGCGCGCCCGTGCTGCGGATCGATGACCGCCGACGAAGAGAGCTGCGGCTCACCCTGCTGCTGACCGGCGGCGCCACCCGGCAGGAGGCGGCGAGCACCCTGCGGAGCCTTCTGGAGCAATACTGGCCCGAGCCCGCCGACTGACGCAGCGGGCCGTCCTGCGCGCCGCGCCGTTGCGCCCGCCGGCCGCGAGGCGAGGGGGTGTCAGCCGCCCGCCAGCCGCCAGACGCGGAACCGACTGCGGCCGGAGATCTCCGTCACCGAGGCGCCGAGCCGGCGAAGCAGCAAGCGGGCGCCATGCGGCGTCAGCCCGACCGCGCGCGCCAGGCTCTCGGCGGTGACCACCGGCTGGTCAAGCAGCGCGGCCAACGCCGCCGGCGCCTTGGATGCGCGCCGATGCGCCGCCAGGCGGCGCTCGCACACCTGTCGCGCAAGGCTAAGGGCGGCCTGCTCGTCGCAGGCCTCCCGAGCCGCCGCCGCAAAGCTGCGGAGATGCCAGGCGAGCCGGTCCTGCAGCGTGGGCGCGAAGGGACGTCGGTCCCCAGAGGTCGTGAGCCGGCGGCGGCCCAGCGCGAGGGGAAGTTCGAGGGCGCGCACCCGCCGCCGGGACCGCAGGGCGGCGTTCACCACCAGGTCCGCAAGGTCTTCGCGGCGCCCCAACGGCGTCAGCGCGCGCCAGCTCTCCAGCGCCAGGGCGGCCCCGACCAGAAGGGGGAGGGGCGGCGACAGCCAGGCGCGCGCCAGACCAAGCCAGGCGGCGAGCGCCTGGTCGTCCTCGTCTGTGCGCACCGCCTGGATCTGATCTGTCGCCGCGCGGATCGCCTCGCCCACGCCCGCGCTGGCCGGCCGGGCCACCGGCAAGGGCGACGGCGGACGCTCGCGACGCCGGTCGATGAAGCCGGCGAGCGCGGCCGGCTCGAGCAGCGCGTCCAGCGAAAGCCGGCTCGCCCGACGACGGAGTAAGAGCGTTCGGTGCGCCGCGCGCAGGTCGGCGTCGGGCAGGGTCACGTCGAGCTCCTGATCGTGCAAGGCGAGCGCTTCGAAGCTTACCAGGGCCCCCGCCGACCAGGCGATGGCGCAGCCCTCCTTCACATCCAGCCGGCGCTGCACCCCCGTCCGGTGCGGGTCCGCCGCAAGGCGTTCGTCAGCGCGACTGACCTCGGCTTCCGCAGCCGCGAGCGCGAGCCAGAAGCGCTCCTCGGAGGCGGCTTCGGTCGGCTCGAAAAGGTCTCGCGGAATCAAGGCGGAAAACCCCGCAACGTAACTGAAACCGGGTGAAGCTTACGTCACCCATACGCCGCGCGCCAGCCTGGCGGCGAGGGCTCGCCAGCCGACGTTCACCGAATGGAAAGGTGCTCGGCTGCTATTGCTCGCCGCCACTTGGGGGAGGCGTTCGGGATGATGAGCTTCTTGGTTTGCGAGGCGCCGGAGGGATGGGCCGTGGCGCGGGCGGGCAGGGAACCGCTGGCCTATTTCGCGACAGCGCAAGAAGCGCTCGTCCATGCCCGCCGCCTGGCCGTGCAGCTCTGGCGCCGCGGCGAACCGCAGGTGGAGCTGCGCCTGGAAGGCCACGCCGGCGTGCTCTGGCGCTGGGGCGAGCCTGCGGTGCAAAGCCCCACAGTCTGACCCCGCGCGACGATGGACACCGAAGGACTGGAGCGTAACGTCGTTCCCCGCTAATCGAGCCGCTCGCCGATTGGCGGCGGAGAAGCTGCGGGACGATTGCCGGGGTGGGCGCAGAACAGAAGCTCGGGGGAGCCGGCTCGGCCGTGTGGGCTGAGGTCTTGCTTCGCCTGGACGAGACCACAGCCTTCGTCACCAGCGCCTTCGCGCTGGCGGGCGTCACCGCGGGACTGTACTTCGTCGCGCGCACCCGGCGCACCTATCCCGGCTTCCGCAGCTGGATGCTGTCTCTGGCCTGCGCCATGGCCGCGTTCCTGATGTTCGCCTTCCGGGGCGAGAACCCCGGGGTTCTCAGCCTGATCGTGTCGAACGCGGTGGCGCTGGCGGTCACGCCTTTGCACCTGGACGGCGTCCTGCGCTTCTTCGCCACGCCACGACTTCGACTCTGGCGCAGCCTGAACGCCGCTCTGGCCGCCGCAGCCATCGTGGGATTCGCCATCGCCGCCGCCAGCGGCGCGGAGCTGCGCACGCGGGTGGTGATCGCATCGGCGGCGCTGGCGGTCCATTTCAGCCTCACCACGGCGGTGCTGTGCGCCTACGCCGCCCGCCGCCGCTCGGCGCCCGTCACCCTGATGGCCCTGGTGAGCGGCGTGGTCATGGCCTGCGCCCTCCTGCGCGCCGCCAGCCCCCTGTGGTCCGGGCCGTTGGGCGTCTACGCCCTCTCCGACAGCGCCGTGGCGGCGGGCGCGGCCATGGCGACCCTGTTCTGTGTGCTGCTGGCCGTGGCGATGATCACGGCGCACGTGGAGCGGGTGGAGGGCGAACTCCACCATACCCAGGCGAAGCTCGAGCAACTCGCCGCCCAGGACGATCTCACCGGTCTCGACAACCGCCGGACCTTCTTCGAGCGCGCGCACCTGCTGTGGGAGCTGGCGGAACGCTACGACCGGCCTGTGGCCGTTCTGGTGTGCGACGCCGACCACTTCAAGGCCGTGAACGATCTCTATGGTCACGCGGCCGGCGACGACGTCCTGCGCGCCCTGGCTCTGGCCCTGGCGAGCGCCAAGCGGGGGACAGACCTGCTCGCCAGGATCGGCGGGGAGGAATTCGCCCTGATCCTGCCGGAGACCGACGAGACCGCGGCCCTGCAGGTGGCCGACCGCCTGCGCGCGGCGGTGCGCTCGGCGCTGATGCCCCGGCCCGGACCGGACCACGTCACCCTCAGCGTCGGGGTGGCGGTCCGCACCCCCATGGACGCCGACCTGCTGGCGGCGATGCGGCGCGCCGACGGCGCCCTGCTCAAGGCCAAGATCGCCGGCCGGGACCGGGCCCTCCTGGCGCCCGCTTCCGATTGACAGCAAACGTCGGTTCACCTGCGCCCTCAACCGGCGCCTGCTGATCAAAATCGCCGCGACACCTCAACTGATGGTGGAGTCGGCGCCGCCGATTTCCCCACATGCGGCAGCCCACGCGCTCAACACTGTGCAGGGTGTCGCAGGGGCCGGTCTTTGCATTGTGTTTACTGATATCGAGCCTTATGCAGCTAGGCGAGGGAAGGGGCATAACGGTGAGCGACGTCAGCGCACTGATCGGCAAGCTGAAGGCGAACGTCGCCTACAGGAACTTCGCCGCCGCCGACACGGTCGGCGAAACTTGGCCGGTCCTGGAACGCATCGCCCGGGCGCGGCAACTGGCCAGCCCCGGGGCGACCGATCAACCCCAGGCGGCGATCACGCCCCCGACGCCCAGCGCGCCTGCGCCGGAGAACAGCTGGGCCTCGCCGGCCGCCGCCGCGTCGCCGCCTGCGGCGTCGCAGCCGCCGCAACCCCAGCTGCAGCCGCTGCGCGGCGCCCTCGCCTCGGCGAGCTCCCTTGCAACGCCGCAGGTCCCCGCAGCGACGCCTGTCGCTCCCCTGCGCCGCCTGATCCGCGAGCCCGCGCCGTCTGCGCCGCCCGCGCCGGAGGCGCCGCCCGCCGCGGCGGCGGTCCGGCCCTCGCCGCTGTCGCGCTATGCCGCGCCGCCGACGCCGCCGCCCGGCGCCGCCGAGCCCCAGGACGCCGGCCGGCTGAGCACCGTGTTCGCCCGGCTGGAGCGGAAGGCCTAGGGGCATGCCGCTCGTCGCGGTGGCGTCCCCCAAGGGGGGAGTCGGAAAAACGACCCTCGTCGCCAACCTCGCCGTGGCCCTGGTGGCGCGTGGCCGCCGGGTCACGGCCGTGGATTTCGACTCCCAGAACGCCCTGCGATTTCTCCTGCTGCCGGATGGGCCGGCGACGCCCGGCATCGCCAGTTGCGTGGCGCAGGGTCGGCCCTGGTCCAACGCCGTGATCACCGGGCCCTCCGGGGTGCGGCTGGCCCCCTTCGGTCCGGCGACGGCCGCCGAGCGGCTCTTCATGAAGGAGCAGCTGCACGAGACGGAGCTGACAGACGCGTTGAGCGGGCTTCTGCGCGACGACGATGACGTGATCATCGCTGACACCGCCCCCGGCGAGGGCCGGCTGCAAGCCCGGCTGGAGGCCATCGCCGACCTGAATGTGGTGGTGCTGCTGGCCGACGCCGGTTCCATGGCCCTCGTGCCGGCCTTCCGCGACGGACTCCTCCTGCGGCCGCCGCGCCCGCAGCTGCCCGAGACCTTCGGGGTGCTGAACCAGGTGGACCCCCGGCGCCGCCTCAGCCGCGAAATTTCCGAGTTCATCCAGCAGCACAACGGCGGCCGGTTCATCGGCATGGTGCACTATGACGAGGCGCTGGCGGAGGCGGCGGCCTGCGGCCGCGCCGTGGTGGAGGTGGCGCCGGACAGCCTGGCCGCGCGGGATATCCAGCAGCTCGCCCAGCGCCTGGACGACCTGCTGCCGGCGACGCAACCGGTTTGACCGCTGTGCCGCACGCCCAGGCTCTCGCGACCCTGCTCGGCCGGCTGAGCCCGCCGCCCGTTCTCGCCGGCCCGCTGCGCATTCTCGCGCTCGTCCTGGGCGCGGCCATCGTGCTGCTCGCCGTCACCGTGCCGCTGGATCGCGGCGGTCAGATGATCTTCGGCCTGGCGATCTTCGCCGCCGCCGCAGCCCTGGCCAACCTCTCCGAAAGCCGGCGCATGACCATCGTGCTGGTGGTGGTCTCCACGGCGCTTTCCACCCGCTACATGTGGTGGCGGACCACCCAGACGCTGGAGTTCGACAACCCGCTCGCCGCGGCCCTGGGCTTCGGTCTCTACCTGGCGGAGTTCTACGCCTGGCTGATCCTGGTGCTGGGCTACATCCAGTGCGTCTGGCCCCTCGAACGCAACGTGCACGAGCTGGAGGGTCCGCCGGAGAGCTGGCCGACGGTGGACATCTACGTCCCCACCTACAACGAGAGCCTGGACATCGTCCAAGACACCGTGTTCGCGGCCATGGACCAGGACTATCCGCGCGATCGCTTCCGGGTGTTCATCCTGGACGACGGCCGGCGGCCGGAGTTCCAGGCCTTCGCCGAGGCGGTCGGCTGCGGCTACATCACCCGGCCGGACAACAAGCACGCCAAGGCCGGCAACCTCAACCACGCCATGAAGATCACCGATGGCGAGCTGATCTGCGTCTTCGACGCCGATCACGTGGCCACCCGGGCCTTCCTGCAACTCACCGTGGGCTGGTTCCAGGCCGACCCGAAGCTCGCCCTGCTGCAGACCCCGCACTACTTCTACTCGCCCGATCCGGTGCAGCGGAACGTGGTGGCGGTGAAGGACATCCCCGGCGAGGGCGACCTGTTCTACGGGGTCGTGCAGAAGGGCAATGACTTCTGGAACGCCGCCTTCTTCTGCGGCTCCTGCGCGATCATCCGGCGCACCGCCCTCATGGCCACCAACGGCTTCGCGGGGGAGACCGTCACCGAGGACGCGCACACCGCGCTGAAGCTTCAGCGCATGGGCTGGAACACGGCCTACCTCAATGCGCGGCTGTCCGCCGGGCTCGCCACCGAGCGGCTCGCCCTGCACGTGGGTCAGCGGGCGCGCTGGGCGCGGGGCATGACCCAGATCTTCCGGATCGACAATCCGCTGCTCGGCCCCGGCCTGAGCTTCGGGCAGCGGATCTGTTACCTGAATGCGATGCTGCACTTCCAGTTTCCGCTGCCGCGCATCGTCTTCCTCACCTCGCCGCTGGCCTATCTGCTCGCCAACCAGAACATCATCGCCGCCAGCGCCCTGACGATCCTCGCCTATGCCGGCCCGCACCTGCTCTTCGCGGTTCTGGTGAACGAGCGGGTGCAGGGGAAGTACCGGCGCGCCTTCTGGGGGGAAGTCTACGAGGCGCTGATCTCCTTCCACCTGGTGGGTCCGGCGGTGCTGCCCCTCATCGATCCCAAGCGGGGCAAGTTCAACGTGACGGACAAGGGCGGGCTGCTCGAAGAGGGCTATTTCGACTGGCGGGTGCTGATGCCGCATCTGATCTGCGCCGGCCTGCTGGTGCTGGGCATCATCGTGGGCGTCGTCAAACTGCTCCTGCCCCAGGTCTTCGACGCCGCGCCGGAGACCGTGCTCCTGAACGTCACCTGGAGCCTCTTCAGCCTGCTGATCCTGATGACGGCGCTGGCGGTGGGGCGCGAAACACGACAGGTCCGCACGCGCGCGCACCTGCAGGTCGAACTGCCCGTAAGGCTCTTCTTCGAAGATGGACACATCGCCATGGCCAAGACCATGAACATCTCCATGGGCGGCATGGCCGTGTCGGCGCCCGACGACCTGCTGGACGGCGGACGGACCGTGAGCCACGTGGAAGTGGACGCCGCCGAACGAAGCTTCGGATTCCCGGTGCAGACGCTCGGCGCGGGCCGCGGGCGCGTCCGGCTGATGTTCACCGACATGTCCCTCGAAGCTCGGCGGGAGCTGGTGCGGGTGGTGATGGGTCGGGCGGACGCCTGGCCGGCCCCCGACGAGCTCCTGCGCTGGACGGCCTGGCAGTCCTTCCTGGACCTGTGGCGCGCCAGCCTGAGCCTGCTGTTCTGGTGGCGCGTGAGCACCGACCGGCGCGCGCCCGCCGAGATCCAGCCGCCGGCGGCGGTCGCTGGGCTGGCGGCCATGCTCGGCGGCCTGGTGGTGCTCTTCGCGGCCGGGGCCGCAGGCCGCGCCGAGGCGCAGCCGACCGCCGCCAGCCGGCCGGCGCCGCCGGCCGCCGCGACGGTCTCCCCGCCCAGCGCGGCCCAGGGGGTGCGGCGGGTGTCCCTCAGCCTGGAGGGCCTCGACGTCCGCCAGCCCCTGCGGCTGGTGGGCGTCCTGGGCGAAGCCGGCATTCCGTTCAACGTGCGTCAGGACGAGGTGGTCACCCAGGCGCAGCTGACGCTCAACTTCGCCTATTCGCCGCAGCTCCTGCCGGACCTCAGCCACCTCACCATCCTGCTCAACGACGAGGTGGTCGGCACGATCCCGCTGACGCCGGACGGCGCCGGGGGCGCCACCGTGACGGTGCCCATTGAGCCCGGCCTGTTCACCGACGAAAACCGCCTGGGGTTCCGGTTCGTCGGACACTACACCCGCGACTGCGAGGATCCGCTGCATTCCACCTTGTGGGCCAACATCAGCAACACCCGCACCCGTCTCGACCTGACCCTGCAGAAGCTCTCGATGGGGGACAATCTCTCCCGCCTGCCGGCGCCGTTCTTCGACGCCAGCGATCCGGAGCCGCTGCGTCTGCCCTTCGTGTTCGCGGGCGCGCCCAGCGCCAGCCAGATCGCCTCGGCGGCGGCCGTGGCCTCCTACTTCGGCATGAACGCCAGCTTCCGCGGCTATGCCTTCCCGGTGACCTACGGCGACCTGCCGGCCGGGTCCGGCGTGGTGGTGGCGCGGGCCGGCGCGAACATCGGCGGCTGGACCGTGCCCGCCTCCAGCGGCGCGTCCGTGCTGCTGGTGCGCAATCCGCGCAACGCCTACGCCAACCTGCTGGTGGTGACCGGAACCTCCGACCAGGACATCCTGGCCGCGGCCCGCACCCTGGCGGCCGCGCCCAAGTCGCTGTCGGGCCAGGTCGCCCTGGTCACCCCGACCGCGCTCGGCAAGCGCAAGCCCTACGACGCCCCGCGCTGGGTGGACACCACCCGTCCGGTGCGCCTGGGCGACCTCGTCAGCCCGGCCAACCTGGAGGGCCTGGGGCTTCGGCCAGGTCTGCTCACCGCCGAGTTCCGCACCGCGCCGGACCTGTTCTTCTGGCCGCGCGCCGGGGCCAAGGTGAATTTCGGCTACCGGTATCCGGCCGGTCCCTGGCTGGACTACAACATGTCGCGCCTGGATATCCTGACGAACGACAAGTACATCCGCTCCATCCCGCTGCGTCCGGAGGGCCGCGTAGCCCAGGCGAAGGACCTGCTCGGCGTCTCCTACCTGCGCGGCAAAGCCTCGGTGGAGATCCCCGGCTACGCCATCTTCGGCCAGAACCAGTTGCAGTTCTTCTACGACCTGCACGTGGCCAAGAAGGGCCGCTGCGAGAGCGACATCCCGCAGGGGGTGCGCACCGGGATCGACGCCGACTCCACCATCGACCTGCGGCACGCGCACCACTTCTCCCGCATGCCGGACCTGGCCTATTTCGCCAGCGCCGGCTTCCCCTTCAGCCGCGTGGCGGACCTGTCGGAGACGGTGGCCGTGATGCCGGCCCAGCCGCAGCCGGCGGATGTGGAGGCGCTGCTGGCGATCGCCGGGCGGATCGGCGACAGCACCGGGGCGCCGACGGTCGGCCTGACCGTGGCCGGCCCCGGCGACAACACCCCTCTGCGCGGGCGCGACATCCTGATCATCGGCCCGCTGTCCCTGCTGGACCAGGCGCAGGGCCTGTTCCAGGGCGCGCCGGTGCGCCAGGAGGGCGGTCGCCTGCGGGTGGCGGCTGGAGCTCTGCTGGATCGCCTGTTCGCCCGCTTCGGGTCGAACATCGGTCAGCGCAACCCCGGCGCGGCCGATGCGGCCCTGGTGACCCAGAACGACTTCGCCGGCGTGGCCAGCTGGCGATCCCCCGCCGACCGCGACCGGGTGGTGGTGGCGGTGCTGGCCGCCTCGTCGCAGCGGCTGCCGGAGATCGTCTACGCCCTGGCCCGCCCGGAGGCCAATGCGGCCATGCAGGGCGACCTGGCGGTGGTCTCGGCGCGCAGCTTCGAGAGCTTCCGCGTGGCGCCGGACTTCTGGTCTGGCAAGCTGCCGTGGCACGTGGCGGTGATGTGGTGGGCCAGCCGCAATCCTGTGCTTCTGGCCTTCGCGCTGCTGGCGGCGGCCACGGTGCTGGGCGGCGCGATCTGGCTGCTCATGATCGCGCTTGAGAAGATCCGCCTGCGCCAGACCGGAGCCTGACGATGAAGCTTGCCGCCACCTCTCTGGTCTCCGCCCTGCTGGCCTCCACCGCCGCCGTCGCCCAGGTGGCGCCGCGCCTCCCGAGCGAGGCGGGGCCGCAGGTCATCACCCCGTCCGGACGCACCCCCGCCGTCCAGCGGGAGGCCGCGCCGAAGGCCGTGGAGGCGGGCGGGGTGGCGGCGCTGCTGCGGCAGGCCGAAACCCAGCGCCGCCGCGGTCGCAAGGACCTGGCCACCGACGCCCTGCAGCGGGCGTTGCGCACCAGTCCCGACAACCCGCAGGTGCTGCAACGGCTGGCGACCTATGCGGTGGACGACGGCGACGTGGCGCAGGCGCAGGGCTGGCTCAGCCGGCTGCGCGGCGTGACCGGAGCCAGCGACCGCCGGGTCACGGAGCTGGAGCAGCGGTTGCGCACCGCCACGGCGCCGCCGCCCCCGCCGCCGCCGCCGGAGCCGCCGCCGGTGGTCACGGCGGGCGGGGGCACGCGCACCCCCGGCCCCGCGCCCGCTCCGAACCCCACCGCCAGCGCCGGCCCGGCCGCGCCCGCCGCCCCGGCCGTCAATCGTGACCCTGGCGGCGAAGCCCGGGCGGCAGGCTTCCGCGCGCTGAACGGCGGCGAACTGGCGGACGCGGAGCGCGCGTTCAATCAGGCGCTGCGCGCCCGTCCGGGCGATCTTGACGCCGCCGGCGGGCTGGGAGTGGTGCGCCTGCAGCAGCAGCGCTTCCAGGAAGCCAGCGAGCTGCTGGGGCGGGCCGTGCGCGGCGAGGGCGGCGCGGCGCGGTGGGGCGAGGCCCTGCGCAGCGCCCAGTTTTTCGGCGGCCTGGAGCGGGCCCGAGCGGCGCACGTGGCCGGCCGCTACGCCGAGGCCGAGGCGGAGGCCCGCCGGCTGGTCGCCAGCGACCATCCCGAGCGGGTGGAGGCGGAGGTGCTGCTCGGACAGGCGCTCGCCGCGCAGGATCGGCCAGCGGAGGCGGAGGCGGCGTTCCGCAACGCCTTGCTGCGCGCGCCCAGTCGGGTGGAGGCGATCTCGGGCCTGGCTCAGGCGCTCTCCCAGCTCGGTCGGTTCGAGGAGGCCCTGCGGGTGCTGGACGGGGCGCCCAAGGGCCGCGCCACGGATGCGCGCGCGGCCGTGGAACGCGCCCGGGCCGCGGACCTCCAGCGCCGGGGCGACGCCTTCGGCGCCGGGGCGTCCCTGGCGGCGGCCCTCGGCGCCGCCCCGCAGGATCCCTGGACGCGGCTGGAGTATGCCCGTTTCCTGATCGCTCAGGGGCAGGCGGCCCAGGCCCAGACCGTGGCTGCGCCGCTCTATACGGCGAGCGACGCCCAGAGTCTGCAGGCGGCGGCCCTGTTCTCCGAAGCCCGCGGCCGTCCAGACGAGGCGGCCGCCCTTCTGCGGCGGATCCCGGAGCACAGCCGCACGCCGGCGGTCCGGGAGCTCGCGGTGCGCGTGCAGGGGGAGGGGGTGCTGGGCCAGGCCCGCCAGCTCGCGCAGTCGGGGCAGACGCCGCAGGCGGTGCAGCTGCTGCGCGAGCATCTGGCGCAGGGCACGCCGGGCTTCGCCGTCCGCGCGCGTATGGCTGAGCTGCTGCTCGACCTCGGGGACGCCTACCAGGCCGGGGCCCTGGCCCTGGAGGCCGCGCGTCAGCCGCCCGCACGGTTCGCCCCGCAGGAGGCCTCCGGCTTCCTGGCGGTGCTCGCCCAGACGGGCCAGGACGGGCCGGCGATGCAACTTCTCTCCGCCGCGGCCCAGCAGGCCCAGGCCCAGCCGGCGGAGGTGAACGGCTATCGCAGCCTTGCGGCGCTCTACAGCGCCCGACGCGCCGATCGCCTGCGGCTGGCCGGCGACTACGCCGGAGCCTTCGATACGCTCTCCCAGGCCTTCGCGCTTGCGCCGCGGGACACCGCCCTCCTCAGCGCCCTGGGCCGTCTGTATCAGAGCGGCGGCATGCCGCAGCAGGCGCTTCAGGCCTATGACGCGGTGCTGGCGCAGGCGCCGCAGGACGCCGGCGCGGTGCTGGGGGCGGCGCAGGCGGCCCAGGCGGCGGGGGACCTCAATCGCGCCGAGCGCCTGCTGCGGCGCGCCACCAGTCTGCGCCCGAACGATCCGGAGCTGCATTACCAGATCGGCCAGATGGAGCAGGCGCGAGGCCGCGATCGCGCCGCCTTGAAGGCCTTCGAGCGCGCCGACACCCTGCTTCGCAGCGGCCGCAGCCAGGCGCTGCGCGGCGGCGCGGCTCCGGGGGGCGGAGGCGCCCTGGGCCCCAATCCCTTCCTGAACCGGACGCCCTCGGCGGCGCTGGTCGCCCCTGGGCCGGCGGCTCCGTTGTTCTCGGCGCAGGTCGCCGCCCCGCCGCCGCTCTATCCCTCGATCCCCGCGGCCGGCGCGCCGGCCGCCGACGTCCTGGGCAGCAACGCCCTGCAGGCGGGCGGCTATCTGCCGAACGCCGTGCCGCAGGCCTGGCCGGGCTACCCGGCGGGCGTCAATCCGCAGCCGGCCTACGGCTATCCGCCGGCCCCCGCGGCGCCGTTCCAGCTGCCGCAGCCGGTCTACCCAGCGCCGGCGCCGGCGCCGGCGTACGGAGGGGGCTATGCGCCCGCGCCGGCCTATCCGGCGGCGCCCTATGGCGCCGCCTATGGCGGCCCGGCCCCCGTCGCCCCTGGCGGCTACCCGACGCCGGGGGTCGGCTACGCCCAGGCGGCGCCGCTGATGCTGCCCGACCCCACCGCCGGGGCTCCGGCGCCGGCGCCGTTGGCCACCCGTGTGCAAACCGAGATCACCAGCCTACGGGAGGCGGCCGCGCCGCAGGTGGAGGGGTCCGCCACGTTGCGCGCGCGCACCGGCGAGCAGGGATCGAGCCGCCTGTTCGAGGCCAGCACCCGGGCGGCCGTCTCCGCCGCCCCCCTGGGCCTCGGGCGGCTCGGGGTGGCGGTGAACCCGGTGATCATCTCCGCCGGCGCGCCGTCGGAGAACGCGGCGCTGAACCTCGGCACCACGCCCCTGATCGCGGCGGAAGCGACCCTGAACGGCGATGTTCTCGCCCCGCGCTCGGAGGAGAACCGCACCGCCACGGGGGCGGGCGTCGCCCTGTTCTTCGACAGCGCGCCGATCTCCTTCGACGTCGGCACGACGCCCCTGGGCTTCAAGCGGCCGAGCCTGGCGGGCGGGCTCACGGGGCGGCTGAACCTCGGACCCGCGCAGCTGCGGGCTACGATCGAACAGCGTCCCATCACCGACAGCGTCCTGGCCTACTCCGGAGACACCGACCCGCAGACCGGCGCGGAATGGGGCGGGGTGATCCGGCGGGGCGGCGGGCTCGGCGGCTCGCTCACCTTCGGCTCCGGCGGCGCCTATGTGGACGCCGCCTATCGCCAGCTCAGCGGGCGCAATGTCGCCGACAACACCGCCTATGAGCTCAACGCCGGCGCCTACTTCCGCCCCATCGACTCCGACGGCGACCGCCTGCAGCTGGGCGTCAACGTGAACATGCAGGCCTACGATCGCAACCTGCGGTTCTTCAGCTACGGACATGGCGGCTATTTCAGCCCGCAGCAGTTCGTGGCCTTGTCGCTGCCGCTTTCCTACCAGCGCGAGCGGGAGTCCTGGCGCTGGGACGCGGGGCTCACCCTGGGCGTGCAGGCCTACAGCGAAGACAGCGCGCCGGTGTTCCCCACCAGCGCGGCGGCGCAGACGGCGCTGACCACCTACGCCTCGATCGATCCGACCATCCGCGCCCGGTACGAGGCGCAAAGCCGCACCGGGGTCGGCGTGGCGGCGCGGGCGTCTGGCGAGTACAAGATCGTGCCGTCGACGGCGGCGGGCGCCGAGTTCAGCATCGACACCTTCGGGATCTACAACGAGGTGCGGCTGAAATTCTATCTTCGTCAGATGTTCGTGAATCTCCAGTAAGGGACCCACATGCTTAGAACGCTCCAGGCGCCGGGGCCTGCGTCCGCCGGCTCAGAAGAGGGCGACCTTCGCTACTTCGCACAGCGCCGCTTCGGGCCGCAGTGGCGCAGCGTGCTGCTCGCCCTGGCCGCGGAGCTGTTCGAGAACTTCCAGGTGGAGGAGGCGCGCGGCTTCTTCCGTCAGATCGGCATTCGCGTCAGCCAGGAGAGCGCCCTGCCGACGGTGGCCACCGTGCAGGAGCTGGAGCAGGTGCTGAACGCGACCCTGGCGGAGCTCGACTGGGGCTATGCCACCCTCACCGTGCGCGAAGGCGACATCGCCATCCGCCACCGGGCGTGGCCCGGGCAGGGGCTCGACCATCCGGCCGCCGGCGCCTGGCGACGCGCCTTCGCCGCCCTGCTGGAAGGCGTCTATACGGTCTGGCTGCAGCAACAGGGCGGGCGCGCGGACATGGCCGCCAAGCACAATGACGATCCGAGCGGCGACGTCCTTGAATTCTCGTACGGGATTTAGGGGCGTCGGGCGGCTCCTCCTGCTGCTGGCGCTGATGCTCGCGCCAGGCGTCGGCGCCTGCGCGGAAGCCGGCCCCTGGACGGACTTCAAGGGTCGCTTCGTGCTCGCCGACGGCCGCGTGGTGGACACCGGCAACCGGAACATCAGCCACTCCGAAGGCCAGGGCTTCGCCATGGTCATGGCCACCGCCTACAACGATCGCGAAGCCTTCGACCGCATCTGGTCCTGGACGGACCGGGTTCTGTCGCGGCCCGACATGCGGCTGTTTTCCTGGCGCTACGATCCATCCGCCGCCCAGCCGGTGGCCGATCCGAACAACGCCACGGACGGCGACCTGATGATCGCCTGGGCGCTGCAGCGGGCCGCGCAGCGTTGGAAGGAGCCGCGCTATGCGCAGCAATCGGCGGCCATCCGGGCGGCGATCCTCGAGCGTCTGGTGGTGCGGCAGGGCTCGCGAACTTTGCTCACGCCCGGGCTGACCGGGTTCGTCCATCCCGACTCGGTCGTGGTCAATCCCTCCTATGCGGTGTTGCCGGCGCTGGACGCCTTCGCCGCCCTGGAGCCGCGGGGCCCCTGGCCCAAGGTGCGCGACGAAAGTCTCAAGCTGGTGCGCGATGCGCGGTTCGGGGCGCACTTCCTGCCCAGTGACTGGGTGCGCGTGGACACCGCCGGCGGGCTCTGGACGGACCCGGCCAATCCCCCGCGGTTCGGCTTCGACGCCGTGCGGGTCCCGCTCTATCTGGCCTGGTCCGGCCGCAGCCGCGACCTGGCCATGGCGGGGCCGCGCCAGTGGTGGCGCAGCGCCCGGCGGCCGGCGCAGCGCGCGCCGGCCTGGATCGACGTGCGCACGGGGGAGACGGCGCCCTTCGCGGCGAGCGTCGGCATGGACAGCGTCGCCCAGCTGACCCTCACCGGCCAGGCCCCGGCGGCGGGCCTGCGCGGGGAGGATTATTATTCGGCGGCGCTGCTGGCGCTCGTGGACGTGGCCGCCCGTGAGAGCCGGCACGGACGCGCCCGGTCCTGACTCGCCGAAGCCGGGCTGAGCCGGCGCCAGGGGGCCGTTGCGCCCCTGCGCCACGGCGCCCCTTGCGGGTGTGACCCCCACCCTTAGGCCTGGCGCAGGCCGCGTCGCCTCGCGTCGCAGAGTCCATCGCGGGACGCTTGGCGAACGGGCGCGTGCGGCGCTTCCCACCTCCGATTTCGACCGCAGCGCGTGGCGGAGGGGAGGGCCTCACCGGCCGCGTCTTCGCGCCAGATCCGCCTCAGTCCACCACGGGATCGGGCGTCCAGGCGATCCCGGCAGCGTGTAGACGATGAAACACATCGTCTCCGATGGCCCAGCCCGGCGGCATCTGCTGCCGCCAGCCATGGCCCGCCGCGCTGTCGAGACGCCGCGCCTCCTCCGGGGAAATCAGCACGATCTTGACCGTCTGCTGGATGAATTCGGCCATGAGCTTATCGGTTTCGGCAGGGGATCGCCCCGCCCGTTTCTCGCCTTCCAGCAGCGCGTGGCAATGCTGGATGACCACCAGCCTGGGGACCACATGCTCCCGGCGGCCACGGCCGGTGAACGCTTCTGAGCGGCCTACGACCGTGAACGCGTCGGACAGCAGCGGCTCCTCGAGCAGCCTGGTGTCCGAACTGCCCTTCTCTTCCCACAGGCCGCGGATCAGCATGGCCACCCGGGCGCACGCGCGCTGATGTCTTTCCGCTCTCGTAAACCTGCCGCTCACGCGCCCTCCCCTCGAGACCCTGTCTGCATGTTCAGGTGAACCGCCGCTGGCGCCCTACTTGGCGCCCTTCCGTCCGGCGATCGGCTGAGCGACGTCCCACATAGCCTCCTCCAGCGCCGCCAAGGCGGTGGGCGCGGTCTCCACGGGGTAGAAGGCGAACCGCAGCTGCAGGTCGACCCCGGCCGGCAGCCACTCCACCAGCTTGAGGCCATAGGTCTTGTACGAGCCATGACCGCAGTGGTCGGCCATCCGCGACTCAAGTCTCTGCGAGCTGCCGACGTAGAGGTAGGCGGACGATCGCCGGTTGTCCCGGGGGAGGTAAGGGACGGGCTTGGCCTTGGCGCCCGCGAACGCGTCACGAACCCTCTCCTGATCCGCGGGATCGTCGATCTTGAACGCATAGAGCGCAGCGCGGCCGTCGGCCAGGTGTGCGAGTTCCTCGCGCAGGCGCAGCCACGCTGAAAGCCCCTTCGTGATGTGCTGCCGGTTCAGGCGCAGCATACCCTCCTCCGGCTGGGCGCAAGCCCGAACCACCGCCTTCGCCTCATCCAACCGGATGAGGGCTTGGTCCTGCAGGTCATGAAACAAGGTCACCGCCCCGACCGCACCGCGGGTCCCGAGGAGAGACCGTGCGCGTCGCGTCGAGCCTCACCTGCGGCGTCATCGGGGTCAAGGCCGCCCCGCGTCCGCAGGGCGACCCGCCGATGTTAGTCGGCTCGCCAGGCGAGATCACCTTCCGTTCGGCCGGTTGCGCAGCGTCGGAGGCGCAGACGGCTTCAAACCACGCCAGGTCCGCCGCACCGACTGCGTGACAAAGACCATGGGCTCAGGGTTCAGCCCCGCGGCGAGCCTGTAAACCTCATCGGCCACCTGTCGAGCCGTCCGCGCCGAGCCGACAAGGTTGTACTCAGCCCACGGCAGGTCATAGGTCGTGCCGCTCATGGCGATGATCGTGCGCGTGAACCCGGCAAGCGCCATGGCGTCGTGGAGCTCGCCGTAGTCGTCTTCCTCGTCCAGCTGAACCCTGACAGTGAAATCGGCCACCGCGCCCTCCCTCGCCCGCGGGCAGCCTAGCACGCCAGGGAGCCAAAGCGACGCCGTCGGAACCCTCCGCCATCCAGCGATCGCACCCATCCCCTGCCGATCGACCCGGCCGCCATGCGCTCGCCGGCGCGACCCTGCAGGAGCCGGTGAGCCGCCAACCTTCTCCGCCGCATCTGCGCTCAGGGCGGACGCCGCAGCGTCGCCCCGCTCGCGGACCCCGTGCAGACAAGCAGGGGCGGCAAGGCGCTGCTTCGGGCGGGCGGGCTGCGGAGCCGGTGCGATGCGTCGCGGATCGCCGGCTCGGCGGTCACACAGGCCGCTCAAGGTGGGTCAGGGTGAAGCGGCCATGCCGAGCGCTTGCGAGACGCCATCCGCGCTGCGGTGGCTGGGACCTGGGCCCCAACGCCACGGGCCACGCCTGCGAGGCCTCGCCAGGGGCGCTGCACCACCTCTACGGCGCAAGAGGCCCGCACGCCCCGCGAAGGGCGACGGGGTGGCCCAGTTTGGGCGGTCGTCGCCTTGGATTGGATGGGCGATCTGCTATCGAGAGCCCCTGCGGGCCGGGGGCGCAGGGCGCAAAGCCCCACGCGCGCCACGCGGTCCAACCCGGCGCCTTGCCACCCTCGGCGGCGCCTGCACGCCCATCGCAACACGCCGGGACGCCGCCGAGGCCCCGCATCCCCCCACGCCCTTTCGTAGAGTTCAATGTCGTCTTACCGATCCGGGGTCACCCTGGCGGACGCCCTCGCAGGGGTGGAGCCGCTGGTCGGGCCGCCCATCATGAGCGAGATCGCCGCGGTGCTGGTGGAAGCGCGGGCGCACTTCTCGGACCTGGAGGAATGGCTCATCTTCCTGAACGTGCTGGCCGCGGCGCAAAGCCGGTCTCAGGCCCGGACATTCACCGCTGAGGCGCTGCTCACCGCCCAGGCGGCCGCGCCCGGAGGCGGCACGAATGCGCGGTCCATCGCCGAGGCCTCGGGGATCCCGCGCGAGACGGTCCGGCGTAAGGTGCAGCGGCTGGTGGACGCGGGCCTCGTGGAGTGGCGCTCCGGGCGTCTCCACCCCACCCCTATGGCGCTCTGTCGGCTGGAGCCGTTGCGGATGCGGATCTACGCCAGCGCCGCCCGGGTCTGGGAGGTGGTGGAACGCTGCCGCGCCGCCAGTCTGGCCGCCGACGAGGACGGCGGCGAGATCCAGACCTAGGGGCCGTGGCCGGGTAGAAGACTTCGCCGGCTCTGCAGCAGGTGCGTGGCCTCCCGGGCGGGGAGGGCGGCGGCGAACAGGAAGCCCTGGCCGTAGGCGCAGCCCAGTCGTCGCAGCACCGCAAGCTGATCCCTGTTCTCGATCCCCTCGGCGATCACCTTGAGGCCTAGGCTGGCGCCGAGCTGGATGATGGTTCGCACGATGGCTTCGTCTCCCCCATCCGTCGCCAGTTCGCTGACAAAGCGGCGGTCGATCTTGAGCGCGCTGACCGGCAGGGCCTTCAGGTGGGCCAACGAGGCATAGCCGGTGCCGAAATCGTCCATGGCGATGCCGAGCCCGGCCTGCCTGAGCTCTGTCAGGGCCCGCGTGACCTGATCGGCCCCGTGCCCCAGGACCACGTCCTCGGTGACTTCGAGCTCGATCATCTCGGGCCGCAGCCCGGCCTCGGACATCCAGCGCAGAAGGCGCAGCGGGAAGTCCTCGGCCGACAGTTCGGCCGCAGAGCAGTTGATGGAGATGGCGCCGAACGACAGGCTGCGCTCAAGGAAGCCGCGCGCGGTGGACAGCACCTGGCGGATGATGTGCTCGCCAATGCGTGTGGACAGAACCACATCGTCGAACGCCGCGCGGATGGCGCTCGGGGGGTGGATCGCGCCGCCAGGCTCGCGGACCCGCAGGAGCGCCTCGAAGCCCACGACCTGGCCGTCGGCGAGGTCCACCTTGGGTTGGAAGTAGGGTGTGATCAGTCGGCGGGCGAGGGCGTCCTGCGCCAAGGCCCGCATGCTGGCGCCGGCGTCGTAGTCCGCCCGCAGGGCCGGCGTGAAGACCTCGACGCCGGCGCGTCCGCGGGCCTTCGCCCGGTAGAGGGCGATGTCTGCGTTGGTGAGCAGGTCCTGGGCCGAGCGACCGTCGTCGGGGAACAGGCTCGCGCCGATGCTGGCGCGGCAGGCCAGGCGGAGCCCCTCCAGGTCGAAGGGCGCCTCGAGCGCGCTCAGGATCGCGCGCGCCTTGCCGGCGAGATCCTCCCGGGCGCCGGCGTCCGGAAGGATCAGGGCGAACTCGTCGCCCCCCAGGCGCGCCAGGGTGTCGCCGGCGCGAACGAGCCGTCGCAGGCGCGCCACGAACTGGCGCAGCAGCTGGTCCCCGACGCCATGGCCATGGGTGTCGTTGACCAGCTTGAAGTTGTCGATGTCGAGGAGCAGCAGCCCCGCCGCGGTGCGGCGGCCCCGGGCGGCGTCGATGGCGCCCTGCAGCCTTGCGCTGAACAGCCGGCGGTTCGGCAGTTCGGTCAGGGCGTCGTGCGTGGCGCTCCAGCGGATGCGTTCTTCCGCCTGCTTCTCCGGCGTGAGATCGCGCGCGATCGCCAGCAGCTGCCTGGGCCGACCCTGGTCGTCCAGCACCGGCGACACCACCACGTCCCACCACGTGCGGCTGGCCTGCTCGCGCAGGCTGCCCGAGAGCTTGCCCACCCGGCCACGCCGGGCGTTCTCCAGGGCCTGCTGCAGCCGCCGACGGGCGTTGCGCGGCCAGGCGTCCTCCCAGGCTCGGCCCTGCAGCTCCGCCAGCGACCGGGCGCCGAGCTGCGCCAGGCCGGCCAGGTTGGCGAACACGATGCGACCGGCCAGGTCGAGCAGCACGATGCTGTCCCGACTGCCCTCGACGATGCTCCGATTGAGCGCCTCGCTCTGGCGCAGCGCCGCTTCGGCGCGCTGTCGCTCGGTCACGTCGCGGGAGACGCCGATCACGCCCACGATCTCGTCCGCGCATCGCCAGGGCACCTTCACCGTCTGGAAGGCGCGGGGCGCGCCCTTGACGGGGATGATCTCCTCGACCGTCTGCGGCGCACCCGTCTCCATCACGCGCTGGTCGACGGCCTCGTAGCCGTCGGCCAGGTCGGCGTCGAAGCGCTCCGAGGTGGTGAGGCCGATCAGCTCACCGCACGCCTCGTCGAGGGCGCGGTTCGTCAGGGCGAAGCGGCCATCCCTGTGCTTCACGAAGATCAGGTCGTCGACGCTGTCCACGACGATCTGCAACAGCTGTTCCTTGGTGGCCAAGGACGCCTCGGCCGCCTTGCGGGCGGTGATCTCCTCAGCCAGGACCAGGATGGAGCTGACCCCGCCGGCCGCGGGCGTGACGAAGGAGACGTGCACGGCGCACCAGACGATGGCGCCGTCCGGGCGCAGGTAGCGTTTCTCGAGCTGGAACGGCTGGCCCGTGGCCAGGCCGCGGGCGAACAGCTCGGCGTTGCGGGCGAGGTCTTCCGGATGGGTGTAGGCCTTGAAACTGAGGCCTTTCAGCGCCTCGGCGCTGCGGCCGAGGATCTGGCAGAATCTCTGGTTCACCAGGCGCAGTCCGCCCGCCGCGTCGGTGAGCATCAGGCCCACCGCCGCCTGGTGGAAGATCAGGGCGAGCTCCTGCTCACGCGCCTCCAAGGCGCGGGCGACGGACGTCAGGCGCTGGCGTGCGCTGGCGTCGCGGAAGAACAGCACCAGCCCCGTGGGCGTGGGGCAGGCGTGGACGTCGCACCAGACCTGCAGCGACGGGTGGGAGGCCTCGAACGTCGCGATACGGCCGCTGGCCAGCGCCTCGCGGCAGCGCCGCTCCAGGTCGGCGCCCGCAGCGCCCGGGAATACTTCGCGCACACCTTGGCCGATCCGGTCTCGCGCTCCCGCGATGAGATGTGCGGCCGGTTCGTTCAGCGCCACCAGGCGCAGGTCCGCATCCAGCATGCAGAGCGCGTGCGCCGGGCTGGCGAAGGCGGCTCGCCCGATCTCGAGCGCCAGGGTGTCGGGGGCGGTGGTCAGCGACGACGACATGCCGGTGGCTATCGGGCGGCCGCCGCGCAAACCTCATGTGGTGCGTGGTCGCATTGACCCGGAACGGGTCATCCGAGCCGGACCCGCCGACGAACCGCGGGTGGCCCCTGCCGTCGCCGCGGCTAGCTGGGGCAGTTGGCGCGCCACAGCGGCTCGAAGTCGGCCGGCCGGTCGCTTTCCAGGGTGGCGCGCCCGTCGGTGACCAGGAAGCGCCGGTAGGACAGCTCCGGCAGCACCCGCACCTCGCCGCAGACGCTGACCCGGCCCTCGCGTCGCGACAGCTTGGTGCCCCGGAACTGCGCGCCTTCCCAAGCGCCGAGCCGACGCTTCACCGCCCACTCGGCGCCGGCGAGCTCCAGGTTGCGGAACTTCGGCATGCCGAGGGGCAGGTCGATGTCTGCGTTCTCCGGGCCCGGGCGATAGATCGCGCCGCACACCATGGCGGCGGCCAGGAGCGCCAGATAGGGCCAGGTGGTGCGAACGTAGGAGCTGGGCTTCTGCATCGGGTCTGCCAAGGCTAAGCCGTCATAGCGCAGTCCAGCGCAGCTTGGCAAACGCCGTGATCCCAAGCCGGGACAGCGGCCGACCCGCATTGCCCGGCGGTCGCCGCGGGGCTTTACTCGCCCGCCATGCCCGCTGCTTCGCCGCCCCGCCGCCGCGCCGTTGGTTACCTGCGCGAAGGGCTGCGCATCGGGTCCGACCGACAGGCGCAGGACCTCGCCGCCTATGCGGCGGCGCACGGCGTTCACCTGGCGAAGCGCTATGTCGAAGCGGCGGCGCCGGCGGGCGGGTCGCGTCCCGCCCTTGCGGCCGCCCTGGCGCATGCCCGACGGACAAACGCCGTCCTGCTGATCGCGCGCCTGGGGGGGCTTGAGCGCAATCTGCGTGTGCTGGAGGCCTTACAGACCGCAGACGTCGATGTCGTGGCCTTGGATCGGCCGGCGTTTCACCGCGACGCCCTCTCATGGCTGACGCCGCTGGCCCGGGCGGACGTCCTGCGGGGGCGCGCCGCGGCGCTGTCGGGCGTGCGAACCATCCGTCGCGCCCTGCGCGAACACGGCGTCTACCAGGGGCCGCGCCGGACCCTGACCCGGCTGGGCAATCCCCAGGGCTTTCGTCCGGAACACCAGCGCCTTGGCCCGGCGGCGCTGATCGCCCAGGCTGACGCCGCGGCGGCTGCGCCCGGGGCCCTGGCCCTGCGCCTTCGCGCCGAGGGCGCATCGCTGCGGCAGATCGCCGCCGCCCTGCAGGCGGCGGGGCTGCGTCCGCCCCGCGGGGGCGCCTGGTCCGCCATGCAGGTGAAGCGCGTCCTGGAGCGGGTCGACGGCGGTTGATCAGGCCGGGCTGTTCAGGCGTTCGGTTCTGGCCCGGGCCGCGCGGGCCCGGATCCGCAGTCCATGCCGGTTCCAGGCTGCGACGATGGGCAGGTACAGCCGAGCGCCATCGCTCAGACGATAGATCTCGACGGCGCAGTCCTCCCGGATGCGCATGAAGGCTACGAACGTGCGGTCGTGAGCCATAGGGCCTCCCCATCCATAGCTTAGGCGTGATCCGTCGAGGAGGCGAGCCCTGGAACATGTGTGCGCGGCTGGGTGTTCCCTCCCGCATGAAGCCGCAGGTGTCATTTGGCGTACCGGAAGAAGGCGAATTCGCGCTTCCTCTCGACGGACGGGCATTGGCCGCGATCCTTGCGGCGCTCGCCGCGGGACTGGGGTGTCTGGGGTTCGCCGGCGCGTTCCTCGTCACCCGCCTGATGAGCTAAGGGAGAGGAGACGATGTCGGAAATCAAGCGGGTGCTGATCCCGCGTGCGGGCGAAGATGAGACCCTGGTCCGGCGCTTGGGACATGCGGTGCTGCTTCAATGGGCAAGTCTGCCCGCCGAGGCTCAGAAATTGATCGCTGACCAGGCCAGCGAGGTGGAGTTCCTGGGCTTGCGGGAGGACCCTGCGGCCGAGGCGGCGCCCGCCTTCCTGCGGGAGCGGCGGAGCTGGGTGGAGGCGGATCGATCCTCGCGTCGCACCGTGCTCTAGAGGCAGGCTGCGGCCCCTGGTCGCGCCTGCGGGCCTTGCGCCGCAACGTCTAGTTGGGCGGCCGGCACGCCACGCGGCCCGCCGCCTCGGGACCGTGTAATCGGCGGTTGCGCCCCGCGCGCCGCTGAGAGCCCAAAACTCGCCAAACTCCGATCGCCGGAGCCCTTGCGGGCCGCCGGCCTTGGTGCTTTCAAGAGGGGCGATCGGGGGGCGAGCGGCGACCATGCAACGCGAGCGGCGGCTCTTTGTGGTCGATCCGTCCCTTCGCGACCTCGTCGGCCATCACTTCGAGTATGACGCCGCCACCCTCGAGGGCGCTCGCGCGCTCGGGGTCGAGGCTGTGGTCCTGGGGCATCGCAACGCCGACGCCGAGATCGCCCAGGCTCTTGGCGTGCGCCCGGTGTTCGGATTCGACATCTGGGGCGCGCCGCCGGGGGCGGACGATCCGGTGGCCGCCGCCAACGCCGCGTTCGCCCAGGACCTTCTGGCGGCGCTGCCGCCGCACGCGCTCGGCCCGGACGACACGGTGTTCGGACACATGATCACCGACCGCCAGCTGGCGGGCTGGGCGGACTATGCGGCGGGTCTGCGGCGGAACGGGCCGCAGCTGGTGCTGCTCCTGCGCTACGAGGCGTTTCGCTACGAACACCCGCTGGCCCTGCAGGCCTTCGCCCGCCTCAGCCGGCTGAAGCGCCGCGGTGTGCGCCTGCGCTTCGCCAGCGACAGCGCCCGTCTGGCGCATGCGCTCGGCAAGCTGGCGGGCGAGCCGGTGGAGGTCCTGCCCATCCCGCACACGACGCACCTGCGGCCGGCGCGCGCGGCGCCGGCCCAGGGGCGGCCGTTGCGCGTGGTGAGCCTCGGGAACGCCCGCGACGAGAAGGGCCTGCTGGAGCTCTTCGACGCCGTACGCCTGCAGGCGCTGCGGGGCGACGCCGCGGACTTCGCCTATGTCCTGCAGGTGAACAACGCTACGGCGGCGTTGCAGCCCGCCATCGACCGCTTCGCAGCCGAACGCCACCCCAACGTGGCGCTGCTGTCGGCGCCGCTCGACAGCGCCGACTACTACCGCCTGCTGAGCGGCGCCGACATCGTGGCGCTGCCCTACTGGCGCGACGTCTACGAGGCGCGCACCTCCGGCGTGCTCCTCGAAGCGGCCGGGGCAGGGCGTCCGGTGGTCTGCACGGCCGGCACGTGGATGTCGGACCAGCTGGCCACCACGGGGGGCGGCGTGGTCTGCGACGACCGCTCGCCGCAGGGCCTGGCGGCGGCGCTGGCGCAGCTGCGCGCGGATTTCGACCACTATGCGCAGGCGGCGTTTGCGGCCGCCGAACCCTGGCTGCGGACGCACAATCCCCAGAGCTTTGCTGAGCGCCTGCTTGGCCTGGCCGAGCCGCTGGCCGGAGCCGCGCCCCTCCGGGTGGCCATGTTCTACCCCTGGGGCGACGCGCCCCGCCGCGCGAGCGGCGCCAGCCAGCGCCTCAACAGCGTCGCGGACTTCCTCGTCCGCCGGGTGGAGCAGGTGCAGGTGCTGCAGGACAATGTGGAAGCCCCGGCTCGCGACGGCCGGATCGCCTACAGCTCCCTGGAGGTGCTTGGACGGGCGGAGCGCCGGATCCGCGGCCGGATCCTGGCCCGCCTCCTGCGGGCGCTGGGGGCCCGCGACGGCGAGGATGTCTTCCTGCGCCTGCACCTGGCGGCCTGGTTCGATCGCGAGCTCGCTCGCCGCGTCGAGGCCGAGGTTCGGGCCAGCGACGCGGTCTTCCTCGAGTACGCCTTCTGGGCGCCTGTGGTGGCGCGGGCGATCCGACGTTGGCCGCGACCGTGGATCCTCACCGCCCATGATGTCCTCGCCGACCAGGTGAAGGCCTCCGGGCCGGTGATCCGGTGGCTGACCGCCTGCGCCGAGCGCTACGCCATGGGGTTTGCGCCCCGCCTGGCGACGCTGAGCGAAGCCGACGCCGTCCGGCTGCGACGCGGCGGCCTGCCGGCCCAGGCCATACCTCTGGCCCTGGACACCGCCGCCGTGGCGCCCCTGCCCGGCGCGGTCCGCCCGCTCCTGGACCACCTGTGCGGGCTCCCGAAGGACGCCGGGCGCCTGGTGGTGTTCGTGGGCAGCGCCTACGGACCCAATCGCTCGGCCGCCGAGGCGCTGCGGGGGGTGACCGCGGCGCTGCGCCGCCAGCAGCCTGACCTCGCCTTCACCGTCGTGGTGGCCGGCGCCTGCGCCGAGCCGGAGCGCGGCGATCGCTGGGTCGCCCTGGGCCCGGTGGACACCCTGACCCTGCACCTGCTTCACCAGTGCGCCGCCCTGGTGGTCGCCCCCATGACGGTGGGGACCGGCGCCTCGGTGAAGAGCGCCGAGGCCCTCGGCCGCGGGACGCCGGTGCTCGCCACCGCGCTCGGCGCGCGTGGCCTGGACGCCGAGGCCCTGGCTGGCGTGCGGGTGGAAGACGACCTTGCCGCCTGGCCCGCCGTCCTGGCGCACCTGCTGCAGGGGGAGGCGGGGGCGGCGGCCCTGGCCGAGCTGCGCCGCGGGGCGGAGGCCAGTCGACGAAGCCTCGACCTGGAGCACAGGCTGGCGGACTACCTGACGGTGCTGCCGGCGGCGCCGGCCCGCCGGACCGACGCCGCCGCGCCCGCCGCGTGGCGCGACCTGGTGCTGGCGGCGGCGGCGCGGGCCAGCGACGCCGGCCTGGCGCGGCTG
>NZ_JAYSEO010000008.1:0-7734 GCF_041913825.1 Phenylobacterium sp.
TTCGCCAAGGCGATGATCGACGAGGGCTTCCACCCGATGACCATGTACTTCCCGCTGGTCGTCCACGGAGCCATGCTGATCGAGCCAACCGAGACCGAGTCCAAGGCCGAGCTCGATCGCTTCTGCGAAGCGCTGCTGGCGCTCGCCAAGGTCGCCAAGGCCGGCGACGTGGAGCGGTTCAAGGGCGCGCCGTTCCTCGCCCCGCTGCGCCGGCTCGACGAGACACAGGCGGCCCGGAAGCCGAAGTTGACCTGGAAGCCGGAGCCGGCGGCCGCTCACGCGGCGGAGTGACGACGGTCACGGCGGCGGCCATTAAGGACCGCTAAACCGTCTGTGTCACTTCGGTAACGGGAACTGTGTCTTCGGCGCCATGCGCTGGGGAATAGGCTCCCGTTAGCAAAATTTAACGCGCCTGCGCCTTTACGAGTCTTCGGGGCGTTCGCATATCGGGTGAGCGTAGCGGTGGGAACCTCCCCAAGCCCCCGCGCGCTCTCGGGTACCAAAATGTCTCTGGCCATGCCCTCCCCGCGCGCGCGTCCGCGCGCCTCGACCGATCTCGCCCCCGAGATCCTGAGCCGCCTCGTCCGGGGCGGGCTCGTCGTGCTGGGCGGCATGATCGTGGTGGCCGGCGTGGTGATCGCGCCGTTGCCGGGGCCGGGCGGGATCCCGGTGATCGCCGTCGGCCTGGTGGTGATCCTGCGCAATTCCTACAAGGCCAAGAAGATCTTCATCCGCGCCCACCGGCGGTGGCCCCGGGTGGTGCACCCGATCCGCCGGCTCATGCGCAAGGAGCCCGAGATCGCCTCGGTCTTCTGGCAGCAGTACCTGCGCGTGGAGCGCTTCGCCCTGCCCAAGCGGTACCGGGTCGGCGTCCGCGGCCGGCACTTCGTGAAGCGCCACTTCGGCGGCGAGGCCTAAACCACCCCACAAGAAGAAGCCCCGGAGCACGCTCCGGGGCTTTGTCTTTGCTGCGCGCTCGCCGAGGCTACTGGAGCTTGGCGGCGAGCTGCGGGATCGCGCGGTCCACGAGCGGGTCGGCGGTGGCGCCGGCGACGCGGCCGGACAGCACCTGCTCGGCCATCTGCACCGCCAGGTCGGCGGCGGCGGCGCGGACCTCGTCCATCGCCCGGCGCTCGGCCTCCGCGATCTTGCGCTCGGTCATGTCCTGGCGCCGCTTGAGGCTCTCCTCGAGCTTCGCCTTGGCTTCGGTCTCGTAGGCGCGGGCCTGGGCCTGGGCCTGCTCGAGCATCGCCTTGGCGTCGGACTCGGCCTTGGCGCGCTCCGCCCGCAGGTCGGCCAGCAGGCGCTCGGCCTCCTGGCGGATGCGCGCGGCTTCGTCGAGGTCCGACTGGATCGCCTTCGACTTGGCGTCGAGCATCCCGGCCACGGCCTTCGGGGCCTTGGCCACGAAGATCACGATCGCCAGGAAGATCAGTAGACCGATGAAGACCCAGAACTCGGCTTCCGCGGGATTCAGGAAGGCGGGCATCAGGCGGCTCCTTGACGGGCCATGGCGGCGGCCTCGGCGGACGAGGGCGCAGCGCCGGTCAGCTTCTCCACGATCGCCTGAGCCGTGTCGGCGGCGATGCCCTGGACGTTGCTCATGGCCTGGTCGCGCATGGCGCGGATCCGGGCTTCGGCCTCGTCCATCTGGGCCGCGAGGCGCTGGTCCTCGGCGGCCTGGCGGGCGGCGAACTCGGCCGCGGCCTTGGCCTGGGCGTCGGCCGCCACGCGGCGGGCCTCGGCGCGGCCCTGGGCGATCTCGGCCTGGGCCGCGGCCGCCTGGCCGTCAGCCTCGGCCTGCACGCGGCGGGCTTCCTCGAGAGCGCCGGCGATGGTCTCCGCCCGCGTGTCCACGACCCTGCGCAGCCGGGGCACGAAGACCCGGGCCAGCAGGACGTAGAGCAGCGCGAACAGGATCAGCAGCCAGACGATCTGGCCGCCCCAGTACTCGAAACGGAACTGTGGCAGGCCGCCGCCTTCGCCGCCGTGCTGGGCGACTTCGGACGTTCCGGCCGGCACCTCGTGGCCGTGGACCGCTTCCGCGGCCTCGGCGGCGGGGTTGCCGTCGTGGTCACCCGTGTGGGTGGGGGTCGTAGCCATCGGAGGCAAGTGTTCCTAGGCCGCTGACGGGCGGCTCCGGACCGGAGCCGCCGTTCTGCGGAACTGTCTTAGGCGGCGAAGAGGATCAGCAGGCCGAGCACGAAGGCCAGGATGCCCAGGGCTTCGGTCAGAGCCGCGCCGAGGATCAGGTTCGTGAACTGGCCGCCGGCCGCCGACGGGTTGCGGGTCGCGCCTTGCAGGAACCCGCCGAAGATGGTGCCCACGCCGATGCCCGCGCCGATCATGCCGAGGGTCGCGAGGCCAGCGCCGATGAACTTAGCCGCTTCCGCTTCCATGGTGTCCTAGTCCTAGTTCAGAAGGTTGAAGTGTTGAGGGTTTCAGGTCCGGCCGTCAGTGGTGATGGCCGAGGTTGACCACGTCGTTGAGGTAGACGCAGGTCAGAACCGCGAAGACGAAGGCCTGCAGGAAGGCCACGAGGAACTCGAGCGCGGTGAGCGCCACGACGCCGCCCAGCGACAGGGCCGCGGCCGGGATAGCCAGCAGGCCAAGGCCGCCGCCGGCGGCCAGCGCGCCGAGCGAGACCACGAAGCCGGCGAACACCTTCAGGGCCACGTGGCCGCCCAGCATGTTGCCGAACAGACGCAGGGCCAGGGTGACCGGGCGCAGGGCGAAGGAGATGAACTCGATGGGGGTGACCAGGATCAGCATGTACCAGGGCACGCCCGCGGGGACGAACAGCTTGTACATGGCCGCGCCGTTGCGGACGAAGCCGACGATCAGCACGAGCAGGATGGTCATGATGCCCAGCGTCGCGGTGACCGCGAGCTGCGAGGTGGCGGTGAACACCAGGAACATGCCCAGCAGGTTCATCACCAGGACGAACAGGAAGATCGTGAACACATAGGGGAAGAACTTCCGCCCCTCGTGGCCGATGATGCTGCTCGTCAGGTTGTCGATGTAGCCGAAGACGCCCTCGCCGATGAGCTGGAGCCGTCCGGGCACCACGGCGGGCTTGGCGGTCACCGCGGCGAAGAACGCCACGATCAGGCCCGCCGCCAGCGTCATCGCCAGCGTCGAGTTGGTGAACGCCATGTCGATCCGGCCGAGGCCGGGGATCGTGAAATCGGGGAGGTCAACGATCTTCGTGACCTCGAACTGGTGCATCGGGTCGGCCATGCCGCCTCGAACTCCTCAATCTTCGTCTTCGTCGTCCGGGGGCAGGTCCGCGGGCGGACCGTATTCCCTCGCGACCTCGGCCGACATCTGCTGGGCAGAGCGGACCGCCATCCAGATCGACACGCCGAAGCCCACCAGGACTCCGACGATCATGCCCCAGGGTCGGGAGCCCAGGACCACGTCGGCGATCGCGCCGAACGCCAGGCCCACGAACACCCCGCCGATCAGCACGCCGATCAGCCGGTACCCGTACCCCGAGACCTTGGCCGCGGCGGCGTCGTGAGACACCTGCTGCGCCTGGCGCGCCTCCAGAGCCTTGGCCCGGGCGTTCAGGCGCTGGAGCGCCTCATCACGCGATTCGTCCGGGTTCGGCATGGGCGATACGCCAACGGCCCGCCGCGTCGCCGCGGCGGAGGGGGCTTGAAAGTCGCGCGGAACCTATAGACCGCGCTGCGGTGCGTCAAGGCTGGGCGACAGCTTCTTAGAGCGTTGACTTTACTTGCGTTTTAGCGTCGCCACACATTGCCGCAGCGACAACCTCCGGCCTACTCGGCCGCCATCGCCTCGGCTTGCTTCAGATCGACGCTGACGAGCTGCGAAACGCCACGCTCGGCCATGGTCACGCCGAACAGCCGGTCCATCCGCGACATGGTCACCGGGTTGTGGGTGATGGCGATGAAGCGCGTCTGGGTGCGACGCCGCATCTCGTCGATCATGTTGCAGTAGCGGTCGACGTTGGCGTCGTCGAGCGGGGCGTCCACCTCGTCCAGCACGCAGATCGGCGCGGGCTGCGCCAGGAACACCGCGAAGATCAGCGCCGAGGCGGTCAGCGCCTGCTCGCCCCCGCTCATCAGGCTCATGGTCGCCAGCCGCTTGCCCGGCGGGCAGGCGTAGATCTCGAGCCCGGCCTCCAGCGGGTCGTCCGATTCCACCAGCCGCAGCTCCGCCTGGCCGCCCTGGAACAGCGCCTCGAACAGAGTCTTGAAGTGGCCGTTGATCACCTCGAAGGCCGCCACCAGCCGCTCGCGGCCCTCGTGGTTCAGCTCGTCGATGCCCTGGCGCAGGCGGGCGATGGCGCCGGTCAGGTCGGCCTTCTCGCTCATCATGCCCTGCAGGCGGCCGGACAGCTCGGCCGCCTCCTCCTCGGCGCGCAGGTTCACCGGGCCGATCTGCTCGCGTTGGCGCTCCAGGTTGTAGAGGTGCGCCTCCATGCCGCCGGCGTCGCCGGGGATGGCCACCGCCTCGTCGGCCAGCCGCTTGGCGAGCTCCAGCGGCTCGGCCTGGGCGGTCTCGCGGATCTGGGCGGTGACCTCCTGCAGCCGCTGGATGGCGGCCTCGGCGTGGGCGGCCAGGCTGGCGCGCACCTCGCGCGCCTCGGCGGCCTGGGCCTCGGCGGCCCGCAGGCCCCGCTCGGCCTCCGCCCGCTCGCGCTCGGCGCCGGCGAGCGCATCGGAAGACTTCGCCCGGCGCGCCTCGGCGGCGGCGAGGTCGTCCAGCAGGACCGCGCGGCGCTCGGCCAGGGTGTCGGGCTGGGAGCGCACCCGCTCGAGGTCGGCGAAGGCCTTGCCGCGGGCCTCGGCGAGCAGCTCCAGCCGCTTGGCCGCGGCCTGGGCGCGCCGCGCCCAGTCGTCCCGCTCGCGGGTGAGCTGCTCCCGCCGCCGCTCGCGGCCGGCGCGCTCGCGCACCTCGACGTCCAGGGCCGTGCGGGCGGCCGCCGCCGCCTCCCGGGCGCGCCCCGAGGCGGCGCCCGCGCCCGCGGCGGCCTCGGTGGCGGCGGCCAGCGCGGCCTCCACCTCGGCGTACTCGGCTTCGAAGCGGCGGATCACATCGTCCAGGGAGGCCGCGTGCGCCTCGCGGCGCGCGGCCTCGCGCTCGAACCGCTCCACATTGGCCCGCACCTGGCCGAGCTTCTGCTCCAGCGGCGGCGGCTCGCGCCGCGCGTTGCGCAGGGCCTCCTCGGCGGCCTTCAGGCGCGCGGCGGCCTGCGCCATGGCCTCGCGCCCGGTCGTGGCCCGCGGCTCCAGCTTCTCGATCTCGGCCTCGACCTCGGCCAGGCGGGTCTTCTGCTCCAGCCGCACGGCCGCCGGCTTCGGCGCCTCGGCCCGGGCGGTGAAGCCGTCCCAGCGCCAGAGGTCGCCTTCCCGCGACACCAGCCGCCCGCCCGGCGGCAGCAGGGCTTGCAGCCGGTCGCCGTCGGCGCGCTCCACCAGGGCGGTGAACTTCAGCCGCGCCGCGAGCGCCTCGGGCGCCTTCACCAGCGGGCCGAGCGGGACCGCGCCCTGCGGCCACGTCGCCGCGTCCACCTCCCGGCCACCCCAGTAGGCGGGCGCCTTGGGATCGAGGGCGGCGTCGAGATCGTCGCCCAGCGCCGCGGCCAGGGCCTTCTCGTAGCCGCGCTCGGGGGCCACGGAATCCAGGGCCGGCGCGAAGCCGCCGCGGCGCGCCTGGGCGACCAGTCCGGCCAGCGCGCGGGCCTCGGCGGTCAGCCGGCCGAGCTGCTCCTCGAGCTTGCGCCCGCCGTCGCGCGCCGCGCTCTCCGCCTCGATCGCCTTCGCCCGCTCCTCTTCGGCGGCCTCCAGCGCGGCGCGGGCGGCCGTCAGCGCCGCCTCGAGCCGGCCGAGTTCGGCGCGGGCTTCGGCCGCCTGCGGGCTCGCCTGGGCGTTCAGGGCGGCGCGTTCGCTGCGGGCCTGGTCGAGCGCGCGTTTCGTCCGGGCGAACCGGCCCTGAGCCTCCTCCACCCGCTGGGCGGCGGCGCGCCGCTGGGCCTCCTCGACGGCGGCCTGGGCGGCCAGCTTCTCCACCTCGGCCTCGGCCGCGGCCCGGGCCGCCTCGGCCGCCGCGACGGCGGCCTCCAGTTCCGGCGTCCGTTCCGGCGCGGCGGCGATCGCCGCCTCCACGGCCGCCAGGTCCTCGGCCAGCCGTTTCAGCGCCGCGTCGGCGTCCTCGACGATGTGCGCCTCGCGGGCCTGGTCGGCCTCGATCCGCGCCACCTCCTCGGTCAGCCGCTTCAGCTCGGCCGCGTGGGCCTCGTCCTCGCGGTCCAGCCGGTCCTTGTCGATGGCGAGCTTGTGCAGGATGGCCGCCGCGATGGTCTCGGCCTCGCGCAGCGGCTTGATCGCCTCTTCGGCGGCCGCCGCCCGGGTGGTGGCGGCCGCGGCGGCCCGGGCGGTGTCCTCCACCGCGCGGACGGCGGCGGCGGCTTCCGAGCGCAGCCGCTCGGCCGCCTCGCGGGCCTCGTTCCAGCGCGCCACGAGCACGGCGCCCTGCAGCGCGCGGATCTCGGCCGACAGCTTCTTGTACCGCTCCGCTTGGCGCGCCTCGCGTTTCAGCTTGTTGAGCTGGGCTTCCAGTTCGCCGCCCACGTCCTCCAGCCGCGCGAGATTGGCTTCCGCCGCGCGCAGCCGAAGCTCGGCCTCGTGCCGGCGGGTGTGCAGGCCCGAGACGCCGGCGGCCTCCTCCAGGATCATGCGGCGGTTCTGCGGCTTGGCCGCGATCAGCTCCGAGATCTGCCCCTGCCGTACCAGGGCCGGCGAGTTGGAGCCGGTGGAGGCGTCGGCGAACAGAAGCTGGACATCGCGGGCGCGGACCTCGCGGCCGTTGATCCTGTAGGTTGATCCCGCCCCGCGGTCGATCCGCCGGACCACCTCGATCACCGGGCTGTCGTTGAACGCCGCCGGCGCCGTACGGTCGGCGTTGTCGATGGTCAGCGAGACCTCGGCGTGGTTGCGCGAGGGCCGGTTGGCGGCGCCCGCGAAGATCACGTCGTCCATGCCGCCGGCCCGCAGCGACTTGGCCGAGTTCGCGCCCATCACCCAGCGCAGGGCTTCCAGCAGGTTGGACTTGCCGCAGCCGTTCGGCCCGACGATGCCCGTGACCCCGGGCTCGATCCTGAACTCGGTCGGATCGACGAAGGACTTGAAGCCCGCAAGGCGCAGCCGCTGGAAGTGCACGCCCCGGCGGCCTCCCTACTTCTTCCCCGCCGCGGCGATGGCCGCGTCCAGGTCGGCCAGCGTGTGGACGTCCACCGGCTTGCCGTTGACGAAGAAGGTGGGCGTGCCCTGCACGCCGTCTTCCCTGACGGCGCGCTCGATCCGGGCCTCCATGGCCGCCAGTTGCGCCTCGTCGGTCAGGCAGGCGTCGAACTGGGCGTCGCTCACCCCGTTGGCGCGGCCGATCTCCTGCAGGATCGGCTTGATGGCGCCCGCCTTCCACCGCGGCTGGCTGCGCATCACCTCGTCGACCACCTTGAAGTACCGGTCCGGGGTCGCGCCGTTGCAGCGGGCGAGCAGGAAGCCGGCGACCGCCACCTGCTGGGGCGGCGTCGGCAGCTCCTTCAGGGTGTAGCGGACGCGGCCCGTATCCACGTATTTGGCCTTGAACGCCGGGAAGACCTCCGCGTTGAAGGCCGCGCAGTGCGAGCAGGTCACCGAGGCGTACTCCACCACGCTGACCTTCGCCTTGGGATCGCCGAGGCTCATGTCACCCGGCGCGGCG
>NZ_JAYSEO010000008.1:7834-200803 GCF_041913825.1 Phenylobacterium sp.
CACCACGCTGACCTTCGCCTTGGGATCGCCGAGGCTCATGTCACCCGGCGCGGCGACGCCGGGCGCCGCCGCGGCCGGCCCGGCGCAGAGCGCGAGGGCCAGGGCGCCGGCGAGCCCGGCGCGGCGGGTCGGGCCGGTGGTCACTTGCTCGCCTCGGCCACGGCCGCTTCGAGCTGGGCCATGCTGACCTCGCCAGAGGCGACCTGCTTGCCGTTGATGACGAACGTGGGCGTGCCGGTGATCCGGTCCTGCTGCACGGCGCGCTCGTGCCGGGCGTTCACCCCCTTGATCGCCTCCTCGTCGCGCAGGCAGGCGTCGAACTGCTGCTCGGTCATGCCGGACGACTGGGCGATGCGCAGCAGGACGCCGCGGACGTCGCCTGTCTGGAACATCTCGGTCTGGTTATGGAAGATCGCGTCCACGACGCTGAAGTACTTGTCCTTGCCGGCGCAGCGGGCGAGCAGGAAGCCGGCGGTGGCCACCTGTTCGGGCGGGGTCAGGAACTCCTTCAGGGTGTAGTGCACCTTGCCCGTGTCGATGTACTTCGCCTTGAACTGCGGGAAGACCTCGTTGTTGAAGGCCGCGCAGTGGCTGCAGCTCACCGAGGCGTATTCCACGAACTTCACGGGCGCGTTCGGATTGCCCATGGTCATGTCGCCCTCGGCCGGGCCCGCGGCGCCCCCGCCCTGGTTGCAGCCCGCCAGCGCGAGGCCGGCGACGGCCGCGGCGGCGAGGAGGAGACGACGGCTCAGCATGTTCGAACGCCCTCTGAAAGCGTGAATGAAAGATTAAAGCGCGATTCCCCGCACTGCGGCGAACTGCCCACTCAGCCGATGGGACGGCGGCGTTTTTGAGTCAACTCAGCGCTGCTGGCGCAGCACGCCCCGGCCGAGCGCCAACAGGGCCTCCCGGAGCTTGCCCTCGGGGGCGTCGGCCAGGCCCTGGACCAGCTCCGCCTCCTGGGCCGCGTCCAGCGGCTGCGGACGACGGCGCGGCGGCGGCGGCTCCGGCGCGTGCCGCAGCGGGCCCTGGACGATCCGCAGCTTCTGGACCGCGTCCGGCCCGAGGAACAGGTTCACCCGCGCCAGGATCTCGTGGGCCTGGTGCTGGATGATGGCGGCCGAAGGCCCGGCCACCCGGATCTCCAGCGACGAGGGCCCGCCGTTCCGCCCCTTCACCAGCTTCACGGGTTCGGTTCGCTTGGCGATCTCGGCGCCCACCACCTCGCGCCAGCGGGCCTGCAGGGCGGCCGGTCCCTGGCCGAACTTCTGGTCGAGGTCGCGCAGGAGCTTGGCCAGGCCTCGGCCCGCCGGCGGAGGCGGCCGGCGCTGCGGGCGGGTGCGCTTCTCCGCCAGGATGCGGAGCGCCTCTTGCGAAGACGGCAGGCGGCGGGACATGGCGCCACAATAGCGGCAGGGGGCCGGGGACGCTAAGGGGGAAAGGTGACCGCAGAGACGATCCGCCGCCCCCTGCTCGACTGGTACGACGAGGCCGCCCGCGACCTGCCCTGGCGGGTGGGCCCGAAGGCGCACGCCGCGGGCGTACGGCCCGATCCCTACCGCGTGTGGCTGTCGGAGGTGATGCTGCAGCAGACCACGGTGCCGCACGCCACGCCCTACTTCCTGAAGTTCACCGCTCGCTGGCCGGCCGTCACCGACTTGGCCGACGCCCCGGACGAGGAGGTCATGGCCGCCTGGGCGGGCCTCGGCTACTACGCCCGCGCCCGGAACCTGCTGGCCTGCGCCCGCGCCGTCGCCCGCCACCACGGCGGCGTCTTCCCCGACACGGAGGAGGGCCTGCGCGCCCTGCCCGGTCTCGGCCCCTACACCGCCGCCGCGGTGGGCGCGATCGCCTTCGACCGGCCGACCAACGTGGTCGACGGCAACGTGGAGCGGGTGATGAGCCGGCTCTTCGCCGTCGAGCAGCCCCTGCCCGAGGCGAAGCCCGAGCTGAAACGCTTGGCCGCCGCGCTCGTGCGCGACGATCGCCCGGGCGACTGGGCCCAGGCGCTGATGGACCTGGGCGCCACCATCTGCCGGCCTAAGGCCCCGCTCTGCGACCGCTGCCCGGTCTCCGGCCACTGTGCGGCCCTGGCCACGGGCGCCCCCGAGACCTTCCCGCGCAAGACGGCCAGGGCCGAGCGGCCGCACCGCTTCGGTGTGGCCTATGTGCTCACCCGCGGCGACGAGGTGGCCCTGGTCCGCCGCCCGCCGAAGGGCCTGCTCGGCGGGATGCTGGCGCTGCCGACCTCCGACTGGAGGGCCGAGCGCTGGAGCGAGGCCGAGGCGCTCGCCGCCGCGCCGGCCGAGGCGCCCTGGCGGGGCGTCGGCGAGGTGGAGCACGGCTTCACCCACTTCACGCTCACCCTGCAGCTCCTGCGCGCCGAGGCGCACGACGCCGAGGACGTGATCTGGAGCCCCCGCCGCGACCTCGACGCCCTGCCGAGCGTCTTCCTGAAGGCCGCCCGCGCGGGCCTCACGAACCTGCTCTAGCCTTCGGGAAAACCATCACCAGGATCAGGAGCCCGGTGAGCGACATGCCGAGCGCCGCGGCCGGGATCGCCGGCACGCCGAAGCCGGCCAGCGCCGCCCCGCCCAGCGCCGAGCCCAGCGCCTGGCCCATGGCGATGACCGACCCGTTCAGCGCCAGGGCCACCGGAGCGCCTTCGGTCATGCGGATCAGCCGGTTCTGGATCACCGGCGTGATGGAGAAGAGCGCCGTCGCCGCCAGGAAGATGGCGAAGGCCACCAGGAGCTGGCTCGGGAGGCCGGGCGGCGCGGCGTGGTGGGTGGCCGCGAAGTGGGTGCTCATGGCCGCGGCCTCGATCAGGAAACCCTGGATCATCCAGGCCTTGCCCGCGTCCCGGTCGGCCGCGCGGCCGCCCAGCCACAGGCCGGCGATGGACCCCACTCCGATCATCGCCTGGAAGGCGCCGACGCCCGCGCCGGTCACGCCCGCCCCCACCCGCACGATCGGCGCGATGTAGAGGTTCAGCGTCATGTTGGCTGCGAAGGTCAGGAAGGTGGTGGCGTAGAGCGGCCAGAGGGCGGGGATCTGCAGTCTGCCGCCGGTCCGCTTTGGCGGGGCCGGGACCTTCGGCATGAACAGCAGCACGCCGGCCAGGGCCACGCCCGACAGCAGGGCGGCGAACAGGAAGGTGGCTCGCCAGCCGAACACCGACCCCACCACGCTGCCCATGGGGATGCCCAGCACGAAGGCCAGTGTCATGCCGCCCGAGACCATGGCGATGGCCGAGCCGCGCCGCTCGGGCGGTGCGAGCTGCGCCGCCGCGACGCTCGCCGAGGGGCCGCTGATCGCGCCTGCGAGCCCGGCGAGCGCCCGCAGGACGAAGAGGGCGCTGAAGTTGGGCGTGAACGCGCAGGCCAGGTGCAGGGCGAGGCCGAGGCTCAGCCCCAGCACGATGGTGACCTTGCGGTCGGCCCGGCCCAGCGCCCAGGCCACGAAGGGCCCCAGGAGCGCCGAGGTCAGCACGAAGGCCGTTTGCAGTTGTCCGGCCACCGCCGTGGTGACGCCGAGATCGGCGGCCATCACCTCGAGGAGGCCCGCGAAGATGAAGGCGCTCGAGCCGAAGGCGAAGGTCACCATCGTCAGGACGAAGATGCGCGGGTTCACGATCTTCGTCCGCACACGGCTATTCCCTCCCCGCCTTGGGCTTCAGCTTGGGGAGGGAATCGCCGACGGTCCAGTTAGAAGAACTGGCATGCCGCTCAGACCGGCAGTTGGCTCCGCACCTTTGCGCGCAGCACGTCGATGGGCGCCAGCCCCGCGTCGGACTTGAAGTGCCAGTAGGTCCAGCCGTTGCAGGCGGGCGCGGACTGCACCATCGCCCCCACCTTGTGGATCGAGCCGGTCATCTCGCCCACCGCCAGGCTGCCGTCGGCGCGGACCCGCGCCGCGTTGCGGCCCTTCGGGCAGTAGAGCACGTCGCCGGGCCGGAGCAGCCCGGCCTCGACGATCTGGCCGAACGGGATCCGGGGCTCGGACTTCTTGGAGCCGGTGACCACCACCTCGTCCGGCGAGGCCGGGATGACCTTCGCGATCCGATCCTTGGCGAGGCGGGCGTAGCCCTCCTCGCGCTCGATGCCGATGAACTTGCGTCCCAGCCGCTTGGCCGCCGCGCCCGTCGTGCCGGTGCCGAAGAACGGATCGAGGATCACGTCGCCGGGCCTGGTGGAGGCCAGGATCACCCGGTGCAGCAGGGCCTCGGGCTTCTGGGTCGGGTGGGCCTTGGCGCCGGTCTCGTCCTTCAGCCGCTCCTCGCCGGTGCACAGCGGCAGCGTCCAGTCCGAGCGCATCTGCAGCTCGTCGTTGGCCATCTTCATGGCGTCGTAGTTGAAGGTGTAGCGCCGCGCGCCCCGGCCCTTGGCCGCCCAGATCAGGGTCTCGTGGGCGTTGGTGAACCGCGTGCCCTTGAAGTTCGGCATCGGGTTGGCCTTGCGCCAGACGATGTCGTTCAGGATCCAGAAGCCGAGGTCCTGCAGCGTCGCGCCGACCCTGAAGATGTTGTGGTAGCTGCCGATGACCCACAGCGCCCCGTCGTCCTTCAGGATGCGCCGGCACTCCTTCAGCCAGGCCTTGGTGAAGGCGTCGTAGGCCTCGAAGCTCTCGAACCGGTCCCAGTCGTCATCGACCGCGTCGACCTTCGAGTTGTCGGGCCGGAGCAGGTCGCCCCCGAGCTGCAGGTTATAGGGCGGGTCGGCGAAGACCAGGTCGACGGAGCGGTCGGGGAGCTTCTTCAGCTCCTCGAGGCAGTCGCCCAGGATGATGGTCTCGGCCGGCACGCCCATGGGTCACCCTTACGGAACAGAGGAGTCTGAATCCTCGCCCCTTCATGGTGAAGGCCCCGTTGCCGTTTATGGTCAACGGAAAGTTAATCGGCTCACCATCTGCAGCCTACGCCGCCCGGGACCTGACCGATGCGGCGGCGATCCAGGCGCCGAGGCCGCGGCGGTAATCCTCGGCCGCCTGCGCCAGCTCGGCGTCGTTGAGGCGTCCCGCGCGATAGAGCAGGAAGGGCCGCTCCCAGACGAGCCCGCAGCGGTGCGCCGTGGCCTCGAGCGGCCGGAGCAGCTCCTCCAGCGGAAAGCGGTTCTGCCCCTGTGGCGTGTAGGCCTCCGGCATATTGCCCGCGGTCGCGGCCACCAGCAGCGGCTTTCCGGCGAGCCGGGCCCCTTCCATGTCGTAGGCCAGGTACATCATTCGGGTGAGCACCGCGTCCTGCCAGGCCTTCAGCAGCGGCGGCGTCGAGTACCACTGCACGGGGAACTGCAGCACGACCCGGTCGGCGGCCAGCAGCCGCGCCACCTCGGCGTCCACGTCGATGCGCCCGTCCGGATAGAGCGCCGCCTCGTCGACGATCTCGACGCCCGGGAGGCGCGCGGCCGCCGCGGCGAGGGCGCCATGCGTCCGGGCGCCGGCAAGGTTGGGGTGGAAAGCGAGGATCAGGGTGCGGGTCATCGGGGTCTCCTTGGATGAGGAGATCGTGCCCACCGGAAGATCATCATTCCAACGCGCAGATCATCTATCGTATTATTGATCCGATGAATGTTCGCGCCGCCGACCTGAACCTGCTGGCCATCCTCGACGTCCTGTTGGACGAGGCGCACGTCAGCCGCGCGGCTGTCCGGCTGGGACTCTCCCAGTCCGCCGCCTCCAACGCGCTGGAGCGCGCTCGGGCGCTGTTCGGGGACCGGCTGCTGGAGCGGGCCGCCGGGGGCATGCGGCCGACCCCGTTCGCGGAGGCGCTGCGGCCCCGCCTGCGGGCCGCGATCGCCGATCTGGAGGCCCTGCTCGCGCCGGAGCCCGTCGACCTCGCCACCCTGCGCCGGACGGTGCGGGTCGTGATGGCCGACGCCCCGGCCGACCTGGTGGCGCTGGGGCTGCACCGCCGGCTCGCCGACACCGCGCCGGGCCTGGACCTCGTCATCCAGCCTTGGCGAGGCGCTCCCGAGGCGCTCGATGCGCTGGGCCGCGGCGACGCCGACCTCGCCATCTCCGTCTTCCCCGCCATCGAGCGCGACTTCCGGCGCGAGGTGCTGCTGGAGGAGCGCTACGTGGTCGCCATGCGGGCCGGTCATCCGGCGGCGCAGAGCTTCGACCTCGACGCCTGGCTGCGCTGGCCGCACGTCCTGGTCTCCGGTCGCGGCGAGACCACCGGCCCCTTGGACGAAGCCCTGGTGACGCTCGGCCGCTCACGCCGGGTGGCCATGGTCGTGCCGAGCTTCGGCTTGGCCGTGCCGCTGGTGGCCGGGAGCAACCTGATCGCCATGCTGCCGGCCCGCAGCATCCCGCCCGAGCGCCGCCGCGAACTGGCCGTCTTCGACCCGCCGCTGCCCGTTGCGGGGTTTCCCCTGCACCTGGCCTGGCACCGCCGCAGCGACGGCGACGTCGCCGTGGCCCACGTGGCGCAGACGATCCGCGAGGCCTTCGCCCGCCCCTAGCGCCTAGCGCCTACTCCGCCGCCTCGAACGGCAGCTCGTCCTGCAGGGCGTCCTCGAAGGCCATCAGCGGGTCCTTGCCCATGAGGGCGAGTTTCACCGGGCCCCAGGCCATCCGGTGGATGGGCGACGGGCCGAGCTCCAGCAGGGCCTGGGCGTGGATGGGCGCGCGGTAGCCCTTGTGGCTGGCGAAGCCGTAGCCCGGATAGACCTGGTCCATCTCGGCCATCAGGCGGTCGCGGGCGGTCTTGGCGAGGATCGAGGCCGCGGCGATCGACTTGGACTTGCCGTCCCCGCCCACCACCGTCTTCACCTCGCACGGCAGCTTGAAGCGGTAGTTGCCGTCCACCAGCGCGTGCGTCGGCTGCACGGCCAGGGCCTCGATCGCCCGGCACATGGCCAGTCCCGTGGCGTGCAGGATGTTGAGGCTGGCGATCTCCTCGACCGTGGCGAAACCCACGCCCCAGGCCACCGCCTTGGCCTTGATCTCGATCTCCAGGCTCTCGCGGGTCTTGGCGTTCAGCTTCTTGGAGTCGTCGAGGCCCTTCGGGTGCTTCCGCGGATTGGGGTCGAGGATCACCGCGCCCGCGCACACCGGCCCGGCCCAGGGTCCCCTGCCCGCCTCGTCGACGCCGCAGACGACGGCGTCCACGAACGCCTTCTCGAGCAGCATGGTCGGGCCCTTAGCCATGGGCGTGCGCCTTCACTTGGTCGTGGCGGAAACAGCAGGTGAGGTGATCGTTGACGATCCCCGTCGCCTGCATCCAGGCGTAGACGATCACCGGGCCGACGAACTTGAAACCGCGGGTCTTGAGCGCCTTGGACACCTCCACCGCCAGCGGCGTCTGGGCCGGCACCTGGCCCACCTCGCTCCAGGTGTTCTGCAGCGGCTCGCCGTCCACGAAGCCCCAGCAGAACGCGGAGAAGTCCTCGCCCTTCTCGCGCATGTCGAGGTAGGTGCGGGCGCTGGCGATGGCCGCGTCGATCTTGGCGTTGGAGCGGACGATGCCCGGGTCCGCCATCAGCCGCGCCCGGTCGGCCTCGCCGTAGCGGGCGACCTTCTCGGGATCGAAGCCGTCGAACGCGGCGCGGAAGGCGTCCCGCTTCCGCAGGATGGTGATCCAGGCAAGGCCAGCCTGGAAGCCGTCCAGCACCAGCTTCTCCCACAGGGCGCGGGCGTCGTACTCCGGCACGCCCCACTCGGTGTCGTGGTAGCGCTCGTAGAGCGGGTCGCCGGCCATGCCGCGCCAGCCGCATCTCTGCAGGGGAGCCGTCATCGGCCGCACCTTCAGCCGACGCGGGCCGGAACCTCAAGGGGCGTTTCGGCCGCATCCGCGGTTTCCGGCCGGCTTATCCCCAGGGACGCGAAGCTAGGCCGCGGCCTCGCCCACCGCCCCGGCCATCCAGGCCGGGACCTCGGCGCGGGCCAGGCGCCCCTCCGCCGTCAGCGCCGCGCCGAGCGCCCGGTCGAGCCGGAGGAGGGCCATGGCGCGCCCCTCGACCCCGGACAGCACCTCGCCGGCGCGCAGCTCGCCCGCCAGCACCTCCGTGCCGGGCGGCGGCGGAGGCCCGTCGAAGACGATCGTCAGCATACGGCTCTTCACCTGGCCCCGGCGCTTCATCCGCGACGTCGTCTCCTGCCCGACGAAGCAGCCCTTCTTGAAGTCGATGCCGTTCAGCAGGTCGAAGTTCGCCTCGATGGGGTAGGTCTTGTCGCTGCCCCAGTCGGCGGGTCCTGGCACACCGAGCGACAGCCGGTGTGCTTCGTAGACCTCCTCGCGCTCGACAGGGAGGCCGGCCGGCGCCGGCAGGCCGTAGCCGCGGGCGCCGAGGAGCTGGAGACGCGGATCCTCGACCCAGCCCTCGATGGCCGGGAAGACCGCCGAGACCGGCGCGCCGTCGGCCGCCAGCTCCACCTTCGCCCGCAGCCGGTACATCGACAGCCGCTGGAGGATGGCCTCGCGGTGCTCGGCGGCCACGTCGAGCCAGCAGCCGTCCTCCCGGCCGACCACGAACATGTCCCACAGCAAGCGCCCCTGCGGGGTCAGCAAGGCTCCGAACCGCGCCTCGCCCGGCGCCAGCGTTTCCACCTCCTGGGTGATCAGTCCCTGCAGGAAGCTCCGCCAGTCGGGGCCGGAGACGGCGATCAGGGCGCGGCTCGGAAGAGAACAATAGACGCTCATGACCGCAATTTGGGCGCAGCCGCGGTGGAGCGCCAGCGGGGTCGGGCCTATACAGGTCCGATGTCGCGCGGGTCCTTCCCGATTCTGTTCATCACCGCGACGCGGATCGGCGACGCGGTGCTCTCGTCGGGCCTCGTCAAGCGGCTCGCGGACGAGATCCCGCACGCGCGCTTCACCATCGTCGCCGGCCCCGCCGCGGCCCCGCTTTTCGCCGACGTGCCGGCGCTCGACCAGCTCATCGTCTTCGAGAAGGCCAAGGACGGCTCGCACTGGTTCGACCTCTGGCGCAGGGTCCGCAAGCGCAAGTGGGGGCTGGTGGTCGACCTGCGTGGGTCGGGCCTGTCGCGGTTCCTGAACACCCGACGCCGGGCGATCTTCCGCAAGACCACGGGCGAGCCGGTCCACAAGGTCATGGAGGCGGCCCGCACCCTGCGGATCGAGGACGAGCCCGCCGCGCCCTACATCTACACCTCGCCCGAGACCGAGGCCCTGGCCGCCGAGCTGACCCAGGGCTACGGCCCGATCCTGGCCATCGCGCCTGCCGCCAACTGGGTCGGCAAGACCTGGCCGGTGGAGCGGTTCAGCCAGGTCGCCATGCGCCTGCTGGGCCCCGGCGGCCCCATGCGCGGCGGCCGGCTGATGATCCTCGGCGGCGCCGAGGACGCCAAGGTCGCGCTGCAGCTCAAGGACGTGGTCATGAGGAAGCAGCTCATCGACCTGACCGGCCGGACCGACCTGCTGGGCTCCTTCGCCGCGCTCAAGCGCGCGCGCCTCTACATCGGCAACGACAGCGGCACCACACACCTGGCCGCGGCCGCGGGCGTGCCGACGCTCGCCTTGTTCGGGCCGTCCGACGAGCGGCTCTATGCGCCCTGGGGCGAGCACACGCGCGTCGTCCGCGGCCCGCGCAGCTTCGAGCAGGTGAAGAATGCCGACCCGGCGCTCTCGCAGCAGGTCTGCCACATGATGGACCTCAGCGTGGACGCCGTGGCAAAGGCCGCCGAGGCCCTGTTGGCCGCCACCGAACCCGCCCGCCGCGAGAGCAAACATGGCTGAGACCTACGACCTGATCGTCCGTGGCGGCGAGGTGGTGAACCATGCCGGACGCGGGCCCGCCGACGTGGGCGTCCGCGGCGGCAAGATCGTCGCGGTCGGCGACCTGTCCCAGGCCTCGGCCGGCGAGACCTACGACGCCACTGGCCTCATTGTGATGCCCGGCGTCATCGACACCCAGGTCCACTTCCGCGAGCCGGGGCTGGAGTGGAAGGAGGACCTGGAGACCGGGTCCCGCGCCGCTGTGCTGGGCGGCGTCGTCGCGGTGTTCGAGATGCCGAACACCGAGCCCACCACCACCGACCCCGAGCAGCTCGCGGACAAGCTGGCCCGGGCCAAGGACCGCATGCACTGCGACCACGCCTTCTACGTGGGCGGGACGCACGAGAACGCCCAGTGGCTGGGCGAGATGGAGCGGCTCCCCGGCTGCTGCGGGATCAAGGTCTTCATGGGCGCGTCCACCGGCACCCTGCTGGTGCAGGACGACGAGGGCGTTGAGCAGGTGCTGCGCCACATCAACCGCCGGGCGGCCTTCCACTCAGAGGACGAATACCGCCTGGCCGACCGCCGGCCGCTGGCCCGCCAGGGCGACTGGACGAGCCACCCGGAGGTGCGCGACGCCCAATCCGCGATTCAGTCCACCGAGCGGCTGATCCGCATCGCCCGGAGCCTCGGCAAGCGCATCCACATCCTGCACGTCACCACCGCCGACGAGATCGCCTACCTCGCGGCGCACAAGGATATCGCCTCCGTCGAGGTCACCCCGCAGCACCTCACCCTGGCGGGGCCTGAAGCCTACGAGCGGCTGAAGGGCTACGCCCAGATGAACCCGCCGATCCGCGACGCCCACCACCGGGCCGGGCTGTGGGCCGGCATCGCCAACGGCGTCGCCGACGTGCTGGGCTCGGACCACGCGCCGCACACCTCCGAGGAGAAGGCGCGCCCGTACCCGGCCTCGCCGTCCGGCATGCCCGGAGTGCAGACCCTGCTGCCGGTGATGCTGACCCACGTGGCCGAGGGGCGGCTGTCGCTGGAGCGGCTGGTGGACCTGACCAGCCACGGCGCCAACCGCATCTTCAACCTCGCCGACAAGGGCCGCCTGGCGGTCGGCTACGACGCCGACCTGACCATCGTGGACCTCAAGGCGCGCCGCACGCTGCGCCACCAGGACATGGCCACGCGCGTGGGCTGGACGCCGTTCGACGGCTTCGAGGCCAAGGGCTGGCCCATGGCGACAATCATCCGGGGCCAGGTAGTCATGCGCGACGACGAGATCGTCGGCCCGAGCCTCGGCCAGCCGGTGCGCTTTCAGGAGACGCTGGCCTCGGCCTGACGGCTCAGCGCAGGGCGGCGACCACGTCCCTGGCGAACCTTGCCTCGTCGAAGCGCTTGCCGGCCGGGTCGAAGCCGCGGCGGACGATGACCAGCTTCTCCGAGGGCACGATCATCACGTACTGCCCGCGGTTGCCGTTCATGCCGTAGGTCCCCTCCGGCAGCGCCTGGGCGGCGCCGTAGAGCCAGAAGAACGCGCCGTAGCCGGGGCCGCTGGGCGGCTGGGCCGGCGCCGGCGTAGCCACGAAGCGGGCCCAGCCCTCGGGCAGCAGGCGCTCGCCGTTCCACACCCCGTCGTTCTGGTAGAGCAGGCCCAGCCGCGCGAGGTCGCGGGCCGTGGTCCACACCTGGCTGGAGAGGATGAAGTTCCCCTGCCAGTCCGTCTCCGGCGTGGTGTGGGTCATGCCGATCTTCCAGAGCAGCTCCTGGAAGGGATAGGCCAGCGCCCGCTCGCCATCGCCGAGGCTGGCGCGCACGCTGCGCATGGCCAGCAGAGTGTCGTTGTTGGCGTAGCGGAACCGGGTCCCAGGCCGCACCTCGATCGGCATCCGCGTCGCCCACTCGGTCACCAGGCCGCCGCCAACATAGACCTCGTCGGTGCGGTTGCCTGGACCGTCGGTCCAGAGGCCGCTGCCCATGTTCATCAGTTGAGTCAGCGTGATCTGCGCGCGCGGATCGCCGGGCGCCTTCCACTCCGGGATGTTGGCCGGGGCGTCCACCTTCACCAGCCCCTGCTGGACGGCGCGACCAACCACGGAGGCCGTCAGGCTCTTGGCGGCCGACCAGGTGCGCTGGGGCGTGTGCATGTCGAAGTCGGCGCGGTAGCGCTCGGCGATGATACGGCCGTCCTTCACCACCAGTACGGCCGTGGTCTTCGAGCCCTCGCCGTAGGTCGCACCGTCGAACGCCTTCTCCGCCACCTGGGCGAGCCCCCGGGGCGTGGCGATGCGCGGGTGGGCGTCGCCGTCGGGCCACTTGCGGGCGTCGGACCTCGGTGCGGCGGCATCGAAGCGCGGCAGGCGGGCGGCGGCCTCGGCCGGGGCCCCGACGGGAAGCTGCGCGCAGCCGAGGTTCGGCCGCCAGGCGGCCACCCGCGGGGGCAGGTGCTTGTCGAACCGCACGCTCACCTGCTTGCGGTCGCGGTCGACCTCGGCCGGCAGCTCGCGGACCAGTTCCTGGTACTGCGGATAGATGCCCTCCAAGTCGTCGGCGGCGACCTGCGCCTCGCTCATGCCGGCGTTGAAGAGCCCGCTGCAAAGGAAGGCCGCCTTGTAGCCAGCGGCGAGCGCCCGGGTGTGGGCGTCCGGCGCGGCCGGAGCCTGAGCGGCAGCGGCGGCGGGCGCGAGCACCGCCAGCGCGGCGAGGACAACGGTACGCATTCGGGAACTCCCCCTGTTCGCGCACAGCCATATGAAAAAGCGAAGAGCCCTGTCGAATCCTCGTTTGCCAGCGCGTCTCCTCCGTGACGCCAGGCCCGGGGTCGCGCCATCATCACCCCGGAGGGGGAGCCCGCGATGAAGTACATGATGCTGATCTACGAGCCGGAAGGCGCCTACGAAGGTCCCGACGGCGAGAAGGCGATCACCGAGATCGTCCGGCGGCATATGCAGCTCGGCGAGAGCTGACGGCGGCGGGCGTCAGCTTCGGCGGCGCCCCGCTGCAGCCGACGGCGACCGCCACCACCGTGATGACCGCCGCGGACGGCCGGCAGACCCTGCACGACGGCCCCTTCGCCGAAACCAGGGAGCAGCTGGGCGGCTATTACGAGATGGAGCTGGAGGATCTCGACCAGGCGCTGCATTGGGCGCGCAAGATCCCCGTCGCGCCCGGCGGCAAGGTGGAGGTCCGGCCGCACGCGGACTACGGATGATCACCCGCGAGGCGGCCCGGGCGATCGCGGCGGCCCGCCCGCGGGTGGTGGCCGCCCTTGCCGCCCGGTTGCGCGACCTGGACCTCGCCGAAGACGCGTTCGCCGACGCCAGCGCCTCGGCCCTGGCCGCCTGGCCGCAGCAGGCGCCGCGCGACCCCGCCGCCTGGCTGTGGCGGGCGTCGCTGCGTCGCGCGATCGACGCCAGACGGCGCGCGGAGGTGCGGGCGCGCGTCCGCCCCGACAGCCCCGAGCCGCCGCCCACGCCCGAGGAGGCGCTGATGGCCGCCCAGGAACCGCTCCCAGACGAGCGGCTGCGGCTGATCTTCGTCTGCTGCCACCCGGCCATCGGCGCCGACGCCCGCGCCGCTTTGACGCTGAAGGTGGTCTGCGGGCTGTCCACGGAGCGGCTGGCGCGCGCCTTCCTGGTGGGCGAGCCCGCCATGCTGCAGCGGATCACCCGGGCGAAGGCGAAGATCGCCCGGAGCGGCGTGCCCTTCGAGGTCCCTGGTCCCGGCGCCTGGCACGAGCGGATTGAAGCCGTACTGACGACGCTGGAGATCGCCTACGCCCAGGCCTATGAGGACGCCGCCCTGTCCGGCGAGGCGGCCCCTTTCCCGGCCGAGGTCCTGCGGCTCTCCGGCATCCTCGCCGAGCTGATCCCCGAGGATCCCGAGGTGCTGGCGCTCGCCGCCCTGGCGCGGTTCGCCGAGGCCCGCCGACCGGCCCGGCTGGACGACCGCGGAGCCATGGTCCCGCCGCACCAGCAGGACACGACCCTGTGGACCCGCGCCCTCATCTCGGACGGCGCGCGGCTGATGGACCGCGCCGCCGACCTCGGCCGCAGCGGTCCACGCCAAGTGCTCGCCGCGATACACGGCGCCCACCTCTCCCGCCTTGAGACCGGCGTCACACCCTGGGCCGACATCGTGCGGCTCTACGACGTGCTGGTGGCGCTCCGGCCGACGCCGGTGACGGCGGTGAACCGGGCCGTCGCGGTGGGCGAGGCGTTCGGTCCGGAGCAGGGCCTCGCCGCCCTGGACGCCATCGACAGCTCACGGCTGGGCGGCTGGCTGCCCTGGCATGCGGCGCGCGCGGGCCTCTGCGCCGCGGCCGGCCGGCGGGCCGACGCCGCCGCGGCCCTGCGGACAGCGCTCACCCTCGGGCCTGCGCCGGCCGAACGGCTGTTCTTGGAGCGGCGGCTGCGGGCGCTCGCCTGAGGCTTTCGCCTTTCCTTCCCCTCCGGCGCTTGGAATAAGGGCGGGCTATGGACGCCGAGCTCCGGACCGACACCGCGCCCTTCCGCGACCCGCGCTACGCCCCGCGCCGGCTGGAGGTGGACGCCCGTCCCGGCGGCGAGATGGTGCTCACCAATCCCACGCCCTATTCCGAGCGCTTCCTGACCACGGTGGAGGCGCTGGACCACTGGGCGGCGGCCGCGCCAGACCGGGTGTGGCTCGCCGAACGGTCGGGCGAGGGGTGGCGGACGCTGACCTTCGCCGAGGCGCGCCAGCGGGTCGCCGCCCTCGCCGGCGGGCTGTGCGGGCTGGGGGTCGTCGGCGAGCGCCCGCTGCTCATCCTGTCGGGCAACGCCATCGATCATGCGCTGATCAAGTACGCGGCCATGAGCCAGGGGATGCCGGTCGCGCCGGTCTCGCCGCAGTACGGGCTGAAAGGGGCGAACCCCGCCAGGCTCGCCCACGCCGTGGAGATCCTGAAGCCCGCAGCCGTCTACACCGAGGACGCGACCCTGTTCGCCGATGGGCTGGAGAACCCCTGCCTGGCCGGGCTGCCGGTGATCGCGGGGCGCAATCCGCGGCCGGGCGACATCCCGCTGGAGCGGCTGTACGAGGGAAAGTCGGCGGCGTTCACCGCGCGGCCGGGCGACCACGCCAAGTACCTGCTGACCTCCGGCTCCACGGGGCATCCCAAGGCCGTGATCTGCACCCATCGGGCGATCTCGCTGAACGCGGCGCAGATCGAGGCCTGCTTCGACGATCCGGAGCCGCCGGTGATGCTGCACTCCGCGCCGTGGAGCCACAGCCTGGGCGCCAACGCCATCCTGCACATGGGCCTGCACCGGGGCGGGACGCTCTACATCGACCGCGGACAGCCCACCGCCGCCCGGTTCGGCGAGACCCTGCGAAACCTCCACGAGGTGGCGCCCACCTACCAGAACATGGTGCCGGCCGGCTGGATGTTGCTGGCCGAGGCGCTGGAGAGGGACGAGGCGCTGGCGCGGACCTTCTTCTCCCGCGTGCGGCTGCTGCAGTACGGCGGCGCGGCGCTGGCGCAGGCGACCGCCGACCGCATCCAGGCCGTCGCTCGGCGGACGGTCGGCGAGCGGGTCAGCTTCGGCTCCGGCTACGGCGCCACCGAAACCGGGCCCACGGCCTGCAACGTCCACTGGACCAACGCCCGCATGGGAATGATCGGCCTGCCGATCCCCGGCACCTCGGTGCGGCTCGTGCCCAACGCCGGCAAGCTGGAATTCCGCGTGAAGGGGCCGCAGATCACCGAGGGCTACCTCGGCCGGCCCGATCTGAACGGGGCCATCTTCGACGACGAGGGCTTCTACATCATCGGCGACGCCGCCCGGCTGGTGGATCCGGCGGATCCGCGGGAGGGCATGATTTACGACGGCCGGCTGTCGGAGAACTTCAAGCTGGCGTCCGGCGCCTTCGTCAGCGTGGGCGACCTGCGGCTGTCCTGCGTCGGCGCCATCGGCGGCGCGGTGACGGACGCGGTGGTCTGCGGCGAGGGCCGGGACGGCGTCGGCCTGCTCTTCTACCCGAACCCCAACCTGCCTCGGGCGGATGTCGAGGCGGCGGTGCGTGCCGGCGTCGAGCGGTTCAACGCCAAGGGCCAGGGCTCGTCCGGGCGCGTGGGCCGCGCCCTGGTGCTCGCCGAGCCGCCGGATCCGCATTCCGGCGAGATCACCGACAAGGGCTACATCGCCCAGAGCCTGGCCCGGGCGAAGCACGCCGAGGCCGTCGCGCGGCTGTTCGCCGATCCCCCTTCCCCAGACGTGATGGTGTTTGCATGAACGGCGCCGATGCCTTGATCTCGACCCTCGTGGCCAACGAGGTCACCGCCTGCTTCGCCAATCCGGGCACCAGCGAGATGCAGTTCGTGGCCGCCCTGGACGGCAAGCCCGAGATGCGGCCGGTGCTGTGCCTGTTCGAGGGCGTCGCGACCGGCGCCGCCGACGGCTATGGCCGGATCGCCGACAAGCCGGCGTGCACGCTGCTGCACCTCGGCCCCGGCTACGGCAACGGCGTGGCCAACCTGCACAACGCGCGCCGCGCCTACACGCCGATCGTCAACGTGGTCGGGGACCACGCCACCTACCATCGCCAGTACGACGCCCCACTGAACTCCGACATCGCGACCCTGGTGAAGCCGAACTCCCTGTGGGTTCGGTCGGCCGACAGCGCCGACGCGGTGGCCGGCCTGGCCGCGGAAGCCGTCGCCGCGAGCTACGGCCCCCCGGGCGGGCCGGTCAGCCTGATCCTGCCGGCGGACTCCGCTTGGCTGCCGGCCAGCACCGAGCCGGTGATCGCCCAGAAGCCAACTCGGCCGGCCCCGTCCAGCCAGGCGGTGGACGCCGCGGCCAAGGCGATCAAAGCCGCGAAGAAGCCGGTGGTCCTGCTGGGGGGCCAGGCCTGCCGCGCGGACGCGTTGGCGGTGGCGGCGCGGCTCGAGGCCGCCGGCGTCACGGTCTACTCCGACACCTTCGTGCCCCGGCAGGCGCGCGGCGCCGGCGTCTTCCTGCCCAAGAAGATGCAGTACTTCGGCGAGATGGCGCTCGCCGAGCTGGAGGGCGTGGACCTGATGGTCTTCGTCGGCACGGCCATGCCCGTCGCCTTCTTCGCGTACCCGGATCGCCCCAGCGTACTGGTGCCAGAGGGGTGCGGGACTCTGACGCTCGCCGAGCGGTCGGAGGACCCCGTGGCGGGTCTCGCCGCCCTGGCCGATGCGCTCGGCGCGCCGGCCTCCGGACCGAGCCAGCCGCTTGCCCTGCCCGAGGCGCCGACCGGCGCGCTCAACGCCTACTTCGCCGGCGCCTCGATCGCACGGCACATGCCGGAGAACGCCATCGTCTGCGACGACGCGGTGACCTCCGGGACCGGCGTCGCGACCGGAACGGCCACGGCGCGGCCGCACGAGGTGCTGGCTCTGACCGGCGGCGCCATCGGCATCGGCCTGCCGCTGGCCGTGGGCGCGGCTGTGGCGGCGCCCGACCGCAAGGTCATCTCGCTGAACGGCGACGGCGCGGCCATGTACACGGTGCAGGCGCTGTGGACCATGGTGCGGGAGAACCTCGACATTACCGTCGTGGTGTTCGCCAACCACACCTACCGGATCCTCAACGTCGAGATGACCCGCACGGGCGCCGGCAAGGCCGGTCCTTCGGCCGCCAAGCTGCTGGACCTGGGCGACCCGAAGATCGACTGGGTGTCGATGGCCAGGGGTTTCGGCCTGTCCGCGGTCCGCTGCGAGACCGCCGAGGCCTTTGACGCAGCATTCGCCGCGGCCATGACCCAGAAGGGCCCGACCTTCATCGAGGCGGCGATCTAGTCAGCGCATCACGCTTCATCGGAGCAAAGAAAAAGGCCCGCGGGGTGATCCCGCGGGCCTCGTCCGTTCAGGTTGGACCTGAGCTTAGGTGTTGCCGGGCAGCTTGCAGCCGCCGGCGAAGGCGCAGCCGGTGGCGCCGATGGCGGTCACCGCAGGCGTGGTGTTGTACTCGAGCACATAGCCCTTGAGGCCGTCGGAGCAGGCGACTTCCACGAGGGTGGTGCCCTTCTGCGTCTTGGCCATCAGGCGCGAGTTGGAGACGACGCAGGACTGCACGTTGTTCTTCTTCAGGTCGGCGGTGAGCGAGCTGTAGTCGATCTTGGTGTTCAGGCCGCACTTGTAGCCGGCGACGAGCGCACGGCCGCAGTCGAGGTACTGACCCTTGCCGCTGGCCGGGAAGATGCCGACGCCGCCCGAGCCGTCCTTGCAGACCAGCTCGACGACTTCCTGCTGGCCCTGCATCGGGAACAGGGCGTAGCGGTCGACGTCGCAGTTGCTGCCCGCGGCCTTGGCCAGGCGGGTGTAGAGGCCGGCCTGCTCGCTCTGGGCCTGGCGGGCGTCGGTCAGCTCGCAGCCGCCGAGCACGCCCTGAGCCTTGGCGCAGTCCCAGTTCTGGGCGACCTGGCCGTTGACGATCTTGTACATGTAGCCCTTGCCGTCCTGGCAGGAGGCTTCGAAGAAGCTGGCGCCGTCCTTGGACATGCCCACGTAGCGGCGATCCTTCACCGCGCACTGGGTGGTGGCGGCGAACTTGTCCACGACCGCCAGGCGCGACGCCTTGTCGGTCAGGACGCACTTCACGTTGCCCTGGACGTCGTCATAGGCGAGGCAGTTTTGCGCCTCGACCGGCTTGGCCGGGTCGAAGGGCGCAGAGGCCAGCACGACATAGCCGTCGCCGCCCTGGCAGGCGACCTCGAGGTAGGTCTGGGTCTTGCCCTGGCCGATGCCGCGCACGCGCTCGGGCGTGCAGGCCACGCCGGCCTTCTGCAGCATGGGCGTCAGCGCCGCCTTGGGGTCGCTGTTGGCCGGCAGCTTGCACGGCAGGGAGGCTTCCTTCGCACCCTCGGGCGGGGTGTTCGCCTCGATGCAGGTGAAGGCCACCGGCGCGCCGGCCGTCGACGACTGCAGGATGAAGCCCATGCCCTGCTGGCAGGCGACTTCGTAGTAGCTGCTGGAGGTCTTCGCCTTCTTGTCTTCCTGCTTGCCGACGAACCGTGCGTCGGTGACGTTGCAGGCCAGGCCGAGCGTCTGGACGACGGCCGGGGCTTCGGCCATGCCCTGCTTGCGCTGGGCCTCGGTGATCTCGCCGCCGCCCTTCTTGCCTTGCGACAGGGCGGCCGCCGGAACGAGCACGGCGGCGGCCAGGGCCGCGACCAGCCCGATTGCTCTCGACCTCATCTTACGAAATCTCTCCTGGTGTTTCCGTTCGGCGGGCACATAAGCGCCGCATAATCCCTAGGGTCAAGATGACCCGGGATACGGGCCGAAGTGTGACGTTCTTCCAACGGTTTACGGCTCCCGCCGGCGCCGTCGCGACCGCTGGCCGCAGACCCGCGTTACGGCCCGCTCAGGCTTCCCGGACCGTCAGGCGCGCCCCGTTCACACCGACCACCTCGACCCGCGCGCCGGCCCGCAGCCGCCCGCCGGCGTCCAGCTCGGCCGCCCACTCCTTGCCGTCGATGAACACCCGGCCGGAGCCGTTCTCGAACGCGGCCACCGCCTCTCCGCGACGGCCCACCAAGCGGCCGATATTGTCGTTGATGTCCTGCCCCTCGCCGATGACCGAGCGCGGGAGATAGCGCCGGGCGGCGAGCGTCGAGACGATGGTGAGGCCGGCGTAGAGCAGCAGGGCGGCCGGCAGCGAGATCCCCGCCAGGGTGACGAGGCCGACCACCCCCGCGGACGCGGCGGCCCACAGCAGCCAGCCGCTCCCGGTCAGGATCTCCACCGCCAGGATCGCCGCCCCGAGCGCGGCCCAGGCCCAGAACGGATGGGCGTCATAGAGTTCGATCAGCGGCATGGCTCAGCCTCCCGTGGGCGGCACGGCGGGCGCGCGCGGCGAACGGGCGCGCGGAGCCGGCGGCGCGGGCGGTGGCGGATCGTCGGCCTGCACCGCCTTCACCAGCTCGCCGATGCCGCCGATGGAACCCACCAGGGCGCTCATCTCCGCCGGGACGATGACCGTCTTCTGCTGCGGGCTCTCAGCCAGGCGGGCGAAGGCCTCCACGTACTTCTGCGCGACGAAGTAGTTGATGGCGTTCACGTCGCCGCGGGCGATGGCGCTCGAGACCATCTCGGTCGCCTTGGCCTCGGCCTCGGCCTCGCGCTCGCGGGCCTCGGCGTCCCGGAAGGCGGCCTCCCGGCGACCCTCGGCTTCGAGGATGGCGGCCTGCTTGGCGCCCTCGGCGCGGGCGATGGCGGCGGACTTCTCGCCGTCGGCTTCGGTGATCACCGCGCGCCGCTCACGCTCGGCCTTCATCTGCCGGGCCATGGCGTTGGTGATGTCGGGCGGCGGCTGCAGGTCCTTGATCTCGATGCGCGCGGCCTTCACGCCCCAGGGGCTGGTCGCCTCGTCGATGACCGCCAGCAGGCGCGAGTTGATCTGGTCCCGCTGCGACAGCACCTCGTCCAGCTCCATGGACCCGACCACCGTGCGCAGGTTGGTCATGGCGAGTTGGGCGATGGCGTAGTTGAGGTTGTCGACGCGGTAGGCCGCCGCGGCGGCGTCCATCACCTGGATGAAGACGATGCCGTCCACCTGGACCACCGCATTGTCCTTGGTGATCACCTCCTGGCGGGGCACATCCAGGACCTGCTCCATCATGTTGACCTTGCGCCCGACCGTCTCGACGAAGGGCGTGAGGAAGCTGATCCCCGGCTTCAGGGTGCGCGTGTAGCGGCCGAACCGCTCGACAGTGAACTCGCGCCCCTGCGGCACGATCTTGATGGCGCTGAGCGCCACGATCACGGCCAGCGCCAGGAAGACGAGCGCGACAGCCAGTTCCATGAGATCCCTCCCGGACAACCCGGGAAAGACTACCGGCGGTCAGAGCTGCACGGTACCGAAATCGAGAGTTGCAGCCGCGGGCTCAGGTTCGCGGCTTGCAGGCCTTCTCCACCTTGTCGGCGAGGGCGTGCCGGCCCTCGGCCACGAGAATGGCCCGGGCCTCGTCGCAGCGGCCGGCGGCGAGCGCCGGGTCGACCCTGGCCTTCAGCGCCTCCCAGTCCCGGCGACGCTCGACGGCGGCGAACTGCATCTGCGGATTGGGGCCCGCGCGCAGCGAAGGACACCCGACCGAAGACTCCACGCGGCAGCCCGCCGGGTCGCGGTCCGGCACGGCGGCCGGTTGCTGGGCGCCGGCGAGGCCCGGGACCGTCAGGAGACCCAGGCCGACGAGAGCAACAAGCACACGCATCGAAACGAACCTCCTCTGGTGGACGGGGGACCTCAGCTCTTGCGGCAGGCCCGGCGGATCTGAGCGGCCAGGTCGTGCAGGCCCTCATTGGTGGCCAGCTTGCGGGCGCCGTCGCAGTCGCCCTGCTGCAGCGCCTGGTCGATCTTGTCGCGGGTGGTCTCCCACTTGCGCTTGTCGTCGCCGCCGACGCCCGAACCCTTCCGCTCGGTGACGTAGCTCTCGAGCTGGCCGCGGCCGGGGCGAAGCTTGTCCGCCTCCATCCGCTCTCGGGCGGTGATCTCGGGCTTGTCGGCCGGCGCAGGCGCCGCGGCCGGGGCCTGGGCGAGCGCCGGGGCGGACAGGACGGCCAGACCGAGGGCCAGGGCGAGAGCACGCATCGACAGTCAACTCCAGGGTGCAGCGTTCGGCCGAAGCTAACGCATCGCCCCGCCGGCGCCCAGGGGACACGCCGCCACGCTCGCGCCCAACTCGGAGGTCTGGTAGCGCAGCATGATGCAGCGGATCCTCGCCCTGGCGGCCCTCGCCGCCCTCACCTTCTCCGCCCCCGCCGCGGCTCAGGCGCCGAAGGCGGCTCAGCCCAAGGCCGCCCAGCCAAAGGCTCCGGCGGCCAAACCGCCCGGCGCCAAGGCGGCGCCGGCTCCGACAGGACCGTTCAACGCCCAGGATCCGGCGAGCCTGACCGCCCTCCTCGCCGCTCTGGATGCGAAGGCCGAGACCGCGCGGCGCGAGACCGACGCCGTGTTGCTGAAGGTGACCTCTCCGGCCGGCGGCTTCACCGCCCAGTTCGCCGGCTGCAACGCCCAGGGCCGGGCTTGCCGCGCCATCCAGTTCGAGGCGACCGCCGAGCGCAGCAGCCCGACCCTCGCCCAGATCAACGGCTTCAACCAGAGCTCGCTCACCTGCAGGATCACCCAGGACCGGGGCGGCAAGCCGCACGTGCTCTACTCGACCCTGTTGTTCCCCGGCGACACGCGCCAGGACATGCTCGTTCAGATCCAGGCCTGGCAGGGCTGCCTGGGCGAGTTCGGAGCCTTCCTGAAGGACCCGCCGGGCTATCTGGCCGTTGCGCCCTAGGCTGGCAGCGGCGCGCGCCGGAGCGCGGCCACCCGGTCGAGCGAAGCCTCCGCCTCGGCGATGATCCGCCGGACGATGTCGCCGGCCGGCAGGACCTCGTGAACCCCGCCCGCCGACTGGCCCATGGCGAAGCAGGACCTGTCCGCGTCCAGCCCCTCGGTCTGGCCGCCGATGCCGCCCATGACGCCCGCCTGATGGGAGTGGATGGCCTGCATCGGGAAGGGCTGGATGTCGCTCGGGCGGCTCTCCCAATCCTCGACGTAGGGGTTCTTCTTCACTCGCATGGGCTTGCCGGAGTAGCAGCGCGTGCGGACGGTGTCCTCGTCGGAGGCCTCGACGATGGTCTGCCGGTATAGTTCGCCGGCGTGCGCCTCCTTCGAGGCGATGAAGCGGGTGCCCATCCAGACCCCGACGGCGCCCAGGCTGAGCGCGGCCGCAAGCCCGCGCCCGTCGTAGATGCCGCCGGCAGCCACGACCGGGACCTTCACCGCCTCCACCGCCTGGGCCACGAGCGGCATGGTGCCCACGAGGCCGGTGTGGCCGCCGCCCTCGCCGCCCTGGCAGATCACCGCGTCGCAGCCGGCCTGCTCGGCCTTCACCGCATGCTTCACGGCTCCGCAGACCACCATCACCTTCAGCCCGGCGGCCTTCAGCTTCTCCATGATCGGCATGGGCACGCCCAGGCCGGCGACGAAGGACGAGGCGCCCTGCTCGATGATCACGTCGACCGAAGCCGTCAGGCTCTCAGGGCTTGCGGCCAGCAGGTCCACGCCGAACGGCTTGTCGGTGAGCTTTCGGACCTGGCGCATCTGCTCGCGGATGAAATCCGGCCCGCGGCCGGCCATGCCGAGCACGCCGTAGCCGCCGGCGTTCGACACCGCGGCGACCAGCTCGGCATAGGACACCCCGCCCATGCCGGCCAGCATCACCGGATGCTGCACGGCCAACAGGTCGCAGAGCTTCGTGTGCAGGGCCATGGCCATCCTCCCGTTGTCTCGTTGCCGGAAAGATGGCGCCCTAGGTTATCGTTGGAAACCGTGACCCGAGGGCAGGCTCAGAAGATCGTGTAGCCGCCGTCGATGACGAAGCTGTCGCCGGTGTGGAACTTCGACGCGTCGGACGCGAGGTAGACGGCGATGCCGGAGAAGTCGTCGCCCTCGCCCCAGCGGCGCATGGGCACCCGCCCGATCGCCTTCTCATTGAACGTGTCCCAGGCCTGCAGGCCGGCCGTCATGTCGGTGGCGATCCAGCCCGGCAGGATCGAGTTCGCCCGGATGCCGTACCGCGCGTATTCCACCGCCAGCCCTCGGACCATCGACAGCACCGCGCCCTTGGTGGAGGCGTAGGCCTGATTGCGCGGCGCGCCGTGGATCGCCGAGGTGGACGACGTCACCACCAGGGAGCCGCCGGGATCGCCGGCCTTGGCCCGCTCCACCATGTGCCGGGCCGCCTCACGGAAGGTCCAGAACACCGCGTCAAGGTTCACAGTGGTGACGCGCCGCCACTTCTCGGTGGTCATCTCCTCGAACGGCGCGCCGCCGCCGATGCCGGCGTTGGCGGCGCAGAAGTCGAGCCGGCCGAAGGTCTTCAGCACCTCGGCCACACCGGCGACCACCGCCGCCTCGTCGGCCACATCGACCTTCTGCACGAGGACCTCGACGCCGTGCGCCTTCAGCGCCTCTTCCGCCTTGGCGTTCTTCTCCGGGTTCTGGCCCCAGATGGCGACCTTGGCGCCGGCCGCGGCCAGGCCCTCCGCCATGCCGAGACCGATGCCCCCATTGCCGCCGGTGACCAGCGCCACCTTACCCGTCAGGTCGAACGGCTTGAACGCCATGGCTTCCTCTCCTCGATTCAAACAGTCGTTGGAGTGGAAAGGGCCGTGCTTACGGAGCGGAGGTCAAGGCCTCAGGCCGCGGTCCAGCCGCCGTCGACGGTGTACGCCGCCCCCGTCGTCCCCGCGCCCATGTCGGAGACCAGGTAGAGCAGCAGGCCGGCGAGCTGGTCGTATTCGATGAAGCTCTTGTTGGGCTGGGCGGCGAGGATCACGTCCTCCACCACCCGATCGACCGCGATGCCGCGGGCCTTGGCCTGGTCGGCGATCTGGGCCTCCACCAGGGGCGTCTTCACATAGCCCGGGCAGATGGCGTTGACGGTGATCCCCTGGCGGGCGGTCTCCAGGGCCACCGACTTGGTGAAGCCCACCACCCCATGCTTCGCCGCCACATAGGCCGACTTGAACGGCGAGGCGACGAGGCCGTGCGCCGAAGCCAGGTTCACGATCCGGCCGCGGCCGGCCGCCTTCATCAGCGGCAGGGCCGCGCGGGTGGCGTGGAAGGCCGACGACAGGTTGATGGCGATGATGGCGTCCCACTTCTCCACCGGGAACTCGTCCACGGGGGCGACGTGCTGGATGCCGGCGTTGTTCACCAGGACGTCGAGGCGGCCGAACTCGCGTCGGGCGGTGTCCACCAGGTCCTCGATCTCGCCCGGCTTGGTCATGTCCGCGCCGTGATAGACCACCTTCACGCCGGTCTCGGCCTCGATCCGCCGGCGGTCGGCCTCGATCTGCGCCGGATCGCCGAAGCCGTTGAGGATCACGTTCACGCCCTGGCGGGCGAGCGCGACGGCCATGGCCTGGCCGATGCCGCTCGTGGAGCCGGTGACCACCGCGGCGTGGCCGTCGAGGTTGTACGGTTGCGGCATGTCAGGCGTCCTTGGATGCGGCGGCCGGCAGCGGCTGGGGCCGGGCGAAGGTGAACTCGTCGTCCGTCGAAAGATGGGGGACGAAGCGGTAGCCGGCCATGTCGAACGCCTTCAGGTCGTCGCGCTTGGCGATCCGGTTGTCGATTGCGTAGCGGGCGAGCATCCCGCGCGCCCGCTTGGCGTAGAAGGAGATGATCCGCGCCTCGCCGTCCTTCTCCTCCAGGAACCGGCAGTTCAGCACCGGCAGGCTCAGCGCCGCCCGATCCACGGCGGCGAAGTACTCGCCGCTGGCGCAGTTCACGAGGGTCTTGTCCTTGTGGCCCATGGCGTCGGTGTTCAGCGCCTGCGAGATCCGATCGCCCCAGAAGTCGTAGAGGCTGGCGCCGCGCTTTGTCTTCAGCCGCGTCCCCATCTCCAGCCGATAGGGCTGAATGGCGTCCATCGGCCGGAGCACGCCGTAGAGGCCCGACAGGATACGGACATGGTCCTGGGCCCAGGCGAGCGCTTTCCGATCGAGGGTCCGCGCCTGCAGCCCCGTGTAGACGTCGCCGTTGAAGGCGAAGGCGGCTTGCAGCCCCTCCTCCGAGGCCGGATCGAAGGCCTGGAACCGCTCGCGGTTCAGCTTGGCCAGGCCGTCCGACAGGGACATCAGCCTCTTCAGGTCCTGGACCCGCAGCTTCTTGGTAGCCTTGGCGAGCTCGGTGGTCTGGTCGGTGAGCTGGGGGGCGGTGAGCGGCGCGAAGTCCGGGCCGGCGCTGAAATCGAGCGACTTGGCCGGGGAGAGGACGATCAGCATCGCCGCGCCTCTTAGGGGGCTCCGCGGTGCAGGCCAAGCCCCCACTTCCTCCCGCGCCAGAGTGGGGATCTCGCGATCAGAACAGGACCCGCGGGTTCATGATGCGCTTGGGGTCCAGCGCCTGGCGGATGGCCCGCATGGCGGCGACCTCCACCGGACTCTTGTAGCGGAGCGCCTCGGCGGTCTTCATCGCGCCCAGACCGTGCTCGGCGCTGATCGAGCCGCCGAACCGGGCCACGATGTCATGGACGATACGGCTGCCCTCGTCGCGCTTGGCGGCGTGCTCAGCGTCGGAGCCGCCGTCCGGCCTCAGGACGTCGTAGTGGATGTTGCCGTCGCCCACGTGGCCGAAGGCGGCGATGCGCGCGCCGGGCGCCAGCGCCTGCATGGCGGCGGTCGCCTCGGCGAGGAAAGCCGCCACCTGGCTCACGGGCACCGCCACGTCGTGCTTCCAGGTCGCTCCCTCGGGCTTCTGGGCGGGCGACTGGTTTTCGCGGATCGCCCACAGCGCCTTCGCCTGGCCGTCGGACTGGGCGACCACGGCGTCCCGGATCAGGCCGGCCTCGACGCCGGCGGTCAGGAACCGCTCCATGGCGGCCTCCGCGGAGCCGGGCTCCCCCGAGGCGAACTCGGCCAGCACGTACCAGGGATGCGGCGCCGCCAGCGGGTCGCGCGTGCCGACGATGTTGCGGAGCGCGAAGTCGATGCCGATGCGGGCCATCAGCTCGAACGCCTCCACCGCGCCGCCCGTCTCCTCCCGAGCGCGGGCGAGCAGGCGGAGAGCCGCCTCCGGGCTGTCCACCCCCATCATCGCGACCGCGCGGCTGGCCATGACCGGATGCAGCTTCAGCGCCGCGGCGGTGACCACCCCGAGCGTCCCTTCGGCCCCGATCAGGAGCTGCTTCAGGTCATAGCCGGTGTTGTCCTTGCGCAGCCGCTTCAGGCCGTTCCAGACCTCGCCGTTGGGGAGCACGGCCTCGAGTCCCAGCATCAGGCTGCGGGCCATGCCGTAGCGCAGCACCTGGGTGCCGCCGGCATTGGTGGACACGAAGCCGCCCACCGTCGCCGAGCCCTCGGAGGCCAGGCCCAGCGGGAAGCGCCGGTTCGCGCCGGCCGCCGCCTCGTGCACCGCGGCGAGCGTCACCCCCGCCTCCGCCACCAGGACGTCGTCGAACGGATCGAGATCGCGGACGCGGTTCAGCCGCTCGGTGGAGAGCAGGATCTCCCCCTGCGGGATTTGGCCGCCGACGAGGCCGGTGTTGCCGCCCTGGGGCGTGATCGGCACGCCCGCCTCGAAGCAGACGCCGACTACGGCGGCGACGTCGTCGGTGGTGCGCGGCAGGGCCAGGAAGGGCGTCGTCCCCACCCACCGATCGCGCCACTCGACCAGCTTCGGCGCGATCCGCTCCGGATCTGTGCTCCAGCCGCCGTCCCCCAGCACCGCCTTCAGGCGCGAGAGGACGTCGGCGGGCACGGAGGCGGTCATGGGCGGAGTATAGGGCCTCCGCATCGCCGCACGAAGTGGATCACCCCACGAAGCCGGCGGCGCGGCGGAGGCGATCGTTGATGGCCTCGCCCAGGCCCTCTTCAGGGATCGGCGCGACGGCGATGGCCAGGGGCTCGGTGCGGTCGGCGGCGCGCAGGTAGGCGAAGAGGTTTGCCGCCGCCTCCGCGAGGTCGCCCGTGGGGCTCAGGTTCCAGCGGCCGCGGCCCCCAGGTCCGAACGACAGCCAGGCCTCTCCGGCCCGCGGCGAGGGGGCGTCCAGGCGAACGGGGGAGTTGGGCGCGTAATGCCGGGCGAGTCGGCCGGGCGAGCGCTTGGCGTCGGCCTCGGCCTCCGACAGTGGGCCGACCACCGCCTCGAGCTGCTCGCGCGTCACCGCCCCGGGCCGCAGCAGCCGCGGCTCGTCGAGCAGGGCGACGACCGTGGACTCGAGGCCGACCTCGCAGGGCCCTCCGTCCAGCGCCGCCGCCGCCGCCGAGCCGGTCTCCTCGATCGCGTCGGCGAAGGTGGTCGGGCTCGGCCGACCCGAGCGGTTGGCGGACGGCGCCACCACCGGCCCGCCGAAGGCTTCCAGCAGCGCGCGGGCGATCGGATGGCCCGGCACGCGAACCGCCACGGTGTCCAGTCCGGCGCGGGCGAGATCGCAGACCGTGTCGCCGAGCGCCGGCAGGACCAGCGTCAGCGGGCCCGGCCAGAAGCGGTCGGCCAGCGAGACCGCCCGGTCGTCGAAGCGGGCGATCCGGCGGGCGGCGGCGAGGTCCGGCACGTGGGCGATCAGCGGATTGAAGCTCGGCCGCCCCTTGGCCTCGTAGACCTTGGCCACGGCCCGCGCGTCGGCCGCGTCCGCGGCAAGGCCGTAGACGGTCTCGGTGGGCATCAGCACGAGCCGGCCGGCCTTCAGCGCGGCCACGGCGTCGTCCAGCCCCGATCCCTGATGTGCGGCGTCCCCGGACACGCGTGGGTCGTTACACCCCGCCCGATCCGTTGTCAGCCGGCAGGTCCCTTGGCCTCGGGAGGCTCGGAGGCGGGCTGGGCCTTGGCGGGCGGCGCCGGCATACCGGGGTCCGGTGGGTCCAGCACGCGGCCAAAGGCCACCACCGCCGCGAAGGCGGCGAGGATCACGAGTATGCGCGGCTCCAGCCAGCGGCCGGCCCTGGCTCCCGGCGCCATGCGGGCGAGCACCGGCTCGTCGCGGCTGAAGAGCTGGTGCTTGAGCGCGCCGGCCACGTGCAGGACGATCAGGACATAGGCCGCCTTGGCCAGGGCCTCGTGTCCGAACTCGGCGACGTCGTGCCAGACCGCCTTCGCCACGGGCGCAAGGCCCGGCAGGCCCGGCACGTGCGGCCAGTTCACCAGGCCGTAGAGGATGGTCGGGCGTCCGTAGGTGCTGGACGAGACCATGATCCAGCCGGTGAGCGGCAGGCCGATCATGATCACGTAGAGCAGGACGTGGGTGACGCTCGCCAACGCCTTCTCCCAGCGGGCCATGGTGTCGGGCAGAGGCGCCGGCGGGTTCATCAGGCGCCAGGCGAGCCTGGCCAGGCTGAGCAGCAGGACGGTGATGCCCACCGACTTGTGGAGCTGGGTGACCTCGAAACGCTCGACGCCCGGCGGGCCGTCCATCCGGCCGGCCAGGATCACCTGCAGCACGATCAGGGCGGCGATCAGCCAGTGTAGGACGATGGCTACGATGGAATAGCGGGCGCTGCCCGCCGCGCGCGGCGCCTTCGCAGGGTCGCTCATCAGGTGCTCCGGGGTCGGTCGGGAGCCTTAGGACACCCGCAACCGCCCCCGGAGGTCAACCGCAGAGCTACTTCTGGCCGGAGCCCGGTTCGGCCATGCCGCGGTGCATCTCCGCAAGGCCCGTCTGCGGCGTCACCGCCGCCATGGTGGCCTGGACCTTGTTCTTGAGGCCGGCCACGACGTCGCCCTCGCCGCGCATCATGGCGTGGAAGCCGACCTTGGCGACCATAGCCGGATCGTCCTTCTTGTCCGTGCCGACCTTGGTGTCTTCCATGTTGGCGCGCTCGAAGAAGTCGGTGTCGGTCGGCCCCGGCATCAGGCAGGTCACGGTGACGCCGGTGTCCTTCAGCTCGTTGCGGAGCGCGAAGGAGAAGCTGTCGATGAAGGCCTTGGTGCCGTTGTAGACCGCCTGGAACGTGCCCGGCATGAAGCCCGCGATGGAGCCGGTGAACAGGATCCGGCCCTGGCCGCGCTCGACCATCGCGGGGGCGAGCTTCTGCACGAGATAGATGGTGCCGGTGATGTTGGTGTCGATGACGTGCATCCAGTCCTCGACCGGTTGTTCGAGGAAGGCGTGGCCGAGGCCGTGGCCCGCGTTGGCGAGCAGCGCGTCGACGGGACGGCCGCCCACCAGCTCGACCAGCTTGTCGACTCCTTCTCGGGTGGAGAGGTCCACTTGGATGTGGTCGACCTTGGCGCCCATGCCGCGCAGGGCCTGGGCCGCCTCGACGATCTCGGGCCGGTCGGCGGCGATGATCAGGTCGAAGCCGTGGTGCTCGACGGCGTGCTTGGCCAGCTCGTAGCCGATGCCGGAGGAGGCGCCGGTGACGACGGCGAGCGGACGAAGGTCTTCGGACATGGCGCAATCCCTCTTTGGCCGGCGGCCCGTCGCCGCCGTCCTCTGTCGCCGCTAAGCCCCGAAGGCGTGTCGGGTTCCTACGGCCCACCTTTGACCCGCCGGCTCCTTGGCCTAAACAGCGGCGGCACTACGGAGCCCACGCCATGACCTTCCGCGCCCCCGTCCGCGACCTCGCCCTCGCGCTCTCCACCGTCGGCCACGACGCCCTGGTGAAGCGCGCCTTCCCCGAGCTCGACGCCGACACGATCGCCGCGGTCCTGGAGGCGGCGGGCGGGTTCACCACCGACGTGCTGGCGCCGCTGAACCGCCGCGGCGACGTGGAAGGCGCGAAGTTCGAGAATGGCGTGGTCCGCGCCGCGCCGGGGTTCGGCGAGGCCTACCGCCAGTTCGCCGAACAGGGCTGGAACTCGCTGGCCGCCGATCCGGAGTTCGGCGGCCAGGGGCTGCCCAAGGCGATGGAGCTGGCGGTGTTCGAGATGGTGCACGCCGCCAACATGGCCTTTGGCCTCTGCCCCATGCTCACCCAGGCTGCGGTCGAGGCGCTGACTCTGCACGGGACGGAGAAGCAGAAGCGGATCGTGCTGCCGAAGCTGGTCTCGGGCGAGTGGACAGGGGCGATGGTGCTGACGGAGCCGCAGGCCGGCACCGACCTCGCGGCCCTGACCGCCCGAGCCGAGCCGGACGTCGAAGGCGGCTACCGCCTCTTCGGCCAGAAGATCTTCATCACCTGGGGCGACCACGACGCCACCGACAACATTTGCCACCTGGTGCTGGCCCGCCTGCCCGACGCGCCGCCCGGCGTGAAGGGCATTAGCCTGTTCCTGACCTCGAAGCACCTGCTGGACGACGAGGGCAATCTCGGCGCCCGCAACGATTTCCGCCCGGCCTCCATCGAGCACAAGCTGGGCATCCACGGCTCGCCCACCTGCGTCATGCTCTACGAAGGCGCCAAGGCCGAGCTGGTGGGGGAGCCGAACCAGGGCCTCGCCCACATGTTCGTGATGATGAACGCCGCCCGGTTGCAGGTGGGCGTGCAGGGCGTGGCGATCGCCGAGCGGGCCTTCCAGCAAGCCCTGGCCTTCGCCCAGGAGCGCCGGCAGGGCCGCGCCGCCTGGGCCGCCGACGGCGCCATCTTCGGCCACCCGGACGTGCGGCGGATGCTGACCCTGTCCAAGGCCAAGATCGAGGCCGCCCGCGGCATTTGCCTGATGACGGGCGTGCTCGCCGACCTCGCCCGCCTGGCCGACAGCGAGGCGGAGCGGGCCGCCGCCAGGGCGCGGCAGGAACTCCTGACCCCCATCGCCAAGGCCTGGTCGACGGACGTCGGCGTGGAAGTCGCCTCGCTGGGCGTGCAGGTGCATGGCGGGATGGGGTTCATCGAGGAGACCGGCGCGGCGCAGCACTATCGGGACGCGCGCATCGCGCCGATCTACGAAGGCACCAACGGCGTGCAGGCGCTGGACCTGATCGGCCGGAAGGTCCCCATGGCCGCGGGGGCCGTGATGCGCGAGCTGTGCGCCGAGATGCTGCTCACCGCACAGTCGCTCACCGAGACGCCGGAGCTGAACGCGGTCGGCCGCCGCCTGGCGGCGGGCGTCGCCGCCCTCGAGCGCGCCACCGACTGGGTGCTGGCCAACGGCGGGACCGACGCCCAGGCGGCGTCCACGCCCTATCTGAAGCTGGCGGGCGACGTCATCGGCGGCTGGTTCCTGGGCCGGCAGGCCATGGCGGGCGTCGGCGCGTCCGATCCGTGGCTGCAGTCGAAGGCGGCGCTGGCGCGCTTCTACGCCGCCCAGGTGCTGGCGGGCGCGCCGGGCCTCGCCGAGAGCGTCTGCGAGGGGGCCGGCGACCTGGAGGCGATAGGGGCCGAAGCGCTCGCCGGATGACGACGTTTTCCGGACCGTTGTTCTCCTAAGCTTTACCTTTCCGCCGTAAGGGTCCGCCCTTCGAGGGGCCGGATGCATCGCGCGATCAATCTGCCGCCGGGAAGCGGCGACGGCCGGACCGAGGGTCCGAACGGATATCAGCTCACGCTGGCGGGGCTCGTCCTGCCTGTTTGGGCCCACTACGCCTTCAATGCGGTGGCCGCCGCGACCCTGTGGGCCCTCGGCCATCCGATGCTCGCGCTGGGTATGTTGGTCAGCGCCTGCGCCTTCGACACCGCGCTGCAGGCGATGCTTCGGCGCTGGGCACGGCAGGCGGAGAGCACCCCCGAGAGCCGCGGGTTCCGACAGCTCGCGGTCCTCAGCGCGGTGCGCATCGCCGTCTACATGACTCCCCCGTTCATCGCCGCCAGCGGCGGCGGTGCGGGCGAGCTGCTGTTCTTCGGTCTGCAGCTCTGCGGCATGGGGGCCATCGCGCTCTCGGCCAGCGCCATGTCGCGGCTGATCTTCTGGGGCTTCCTGTCGCCGGCGCTGCTCGCGGCGGCGGTGCTGCCGATCATCCTGCTGCCGCCGCCGATCGCCGCGGCGGTGGTCGCCAGCCTGGTCAGCCTGACCGTCGTCATGGCGCTGATCTCTGCGGGCACCTCGCGGGCCATCCAGACCTGGCGTGCGGCCTTCGACACCAACGTCGCCATGATGAACGACCTGGCGGAGGCCCGCGACGAGGCCCGCCGGGCGCAGAGCGCCGCCTCGGCCTTCCTGGCCACCATGTCCCACGAGATCCGAACGCCGATGAACGGCGTGCTCGGCATGGCCCAGCTCCTCAAGCGCGACGAGACCGATCCCCGCCAGGCCCAGCGCATCGACACCTTGATCGACAGCGGCAAGTACCTGATGGGAATCCTCAACGACATCCTCGACATCTCGAAGATCGACGCCGGCCACATGGAGATCGTGCGCGGGGCCGAGGACCTGCAGCTCTTCCTCGACCGGCTCGTGGGCTTCTGGGGCGGCCGCGCCCAGGAGAAGGGCGTTCGATTGGGTCTGCAGGTGCAGGAAGGCCTGCCCGAGTTCGTGCTGGTCGACGCGCTGCGCCTGCGCCAGGTGCTGTTCAACCTGATGGGCAATGCGCTGAAGTTCACCGAACAGGGCGCCGTAGACGTGCTGGTGGCCGCCGAGCCCTACGGCCAGGGCGCGGTGTGGCTGCGCATCTCGGTTCGCGACACCGGCCCGGGCATCCGGCCCGAGAAGCTGGCTCGCCTCTTCCACCGCTTCACCCAGCTCGACGAGACCGACGCCCGCTCCGGCGGCACGGGTCTCGGGCTCGCCATCGCCCGCCAGCTCACCGAGCTGATGGGCGGCCGCATCTCGGCCGAGAGCACGCCCGGGGAGGGGTCGGTATTCCACGTGGAGCTGCCGGTGGAGATCGCGACCCGACCGCGCGCCGTGGAGCCGGAGGCGGAGGCCGACGCGCCGGCCGGCGCGCTGATGGTGCTGGCGGTGGACGACAACCCCGTCAATCTGCAGGTGATCGGCCAGTTGCTGGGCAGCTTCGGCCACGAGGTGGTGCGCGCCGCCAGCGGCCGAGAGGCCCTCGACCTGCTCGGCCAACAGGTCTTCGACCTGGTGCTGATGGACATCCAGATGCCCGGAATGACCGGCATCGAGGCGGTGCAGGCGCTGCGCGGCCGGGACGGCCCGAACCGCCAGGCGCCGGTGATCGCGCTGACCGCCGACGTCACGTCCGGCGGGCGCCAGCGCTACATCGACCTGGGCTTCACCGACCACGCCTCCAAGCCGATCCAGGTCGAGGAGCTGTTCGAAGTTGTCGTGCGGGCGCTGTCCGCCGGATCGGGCGAGGCGGCCGAGTCCGTCGCCGTCTAGGGCCGGAAGACCACTTCCACCGGGCCGAGCTGCACCGACGGCGCTTCCACGCCGAGGATCTCGATACGGTGCACGCCGTCACCATCCCCCGCCACCAACTCGGAGCAGCCAAAGAGGCTGAGCGCCTCGACGCCTTCGCCGCCCAGCCACACACGTCCGAGCTTCGGGCCGTCGTCCGGCGGGGGCGCGGCATAGAGCGGAACCTGGTATTCGGCGGCCGCCTCCGAGGGATCCGCCTCGTAGGCGATCACGGCCAGCTTCGAGATCACGCCCTGGCGCGGTGGAAAGGCCAGGATCGACCAGATCGGCCGGTGCTCGACCGGCGCATGCTCCCGCCGGCCCGGCATGGCGATCCAGCCATGCTCGGCCGCGAGCGCTTCCGCCTCCTGCAGGGAGCCGCGCAGCAGGACACTCGGCCCGTGCCGCCAGGCAAAATCATGGACGTCCAGGAAGGCGCCCCCCGCGAAGCGCAGGCCGTGCGCCTTCACCTCCCCGTCCGGCGACCAGCCGTCCAGCACCGGCAGGCCCGTCGCCTCGGACAGCCGCTCGAGGCCGGCCGCCGCCCCCGGGGCCGGGATCCAGACGTGGTCGATGACGAAGCTCATCAGGCGGCGGCGAGGTTCGGCAGGTCGTGCAGCGCAGGATCCAGGCCGCGTCCCATCAGATCGATGAAGTTGTCGCGGTAGAAGGCCCGTCGGGCGCGGTCGCCCACGCCCTCCAGGCTCTCGTTGAACCGCTTCAGCGGGTTCCGGCCGCCCTCGATGTGCGGGTAGTCGGACGAGAACAGCACCATCTCCTCGCCGGCGTTCTCGATGATCCAGCGGACGTCCTCGTGCGGATAGGGCGTGACGCGGAGTTGGCGGCGCAGGATCTCTGAGGGCCGCGCCGACAGCTTCTGCAGTCGCTCCTCGCGGCCGAAGGCGGCCACGCCGGAGTCCAGGAACCGCATCAGGCTGGGAAGCCAGGACGCGCCCAGCTCGATGGCCCCCCACTTCAGCTTCGGGAAGCGGTCGAACACCCCGTCGATCACCAGGGCCGAGAGCGTCTGCCAGACGCTCAGCGGGATGGCCATGAAGGTCAGGGAGGTGAAGTTCTCGTCCCCGCCGTGGAAATCCTTCACGTGGGGCAGGCCGTTCTCCAGATAGTCGCGGCGCATCTTCTCCTCGCCGCCGACGTGGAACAGCACAGGCAGGCCGGCCTCCTCGATCACCGCCCACAGCGGGTCCAGCTCCACATGGCTCGGCGAGAAGCCGGGCGGCGGTCGCGAGGCCACGACGAGGGCCTTGGCGCCGAGCTCGATGGCTTCGCGGGCGATCTGCGGCGCGCGGGCCCGATCCGTCAGGGGCACGTAGCCGGTGGCGAGCAGCCGCCGGTCGACGGCGCAGAAGTCGGTCATCATGCGGTTGTGCGCGCGGGCCGCCTCGATGGCGAGGTCCACCTCTCCCATCTCCTCGAGCCCGAAGTTGGAGAGGCTGGCGGTGGTGAAGACGAGCTGGCTCGCGAAGCCCAGGTAGTCCAGCGTCTTGGGCCTGTCCTCCGCCCGGAAGGCGCCCAGGGCCTCGTAGTTCTTGCGCAGCAGGATGTTGGCCTCCGCCCCCGCCCGGAACTCCGGATCCTCCTGACGGGCGGCGGCGTTGGCGAACCACTCGGGCAGCACGTCCTTGCGGCCGGTCTTCTCGACGAAGGCGTCGCGGACCTTCGGATCAAGATAGCGGTGGATCGTCCCCGGCAGCTCCATGATGTGGCTGTCGGCGTCGTGGATGGTTTGGCCCTGAACGTACGGCATGCCACATCCTCCCTGATGGTTTCTTCTTCTCGCGACATTCCGGCGCTTCATGGGCGGACCCGTCAAGACGAGGTGTGGCGGCTGCATCCGGCGGACGCGGCGCAGGCGCTCATCGGCTGGGAGCTGCTGGTGGGGGGCGTCGGTGGGCGGATCGTCGAGACCGAGGCCTACCACCATGAGGATCCGGCCTCGCACAGCTTCACCGGCCTCACCGCGCGCAACGCAGTGATGTTCGGCCCGGTCGGACGGGCCTACGTCTACCGCTCCTACGGCATCCACTGGTGCCTGAACTTCGTCTGCGGCGAGAGCCCGGGCAGCGCGGTGCTGATCCGCGCGATCGAGCCGACGCACGGGCTGGACACGATGCGCGAGCGGCGCCGCCTGGCCGAGGCACGCGCACTGTGCTCAGGGCCGGGCAAGCTCTGCCAGGCGCTGGCGATCACTCGCGAGCACGACGGCCTGCCGCTCGACGCTCCCCCCTTCGAGCTACGGCCCGGCGGCGAGGACAGCGGCCTCGTCGCCGGGCCGCGGATCGGCATCACCAAGGCCGCGGAGGTCCCCTGGCGGTTCGGCGAGGCCGGGTCGAGGTTCCTGAGCCGGCCGTTCCCTCAGTCGGCGGCGGCGAAGGCGCGGCCGAGGTCGAGGACGCCTCGGCCATAGACCGCGTCCGCGCCCGGTTCGCCCAGGTCGCGGGCGGCGGACAGCACACGCTCGGCCACCTGCGGGCCGGTGAGCTCTGGATGCCCCTCCATCATCAGGGCCAGGGCGCCGGCCACATAGGCGGTGGAGAACGAGGTGCCGGAGACCAGCTTGCACTTGCGCGTGCAGTCGGTGAGCACCCACTCCCCGGGCGCGGCCACGTAGCGCCACTTGGCCGCGCCGGCCCTGTTGGACCAGGGCGTCAGCTCGCCGTAGTAGCTCGAGGCGCCAGCCACCACGATGGAGCCTGCAAAGCGCGGGTCGGCGGCGTATCGGGCGGGCCAGGTGGGCTCCTCGCCCTTCCGATTGCCGGCGGCGATGACAAGGACGGCGCCGCTCTTCACCGTGCGCTCCAGCGCCGCCTCGAAGGCCGCGCCCAGCGGCTTGCGGCCCTGCAGGGGCATGACGACGATGCGGGCCTTCTGCGCCACCGCCTCGTCGAGGGCTGCGGCCAGGTCTGTCGGGCGGAAGGCGCATTCGCCAGCCAGGCCGCCATCGAAGTCGGCGCGGATCGAGACCACGTTGGCGTTGTAGGCCACGCCCACCATGCCGCCGCCGTTCAGCGCCGACACCAGCGGCCCGGCCACGTAGGCGCCATGTTTCTCGACTGCCGGGGTGGCGCGGCCGGCGACCACGTCGCGGGAAGTCTTCACGTTGCGGCGCACTTCGCGCTGCGCCGCCTCCACGCCGCAGTCGATCAAGGCCAGCGTCACGCCGCGGCCGGACAGGCCCGCCCGGTAGGCGGCCTGGGCGCCGATGGCCTCCAGGCCCCAGCTCTTGCGATATTCGAGGCTGTCGGTGCGCGGCCGGCGGGCCGCCTCGGCCGGCATAGCTGAGGCCACGACGCCGGCGGCCGCCACGACGATCGACAGGCCAGCGGTCGCGCGCCGGCGCCAGGAGCTGAACACGCGCCCTGCCCTTCTTCCATGATGCAAGGGCGCTAGATGGGGTGGACGGCCACGCCGCAAGCGCGGCCGTCGAAGCCTAGAGCTGGGCCAGCAGGTAGTCGGCGGCCGACACCTTGAATTCGCCTGGCTCCTCGACGTTCAGCTCCTTCACAACGCCGTCCTCGACGATCATCGAGTAGCGCTGCGAGCGCACGCCCATGCCGAACTTGGACGCATCGAAGTCCAGGCCGATGGCGCGGGTGAACTCGCCGCCGCCGTCGGCCAGCATGAGGATGTCCTCGCCCACGGCCTGGTCCTCGGCCCACGCGCGCATGACGAAGGCGTCGTTCACCGACACGCAGGCGATGGTGTCGACGCCCTTGCCCTTGATGTCGCTGGAAAGCTGCTTGAAGCCCGGCAGGTGCTTGGCCGAGCAGGTGGGCGTGAACGCGCCCGGGACGGCGAACAGCGCCACCTTCTTGCCGCCGAAGACGTCCTGCACGGAGACCGGTCGCGGCCCCTCGGCGGTGGCCTGGGTGAGCTTCACGTCCGGCAGCCGGTCGCCGACTTTGATGATCATGGGGCGTCTCCTGGAATTGTCGAGCTGTGGCGGAGATAGCGTCAACTCCGCCCGGCGCAAGCCAACCATGTGCGAAGGCGCCTTGAAAGCGCTTCGATCCCGCCCGAAGCTCACCCCCGATGGACGACGGGTTCTTCGCAGGCCAACTGCTGATCGCGATGCCGGGGATTTCCGACCCCAGGTTCGAGCGATCACTGATCCTCGTGTGCGCGCACGACGCCCGCCACGCCATGGGGCTGGCGGTGAACCGCCCGGTGGAGGGGCTGACGGTGCCCGACCTGCTGGCGAGGCTCGACATTCAGTCGCAGATCAAGGCGCCGCCGGACCTCGTGCTGATGGGCGGCCCGGTGGAGCGCGAGCGCGGCTTCGTTCTGCACACCGACGACTACATAGCCGAGCATAGCCTGGAGGTGGGCGGCGGCCTGGCGCTCACCCCGACCCGCGACGCGTTGGAGGCGATGGCCCAGGCCAGCGGCCGGCCGCGTCGCTCGGCCCTGGCCCTCGGCTACGCCGGCTGGGGCGCGGGCCAGCTCGAGGACGAGATCAAGGAGAACGTCTGGCTGACCTGCGAGCCCGACGAGCAGCTCATCTTCGGCGGCCACCACGACCACAAGTGGGCGCAGGCGTTGGGTAAGCTGGGCGTCGATCCCGAGCGCCTGAGCGCGGTCGCCGGTAGGGCCTAGCCGCGGGTCCCCCGGGCCATGACCGGCGCCGCGCCGTCCACGTAGCTTTCGTTGAGGTAGACCTCGGCCTCCTCCGGAGAGAGGGCCGGCGCGTAGCCGAAGCCCTGGCCATAGTCGCAGCCCAACGCCTCGAGCTGCCGGGCCATGCCGGCGTTCTCCACGCCCTCGGCCACCACCTCCAGCGCCAGGTCCCGGCCGAGCTTCACCACCGAGGAGACGATCTTCGCCGAGCCGTCGTTGGTGGCCATGGTGCGCACGAAGTAGCGGTCGATCTTCAGCGTGTCGAACGGCAGGCGGGTCAGGTAGCTGAGCGACGAGAAGCCGGTGCCGAAGTCGTCGAGCGCGAGGCCTGCGCCCGCCTGGCGAAGCTCGCGCAGCACCACCGTGGCGCGCTCCGGATTGCGCATGACGTCGCTCTCGGTGACCTCTAGCTTCAGCGCGCCGGGCGGCAGGCCCGTCTCCTCGCGGATGGCGGCGACGTCCGCCACCAGGCCGGACCGGTCGATCTCGCCCGTGGACAGGTTGATGGCGACGGTGAGCTCGCCGGCGGCGGCGTGGCGCAGGCGCCAGGCGGCGAGCTGGCGCGCGGCGTCGCGCATCATCTGCGCGCCGAGCTCGCCCATCATGCCCATCTCGTCCAGCAGCGACAGGAACTGCTCGGGCATCAGGAGCCCGCGCCGGGGGTGCCGCCAGCGCACCAGCGCCTCGAAGCCCGACAGCGCGCCGGTCGAGAGCCGGACGATCGGCTGGTAGTAGGGCGTCATCTCCCCCCGGGCGAGCGCCCCCTTCAGGTCGCTTTCCAGCGCCAGCCGGGAGAGGCCGTCGGTCTCCAGTCCCCGGCCATAGGCGGCGGCGTGGCCGCGGCCGTTGCTCTTGGCCGCCTCCACCGCCAGCTCGGCCCGGCGCAGCAACTCGGCGGCCTCCGGCGCGGCCTGGCCGCCCTGGGCCTCCACGGCGCCGATGGAAAGGGTCGGATGGATGTCGAAGCCGGCCACCCTCAGGGGCTGCTCCAGCGCCCGGCGGAGCGCCGCGGGGCCGGGCGAAGCGGACTTGGGCGCCAACGCCGCGAACTCGTCCTCGCCGATGCGAGCGAGCAGCGCGCCGGGCGGAAAGGCGGCGGCCAGCCTCGATCCGAGCGCCGCCAGCACCAGGTCCGCGCGCTCGTGGCCCAGGGCCTCGTTCAGCCGGCGCAGGCGGTCGAGGTCGGCCACCACCAGCTCGTGATCGCCGGGAACCTGCAGCCGTTCGCGGGCCCGGATGATGAAGCTGCGCCGATCCAGCAGCCCAGTGAGCGCGTCCTGCTCGGCGGCGGCGAACTTGGTCTCGGGCGCCACGACGCCAGCGGCCCGGCGCCCCTCCTCCAGCCAGACCCCGCGCCAGACGCAGACGCCGCCGCCCCGCATCCGCAGGCGCACGGCGATCTCGGTCCCGGGTTCCGCCAGCCGCAGCAGGTCCTCGGCCATGGCGCGGTCCTGCGGCAGGGCGAGCGCGCGCAGGGCGGCCGACGAGCAGTCAGGGGCGAGGGGGCCGAGGCCCAGGGCGCGGGTGGCGCCGGTCAGCCGCAGGCGGTCGGCGTCCGGCTCCCACAGCCACAGCGCCACGTCAGCCGCGCCGAGCGCCTCGAGCGTCGCGGTCGCGTCCCACGTCCATTGGCCGGCTGGCATGGATTTCGTCGCCTGACAGATACGCGCCGGTCAGACCGACACTCCTTCGTCCGGGCCGTCGGCCACGCTGAGCGGCGTCGTCAGCCCGAACAGGACATGGTCTCGCCAAACGCCGTTAATTTTCAGATAAGCCTTGGCGTAGCCCTCCTCCGCGAAGCCCGCCTTGGCGAGCAGGGTGCGCGAGGGTCCGTTCTCCGGAATGCAGGCGGCCTCCAGCCGGTGCAGGGCGAGCGTGCGGAAAGCGAAGCCGGTGAGCGCACGCACCGCCGCCAGCGTCAGGCCCTGGCGGGTGAACGGCTTGCCGCACCAGTAGCCCACCGAACCCATCTGGGCGACGCCTCGGCGGACGTTGGACAGGGTGATCCCCCCGCTCAGCGCCCCGTCCGAGGCGCGGAAGACGAAGAAGGGATAGGCCGCGCCCAGGTCCCGGTCGCGCTGGTAGGCGGTCAGCCGGCGGCGGAAGGCGGCGCGGGACAGGTCGTCGGCCGGCCAGGTGGGCTCCCACGGCTGCAGGAAGCTGCGGGAAACGGCGCGCAGCTCGCGCCATTCCGGATAGTCGGCGGCCCGCGGCGGCCGAAGCACCACGCCGTCGCCTTCGACCCGCAGGCCGCTCTCCGGCGTGATCCAGTCCAGCAGCGCCATCGGAGCAGCGTCGCGCAATTCGCCGCCGCGTCAATAGGTCGGGCTGAAGGCGATCGCCCCGATGCCGAACAGCGAGGCCTCGAAGACCGGCGCCGCGCGCAGCGCCTGGCGCGGTCCCAGGACGGCGACCGCCGACTTGCGGGAGCGCAGGATCCACTCCACCAGACGGGCGATGTCCTCGGCGGTGACTGCGTCCACCTCCCGCGCGACGATGTCCGGGTGCAGGGTGCGGCCGAACAGCAGCACCTGGCCGGCGGCCTGCTCGGCGCGGGCGAGCGCTCCTTCGCGGCCCATGAACATGGAGCCCTTGAGCTGGGCCTTGGCGCGCGCGAGCTCGGCCTCCGGCACCGGCTTGAGGAGTTCGATGATCTCGCCGGCGGTGACCCGGGCCAGTTCCTCGGCGTCGCCCGCCGCGCAGCCGGCGAAGACCCCCAGCACGCCCGCGTCGGCGTAGGTCTCCGAGTAGGCGTCGATGGCGTAGGCCAGCCCCCGCTTCTCGCGGGCTTCCTGGAAGAGGCGCGAAGCCATCCCGCCCCCCAGGATCTCGGCCAGCAGGCGCAGCGCGAAGTAGTCCGGGTCGAGCACCCCGACCGCCGGCAGCAGCAGGACGATGTTGGCCTGCTCCAGCTTCTTGGCCACGGGCCGCTCGCCGCCGGAGAAGCTGGCGGGCTCGGGCGGCGGCAGCGAGGGGCCTTCCGCCTGGCCGAAGTCGCGCTCCGCGAGCTTCAGGAGTTCGTCTTCGTCGACGGCGCCCGCGGCGCTGATCACCATGGTTTCGGGGCCGTAGAGCGCCGAGCGCCAGGCGCTGAGCGCGTCCGGCGTCGCGCGGCCGATCGACCCGGTGGTGCCGAGGATCGGCCGGCCGAGCGGCTGGTCGGCGAAGGCCGCCTCCTGAGCCAGCTCGAACACCAGGTCGTCCGGGGCGTCGGCCGCCTCGGCGATTTCCTGGGCCACCACCTGCTTCTCGCGCTTCAGGTCGCCCTCGTCCATGTGCGGGCGGAGCACCAGGTCGGAGATGACCCGCGATCCGAGGTCGAGCCCGTGCTTGAGGGCGCGCACCTGGAAGCTGGTGCGTTCGTAGCCGGTGGCGGCGTTGATGTTGCCGCCCTCGGCCTCGATCACCTCGACGATCTCGCGGGCCGAGCGGCCGCCGGCGCCCTTGAAGACCATGTGTTCCAGGAGGTGCGACCAGCCCGAACGCTCGGCGTCCTCGAACCGCGCGCCGCGCCCGGCGACCACCGACAGCGCCACGGTCTGGAGCCCGGGGATCGGGTCGCACACCACCCGCACGCCGTTGGCGAGCGTGTGCACGCGCGGCGTCTCGGCCGCGGCGGTGGCCTTCTTACGCTTCGGCGAACGCGCGGACATAGGCCTTGATCGTCTCCGTCTCGGCAGGGAGACGGTCGTAACGCTCGGGCCGGCCCGCAAGGTCCGCCGCGCCGCGCGGCAGCTCCGGGGTGACGCCGCAGGCCTTCGCCACATCTTCGGGGAACTTCGCGGCGTGAGCGGTGGAGAGCACCACGATGGGGCCCTCGACGTCCGGGCTGCGCTTCAGGGCCGCGACACCCACGGCCGTGTGCGGGTCGATCAGTTCGCCGGTCTCGTTGAGCGTCGCCACGATGGTGCGGCGGGTCTCGTCCTCGCCCACCGCAATGCCGCGGAACATCGCCTTCATGGCCGCGAACGCCGTCGGCGGGATGTCGATGAGTCCGGCGGTGGCGAAGGCCTCGAAGGCCCGGGCGGTCTCCACCGGCTCGCGCTCCACGCCCTCGAAGTAGAGGCGCTCGAAGTTGGAGGCGGACTGGATGTCCATGGCCGGCGAGATGGTCGGCTGGACCACGCTGCGGGTGTAGCGGCCTTCCTGGAAGGTGCGGGCCAGGATGTCGTTGGAGTTGGTGGCGACTACGATCTTCGCCACCGGCAGGCCCATGCGACTGGCCACATAGCCGGCGAAGGCGTCGCCGAAGTTGCCCGAGGGCACGCAGAAGCTCACCGGCCGGTGCGGGGCGCCCAGCGCCACGGCGCTGGTGAAGTAGTAGACCGCCTGGGCCGCGATGCGGGCGAAGTTGATCGAGTTCACGCCGGACAGGTCCACCGCCTGGCGAAGGACCTTGTCCTGGAACGTCTGCTTCACAATGGCTTGGCAATCGTCGAACGTGCCTTGCACGGCCACACAGGCGACGTTGGCCTCGGTCGCCGCGGTCATGAACCGGCGCTGGACCTCGCTGATCCGGCCCTCGGGGAAGAGGGCCACCACCTTGACGTTCTTGCGTCCGCGGAACGCCTCGACCGCCGCACCGCCGGTGTCGCCCGATGTGGCGCAGACGATGGTCTGCAGCCGCTGCTGCCGGCCCAGGATGTGGTCGTAGAGCCGGGCCAGGATCTGCATGGCCACGTCCTTGAACGCCAGGCTGGGGCCGTGGAACAGCTCGGCAAGGAAGGCGTGCGGCGCAATCTGCACCAGGGGGACCACGGCCGGGTGGTTGAAGGTGGCGTAGGCCTCCCGGCACATCTCCAGGAGCTCGGCGGGCTCGATCTCGTCGCCCGCGAAGGCTCCGATCACCGCGGCGGCCACCTCGGCGTAGGGCCGGCCGGCGAAGCCGGCGATCTCTTCGGGCGTGAAGGTGGGCCAGGTCTCCGGCACATAGAGCCCGCCGTCGGGGGCGAGCCCGGCCAGAACCGCGTCGACGAAACCCACCGCCGGCGCTTGCCCGCGGGTCGAGATGTAGCGCATCAGGCTTTCCGCCGTCTCAGGAGCATGGCGGCATAGACGGCGGCCAGGGCCCCCGCAAGGCCGAACCAGGTGCCCGCGTACTCCAGGTGCCGATTGGGGATGTTCGCCGGCACTGGGGCGGGCTGGAGCCCCCGCCAGTCTGGATTGGACGAGGTCTCCGCCATCAGGAAGATCGGAGCGGTGCGGTCGGCCTTCAGCGCCGCGGCCATGGCCTCCACGTCGCGCGAGAAGAACCGGCCGGGCCGGTTCGGCGGGGTCACGAAGGTGGCGCGCTCGGGCGCGCGCAGCACGCCCACCACCTGCACCGCCGCGCCGGCCGCGGGCGAGACCGGCGGCCGCGCCGAGACGGTGTCGGCCACGAAGCCGCGGTCCACCAGCACCGTGCGGTAGCGCAGCGCCGCCACGGGGCAGGCGGAGATCAGGCGCGAGCCGGCCTGGCCGTCCTTCAGGGCATACAGCTCCACGAAGGGGGCGGTCGCCAGCCCCGGGCAGGTGAGCGTCACGCGCGTGAAGTCCACGTCGGCGCCCTCGTTCAGCGCATCGAGCACCGGGGCCGCCGGCTGCGGCGCCATGCCCTGCAGCCTCTCGATCCGGGCGATCAGGTCCCGCTTCCAGGCAAGCCGCTGGAGCTGCCACGTCCCCAGGCTCACCAAGATCAGAAAGGCGATCGCCGTGAGGACGGTGAGGGCGACCGGGAAACCCTTAGGGCGCCCGCTGCGGTCCCCCATCGGGACCTCCGGGTCCCACTGCTCAGTCATGGCGGGCTTCGGAGGCCTTGTTCATGAACTGGGCGGCCAGCATCACCCCCTTCATCGGGCGGAGCAGCAGGAGCACCACGACGAGGGTGGCCGGCAGCCAGACGATCAGGTGCACCCACACCGGGGGGGCGAAGGCGACCTCCGTGAACAGCGCGCCGAAGGCGACGAGCAGGCCCGCGATCAGGATCACAAAGACGGCTGGCCCGTCACCGGAATCGGCGCGGGCCAGGTCGAAGCCGCAGGCTTCGCAGCGGGGCGCCACCCTGAGGAATCCCTCGAACAGGTGGCCCTCGCCGCAGTTCGGGCAGCGGCCCGCCGCCCCCGCCAGGAGCGGGTTGCGGGCCGCCATGGATCAGTGCCCGCCGCCGGAGAAGATCACGTAGATGAAGGCGAACAGGAAGAGCCAGACCACGTCCACGAAGTGCCAGTACCAGGCGGCCGCCTCGAAGCCGAAGTGCTGCTTGGGCGTGAAGGCGCCGTTCATCAGGCGGATCAGGCAGACGGCCAGGAAGATCGTCCCGATCAGCACGTGGAAGCCGTGGAAGCCGGTCGCCATGAAGAAGGCCGAGCCGTAGAGGCCGGCGTTCCCGGCTTCCTCGTTGAAGAAGTACTTGTGGTCGATGATGTGGTGGTACTCGTACGCCTGCACCGAGGTGAACAGGACACCCAGCAGGATCGTCAGCGCCAGGCCGATCTTCGCGCCGCGGCGGTCGCCGGTCTGCAGCGCGTGGTGGGCCCAGGTGACAGTGGTGCCGGAGAGCAGCAGGATCAGGGTGTTGAGCAGCGGCAGACCCCAGGGAGCGACCGTCTCGACACCGTGCGGCGGCCAGGTTTCCCAGGCGAGACGCACCTCCTCGATGGAGGACAGGGTGCGATGGCCGTTGAACAGGGCCATCTCGAAGAAGATCCAGAACCAGGCGACGAAGAACATCACCTCGGAGGCGATGAACAGGATCATGCCGTAGCGCAGGCCGATGCCGACGACAGGCGTATGGTCGCCGGCGTTCGCTTCCTTCACCACGTCACGCCACCAGCCGAACATGGTGTAGAGCACGCCGGCCAAGCCGATGGCGAAGATGTACCAGGTGCCCTTGTCGAGGCCGAACAGGCCCTTCATCCAGGTCACGCCGCCGATCGCCATGATGGTGGCGAACAGCGAACCGAGGAGCGGCCACGGGCTCGGATTGACCAGGTGGTAGTCGTGCTTCACGCCTTGGGCCATCGCCGTCCAGTACCCCTCGCAAAGTCGACCCGCGCCGGACTCGCGGCGCGGGCATTCAATTCGCGGACGCTATAGCCTTGCGTCGCACCCCTCGCCAAGGGGGAAAGGCTAACCAGCGTTCGCCGGCTTGTGCGCCTGGGCGGTCTGCGGGGCCGGCGGGGCCTCCACGGACGGGAAGAAGGTGTACGAGAGCGTCACCTCCTGCTTGCCCTTCGTCTCGAAATCCGAGGCGTACTTCGGGTCGACGAAGTACAAGACCGGCATGTCGACCGTCTGGCCCGGGCCGATGGTCTGGTCCGAGAAGCAGAAGCAGTCGAGCTTCTGGAAGTAGGGGCCCGCCTGTTCCGGCACGACGTTGAACACCGCCCGCCCCGTGATGGCCTCCGAGCCGTTGTTGGTCACCCGGAACAGCGCGAGCTTGGTCTCGCCGATCTTCGCCTGCTGCGCCTTCTGCTCGGCCGTGAAGGTCCACGGCAGGTCGCGCACGTTGGCGTCGAAGCGGATCGTCAGCTCCTTCTGTAGCACCGTGCCCGGCGCGGCCTCGGCGCGCTTGGTCGTGCCGTCGAACCCGGTGAGCTGGCAGAAGGCCCGGTAGAGCGGCACCGAGGCGTAAGCCGCGCCGATCATGCCGAAGAAGGCGGCGGCGCAGATCAGCGCGACGCGGGCGTTGCGCTTCTGCTCAGGGCTGGCCGGGGGCTTAGAAGGGGCGTTCGGTGACATTGGCGCCGAGCCGCACGATGGTGACCACGAAGATCAGAATGACGAAGAGCACGAGGCCCAGCGCCAGCGCGACGTTGCGGCCGCGCCGGGCCTTGGTCTCGGCCTCGGTCTCGCGGGCGGGATCGCTCATCTAGAAGACCTCCAGGGCGGGAAGGCCCGCCAGGTGTTCCACAAGTAGGGTGGCGAAGAGAAGCGTCAGGTACAGGATCGAGAAGGCGAACAGGTTGCGCGCATCCCGGGCGCCGGCGCGGACGTCATACAGTCCGTCGTCGTTGCGCTGGCCGCCTGCCTCGCCGGCATGGCTGCGGTAGAGGCGCCAGGCGAGCAGCAGGAAGACGAGGGCCCCCAGCCCCGACACCGCCAGGTAGGCCACGCCGCCCAGGCCGGTGAAGGCCGGAGCCACGGCGATCGGCGTGAACAGCAGGCTGTAGAGCCAGATCTGGCGGCGCGTGGAAGCCGCGCCGGCCACCACCGGCATCATCGGCACGCCGGCCTTCTGGTAGTCCTCGGAGGTGTAGAGGCTGAGCGCCCAGAAGTGCGGCGGGGTCCACATGAAGATGATGGCGCACAGCAGCCAGGCGTTCAGCGGCGCGGTCCCGGTGGCCGCCGCCCAGCCGATCACCGGCGGCAGCGCCCCCGCGAGCCCGCCGATGACGATGTTCTGGGCCGTCCAGCGCTTCAGCCACATGGTGTAGATGACGGCGTAGAAGACGATGGTGAAGGCGAGCAGGCCGGCCGCCAGCCAGTTCAGCGCCATGCCCATCAGCATCACGGAGAACAGCGACAGCACGATCCCGAGCGTCAGGGCGTCGGCGCCCTGCACCCGGCCGGCTGGCACCGGCCGCCCGCGCGTCCGGCGCATCTTGGCGTCGATGTCGGCGTCGTACCACATGTTGAGCGCGCCGGACGCGCCGGCGCCTACCGCGATGCACAGGATCGCCACCGCGCCCAGGATTGGGTTCACCGGTCGCTCGGCGGCGACGAGGCCGGTGAGCGCGGTGAACACCACCAGGCTCATGACGCGCGGCTTCAGGAGCTGCAGGAAGTCCTGCCAGCGGGCGGGCGCGCGTGCGGTGGGATGGGCCGTGGCCATGGCCATGCAGAATACTCGGAATGTTCGAGGGGCGCGCCCCCTGCGGAGCGCGCCCCTCTAGATGGTCCCGGAGGAGCCCGACGCCTAGTGGTGGGCGTCCGGCTTGATCACCGGCAGTTCGTTGAACTGGTGGAACGGCGGCGGCGAGGACAGGGTCCACTCCAGCGTCGTCGCGCCTTCGCCCCACGGGTTGGCTTCGGCCTTGCGGCGGAAGATCAGGGCTTCCACCAGCATCACCAGGAACACGCCCACGCCGATGGCGGTGATGGCGTAGCCCAGCGACGAGACCTGGTTCCAGTAGGTGAAGGCTTCCGGATAGTCGACGTACCGGCGCGGCATGCCCTGGAGGCCCAGGAAGTGCTGCGGGAAGAAGATCAGGTTCACGCCGACGAAGGTGATCCAGAAGTGGGTGGCGCCCAGCCACTCGCGGTACTTCACGCCGAAGATCTTCTCGAACCAGTAGTAGAAGCCGGCGAAGATCGCGAACACGGCGCCCAGCGACAGCACGTAGTGGAAGTGGGCCACCACGTAGTAGGTGTCGTGCAGGCTGTAGTCGATGCCGGCGTTGGCGAGCACCACGCCGGTCACGCCGCCGACGGTGAACAGGAAGATGAAGCCGATCGCCCAGAGCATGGGCGTCTTGAAGTCGATCGACCCGCCCCACATCGTCGCGATCCAGCTGAACACCTTCACCCCGGTCGGCACGGCGATGACCATCGTGGCCGCCACGAAGTAGGCGCGCAGGTTGATGCTCATGCCCACGGTGTACATGTGGTGCGCCCACACGACGAAGCCGATGAAGCCGATGGCCACCATCGCGTAGGCCATGGCCAGGTAGCCGAACACCGGCTTGCGCGAGAACGTGGACACGATGTGGCTGATGATGCCGAAGCCCGGCAGGATCAGGATGTACACCTCGGGGTGACCGAAGAACCAGAACAGGTGCTGGTACATGATCGGGTCGCCGCCGCCGGCCGCGTCGAAGAAGTGGGTGTTAAAGTTCCGGTCCGTCAGCAGCATGGTGATCGCGCCGGCCAGCACGGGCAGCGAGAGCAGCAGCAGGAAGACGGTGACCAGCACCGACCACACGAACAGCGGCATCCGGTGCAGGGTCATGCCCGGCGCGCGCATGTTGAAGATGGTGGTGATGAAGTTGATGGCGCCCAGGATCGAGCTCGCGCCCGCCAGGTGGAGCGACAGGATCGCGAGGTCCATGGACGGGCCCGCGTGTCCCGAGGTGGACAGCGGCGGATAGGCCGTCCAGCCGCCGCCGAAGCCGCGGCCCGGGCCGCCGTCGACGAACATCGAGGTGCAGAGCAGCACCCAGGCGGCGACGAGCAGCCAGAACGAGATGTTGTTCATCCGCGGGAAGGCCATGTCCGGCGCCCCGATCATCAGCGGGACGAACCAGTTGCCGAACCCGCCGATCAGCGCCGGCATGACCATGAAGAAGATCATGATCAGGGCGTGGGCGGTGACCACCACGTTGTAGCCGTGCTTCGACGGCTCCACGAGGCCGGTCGCGGCGAGCCAGCTCCCTTCGCGGAAGACCTGAATGCCCGGCTCGGCGAGTTCCCAGCGGATCAGGCCGGACAGCGCGCCACCCACCAGGCCCGCCATGATGGCGAACAGCAGGTAGAGGGTGCCGATGTCCTTGTGGTTGGTGGAGAGGAACCACCGCGTGAAGAAGCCCGGCTTGTGGTCGTGGGCTTCGTGGTGTCCGTGAGCGGCTGATGTGGCCATCTGAACGCTATTCCTGGCTTATTTCGCGGCCGGCGCCTTGGGCGCGGGCTGAGCGGTGGTCGTCGCGGGCGCGGCAGGCTGCGGCGTGGCCGGCGCGGCGGCGGACGGATTGACCGTGGCGGAGGCGGACTGGCCGGCCGCGGCGGCCGCGGGCGCGGCCTCCGTGTTGGCGGCGCCCGCCGCGTCGGCGGCGTTGTCCAGCGTGGTCGGGGTCGGCGCCGGGGCCTTGCCGCTCTTCGCGGCCACCCAGGCGGCGAACTCGGCGTCCGTCACGACCCGCACCTCGATGGGCATGAAGGCGTGGTCGACGCCGCACAGCTCACGGCAGTTGCCGTAGTAGGTGCCGACCTTCTCGGCCTTGAACCAGGTCTCGTTCACCCGACCCGGGATGGCGTCGATGATGGTGCCGAAGGAGGGAACGGCGAAAGCGTGGATCACGTCGGCGCCGGTGACCAGCACGCGGACCGTCTTGTTGACCGGCACGACCATCGGCTCGGTGGCGGCCAGGCGGAAGGGGACGCCCTTGGCCTTGGCCTCTTCCTCCGGGAGGACGTTCGAGACGAACTCGGAGATCTCCTGGTCCGGGTACTCGTAGCCCCAGTACCACTGGTAGCCGGTCGCCTTAACCGTCAGGTCGGGCTTCGGCATGTCGTGGTAGGCGAAGAGGAGCTTGAACGAGAAGATCGCGATGAACACGAGGATCAGGACGGGCACGAGCGTCCAGATCACCTCGATCGCGGTGTTGTGGCTCCAGCGGGCCGGCACCGGGTTCGAGCGCTTGTTGTACTTGACGATGACCCACACCAGCAGGCCGAGCACGAATAGCGTGATCGCCGTGATGATCGGCAGCAGGATCGCGTTGTGGAAGAAGATCGCGTCGTGCCGCAGCGGGGTGACGCCCGGCTGCAGGTCGATCGCGCCTGGCGTGGGCTGACCCATCAAGTCCTCGGCCAGGGCGGAGACGCCCCAGAACGCCGACATCGCGCCCGCGACGGCGCCCGCCGTCAGCGCTCGCATACCCTGAAACCTCGACTTCATGTCCCCTCGGTCTGGTTGGCCGGCCGCGTCTCGCGAAACTGACGATCGCCCCCGCCGACTGTCAGAAGGGCGCGCGCAGGCATGCTGGCGCACGCTGCCCGGCCCTTCGGGCGCGTGCATACGCGCATCGCTTTGGCTTGCCAAGGCGCTTGCCGCCTCCCATGGGGAGGATGCGGCGGCGCGGCCGTCGGGGCGGTCAAAAACCCGACCGATCAGCCGCTTCGGGCGAATGACGTTCGCGGGGAGATTCGCATGCATCTGAGCCCGGAGGCGGAACGGGAGATCCGCGTCGAGTTCGACCGACTGGTGAACCTGACGCCCGGTGAGCTGCGCGCCTGGCTGGAGACGCCGGAGTCGAAGAAGGTGGGCATGGTCCGGCGCGGCGAGACCGAATCCGTCGGCCGCCAGTCGGCGCGGCGTATCCTGGCGATCCGCGGCAAGCCGGTGGCGGCCCTCACCGACGCCGACTACGCCCACATGAAGAAGGTCATCGGCTACTGCCGCCGACACCTCGCCCAGCGACCCTGGGGCGACGTCACCGACACCCGCTGGCGGTGGAGCCTGATGAACTGGGGCCACGACCCGCTGCGGCGCACATAGGATAACGACGGCGGCGCGGGGGGCGGGCGAACGAGCTGTCCGCGCCTAACCACTTTGAAATCAACAACCTTTTGACGTCCCCGCGAGTGTCACACGGCCGGGGCGGCCCTTGTTCGAGCAGATCGCGGTCGAGTTGTTCTACCAGCGGGCGGTGCGCGACCACGTCGTGCTCCGCGCACTGGGCTTCGCGGTGATCTGCTTCGCCCTTCACACGCTAGGCCTGCTGTCGCCGGCGCGGATCGCCGCCTGGGGCCTGCTGCTCCTGGCCGGCGAAGCCGGCGTGCGGCTGTGGCGGCGCGCCGCCCTGCGCCGCGAGCAGACACCCCAGGCCGTACGCCGCGGGATGCGGGCGCTGGTCGGGTGGGGGGCGCTGCTGGCCGCGCTTTACGCGGCGCCTGCCCTGGTGGTGTGGCCACCGCCTTGTGCTCGATCTCTTCCGCCGCGCGCCACAGCCACAGCCCACGGGTCTCGGTCGGCGCATCGCGCAGATGGGCGGGTTCGGCCACCAGCTCGTGCGCCAGCAGCGCGGTGAAATGCTCCAGGGCGACGGTGGCGCCCAGCTTGCGGAGGTCGCCCTTCCGGCGCACGGCCGCGATCTCGCAACCGGTGCGCGCCTCGAGCGGCCCCATGTCGCGCCCGGCCGCCGCAGCCTGCGCATTGAACGCCACGTGCTCGCGCGTGTGCACCGCCTCCTGGGCGATGAGCTGGGCGACGTCGCGCGCGAGCACGCCCTCGGCCAGGCGCCGGTGCGCGCGCACGCTCTCGATGAAGAACCGTTCGCCCTGCGGGAACAGCGCCGACAGGCCGTCTAGAAGGCCGCGGCCACCGGGTCGCGGTCGCGCCACGCGCGGACCGCCACGGCGTCGATGTCGAAGTGCCGGTCCCTCGCGGTGAACATGCCGCGAAGCCTAGCGGACCAGGCTGAATCAAAGGTGCAGGGCGGCTTTTCCGGCCGGCGCGCGTATTGGCGCCGTGACGGGCGCGGTCGGCCTTCCTATCTTGCGGGCATGAACGCGCACGCCCCCGCCCCTTCGCTCCTGGACGCCGCCGGCGTCGATCCGAACCGCGCCCGCGAGATCCTCGGCGAAGCGCTCGCCGGCGCCGACGACGGGGAGCTGTTCGTCGAGCGCAGCGAGAGCGAGTCCTTCCTGTTCGACGACGGGCGCCTGAAGTCGGCGGCCTACGACTCCGCCGAGGGCTTCGGCTTGCGGGTGGTGGCGGGCGAGACCGCCGGCTACGCCCACGCCAGCGAGGTCAGCGAAGCGGCCATCCGCCGCGCCGCGGATTCCGCGAGCCTGGCGAAGCGCGGCTACGCCGGTGTCGCCGCCGAAGGCCCGCGGCCGACCAACGCCCGGCTCTATGGGGACGACAATCCGCTCGCCTCTCCCGGCTTCTCCGACAAGGTCGCCCTGCTGCAGGAGATCGACGCCTGGGCCCGCGCCCGCGACCCGCGCGTGGTGCAGGTGATGGCCTCCATGGCCGGCGAGCAGCGCACGGTGGAGATCCTGCGCGCCGACGGCCGACTGATCCGCGACGTGCGCCCGCTGTCGCGGATCAACGTGCAGATCACCGTCGAGAAGGATGGCCGGCGCGAGAACGGCTACACCGGCCAGGGCGGCCGGGCCGGCTTCGAGGCCTGGATCAGCGCCGACAAGTGGCAGGGCGCTGTGGACGAGGCGCTGCGCCAGGCGCTCGTGAACCTTGAGGCGGTCCCCTGCCCGGCCGGCGAGATGGACGTGGTGCTCGGCCCCGGCTGGAACGGCGTCCTGCTACACGAGGCGGTGGGTCACGGCCTCGAGGGCGACTTCAACCGCAAGGGCACTTCGGCCTTCTCGGGCAAGGTGGGGGAGCGGGTGGCCGCGCCGGGCGTCACCGTCTTCGACGACGGCTCGATCCTCGGCCGCCGCGGCTCGCTGACCGTGGACGACGAGGGCACGCCGACCGAGCGCACCATCCTGATCGAGGACGGCATCCTCGTGGGCTACATGCACGACCGGATGAGCGCGCGCCTGATGGGCCTGCAGCCCACCGGCAACGGGCGTCGGCAGTCCTACGCCCACATGCCCATGCCCCGGATGACCAACACCGGCATGCTGGGCGGCGACAGCTCGCGCGAGGAGATGATCGCCTCGACCAAGCGCGGCCTCTACTGCGCCAACTTCGGCGGCGGCCAAGTGGACATCACCAACGGCAAGTTCGTCTTCCAGTGCACCGAGGCCTACCTGATCGAGGACGGCAAGGTGACCACGCCGGTGAAGGGCGCGACGCTGATCGGCGACGGCCCCTCGGCGCTCACCCGCGTGACCATGATCGGTGACGACTTCGCGTTCGACCCCGGCATCGGTGTCTGCGGCAAGTCCGGCCAGAGCGTGCCGGTGGGCGTCGGCCAGCCGTCGCTGAAGCTGACCGGCCTGACGGTGGGCGGCACCAGCCTCTAGACCCTGGTTTCGGCGACCGCTGCTACCGGAGGTTACAGCCATTTAACTGGCGAGGCTTCCCGGGCGACCGTAGTCGGTCCGCCTGGGAGGAATTCATGCTGCTCATCCACGCGCTTGCGCAGGCCGCCGCGGCCGTCGTTCCCGAGGCGGCGGCGCAGCCGCAGCAGGGCGTGATCAGCTATCCGCCATCCTTCTTCGAGAGCTTCCGTCCAACCAGCGCGCTGGAGATGGTGGAGCGGGTCCCCGGCTTCACCTTCGACGCCGGCGACAGCGTCCGCGGCTTCGAGGGCGCGGCCGGCAACGTGCTGATCGACGGGCAGCGGCCTGCCGCCAAAAGCGATCCGCTGGGCGAGATCCTGAACCGCATCCCCGCCGGGCAGGTGGAGCGCATCGACCTGATCCGCGGCAGCGCCCCCGGCATCGACATGCAGGGCAAGACGGTGCTGGTGAATGTCGTCCGCAAGGCGGGCGGCGGCTTCCGGGGCTTGATCGCCGCGTCCACGCGCACGGTCGCAGACGACGGCCGGACCCTGTCGGCCTTCCGCCTGGAGGGCTCCGGCGGGTCGAACGGCCGCGCCTGGGAGGCCGGGGTGCTGCTGGCTCAGGGCGTGGACGACGGCACGGGCGATGGCCCGCGCGTTCGCCTCGACCCCGCCGGCCGGCCGCTGATCCGCTCCGACGTGGAGGCGGAGGGCGGGGTGGCGGTCCAGGCGATCGTCACCGGCGCCTACGAGACCCCGTTCCTGGGCGGCCGTCTGAGGCTCAACGCCCGCCTGTTCGCCGAGGAGTTCAACTACGACGAACAGAACCGCATCACCTTCCCCGCGCTCGCCACCGAATTCGACCAGTGGGGGGAGGACGCGAAGGAAGTGGAGCTGGGGGCCCGCGACACCCGTAGCCTGGGAGCCAACACGTCCCTGGAGACCGTCCTCCTGCAGCGGAACGAGGACAAGCACTTCGGCGAGACCTTCCGCGAGCCCGGCGAGACCGTGCTCTTCGCCCTGGACCGCAAGACCGGCGAGAGCATCGGACGCACGGTCCTGAAGCACCGCCGCTCGGACGCCCTCTCGTTCGAGGCCGGCGCCGAGGGCGCCTTCAACTGGCTGGAGAGCGAGACCGAGTACTTCCTGAACGGCCAGGCCCAGCCGCTGCCCGCCGGCAGCGTGCGCGTGGAGGAGACCCGGGGGGAGCTGTTCGGCAAGGCGACCTGGCGGCCGCGCGCCAGCCTCACCCTCGAGGCGGGCCTGCGACAGGAGGCCTCGCGCATCTCCTCCGAGGGCGACGTGGAGTTGGAGAAGACCCTCTACTTCACGAAGCCGCGCTTCTCCGCCTCCTGGGCGCCGGACGCCGTGACCCAGGTGCGCTTCCGTGTGGAGCGGAAGGTCGACCAGCTCGACTTCGACGATTTCGTCGCGGAGACCGAGTTCAACACCGGCGGCGAGGTCCAGGCCGGCAATCCCGACCTCGACCCCGAGCAGTCGTGGGAGACCGAGCTCGCCCTAGAGCGACGCTTCTGGGGCTCGGGCGCCGTGGTGCTGACCCTCAGCCACGAGGAGCTCACCGACGTGATAGACCGGGCGCCGGTGTTCGGCGCGACCGGCGTCGCCTTCGACGCCCCCGCCAATATCGGCTCGGGCCAGGAGCAGGAACTAGGGATCGACCTCACCCTGCCCCTCGACCGCCTGGGCGTGCGGCGGGGCCAGCTCCGCGGCTTCGTGAACTGGGAGCGCAGCGAGGTCACCGACCCGACCACCGGCCGCAAGCGCCGCGTCTCCGGCTCGCGTCCGGTGGAATGGGAGGCGCATTTCACCCACGACGTGCCGCAGTGGCGGGTGACCTGGGGCGTCGACGCCTTCGGCGCCTGGCGCGAGACCTACTACCGGTTCAACGAGGTGAAGGTTCTCAAGCTGAAGACCTTCGTGACGCCGTTCGTGGACTGGAAGCCCCGCGCCGACATCACTGTCCGCGCCGAGATCCAGAACCTGACCGAGCGGGGGTTCCGGGAGACCCGCTACCGCTACACCGGCGCCCGCAGCACGGGCGCGCTGGAGTACGTCGACGATCGCGACATCCAGGTCGGGAGAATCTTCTACGTGCGCGTGCGCAAGACCCTCGGCGGCTGACCCCGTTTCCGCGCAAACCTTTCGCCGATTTAATCCAGCTTACGGGCATTTAATTGGCGTCCACCCCCCGGTCACAGGTCATTTGCGGCCAGTGCTGGGAGGAACAAGTCAATGCTCGCCGTCCATCTGCTGGCCCAGGCCGCCGCGGCCGCCACGCCTGAGGCCGTGGCCCAACCGCAGCAGGGGGTGATCAGCTATCCGCTGAGCTTCTTCGCCGGCCAGCAAGCCTCCAACGCCGCCGAACTGCTGGCGCGCGTGCCAGGCTTCACCCTCGACACCGGCAGCGACGTGCGCGGTTTCGAGGGCGCGGCGGGCAATGTGCTGATCGATGGCCAGCGCCCGGCCAGCAAGAGCGACAATCTGGAAGAGATCCTGCGCCGCGTGCCGCTGAGCGCAGTCGAGCGCATCGACATCATCCGCGGCGGGGCGCCCGGTATCGACATGCAGGGCAAGTCGGTGCTGGCCAACGTGGTCCGCAAGCAAGGCGCCAGCTTCCGCGGCCTGTTCGCGGTGGCCAACAACCACCTGTGGGACGGCCGCAACATGCACGGCATGCGGCTGGAGCTGTCCGGCGGCGACGGGACCCGGAGCTGGGAGACCACCATCCGCTACGGCTACGGGAACGACGACGGCGGCCAGTTCGGCCCCTACGTCCGACTTGCGCCGGACGGCAGCCTGCTGCGCCGAGCCGACTACCAGTCCGAAAGCGACGGGCTGCAGCAGACCATCACCGCCGGCTACAGCCAGCCGCTGCTGGGCGGCAGGGTGACCCTGAATGGCCGCGCCTTCTGGGATAGCTGGAAGACCGAGAACACCATCCGCTTCGCCACCCCCGCAGGCCGGCTCGACAACATCACCTCGCCCTACGACGAGTTCGAGACCGAGCTGGGCGCCCGCTTCGACCGCGACTTCGGCCCGAAGACCAAGCTCGAGGTCGTGGCGCTGCGCACCGACTCCGACTTCCACGGCTTCGACCTGGCGCTCTCGCCAGGACGGTCCGAGGACTTCCGGTATGAGCGCACCTACGACGAGACCATCGGGCGCGCCGTGCTGAAGCACCAGCGCTCGGCCACCCTGTCCTTCGAGGGCGGCGGCGAGGCGGCGCTGAACCGTCTGGACAGCCATTCGGAGTTCTTCCTCAACGGCGCCGCCGAGGTCCTGCCGGCTGCCGACGTGCAGGTGGAGGAGCTGCGCGGCGAGGCCTTCGCCAAGCTCGTCTGGCGCCCCACGCCGCAGTGGACGCTGGACGGCGGCGTGCGCTTCGAGGCGTCCGACATCTCGTCCGAGGGCGACGTGGTGCTGGAGAAGAGCCTGAGCTTCCTCAAGCCTCGGCTGGCCGTCGCCTGGCAGCCCCTGCCCGGCGCCCAGCTCCGCGCCCGTGTGGAGCGCGTGGTCGGCCAGCTCGACTTCGACGACTTCGTGGCCGGCGCGGACTTCGAGGAAGGCACCGGCGTCAGCGTCGGCAACCCCGACCTCGATCCCGAACAGGCCTGGGTGGGCGAGGTGACGCTGGAGCAGCGGTTCTGGAAGAGCGGGGCGGTCACCGTGACCTACCGCCGCTCGGAGCTGAAGGACGTCATCGACCGCGGGCCGGTGTTCACCGACGACGGCGGCGTCTTCGACCGGCCCACCAACATCGGGGACGGATCCAAGGACGAGCTGATCGTGACCGCGACGGTCCCCTCGGAACCGTTCGGCTGGCGCGGCGGCGTGCTGCAGGGCGAGCTGAACCGGCGCTGGTCCGAGGTGGTCGACCCGACCACCTTGACCGAACGGCCGATCTCCCGGCTTCGGCCGCTGGAGTGGGAGGCGCGCTACACCCAGGACCTGCCGCAGTGGGGCGCGAGCGTCGGCGCGGCGGTGTTCAGCGGCTGGTCGCAGACCACATACCGTTACAACTCGATCACGGACGTGAAACTGCACAACGCCTACATCACCGCCTGGATCGACAAGCGGCTGCGCTCGGACGTCGTCATGCGCGTGGAGTTCATGAACCTGGCCGAGCGCGGCATCCGCTTCAACACCCAGGCCTTCGGGCCGGAGCGGCGCACCGGCCAACTGCTGTACACCGACGACCGCGACCTGACGCCAGGCCGCAGCCTCTACGTCCGGGTCCGCAAGACTTTCGGCGGCTGACCCCGCCGACCGGGCGCCCAAAGAAGAAGGCCGCGGATCGCTCCGCGGCCTTCGCCTCTCTTCAGGTTGGGTCGTCCGGGCCTCAGCTCCGGCTTTCGCCCCGCACCGCCGCGGGGCTCACCGACTGGCGCTCGCCGTCGAGGGTGGGCGCAATCGGCTCCGGCTGCACATGGCCCTGCGGGTCGTTGGCGCCGTGGGACCAGCCCTTGATGAAGAAGCTGAGCACGATGAAGCCGACGCCGATGCCCATGCCCCACAGGCCGAGCATGTTGAAGACGCTCAGCGAGGACTGCAGGGCGGCCGCCGGATCGGTGACCTGGCCGCCGACGGTGTGGGTGCCGGCAAGGCCCGCGATCCAGCCGCCCACGTACTGGGCGACCGAGGAGGACAGGAACCACACGGCCATCATGAACGAGACCACCTTCGCCAGGGACAGCTTGGTGATCTCCGACAGGCCGACCGGCGACAGGAACAGCTCGCCCGTGGTGTGGAACAGGTAGAGCAGCGCCAGGAAGATCATCGGCAGGCGGTACTGCTCGTCGGCGAAGGACGCGCCCCAGACGACGATCATGAAGCCCAGCCCCACCTGGATCAGCCCCAGGCCGAACTTCAGCGTCGGGTTCGGGTCACGGCCGCGCGCCGCGAGCCATGCCCACATGGCCGCGAAGATCGGCGCGAAGATGAGGATGTAGCCGGCGTTGAAGGACTGGGTCTGGGCGGCGGTGACGCCCACCAAGTTCACGTTGCGGGCGGCGAACAGGTTGAGCGAGGTGCCGGCCTGTTCGAACAGGGTGAAGAACACCACCGCCCCCAGGATCAGCACCACGGCCAGCATCATCCGCTGGCGCTCGACCCAGGTCTTGCAGACCACGGCGATGATGTAGGCGATGGCCAGGAACGACAGCACCGTCGAGATGCCGAGCGCCACGCCGACGACGGCGTTGCGCTGCACCAGCAGCCACACCGGCAGCACGCCCAGGATCGCCAGGCCGTAGATCAGCCACTCGCGGTTCACCGGACCGGCGACCGGCTTCTTCAGAAGCTCCGGGTTCGGCGGCTCGCCCTTGCCCTGCAGGTGCTTCTTGCCCAGCACGAAGACCACGAAGCCCGCCAGCATGCCGACGCCGGCCAGGCCGAAGCCCGCCCACCAGCCGTAGGTCGTGCCGAGCAGGCCGCAGAGCACCGAGGCCCAGAACGCTCCGAGGTTGATGCCGTAGTAGTAGAGCGTGAAGCCGGAGTCCCGGCGCGGGTCCCCCTGCGGGTAAAGCTGGCCGACAATCGCCGAGATGTTGGGCTTGAGGAAGCCCACCCCCATGATGATCAGGCTGACGGCCAGGTAGAAGGCGTTCTTGCCCATCGGGTCGACCGCGTTCTCGAGCGTGTAGGAGCCCTCGGGCAGGACGGTCGGCAGCGGCCCGCCGGCCGGAAGCCCCTTCACCTCGAGGCCGCCCGCCGCGGCGGGACCGAACTCGTAGGGCTGGCCGCCGACCATCAGGCGCACCTGCCGGTCTTCCATGCGTCCTTCCGACGTCACCTCGTAGCTTTGCCCCGCGTACGTCAGGGTCTGCCGCGCGGGCGCGCCCTCCACGGCCATGGTCAGGTGGCCCGCCACCAGCAGCAGGGCGCCGAAGGCCACGGCCTTGCGGGTGCCCAGGTAGCGGTCGGCCAGGATGCCGCCCAGCAGCGGCAGCAGGTACACGAGCGAGGTGTACGAGCCGTACTGCGCGTTGGCGGTGGCGTCGTCGAACAGCAGGTGCTGGGTGAGGTAGAAGATCAGAATGGAGCGCATGCCGTAGTAGGAGAAGCGCTCCCACATCTCGGCGAAGAACAGGACCATCAGGCCCCGGGGGTGGTTTCGCATCATCTGCATCAGCACGGGCAAGCCCGTGATGAGGGTGATGGCGATGCCGAGCAGAACGATCAGGTTCATATGGGCGTCCGGTGTTTCCCTATGGCTTCCAGGGCCGTGAGCGGTTTCGCCCCGGCTGCGCCAATTTGCGCGGAGAAAATCACGCGGCCTTTCCGAGCACAAGCAAGGCCTTGCCTCGGCCCGCCCGGCGGGGACCCATGCCCGCGCCTCAGGCGTTCAGGCATCGAAGGAGGACTCCGCGCATGATGACCCCCGGCCCCGATCACCCGATCACCGTCGAGCCCGGCAGGACCCGCTGGCGGGCCATGTTCAACGACGCCGTGATCGCCGACAGCGACGACGCCCTGGTCCTGCGCGAGGCGGACTATCCGGCGGTGGTCTATTTCCCGCGGGACTCCGTGGCCATGGAGTACATGGCGCGTACGGACCGGGTGACCCACTGCCCCTACAAGGGCGACGCGACCTACTACACCATCCGCCGCAACAGCGAGATCGCCGAGAACGTGGCCTGGTCCTACGAGGACCCTGCCGACACGGTGGGCCAGATCGCCGGGCGCATCGCCTTCTACACCGATCAGGTGGAGGTCTATCCGGTGGACGACGCCGCCGTGAACCCGCACCACCACGACCGCAGCGCGGCGCGCGACGAGATGATGGACCGGTCCGAGGTGGATGAGATCATCCAGCACACCGACTCCGGCTCCGGCGTCTCGCAGAAGGACCACTGGGAGCCGAACGTCGAGACGCCGGGCGACGAGCAGGGCGGCTTGCGCTGAGGCGCCGCTGAAGAATTGACTCCCCGCGCTCCGCCAGCGGCTTGTCCGCCGGCGGAGCTTTAGCCATGGTCGCTGTGACCTCCGTCACCCTGCAAGTTGGTGCGCTGACGGAATGTACGGCGGCGGCGGTGAGTGCGTCGCGGTTTCAGGGGCGACGCCATGACGACCATCACCGAGCCGGTGCTCAACCTGTCCAACGCGTCCGACAGCGGCGAGGTCGAGGACGGCATCACCAACGACGCCACCCCCACCTTCAACGGCTTCGCCGATCCGAATGCGGCCGTGCGGATCTTCGACGGGGCCACCCAGATCGCCCAGGTGACGGCAGGCTCCGACGGGACCTTCAGCGTCACCCTGCCCACGCTGGCCGACGGGGAGCACCGGCTGACGGCCACCGCCACGGTGGGCGGCGACACGAGCGCACCCTCTGAAGCGCTGGTCCTGACGATCGATACTCAAGCCCCGACGGTGTCGTTCACGCAGGACTACGCGGGCTACGCGTTGTCCCGCCTCACCATCACCTTCAGCGAGGCGCCCGTGGGGTTCACGGTGGGGGACCTCAGCGTGTCGGCCCTGACCGCCTCACTACGGGACTTCTCCGCGACGGCTGACCCGCGCGTCTTCACCGTCGACGTGCGCACCTTCCGTCCCTTCGAGAGCGCCAGCATCAGGCTGGACGACGGCCTCTTCACCGACGCCGCCGGCAACAGCGGCCTCGGCGGCCGCATCTTCGCGGAGACAGGATTTGCGCCCCCTTCCGAGCCCGTGACGGAGACCGTCGTCGACGGGGTGCCTGTCGGCAAGGTGGTGCGCCAGACCGGATCGGGCACGGAGGAGACGCTGGAGATACCGGTCGGCCGCAGCGGCGACAGCGGCCGGCCCTTGGAGATTCCCGCGGGCGGCGGCCAGGTGCTCTTGCCGAGCGGCATCGGCGGCACGCTGTCGTCCTTGTCGGGCGCGTTGAGCCAGGTCCAGATGCTGAACTTCCTCGCCCAGCAGGCCTTCGACGCCGCCATGCAGATCTCGGCGTCAAACCAGATGCTGGAGGCCATCGCCGACAGCATCACGAACGCCGCCCAGCAGAGCTTCAACGCCTTCGCCCTTCAGCTCGGCATGAGCCCCCTCGCCTCCAGCCTCGCGCCCGTGGTGATCCAGGGCCCGCTCAACCAGCTAAGCGCCTTCTTCCTCGACGCCACCGGATCGCTGCCGGGCACGCAGGTGGCCCTCCAGAACATCAACTACGCGCTCGTCACCGGCCAGGTGAACCTGATCGGCGGCCTCGGGAAACAGACCGTGTTCGCCGACGGGGCCGCCCAGAACATGGTGCTGGGCGAGGACGACGACGAGCTGCACGGCGGCGGCGGGAACGACACGGTGGGCAGCGCGAGCGGTGACGACCGGCTGTTCGGCGACGACGGCGACGACCGCGTCTTCGGCGGGACCGGCGACGACTTCCTGCATGGCAACGAAGGCGCCGACACCATCTCCGGCGACGAGGGCGGCGACATCCTCCAGGGCGGCAAGGGCGACGACGTGCTCTCCGGCGGCGAGGGCGACGACCTGCTGCTGGGGGATCTCGGGAACGACACCCTCACTGGCGGCGCGGGCGCAGACGTCTTCGTGGCCCTGGTCCGCGGCGGGCGCGATATCGTCGCCGACTTCAACGCCGCCGAGGGCGACCGCGTGCAGCTGTCCTCTGGCCAGCGCTACACGGCCCATCAAGCGGGCGCCGACACCGTGATCGACCTCGACGGCGGCGGCGAGCTCGTGCTGGCCAATGTGCAGCTCTCGGCCCTGCCGGCCGGCTGGATCGTCTAGTAGGCGAAGGCCTCGAACACCTTCCCGGCGTCCCCCGCCCAGGGCCCGTTGTAGAGCTCCAGCAGGCGCTCGGCCGGGGTGACGCCGCTCTCGGCGATGTCGAACAGCTCGCCGAGGTAGCCGCTCTCGTCGACCAGGCCGCCGGACAGGCGGTTGCGGCGCTTCAGCCCCTCGCGGGCGATGGCCAGCATGTCCTTGGCGATGTCCTGCACCGACCGCCCGGCCACCTCGGCCTTCAGGCCGAGGCGCGCCACGTCGGCGCGCAGCCGTTCGTGATCCTCGATCGCCCAGTCCTTGCAAAGGTCCCAGGCGGCGGCGAGCGAGGCCGAGTCGTAGAGGACGCCCATCCACAGCGCCGGAAGGGCGCAGAGCCGGCTCCACGGGCCGGAGTCCGCGCCGCGCATCTCGAGGTACTGCTTCAGACGCACCTCGGGGAAGATGGTGGTGGTGTGGTCGGCCCAGTCCTTCAGGGTCGGCCTCTCGCCCGGCAGTTCGGCGAGCTTGCCCTCCATGAAGTCGCGGAACGAGCGGCCGGCCACGTCCACATAGCGGCCGTCGCGCTTGACGAAGTACATGGGCACGTCGAGCGCGTAGTTGGCGTAGGTCTCGAAGCCGAAGCCGTCGCGGAACACGAAATCCAGCATGCCCGTGCGATCGGCGTCGGTGTCGGTCCAAACGTTCGCCCGGGTGGACAGCAAGCCCGTCGGCCGCCCTTCCTTGAACGGCGAGTTGGCGAACAGCGCGGTGGCGATGGGCTGCAGGGCCAGACTGGTGCGGAACTTCGCCACCATGTCGGCCTCGGAGCCGAAGTCGAGGTTCGCCTGCACCGTGCAGGTGCGGAACATCATGTCGAGGCCCAGCTTGCCGACCTTGGGCATGTATTCCCGCATGATCTTGTAGCGGCCCTTGGGCATCACCGGGACCTGCTCGCGGGTCCACAGCGGCGTGAACCCCAGGCCGAGGAAGCCCAGCCCCAGCTCGTCGGCGACGACCTTGACCTCCTGCAGATGGCCGCCGGTCTCCTCGCAGATCTCGTGGATGGTCTCGAGCGGCGCGCCGGAAAGCTCGAACTGGCCGCCCGGCTCGAGGCTGACGTTGGCCATGCCGCGCTCCAGCGCGATGACGTTCTCACCCTCGTAAACGGGGGCCCAGCCGTAGCGGGTCAGGCCGTCGAGCAGCGCCTTGATCCCGTTCGGCTCGTAGGGAACGGGGGCATGTGTCCCAAGCTGGAACACGAACTTCTCGTGCTCGGCGCCGACGCGCCACTCGCTCGCGGGCTTGGCGCCCTTCTCGAACCAGCGGACCAGGTCCTCGAACACGAGGGGACGGTCGTCGCAGGCGACACCAGCCATCTCGATTTCCTCCCCCCATCCGGCGTGCGCACGCGCAGGGCGCGCGGCCGGCCTCTTTACGTCGTCAGGTCACATGGGTGCAATTGCCGCGCCGCTCAAGGGCCTTGAAGAGGCGGCGGCCGAGGCGTCAACTGCGCGCGCGTTTCGAAGGAGACAGTCCGATGTCCCAGGCGTACGCGTCCCCGGCTTCCCGCGCCGCCCTCAGCCAGGCGGTTCCCTTCTTCCAGGTGGCCGACCTCAAGGCCTCGCTACGCTTCTATGTGGACGATCTCGGGTTCGAGATGCGGAACTGGTGGCCGGTGGACGGCGAGCCCCGCTGGTGCTGGGTGCAGCGCGACGCCGTCGCGGTGATGCTCCAGCAGTTCACCGACGCCGCAGTGGCCCGGCCGCCCCCGGCCTCGCCAGGGACAGGCGTCACGGTCTGCATCATGTGCGGCGACGCGCTGACGGTCTGGCGGGAGGCGGCCGCCGCGGGCCTGCCGGTCGAGCGGCCAGTGGTCGGCAACGGCCTGTGGGTCGTCTCATTGCGCGACCCCGACGGATACCGGCTCGACTTCGAGAGCCCCACGGATGCGCCGGAGGAGAGCGTCTACGCCGGCGACTGACCTTGCGGCCAAGAGCGCCAGTCGCCGACCGCCGCCTGCCAAAGCGTCAGCGCCGAGATGGCCGCCGTGTCGGCCCGCAGGATCCGCGGTCCGAGGGTGGCCGGCGTCGCGAAGGACAGGGCGCGCAGCATCTCGCGTTCGCGCGGCGAGAAGCCGCCTTCCGGGCCGATCAGGATCGCCCAGGGCCCGCCCTCGGTGACCGTCTCCAGGACCGGCCGCGCGTCGCCCGCCTCATCGCAGAAGAGCAGGCGCCGTCCAGGGTTCCAGCCTTCGATCACCCTCTCCAGCTTCACCGGCTCCAGCACCTCGGGCACGTCAAGCCGGCCAGTCTGCTCGGCGGCCTCCGTGGCGATGGCCCGCAGCCGGTCGACCCGGGTGTGGTCGGCGTTGGTCCTCTCGGTGATCACCGGCCGCACGCGCCGGGCGCCCAACTCGGCGGCTTTCTCGACGATGGTCTCCAGCGGCCCGCGCTTCACCAGCGCGATCACGAGGTCGAGGTCCGGCCCCGTCGCCTGGGGCCGGGCGGGATCGATGAGCTGCAGCACCACCGCGCGCTTGCCCACCTGCCCGACGATCGCCCGCCACTCGCCGTCGCGGCCGTTGAAGACCCGCAGCTCGTCGCCGGCCTTGGCCCGCATCACGGCGGCGAGGTAGCGGCTCTGTCCCTCGTCCAGGGCGATCTCGACGCCGGCGGCGAGGTCGTGAGGCACGTGCAGGCGGATCATGGGGCCGGTCTCTACCCTTCCCTTCTTCCGCTCGTCATCCCCTGCCATGTTGCGTTGAGCCGGATGGAGCCGAAAGCGTTCACGCCCCATGCCTTACGACGACGACGCCTACGAGACCGAGGAGCGCGAGCTGCAGATCGCGCTCGTGAAGTTCCAGCAGTACGCCATCGAAGCGGGCGAGAAGGACCTGGTGATCTTCGAGGGCCGTGACGCGGCGGGGAAGGACGGCGCGATCAAGCGGATCGTGGAGCACCTGTCGATCCGCAACACCCGCGTGGTGGCGCTGCCCAAGCCCACCGAGCGCGAGCGGACCCAGTGGTACTTCCAGCGCTACACGCCCCACCTGCCGGCGGCAGGCGAGCTCGTGATCCTCAACCGGTCCTGGTACAACCGGGCCGGCGTCGAGCGCGTGATGGGTTTCGCCAGCCCCGAGGACCAGGAGGTCTTCCTGCGCGACGTGATCCCGTTCGAGCGGATGCTCACCGACGGCGGGGTGCAGATCGTCAAGCTGTGGCTGGACATCTCGCGCGGGGAGCAGGCCAAGCGCCTGGCCGCCCGCACCACCGATCCGCTCAAGGCGCTGAAGGTCAGCCCGCTGGACGCCGTGGCCCAGGAGAAGTGGGACGCCTACACCGCCGCCCGCGACGAGATGCTGACCCGAACCCACTGCCCCGAGGCCCCGTGGACCATCGTCCACACCGACAAGAAGAAGCGCGCCCGGCTGAACATCATGCGCCACCTGCTGAAGGTGCTGGCGCCGCCGGACATCGCCCGCGGGGTCCGGGACCCCGATCCGGAGGTGCTGTTCAAATTCGAGCCCGCCGCCCTCACGGACGGGCGCCTCGAGCGGTAGGCCGTCGCTCCGCTGGCGGCGTTGTTCCACCTTTGTTCGAAGGCTAAGCTTGCCGCCAGAATCTGGCCATGGACCCACGACTGGCGGAGCGCACGTGAAACCCGACACCCTCTCCGCCGTCCAGGCTCGCCGCATCGCGCTCGCCGCCCAGGGTTTCGCCGCCGCGCGCCCCGCCGCACCCGGCAAGCGCGAGCTCCTGAAGACCATCGAGCGGCTCGGGGTGGTGCAGATCGACTCCGTCAACGTGGTCTCGCGCACCCACTACCTGCCGGCCTTCTCGCGGCTCGGCGCCTACCCGCGGCCGCTGCTGGAGGAGCTGGCCTGGGCGAAGACGCGGCCGCTGTTCGAATACTGGGCGCACGAGGCCTCGCTGTTGCCGCTCGCCGCCCAGCCGCTGCTGCGCTGGCGCATGCAGGACGCGCGCGACGGGGTCGGCGTCTGGAAGGGGATCGCCCGCTTCCTGCGCGAGCGGCGCGACTTCGTGGACCGGGTGCTGGACGAGATCCGCGACCGCGGTCCGATCTCCGCGTCGGAGCTGGAGATGGGCCACAAGGGCGAAGGCGGCTGGTGGGGCTGGAGCGAGGCGAAGCGGGCGGTGGAGGGCCTGTTCTGGGCGGGCGAGCTCACCACCGCCACCCGGCGCGGGACGTTCGAGCGGGTCTATGGCCTGCCGGAAAAGGTGATCCCGCGGAAGATCCTCGACCTCCCCACCCCGCCGCGCGACGAGGCCCAGCGCCAGCTCCTGAAGACCGCCGCCCGCGCCATGGGCCTCGCCACCGAGCGGGACCTGCGCGACTACTTCCGGCTGCCGGTCGCCGACGCAAAGGCTCGGGTCGCCGAACTCGTCGAGGCCGGCCACCTCGTCCCGGTGAGGGTGAAGGGCTGGCGGGAGCCCGCCTACCTCGATCCGGCGGCGCGCAAACCCCGGCGGGTCGAGGCGCACGCCCTGCTCTCGCCGTTCGACAACCTGATCTGGTTCCGCGAGCGCACCGAGCGGATGTTCGGCGTCCGCTTCCGGATCGAGATCTACACCCCGGCCGAGAAGCGCCAGCACGGCTACTATGTCCTGCCGTTCCTGGAGGGCGACGCCCTCACCGCCCGGGTGGACCTGAAGGCCGACCGCAAGGCCTCCGCCCTGCTGGTCCAGGCCGCCCACGCTGAGCCCTGGGCCACGCCCGATACGCCCGCCCGTCTCGGGGCCGAGCTGAAGCTGATGGCCGCCTGGCTCGGCCTCGAACGCGTCCAGGTCCAGCCCAGGGGCGATCTCGCCCCGGCCCTGGCCGCGGCGCTCTGACCTAGGCCACACCCTCCGTCACGGCGTGCAGGCGCGCGTAGGCGCCGCCGCGCTGCACGAGGTCCGCATGGCGGCCCTCCTCGACGATGCGGCCGTTCTCGAAGACCAGGATCCGGTCCGCGCCGCGGATGGTCGACAGCCGGTGTGCGATCACGATGGTGGTGCGGCCCACCATCAGCTCCTCGATGGCGGCCTGCACCTGACGCTCGGTCTCCACGTCCAGGGAGGACGTGGCCTCGTCCAGCACCAGGATCGGGGCGTCGGCCAGGAAGGCGCGGGCGATGGCCACCCGCTGGCGCTCGCCGCCCGACAGCTTCACGCCGCGCTCGCCCACGAGGGTGTCGTAGCCCCTGGGCAGGCGGGCGATGAAGTCGTGGGCGCGCGCGCGCCGCGCCGCCAGCTCGATCTCGCCGGGCGTGGCGTCGGGCCGGGCGTAGGCGATGTTCTCGGCGATCGTCCGGTGGAACAGGGCGGGGTCCTGCGGCACCACGGCGATGGACCGCCGAAGCGAGCCCTGGCTGACATGGGCGATGTCCTGGCCGTCGACCAGGATCCGGCCGCCCTGCAGGTCATAGAGACGCTGAATCAGCTTCACGAACGTCGACTTGCCGGCGCCCGTAGGTCCGACCAGCGCCACCCGCTGCCCGGGTGCGATTTCGAGCGAGAAGTCCTGGTAGAGCGCGCCGCCCTGGTTGGCGTAGCCGAACGTCACACGGTCGAAAACGATCTCGCCGAGCTCGCCATGGAAGGCCGGGGCGCCCGGGCGGTCGATCACCTGAGGCGGGGTCTGCATGAACACCGCCACGTCCAACATGTCGTCCAGGCCCTTCTGCAGCATGCGGGTGATCTCGCTGAAGTTCCGCATGTAGCCGGCCATCAGCATGAAGGAGGTGATGGCGAAGGCCACGTCGCCCGGGCTGGCGCGGCCCTGCGACCAGGCGTGCAGCAGGAAGCCGGTCAGGCCGCCCTGCAGCAGGATAAGGAGCGCGTTTTGGCCGAGCCCCACCAGGTTGAAGCGGTTCCAGGTGCGGGTCGTGGCCGCGCGCCATTGGTCGACCACCTCGGCCAGCCGGGCCTCCTCGCGGGGCTCGCCGCCGAACGACTTGACCACCGCATTGGCGCCGATGGCGTCGGCCAGCGAGGCTCCGATCCTGGAGTCCAGCATGTTGGAGTAGCGGTTGGCCGGCTGGGTGTACCGCACGGCGGTGACCACGTTGTAGACTGCGAAGACCGCCACGATCACCGCCACGAACAGGCCGGCGACCGGCCAGCGCAGGCCCATGGAGATGGCGAGGCCGCCCAGCACCACGAGGGTGGGGACCAGCATCAGCATCAGGGCGTCCGAGGCGCTGTCGTAGCCCCACATGGCGCGGCTGACCTTGCGCACCGTGGCCCCGGCGAAGTTCGAGGCGTGCCAGTCGGCTGAGAACGCCTGCACCCGGGCGAAGCCCTGGCGCACGATCTGCGACATGATCTGGGTGTAGAACGGATTGGTGATCCGGAAGGCCCCCGTGCGCAGCATGTAGAACGCCACGTAAAGGCCGGTGAGGCCGGCCCACGCCTGCCAGGCCTGGCCGACGTTGCGCTCCGGCGCGGACACGGCGTCCACCAGGGCGCCGGCGGCCCAGGGGATCGCCAGGTCGCAGAAGGTCGAGATCAAGAACACCGCCATGATCAGCGCGAACCGCCCGGGTGCGCTCATCCAGTGTCGCCACAGGAAGGCGAGCATCTCGCGGTTGGTGAGGACTCTGGCGCGGGGGGCGTCTTCGTCCTCGTCGTCGTAAGCGTCGGACATCGGGAGAAACCGGGTGTGGGCGCGACGGGCGCTCCATCGGGAGCGCGCGCGGCGCGCGGAGGCGGGAAATGGGGATGGCTCGCGGGGACGCCAGGCGGGTGGGCCGCGGGCATGCGGGATCGCTTCGCGCAGGCGCGCTGCGGACGAAGCTGTCCGGGCGAGTTAGAGGTGCGGCGGCGGCCCGGCGGGTTTTACGCGGAAGGTCGGTGCGAACGGATAGGTCGTCATCGTCCCTCCTCGTTTGAGCCCTCAGAGGCGGGGGAAGCTAGGCGCGGTTAATGAACTGGTCAAGGCGGTCCGCAGAACGCCGGTCGCCGCGCGGCATTTCGGCCACAGGCGAAGGTCTGCTAAGGCCCCGCGCATGGTCCAGACCGCGCCCCTGCCCGACGCCGCGCCGAAGAACTGGGTGGATCGGCATGCGCCGGCGGCGCTCAGACCTTGGCTGAAGCTCGGCCGGTTCGACCGGCCGGCGGGGATCTGGCTGCTCATGCTGCCCGGATGGCAGGGCGTGGCGCTCGCCGCCGCCCAGCAGGGGCTGCGGCCGGACTGGAAGCTGCTCGTCCTGTTCTTCCTGGGCGCCGCGCTGATGCGCGCCGCCGGCTGCGCCTACAACGACATCGTCGACCGCGACTTCGACGCCCAGGTGGCCCGCACGGCCGGCCGGCCGATTCCGTCCGGGCAGATCAGCGTGAAGCAGGCCTGGGGCTTCGTGATCGGCTGCTGCCTCGTCTCGCTCGCCATCCTGCTGACCTTCCCGCCGGTGGCGATCGCCCTCGGCGTGGGCTCTCTGGCGCTCGTGGCCGCCTACCCGTTCATGAAGCGGATCACCTGGTGGCCACAGGCCTGGCTCGGCCTCACCTTCAACTGGGGCGCGCTTCTGGGCTACGCCGCGGCAACCGGCCATGTCGGGGCGCCGGCCCTGCTGCTCTACGCGTCCGGGATCTTCTGGACCCTTGGCTACGACACGATCTACGCCGTGCAGGACCTGGAGGACGACGCGCTGGCCGGGGTGAAGTCGTCCGCTCGGCGGCTGGGCCCGCACGTGGCCCGCGGCGTCGCCGGTTTCTACCTCGTGGCCCTGGCGCTGGCCTTCGCGGCCGGCTGGGTCGCCCGCCTGGGCTGGGGCTTCCAGGTGCTCACCCTGCTCTACGCCATCCGGCTCCTCGACCAGGCGCGCAAGGTGCGGCTCGACCGGCCGGTGCTGGCGCTGCGGCTCTTCAAGTCGAACGCCTGGGCCGGGCTGATCCTGTTCGCCGCGATCGTCGCGGGCAGCTTCGGGGCCTAGGCCGCGCGCCGGCCGCGGGCGCCCTCCAGCGCCGCCTGCAGCTCGGGAAGCTGGATCGGCTTGGCCAGCACGCCGTCGATTCCGGCGGTGCGGTATTCCATCTGCTGGTGCGGCAGGACGTTGGCGGTGAGCGCCAGGATAGGGGTGCGCGGCAGGCGGCGCTTGCGCTCCTGGCGGCGGATCTCCCGGGTGGCGGCCACGCCGTCCATCACAGGCATCTGGATGTCCATCAGCACGAGGTCGAAGACGCCGGTCTCCCAGGCCTCCACGGCGCAGCGGCCGTCGTCCACCACGCTGGGCTCCGCCCCCATGGCCGAGAGCACGCTGCGGACGACGAGCTGGTTGGTCTGGTTGTCCTCGGCGACCAGCACCCGCAGCGGCCGGGCCGCGTCAGAAGCGGGCTTCGGAGCGACGGCCTCCTTGAGCCGGGCGCGCGCCCGCTTGAGCGGCAGCGTCAGGGTAAAGACGCTGCCCCGTCCGGGCGTGCTCGACACCTCGATGCGGCCGCCCATCAGCGTGGCGAGCTCGCGGCAGATGGTCAGGCCTAGGCCCGCGCCCCCCACACGCCGGGTGGCGCCGCCGTCCCCCTGGACGAAGCTCTCGAACAGCCCCGGCAGCCGGTCGGCGGAGATGCCGGGACCGGTGTCGGCCACCGCCAGGGTCAGCTCCCCGTTGAGGCCGCGGCCGGCGTTCACGTGCACGGCCCCGCTCTCGGTGAACTTCAGGGCATTGGCCGTGAGGTGGAACAGCATCTGGCGCAGCCGCCCCGCATCCCCCATCCAGCCGCCGCGGGCCTGCGCGTCTACGTTCGCCGACAGAGTCAGCCGGTCGGACATCTGCAGGGCGCGGGCCGCGGCCACGGCGTCGCAGACCAGGGTCTCCAGGTCGAACGCCTCGTGCGCCAGGGCCATCCGGCCGCCCTCGATGGCAGAGAGGTCGAGGATGTCTGTGAGGACCGACAGCAGGGCGCGGCCGGAGCTGTCGATCGTCTCGACCCGCTCCCGCTGGACGGGCGACAGATCATCCATCAGCAGCACCTGGGTCATGCCCAGCACGCCGTTCAAAGGCGTGCGCAGCTCGTGACTCATGTTGGCCAGGAACTGAGACTTGAGCGCGTTGGCCTGCTCGGCCGTGTCGCGCGCCTGGGTCGCCTCGGCGAGCGCGCCGTTCAGGCTGGCGTCGTACGTCTCGAGCGCCGCCATCAGGCGGTTGAAGTTGCGGGTGAGCTGGCCCACCTCGTCGCGCCGCACGATGGGAGCCCGGGCGCTGAAGTCGCGGGACGCGGCGGCGGCCTCCATGGCCTCGTTGAGCTCGCGCAGCGGCGCCAGCGCCCGGCGCGCCAGGCGCTGGGTCATGAACGCGGCGCCGGCCAGCCCCAGCGCCGACAGGCACACGGCGATCGCCACGTTGCGCACCCGCACCATGATGATTCCGTGGTCGTCCACCAGCATCACCACCTCGCCCACCCACTCGCCGCCGACGAAGTGAGGCTCGTGGACGACGACGCCGGGGTCGCGGAACGCCTGGGAGGGCTCCAGCGCGTGACGGGCCCGCAGCGCGGGAGAGTCGGGATCGACGGCGCCGACGTTGAACCGCCGGCCGTCCGCATGGAAATAGCTGATCGCCACCACCTCGGGGCGGGCGTGCAACGCGGCGCCCACCTCCACCGCCGCGGCGGCGTCGCCCTCGGCCGCGGCGCGGGCGTCGGCGGCGATCGCGGCGGCGAACTGGCCGGAGGCCCTGGCCAGGCCGACCCGGTCGCTGGACCAGTTGCTGAGCTGGTAGATGGCGAAGATGAGCGTCAGGACCGCGGCCGTCGCCCAGAGGCAGGCCGCCACGACGCGGCGTTCCAGCCCGTCAGACACGAAGGCGGCAGTCCCCCGCGCGTCGTCCGCTGCTTCCCCCGCCGTCATGCCCTCCCCCACCTGGCCGTGATTGGAGCTTCACCGCGCGAACCTTAAGTTTCGACGAACGCAGCGCGGCGATTTGCGAGCCCGCTCAGATACTTGCCAGGCTAGGGATCCGGCATCCGAACGACTGTTCGCCGATCCCACGCCGTCGTACAATGCCGCCATGCCCGCCGCCGCCCGCGTCGATCCGAAGACCTTCTTCACCCCCGAGGAATGGGCGCCGCTGGCCCGCCGCTCATCGTGGAAGGGGCTGGCGCTTGTGGCGCACGCCTGGACCGTGATCGGCCTGGCCATGGGAATGGCCGTCGCCTGGCCGCTGACCATCCCGCTGGCCGTGGCGATCATTGGCGCCCGCCAGCTCGGCCTCGCCATCCTGATGCACGACGCGGCCCACGCCGCTCTGCACCCGGACCTGAAGGTCAACGACTGGGTGGGCGACCACCTCACCACGGGCGACCTGCGCCCCTACCGTCCCTACCACCTCGGACATCATAAGTTCGCTCAGCAGGCGGAGGACCCGGACCTTGTCCTCTCGGCGCCGTTCCCGATCACTCGCACCTCGCTGCGCCGGAAGATCCTGCGCGATCTGACGGGCCAGACCTACTACAAGCAGAAGTGGGCCGGCCTCGTGGCCCAGATCCGCGACCGCAAGCCCGGCGAGCCGCTGTGGCCGATTCTGAAGGAGGCGGTGGTCCGCCGCCGGCGGTTCTTCACCGGCATGGTGGTGACGATCGCCGTGACCGCGCCGGTCGGCCTCTGGTGGGTGTGGCCGGTGCTGTGGCTGCTGCCGCAGGCCACTTGGCTGCCCATGGTCACCCGCCTGCGAAACATCGCCGAGCACGCCTGCGTGGCCAAGGACGAGCCCGACCCGCTGCGCCACGCCCGAACCACGCGGGCGAACCTGATCGAGCGGGCATTCCTGGCGCCCTACTGGGTCAACTACCACTGCGAGCACCACATGTTCATGCATGTGCCCTGCTACAATCTGCCGAAGGTGCACCGTCTGCTGCGCCGGAGCGGGACACTCGATCGGATGCTGACGGCCCCCGGCTACGCCGCGGTGCTGGCCATGGCGGCGAGCCGGCCGGAGCGCCGCGCGGCGTGAGCTTGGGCCTTTCGGAGCCCCGGGCGTTGCACCCGGTGATGATCGCCCCCACGCCCGAGGCCCGCCGCGGCTTCATCCTGGAGAACACACGGCTCCAGGCGCCGCCGCACACGCCCGAACTCGTCCTGCGCCTGGCCGACGAGATCACCCCCATCTGGCGGCTGACCGAGGAGGCGCTCGCCGAGATCGGCCTGCCGCCGCCCTTCTGGGCCTTCGCTTGGGCGGGCGGCCAGGCGTTGGCCCGCCATGTGCTCGACAGCCCGGACCTGGTCGCCGGTAAGAACGTGGTCGACTTCGCCTCCGGCTCCGGCATCGTCGCCATCGCCGCGCTGAAGGCGGGCGCCGCGCGCGTGCTGGCCGCCGACATCGACGTCTTCTGCGGCGAGGCGCTCGCCCTGAACGCCCAGGCCAATGGCGTCGGCGCGGAGTTTACCGGCGAGGACCTGCTGGACGCCCCGCCGCCGGCCTGGGCCGAGGTCATCCTGGCCGGCGACATCTGCTACGAGAAGCCGCTCGCCGAGCGCGTCATGCGCTGGCTCGGCGCGGCCCGGGCGCGCGGGGCCACGGTCCTGATCGGCGACCCGGGCCGCAGCTACTTCCCGCGGGAGGGCCTGGTGAAGCTCGCGGAGTACCAGGTGCCCACGACCCGCGAATTGGAGGACATGGAGGTCAAGAAGACTGCCGTCTGGGCCCTGCCCTGAGCTTGACCCACCGCCCCGGCGCAAGGCCTCTTCCGATCATGAGCGAGAGCGCCGTCCCCACACCCGCCGACCTGCAGGCCGCCTGGCGCGACGGCGCCGCGGCGCTCCGCCAGGGCCGGCCCGCGGAGGCCGCGGTCCAGTTCCGGCGGATCGTCGCCCACGGCCAGCCGAACGCCGCCGTCTTCCTGGGCATCGCCATGGCCGAACGCCAGCTCGGCGAGGACGCCCGCGAGCGCGAGGCGCTGCAGGCGGCGCTGCAGCTCGATCCCCGCGACCTGCGCGCGTTGTCCATGAGCGCCGACAACTATGCCCGGGCCGGGGACGCCCGCGCGGCCGCCGCCTTCTACGACGCGGTCATCAAGGTGGCGCAGGCGGCCCGCCAGGTGGAGCCCGCCCTGCAGGCGGAGGTCGGCCGCGCGGTGGAGATGCGCGAGCACTACGCCCGCGCCTACGCCGCCCATCTGGAAGACGAGCTCGGCCCCAAGGGGCTGAACTCGCCCGAGGGCCGGCGCCTGCGGATCGCCGTCGACATGCTGCTCGGCAAGACGCCGCTCTACCTGCAGCAGCCCAAGGGCTTCTACTTCCCCGAGCTGCCGAACATCTGGTGGGCCGAGCGCGCCGCCTTCCCGTTCCTCGACAAGGTGGAGGCCGCGACGCCGGCCATCCGCACCGAGCTGCTGCAGGTGCTCGAGGAGGACGGCGCCTTCGCCCCTTACGTGAAGGCCGACGCCGACCGGCCGTTCTTCGATGGCCACGGCATGCTGGGGAACCCGGGCTGGAGCGCCTTCTACCTGTGGGAGGCCGGCGCGCCCGTGCCGCAGAACGCCGCCCGCTGCCCGGCCACCATGGCCGCGCTGGAAGGCGCCCCGCTCTGCCGGATCCCGGCCCGTACCCCGTCCGTGCTGTTCTCCCTGCTCCGGCCGGGCGCGCACATCCCGCCGCACCACGGCTTCATGAACGCCCGCTACATCTGCCACCTGCCGCTGATCGTCCCGGACGGCTGCGGGATGCGGGTCGGGGCCGAGACGCGGCCCTGGGTCGAGGGCCAGGCCTGCGTCTTCGACGACTCCATCGAGCACGAGGCCTGGAATCGCAATCCGGACCAGCTCCGGGTGGTGCTGATCTTCGACATCTGGCGGCCGGAGCTCAGCGAGCAGGAGCGCGAACTGGTCGGCGCGGTGCTGCAGGCGGTGGACAGCTACGGCGGCGGCCAGGTCACCGTTCCGGACACCTGAGTTCACTTTTCGTTCTTGACGGGCGAGGTCTCTCGCCTAAGCTCCGCCGCAAGACGGAGAGAGACATGCGTGAAGACGGCAAGATCGACTATGTGGAGCTTCCGGCGGGCGACCTGATCCCGCTGAAACGCTTCTACGAACAGGCCTTCGGCTGGGCGTTCACCGACTACGGCCCCTCTTACGCGGCCATGAGCGAGGGGCTCGACGGCGGCTTCGACGCCGACGCCGCAAACCAGCCTGGCAAGCCGCTGGTGGTGCTCTACGCCCACGACCTCGAGGCCATGGAGGCCAGTGTGCGCGCCGCCGGCGGCGCGATCGTGCGGCCGATCTTCAGCTTCCCGGGCGGCCGCCGCTTCCACTTCCGCGACCCGAGCGGCAACGAGCTGGCGGTCTGGAGCGAGGGCTGACTTAAGCACACGTTAGACGTGTCGCGCCTAGGCTGGGCGGAACACCTGGGGGGAAGAACCATGAAGCTTGCCATCGTGACGGGACTGGCGGTCGCCTTGGTGGCGAGCGGGGCGCAAGGCGCGGACTACCGAACGCTGCGCCGGTTGCAGGCCGCCGCGCCGAGGGTGGTCCAGCCGCTGCCGGCCGGGATCCAGGTGCGCCCGGTCGAGTTCGCGAGGATCGTAATCCACCCCAAGGACGGTGAGGCCTGGGCGCTCGCCTATAACTCCAGAACCATCCCCACGATCCGGATCCCCCCGGAAGGGGATACGATGCTTACCTGGCAGGGCGGCCGCCTCGACGGCCAGACGGCCTCGTTCGCGCGTGTTTTCGACCGCGAACTGGCGACGGCAGGCTTTGCAGGCGGAGGATCCCAGAGCCTCTTCGACGATGCCGACGGCGCCGCAGACTTCAAGGTCGCGGTCCTGGTCGACGATATCCAGGGCCGATTCTGCATTGACTGCCCACACCCGCTCAACCCGACCGGTGTCCCGGCGACCGTGCTGATGACCGCGCACTGGGAGATCTACTCCAACCTTGAGCGGAAGGTGGTGGCGCGGATCACCACGTCGGGCGGCTTCAATTCCAAGGAGCGGCTAAACGACAGCGTCGTGCCGGCCATCCTCGACGCGTTCGGGGAGAACACCCGTCTGCTCCTCGCCTCGGAGGAGTTCCGCCGCGTGGTCACGGGCGCGGGACCCGGCCCCTCGGCATCCGCAGCGGCGCCCGCCGCCCTGACGCCCATCGCGCTCCGGCCGGCCGCGCCGGGCAAGCGCACCATCGCCAGCGCCAGTGAGTCGGTCGCGGCGATCCTGACCGGCGACGGCCATGGCTCGGGCTTCCTGGTCTCGCAGGACGGCTATCTGCTCACCAACCAGCACGTGGTCGGCGGCGCCAAGTATGTGAAGGTGCGCTGGGCCGACCGCTCCGAGAGCCTAGGCGAGGTGGTGCGCGTCGACCGCCGCCGCGATGTGGCCCTGATCAAGGTGGACGCCACCGGCCGCAAGCCGCTTGCCCTGCGGACCGGCCAGCCTGGCGTCGGCGATACTGTCTTCGCCATCGGCACGCCGCTGGACGAGAAGTTCCAGGGGACGGTCACCCGCGGCATCGTCTCGGCCAGCCGCACCTACGAAGGCCAGCCGTTCATCCAGAGCGACGTCGTCATCAACGGCGGCAACAGCGGCGGACCGCTGCTGGACGAGAACGGCGCGGTCGTCGCCGTCACCGTCTCGAGCTACCAGCGCGGCGACATCCCCTCGGGCCTGAACCTGTTCATCCCGATCTCCGAGGCGTTGAAGGCTCTGGCGCTCCAGCCCGTGTCCTGACGCGGGGGCGGCGGCAAGGGCCTTCCGCTGCAAGCGGCCTGGGTCTAAGGGGCGCCTGAACAGAAAGGCGTCGCGTGGACATCTCCCTTCTCAACCAGTTCGTCGGGCAGACCTGGGACGACGAGATCGTCCCGGAGCTCATGGAGTACGTGGCCATCCCGGCGAAGTCGCCGCACTTCGACCCGGACTGGCAGGCCAGCGGCCACATCGACCGCGCCGTCGACCACATGGTCCGGTGGGCGCAGGGCAAGCTCGCCGAGCTGCCGGGCGCGACCCTCGAGGTCGTCCGCCTGGAAGGCCGAACGCCGATGATCCTGATCGAGGCGCCCGGCGACACCGACGACACCGTCCTGCTCTACGGCCACCTCGACAAGCAGCCCGAGATGACCGGCTGGACCGAGGGCCTGGGCCCCTGGACCCCGGTGCTGCGCGACGGGAAGCTCTATGGCCGCGGCGGCGCGGACGATGGCTACGCCATCTACGCCAGCGTCACCGCCCTGCTCGCCCTTCAACGCCAGGGCGTCCGCCGTGGCCGCGCCGTGGTGATGATCGAGGCCTGCGAGGAGAGCGGCAGCTACGACCTGCCCCATTACGTCGAACACCTGGCCGACCGGATCGGAAGGCCGTCTCTGGTGATCTGCCTGGACAGCGGCTGCGGCAACTACGACCAGCTCTGGCTGACCACCTCGCTGCGGGGTTTGGCCGGCGGCCTGCTCACCGTGCAGGTGCTCAACGAGGGGGTTCACTCCGGCGACGCGTCCGGCATCGTGCCCGACAGCTTCCGCCTGGCGCGCGCGCTGGTGGAGCGGCTGGAGGACGAGGCCACTGGCGAGGTGCGCCTGCCCGAACTCAACGTCCAGATCCCGCCGGAGCGGCGCCAGCAGGCGCAGGCCGCCGCCGAGGTGCTGGGCGAGGAGGTCTGGCGCAAGTTCCCGTTCGCCGGCGGCACGAAGCCCGCGCTGTCGGACGGCGCGGAGCTCGTCCTCAACCGCACCTGGCGGCCGCAGCTCGCCGTCGTCGGCGCGGGCGGCCTGCCCGAGCCCGAGCAGGCCGGCAACGTGCTGCGCCCCGCCACCACCCTGAAGCTCTCCGTCCGCCTGCCGCCCACCGCCGACCCGTCCCGGGCCCAGCAGGCGCTGGCCGCCGCGCTCACCGCAGAGCCGCCGCAAGGGGCGGAGGTCACCTGGGAAGGTCAGCAGTCCAGCCCCGGCTGGAACGCGCCGACGCTGGCGCCCTGGCTCGACACGGCCGTGCAACAAGCCTCGCAAGAGATCTTCGGCCGGCCGGCCGTGATGATGGGCGAAGGCGGCACCATCCCGTTCATGGGCATGCTGGGGGAGAGGTTCCCCGAGGCCCAGTTCCTGATCACCGGCGTGCTGGGCCCACGCTCGAACGCCCACGGTCCGAACGAATTCCTGCACATCGAGATGGGCAAGCGGGTCACCGCCTGCTCGGCGATGATCCTGGCGGCGCACGGCGAGCGCCGCTGACCGGCCATTCCCTCTCCCTCGCGGCGGCGCGGGAGAGGGAGCCCCTTCCCTGCGCACGGCCGGCCGCTCTAAACCTGCGGCGCCAGCCTCGGGAGTCCGCATGCGCCGCCGCACCTTCCTCGCCGCCCTTCCCGCCGCCGCCCTGGCCGCTCCGGCGCTGGCGGACAGCCGATCCGAGAATGCCAACCGCAACCGGCCGGACGTGGGGCCGGGCGACCGGATCGACGGGGCGACGTTCGCCAGCCGCTCGGCCGCCTGGGGGCGGAACGGCGCGGCGGCCACGGCGCATCCCCTGGCGACGCTGGCCGCGCTCGACATGCTGCGGGCCGGCGGCTCGGCCATCGACGCGGCGATCGCGGCCAACGCCATCCTTGGCTTCGCCGAGCCCATCGCCTGCGGCATCGGCGGCGACTGCTTCGTCATGCTGTGGGACCCGCGCCAGAATAAGGTGGTGGGCCTCAACGGCTCCGGCCGCAGCCCGCGCGGGCTCAGCCTGGAGACGGTCAGGTCGCGGGCGAAGAACGGCCTGATCCCGAGCTACGGGGCCGTCTCGGTCAGCGTCCCGGGCGCCGTGGACGCCTGGTGGACCCTGCACCAGCGCTACGGGAAGCTCCCCTGGGCGACACTGTTCGCGCCAGCCATCGCGCACGCCGAGGATGGCCTGCCGGTCACCCAGAACGTCGCCTATTACCTGGAGCGCAGCTTCCGGAACTTCACCCGCGTAGGCGCGGGCATCGAGGAGGTGGAGAACTTCAAGGCGGTGTGGGCGGCCGATGGCCGCGCGCCGCGCGAGGGCGAGATCTTCCGCAACCCCGGCCTCGCCTCGACCTACCGCCAGATCGCCCGCGGCGGCGGCCGCGCCTTCTACGAAGGCGAGATCGCTGAGCGGATCGAGCGCTACTTCCGCCGCATCGGGGGATGGATGACCCGCGCCGACCTCGCCGCCCACCGCTCGGAGTGGGTGGAGCCGCGGAGCGTGAACTACCGCGGGGTCGATGTCTGGGGCCTGCCGCCCAACAGCCAGGGCATCGCCACCCTGCAACTTCTGAACATCCTCGAGACCTTCGACGTGAAGAAGATGGGCTTCCAGTCGGCGGCCTCGATCCACCACGCCGTCGAGGCCAAGCGCCTGGCCTTCGAGGACCGCGCCCGCCACTACGCGGATCCCGCCTTCTACCAGGCGCCGCTCGACTGGCTGCTCTCCAAGGACTACGCCGCCCAGCGGGCGAAGCTTATCCGGCCCGACCGCATCCTCGACCCGATCTTCCCGGGCCAGGCGCCGAGCCGCGGGGACACCACCTACTTCACCACCGCCGACGCGGACGGCATGATGGTGTCGATCATCCAGTCCAACTATCGCGGCATGGGCTCGGGCCTCTCGCCCGACGGCCTCGGCTTCATGTTCCAGGACCGCGGCGAGCTCTTCGCGCTGACCGACGGGCACCCGAACGTCTACGCCCCTGGCAAGCGGCCCTTCCAGACGATCATCCCGGGCTTCGCCACACGTGGGACCGAGCCGTGGCTGGCGTTCGGCGTCATGGGCGGCGACATGCAGCCTCAGGGCCAGGCGCAGATCATCTCCAACATGGTGGACCATGGCCTCGCCGTGCAGGAAGCCGGCGACGCACCGCGCTGGCACCACGAGGGCGGCATGGAGCCCACCGGCGAGCAGATGGACGTGAAGGGCCTGCTCAGGCTGGAGACCGGCGTGCCGGCCGCCGCGAAGCGCCAGCTTGCAGCCATCGGCTGGAAGCTGGGCGAGCCTGACGGCGGTTTCGGCGGCTACCAGGCCGTCGAGCGCTGGCCCGGCCGCTACGCCGCCGCCACCGAGATGCGCAAGGACGGCGTCGCCCTCGCGTACTAGCCGTCCAGCCGCGCGCCGTCGCAATCCACCGCGAACAGGCGCGTGTCGCCCATCAGCACCTCGATCCGCAGGCAGTCGCGGTGGCGGGCCAGCAACGCCGGGATCGCCGACAGCACCTCGGCGGCCGCCTCGACGCTGATCGTTTCGGTGGGACGCGAGGTCCCTTCGTGGATGACGCGGAGGCGGTACATGGGCGATCTCGTTTCTCGCCCCTGATGTGCGCCGACCTCTCGCAACCGCCAATTGCGTACAAATACGTAAGACCGGCTGCCGCACCCCGCCGACGGTCTGCTAACCTCGCCCCAAAGCACGGGAGGACGCCATGACCGAGGCCGAGATGGAGGCCATCGTGCTCGCCTTTCCCGGCGCGGAGAAGGGCCAGAGCTACGGCCAGCCCGCCTTCAAGGTGAACGGCAAGTTCTTCACCCGCCTCCGGGCCGAGGATTCGAGCCTCGTGCTCATGGACGTCTCGTTCGACGAGCGGGAGATGCTGATGGAGGCCGAGCCGGCCACCTTCCACCTCACACCGCACTATCGCGACTACCCCTGCGTGCTGGCGCGGCTGGAGAGCCTGCACCCCGGCTCGCTGCGCAACTTCCTGGCGCGACGCTGGCGCAGGATCGCGCCCAAGAAGCTGGTCCGGGCGTACGACCACGCGGAGGCCGGGGCGTGATGCGGCTGCGGCAGGTGGCGCTGGTGGCCGCCGACCTCGACCGGGCGGCGGACGAGATCCGCGCCGTGCTGGGCGTCGACTACGCCTACGACGATCCAGGCGTCGGCAAGTTCGGGCTGCGGAACGCGGTCTTCCCCGTGGGGGACACGTTCCTGGAGGTCGTCTCGCCGAGGCAGTCGGGAACAACCGCCGGCCGGCTGCTGGAGAAGCGCGGCGGCGACGGCGGCTATATGGTCATCCTGCAGGTGGACGACGGGCTGGACGCCCGCGCCCAGGTCGCCCGCGCCGGCGCCCGGGTGATCGAGCAGGCCGACTTCGACGGCGTGGTGATGAGCCACGTGCATCCCAAGGACATCGGCGGGGCGATCCTCTCGGTGGACTCCATGCCGACCCGCGGGGAGTGGCGCTGGGGCGGCCCGGTCTGGCGCGACCACGTCCGCACCGATGTCTCGATGGGCGTGGTCGCGGCGGAGCTGCAGGGGTTCGATCCCGAGCGGATGGCCCGGCGGTGGGGCGAGGTGCTGGCCCGCGAGGCCCAGCGGGCCGGCGGCGGCTGGAGGATCCCGCTGGACGCCGGCGAGCTACGGTTCGTCGCCCCAGGCGACGGCCGAGGGGAGGGGCTGGGCGCGTTCGACGTCGCCGTCCGGGATCCCGCCGTCGTCCGCGCGGCGGCCCAGGCGCGCGGGCTGCTGGGGCCCGGCGGCGAGGTGGCGCTCTGCGGGACCCGCGTGAACCTGGTGGCGGCCTAGAACTCGTCCTCAATCGCGGCGCGGAACTGCTCGAACACCTCCGCAGCGTGGTCCTCCGGAGAGGCCGGCGCCGCCTCGGGGGCTGCGGCTTCCGGCGGTCCGGCCAGCAGCCGGGCGACCACCACCCCGCCCTGCACCAGCAGCACCGCCTCGCCCTCGGCCGCGCCGGTGAGCTGAGCCGCCACCTTCGGCGGCAGGTCGTCGAGGTCTATCCGGGTCGTCATGGGGCCATCCTAGACCGGCCCGAGCTCGGCGGGTAAACCCCGCCCATGGCTTACCGATCGCTGCGCGAGTTCCTGGGCAAACTGGAAGCCGCCGGCGAACTGGTCCGCGTGGCCGAGCCGGTGTCCTCCGTCCTCGAGATGACCGAGATCCAGCGCCGCCTGCTCGCCACCGGCGGGCCGGCCGTGCTGTTCGAGAACGTGATCCGCGCCGACGGCGAGCGCTCCTCGATGCCGGCGCTCGTGAACCTGTTCGGCACGGTGAAGCGCGTGGCCATGGGGGTGACCCTCGAGGGCAAGGAGCGCACCACCGCCGGCGAGCTGCGCGAGGTTGGCGAGTTGCTGGCCTTCCTGCGCCAGCCGGAGCCGCCGCGAGGGTTGAAGGATGCTTTCGACATGCTGCCCCTGGCCAGGACGGTCATGGGCATGCGGCCCAACGTCGTGAAGAAGGCGCCGGTGCAGGAGGTCGTGCTGAAGGGCGACGACGTCGACCTAACCAAGCTGCCGATTCAGACCTGCTGGCCGGGCGAGCCCGCGCCGCTGATCACCTGGCCACTGGTGGTCACCAAGGGGCCCTCCGACGCGCGCGAGGACGACTACAACCTCGGCATCTACCGCATGCAGGTGCTGGGGAAGAACCGCACCGTCATGCGCTGGCTCGCGCACCGTGGCGGGGCGCAGCATCACCGCCGTTGGAAGGCCGCGGGCCGGCCGGACGCCCTGCCCGCCTGCGCCGTCATCGGCGCCGATCCCGGTACGATCCTGGCCGCCGTCACGCCGGTGCCGGACACGCTCTCCGAGTACCAGTTTGCCGGCCTGATGCGCGGCGCCAAGCTCGACCTCGTCCCGGCGAAGACCGTGCCGCTGATGGTCCCGGCCCAGGCCGAGATCGTCCTCGAGGGCTACGTCCACCTCGACCAGTACGCCGACGAGGGACCCTACGGCGACCACACCGGGTACTACAACTCGGTGGAGAGCTTCCCGGTCTTCGAAGTCAGCGCCATCACCATGCGGCGCGACCCGATCTATCTGACGACCTTCACCGGGCGACCGCCGGACGAGCCCAGTGTCCTGGGCGAGGCGCTCAACGAGGTGTTCATCCCGCTGATCCGCCAGCAGTTCCCCGAGATCGTCGACTTCTGGTTGCCGCCGGAAGGCTGCAGCTACCGCATCGCCGTGGTGTCGATGAAGAAGGCCTACCCGGGCCACGCCAAGCGGGTGATGCTCGGCGTCTGGAGCTACCTTCGGCAGTTCATGTACACCAAGTGGGTGATCGTCGTTGACGACGACATCGACGCCCGCGACTGGAAGGACGTCATGTGGGCGATCTCCACCCGCATGGACCCCGCCCGGGACATCACGGTGGTGGAGAACACCCCCATCGACTACCTCGACTTCGCCTCGCCGGAGAGCGGTCTCGGCTCGAAGATCGGCCTCGACGCCACCAACAAGTGGCCCCCCGAGACCAAACGCGAGTGGGGCGAGAAGCTGTTCATGGAGCGGCAGGTGATCGAGGCGGTCACGGAGAAGTGGGCCAGGCTCGGCCTGCCCGGCGACGGGCGGCCGGTGGAGTGAGCTTGCGCCGGCTGGCGAACCGGCGGCTACTGCCGCCGGGGATGGGGAGAACCGCATGGACATGACCGCTTCGGCGCACGCCGCCGCCCTGTGGGCCGGCCTGCACCTGCTTCTCCTGCTGGTGCTGTCTGTGCTGGTGGTGCGCCAGCGGCGGCTGCACCATGTGGCCCTGGGCGACGGGGGCGTGCCGGCGCTGAACCACGCCATCCGCGCCTTCGGCAACGCCACCGAATACGTCCCGGCCGGCCTCATCGGCATCGCCGTCCTCGCCTTCGCAGGCGCCCCGCCGATGGTGGTGCACGTCGTGGGCCTGACCCTCTTCGCCGGGCGCGTCGCCCACGCCGTGGGGCTGTCGCGCAGCGGCGACGCTTCGCTGCCGCGGAGCCTGGGCGTGGTCCTCACCTGGCTCGCCTACCTCGCTGGCGCGGTGGCGCTGCTGTTCTACGCTATCCCCTAGCCTTGCCGGGGCCGGCGCGCTCCGCCATATGCCCGGGATGGATGAAAACCTGCTGCGAGATGTGGTCGACGCCGCCTTGAAGGCGGGCGCCGACGCGGCCGAGGCCGTGGGCGCGGAGCGCCGGGCCCTTTCTATCAGCGTGCGCCTCGGCGACCTGGAAGAGGTCGAGCGCGAGGAGGCCCGGGACCTCGGCCTGCGGGTCTTCGTGGGCCGTCGGCAGGCCACCGTCTCCGGCTCCGACATCAGCCCTGAGGCCCGCGCCAAGCTTGTGGAGCGGGCCGTGGCCATGGCGCGCCTGGCCCCGGAGGATCCTTACGCTGGCCTGGCGGATTCCCGCCGCCTCGCCCGCGGCCCGCTGCCGGACCTGGACATCTTCGACCCCAGCGAGCCCACGCCCGAGGCGCTGGAGGAGCGCGCCCGGCTGGCCGAGGCCGCCGCCCGCGCCGTGCCGAAGGTAACCAACTCTGACGGCGCGTCGGCCGCCTGGTCGGCATCGCAGTGGACCATGGTGACCAGTGGCGGCTTCGCCGGCGTCCACCGCGCCTCGGGTTTCTCCACCGGCGCTTCGGCCATCGCCGGCGACGAGACTGGCATGGAGAACGGCTACGAGGGACGCTCGGTGCGCTGGCAGTCGGACCTGCCGTCGCCCGAGCTCATCGGCGCAGAAGCCGGCCGCCGGGCCGCCGCGCGGCTGGGCGCGCGCAAGATCGCCTCCACCACCGCTCCGGTGATCTTCGAGAACCGGCTCGCCGCCTCGCTGCTCGGACCGCTGATCGGGGCGATCTCGGGGCCGTCCATCGCCCGCGGCACCTCGTTCCTGAAGGACAAGCTCGGCCAGCCGGTGTTCGCCAAGGGTGTCTCCGTCGTCGACGACCCCCACCGGCCGCGCGGCCTCGGCTCCTCGCCCTTCGACGACGAGGGCGTGGAGAACCGCCGCCACGCCATCATCGACGACGGCGTGCTCACCACCTGGCTGCTCAACTCCGCCTCGGCCCGCCAGCTCGGCCTGGAGACCACCGGCCACGCTTCGCGCGGGCTGGCCGGCCCGCCGGGCGTTGGCCCGTCGAACCTGACCCTCCTGCCGGGCGACAGGGACCAGGCCGCGCTGATCCGCGACGCCGGCCGGGGCCTGCTGATCACCGCCATGTTCGGCCCGTCGCTGAACGGCAACACCGGCGACTGGTCGGTGGGTTGCTCCGGATTCTGGTTCGAGGACGGCGAGCTGGCCTATCCGGTCAGCGAGATCACCGTCGCGGGCAACCTGATCGACATCTATGGGCGCCTCGTCCCCGGCTCGGACCTGGAGATCCGCGGCGCCTCCAACGCCCCCTCCCTGCTGGTGGACGGACTCGCCATCGCCGGCCGATGAGCGTCGCCGACGATCTCGCCCTGATCCTCGACGCGGCTCGCGAGGCCGGACGCCTGGCCCACGACCTCCGGGCCCGTGGGCTGGAGGTCGAGTACAAGGCCGGGAACTCGCCGGTGACCAACGCCGACCTCGCGGCCGACGCCCTGCTGCGCGAGCGGCTGGGGGCCGCCCGACCCGACTACGGCTGGCTCTCCGAGGAGACGGCGGACGATCCGGCCCGGCTCGGCCGCCGGCGGCTGTTCGTGGTCGACCCCATCGACGGCACCCGCGCCTTCCTCAACGACCGCCCGTGGTGGTCGGTGTCCATCGCCGTGGTCGAGGACCAGCGCCCGGTGGCGGGCGTGGTGTTCGCGCCGGAGGTCGGCGAGACCTACGCCGCCCAGGCGGGCCAGGGGGCCACCTGCAACGGCGCGCCGATCGGCCCCAGCGCGGCCTGCGTGGTGGAAGGCTGCGCCATGACCGGCGACCCGCGGGTGTTCGCCCACCCGAGCTGGCCGATCCCGTGGCCCGAGATGCGCATCGAGCAGCGCAACTCCACCGCCTATCGGATGTGCCTGGTGGCGGCGGGCGAGTTCGACGTCGCCGTCGCACCGATCCCTAAGCACGACTGGGATGTGGCGGCGGCCGACCTCATCGCCACGGAGGCCGGCTGCTACGTGGGCGACCACGCCGGCCGGACGTTCCGCTACAACGGCCCCTCGCCGGTCCAGAGGAGCCTGATCTGCGCCGCGCCGGGGCTCGCCCCATTGATCCTGGAGCGCGTCCGGCATATCGGCACGGCAAGCTGATCAAGCTCCCCCTCAAGCAAGGTCAAACATGTCCGACAAGCAGCTGCTGCACCTCGTCATCGGCGGCGAAATGAAGTCTCTCGAAGGCAAGCCCGAATTCCGCGACCTCACCAAGGTCGACCTGGTCGGCGCCTTCCCGAGCTACGAAGATGCGGTCCGCGCCTGGCGCGCCAAGGCCCAGGAAACCGTCGACAACGCCCTGATGCGCTACTTCATCATCCACGCGCACCGGCTCCTCGACCCCGACGCCGGCGACACGCACTAGGCCGAGCGGTCGAGTTCCTCGACCAGGGCCCCGTCCCGCCAGACCTCGACCCTCTGAGAGCTGCGGTGCTCCGCCAGGAGCGCCGCAGCCCGCTGGCGCACGCGCGCCACGTCCGCCGACGGGAACACGTCCACGAACGAGGCCACGCCGTCCGCGCGCACGCAAAGCAGGGTGTAGAAGTCCTCGGCGGCCGCGGTGGAGCCCGATGCGTCGTCCATGGCTTATGCTCGCACGGAGGATATCCCGACGTCTGTCGGGCGCCAGACTCTCTCGGCGGGCTCACTCACGCCGCAGCAGCTTCTCGGTGAGCACGCTGCCGATCATGCCCGCGCGGAACTTCGCCTTCATCCCCGCCGGGTCGTACATCGGGCTCTGCACCCATTCGAGGAAGCTCATGCCGACCGGCTCGCCCTCGTCGAGGTAGCGCTCGAAGGTGTAGTCCAGCACGCCCGTCTTGCCCTGCCTCACGTGCAGGTAGCGCAGGTGGAGCTGGTCCATGGCCTCGCGGATGGTCTTGCCCTTGCGGAAGTGCATGTAGAGCACGCTCATGATGCCGGCCCGGTCGGCGCCCGACTTGCAGTGCATGAGCGCGGGATACTCGATGGTCTCGAACAGCCGCTTGGCGCCGAGGACCCGCTGGACGCTTGGCACTTCGCGCGAGGTGATGGTGAAGTCGACCATCGTGAGGTCGAGGCGCTCGCAGGCGTCCTTCTCGAGCGCGTGGAAGCTGGCGTCGAACCCCCCTCGCAGGTTGATGACCGTCTTGATGCCGCGCAGCTTCCAGGCGGCGAGCTGATGCGGCCAGGGCTGGTTGGTGCGCACCAGCTCCTCGGAGATCCAGTGGGCGTTCTGGAAGCCGAGCCGGAGGTAGGCGTGGTCCTTCCAGAGGTAGTCCAGGTAGGCCCGCGCCCGTCCCGCCGGGCTCGACAGGTCGAAGGGGTTGTGGACGGGCTCGACGGTCATGCTGCTCATCTAGGCGCTTCCCGCCGCGCACGGAAGCGGGCCGAAGGCCGCGGCGGCTTGACTTCGGTTCCGCATCGGCCGACGCCTCGCCCATGAGCGAGCGCCCTCGAGAGGAGCTTTCCACCCGCGCCGTCGTCGGTCGGGTGGCGCGCGCCTACATGGCGCCGCGCTGGAAGGGCTGGCTGACCGCCCTGGTGGCGGCGATCTGCGTGGCGATCATCTCGGCCGAGCTGATCCGCATCCTGGAGCCGGCGGTGAACGACCTGATGGTCAATCACAAGCCCGGCCAACTCGTGGCCCTGCCGATCACCATCGCTCTGCTCGCGCTCGGCCGGGCGGTGGCGCAGGTGGTTCAGGCTTCGCTGGTCAACCGCATCGGCAACGGCGTCGTGGGCGACATCCAGGTGCAGTTGTTCGGCAAGCTGGTTCGCGCCGACCTCGCCCGGCTGCGCAGTCAGCACTCCGGCGCCTACGTCTCTTCCGTGCTCTACGACGCCGGCCTGATCCGCGAGGCCGCCACCGCCGGCGTGATCAACTACACCCAGCACCTGCTCACCGTTATCGGCGCGATCACGGTGATGGTCTCCAACGACACGGCCCTGTCGCTGATCCTGATCCTCGCGCTGCCGCTCTCCGGCTGGATCATGCGGCGCTTCTCCAAGCGCACAACCAAGGCCGCGAAGGGCGCCATGGCGGAGACGTCGGCGCTGTCGACGGCGATCATGGAGAGCCTCGACGGCATCCGGGTCGTGAAGATCGAAAACCGCGAGGGCTACGAGGAAGACCGCGTCGCCGAGGTGGTGCGCCGGCGCCAGAACCACCTGGTGAAGGGCGCCAACGCCCGGGCCCGGGCGGCGCCGGCCACGGAACTGGTGATGACGCTCATCACCGCCGCCGTCATCGCCTATGCCGGCTGGCGTTCGCAGCAGGGCAGCATGACGGTGGGGGCCTTCGTGGCCTTCATCGGCGCGCTCGGCCTCGCGTCACAGTCGCTACGCCAGCTCGCCAACCTGCAGACGGTGATGGCCGAGGGCATGTCCGCGGCCCGGCGGCTGTTCGCCGCCCTCGACGTGGAGCCGGAGGTGCGTGAGCACGCCGGGGCCAGGCCGCTCGCCTGCGGCGCGGGCTTCATCCAATTCGACCGGGTGGGCTTCTCCTACGGCGGCGACGGCCCGCCCGCGCTGTCAGACGTCAGCCTGGAGGCCCGGCGCGGCGAGACGATCGCGCTGGTGGGGCCGTCGGGCGGCGGCAAGAGCACCATCTTGAACCTCATCCCGCGCTTCTACGACCCGACCGAAGGCCGGGTATTGGTGGACGGCCAGGACATTCGCGAGGTGACGATCGCCTCGCTGCGGGCGCAGATCGCGCTCGTCACCCAGGAGCCGTTCCTGTTCGACGACACCATCCTGGCCAACATCGCCTACGCCCGTCCCGACGCACCGTTCGAGGCCATTCAGCACGCGGCCGAGGCGGCGGCGGCCCACGAATTCATCACCGCCCTGCCGAAGGGCTACGACACCACCGTCGGCGAGGCCGGCGCCCGCCTGTCGGGCGGGCAGCGGCAGCGGATCGCCATCGCCCGCGCCTTCCTGAAGGACGCCCCGATCCTGCTGCTGGACGAGGCGACCAGCGCGCTCGACACCGAGAGCGAGGCCCAGGTGCAGGCGGCGCTGAGGCGGCTGATGGCCGGCCGCACGACCCTGCTGATCGCCCACCGGCTGTCCACCGTGCGCGGCGCGGACCGCATCTACGTCATCGACCGTGGCCGCATCATCGAGACCGGCGACCACGCCAGCCTCGTCAAGAAGCGCGGCCTCTACGCACGCCTGGCCAAGACCCAGGACCTGGAGGCGGAGACCGCCGCTTGAAGAAGCTGCTCCGCAACGACAGCGTCCAGGCCTTCTTGGGCTGGGTGCTGGGGACCTACCTGCGAGTCGTGCTGCGCACCGTGCGCTGGACGCACGAGAACGTCGCCTGCGTGGAGCCGGTGTTGGCGGGCGACAGCGGCGCCATCGCGCTCTTCTGGCACGGCCGGATCCCGCTCTGCCTCGCCACCGCGCCGCAGTGGTGGCGCAAGCGCACGCGGGCGTTCGTGTCGCCCTCCGCGGACGGGGAGTTCATCGCCCAGGCGCTGGCCATGTCCGGCTTCCCGGCGATCCGGGTCTCGTCGGCCAAGAAGGGCGACAGCGCCAAGGCCCGGCAGGCGGTGGCGGCGATTCGCGAGGCGGTGGCCTGGGTCTCCGATGGCGGCGCGCTGGTGGTCACCCCGGACGGCCCGCGCGGACCGAACGAGGTGATCGCGCAGGGCGCGCTGCAGATCGCGCGGCGCTCAGGCCAGCCCGTCTTCCTCATGGGTATCGCCGCCAACCCGGCCTGGCAGCTCCGCAATACCTGGGACCAGGTGATGTTCGCCGCCCCGTTCGGCCGCGGCGCCGTCGTCTGGGAGGGCCCGCTCCACGTCCCGGCCGACGCCGACGACGCCGCCATCCAGGGCCTGATCGCCGACTGGTCCGCCCGCCTGTCGGCCGCCACGCGCCGCGCCGAGGCCCTGGTCGGCCGGCCGCATTGATCGCGGGCGCCGCCGGTGAGACATAGGCGCATGGCCCACGCCCACGCGCATCACCCCCACGACCACGACGGGCACGATCACGACCATGCCCACGAGTCCGGGCAGGGCCACGGGCATGGCCACAGCCATGGCATCGGCCACCACCACCATCACCACGCCCCGGCCGACATGGGCCGGGCGTTCGCCATCGGGGTGATCCTCAACACCGCCTTCGTGCTGGCCGAAGCGGGCGCAGGCATCTGGGCGGGTTCCATGGCCCTGCTGGCGGACGCCGGCCACAACCTCTCCGACGTGCTGTCGCTGGTGCTGGCCTGGGGCGCCTCGGTGCTGGCGCGGCGTGCGCCGGCCGGCCGGCGGACCTACGGCTTGCGCAAGGCGACCATTCTCGCCTCCCTGGCCAACGCCGTGCTGCTGCTGGTCGCCGTCGGGGCGATCGTGTCCGAGGCGATTCACCGGCTGCGCGAGCCGGCCTTCATCGAGACCGGCCTGGTCATGGCCGTCGCCGCCCTGGGGGTGGTGATCAACACCGCCACCGCCCTGCTGTTCTTCCGCGGCAGCCATTCGGACCTCAACGTCCGCGGGGCTTTCCTGCACATGGCCGCCGACGCCGCGGTTTCGCTGGCGGTGGTGATCGGCGCGGCTGTGATCGCCGTCACCGGCCTCCTCTGGGTTGACCCGGCGCTCGGCCTGCTGATCGCCGCGGTCATCATTATCGGCACCTGGGGCCTGCTACGGGACTCCATGGACCTCGCCCTCGACGCCGCGCCGCGCAGCGTCGACGTGGAGGCGGTGCGCGCCTGGCTGGCGGCCCTGCCCGGGGTCGAGTCGGTCCACGACCTGCACATCTGGGCCATGAGCACCACCGAGACGGCGCTCACCGCCCACCTGATCCGGCCCGGCAATCCGGAACCGGACGCCTTCCTGCACCAGGCCTGCGAGGGCCTGCACGGCCGGTTCAACATCGGGCACGCGACCCTGCAGGTCGAGGCGGACACCGCCCACGCCTGCCGGCTGGCGCCGGCCGAGGTGGTGTGAGCCGCCTGCCCGCCACCCTGCCGCTCGGGCTCTACCGGATCGCCACGGCGCTCGCCGAGCCGCTCGCCGGACCGGCCCTGCGCGCACGCGCCCGGCGGGGCAAGGAGGACGCCGAACGGCTGACCGAGCGTCTCGGACGCATCGCCCTGGCGCGGCCCGCCGGCCCGCTGGTCTGGCTCCACGGCGTCAGCGTCGGCGAGTCCCTGTCGCTGCTGCCGCTGATCCGGGCGCTGCAGGCGCGTCGGCCGGACGTCGCCATCCTGGTGACGTCCGGCACGGTGACCTCGGCGCGCCTGCTTGCGCATCGCCTGCCTGAAGGCGTGATCCACCAGTTCGCGCCGGTCGACGCGCCGGGCGCCGTGCGGCGCTTCCTCGACCATTGGCGGCCCGATGTGGGGGTGCTGGTGGAGAGCGAGCTGTGGCCGAACCTGATCGCCGGCGCACGGACGCGCGGCGTGCGGCTGGCCCTGGTGTCCGCCCGGATGACCGATGCCAGCGCCCGCGGCTGGGGCCGGGCGCCGGCCACGGCCCGCGCGCTGCTCTCGGCCTTCGACCTGGTGCTGCCGCAGGACGAGGCCACCGGCCGACGGCTGGCGACCCTCGGCGCACGGGTAGGGTCGCGGCTGAACCTCAAGATGGTGGGCGCGCCCCTGCCCTTCGATCCGGAGGAGCTGGCCGCGCTCCGCGGCGCCGCCGGCGGCCGCCCCGTCGTGCTGGCCGCCAGCACCCACCCGGGCGAGGAGCATCTGATCGCCGACGCCGTCCGCGACGCCGGCCCCTCGTCCCTGCTCGTCGTCGCCCCCCGGCATCCCGAGCGGGGCGCGGCTGTCGCGGCCGACCTCGCCGCCTCCGGCTGGACTGTCGCCCGCCGCGCCGCGGGGGAGCCAATCGGCGCCGCCGCAGGCGCCTATGTGGCCGACACGCTGGGCGAGCTCGGCCTGTTCTTCGAACTGGCCGACGTGGTGGTGATGGGCGGCGGCTTTGCGCCCGGCGTCGGCGGCCACAACCCGCTGGAGCCCGCCCGCCACGGCAGGCCGATCGTCACCGGGCCGGAGGTCTTCAACGCCGCCGACACCTACCGGGAGATGTTTTCCGAAGCGGCGGCGATCGAGGCCCGTGACGCCGCGGAGCTCAGCCGCCATGTCGCCGGCCTCCTCGCCAACCCGCGGATCGCCCGGCGGATCGGCGGGGCGGCGCAGGCCTACGCCGCGCGCCAGGGCGAGGCGCTTGACGCGGCGCTGGCCTTGCTGGAACCGCTGCTCCCGTGAAGCTCGAGACACCCCGCTGGTGGTACCGGCGCGACCGGCGGTCCATGCCGATGACGCGCGGTCTGCTGACGCCCGCTTCGTGGCTCTGGAGCGCCGTCACCGCCCGGCGCATCGCGACGGCCGAGCCTGTCGACCCGGGCGTGCCGGTGATCTGCGTGGGGAACGTCACCATGGGCGGGACCGGCAAGACCCCGGTGGTGCGCGAGATCGCCCGGCGCCTGGCGGCCCGCGGCAAGGCCGTCCATCTGCTGTCGCGCGGTTACGGCGGCCGGCTCGCGGGGCCGGTGCGGGTCGATCCGGCGCATCATACGTCCGCCGACGTGGGCGACGAGCCGCTGATGTTGGCGCGGGAGTTCCCGGTCTGGGTTTCGCGCGACCGGGCCGTTGGCGCCCGGGCCGCCGCTGACGCCGGCGCCGAGGCGGTGGTCATGGACGACGGCCACCAGAACCCCTCGGTCCGGAAGGCCCTGTCGCTGATCGTGGTGGACGGCGAGACGCGGGACGAGGAGTGGCCGTTCGGGGACGGCCGCGTGTTTCCGGCCGGGCCGATGCGCGAGCCCCTGGCGAGCGGGCTCGGCCGGGCCGACGCCTCCGTGGTCCTGCTGCCGGGCGACCTGCCGGCCGCCGAGCCCGACCTGCTGAGTGCCCTGCGGGCGCGACCGGTGCTCTGCGCGCACCTGACGCCGGTGGATGCGCCGCCGGCAGGCCCCCAGGTGGGCTTCGCCGGGGTCGGCAAGCCGTGGAAGGTGGAGCGGGCGCTGGTCGCCGCCGGCTGCCGGCTCGCCGACTTCGCCCCTTTCCCGGACCACTTCGCCTACGACGAGGCCGCCCTCCGGCGGCTCGCCGACCGCGCCGCGCAGTTCGGCGCGGGTCTGGTCACCACCGAGAAGGACTGGGTCCGCCTGCCGCCGGAATGGCGCGCGCGGGTGACGCCGTGGCCCGTCCGCGCCGCCTTCGACGATCCGGCGGCGCTGGACGCGTTGCTGGCGAAGGCTGGTCTCTAGGCCGTCGCCCCCGCCCGTTGGGCGAAGCGCCAGCTCGCCTCGGCCAGTGCGATGACCCGCGGGCCCATGTTGACGGCGTCCGGGTGGTTGGCGGTGCCGTCGCGCACCCGGCCGAGGATGCCCTGAATGATGCCGGCCAGCCGGAACATGTTGTAGGCGAAGTACCAGTCGAGGTCGGGCAGGCCCGGGCGACCGGTCAGCTCGCAGTAGTAGGCCACCGCCTCGTCCAGCGTCGGGATGCCGTGCGCCTTCAGGTCCGGAAGCTGGGACACCGTCCCGTTCACCCAGTTCATCAGGAAGTAGGTGAAGTCGGCCAGGGGCTCGCCGAGCGTCGAGAGCTCCCAGTCAAGGACCGCGATCACCCGCGGCTCGGTGGGGTGGAAGATCATGTTGTCCAGGCGGTAGTCGCCGTGGACGATGGAGGTGCGCTCCTGCGGCGGCAGGGTACGCGGGAGCCACTCGATCAGCCGCTCCATCTCGGGGATGTGCTGGGTCTCGGAGGCCTTGTACTGCTTGGTCCAGCGGTCGACCTGCCGCCCCATGTAGTTCCCGGGCTTGCCGTAGTCTTCCAGGCCCACCTTCACGTAGTCCGTATTGTGCAGGTCGGCGAGGGTCTTGATCTTCGCCCGCCAGATGGCGCTGCGCTCGGCGGGCTCGTAGGCCGGCAGGGTCTGGTCCCAGAGGATCCGCCCCTCGACCATGTCCATGACGTAGAACCAAGTGCCGATGACGCCCTCGTCCGTGCACAGGCCGTAGGGCTTGGCCACAGGGAAGCCGGTCGGGTGCAGCGCGCTGATCACCCGGAACTCGCGGTCAACCGCGTGCGCCGAGGGCAGCAGCTTGCCCGGCGGCTTGCGCCGCAGGACGTACTTCTTGCCGGGCGTGATGAGCTGATACGTCGGGTTGGACTGCCCGCCCTTGAACTGGCGGACCTCCAGCGGCCCCTCGTAGCCCTCGACATTGGCGCGCATCCAGCGGTCGAGCGCAGCCTCGTCGAAGCGGTGGGACTCGGCCACCTCCTTGGTGCCCGTGTTGGCCTTCTCGCGCTCCTGTTCGGCGGCGATGTCGGTGGTCACGGCCATGGCGTCCTCCCCTGCACTCGTACGCTTGTTTGAAACCACCTTACGCAGCGGCGGCCAACAGCGAAAGCGTCAGCGGGCCAGAGCGCGCCAGCCGATGTCGGTGCGATGGAAGCCTTCCGGCCACTCGATGGCGGCCACGGCGCCATAGGCGCGCTCCCGCGCCTCCACCAGGTCGCGGCCGGTGGCGCAGACGTTCAGCACCCGCCCGCCCGCGGCGCGCAGCGCGCCGTCTTCCCCCTTGGTGGTGCCGGCGTGGAACACGTGGACGTGGGGGCCGAAGTCCTGGTCGGCGCCGCGGATGACGCTCCCGGTCTCGGGCTTGCCGGGGTAGCCGCGCGCGGCCATCACCACGCAGACCGCCCAGTCATCGCGCCAGACCGGGTCGGGCATCTCGTGCAGCCGCCCCGTGGCGCAGGCCATCAGGTAGGGGACGATGTCGCTCTCCAGCCGCATCATCAGCACCTGGCATTCGGGGTCGCCGAAGCGGGCGTTGAACTCCACAAGCTTTGGCCCGTCGCGGGTGGCCATCAGCTCGACGAACAGCACGCCGCGGTAGGGCGCCCCCTCCTGGGCGATGGCGTGGAAGGCGCGCTTCACCAGGCGCTCATCCACCTGCTCCACCAGGTCGTAGGTGAAGACCGGCGCCGGCGAATAGGTGCCCATGCCGCCGGTATTCGGCCCCTGCTCGCCGTCGAAGGCGCGCTTGTGGTCCTGGGCCCAGCCGAACAGCTTCGAGGTCTTGCCGTCGCTGAGCGCAAACAGCGAGCCGATCTCGCCCTCGATGAATTCCTCCAGCACGATCACCTGGCCGGCGTCGCCGAAGCCGCCCGAGAAGGCGTCGTCTATGGCCGCGCGCGCCGCCGGCTCGTCCTGCGCGATCACCACGCCCTTGCCGGCCGCCAGCCCGTCGGCCTTGACCACATAAGGGGGGCTGAAGTCGGCCAGCGCGGCATAGGCCGTCTCACGGTCCTCGCAGATCCTGTAGCGGGAGGTCGGCAGGTGGTGCCGCTCGGCGAATGCCTTGGTGAACGCCTTCGACGACTCCAGCCGCCCCGCCGCCGCCGTCGGGCCGAAGCAGGGGATGCCGGCTTCCTCCAGCGCGTCGGCCAGGCCCGCGGCGACCGCCATCTCAGGCCCGATCACCACCAGGTCGGCCGCCATCTCCCGGGCGAGCTGGACGAGCCGCGCCACCTCCGTGGGCTTCCACTCGGCCAGTTCGCAGAGACCGGCCATGCCGGGGTTTCCCGGGGAGGCCACCAGCCGCGTCACCAGCGGCGACTGCGCGATCTTCCAGGCGAGGGCATGTTCGCGCCCGCCCGAGCCGACGAGGAGGATCTTCATGAACCGGGGCTTTCGCGCGCCGCGGCCCGGCGGTCAAGGATGGGGCTGCGCCGAGGCCGGGGCGACGGCGAACGCAGGCGCTATTGTCGTCCCGCGGCGGTCCCGCCCGTCCTTGGGGTGAACGCCACCGGAGCAAGACGATGCCGAGCCACGTTCCGACAATCACCGCCTTCGAGCGTTCGCCCGACCGAGGCCGCGGGCTCGCTCGCGACTTGCGGGTCAGGTGGGCGCTGGAGGAGGTCGGTCAGCCCTATGAGGTGCGGCTGCTATCCTTCGCCGAGATGAAGGAGCCGGGTCACAGGGCGATCCACCCCTTCGGCCAGGTCCCGACCTACGAGGCGGGTGCGCTCGCGCTGTTCGAGTCGGGCGCCATCGTCCTCCACATCGCCGAGCGACACGCCGGGCTGCTCCCGCAGGATCCTGACGCCAGGGCCCGGTCCATCGCCTGGATGTTCGCGGCGCTGAACACTGTCGAGCCGCCGATCTTCGAGCGCGCCCTGGCCACAATCCTGGAGCGGGACGAGCCCTGGTACGCCGCGCGCCTGGCGAAGCTAGAGGATGCGATCCGCCTGCGCCTGGGCGACCTCGCGCGACGTCTGGGAGAGTCCGAATGGCTGGACGGGGCGTTCAGCGCCGGCGACCTGCTGATGGTCACCGTGCTCCGCCGCGTCGCGGGGTCGCCTCTGCTGGACGCCCATCCCAATCTGGCGGCCTACGTCGCCCGTGCGGAGGCCCGCCCGGCCTACAGGCGCGCCTTCGACGATCAGCTCGCAGTCTTCACCGCCGCTTCCGACGGCGGCTGACGGCGCGGCTCAGGCGTCAACGTCCAGCGCGTAGCCCGCCGAGCGCACCGTGCGGATCGGATCGCCGCCCTCGGACGCGTTCAGCGCCTTTCTCAGCCGCCCGATGTGCACGTCCACCGTCCGGGCTTCCACATAGACGTCCGAGCCCCAGACCGCGTCGAGCAGTTGCTCGCGCGAGAACACCCGACCGGGGTGCTGCATGAAATAGTCCAGCAGGCGGAACTCGGTGGGGCCGAGGTGCACCTCGCTGCCGTTGCGCTTCACGCGGTGGGCCACCCGGTCGATGACGATGTCGCCGCAGCGGACGCGATCCTCGGCCAGGCCCGGCCGCAGGCGGCGCAGCACGGCGCGGATGCGGGCTGCCAGCTCGGTCATCGAGAAGGGCTTCACCACATAGTCGTCGGCGCCGGTGTCGAGGCCGCGGATCCGGTCGGTCTCCTCTCCGCGGGCCGTCAGCATGATGATCGGCACATTGCGGGCTTCCGGCCTCTGGCGGATGCGGCGGCAGACCTCGATGCCGGACACCTTCGGCAGCATCCAGTCGAGGACGATCAGGTCGGGCAGGCGCTCGTCCACGAGCAGCAGGGCCTCCTCGCCGTCGCCGGCCAGGGCCACGTCGTAGCCTTCCTTCTCAAGATTGTACTGCAGGAGGGTGGCGAGGCTGTCCTCGTCCTCGACCACCAGAATGTGCGGCTGCAAGGCGGGTCTCTCCGTCAGGCGGTGAAGGCGTCGGTCTTCGGCCGCGCCTGGATCATCTCCTCCCCGGTGATCTCGTAGTGGACCATCTCGGCGACGTTGGTGGCGTGGTCCCCGATGCGCTCGAGGTTCTTCGCCACGAAGAGCATGTGCGCGCAGGCGGTGATCGTCCGGGGGTCGCCCATCATGTAAGTGAGCAGCTCCCGGAAGAGGCTGTTGTAGTGCTCGTCCACCTCGTCGTCCTGGGACCAGACGGCGAGCGCGCGCTCCACGTCGGACCGGGTGTAGGCGTCCAGCACGGTCTTCAGCCGGGTCAGCACCAGCTTCCCCAGCCGCTCCAGAGAGCGGGTGAGCGGCTGCATGGGCTCTGACTCGACGATCACCAGCGTCCGCTTGGCGATGTTCTTGGCTAGGTCGCCGGTGCGCTCCAGCTCGCCGGCGATCTTCATGGCCGCCACCGTGCGGCGCAGGTCGTTGGCCATGGGCTGGCGAAGCGCGATCAGGCGGATCGCCTTGCGTTCGATGTCCTGCTGCAGGACGTCGAGTTGCTCGTCGCGCTCGACCAGGCTGGAGGCCAGGCTCTGGTCGCGCTTCACCACCGCCTGGATGGCGTCGGCCACCTGCGCCTCGGCGAGGCCGCCCATGCGGGCGCACTCGGCCGTCAGGGTGTTCAACTCGTCCTCGAAGGATTTGACGATATGCTCGTTCATGGCGTGCGCCCCTAGCCGAACCGGCCGGTGATGTAGTCCTGGGTGCGGCTGTCCCGCGGGTTGGTGAAGATCTCGTCGGTCGGACCTGCCTCGATCAGCTTGCCCAGGTGGAAGAAGGCGGTCTTCTGGGAGACCCGCGCGGCCTGGGCCATCGAGTGGGTGACGATGACGATGGTGTACTCCTCGCGGAGTTCGTCCATCAGCTCCTCGATCCGGGCGCTGGCGATGGGATCGAGGGCCGAGGACGGCTCGTCCATCAGGATCACCTCCGGCTTCACGGCGATGGCGCGGGCGATCACGAGTCGCTGCTGCTGGCCGCCGGAGAGGCCGGAGCCGGACTGGTGCAGGCGGTCCGAGACCTCCTTCCACAAGCCCGCGCGCTTCAGCGAGGTCTCGACGATGCCGTCCAGCTCGGACTTGGAGGTGGCGAGGCCGTGGATGCGCGGCCCGTAGGCCACGTTCTCGTAGATGCTCTTCGGGAAGGGGTTCGGCTTCTGGAACACCATGCCCACCCGGGCGCGCAGCAGGACGGGGTCGAGGCCCCGGTCGTTCACGTCCTCGCCGTCGAGCTCGATCGTGCCCTCCACGCGGGCGCCGACGATGGTGTCGTTCATCCGGTTGATGCAGCGCAGGAAGGTGGACTTGCCGCAGCCCGACGGGCCGATGAGCGCGGTCACCGAGCGCTCGGGGACGTCGAGGGAGACGTCGAACAGCGCCTGCTTGTCGCCGTAGAAGACGTCGACGTTGCGCGCCCGGACCTTGACCGCCCGAGGCGGCGAGGCGGCGGACTGCACGTCGAGGGAGATGTGCGGATTGACGTTCATGGCGCTCACCAGCGGCGTTCGAACTTGCGGCGCAGGAGGATGGCCGCGAGGTTCATGAGGATCATGAAGACGAGCAGGACGATAATCGCCGCTGCCGTCCGTTCGTGGAACGCGCGCTCGGACGCGTTCTCCCAGATGAAGACCTGCACCGGCAGCACGGTGGCCGACTCGGTGAAGCCGCCCGGCACGCCCGGCACGAAGGAGACCATGCCGATCATCAGCAGCGGTGCGGTCTCGCCGAGCGCGTGCGCCAGGCTGAGGATCGCCCCGGTCATGACGCCTGGCATGGCGAGCGGCAGGACGTGGTGGAAGACCGTCTGGGTCTTCGACGCGCCCACCGCCAGGGCCGCCTCGCGGATCGAGGGCGGGACGGCCTTGAGCGCGGCGCGGGTGGCGATGATCACCGTGGGCAGGCTCATCAACGCCAGCACCAGACCGCCCACCAGCGGCGACGACCTGGGCACCGCCAGCCAGTTGATGAACACCGCAAGGCCGAGCAGGCCGTAGACGATCGAGGGCACCGCCGCGAGGTTGTTGATGTTCACCTCGATGAGGTCGGTCCAGCGGTTCTTCGGTGCGAACTCCTCGAGGTAGACAGCCGCCAGCATGCCGATCGGCACGGCGAGCGCCGCGGTCACGATCAGCATCATGAACGAGCCGACCACGGCCCCCAGCACGCCCGCCTGCTCCGGCTCGGTGGAGTCCGACTTCGTGAGGAAGCTGACGTTGAAGCCCGAGGAGACCAGGCCCTGCTGGTCCAGCCGGTCGAGCCAGGCGAGCTGCCGGTTGTCGAGCTTACGGTCGGCCTCGGGCGTTTCGCGCGCGATCTCGCCCTTGAAGTAGAGGCCGGCGTCGGCGCCCAGCGGGCCGGTGACGGTCACCGTCTTGCCGATCAGGGAGGGGTCGGCCCGGACCTGGTCGAGGATCTGGAAGCCGAGGTCGCTCGACATGAGCTGCTTCAGCTTGCCGGAGGTGCGCCCGAACTCGTCGTCCTGCTCGCCCAGCTTGGCGAGGACCGCCTCGGCGACGAGTTGGTCGTAGTTGGCGCCGACGATGTCGGCGGCGTCCACCCGCGCGGGGTCGACGTACACCGGCACGGTGATCCGGTAGTCCACGAAGGTGGTGTAGCCCTGCAGCGCGATCCGGCCGAGCAGGATGGCGAGGAACGACAGGGCCACGATGATGACCGCGCGGCCGTACCAGCGGAACCGCGTCTCCTGGGCCCGGCGGCGCTTCAGGCGCTCGGCCATGGCGGCGCGCCGGTCGACGGGCGCGGTGGCGGACTTGGAGTGGGCCGCGTCAGTCATACTGTTCCCGGTACTTCTGGACGATCCGCAGGGCGACGACGTTCAGGATCAGGGTGACCACGAAGAGCGTCAGGCCGAGGCCGAAGGCCGACAGCGTCTTCGGGCTGTCGAACTCCTGGTCGCCGGTGAGCAGGGTGACGATCTGGACGGTCACGGTCGTGACCGTGTCGAGCGGGTTCAGCGTGGTCCGCGCCTGCAGGCCGGCGGCCATGGTCACGATCATGGTCTCGCCCACGGCGCGGGAGACCCCCAGCAGCAGGGCCCCGGCGATCCCCGGGAGCGCGGCCGGCAGCACCACCCGCTTCACCGTTTCGGACTTGGTCGCGCCCATGGCCAGGCTCCCGTCGCGCAGCGACTGGGGCACGGCATTGAGGATGTCGTCGGACAGCGAGGAGACGAAGGGAATGAGCATGATGCCCATGACCGCCCCGGCCACCAGCGCCATCTGGTTCTGCACCTGCGCGAGGTAGAGCCCGAGCTCGTTGAACGGCCCGCCGATGAGCGCTTCGCCAATGCCGTTGAAGAAGCCGCGGAACAGCGGGCCGACGGTCAGGGCGGCGAAGAAGCCGTAGACCACGGTCGGCACGCCCGCCAGGACCTCCAGCAGCGGTTTCACCACGGCGCGAGTCCAGCCGCTGGCGTACTCCGACAGGTAGATGGCCGAGAACAGGCCCACCGGCGCCGCCACCGCCATGGCGATCAGCATGATCAGGAAGGTGCCCACGAACAGCGGCACGGCGCCGAACGCGCCCTTGGCGGCGACCTGGTCGGCGCGGATGGCGATCTGCGGGTCCCACTGGGTCCCGAACAGGAAGTCGAGCGGCGAGACCGCCTGGAAAAACCGCAGGCTCTCGTAGGCGAGCGACAGCACGATGCCGACGGTGGTCAGCACCGCCACCACGGAGCAGATCAGCAGCAGCCCGCCGATCCACCCTTCCACCCGGTTGCGCGCGCGGAAGTCGGGCGCGAGGCGGCGCCAGGCGAACGCAAAGCCCCCGCCGGCCAGGACGATCGCGAGCGCCAGCGCGCCCAGCCGCATTCCCTGCTCCAGCCCCTGAGCCTGCTGGGCCTTGGCGTCCAGCGCCTGCAGGGCGGCTTGATCGTAGGGGGTCTCGCTGCGGGGCGCGCCCTTGGCCAGCGCGCGGGCGTCGTCGAAGAAGACCTGCTGCTGCTGGGCGTCCATGGCGGCCACGGCCGGCGGCGGCTCGGCGCGCAGCAGGGCCTGCTCCGCCCGCCCGGCGAAAGCCACGTAGAGCACGAGCAGCAGAAGCGCCGGCACGGCGCTCCAGAGCGCCACGTACGCCCCATGATAGCCCGGCCGCGAATGCGTCCGGCCACCGGCGGTTCCCGCCAGGCGCCGGCGCCCGAGGACATAGGTCGCCGCGGAGAAGAGAAGGAGCGCGCCCAGCGCGGCCCAGATGATCATGCGCGTCTCAAGCCTCCCTCGGGAAGCCAACCTGCCCGAGGAACGCCGTCGCTATGCTACAATCTCATGACAGTTTGGCGACAGCGGCCGGCGGAGCCGCCTTCGCCGCGGCCGGAGCCTGCGGGAAATAGGCGGTGAAGGTGGTCCCGCGCCCCTCTCCGCTCTCCACGGCGAGGCCGCCGCGGTGGCGGTTGGCGATGTGCTTGACGATCGCGAGCCCGAGGCCGGTACCCGAGCGCTCGCCGCTCTTCTGCCCCTCCACCCGATAGAACCGCTCCGTCAGCCGCGGCAGCTTCTCGCGGGCGATTCCCGGGCCTTCGTCCCGGACGGTGAGCGCCGCATAGGGTCCTTGCGGCAGGTCGGGGGTGAGCAGCGCCAGCCGGGCGCCCTCAGGCTGGCGCGGGGCCGCGGCCCCCTCGGCGCTGAGGCCGGCCTCCACGGCGATCCGCACCACGCCGCCGTCCGCCGAGTACTTCAGCGCATTGTCGACGAGGTTCTGGACCACCTGCACGAGCTGGTCGCGGTCGCCGATGACCAGGGCCCCCCGCAGCGGGAGCTTGGTGTCCAGGGTGACGCCGCGCTCGTGCGCCAACGGGGCCACGGCGTCGACGACGTCCATGACGGCGGCGGCGAGGTCCACTCGTTCGGACGGCGCGATGTGCTCGTTGAGCTCGATGCGCGACAGCGACAGGAGGTCGTCGATCAGCCGCCGCATCCGCTCGGCCTGGGTCTGCATGATGCCCAGGAACCGTTCCCGCGCGCCGGGGTCTTCCTTGGCGTGCCCGCGCAGCGTCTCGATGAAGCCGGACAGGGAGGCGAGCGGCGTGCGAAGCTCGTGGCTGGCGTTCGCCAGGAAATCGACGCGCGTCCGCTCGACGCGGTGGAACTCGGTCTCGTCGCGGAACACCAGGATCGCGAGGCGACGCCCATCCAGCGCCAGGCCGAGGGGCCGGGCATAGGCGCGGAGGATCCGCTCCTGCACCCCGGGGGTCTCATAGACCGCCTCGGCGTCCTGGCCGTGGAACAGGGCCTCGTCGACGGCGTGCAGCACGTGCGGGTCGCGGATGGCGCTGACCAGCAGGCCCTCGCCGAGTTCGATCCGCAGCAGGTCGCGGGCGGCGGAGTTGGCGAAGATGTAGCGCCGGCTGGTGAGGTCGTCCGGCTCGGTGGCGGAGATCACCAGCACCGGGTCTGGCAGGGCGTTGATGAGGGTCGGATAGGGCGGCGGCTCGTTGGCGCGCTCGGCGGTCACCGAGAGGAAGGCCTCGTGCCGCTCCACCGCCCGCTGCGCGGTCATCAGCGCGATCACCGTGACAAAGGCGACGAAGGCGGCCGCCAGGATCGCCTCGGCCGCGTCGATACGATCGGCGGCGGCCAGCACCGCGACCACGGCCAGCCCCGCGGCGGCGGCGGCGAAGGTCGGCCCACGACCGGCGCGCGGCGCACGGAGCGACATCGGACCTATGGACGACAGAAGCGGCAAGGCGAATCCCCCGGAGGATTCTTCAGCATCGCCGCGCGTGTGTCACCGGAATGACAGCCGCCGGTTCCGGGCGACGGGAACAAACCTTGACCGTGGCCGTTCCCATCAACGGACTTCCCAGGGACGGCATGAACGAAGCGCAGCGCGCCGGCGACGCCCTTGCGGCGGATCGCGCCACCGACGACCCTTTCGCCGCGGCGATCCGCGGCACCCGCATGCCCATCGTGATCACCGATGCGCGCCAGCCGGACTATCCGATCATCTTCGCCAACGACGCCTTCGTGGCGCTGACCGGTTACCCACGGGAGGACGTGATCGGCCGCAACTGCCGCTTCCTGCAGGGTCCCGAGACGGCGCCGGAGGCCGTGGCCGAGTTGAGCGCGGCGATCACCGCGGGTCGCGAGGTCACGGTGGAGCTGGCCAACTACACCAAGGCCGGGCGGCTGTTCTGGAACCAGCTCTTCGTGAGCCCGGTGCGCAACGACGCCGGCGAGATCGTCTACCACTTCGGCTCGCAGTTCGACGTCACCGAGCGGCGGGCCGCCCAGGACGCCGAGCGGGAGAACCTGAAGAGCGACATCCACGTCCGGGCCGGTGAGCTCGAGGAGGCGCTGGCGCAGAAGACCAGCCTGCTCCACGAGGTCGACCACCGGGTGAAGAACAATCTGCAGCTCATCTCCTCCCTCCTGCTGCTGCAGACCCGCCGCACGCCCGAGGAGGCCACGCGGAAGGCCCTGCGCAGCATGCTGGAGCGGGTAGGCGCCATCGCCACGGTCCACCGGCGACTTTTCCAGGGCGGCGACGTGCAGCGGTTCGACGTGGCCGACTTCCTGCGCGACCTGGCGGGCGACCTCGCCGCCTCGGCCCGGCGCGACGACCTCCAGCTCCGACTGGACCTGCAGCCGGTGGCGGTGCCGGCTAGCCAGGCGGCCCCGCTCGCCCTGGTCGCCAACGAGCTGATCTCCAACGCCCTGCGCCACGCCTATCCGGAGGGACGGCCGGGCGCGATCGAGATCGCCGTCCACCCGCGGTCCGGGGCCTTCGACCTCGTCGTCTCCGACCGTGGCGTCGGCCTCCCCCCGCCGGCCGAGCGAAACGGCTTCGGCCTGACGATCGTCCAGCTCCTCTGCCAGCAGCTCAAGGCCACTCTCTCGCTCGAGGACGCGCAACCCGGGCTGCGCGCGGTCGTTACGCTCCCGACCGCCGCGTGAGGCCCATGACCGACGAACGCCCCCTGAACGTGCTGATCGTCGAGGACGAGGTGCTGCTGGCGGTCGAGCTCCAGTTCATCGTCCGCGAAGTCGGCTGCCGCGATGTCGGCCTGGCCATGAGCTCGGACGAGGCGGTGGAGCTTGCCGGCAAGCTGACGCCCGACCTTGCCCTGGTCGATGTGCACCTGCAGGACGGCCCCACAGGCGTCGAGGCGGCCCGCCACATCGCGAGCGACTGCGGCGCCGTCGTGCTGTTCATGACCGCCAACGTCCTGCGCCTGCCGGAGGACTTCGCCGGCGCCTGCGGGGTCGTGGGCAAGCCCTATTCCGAGCACGGGGTGAAGATGGCGCTGTCGTACCTGGAGATCTGCCTGCGGGAGGGACGCGCCCCCGGGCCGCCGCCCGTCGGCCTGCACCTGTCTCCCGAATACCGCCGCCGCTGGGGCGCCGACTACGCGCTGACGGCCTGACACCTTGGACCGTCTCGCAGACATCGTCGGCACGGGCGCTGCGCTCTGCTCCATGGCAAGCTTCACGCCCCAGATCGTGAAGATCTGGCGCGAGCGGGACGCGTCCTCGATCTCGCTCCGCATGTTCCTGCTGACCGTCACCGGCTTCGTGCTCTGGACGATCTACGGCGTCCTGATCCGTAGCTGGCCGGTGATGGGCGCCAACGCTGTCTGCCTCGTGCTCTCGGCCACCATCCTCACCCTGAAGTGGCGCTTCAGCCGCAAGTCGTGAGGGCTGCGGCGCCCCGCCCCTAGCCAGGCGGAACGCCGCGGCTTAAGCCTCCAGCCGTTTCCGCCCGCGGGGCGTCCGGAGGTTCGCGGCATGAGCGACAGGTTGGGTGCGGCCGAGGCCGCCTTGAAGGCGGGCCGCCGCGCCGAGGCGATCGAGCACCTTGTCGCCGCCATCGAGGAAGACCCCGTCCGAGCCGCCCAGGTCTACCGGGTCCTGCTCGTGCAGCTCTATCGCGAGCGCCGCTATGAGGAAGGTGAGGCCTGGGCCGTAAAGGCGCTCGCCCGCTATCCCCGAGACTTCGATATGTGGAACGTGCGCGGCGTCATGCTGCGCCAGATGAAGCGCTACCCCGAGGCTCTGAGGTCCCTCGACCAGGCCGCCAAGCTGCAGCCGAAGCACCTCGCGCCGCTCAGCAACCGCGGCAACGTGCAGATCGACATGGGCGACTTCGCCGGCGCCGAGGCGACCTTCGCCAAGCTGTCTCGCCTGACCCCGCGCGACGCCGAGGTCCAGCGGCTCTACGGCCGCGCTCTGCTGGGCCAGGGCAAGCGCGACGCCGCGCTGGTCCGCTTCCGGCAGTCCACCACGCTCGACAAGGCGTCGATCGACGCCTGGCTCGACCTGAGCGGCTGCCTGGACGAGATGCTGCGCCCGGCGGAAGCGCAGGAGGCCGTCGATCGCGGGCTCGCGGCCAATCCGGACCACCCGCGGCTGATGGAGGCCAAGTCGCTCCTGATCCGCCGCTCCGGCGACCTGCGCCGGGCCGAGGCCTACCTGCAGGGCCTCCTGCCGCGGTTCGAGACCGCAGCCTGGCTGCACGCCCAACTCGGCGCCGTGCTGAGCGACCTGGACCGCGAGCGCGGCAACGTGCACCTGCGGCGTGCGCTCGAGCTCGCGCCCGACGACCTCGACAACCGCATGGCCCTGGTCGAGAGCCTGGAGCGGACCCGCACCGGCGACGAGGGCGCCAACATCGAAGAGTCCTACCGGCTGGTCCGTGACGCGCTGAATCAGCGCGACTCCTTCAGCGCCGCCCACCTGAAGATCGCCAGCGAGGTGCTCGTCCGGGTCTGCGCCTTCGACGAACTGGAGCGGCTGGGCGACTTCCGCAGCATGGGCCGCGCCTGGGCCGAGACCGGCCGCCACACCGCGCTCCTGAAGCAGCTCGCCCGGGTGAAGAGCCACGGTGACCGATTGGAGCTGCTGGAGCAGCACCGCATCTGGGGCCGCGGCGCCGAGGCCATGGCCAAGCGCGCGCCGGTGAAGCGCCCCGCGCCCCGGCCCGCGGGCGGCAAGATCCGGCTGGGCTTCATGTCTTCGGACCTGCGCCAGCATCCCGTCGGCTACTTCGCGCTGCCGCTGTTCGACCACGTGGACCGGGAGCGGTTCGAGGTTTTCATCTACTCCTACTACATGGGCCAGGAAGACCCGCTGCAGCGGTACATCTCGCAGCAGGTCACCGCCTACCGCTGGTGGCCGGACATCTCGCCGCCCGACGCCGCCCAGGCGATCGCCGACGACAACCTCGACATGCTGATGGAGCTCGGCGGCTCCACCTACATGAACCGGCTGGAGGTGATGGCCTGGCGGCTCGCGCCGCTCCAGGCGAGCTGGCTCGGCTACCCGCACTCGGCGGGCCTGTCGACGATCGACTACTTCGTCTGCGACCCCTACTCGAAGCCCGAGCAGCCGGACCTGTTGATCGAGCAGCCTCTGGTCATGCCCCACACCTGGCTGGCCCTCGGCCGCGCGGTCTTCTCCGACCAGCACCCGGTGGCGGAGGGCCTGCCGGAGGACCGCAACGGCTTCATCACCTTCGGTACGGCCAACAACCCGCACAAGTACAGCCGCGAGGTCCTGCGGACCTGGGCGAAGGTGACGGCAAGCGTGCCGAACGCCCGCTTCGCCTTCGTGCGGCCGGAGGGCGGCACCGAATCCTTCCGCAAGAACGTCCTGGCCGAGTTCGCGGCCGAGGGCGTTTCGGAGGATCGGGTGATCTTCCACACCGTCCGTGGGCGGCACATGCCTTTCTACAACGAGATCGACATCACGCTGGACCCGTTCCCGCTGACCGGCGGCACCACGACCACCGAGTCGCTGTGGATGGGCGTGCCGCTGATCAGCCTGCGCGGCGAGGCCTTCTACGAACGGCTCAGCTATTCGATCCTGTCGAACGCCGGCCTGGGCGATCTCTGCGCCACCTCGCTGGAGGAATACGGCCAGCTCGCCCTGAAGCTGGTCCAGGACCGTGAGCGGCGCCGCGCGTTGCGGCAGGGCCTGCGCGAGACCATCCGCCAGAGCCCGCTCGGCCGCACCGACGTGTGGGCCCGCGACTTCTACGACATGGTGGCCAGGACGGTGGAAGCCGAAGCGCGGCCCAAGGCGAAGGCCTAGAGCCGGAAATACTCCTGCAGCAGGTCGTCCGGCCGCGGGCTGAAGGCCAGCCCGCCGTCGGCCGCGCGAAACACCATCTGGCCGGCCGGCGTGCGCCGGTTGATCACGCTCGTCCCCTGGCTGACGACGCAGTCGCTTTCGACCACCGAGCGGCCGATGACGGCGGTGTTCGGATAGAGGATGACCCGGTCGCCGATGACCGGGATCTGGTCCTTGTGCCGGCCCACGGTCGAGTTCTGGTAGAGCACCAGGTAGTTCCCGTAGGTGGCCTTGGCGAGCACGATGCCGACACTGTGGCCGATGTAGAACACCTCCGGCATGGCGATCTCGTAGAACAGGTCGATGCCGTTGAAGGCCTTGTTCATCAGGAACAGCCGCGTCGGCGCGGCCGTCTCGCCCGACCGCTTCCAGATCGTGTTGCTGAGCAAGTACAGGTAGATGCAGTGCTGCGACGACTGCAGCACGTTGAACTGATCCGGCCGCCACGGCGCACAGCCGTTGATGCAGCGGTGCAGCCGCTCCAGCGCCTCGTCCAGATGGGCGTCGGCGATGGTCCGGAAGGCCGCCTCCTGGCCGTCGGGAACGACGTGGGCGCACTGGCGCACGGTGTAGTCCAGCAGGCTCTCGCGGGTGTGGTCGAGCAGCTTCACGCCTTCAGCCCCTCCAGGTAGCCGCGCACCACATCCTCGACCCGGCGCGGCGAGACGCCAAGCGCCCGGAGCCGATCGATGCGCGCGTTCGGCGGCGGCGGCGGATTGGCGTCGCCGGTGAACGCCACTTCCCAGCCCTGGGACCGGAAGACCTCGGCGATGTCGGCGTTGGCGGCGAGTTCGCCGCTCGCCAGGTTGACGATGCCCGCCGGCGGCCCTTCGGCCATGGCCAGCAGGGCCGCGACCACGTCGTCCAGGTGGACGTAGTCGCGGCGGATGTGCGGGCTGGACTCCAGCCGCAGCGGCCGCTCGGCGCGCGCCCGGACCAGCCACTCGGACAGGAAGCCCGGCGCGCCCTCGCTCCAGTCATAGACGTTCGCCAGACGCGCCACCGCGCCCCGCCCCCCGGTGCGGCAGATGGTGATGTTCTCGCCCAGCGCCTTAGAGAGGTCGTAGATCCGCCGCGGGTCGGCCGGGTCGAACACCAGCGGCTCGTCCTCGCCGACCTCCAGCTTGGTCTGTCCGTCGTAGAGCCGGGTGGAGGAGAGATAGATCAGCCGCTCGAACCGGCCGGCGCGCGCGATCTCGCTCACCAGGCTGGCGTGCGCCGACACCGTGTCGAACGGCCGGCTGTCGTAGTCGGCGGTCAGGCCGGCGCAGTAGAAGGCGACGCCGAGGTCGCGCGCCAGCAGCGCCGGATCTCCCTTGGCGGGCGCCCAGACGTCCCAGCCCCCCGCGACGAGGCGGGCGTGCAGCCGCTGGCCGACGAAACCCGCCGCGCCGACGATGGTCGCCCGCCCGGCCAAGCCTCAGAGCCCACCGACGGGATGGTGCAGGGCGGGATCCTTGTGGCGCAGGTACTTGGGGCTGACGTCGCGGACGATCCGGTAGCCCGGCCCGTCGAACACGCTCGGGTCCTTCACCGCCACCATGTTGAACCCGTGCGGCGGGCCCTCGAGGTGGACCGACTCGGCGGGGATCAGCTCCACCGGCTTTCCAGACAGATCGTAGTTCGAGTTGAAGTCGCGCAGCGCGAAGAGCGTGTAGCCGTGGCCGGTGAGCAGGCGGGCGATGTCGGTCTCGAGCAGCCCGTTGGTCCAGTCCACGTAGTGGCGGTGCACTTCGAACAGGATGTCGGGCGCCTCCCCCGCGGGCTTAGCGAGGAACGGCTCGGCGCCCTTCAGCGCGCCCAGCTCGGCGCCTTCGATGTCGAGCACGATCAGGTCCAGGCGGTCCACGCCGGCCGCCTGCAGGTAGTCGGCGATGGTCACGGTCCGGAAGCTGTCGTCCGCGCCCTCCTCCGCCGCCTCAGCGCTGGCGAAGCTGTCGTAGCCCACCAGCTTCAGGTTGGTGGAGCTGTCGTGCCACAGGCCCTCGGGACGGGGCGTGATGTTGGTCAGGCCGTTCAGCTCGGCGTTGCGGACCAGCATGGCGCGCTGCTGGCTGTTCGGCTCGAAGGCGTGCACCACGCCGCCGCGGCCGGCGACCTCCTTGGCGATCAGCACCGCGTGGTCGCCGAAGTAGGCGCCGCCGATAACCACCTGCCGGGCGCGCTTCGCCAGGTCGACGAGGATGCGGCTGGTCATCGGCTCCCAGGCATGGTCCGGCGCCTCGGGAACCGACATCACGAAGTCGCGGGCGATCTTGGAGCGGTAGAGGAACTCGAAGGTGACCCCGTTGGAGAGGGTCTTCCGGACCACCTGGTCGTCGTCGAACAGGGCGTCCACCAGCGGCCCCGTCAGCTCTTCGCGCACGTCGACGCCGGGCGCCTGGACCTGGCCCTCGAAAGCGATCATCTGGCGAATGAACGCCTGGCGCCAGTCGTCCTTCTCCGCGATGCGCGAGAGCGCCTCGAGCGCCTTTTCCTGAGCCATGAAGCGTACCTGTCCTTGGTTCGGGCGCTTCCTAGCAGATCGCGCCCGTGAGCTTTAGTCCCGGTAATCCGGGTACCCGGCGTCGCGGGGCGAGATGAGGGCCGGCGCGGAAGGCCAGCGGATGGCGAAGGCCGGGTCGTCCCAGCGCACGCCGGCCTCGTGGCCGGCCCGGTAGGCGGGGCTGATCTGATAGAGCACGTCGGTGTCCGGCTCGAGGGTCAGGAAGCCGTGCGCCACGCCTTCCGGGATCAGCAGCGCGCGGGCGTTCTCGGCGGAGAGCTCCGTGGCCGTCCACCGCCGGTGGGTCGGGCTGTCGGGCCTAAGATCCACCGCCACGTCGAAGATCCGGCCGCGCACCGCACGCACCAGCTTGGTCTCGGCGTGCGGCGTGGGCTGGTAGTGCAGGCCCCGGAGCGTCCCCGCCGCCGGGTTCCGCGACAGGCTGGTCTGCGCCGGCGTAAAGGGATGGCCGGCGGCGGCGAACTCCTCGGGGCAGTGCAGGCGCGCGAAGGCGCCCCGCTCGTCGCTGCGCGGCTCGGGCTCCACCACCACCACGCCGGGGATCTCGGTCTCGACGAACCGCATCAATCCAGGACCCGCGTCTCCGGCGAGGCGGTGACGAACCGGCCGCCCCATTCGCGGATGTAGCCGAGCTGGCCCATGATCTCGTCCTTCAGGTTCCAGGGCAGGATCAGGACGTAGTCGGGCCGCACCTCGCGCACGGCGTCGGGCCCGTAGATCGGGACGTGGCTGCCGGGCAGATAGCGGCCCTGCTTCGCCGGGTTGGCGTCGAAGGCGGCCACGACGTCGGTCGAGGTGGCGGCGCAGTAGTTCAGGAAGGTGTTGCCCTTGGCGGCCGCGCCGTAGGCCGCGATGCGCTTCCCCTCCGCTTTGGCCTGGGAAAGGAAGGCCCGGAAGCTGTCGCGCACCGCCTCGACCCTGGGCGTGAAGCCGCCGTAGGTCTCGATGCGGCCGAGCCCGGCCGCGGCCTCGCGTTCGCGCAACGCGCGCAGGGCGTCGGTCTCCTCGTGACCCGCGCCCAGGTGGCAGACGAAAAGGCGCAGGGAGCCGCCGTGGGTCGGAAGCAGCTCCACGTCGAAGGGGCGAAGGCCGTTGGCCCTCAGCACCTGCTCCACCGTCAGCAGCGACAGGTAGGAGTAATGCTCGTGGTAGATGGTGTCGAACTGCACCTGCTCGATCAAGTTCAGCAGGTGCGGGAACTCGAAGGTGAGGACGCCCTCGTCCTTCAGCATGTGCCGGAAGCCGGCCGCGAAGTCGCCGATCCGCGGCACGTGCGCCAGCACGTTGTTGGCCGCCATCAGGTCCGCCCGCCCGTAGCGGGCGGCGAGCGCGGGGGCCGTGTCGGCGTTGAAGAAGGTGACCTCGGTGCGCACCCCCTTGGCGCGCGCGGCCTCGGCGGTGTTGGCGGTCGGCTCCACGCCCAGCACGGGGATGTCCATCGCCACGAAGTGCTGCAGCAGATAGCCGTCGTTGCTGGCCACCTCCACCACCAGGGACTCAGGCCCCAGGTCCAGCCGCTCGGCCATGGCCTCCGCGTAGCGCTTGGCATGCGCCACCCAGCTCGCCGAGAAGGAGGAAAAATAGGCGTACTCGGCGTCGAAGATCGCCTCCGGCGGCACGGCGTCGTCCACCTGCACCAGGAAGCAGCGGTCGCACACCCGGGCGTGGAGCGGCCAGGCCTGCTCAGCGCCGGCCTCCAGCTCTGTACGGGTCAGGTAGGCGTTGGCCACCGGCTGCCGGCCGAGGTCGAGGAAGGTGTGGGTCAGCGGAGCGCCGCAGAAGCGGCAGGGCGGGGTCGTCATGCGCGGGCTTCGTACCCTTCGATCTGCTCGAGGCAAAGCGCACGCGCCGCCTCGCCGTTCGCCTGGCGTCGGTACCATTCCATGGTGAGACGCACGGCCTCGGGCGCGTCCAGGCGGCTCTCGAAGCCCAAAACCTGCTTCGCCAAAGTTGCGTCGATGGCCAGCGACTTCGCCTCCAGCGAGTTCGGGTCCGGCTCGTGCCGCCAGGGCCGGGCGCCCAGCGCCTCGACCCCGAGGGTGGCGAGCTCGCCCACCGTGACCTCCGGGCCGCCCGCGCGCGGACCGAAATTCAGGGCGCGCGGCGCGTCGGACCGGCTGGCCAGCGCCTGGGCGTGGACGAGGTAGCCCGCCACGCAGTCCAGCACGTGCTGCCAGGGCCGCGTCGCCTCCGGGTGGCGCAGCACCACCTGCTCCTGCCCGCGCGCGGCGCGGACGATGTCGGCCACCAGCCGGTCGCGGGAGAAGTCGCCGCCGCCGATCACGTTGCCGCCGCGGGCGGTCGCCACCGGCACGCCCGCCTTGTCGAAATAGCTGCGGGCGAAGCTGGCGGCGACGATCTCGGCCGCCGCCTTGGACGCGGAGTAAGGATCCTTGCCGCCGAGCGCGTCGCCCTCCTGGAAGGCGCGGCCGGCCTCGCTGTTCGCGTAGACCTTGTCTGAGGTGATCACCAGCACCGCCTGCAACGCCGGCTGCGCGCGCAGGACCTGCAGCAGGTGCGCCGTTCCCATGACGTTGGCCGCGAAGGTGGCGACCGGGTCGGCGATGGCGGTGCGCACGATCGGCTGGGCGGCCATGTGCAGCACGAGGTCGAAGGCTTCGCCCGCCAGCGTCGCCTCGACGACGGTGAGGTCGCGCAGGTCGGCGATGCGGGAGTCGATCGCCCCGTCCACGCCGGCCAGGTCGAAGAGGCTGGGCTCCTGGTCGGGTTCGAGCGCCAGCCCGGTGACCCGTGCGCCCATCCGCGCCAGCCACAGCGCGGCCCAGGCGCCCTTGAAGCCCGTATGGCCGGTGAGCAGGACGCGCTTGCCGGCCCAGAAGCCGGGATCTACCTGCGCCACGGCGCCTCGCCGGAGGCCCACAGCCCTTCGAGGATGTTCTTGTCGCGAAGCGTGTCCATCGGCGCCCAGAAGCCGGTGTGACGGAAGGCCATCAACTGGCCGTCGGCCGCGAGCCCGGTGAGCGGCTCCTGCTCCCAGATGGTGGCGTCGTCCGCGACACGGTCGATCACCCGCGGGTTCAGAACGAAGAAGCCGCCGTTGATCAGGCCGTTATCGCCGGGCGGCTTCTCCACGAAGCGCTGCACCTGGCCGTCGACGATGTCGAGGGCGCCGTAGCGGCCGGGGGGCACGACCGCGGTGACGGTGGCGTCACGGCCGTGGCTGCGGTGGAAGTCGGCCACCTGGCGCAGGTCGAGGTCGGCCACGCCGTCGCCGTAGGTCATGAAGAACGGCTCGTCGGGATCGAGGTACCTGGCCACCCGCTTCAGCCGTCCGCCGGTCATGGTCTCCTCGCCGGTGTCGACGAGCGTGACGCGCCAGGGCTCGTGGTTGCGGGCGTGGTACTCCAGTGAGCCCGCCGCCAGATCCACCGTCAGGTCGGCGTTGTGGAGGACGTAGTTGGCGAAGTACTCCTTCACCACGTAGCCCTTGTAGCCGAGGCAGATGACGAAGTCGTTGAAGCCGTAGTGCGAGTACAGCTTCATGATGTGCCAGAGGATCGGCCGGCCACCGATCTCGATCATCGGCTTCGGCTTGAGGTGGCTTTCCTCGGAAATACGTGTGCCGAGGCCGCCCGCCAGGATAACTGTCTTCATCTCGACCTTACGCCCGTGCAGGGCCGCGCCCCCGGATTCGAGAGCCGTCTTACCGCGTCGTCCCGCCTGCGCGAAGGCCCCTGCGACGCCGGGGCTTGCCCGGGGCCGCCCGGCGGGTGAATGACGGCGCCATGGGCGGCGAACCCCAGGTCGATTTCATCATCGCCGGCGTGCAGAAGGGCGGCACGACCGCGCTTTTCGACTATCTGCGCGACGAGCCGGGCGTGGCCCTGCCGCGGGTCAAGGAGGTCCACTTCTTCGACGACGAGGGCCAGGACTGGTCCCGGCCCGACTACGCCGCCTACCACGCCAACTGGGAGGCGCCGCCGGACGGCCGTCCGCGCGGCGAGGCGACCCCGATCTACGTCTACTGGCCAAACAGCCTGGAGCGCATCCGCGCCTACAACCCGGCCATGAAGCTGATCCTGCTGCTGCGCGACCCCGTCCAGCGGGCGTGGTCGCACTGGCGCATGGAGTACGCCCGGGGCGCGGAGACGGAGCCCTTCGCCTGGTGCATCCGCGAGGGCCGCCGTCGCCTGCTCGACGCCGAGCCGTGGGGTCACCATCGCGAGTTCTCCTACGTGGAGCGCGGCTTCTACGGAGAGCAGGTGGAGCGGCTGTTCGAGCTCTTCCCGCGGGATCAGGCGCTGATCCTCAAGGCGGAGGACCTGCGGGGAGATCCCGGGCCGGCGCTCGCCCAGGTCCGAGCCTTCGTCGGCGCGCCGCCCGGCCCGGCGCCGGCCGCGCGCGAGGTGCACGTGGGCCGGGAGATGGACTACCCGTCGCGCCTGACGCGGGACGACGTCGCTCTGCTGCGCCGGCTCTACGAACGGGACATGGCGCGGCTGCGCGACCTCACCGGCATCGGCTTCGACTAGCCACATTTCGATCGGAGGCTCGCGCCCATGCGCAGATCGACGCTCGCCCTCCTCGCCCTGCTCGCCGGCTGCGGGTCGGCCGACCAGCGCCAGGCCGCCCAGGCCGCGCCGCAGCCGCCCGCGGGCCCGGCCTCTGCCGCCGTGGCCGCCGCCGCCGACCTTCCGCCGCCGGACGGTCCTCGCCTCGCCTTCCCGCTCGCTTGCCGGATCGGCGCGGACTGCGAGGTTCAGAACTACTACGACCGCGACGACGGCCCGGGCGTGCAGGACTACCGCTGCGGGCGTCGCGGCTACGACGGGCACGACGGGATCGACATCCGTGTGGCGGACCGCGCCGCCGAGGCCCGCGGCGTCGACGTCCTGGCCGCGGCGCCTGGGCGGGTGGCGCGTCTGCGCGATGGCGTCGAAGACAACGGCGTCAAGACCGCCGGCCAGGAATGCGGCAACGGCGTCGTCATCGATCACGGGAACGGCTGGGAGACCCAGTACTGCCACCTGAAGCGCGGCAGCGTCCGCGTCGCGGTGGGCCAGCCGGTGGCGAGCGGCGACCCGATCGCCCAGGTCGGCTATTCCGGGAACACGGAGTTCCCGCACCTGCACATCGGCGTGCGCCACAACGGCCGCATGCTGGACCCCTTCGCCCCCGGCGCCATGCCGCTCGGGACCTGCACGCCGCAGGCGCCCCTGTGGACGCCCGAGGCGGCGCGCCAGCTCGCCTACAAGGCCGGCGCGATCCTCAAGGTGGGAGTCGCTGGCTCGGCGGTCACCCAGGAGGAAATCGACGACGGGCGCGTGGCTGCCCCGGCGGCCGGCGCGCCCGTGCTCGCCGCCTACGTCCGCGCGATCGGGCTGGAGGCCGGCGACCGGCTGGAGCTCACCCTGCGCAGCCCCAGGGGCGAGGTCCTCGCGACGAACGTCCTGCCGCCGCTGGACCGCGACAAGGCACAGTACTTCCTGATGGTCGGCAAACGCCGGCCCGCCCAGGGCTGGCCGGCCGGCGCCTACCAGGCCAGCGCTCGGATCCTGCGCGGCGAGGCCGTCGCCGCTGAGCGGGCCGCCGACACCACTCTGTGACGGCCTAGCCGCCGGGCTTGACGAACCGGCCCTGGCCGGTGGGCAACAGCAGGATCTCAAGGCCGCGCGCCGCGAACCAGCGCCGCTCGGCCTCGAGCTGCGCGCGGGCTGTTGACCATCCGTAGTCGTCGAAGACGATCACCCCGCCGGGCACGATCTGGTCATAGAGCCGGTCCAGCGCGGCGATCTCGGCGGCCGAGTTGTTCAGGTCCATGTGCAGGAAGGCGATCCGCTCCGGGCAGACCTCGTCCAGCACCTCGGGCACCCGGCCGCGGGTCACCACGACGTTCGGGAAGGGACGGAAGCGCTCCGTCACCTCCTCGTAGGTGAAGCTGCCCTTGTAGGCCGCCGCGTTGCGAGCCGCCCAACCGGGATCGAGCTGGTCATCGGGCACACCGTCGAACGTGTCGTAGAGCCACCAGCGCTGTGGCCAGTCTGCGAAGCCGACGTACTCGGCCACGAACAGCGTCGTGTGCCCGCGGAAGACGCCGAGCTCCATGAAGTCGCCGTCCAGCGTCCGCGCCCGGTTCACCGCCCAGAGCACCGTCTGCAGATTCCAGTGCAGCCCGGCGATGGGGATCAGGTCGGCGTGCTTGTCGACCAGGGCCATGAAGCGGTCGTCGCTCATGAACGGCGTCGACTTCATCCAGGTGGCCAGACCATCGCCGACAAACGCGTCAGGATGGCTGCGCTCCAATGTGGTGAGCAGCTCGAGCTGGGTTTGGGTCCGCCGGCCCGGCCGCCTCGCCAGCACCATGCGGTTGAGGATCGCGCGCCGCTCGGCGCCACGGGCCTGCGGCAGGAGCTTGCGCAGCACGGCCATGGCGGCGCCCGGGAGGTCGCCGCGAAGCAAGCCGTCCGCGATGGCGAGGCCCTGGGTCGGCGTGACGTCCTTGAAGTTCAGCTCCACGATGTCGCCCTTGCCTGGCCCGGCCGCCGGCCTGCGGCCCCGCGGCCGAACCCCCAAATTGGCGAGGGATTCGCTTCCGCGCGGTAGCGCTTTAGGCTAAGGTGCTGCGTCAGCCTAGCTCTCCATGGCTGTGTCGCTTTGGCCGGGTGATGGATCGCGAGATCCGTCGCCCGGCCGTTGCGTTTCAGGCCCCGGCTTCGCGCCCGCCGCCGACCGGCCTGGGCGCGGTCTTCAGGGTGACGATCCCGTAGCGGGCGAGCCAGAGAATCCCGCGCTGGACGAACGACAGCCGCCCGGGGCCGGCGACCGCCGCGGCCATCTCGGCCACGGACGCCGAGGGGCGTTCGGCGAGCCAGGCGACGATCTGTTCCGCCTCCTGCAGGGTCACCCGGTTGAACGCGCTGTAGCTGGCCAGCGGGCTTTGCAGCAGGGTCCGCGCCGCCTCCCAGGTCATGCCATCGGCGAGCGCGACGATGTCCTCCAGCGCCGCGTGCTCGGTGGGATAGCTGTTGAACAGGGTGAAGGGGTCGGGGCGGAAAGGATTGACGCTCGAGCCGCGCTCGGGCGCGGCGGCCTGGCGACGTGCGTTCAGCTCGGCCCAGAGCGCCTGGTATTGCGGGATGATCGCCGCCCAGTCGAACACCTGCCGGGCGCGGGCCTTGGCCTGCTCCCCCAGCCGACGCCGGAAGTCGCCGTTCAACACCAGGATGGAGATGGCCGAGGCCGCCTCCTCGTAGTCCATGACCGTGAACTGCGACGCCGCGCCCACATAGTTCTCGTAGTTCATCCAATTGCTGGAGAACCAGTAGGCGAGGTCCGCGCCGGAACCCGGGCCCGGCGCGCGGGTGGCGATCCGGAATCCGTCCTCGCCGTTTCGGACCGTGTCCTTGTAGCCGTTCCAGTCGGTGACCACGCAGGGCAGGCCCGCCGCCATGGCCTCGATGGGGGTCAGGCCGAAGGTCTCCTGGATGTTGTCCGAGAAGCTGATGAAGAAGTCGGCCACGGACCAGATCGAGAACCGCACGTCGGGCAGTCGCCCGTCCACGTGCCGGTAGTGGACCGACGGGCAGAGGGCCCGGGTCTGGTCGTGGTAGGCGGCCTCCAGCTCGTCGCTGATCGCGTGGCCCGAGTTCACCCAGTAGATGTCGCGTCCGGTGCGCTGGGCGGCCTTCTCCAGCGCCAGGGCCATGAGCGCCGGGTTCATTTTCGCCCGCACGTTGAAGCGGCCGACATAGAGCGCGACCACCGCGTCCTCGGGGATGTCGAGCTTCTCGCGCCAGGCCTTGCGGTCCTCTGGGGTAATCCGAAAGTCCTCGGTGTTCACGCCGAGCGGGATGGTCACCCGCTGGGGCTCCGGGCGGCGGCGCGGGCCGTGCTCGGTGGCCATGTAGTCGCGGACGAGGGCAAGCTGGGTCTCGACCCCGTCGCGGACCGCCGCCGAGGTGCAGATCAGAGCGTCGTAGTCCTCGGTCGGGAACAGCAGCAGCTCGGGCACCATGCGCATGACGTTGGCCGTGGCCGTGGTGTGGGTGATCCCGCAGAGCGAGTAGGTGCGCGGCCCCACCACCCGGCGCAGCCACGCCTCCTGGCCAAGGTCGGGCCCCGGAAGGTTGACCACGCCGGCCTCCGCCAACGCGGCGCGCCGGTTCGGCGCAATCCAGTTCACCGGTTTGTCGGGCGGGCAGATGCGGTCGACCAGGGCCTGCAGCTCAGTGTGCGGCCGGCTGGCGACGTTCCAGAAGTGGAAGCGGTCCACGTCGGCGTGGCGAATGAAGCCGCGCAGGAAGCTCTCGCCGGCCGAGTGCCGGCCCAGCAGTTCCTTGCCCGTGGTGTCGAACCCGTTGGGGTGCAGATAGATCGCCGCGTTGGACATGCCGCGCTTCTACGCGGCGGCCGCCCGTTGCGGAAGAATGGACAAAAGAAAAGGGCCGCCCCGAAGGGCGGCCCTCCAACTTCCGTCTGAGCCGAAGCTTAGACGATGTTGCCGAAGTCGATGTCGGCGAGCGTGCGGCCCACGAGGACCACCGCGTCGTCAGCGTCGTCGTCAAGGTCGTCGGTATCGACGAACACCACCACATCGCCGCCCACTTGCACGGCCACGTAGTCGATCTGGCCGGCATCCAACTGAGCGTTGGCGAGAGACTGAGCCGCTTCGTAGCTCGCGGCCGAAGTCTCCAGGTAGGTGTTGATCGTCGCAGCCGTCAGGCCGGCACCACCGCTGAAGGACAGCGAGTCGCCGGACTGCCAGTCACGGATCTGGTCGAGTTGACCAGGGGTCACACCCGAGTCCGCGGTGACGAAGTTGAACGTGTCGTTGCCCGCGCCGCCGAACAGGAAGTCGGTGCCCGTGCCGCCGGTGATGTCGTCATCACCAGCGCCACCGTTGACGGTGTCGTTGCCGGTGCCGCTGAGCACCAGGTCGTCGCCGTCTTCGGCGTTGATGGTGTCATTGCCGTCAGCGGTGCGGATGTCGTCGTCGCCAGCGCCCGCGTTAACCACGTCATTGCCGGACGCGCCGGTGATGGTGTCGGCCCCGCCGAGGGTGGTGATGTTGTCGTTACCGTCGCCACCAGCCACGGAGTTGTCGCCCGCGCCAGCCGCCACGGTGTCGTTGCCGTCACCGCCCGTGATCGTGTCATCGCCCGAGCCGGCGGTCACATTGTCGTTACCGGCGCCGGAGGTGACGACGTTGTCGCCTTCGCCCGCGTCGATGATGTCGTTGCCCGTGCCGGAGGTGATGATGTCGTTCCCGGAGCCGCCCGACACGTTGTTGTTGCCGTTGGCCGCCGCAATCGTGTCGTTGCCGTCTTCACCCACGAGGGTGTCGTTGCCGTCACCGCTCGAGATGTTGTCGTTGCCGGCGTTGCCGTTCAGGTAGTCGTTGCCGCCCAGCGTGGACACCAGGGTGTCGTTGCCTTGGCCGCCGAACAGCGAGTCGTTGCCGATGTTGGCCGCGCTCACGGTGTCGTTGCCGGCGTTGCCGTGCAGCCAGTGCGACGAGGTGCCGGCAGCCGCCGAACCCGTGGCCACGATCGTGTCGGCGCCGTCGCCGCCCAGAGCGGTGTTGGTGCCGGTGCTGGTGATGGTGAAGGTGTCGTTGCCTTCGCCGCCGTCGATCGAGTTGTTGCCACCCGAGTCGATCAGGGTGTCGTTGCCGCCTTCACCGAGGATGGTGTCGTTGCCGTCACCGCCGCTAATGGTGTCGTTGTCGCGGTTGCCGTTCAGGAAGTCGGCGCCCGAGCCGCCGACGAGCGAGTCATCGCCCTGGCCGCCGTAGATGAAGTTCGCCGAGGTGCTGGTCGCCGCGGTGACGGTGTCGCCGCCGATGTTGCCCTGACCGAAGTTCGCGCCCGTGCCGAGATCGATCCGGTCGGCGTCCTGGCCACCGTAGACGGTGTCCGAACCGCCGCCGGCGTCGACCGTGTCAGCGCCGGCGTTGCCTTGCACGACGTCGTTGCCGCCGCCAGCCGAGAGGCTGTCGTTGCCGCCGCCGCCGTAGAGCGCGTCGTTGGTCGCGCCGCCAGCTTCGTTGTCAGCACCGGCATCGCCGATCCACAGGGTGGAGGCGTCCGGGAACACGAAATCGCTTTCGTCGTAGATGCCGGTGCCGAAGGTCACCGAACGGCCCGTCAGCGACGAGGTGATGGTGACGGTCGCGCCCTGAGTGGCGGTCGCGGCGTTGTAGACCACCGAGGTGGTGCGAGCGGATTCGCCCGCGGTCGAGAAGACGACGCGGTCGGTCGGCGCGTAGTTCGCCGCCTGGTCCGCAGTGATCGTCTCAAAGAAGTAAACTGCCATAGATCTCTCCAGTCTGTGTCACACGGACCCCCGGCACGCCTGACCCCCATCCCCGATGGAGCAGTCCCGGCGGTCCATTACCCCAAGCGCCACAACACAGTTGCGGCGAAGGTTAAACGAGCCCGAGGGAAGACGTATCGGAAGAGGGCCAGATGCGCAACTGCAAAACGCCCGCCGGAAACGTCCCCCCAAGCGTGTCGCGCGCGCGCAACTATTCCTCTCGGAACGCCTGATTCAGAGTGTCCGTGATCGGCGAAATCAGGAAGCCCATCACCGTGCGTTCGCCGGTCACGATCGAGGCCATGGCGGGCATGCCGGGCTGCAGGGTCGCCCCCCGCAGATGGGCCAGGTCCTTCGGCTCGATTCGCATGTCCACCCGGTAGAAGGCCGCCCCGGTCTCCGGATTGGTGATCCGGTCGGCGGAGACCACCGTCACCTTGGCGGGCAGCGGATCCTGCCAGCGCTGGTTCACGCCGGTGAGTCGGACGATGCCCTCCATCCCGACACGGACGTTGTCCACGTCCTCGGGCCGGATCATCGCGGTGACCACCATCGGGGCGTTGGCCGGCACCACGTCCATCAGCACCTCGCCCCCGCCGGCGACGCCGCCGACCGTGAACTGGGTGAGGTTGAAGACGTAGCCATCCACCGGCGAGCGGACGACGGTCGATTCGAGCGTCTGGCGCGCCGTCGTCAGGCGTGGGGCCACGTCGGCCAGCTTGGTCTGGGTGTCGCGCAGCCCCTCGGCCGCCTGGCTCTGGCGCTCTTCGCGGATGCTGGCGAGCTGCATCCGCGTCTCGCCCATCTGCTGGCGCAGGCGGGCGATGTCGGCGAGCAGCGACCCGCGGCGGCCGTTCAACTCCGCCAGGGTGCGCTCGTAGCGCAGGATCAGCGTCTTGGGCGCATAGCCCTTCTCGTGAAGGGTGCGATAGCCGCGAAGCTCCTCCTCCGTGAGCCGCTTCTGCTCCTCGACGGAATCCACCTGCGCCTGCTGACCCTGGATCTGAGTCTCGATCTGCTCCAGGCGCTGCTGCAGCACCGCGGCCTGGCTCTGGAAGAGCTGCAGGCGGGTGGCGAACAGGAATTCCTGGTCGCGGATCAGGGTCGCGACCCGCGGGTCGGCGCTGCGGGCGGTGAGCTCCGCAGGGAACGCCAGGCTCGCCCGGTCCATCGCCTCGGCGACGAAGCGGGCGTTCTGGGCGAGCAGGGCGTCATACTGGTTCTGGAACACGTCGACCGCGGCGCGCGGCTCCACGTCGCTGAAGGTCAGCAGCGGCTGTCCGGCGCGCACGAACTGGCCCTCGCGCACCAGGATCTGGCGGACCGTGCCGCCCTCGCGGTGACGGAGCGTCTTACGGTTCGACTCGACGCGCACCTCGGCCGGTGCGCTGACCGCGATCGGGAGCTTGGTGACCGAGGCCCAGGCGCCCAGGCCGATCACCAGCGCGCCGATGACGCCGCCGCCCACCAGCATCGGCCGGCGCATCCGCTGGCGCAGGCCCGGGTCCATGGGGCCCTTGTCGTCGCCCCCGAAGGAGGGGGCCACATAGGTCGATCGGACCGGCCCGAGATCTAGCTTCATCGACCCGCCTCCACCGCCCGGACCTCGCCGGCGGGCTTCATCAGGCGCGCCATGACCTGGTCACGGGGCCCGAACAGCTCCACGCGACCGTCGCGGAGCACCAGCATCTTGTCGGCCGAGCGGAACACGCCCGGCTTGTGCGAGATGATCACCACCGTGGCCTTGTTGGCCTTCATGGTGTCGATGGCGCGCATCAGCGCCTCTTCGCCCTCGGCGTCGAGGCTGGCGTTCGGCTCGTCCAGCACCACGAAGGCGGGATCGCCCAGCATGGCGCGGGCCAGGCCCACGCGTTGCCGCTGGCCGGCGGACAGGATCACGCCGCCCTCGCCCACCTCGGTGTCGTAGCCCTTCGGCATCCGCAGGATCAGTTCGTGCACGCCGGCCATCTGGGCCGCGCGGACGACCTCCTCATCGGTCACGTCGTCGCGGAAGCGGGCGATGTTGTTGCGGATCGTCCCGGCGAACAGCTCGGTGTCCTGCGGCAGATAGCCCACGTGGCGACCGAAGTCGGCGCGCTCCCAGGTGAAGACGTCGGCGCCGTCGAGGCGCACCGCGCCGTTGATTGGCTTCCAGATCCCCACGAGCAGGCGGGCCAGCGTGGACTTGCCGGCGCCGGACGGGCCGATCACGCCCAGCACGTCGCCGGGCTCGAGGCCGAAGTTGATGTTGCCGAGCACCAGCTTCTGCGCGCCGGGCGGGGCGAAGTTCACGCCTTCGACGCCGAGCTTGCCGGTGGGCCGCGGCAGGGTGGTGGAGAGCTGCGGCGGCTCGGCCTTGGCCAGCATGGCGTTCAGCCGCTCGTGCGAGCGCACCATGTTGTTCAGCGGCTCCCAGGCGCCGACGATCTTCTCGATCGGCTGCAGCGCGCGGCTCGCCAGGATCATGTTGGCGAACAGCATGCCGGAATGGATCTGGCCCTTCATGATCAGGTAGGCGCCGATGGCGATGATCACGACCTGGATCGCCATCCGCACCGACTTGATGATGTCGGTGAACATGTTCGAGTGCTCGGCCGCGACCGCGCCGCGCTCGATGGTCACCGCCCGGTGGCCCGCCCAGGCGCGGCCGAGGGTCGGCAGCATGCCCATGGCCCGGACGACCTCGCTGTTGCGGAGCGCCGCCTCGGTGAAGGCGTAGCTCTTCAGGGCCGCATCCGTGGCCTCCTTCATCGGCGGGTGCGTGGCCTTCTGCTGCCAGATGGCGAGGCCCAGCAGCACGAAGGCGCCCAGCAGGGTCACCGCGCCCACGAGCGGGTCGATCAGGAACAGCACGGCGAGGAAGACGGGGATCCAGGGCACGTCGAAGAACACCGCCGCCCCGATGCCCGTGAGCGTCTGGCGGAAGGTGTCGAGGTCGCGCAGCGCCTGGGAGCGCGCGTTCGGCTCGCCGCGCACAGCGGCCTCGAACAGGCCCGAGAACAGGCGTCCGGACACCCGCTGGTCCAGCGCGACCCCGTAGTTGATCAGGATGCGCGCCCGGAAATCGTCGATCGCGCCGGAGACGGCGAACACGAACAGCGTCACCAGGGTCAGAGCCCAGAGGGTCGCCTGGCTGTGGCTCGTCATCACCCGCCCATAGATCTGGAAGGTGTAGAGCGGCAGCGCCAGGTAGAGGATGTTCGAGAAGAAGCTGAAGATCGCCGCGATGAACAGCGGATGCTTGCCGTCCTTCAATGCGCTGGTCAGCACATTGTCCGGGAGGTCCCTCAGGAAGGTGAAGATCTTCATGCGCCGCGCCGCCGTCCGTCCTGCCGCCCAAGATAGCCTAAAGGTGGCTTAATTGCGGTGAATGCGGAGGGCTCTAGACCACCCGCTTCTCGCCCGGAACGCCCGGAGCGGCGCGACAGATGCTTCCGGCCCCTACTTATGTCAATGGCGGGGGCCGGCCCCGCCGCCGGCATGGGACGCAACGCCTCAGGAGTACGGATGTCCAGAGTGGCGATCATCGGCAGTTGCATCACGCGCGACCTCTGGCCGGTGCGCGGCGACGGGCTGGAGGACCTGCTCTACATCTCCCGCACCAGCTTCCCGAGCCTCGTCTCCGAGCCCGTCCAGGGCTTCGAGCCCGCGCCCGCACCGCCCGAACCGCTCCGCCAGCACCAGCATCGAGCCCTGCTGGACGACGTCCTCAAGACCGCCCTCGCCAGGCTCGTCGCCTTCCGGCCCACCCATCTGATCTTCGACTTCATCGACGAGCGTTTCGATCTGCTCGCCGCCCGCGGCGCGCTGGTGACCCGGAGCTGGGAGCTGGAGGTCAGCGGCTACCTGTCGCAGCCGGCGTTCGAACGCGCCCGGCGGATCCCGCGTCTGTCGGCGGCCTGCGAGCAAATGTGGTTCGAGGCGGTGGGCGAGTTCGCCGCCCTCGTCCGGGCGACGCCGCTGTCGACCGCGCGGCTGATCCTGCACAGCGCGCGCTGGGCCGGCGTCCGCCGCGACGCCGAGGGCGTGGAGCGGCCGGTACCGGGCGTGGAGATCCTCGCCGGGGACTGGGGCGAGCTGTCGGTCCACAACGCGCTGCTGGCCCGTTACGAGGCGGCGTTCCGCGCGGTGATGCCGCCGATCTCGACCGTGGCCGCGCCTGCGCAGCGGATCGCAGACGAGACCCACCAGTGGGGCTACAGCCCCTTTCACTACGTTCCCGACTACTACGCGGAGATCTGGCGCCAGCTCCACGGCCTGGGCGTCAGCGCCCTCGCCGCGCCCAGTGCTCCAGCGGCGTGAGGCCGGTGCGCGCCAGCTCCGGGTTCGCGGCCAGGTAGGCGGCGGTCGGGAAACCCGGCCGCGCCTCGCTGATCGCCCAGGCGCCGCCACGCAGGTAGTCGAGCAGCGGATCGGCGCCGGGCGCGAGGTCGGCGCCCCGCTGGGCGGCGTAGTGCGGGATGTCGAACCAGGGGCTCGGATTGCGGCCCTCCGCAGCGCCGGCCGCCACGTAATGGGTCAGCGGCTCGCTGCCCGCGGCGGCGATGTCCGGGTTCTGCGCCAGGTACCAGGCGGGATCGAACAGCGGGTGGGGCGACAGGCCCGCCCGCCAACCGTCCGTGAGATAGTGCAGCAGCGGCGCGCCCGGCGGCAGGTCCGGCGATTGCGCCGCATACCAGGCGGGATCGAACAGCGGGTGCGGCGACAGCCCGGCCTTCCACCCAGAGCGCAGGTAGTGGATCGCAGGGTCCTCGCCCGGCGCCAGCTCCGGCTCCTGGGCCAGGTAGTGGGCGACGTCGAACAGCGGGTGCGGGTTGGCGCCCCGCCCCGCCCCCAGGCGGACGAAGTGCTCGAGCGGCGTGACGCGCATCTCCGCGATCTCGCCGGCGTGCTGCGCCCCGTACCAGCCCGAAAGGAACAGCGGGTGCGGCGAGCGGCCTGCGGCCGCCCCGCCGGTCAGATAATCCACCAGCGGCGGCAGCGAGGTCTCGGCCCCATAGGTCTCCAGGTACCAGTCCTGCAGCACCGGCGCGGGCGGCTGGAGCCCAGGGTCCCGGCCATCCCGCACATAGTCGGCGATGCGCCGGCGTTCGGCCTCGCCCTGCCCTCGCCACAGACCCGAGCGGGCGATGAGCCGAGCCCGGCCGCTGGCGCCGCGCCACGTGAGCAGGCGCCCGACCGCGCGCTCCAGCCGGGTCAGTCCCCGGAGCTCCGGCGGCGCGCCGTCGCGGAGGCGCGCCAGCGCTTGGCGCCGCAGGCGGGCCTCGACCTCGGCTCGGCCTCTCAGCGCCTCCGTGAGGGCGAGGGTCAGTTCGCTGCGGGTGACCGCCTCGCGGACCTGCACCTGCTGGCCCAGCGCGCCGATCGCCTTCAGGTCGGCGATGCGGGCGGCGATCGCGTCCACCCTGGCGATCACGCCGGCGACGGCGGGGTCCTCGTCTGGAGCTGCTGCGGCCAAGTCTCCGGGCGCGGAAAACCGCCGCCCCTCCCCTAGTTCGATGCCGTTGTCTCGGACCCCGTCACGGCCCTGTCAAGCAGCGGCGCTGGGACCCTCACGCGCCAGCCAGGCCTGGTACCCCGCCGGGCCGGAAACGAACGGGTCGGGGAAGGCGGCCTGCAGGTCCGCCCGCTCGCGGTAGAGTTCCCGGTGCGCCTTTTCGATCGGCGCGCCGTCCTGATAGGCGCCGAAGGCCCAGTAACGCTCGGGGATCGCCGGGTCCGTGCCGGCCGCCACCTCACGGCGGTACCAGTGCCAGATCTCGTAGACCGGGAAGTTCGCGCCGGCGTAACGCTTGGTCATGATGTCGGCCGTGGCGCCGAGCTTGGTGAAATGCCAGAAGCGCAGCGGCTGGCCATTGACGGTGATCGCCCCGTCCTTGCCCACCGCGACCTCGCGGGTGCTGAGGTTCCAGCTCGCCACGTTGTAGCCCGGGTCGCGCAGCACCTTCACCTTGTCGAAGAGCGCCGGCACATGGTCGCACCAGCGCTGGTCCACGAACAGGCCCGCGGGAATGTCGTCGTAGCAGTAGGACAGCAGCCGGTCGTTCCACCACTTCGCGAAGCGGGCGCCCTCGCCCGTGGTGCGGATCGCCACGAAGCCCAAATTGAAGATCCCCGTCCGCGACGCCGAGAGGTCGTTGTCGAGGATCGCCATCGGCTGGTCGTTGGGCTCGATCAGGTGCGGCGTCAGGACGATGTCGTGGCTCTCCAGCAGCTCGACCAGCGGATCGAGGCTGGCCAGCAGCGCGGTGTCCGGATCGAGATAGATCACCGCGTCGCCCCCGGAGGCGCAGGCCTGGTGGATGAACGGCCCCTTCACGGCCGTGCACACCTCGACCACGTCATGCTTGAAGAGCCAGCTCCGGTAGTCGGGAATGCCGAGCTCGTGGGCCCAGACCACCCGGTCGAACGGCTCGTCCGGGGCCCGAAAGACGAACCCTGGCGGCGGCTCGTCGGTGATCAGCGCCACCAGCTCCCACTCGGGGTGGAAGCGGCGCAGGGTCCGGAACAGCACGCGGGCGCGGTTCAGGTAGGAGAAGGTGAAGCTGGAGTAGCAGAGGACCTTCACCGGCCGGCCTCCTGCGTCATCAGGTCCACCGAGAGCGCGCTGAACTCGAGGTCGTAGAGCTGCGCGTCGCGGCGCGCGCGGGCCAGGTCGAGGATCCGGCCGCTCTCCAGGGCCTCGGCCAGCGCCGCCTCGTCGTCCAGCACCCAGCCGTGGCCGCCCTCGCGCACGAAGGCCTGGACGTTGCCGGTGTCGGGATTGGTGACGATGGCGCAGCCCGCCGCCACCGTCTCGTAGGCGGTGAAGGAGAAAGTCTCGCGGCACAGCGGCCAGACCAGCACTGCGTCCACCTCCAGGGCCTCCAGCGTCTGCTGCATCAGCCGGGGCTGCTCGTCCGTCACGCGCACCTCGTGGAACGAGAGCGGCAGGCCGCCCGGCGTCTTGGCGCCGAGGTGCAGGAACTCGTAGCGATCGTCGCCCTCGTGCTTCAGCACCAGCTCGCGGAAGATCGACCAGCCCTTGTGGGCGACGGTGTGGCCCACGTAGGCCAGCCGGAACGGGCGGTCGCGACGCGGCGCCGGCGCCGGCCCGCGTGGCAGCAGGCGCGCATGCGGCAGCACCCGCTCACCCAGGGCCGGATGGTTCCAGCTCGCCTTCCAGAACTCGAGGGTGGCGCGGGCGGGCGCCACGACCGTCAGGTCGAGCCGGTTGAACAGCCGCTCGTGCTCCACGAGGTGGCGGCGGCGGTACGGGAGATAGAGGCAGATCGAGCAGGCGGCGCTGTCCGGCGCCGGCGCGCCGCAGTCCTGCACGTCGTTACGCAGCAGGTGAAAGCCCGCGCAGAGGCTGGCGAAGTCGTGCAGCCAGAACGAGCCGGCTCTCAAGCCGACAGCGCCGAGGATCGCCGCCACCTCGTCGGCCGTGTGGCCGAGCAGGCTGTGGATGGCGAAGGTGCGCCGCCCCGGCGCGACCGCCCCGGCCGCCCCGCGCAGGGTCTCGACGATCGCCTCCGGCCGGAAATGGCCCACCAGGCGGCCGTTCCAGAGCACGCCGAGCAGGCTCTCGTCGGCGGCCTGGCGCACCACCGGCCAGGGACCCGGTGGGAACACGTGCAGGTGGTCGCGGCCGAGGTCGGCGATGCGAGCGCTCTCGCGCTGCAGGCAGAGCTGCACGCCGCCGGTGTTGGCGGTGAAGTCGTCGTGGCTGAAGGTCACGTGCAGATCGGCCAGCCCGCTCCGCGACTTCGCCAGCGCCTTCGCCAGGACCGACGCCGGCCGGGCCTTCACCGTCGCGGCGACGTTGAGCGCATGCTCCACGCGCGCCGTCATCGGGCGTTGCTCGCGCAGGATGTCGTACCGGAAGCCCAGCTCCTGCCGCGGCGCCATGCCGAGCCCACGGCCGACGCCGAGGTAGTGGACGAACGGGTTGATCCCGGCCTCGGCGACATCCGGATAGGCGTCCTGGTAGTCGCGGATCGAGAATCGCGGCGTCGGATCGCGGCCCTCGCGCCAACCGAACAGCAGGAAGTGGTCGAGCGGGTCGCCGCCGGCCGCCGCCACGTCCGGATAGGCGGCCATGTAGTAGTCGGCATCGAATTCCGGCCCGACCAGCTCGCGCTGCTCGAGATGGATGCGCTGGGCCTCGGCGGCGCGGCCGTCGTCGAGCACGATGGGCTCCGGCTCGCGCAGCTCCGGCGGCTCGACGGCGTTCCAGGCGGGCGCCGCGCCCAGCCGCACGGCGGCCCGCGCCCAGGCGCCGGCGTGGACCGAAGGCGGGGCCTCGCGGCCCTCGCGGCGGCCGACGCTCAGGTAGTGGTGCAGCGGCTCCTGCAGACGCTCGGCGACGTCCGGATTCGCCTCCAGGTAGGCGCGCGTGGAGAACCAGGGCGCCGGGTCGCGGCCCTCACGCCAGCCGAAGTTCAGGTAGTGCCGCAGGAGGTCGGCGTCGAGCGATGCGAGGTCCGGATAGGCCGCCCGGTAGAAGGCGCCGTCGAACGCCGTGGAGACGACCCGGTAGACCTCATCCTCTTGGGCCATGACGGCCATGCGGCGTATTTTCCCTTCGCGGCGGCGCGGGCTTGTGTGCAACAGAAGGTCCTCACGGGCAACCGCCGCCCCGCGCTTGCGACGGATGGCGGCGGCCTCTACAGCCCAGGCGCGCCGCCGCGGATTCGAGGATGACCACGCAGGACCTGCCGGACAACGCCCGCCCGACCGCCGCCCGCCGGACGGCCTACCTCGTGCTGGGCATGCACCGCTCCGGCACCTCGGCGACGACCCAACTGCTGGCCGCCGCAGGCGCGCAGTTGCCCGAGCACGTGATGCCGGGCGACGAGCACAACGCCAAGGGCTACTTCGAGCCCTGGAAGATCGCCATCCTCAATGACGAGCGCCTGCGGGCGGTCGGCTCGGCCTGGGACGACACCTTCGCCTTCCCGTACCGCCCGCTGCCGCGCAAGGACGAGCGCGCCTGGTTGACCCGCGCCACCGAGCTGTTCGACAGCGAGTACCGCTACGCCCGCTTCCCCCTGCTGAAGGACCCACGCGTCAGCGTCCTGATGCCGTTCTGGCGCACCGTGCTGGAGGACCTCGGCCTGGGCGTGCGCGCGGTGATCCCGGTCCGCCACCCGCTGGCGGTGGCGGGCTCCCTCGCCCGGCGCGACAACTTCGCGGTCGAGAAGTCCCTGCTCGTCTGGACCAGCTACATGCTGGCGGCCGAGGCCTACACCCGCGATCTGCCGCGCGCCTTCGTGAGCTACGACGGCCTGCTCGCCGATTGGCGAACCGAGGTGGCCAAGATCGAGGCCGCCCACGGCGCGCCGCTGCCCCATCTCACCGAGCGCAGCGCCCGCGAGATCGACGTCTTCCTGTCGCCCGAGCTGCGCCACAACCAGGCCCGCGGCGACTTGGCGGGCCACGGTTGGGCCGGAGACCTCACCGCCCGCGTGCTCGCCTGGTTCGAGACCGCCGCCCTCCGCCAGGCGCCGGAGACCGCCCTCCTGGACGAAGCCGCCGCCGAGCTGGGCCGCTGGCGGGAGCAGGTGGGGCCACTGGTCTCGCCGATGACCTCCGACTTCGACGTCGCCCGCGCCGACCTGCGCCACCAGCGGGCGGTGGAGGCCGTGCTGCGCAAGACCCACGCCCGCGAGCGGGCCGAGATGGAAGCCGCGTGGCGCAGCGACGTGGTCCGTCTGGAGATGGAGCTGGACGCCATGCGCCGCCGCTGGGCGGAGCTGGCGCACCGGCTCGATTCCCTGCTCGCCGAGAGCTGAGCGGCGCCGCCGCGCCGTGAAAGACCGCCCCGCCATTCTCGATCTGCGCCGAGCCGCCGCCCACGAGCGCCGCCGGCTGGCCGACGAGCGTTGGCGGCGGTTCCAGGCGGCGAGCCTGCGGCGCAACGGTCCGCGCGCCGCCCGCGTCCCCTCCGAGCGGCTCGCCCTGCTCCTCGCCCGCGGGAAGCTCCCGGGACGGGCCCTGCTGCTCGGCGCGTCGGGGGTCTGGCGGGCCGACCTGGAGACAGCCCTGGGCGCGGCAGGAGGCGAGACTTCCGGCCTGCTGGACTATGTGCGCGCCGGACCGGATCCCTCGGTCCAGCCCCGGGCGCTGTTCGACCAGGCCTGGTACCTCGAGGGCGCCCCGGGGCTCGCCGGCGGCCGCTGGGCGCCGCTCGCCCATTACCTCGTGCTGGGCGACCTGGAGGGCCGCAGCCCCCATCCCCTGCTCGACCCGCGCCGGGCGCGACGGCCGGGCAGCCGGCTCAGCGCCCTCCAGGACTTCCTGTTCGAAGGGGCCGCGGCCGGCCGAGACCCGCACCCGCTGTTCGACCTGCGCCACTATGTCGGACAGTGCGAGGCCGTGGCGCGGACGGGCGAGAACCCGCTGGTCCACTACCTGCGGGAGGGCTGGCGCGAGCGGCTCGACCCGCACCCGCTGTTCGCCAACGCCTGGTACCTCGGCCACGCCCCGGGCGCCGCAGAGGCGGGCGTCGCTCCCCTGCTCCACTACGTGACCCGCGGCGCGGCCGCCGGCGCCGATCCGCACCCGCTGTTCGAGGCGCAGGTCTGGGGTCGCGACGCGCAGCGACCCGGCGCGGCCGACGATCCGCTGAGCGCCTACCTGGCGAGCTCCGAGCGGGCGGCGCGCAGCCCTGGCCCGCGCTTCGATCCCGTCCACTACCTCGCCCAGGCGGGGGAGGCCGCGCGCGCCGATCCGCTGCGGCATTACCTGACCGTCGGCACCTACGAGGGCCTTTCCCCGTCGCCGGCCTTCGACGAGGCCGCCTGGTTCGCCGCCAACCCCGGGGCCGCCGGCGAGGCGCGCAGCGGCCTGGAGCTGGCCTTCCGCCGGGGCCCGGCGCGGCCCATCGAGGCTGTCCTGCCCCGCCCCGTCGAGGCCGCACGGCCCCTCCGGCCGGGATCCGGACCGGGATCGGCCGACGTCACCGTGGTCGGCTATCCCTTCAGCCCCGCAGGGATGGGCGAGCACCTCCGGGTGACGCTCCGGGCGCTGCAGGCCGCCGGCCTCACGGTGCGGCTGGTGGACGTCGCCCAGACCCGCAGCCTGCCGGACCCGGCCTGGGCCGGCCTCGGGGACCTGCTGGTGACGGAGCTCGGGTCGCTCAATGTCTTCTGCGTCAACGGCGACGAGGCCGACCGGGTGGTGGAGCGGCTGGGACGCGCCGCGTTCGACGCCGCCGTCAACGTGATCTACCCCGCCTGGGAGCTGGCCCGGTATCCCGAGGCCTACGCCCGGGCTGTGTCCCGCTTCGACGAGGTGTGGGCGCCCTCCGCCTTCGTGCGCGACGCGATCGACGGCGCCGTGGACCGGCCGGTCCACACCATCCCGCTGGCCGTGGAGCCCGCGCCTCCGCCGGCGGCCCTGGGCCGGCTCTGGTTCGGGGTGCCAGAAGGACGGTTCACGGTGCTGTTCTTCTTCGATTTCGCCTCGCATCCAGCGCGCAAGAACCCCGAGGCCGTGCTCGCCGCGGTGGAGCGGCTCCTCGCGCGCCGGCCGGACGCCGATCTCCACTGCGTCATCAAGGTTCGCGGCGTGCCGCCGACCCGGGCGGCCCGGGACGCCTTCGAGGCGCGGGTGGCGGCGCTCGGCGACCGCGCCCAGGTGCTCGGCGGCGACTTCAGCGACGAGGAGATGCGCGCGCTGATCGCCGCCTGCGACGTGTTCGTCTCGCTGCACCGCTCGGAAGGCTTCGGCCGCGGGCCGGCGGAGGCCATGGCGCTCGGCCGGCCCACCATCGCCACGGGCTATTCCGGCAATGTGGACTTCATGCCGCCGAGCGCCGCCCTGCTGGTCGACTACGCCCTCACGCCCGTGCCGCCCGGGGCCTATCCGCACGGCGAGGGCCAGGTCTGGGCCGAGCCCTCCGTGGAGCACGCCTCAAGGCTCATCGAGCAGTTGCTGGACGACCCCGCCGCCGCCCGATTGCTCGCCGAGCGCGGCCGCACGCACGTGGCCGGGGCCCTGTCCTACGCGGCGGTCGGCGCCCGCCTGCGGGCCCGGGTTCAGGCGCTGGGGGCGCGGCGCCAGACCGCGAGGTCGAGCGACAGGTAGAAGAGGCCCGTCAGCGCCGCCACGTCGAGGAAGTAGAGGTAGCGGTAGTCGCAGGCGATCGAGATCACCAGGAAGCTCGCCGCGAAGCCGAGCGCCGCCACCTGCAGGGCCAGGATCGGGATGTCGCCCGGCCGACGGCGCAGCAGCAGGACCCCCGCCACCGCGAGCGCCAGGACCGCATAGGCCACGTGAGACATGACCGGCGTGTCCATGAACCAGGTGACGTAATTGTAGAGCTGGATGTCGCGGGCGTCGTGCCGTGGCTCGAGCCCCAGCCTGGCCATCGGGCCGGGCGGGCCGGCGACGCCGACGTGCACGGGCAGGCAGCGGTCGATCACCGGGGTGGCGAACACCCAGCCGAAGTCGGCCAGGCGGATCTGCAGATAGCCCAGCGGGTGCTCGCGGATCAGCCCCAGCCACTCGGCGCGGACCGCGTCGTCGGGAAGGCGCCAGAAAGTGCGCGCCAGCGTTCGGTCGAGGCCGATGTAGTCGACCCGCTCCGGCGACCAGCGCTGCGGCGCGCGCGCCCGCAGGGTGTCGTCAGAGACCGGGTTCGACCGGTCGATGCGGGCCAGCGGCAGGTTCGGGTCGCGCGCCAGGAAGCCCGCGATGTCGTGATGCTGGACGATGCGCACGCCGCGGGAGATCGAGATGTCGTCGCGGTTCTTGATCGGCGTGGCGCTGACCGAGAGGGTCTGGGCGACGAGCGAGACCACCACGAGCCAGCCCAGGCTCCACCCGGCCATCGCTCGCCAGCCACGCTCGCGCGCGGCCCAGGCGACCGCCGCCGCGGCGGGGAACCACGCGACCAGCCCGTTCTGGCGCACCAGGCTGGCCATGGCGAACAGCAGGGCCGCGGCGCCGAGTGCGATCAGTGGCGGCCTCCGGCCCGGGCTCCACGTCCGCGCCGCCGCCACGAGGCAGATGAAGCCCAGGGTCGCGGTGTTCGCGAAGAACACGTCCTTCCAGACGATCCCCTGGTAGATCAGGATGTTCGGCGTCGCGACCACCGCCGCGGCGCCCAGGACCGCCAGCCAGGACACCCGTCCCTGCTGACGGACAAGCCAGATCCAGCCTCCGAACAGCAGCAGCGCCGTGGCCGCCACATAGAGCGACGTGCCGGTCAGGAGCTGGTCGAAGGCGCCGAGCACCCAGGCGTGGAACGGCGGGCCCCAGGTGATCCGCTCGTGCAGCCGCCCTTCGTAAAGCGACAGGATCGGGTCCACCGACAGGTGCCCGGGCAGGTTCAGCGCCAGCACCAGCACATAGCCGGCGAGCAGGACGAGGCGCGTCAGGTCGGCGGGCTGGAAACGCGAGGCGGGCGGCGTCACGCGGCGGCTCCGGGTCGGGCGACGATGAGGTAGAGGCCGGCGAACATCAGCAGGTAGCCCCCCGCCATGGACCAACTCGGCTGCTCCTTGAAGACCAGCCAGCCGATCAGCGGCACCAGGCACGAGCCGGTCAGGGAGAAGGCGTAGGCGGTGGAGAGCGGCACCCGGGTCAGCACGTAGAACCACAGGAGCGCGGTCACCGCATACCAGGAGAAGGCGCCGATCAGCGGCCAGTTCTGGACGACGCGCCACAGGAAGGGCCCGGACAGCCGCTCGTTGTAGATGGCGCCCCACTTGAACAGGCCCTGGCCGAGCGGCAGCGCCACGGCGAAGAAGCTGCAGAGCGCAATGTCCTTGGGCGTCACCGGGAGGCGTCCTCTTCCTGCTCCATCCGGGCGATGGTCCGCAGGTACGGGTGGATAGGCCGCGTGGGTACGTTCAGCACGTCGAAGTTCATGGCCTGCAGGAGGAACTGGGCGCCGAGGATGATCGGCAGGGCCGCGGCCATGACGACGCCGGCCGAGGCCGCCTGGCCGGGGACGCGGGTGGCCAGGTAGTTGGCCGCGTAGCCCACCCCGAACAGCACGCCGAACAGGCCGAACACCAGCTCCAGGCTGGCGGCGTGGAAGTCGCGGACGAAGTACTGGCCGAGCACCCGCTGGACGAAGTTCTTCGCGTGCTTCAGGGCGAACGGCCCGACGATCGCGCCGATCCGCAGGTTCGACACTTCGTCGGCGTAGCGGGCCGGCATGGGCACGTCGCGCACCACGGCGCGCAGGGTGCCCAGGTGGTAGAGCAGGTCGGTCTCGAAGAAGAAGCGCTGCGACACCCGCTTCTCCATCACCATCCTCGCCACATTCGCCTCGATGGCGGTGTAGCCGTTGGTGGGGTCGAAGATGTTCCAGTACCCCGTGCTGAGCTTCGCCGCGAAGCTCAGCACCGCGTTGCCGAACACCCGCACCGACGGCATGGACTGCAGGTGGCTGATCGAGGTGAAGCGGTTGCCCTTGGCGTAGTCCGCCTCGCCGAGCAGGATCGGCGCCACCAGGTGCGCGACGTAGCCCAGGTCCATCTGGTCGTCGCCGTCGACCTTCACCAGCACCTGTCCGCCGCGGCGGACGGCTTCGCGGTAGCCGGCGAGCGTCGCGCCCCCGACGCCCAGGTTCTGCGGCAGCCGGACCACCACCACCCGCGGGTCGGCGCAGTTCGCCTCGACGAAATCGCCGGAGCCCTCGGGGCAGGCGTCGTCGACGCAGACGATGCCTTCGACCCAGGCAGGGGCCTTGGCGATCACCTTCAGGATGTGCGCCTTCACACGATAGCAGGGGACCACCAGCCAGACGCCGGCCCCGTCCAGCTTCGGCGGCATCACCCGCAAGAGGTTCCGCCGCTCGTCCGGGGACAGCGGCGCCTCCCGCGCGATATTGTCGAACGACGTCATGCGAACGCGGCGCCAGGCCCCCTTGCCGGCGGGCTAACACGGAAGGCGGCGCCGTGCAAAAGCGGGCCGGCGCGGCGCGGCGCCGTGTTGCGCCGCAGCGCCACGGCTGATACCTCCGCGCCCTCTCGTCGGGAGTGTTGATGGAAACCGCCACCCACATGCTGCGGACCGGACGGCGCGGGACGCTGTTCGAGTTCCAGATGGCGCTCCGGGACCTTCGGCTGTCGGGCGAGCGGCTAGGCCTCGCCTGGTCCCTGGCTTGGCACGACATCGTGTCCCGCTACCGCGGCTCGATCCTCGGCCCGTTCTGGATCACCCTCTCCATGGGCCTGATGGTCCTTGGGATCGGCTTCCTCTACTCGCGCCTGCTGAACATCCCGCTCGACGAGCTGATGCCCTATGTGGCGCTCGGCATCGTCTTCTTCGGCGTCATCAACAGCGTGGTGAACGAGGGCTGCGAGACCTTCGTCCACGCAGCCGGCATGCTGTCGCAGACAAGCCTGCCGATGTTCACCTTCCTGTGGCGCACGGTGCTGCGCAACGTGATCAACCTGGCCCACCACCTGGTGATCGTGGTGGCGGTGCTGGTCTGGTTCGGCGCCTGGCGCGACGCCAATCCGGCGCTCGCCATCCTCGGCCTGGCCTTCCTGGCGCTGAACGTGTCGTGGATGGGGATGCTGGCGGCGATCGCCTCGGCCCGCTTCCGCGACATCCCTCAGATCGTCGCGTCGGTGATGCAGTTCGCCTTCTTCATGACGCCGGTGTTCTGGCAGGCCAACAAGTTCGGCGACAAGCACGTCTTCCTGACGCTCAACCCCTTCTACCACATGCTGGAGGCCGTCCGGGCCCCGCTGCTCGGCGCCCCCGTCGCTCCGCTCAGCTACACCGTGCTGGCGGTGATGGCGCTGGCCGGCTGGGCTCTGACCTTCAGCGTCTTCGCGGTGACCCGCCGCCGGATCGTGCACTACCTATGAAGGCGCCCCCCGTCACCATCTCCTGCCGCGACCTGACCATCCGCTTCCCGGTCTACGGGGTGGACGCCAAGTCGCTGAAGAAGCACCTCGCCGGCATCACCGTCGGCGGGCGCCTCGGGCAGCACCACGGCTCCACCGAAGTGACCGCCATCCAGCACCTGAACCTGGAGCTGAAGGCCGGGGATCGGCTGGGTCTGATCGGCCACAACGGCTCGGGCAAGACCACCCTGCTGCGGGCGCTCTCCGGCGCCTATGAGCCCGACGAGGGCCAGATCGAGGTGCAGGGCCGGATCGCCGCCCTGCTCGACCTCAGCCTCGGCATCGACCCCTCCGCCACCGGCTACGACAACATCCGCCTGCGCGGCCGCATCGCCGGCCTGTCCTCGAAGGAAATCGAGGAGAAGATGGGCGAGATCGCCGACTTCACCGGCCTCGGGCCCTTCCTGGCGATGCCGGTGAAGACCTACTCGGCCGGCATGCAGGCCCGCCTGGCCTTCGCGGCGGCCACTTCGGTCGAGGCCGACGTGCTGCTCATGGACGAGTGGATCGCGGTCGGCGACGCCGACTTCCAGAAGCTGGCCCACAAGCGCCTGCTGAAGCTTGTGGAGCGGGCCGGCATCCTGGTGCTCGCCAGCCACGACCTCGACCTGCTGCGCCTCTACTGCAACAAGGTCATGCGGATGGAGGCGGGCGTCGCCTCGCCGGTCACCGACATCAAGAAGCTGGACGAGCTGCTGGCCGCCTAGGCGGCCGCGCGCAAGCGCGCCAGGCCCCGGTAGATCTGGCTGTAGAAGAAGGCCTCTTCCTCACTGCGCAGCGGCAGCGGCAGGGCCTGACGCCACGCGTCCAGCAGTTCAGGCCGCGCGGCCACCTCGGCGATGGCCTCGGCCCAGGCCCCGACGCTCGAGGCCGGCACCACCTGCCCGCAGCCATGGCGCGCCACCCCGGCGGCCACGTTGCCGATGTCCGAGACCAGCGCCGGCAGGCCCGCGGCGAAGCCCTCGTGCAGGGCGAGCGAGAACGACTCCGGCACCTGGCTCGGCACGCACAGGACGTCAAAGCCGGCGAGGGTCTCGGGCACGCGCTCCGGCGCGACAGCCCCCTCCAGCGTCACCTGACCGCCGGCCATGGCGATCTGCTCGGCGAGCTCCGGCTCGTAGCAGGGCCCCACCATCCGCAGGACGGCGCCGGCCGGCGCGGCGCGGGCGAAGGCTTCGGACAGCACGCGGGCGCCCTTGGCCTCTGAGACTGTGCCCAGGTAGCCGAACGTCAGCGGCCGGTCGCCGGTCCGCGGCTTCGGCGGCCCGAACCGCAGCAGGTCGACGCCGTTGCCGATCACCAGCACCTTGAGGCCCCGCACCTGCTCGCGCGCGCGCTCGGCCACGTAGTCCGAGACCGCCACGACGGCGGAGGCCTGCTTCAGAAGGCCGGTGAGGCGCTCATAGCGCAGCGCATACGCATCGGCGTCGGACTCGGGGATCGCGCAGTAGGCGGCGCAGGCCGCGCCGCGTTCCGGCCCAGGGCAGAGCTCACCGTCCACCCGCACCAGGTTGATGCGGTGGCAGAGGGTGAAGAAGTCCGTGAGCGTCACCGCGTAGGGGATGCGCCGCTGCGCGACGACCTCGACCGCCTCCACCAGCCGGAAGGCGTGCATCACGTGCGCCACGTCGAACGCCGGCCGGCTGTCGAGGTAGCCCTCCACCCGGCGGGCGAGCTGCGCGTCACGACGGTAGCCGAGCTGGACCAGCGCGTCGCCTACGGCCTGGCCGATCACGTGCACCGGCACGCCATCCACCGTGTAATCGGCCTTCGCTGGCGGCGGGCCCACCGCGATGCTCAGGATCTCGGCGTAGTGGCCGTCGCGCTGCGCGGCCTTGGCGAGGTTCAGGGTCACCTGTTCGGTGCCGCCGGCGAACTCCGGCATGAACTGGTGGACGATGTAGAGGATGCGCATCAGACGCCCGCGAGCATGAAGTCGTAGAGGGCCCGCATCTCGTCGGTGCGGCGGGACTCGGGCTGGCCGGCATAGAGGTAGGCCAGGAGCGCGCCAAGGGTGGAGGCCAGGGTCTTCTCCACCGCCGCCCGCAGCTCGGCCGCCAGCGCGTCGTCCACCGGGCCGTAGACACGGCCGGCGAAGACCGCGACGCCCTCGATCCGGTCGGCGAACATGTTCCGCATCAGCTCGGCGTCCCAGCGGGCCGTCGCCGTATCCGCCGCCACCGCCGCGCGGAGCCAGGGACCGAGCGGCTCGAAGCCGAAGTCGACGTAACTCGGCGCGGCCGTGTCCACCGACAGCCGCCGCGCGCGGCGCGCGAACTCGGCGAGCGTCTCGCCGGCCGGGGCGCCGGGGGCCGGCGTCCAGGTCTCGAAGAGGGCGTACAGCGCGCCGGCCGCGGCGACGATGCCCCGCACCGACTCGACGATCGGACGGCCGAAGTCCGGGAAGACGTCGGTCAGGAACAGCACATCCACGAAGGTGCGCTTCAGGTGGTAGCGAGCCGGGCGGTTGTGCGAGTGGATGATCTTGGCCGACGAGACCATGGCCAGCCGATGGCCCTCGCGGATCATCCGGACGCCCAGGATCAGGTCCTCGGCGTAGCGGCCCTCGTAGCGGTACGACTGGAAGGTCTCGGCCGGGATCAGGCAGGCCACGTCGCTGAGTTGGCCCTGCGAGCGGAGCGACATGTGGTCCCGCTCGATCATTTCTCCGACGCGGTCGGAGTCGCGGCAGCCCAGGAAGGCGTAGTGGGTGTCGACGCCCGCGTTGTAGAGCAGCTCGCTGTCGCGGCGGGGGAACTCGGTGCACGAGAGCGCCGAGACGCGCTCCTCCTCCTTCGCCGGCTGCAGCAGGGCGCGCGCCAGCGCGTACAGCCAGTTGTCGCTGACCGGATAGGCGTCCTGCACCGTGAACAGGTAGAGGTCGCCGGTGGCGTTGTCCGCGCCCAGGTTGCGCGCATAGCTGTGCGAGAACTCGCTGTTCGGGATCCGAACCACCGTGCAGCCGTGCGCCTCGGCCATCTCCGGCGTGCCGTCGGTGGAGCCGGAATCGACCACCACGATCTCGACCCCGGCCAGGCCACGCTGAGCGCGCAGCTTGCGCAGCAGCCAGTAGAACTCGGCGCCCGCGTTCCAGGTGGGGATGATGACCGAGACGGTCACGTCGATCGGGTCCAGCGCCTCGCCCGTGAGCTCGGGCAGCCAGGCCAGGTTCCCGGCCAGCGGGAAGGCGAGCGGCTTCAGCTTCGGAGGCGGCGCCGCGGAGAGCGGGGCCACCGCCGGCGGCGGCGCGGGCTCGGGAGCCCAGACCGCCGGCTGCGGACGCGGCGAGCGGGCCTTGAGGCCCAGCCGCTCCAGCACGTCGCGCACGGTGATCTGCCCACGCAGCAGCAGCATGATCGCCCGCAGCGGCCGGGTCAGCCGCCACGAGGTGGAGCGCATGATCTCCTCGATCCGCAGGGCCTGCTCACGGCGGACTTCCTGCAGGATGGCGATCTCGGTGCGCAGGGCCGCGATCTGCCGCTCCGCGCCCTCGAGCTTGCGCCGCAGGACCTCGGCCTCGCTGAGCGCGGCCGGCGCGCGGGGAGAGCGGCGACCTTCCTTCGGTCGCTTCTGCGGAGTGGCGGCGGGCATGGGGCCGCTTAGCAGACCTCCGTGCGGGCGCAAAGGCGCGGCGCCAATCGGCCGCGCGTGCGTTGTTGGCGACCTATCACCCAAGGAGCGTCAAATGAGCGTCTTCGGCTCGATCATGTCCAAGATCTTCAAGCGCGGCGAGGCCCACGCGCCGCAGGCGCCGCAGCAGCAGGCCCCGTCGCCCGCCCAGCGCCCGGCTGCGCCCGCCCCGCAACCGCAGGTCCAGGCCGCACCCGCCCCGACCGCGCCGACCCCCATGGCCGCGGTCGACGTGGAGGCCGTGCTGAACGTGATGGCGCAGGACAATTCCCAGAAGCTCGACTGGCGTCACTCCATCGTCGACCTGATGAAGCTGCTGTCGATCGACTCCAGCCTGCAGAACCGCCGCGCGCTCGCGGAGGAACTGGGTTACTCTGGGGACAAGGAAGATTCAGCGGCCATGAACATCTGGCTGCACAAGGCGGTCATGAACAAGCTCGCCGAGAATGGCGGTTTGGTTCCGGACTCGCTGCGCTAGTCGCCCGCAAGATCCAAACCTGAGGCGCCCCTCAAGCGCCACAGTAAGAACACCTGCGCCGCAAGGTCGGGCGACGGCGGTTACTGATCCCGCGAGCCGCCGGACGCCCGATCTTCTGCGGCCCGGCCGGGCGCAAACCTCCAAGCTTGGCCGTAGCCTTTGCGCCGACTAGCGACCTGCGCTATTCTGCCGCAGGCGGGATTTGGTCGCGCCTGTGGATCGCCCCTGGGTCCTGCGCCATCAATGGGCCGGGGACGGTTCGTGATGCGGAGGCCGGCGGGTGCTTGTTCTCGTCGTCGAAGACGAACCAATGATCGCGGCCTCCATCGAGTGGGAGCTGCTGGACGCCGGATACGACGTCCTGGGGCCGGCCGGCTGCGTCGCCGAAGCCGAAGCGCTGGTGGCGGCCTCACGCCCGGACCTGGCGCTCATCGACATCAACCTCGCGGGGCATGACGAGGGCGTGGCCCTGGCCCGCGAGCTGAAGGCGCGCCAGGGCGTCCCCTGCGTGTTCGTCACCGGCCAGGTGGTCCAGGCCCGGCAGGCGGCCGATGCGGCGCTGGGCGTGCTGACGAAGCCGTTCAGCTTCCGCGCCCTCGTGGAGACCGTGCCCGTGGCGGCCGCCGTCGCGGAAGGCCGCCGCCCCGCCCGCCTGCCCCGAGGCCTCGAGCTGTTCGGCGGCGATTGCGCCGTGGCCGACGCGAGCTAGTCCTCTCGCGGCGCGAAGCTCCGCGGCTCGTCACGCACCACCACGCGCGCGTCGCTGCCGCTGGCCCGCAGGATCTTCGCCGCTTCCGCCGCCAGCCGCTGCGCGTCGCGCTCGGTCCCGGCCAGGGCGAGCAGCTCGCAGCCGGCGCTCACGCCCCAGCGGTCGCCCGCGGGCGCCACCACCAGCTCGTTCGGGTTCAACGGCGCGCCTCGGCCTGCGCCAGGGCGGAGCGGGCCGCCTGGAAGTTCCACGACGGCACCAGCGGGACGTACAGCCGCGCGCCGCTCGGCAGCGTGTAGACCTCCACCCGGGTGCCGTTGGCGGTCTGCTTCACCTTCACCGCGCGCAGTCTGGGCGACACGTCCGCACCTCCGGCCCGCGCCACCATGGCTGCGGGGACGGCTGACAACCCGGGGCCATGCGCGGCGGTTCCAGCGGCTCCCTCTTGGAGCCGCGCCGCGAAAGCCTTAGCTTCGCAACTGCGGGAAGACCGGAGAGCCAGCGCATGAAGATGATCATGGCGGTCATCAAGCCGAGCCGCCTCGACGCGGTGCTCGAAGCCGTCACAGAGGCCGGCGCATCCGGCCTCACGGTCACCGAGGTGCGCGGCTACGGCCGCCAGCGCGGCAAGACCGAGGTCTACCGGGGCGCGGAGTACGAGGTGAAGCTGCTGCCCAAGGTGAAGCTGGAGATCGCCGCCCCGTCCGACATCGTCGACGCGGTCATCGAGGCGATCCAGCGCTCCGCGAACACCGGCAAGATCGGAGACGGCAAGATCTTCGTGCTCGACCTCGAGCAGGCCCTGCGCATCCGCACCGGCGACCGCGACGCGGCCGCCATCGCCGGCTAGGCCTTCGCCTTCCGCCGCGCGCGCGGCTTCGGCTCGGGCTCGGCTCGCGGCATGGCCACTTCGCCGAACAGGTCGGTTGGCACCGCCTCGGGCCGGCTCTCGGCCCGGCGGCTCAGCAGGAACAGCGCCGACTCCGAGCGCCAGTTCTCGATCGGCTTCTCGGGATCAATCGCCCGCGCCGGCTTGCCGTTGGCCAGCGACGCGCAGGAATCGATCCGCAGGTCCAGGTCGCGGCAGAGGTCGGTGAAGTCGCGCAGGGTGCAGAGGTGGATGTTCGGCGTCGACCACCACGGGTCCGGCAGGGCCCGGGTCTCCGGCATCCGCCCGCGCGTCATCAGCGACAGCCGCATCCGCCAATGGCCGAAGTTCGGCACCGAGACGATGGCCTGGTCGGCGATCCGCAACAGCTCGGAGAGCACGTGCCGCGGCTCGCGCATCTGCTGCAGGGTCTTGGACAGGATGGCGTAGTCGAACGAGCGGCTGGGGAAGTGATCGAGGTCCCGGTCGCCGTCGCCCTGCACCACGGCGAGGCCGCGGGCCAGGCAGGCGGCCACCCCCTCGGGACTGATCTCCAGGCCCTGACCGTCCACCCGCTTCTCGCGGGTGAGAAGCTCCAGAAGCTCGCCCTCGCCGCAGCCGACGTCGAGCACCCGCGCGCCCGGACGCACGAGCCGCAGGATCTCGCGGAAGTCCTCGCGAATGGAGGTCACGAGAGCCCTCGCGCCTGGGCCGTCGAGCTGATGAACCCGCGCAGGGTCGCGTCGAGCTGCGGCTCGTCGAGGAAGAAGGCGTCGTGCCCCTTGTCTGTCTCGATCTCCACGAAGCTGGCGCGGCAGCCCGCGGCGTTCAGCGCGCGCACGATGTCGCGGCTCTCTGCTGTGGAGTAGAGCCAGTCGGACGAGAACGACAGCACCATGAAGCGCACGCCGCGGGCCTTCTGGAACGCCTGGGCCAGCACGCCGCCGTGGTTCGCGGCGAGGTCGAAGTAGTCGAGCGCGCGAGTGATGTAGAGGTAGGAGTTGGCGTCGAACCGGTCGACGAAGCTCGCCCCCTGGTGCCGCAGGTAGCTCTCCACCTGGAAGTCGGCGTCGAAACCCCAGGAGAGGCCGTCCTTGCGCAGCTCGCGCCCGAACTTGCGCTGCAGCGCCGCCTCCGAGAGGTAGGTGATGTGCGCGGCCATGCGGGCCACCGCCAGCCCCTTTGACGGGCTGACCCCGGCCTTCTCGTAGTCGCCGCCGCGCCAGTCCGGGTCGGCCATGATCGCTTGGCGCCCCACCTCGTGGAAAGCGATATTCTGGGCCGAGTGGCGCGCCGCCGAGGCGATACAGACCGCGCTGAACAGCTTCTCGGGATAATCGGCGGCCCACTGCAGCACCTGCATGCCGCCCATTGAGCCGCCCACCACCGCGAACAGGGTCTCGATGCCCATGGCCTCGATCAGCATCGCCTGCGCCCGCACCATGTCGGCGATGGTGATCATCGGGAAGGTCAGGCCGTAGGGCGCGCCCGTCTCCGGATTGACGGAGCCCGGGCCCGTGGAGCCCATGCAGCCGCCGACCACATTGGTGGCGATAACGAAGTAGCGGTCGGTGTCGAGCGGCAGGCCCGGCCCGATGACACGGTCCCACCAGCCGGGCTTGCCGGTGATCGGGTGCGGCGACGCCGCGTGCTGGTCGCCGGTGAGGGCGTGGCAGACGAGCACCGCGTTGGTCCTGGTCTCGTTCAGCCGGCCGTAGGTGTTGTAGCCGATCTCCAGCGGAGCCAGCGTCGCGCCCGAATCCAGGCGCAGCGGCCGGTTGGCGGGGAACTTCCAGGTTCCGCCGTCCGTCTCGATGGCCGGAGCAAGGGGGGACGTGTCGTCCATGGGCCTTCAAGACGGCCAAGCCCTTTCAGTGTCAATGGCTTCGCAGGGGCGGCGCGGCCCGCTATGAGGACCGCCAAGGGTTTCGAATCTCCATGGACCGTCTGATCCTCTTCCGGCACGGCAAGGCCGAGCCGGACTCCGCGAGCGGCGACGATTTCGATCGCCGGCTGGCGCCGCGTGGCGTCAGCGAATCGGCCGCCATGGGCGAGACCCTGGCCGATCTGGGGATGAAGCCCGACCTGGCGCTCGTCTCCTCCGCCGCCCGGACCCGCGAGACCTGGGCGGCCGCCGAGCCGGCGTTCGCCGGCGCCGAGGTCCGCTTCGAGAACGAGCTCTACCTGGCGGACGCCGGCTTCGTCCGGCAGGCCGCGGAGAAAGCCGGCCGCGAATGCCGCACCGTGCTGGTGGTCGGTCACAATCCGGGCCTGCAGGAGCTTGCCGTGGACCTGCTCACCGAGGGCAAGGCGCCGCCGGCGCTCGTCGCCCGCGCCGCCCGCAACTTCCCGCCCGCAGCGGCGGCGGTGTTCCTGATCGACGCCAACGGCCGGCCTTCGTTCGACGGCCTGTTCTATCCGGAGCGCGGCGGGTGAGCCGCATCTACAAGATCCTGCCGCGCGCCGAGTGGGCGGCCGCCGAGCGCGGCGGCCGCTTCGAGGGCTCGGCGATCGACCTGCAGGACGGCTACATCCACTTCTCCACTGCGGCCCAGGCGCCCGAAACCGCGCGCCGCCACTTCGCCGGCCAAGCGGACCTCGTGGTGCTCGCGGTCGAGGCCGACGACCTGGGCTCCGCCCTGCGCTGGGAGCCGTCGCGCGGCGGCGACCTCTTCCCGCACCTCTACGCCGCGCTCGACGCCGGGTTGGTCCGCGCGGTCCTTGAGGCGCCGCTCGGCCCCGACGACGTCCCGGCCCTGCCGCACCTCGCATGAGCCTGTTGCACGGCCTCGCCACCCGCGCCCTGCACGGCCTCGATCCCGAGGACGCGCACGGCCTCGCCATCCGCGCGCTGAAGGCCGGCCTCGGGCCCGTCGCCGGCCGCGACGATCCGATCCTGACCACGGAGGTTGCGGGCCTGCGGCTGCCGAACCCGGTCGGCCTCGCCCCCGGCTTCGACAAGAACGCCGAAGTGTTCGGGCCCATGCTGCGCGCCGGCTTCGGCTTCGTGGAGTGCGGTACCGTCACGCCGCAGCCGCAGGCCGGCAACCCGCGCCCCCGGCTCTTCCGCCTCACCGAAGACCGGGCGGTGATCAACCGCATGGGCTTCAACAACGAAGGCCTCGAGCCCTTCGCCGCCCGCCTCGCCCGCCGCGGCCCCGGCGTGATCGGCGCCAACATCGGCGCCAACAAGGACTCCGAGGACCGCGTCGCCGACTACGTGGCCTGCCTGCGCAGGCTCTGGGGGCTGGCGAGCTATTTCACCATCAACATCTCCTCGCCCAACACGCCCGGCCTGCGCGCGCTACAGACGAAGGCCGCGCTGGACGAGCTGCTCGGCCGGCTGGCCGAGGCGCGCGACGCGCTGCCGGCCGACGGCCGGGCGCCGATGTTCCTGAAGGTGGCGCCGGACCTCGCCGACGGCGAGGCCGAGGCCATCGTGGAGACCGTCCTGGCGCACGGTCTGTCCGGGATCGTGGTCTCCAACACCACCGTCGAGCGGCCGGCCCTCGCCTCCGCGCACCACCAGGAGACGGGCGGGCTGTCCGGCGCTCCCCTGGCCGCGCTGTCCACGAAAATGCTCGCCCGTTTCGCAGCGATCGCCGCCGGCCGGCTCGTGCTGATCGGGGCCGGCGGGATCGATTCGGGCGCCGCGGCCTACGCCAAGCTGCGGGCGGGCGCCTCGGCCGTGCAGCTCTATTCGGCCCTCGTCTTCGAGGGGCCGGGCCTCGTCGGACGCATCAAGCGCGAGCTCGCCGCGATCCTACGCGCCGAGGGCTTCCGTGCGGTCGGCGACGCCGTGGGCGCAAAATAGACAATCCGGCATGAGACTCCGCCGGGACCCGGGACGCGTTGCCCAACCCTGTTCAGTGATTTAACGGGAGTGTCCATGGCGGACGCGCCCTCGCCGCAGGAACTTCCCAGGCCGGTCAGGCGCCGCATCTTCTGGCCGGGCGGCCTTTCGGCCCGCCTGCTCACGCTCACCATCCTGTTCGTGGCCGCGGGCGGCATGATGGCCCTGCCGCCGGCCCTCGCCGCGTACCAGGAGAGCTGGCTGTTGGACCGGGTGCGGGCGGCCGAGACGATCTCGAGGATCTCCGACATCGCGCCCGAGCGCATGACGCTGCGCCAGCGCGAGCAGCTCCTGCAGGGTGCGGGCGTGGAATGGGTGGCGATCTCCACCGAAGACGTGGGCCTGCGCCTCGTGCTGCAGGGCGAGCGTCGGCCACAGCGTCCTTACCTCATCGACCTGCGCCAGCAGGGTCCAGGCCCTTGGCTGGTGGGCCCGTTCAACACCCTGTTCGGCGGGGAAGGCCGCTATGTGCGGGTGCGCGCCGAGCCCCGGTTCATCCAGGCCGACTTCGTGGAGGTGGTGGCCCCGGACGCCGAGCTCAAGCAGGAGCTCTGGGGGTACCTCTGGCGGCTGATCATCATCGTCGCCTTCGTCTCCACCCTGGCCGGGGTGCTGGTCTATCTGTCGCTGAACCTGTTCCTGGTCCGGCCCATGCAGCGCATCACCTACGCCATGGAACGGTTCCGGGCCGATCCCGAGGACCCGGAGGCCCGTGTGCCGCTCTCCGGCCGCCGCGACGAGATCGGTCGCGCCGAGGCCGAGCTCGACCGGATGCAGGCGGACCTGCGCGCGGCGCTGAACTCGCGGGCGCGCCTCGCCGCGCTGGGTGAGGCAGTCGCGAAGATCAACCACGACCTGCGCAACATGCTCACCAGCGCCCAGATCGCCTCCGAGCGGCTGGCGGCGCTGAAGGATCCCAAGGTCAGTCAGGCCCTGCCCCGCCTGGAGCGCGCCCTCGACCGCGCTGTGAAGCTCGCCACCGACGTGCTGACCTACGGCAAGACCCAGGAAGCCGCGCCCGAGGCGCGCCCCATGCGCCTGGCCCCCGCCGTCGAGGCGGCCGCCGAGGAAGCCCGGCTGTCGGACGAAGGGGTGCGCCTGGTCTGCGAGGTGGGCCGGGCCGACCAGGTGATCGCCGACCCCGACCAGCTTCACCGCATCCTGGTGAACCTGCTGCGCAATGCGCGCGAGGCCATCGAGCACCAGGCCGGCCGCGGCGAGCCCGGCCAGATCCGCGTGGTCCTGGAGCAGCACGACGCCGTGAGCCTGGTGCGGATCTCGGACAACGGCCCCGGCATCCCGGCCAAGGCGCGCGACCGGCTGTTCCTGCCGTTCGCGGGATCCACCCGGCCCGAGGGCGCGGGCCTGGGCCTCGCCATCGCCCGCGAGCTCGCCCAGGGCCATGGCGGGGACCTCTCGCTGGCGGAGACCGGCGAGGCGGGCTCCACCTTCGAGCTCCGCCTGCCCGGCGCCCCGCCCAAGGCGCCCGCCCGCAGCCGGGCGGCGCGCACCCAGGCCTAGTAGCCCAGCGCGACGCCTTCCCGGCGCGGGTCGGCGCCGCCGCGCAGCCTGCCGTCCGGCAGCCGCTCGATCCCGTGCAGGCCCGAGCCCTCCGCCCCGGCGCCCGGCCGGAGTTGGACCCCGCGCGCGGCGAGGCCCTCCACGAGCGGCTGCGGGAACTTGTCCACCTCGGCCGCATAGAACGAGCCCGAGGCGATCAGGTTGGGCAGGTTGATGGCCTCCTGCACCGGCAGCTCCCAGTCCAGCATCCCGGCCAGGGTCTTCAGGTTGTAGGCGAGGATCGCCGGCCCGCCCGGCGAACCCACCGCGGCGACGAACCGGCCCTGGCGATCCAGCACCACGGCCGGCGCCATGGACGACCTCGGCCGCTTGCCGCCGGCCACCGCATTGGCAGCGGGCGTCCCGTCCGTGTTGGCCGGCTGGAAGGAGAAGTCGGTGAGCTGGTTGTTCAGGAAGAAGCCGGCCACCATCCGGCCGGAGCCGAAGATGCTCTCCACAGTCGTCGTCATGGAGACCGCATTGCCGGCCGCGTCCACCACGGCGAAGTGAGTCGTGCCGGCCACCTCCTTCGTGCGGTCGGGCGCGCGCACGCCGGCGCCGCGCGGGCTGCCGGCGGGCGGCGGCGGACCGGCCTTGGCGGGGTCGATCAGGCGCGCCCGGGCGTCGAGATAGGCCGGCTCGAGCAGGCCCTCCACCGGGACGTCCACGAAGGCGGGGTCGCCGATGTAGCGGTCGCGGTCGGCGTACATCAGCCGGCTCGCCTGGCTGAACAGGTACCAGCCCTGCGGGTCCTGCGGGCCGCGCTCGGCGATATCCGTGCGCTCGAGCAGCCCCAGCCCCTGCAGCACCGCCGGACCTCCCGAGGGCGCGCCAGGCGTGCACACCACATAGGCCCGGAACGGACGGCAGACGGCGGGCGCCTTGCGCGGCCGGTAGGCCTTCAGGTCGGCCAGCGTCATCGCGCCGGGCAGCGGCTCCTGGCCCAGGCGCGCGACGATGGCCTCGGCGATCGAGCCCTCGAGGATGGCGCGCGGCCCCTCGGCCGCGATCTTCCGCACCGTCTCGGCGTAGGCGGGGTTCCGGAAGGTGTCGCCCGGCCGGATGCGTGTCCCGTCCGGCTTGGTGAAGTAGCGCGCGGCGTCCGGCGTCTGCGCCTGGGGGGAGCGGCCGTTCGCCGCCTCGCCCATCCGCCGCGGGACCACGAAGCCATCATCGGCCAGCCGCTCGGCCTCGCCGAACAGCCGGCTCCACGCCAGCTTCCCATGGTCGGCGTGCGCCAAGGCCAGCATGGCGACGGCCCCCGGCACGCCGGTGGAGCGGCCGGACAGGATCGCCTCGGTGCGGTTCAGCGGCTTGCCGTCAGGCCCGAGGAACAGGTCGGGGGTGGCGGCGGCCGGCGCGGTTTCGCGGCCGTCATAGGCCGTCACCGAGCGCGTCCGGGCGTCGTAGTAGGTGAGGAAGGCGCCCCCGCCGAGGCCGGAGCTCTGCGGCTCGACCAGGCCGAGCACCGCCTGAACCGCCACCGCCGCGTCGACCGCCGAGCCGCCCTCGCGCAGCACCTTCAGCCCCGCCTCCACGGCCATCGGATTGGCCGCCGTCACCATGGCGTGGGCGGCGGTTCCCTGGGTGGTCGGCAGGCTGGCGGCGGGCGGGGCCGCCGGCGGGGCTCCGGTCGTGCCGCAGGCGGCGAGCACGCCCGCGAGGGCGACGGCGGTGAAACGCTTGAGGATCGGCACTGGCAGGCGGGCTCCGTCTTGGCGCGGACAGCATTAAGGCCCGAGCGCGTGGACAACAAACGCCAAGGCGTGCGAGCCCTTCGTCATGCAGCCTTCCCGCGCCGGCGCCCGCAACCTGATCACCGACGTTCCCGGCCTGAGGGTCGGCCAGGCGCACGACGCGCGCGCCCGCACCGGGGTCACGGTGATCGTGCCCGACGACCGCGCAGTCTGCGCCGTGGACGTGCGGGGCGGCGGCCCAGGCACCCGGGAGACCGACGCGCTGGCGCCCGAGAACCTGGTCGACGCCGTGGACGCCGTCGTCCTCTCCGGCGGCTCCGTCTACGGCCTGGCGGCCGCCGACGGCGTGGTGGCCTGGCTGGGCGCCCGGGGCCGCGGCTATGCGCTCGCGGCCGCCACGGACGTGCCGCCCTCGCCCGTCGTGCCCGCCGCCATCCTGTTCGACATGGCCAATGGCGGCGACAAGGCCTGGGGCGAGGCGCCGCCGCACCGCGAACTCGGCCGACAGGCGGTGGCCGCCGCCGCGCACGACGTTTTGCTCGGGACCGCCGGCGCGGGTTACGGCGCGATGGCCGGCGGGCTGAAGGGCGGCGTCGGCTCGGCCTCGGTGGTCAGCGGCGACGGCTATACGGTGGGCGCGCTGGCCGCCGTGAACTGCTTCGGCTCGGTGGTGGCGCCCGGCGGACGCACCTTCTGGGCGACGCCTTACGAGATCGGCGACGAGTTCGGCGGCCTCGGGCCTGCGGGGCTCCGCGCCGACCCCGAGGACTGGGGGCTCGCCAAGGCCGCCGGGGCGCTGCGCAACACCACCATCGCCTGCGTGGCCACCGACGCCGCCTTGACCCCCGCCCAGGCCAAGCGGTTGGCGGTGATGGCCCAGGACGGATTCGCCCGCGCCATCCGCCCGGTGCACGCGCCGTTCGACGGCGACGTGGTGTTCGCGCTCTCGACTGGCGCCCGGCCGCTCGTGGAGCCGGCGAACTTCACCCTCGGCCGGCTCGGCTCCCTCGCGGCCGATTGTCTCGCCCGCGCCGTCGCCCGAGGCGTCCATGCGGCGGGTCCCTGGCCAGGGTCGAATGTCGTTTGCTGGAGCGAGCTTCCGAGCTGACGGGCACGCTGCTAAGCGGAGCCGTAACGAAGTTCGGGAGACGCAGTGAGATGAATTCGGGGGTGAAGCTGGCGCTCGTCGCCGCGGCAGGGACTCTGGCCGGGAGCGCGGGCGCGCAGCCCGCGCAGAAGGTGACCGGGCCGGTGGCCACCTATTGGGTGGGCGCCCAGACGCAGACGGGCTTCGGCATGCCGGGCGGCGGCGGCCGTCCCTCGCCGGCGCAGATGATGCAGATGATGCGCGGCGGCGCGGTCTCGAAGACGCTCAGCCTGCAGCTCGGCTCGGCCACCCGTCCGACCGGCGATCCTGCCGCCGAGCACCTGCCGCCGGCCGGACTGAGGGCCGGCCAGAGCCTGCCCCTCGTGACGCCACGGCAGGAGCCCCGGCAGCCGACGGAGGACACCCCGTCGCTTCCGCAGGACTTCGAGCGGCCAAAGGGCAGGATGCTGATCTTCTGGGGCTGCGGCGAGCGCGCCCGCCCCGGCCAGCCGGTGGTGATCGACTTCGCCAAGATGCAGCCCGGGAAGATGCCGCCGGGCTTCGAGGCGCTGGGCCGCGGCCTGAACCTCACCGCCATGCAGGGTCCCTCGCCGGGCCGCAGCGCCACCTACGGCGAATGGCCCAATGAGAAAACCCGCACCCAGGTGCCCGGCGACGGCTCGCTGGTCGGCGAGCACACCGTGCGCGGCAACTACAGCCCGCAGATCCGCTTCGCGCTCAGCCAGTCGCAGGACTTCCTGGGCCCGCTGACCCTGACCACCAACGCCAGGGCCGCGGCCGGCCATGGCCAGCTCGGCTGGAGCGCCGTGCCGAACGCCCAGGCCTATCTGGCCAGCGCCGTGGGGGGCGGCCAGGACACCGTGGTGTTGTGGACCTCTTCCGAGACCCAGGCCGCGACCTTCGCCCTGCCCGACTACATCGCCCCGGGCGACCTCACCCGGCTGGTGGCGTCGAAAGCGCTGATGGGCCCGCAGACCACGAGCTGCGCGGTGCCGAAGGAGGTGCTGGACGCCGCGCCGCAGGCCATGGTCCAGCTCGCCGCCTACGGGCCGGAGGCCAACTTCGTCTACCCGCCGCGTCCATCCGATCCGAAGGTTGCCTGGAACCGGGAATGGGCCGTGAAGGTGCGCTACCGCTCCGCCACGGGCGGATTGCTCGGCCAGCCGATGCCCGGCATGGGCGCGCAGGACGACGACAGGGCTCCTGGGCGGGCCGACGCGCCCCCGCCGCCCTCCAAGTCCGACCGCCGCCGCCAGATCATGAAGGGCCTCGGCGGGGCGCTGGGCGTGCCCGTGCCGATCCCCTGAGGCTGCGGCCGGCCGCCGACTTGCGCTTCGGGCGGCCGGGTCTCGGATCCGCGGCGTAGGACGGCCACGCGCCGCTCCCTACCTCGCCGGCGCGGTGCTGGATCCGTCGGCCTACGGAGCGCTCTCCGAGGGCGTGGAGACCGGCTTCTTCCCTGCCTATCGTGCCCTGCGACGCGACTTACGAAAAGCGTGACGGAGGGGGTTGCGCTTTCCGCCGGGCCTGACTAGGTTCCGCGCCCTCGCCGTAAGGCAGTGCGCGCCCGTAGCTCAGCTGGATAGAGCATCAGACTACGAATCTGAGGGTCGGACGTTCGAATCGTTCCGGGCGCGCCATCTTCTTCCAGAAGATCAGTGAGACGACGCCCTGCCGCGAAGTTCGCCGACGCGTTGGCGGTCAGCCGCCGGCGCGTTCGAAGGCAGTGGCCAGGCGGTTGCGACGGACGGCAGGCCAGAGGACGTTCCCCGCGAGGGCCAGGCCCATCAGGGTCATGACGAGACTTGGGCCCAGCGCCGCCGGCGCGACGCTCCGGAACACCGCCAGATGGGCCAGCGGCAGCAGCAGCAACGAGAGCGCGAACACCGCCTTCGCCGCGGCCGACCAGACCGGCTGCGGCGCCTGGGACACGGCCGCAAGCGCCCCCGCGCCGACGCCCGCCGTGGCGAGCAGGGCCCAGAAGACCGCCACCGGGCTCCAGCCCAGCAGCAGGTAGGCCGACGCCGCCAGCGGCAGCGCCGCGGGCATCCCCCACACGAACACCGTCCAGATCCGGTGCAGGCGCGGACGCGGCCGCCCCCTCTCCGCGGACTTCACGAGCCAGATGTCCATGCCCGTGGCGCAGATCACACACAGGCCGAGCCCCAGCACCGCGTAGGCGACCTTCACCCAGATCCCTCCGAAGGAGCCGAAGTGCAGCGGGTAGAGGCTGGCATAGGCCTGCTTGCCCGCGGGGCCGTCGTCGAGCCCTGCGCGCGCGTGCAGCCGTCCCTGCGCGTCGAACCGGAAGATCTCGCCGTAGGCGGTGCTCTGCGGCGGGATGGCCGTGATCTCCAGGTGCTCGTCCGGCTTCCCGGCCTTGTGCAGGACCACCCACATGGGCCGCGCCTCCGGCGCCTTCGCCTGCATCTCCGAGAGGGCGCGCAGCACGGCGCCGTCGGCCAGACGGGCCCCGCCCATAAGGGCGCGGGTCTCCGCCTCGGTTCCGAACACCGGCTCGAAGGCCTTGGTGACGTCGCCGCCGTGGACGGCCAAGGCGAGGGCGAAGCCGACCACCTGGGCCAGCCCGATCACTGCGCCGGTGAGCGCAATGGCGATGTGGAACGGCGCGGCCCAGACGCCCAGCCGGTTGTGGACATCGGTGAGCGCCAGGCGCCGCCCGGCGCTCGGCCGCAGCAGGAAGGCGTCCTTCAGGATCCGCGGGTGGGCCAGGAGGCCGCCGACGATCAGCGCCAGCAGGCCCACGCCCAGCAGCCCGACCAGCAGCAGGCCGACCCCGCCCGGAATGTGGAGCTGGTAGTGCAGCTCGACCAGGAAGTGGGTGATCGGATGGCCCGCGTCGCCGGCCGGCGCGCCCGCCGCGTCGTAGGCCTGCGCCACCTCGCCATACGAGGCGGTGAGCCGCGGGAGCTGCGGCGTCGGCAGGACTACGAACAGATCCTCGAACAGCGGGTTCTTTGGGGGGTCGGCCAGCATCCGCGCACGCCCGTCGGCCACGACGCGCGCGACGGCCTCGGGCGAGGCTTCGGACATCTCCGGCAGCGCCGGTTTTTCCCAGCGCTCCAGGTCCTGGTAGAAGACCGCCGCCGTGCCGCTGACGCAGACCAGGTACATCAGCGCGGCGAGCCACAGGCCGAGCACCTTGTGGCCGGCGAGCTGGTCCTTGACGAAGGCGGGGCTGAGCTTGGGCCAAACGGCGCGGGCGGCGGGCATGGGTCAGGCTCCGGAGAGGCGGGCCGCGGCGCCAGCGGCGGCGCAGGCCACGGTCGCGGCGAGCACGACGGCGTTCACGCGCCAGGGACGGCGCGACGCCGAGACGGCGACGAGCACGGCGGCGAGGGCGAGCGGGGCGGCGGTGGCCGCGCCCATCAGCTTGTCCGCGTCGCCGCCGGGGCCGAGCAGGCGCCAGGCGATGGCGGCGGCGACCGCCAGCGCCGGGCCGGCGACCAGCGCGCCGATCACGCGGGCGGCCGTACGCGAGCCGAAGCCGGCCGGCAGACCGGCGGCCTCGCGCGCCTCCAGCCGGGGCGGCCTCGGCGACAAGGCGCCTGTCCGGAAGACCGGCGCGAGCACCAGGGCGAGCGCCAGGCTGATGACGAGGAGGGCGGCCACCGAAACGCCCCACAATGGTCGGCTGGCCAGCGCCAGGACCGCGTGGGCGGCCGCAATCAGCGCCCACCCGGCGGCGACGGTGAAGCGCCCCGGTCCCGCGGCCACCGGCCCGCGCCGCCAGGCGGTCCGCAGCACCAGCAGACCGCCCAGGGCGCCCACGGCGGCGGCGAGGCCGCCCAGGGCGAGGGGCGTCATGCTCACCAGGCCCTCTTAAGGCCGACCTGCACCTGCCGCTCGGCGCCGTACCAGCACCAGGCGACCGAATAGCAGGTGGAGACATGGTCGTTGTCGAACAGGTTGGAGACGGTGAGATCCGCGCGCCACCCGTCGAGCGCCGCGTGGAACCGGTCGAGATCCGCCTGGATGGACAGATCGAACAGGGTGTAGGGGTCGACCTTGAAGGTGTTGGCTGCGTCGCCCCAGGTCTCGCCCACGTAGCGCACGCCGCCCGACAGGGTGAGGCCCGCCAGCCCCGCCTGGGCCGGCCGCCAGGTGAGCCAGAGCGATGCGGTGCGGTCGGCGGAGCCCACCGGGGTCTTTCCGAGCAGCCCATCGTTGTCCTTGGTGTACTCGAGGTCGAGCACGGTGAGCGCGAGCTGGGCCTCCAGCACCGGCAGGACGCGGGCATTGGCTTCCAGCTCGACGCCGCGCGAGGTGAGCTCGCCGCCCTGGATCGAGAAGCCAGGGTTGGCCGGGTCGGCGGTCAGCGCCTTGTCCCGCGTCAGGTCGAAGGCCGACACCGCCACGTAAATCCCGCGGGAGACGTCCTCGTACTTGAGGCCGACCTCGAACTGCTCCCCGCGCATGGGGTCGAACGGCTGGCCGGCCACGTCCGTGCCCGAGACCGGCTCGAACGAGGTCGACCACGAGGCGTAGGGGGCGAAGCCCGAGGCGAAGTGGTAGAGCACGCCGACGCGCCCGGTGGTGGCCTCCTGGTCGATCTCCGAGCGCTGGCCGCTCAGCCGCTCGAGCTGGTCCTTTTCGTACTGGTCGCGGCGGACGCCCCCGATGGCCACCAGCCCGCCCAGCTTCACTTGGTCCTGCAGGTAGAAGCCCTTCTGAGTCGCCTCGATGTCGAAGTCGTAGAAGGGCGTGGGCGCGGGGATGGCCTGGCCATAGACCGGGGCGAACAGGTCGATGGACGGCGCCGCGCCGTAGCCGATCCGGCCGTCGAGCCGGGTCCTCTGGTAGTCGAAGCCAAAGAGCGCCTCGTGCTTGAGCGAGCCGGTCTCGAACCGCAGGTGGCCCTGGGTGTCCACGGCGATGGCGTCGAGGTCCTCCTGCGAGAAGGCGGTGGCGCGGGCCAGCGTCCGGTTGTCCGGCAGCAGGGCGGTCCCGTAGAGCTGGCCGTAGTCGACGACGACGTGGTTGTAGCGGGCGTTCTGGCGCAGGGTGAAGGTCTCGCCGAACCGCTTCTCGAAGATGTAGCCGAGCGACCAGCTCTCGCGGTCGAACCGCTCGAAGTTGGGATCGCCGTCGTAGAAGTCGGTGGGGACCTTGCCGAGCGGGTTGGGCAGGGTCGAGCCGACCGCCGGCACGCCGCCGTAGCTTGCCGACTTCGGATCGCTCTGCCAGCGGCCGAGCAGGGTGAGCTGGGTGTCCGGGTCGAAATCGATGCGCAGCGAAGGCGCGATCAGCGTGCGCTCGAATTGCGTCAGCACGGCCTGGCCGTCGCCTTCCCGGTAGAGCGCCACCAGCCGGCCGGAAACTGGGCCGGCGATCGGTCCGCCCAGGTCGGCGTTGATCTCGCGCAGGTTGTTCGTGCCGAGCCGCGCCTCGAGCTCGCCCTGCGGCGCGAGCGGCGGCGTCTTGGAGCTGAAGTTGACGAAGCCGCCGGGCGGCGTGGCGCCATAGAGCACCGAGCCCGGGCCCTTCAGCACGTCGATGCGCTCGACGGTCGAGGCGTCCACCTGGTCGAAGGCGTACCAGCCGCCATAGGGCTGCTGCAGGCCGTCGAGGAAGTTGTTGATCTGATCGAACCCGCGCAGGACGAACTGGTCGTAGCGGGTGACCACCCCGCCCCGGGTCTCCGACGTCACGCCCGCGGTGTAGCGGAGCGCCTGGTTCAGCGTCTGGACGCCGCGTAGGTCGAGCATCTCGCGGGTCAGCACCGACACGCTCTGCGGCGTCTCGATGAGCGGCGCGTTGCTCTTCGTCGCCGAGACGGTGACCTTCTCGTCGCGATGGGCGGTCACGGTCACCTCGGTGACGGTGGGCGCCTCGTCGGCGATGTCGGCGAAAGCGGGGGCGGCGGCGGCTAGGGCCAGGGCGACGGCGGAGGTGCGGATCAGGTGGAGGCGGTGACGCAGCATGCCGCCCTGATAACGATACTCAGAATCATTCGCAACTAGCGACAGCCAAGCCTGTCGGTCCCGCGGAGTTCGCCGGGCCCCGCGATCTGGACGGAGCAAAAGCCCTGGAGGCGCGCGAGCCTAGTCGGCGAAGCGCGGCTTGCGCTTCTCCAGGATGGCGGCGACGCCTTCCATGTGGTCCTCGGTGAGATGGCTGATCGCCTGGGCCGCGGCGCTCATCTCCATGATGGTGTCGTAGCTGGCGGTCTGGCCCTGCTTGAGCAGGGTCTTGGCGAGCCGCAGGGCGTGCGGCGGCTGCTCGGCGATGCGATTCGCGAGGTCGAGCGCCGCGTCCATCAGCGATTCGCGCGGCACGACCTTGGAGACCAGGCCCCAGTCGCAGGCGGTCCGGGCATCGATGACGTCGCCGGTGAACAGGAGCTCGGCGGCGCGGCTCATGCCGATGGTCCGCGGCAGCAGCCAGGCGCCCCCGTCGCCGGGGATCAGGCCGAGCTTCAGGAAAGTCACCCCGAACTTCGCCTCCTCCGCGGCGATGCGGATGTCGGTCATGCAGGCGACGTCGCAGCCTAGGCCGATCGCGGGACCGTTCACCGCGGCGATCGAGGGGACCTCGAGGCCGTAGATGGCGCGGACGACGCGGTGGATGTTGCTGCGGTAGCCCTCGCGGATCTCCACGCCGGAGCCGGCGAAGGCGCCGGTGCGCGCCTGCATCGCCTTCACGTCACCGCCGGCGGAGAATGCGCGGCCGGCGCCGGTCAGCACCACGCAGCGGATCGAGGGATCGGCGTTGATCTCCGCACAGGCGGCGGCCACCTGGTCGCCGTCGCCGGGCGCGCCCAGCGCATTCATGGCGTCCGGCCGGTTGATCGTCAGCACGGCGATCTTGCCGCGGCGCTCGACAGTGAGCAGGTCCATCCCCTCGTCTCCTCTGCGGGTCGTTTTGCAGAGGTCAGATGCGACGGGCGGGGCGGCTCATCCAGCGAATTGTTGGCGCGGAGCCTTGGGCTCAGTCGCGGCCGAGCCGCTCCGAGAGCTGGCCCAGCACGCGCAGGCAGGCGTCGAGGTCGGCCGGGTTCATGTCGGCGAACAGCTCTTCCTGCAGGTCGGCGACGATGCCCTGGGCCTGCTCGAGCACCGGGGCGGCGCCCGGCTTGATCCGCACGACCTTGGCGCGACGGTCGCCGTGGTGGGCGCGGCGCTCGACCCAGTTCTGGGCTTCCAGGGCGTCGATCAGGCGAACCACGGTGGGCTCCTCGACCCCGAGGCGCTGGGAGAGTTCCCGCTGGACGACGCCATCGTGGGCGCCGGCGATCTCGGCCAGCGCCGCGCAGCGGGCGTCGGTCTGGCCGATGGACTTGAGCCGCTCGTTCAGCCGCGCTCGCCAACGCCGGCCGGCCAGCAGCAGACCCTGGGCGAGGGCGGCGCGGACGTCGGTGTCAGAGGAGACACGGTGGCTTTGGGACATCTATCGGCTCCGAAATACAGCCAGACAATCCGTAATCTGAATAATGCTTGGCATCGCCAAGCTAAACTGCGTCGCCTATGCTGCAATGCGACAATGTGTCCAAATAGTGTTCACTGCTGACGACCGAGGACTCAAACCTACCGCCGACATTAACTCAGGGCGGGATTTCGTTAGAGAATCCAGTGGCAACGCGCATTGATTAGCGCGATAACGTCTCATTACCCACTTTGGGGCCGAACGTCTTTACTGCCTCTCGGGTAATCATTTTTCAAGACACCCCCGCCAGAAGTGCAAGTAGGCGAATTCTCGAAGTTTATCGCCTACCAGGGGCTGCATCGGATGTTTGTCGACAACTTGAGGAATCCGCGCGGGCCGGTCGTCGCAAGAATGCGGGCCGCGGCCGTCACCGCCCTCGGCGGCGCGCTGTTCTGCAGCCCGACGTCCGGCGACGCGCAGCCCGCCGCCGATACGGCTCCCGACATGGACAAGGAAGAATTCTAAGCCATGGGCACTCCCGAAGACGCCGAACCCGCCAGCCTAGACCTGGCCCCCGTCCTCGACCTTAAGGCGGCGACCCCGCTGGCCCAGGCGCTGATCGCGCTCCGCGGCCGCGACGTCACCGTCAACGCCTCCGCGGTGGAGCGGATGGGCGCCCAGTGCTTCCAGGTGCTGCTGTCGGCCCGGAACACCTGGGCGGAGGACGGCGCGAAGTTCGCCGTCACGGAGCCCTCGGACTCCTTCGTCGAAATCCTCGCGCTGCTCGGCGCGCCCTACCCGACCTACTTCCAACCCGCGGAGCTTGCGGCATGAGCCTGACCATCCTTACGGTCGACGATTCTCGCACCATGCGCGACATGCTGCGCATGGCGCTGGTGCAGGCGGGCTACACCGTCCTGCAGGCCGAGGACGGCCAGCATGGCCTCGAAGTCCTGGACGACGCCCAGCCGGACGTCATCGTCACCGACATCAACATGCCCCGGCTCGACGGCTACGGCTTCATCGAGGGCGTCCGCGCCGACCAGCGGCACCGCACCGTGCCCATCCTGGTGCTCACCACCGAGAGCGATCCCGAGAAGAAGCAGCGGGCGCGCGACGCCGGCGCGACCGGCTGGATCGTGAAGCCCTTCAACCCGGAAAAGCTGGTGGACGCGATCCGCCGCGTCGCCGCCTAAGAGGAGTCGGTCGCTTGGACCCGATGGCGGAAATCAAGGCCACCTTCTTCCAGGAGTGCGAGGAGCAGCTCGCCGAACTGGAGTCCGGCCTGCTGGCGATGGAAGGCGGCGACGACGGTTCCGAGACCGTCAACGCGGTGTTCCGGGCGGTGCACTCGGTGAAGGGCGGCGCGGGCGCGTTCGGCCTCGACGATCTCGTGCGCTTCGCCCACGTCTTCGAGACCACGCTCGACCAGGTGCGCAGCGAAAAGCTCGCACCCACCCCCGACCTGCTGAAGGTCATGCTCCGCGCGGCCGACGTGCTGGCCGACCTGGTCCGGGCCGGCCGCGACGGCGGAACCGTCGACCAGGCGCGCTGCGACGAGCTCGCGGCCGAGCTCAACGCGTTCGCGGGCGGCGAGGCCGATGCGGGCGGCGCCGACGACGACGGCATGGGCGACCTGGACTTCCAGCCCCTGGCCGTCCCGATCCCCGGCGCGCCCGAGCCGGCCGCCGCCGGCGGCGGCTGGACCGTCCACTTCAAGCCTCGCGCCGACCTCTACGCCAAGGCCAACGAGACCGTCCTGCTGCTGCGCGAGCTGTCGCGCATCGGCGAGGTCGAGGTCGAACTGGACGCCTCCGCCCTTCCGCTGCTGCCGCACCTCGATCCGGAAGGTTCCTACCTGTCCTGGACCGTGCGGGTGACGGGCGACGCCACCGAAGGCGCCGTCCGCGAAGTGTTCGAGTGGGTCGACGGCGACTGCGAACTGGACGTGAGGCCTGCCGGCGCCGAGACGGCGGCGGAAGCCGACCCCACGCCGGCCGCGGCTGCCGGGGACCCCGATCTCGACATCGCCTCGCTCATCGCCAAGGCCCAGGAGGCCTCTGTCGGGGACCCTAGCCCGGCGCCTGAGCCCACGACTGCGGCCGCTCCGAGCGCGCCCGCCCCGGCGGCCTCCCCCGCCAAGGCGGCGACCAACGCGCCGGCGGCTGCGGCTCAGGCGGCGCCCACCATCCGCGTCGACCTCGACCGCGTGGACCGCCTCATCGACCTCGTCGGCGAGCTGGTCATCAACCAGGCCATGCTGTCCCAGCGGGTGACCGAGGCCGGCCTCGCCCGCGCCTCGAGCGTCGCCATGGGCCTCGACGAGCTGGAGCAGCTCACGCGCGAGATCCAGGACAGCGTGATGGCCATCCGCGCCCAGCCGGTGAAGTCCGTGTTCCAACGGATGCCGCGCCTGGCTCGCGAAGTGGCCAGCGCCACGGGCAAGCAGGTGCGCCTGATCACCGAGGGCGAAGGCACCGAGGTCGACAAGACCGTCATCGAACGTCTCGCCGATCCGCTGACGCACATGATCCGCAACGCCATCGACCACGGGCTGGAGAAGCCCGAGAAGCGTAAGGAGGTCGGCAAGGATCCCGAGGGCCTCGTGCGCCTGTCGGCCCTGCACCGGTCCGGCCGGATCGTCATCGAGGTGGCGGACGACGGCGCGGGCATCAACCGCGAGCGCGTCAAGCAGATCGCCATCGACAAGGGCCTGATCGCGGCCGAGGCGCAGCTCACCGACGAGGAGATCGACAACCTGATCTTCATGCCGGGCTTCTCGACGGCCAGCGAGGTGTCCGACATCTCCGGCCGCGGCGTTGGCATGGACGTGGTCAAGCGCTCCATCCAGGAGCTCGGCGGCCGTATCTCCATCGCCTCGCGCCCCGGCCAGGGCTCCACCTTCACCATGAGCCTGCCGCTGACCCTGGCGGTGCTGGACGGCATGGTGGTGGGCTCCGGCGAGCAGACCCTGGTCGCCCCGCTGACCGCCATCGTCGAGACCCTGCAGCCGAAGTCCTCCGAGGTGCACGCCCTGGGCGGCGGCGCCCGGGTGATCTCCATCCGCGGCGCCTACGTGCCGCTGGTCGACGTCGGCCTTTCCCTCGGCTACCGCACCGAGCCCCTGGACCCGGAGCAGGGCGTCGCCCTGCTCATCGAGGGCGAGGGCGGCGCGCGCGCCGTTCTGCTGGTGGACGCCATCCAGGGCCAGCGCCAGGTGGTCATCAAGAGCCTGGAAGCCAACTACCGCCGCGTGCCCGGCATCGCCGCGGCGACCATCCTGGGCGACGGCCGCGTCGCCCTGATCCTCGACATCGACGCCCTGGTCGCCGCCTCGCGCGTGGCCGAGGCGCCGCGCCTCATGCAAGCAGTTGGATGAACCCGATGAGCGAGTCTCCCACCGCCGCCGGCCTGGGCCGTGAGCTGATCTCCTTCCGGATCGGCGCCCAGGAGTTCTGCGTGGACATCATGTCGGTGCGCGAGATCCGGGGCTGGACCCCGGCCACCGCGCTCCCCCAGGCGCCGCCCTTCGTGCGCGGGGTCATCAACCTGCGCGGCGCGGTGCTGCCGATCGTCGACCTGGGCGCCCGCCTGGGCCTGGGGGCCGCCGAGCCGACCGCGCGCCACGTGATCATCGTCGCCCAGGTGGAGAAGCAGATCGTCGGCCTGCTGGTGGACGCGGTCTCCGACATCCTCACCGTCAGCGACGACCAGATCCAGCCGACGCCGGACGTCGCCTCGGAGATGGTCCGCAACTTCGTCCGCGGCCTGCTCGCCATCGATGGCCGCATGGTGTCGTTCATCTCGCTCGACCGGGTGCTGCCGGAAAGCGAACTCGAAGCGGCGGCATGAGCCAGGCCAACACACAGATGAGTCTCCGCGAAGGCCGCCAAGAACAGATCGTCGACGGCGAGTTCACCTTCACCGCCGACGACTTCCGGCTGATCGCCCAGACGCTGCACGCCGCGGCGGGCATCGCCCTGCCCCAGTCCAAGGCCACGCTGGTCTATTCGCGACTGGCCAAGCGGCTGCGCACGCTGGGGCTGGAGAGCTTCCGCGACTACTGCGAGCTGGTCTCGGGCAAGGACGGCCTGGACGAGCGCCAGCAGATGATCGTGGCGCTGACCACCAACGTCACGCGCTTCTTCCGGGAGCCGCACCACTTCGAGCACCTGAAGACGCAGGTGCTTCCGGGCCTGCTGCCGCAGGTGCGCCGCGGCGGGTCGCTGCGGATCTGGTCGGCGGGGTCGTCGAACGGCCAGGAGGCCTATTCGATCGCCCTGACCATCCTGTCGCTGATGCCTGACGCGCCGGACCACGACGTCCGCATTCTGGCGAGCGACATCGACACCAAGATGCTGGCCGAGGGCCGCGCGGGCCTCTACGGCGCCTCGGCCATGGCCCCGGTGCCGGGCGAGATGCGCGCCCGCTGGTTCGAGCGCGAGGGCGACCAGTGGCGGGCCTCGGAGCCGCTGCGCCGGCTGGTGGTGTTCAACGAGCTGAACCTGATCGGCGACTGGCCGATGAAACGCCAGTTCCAGGCGGTCTTCTGCCGCAACGTGCTGATCTACTTCGAGGAATCCACGCAGGAAAAGATCTTCAGCCGGTTCGTGCCGCTGATGGCGCCGAACGCGGCGCTCTACATCGGACACTCCGAGCGGGTCTGCGGCCCCGACGCACACCGGTTCGTCACCGACGGGGTCACCACCTACCGGTTCAGCGGAGGCGCCCGATGATCCGGGTCCTCATCGTCGACGACAGCGCCACCATGCGCAGCCTGATCGCGGCCACCCTGCGCCGCGATCCCGAGATCGAGGTGGTCGGCCAGGCCGGCGACCCGCTCGAGGCGCGCGAGGCGATCAAGGCGCTGAACCCCGACGTCATCACCCTCGACGTCGAGATGCCGAACATGAACGGCCTCGACTTCCTCGAGAAGATCATGCGCCTGCGGCCGATGCCGGTGGTGATGGTCTCCACCCTCACCGTCCGCGGCGCCGAGGCGACACTCGAGGCCCTGTCTCTTGGCGCCATCGACTGCGTGGCCAAGCCGTCCACGGGCGGCGCCGACTCGTTCGACGACCTCGCGGCCAAGGTGAAGGCGGCGGCCCGGGCGCGCGTGCGCCCCACGCCGACCCCCGCGGCCACCGCCAAGCCGCCCGAGCGGCTGGAGCACGCGCCCGACGGGCGGGTGATCGCCATCGGCTCGTCCACGGGCGGCGTCGAGGCGCTGATCACCATCCTGACCCGCTTCCCGGCGAACTGCCCGCCGACGGTGATCACCCAGCACATGCCGGGCACCTTCACCAAGAGCTTCGCCGAACGCCTGGACCGGCTCTGCGCGCCGCAATGCGAGGAGGCCCGCGACGGCGCCCCGCTGGAGAGCGGCCGCATCTACCTGGCGCCCGGCGGCGACCACCACCTGGAGGTCACCGAAGGCAACCGTTGCCGGGTGCAGCCCGGAGAGCGCGTGAACGGCCACCGTCCGTCGGTGGACGTGCTCTTCAACTCCATGGCCCGCGTCTACGGACGCAAGGGTGTCGGGGTGATCCTTACCGGCATGGGCCGCGACGGCGCCCAGGGCCTGCTCGCCATGCGCCAGGCCGGCGCCCGCACGCTCGGCCAGGACGAGGCCACCTCGGTGGTCTACGGCATGCCCAAGGCCGCCTTCGACATCGGTGCCGTCGAGCGCCAGGCGCCGCTCGACCGTCTCGCCGCCGAGATGCTGAAAGCGCCCGCGACCTCCGCAAGCGAGAGAACCTGATGCCCGCCGCGTCCTCCATCAAGGTCGTCATCGTCGATGATCAGCAAACCATGCGCTCCCTGGTCCGCAACGGCCTGGAGCAGCTCGGCTTCCGCCACTTCGCCGAGGCCGGCGACGGCGAGGCGGGCCTGCGCGCGGTGCTCACCGAGTCCCCGAACCTGGTGATCTCCGACTTCAACATGCCCAAGCTCGACGGCCTTGGCCTGCTGCGCGCTATCCGCAGCCACGAGCCGATCCGCAGCACCGCCTTCATCATGCTCACCGGCCGGGCCGACAAGGAGCTGGTGCAGCGCGCCGTGCAGTTCGGGGTCAACAACTACCTGGTGAAGCCCTTCACCGTCGCGACGCTGAAGGGGAAGATCGAGGCGGTCTTCGGTCCCCTGACATGAGCGCAGTGGGCGGAGCCCGATACGCCGACCTGGCGAAGCGGCCAATCCACGTCGTCCAGGGCGAGCACGTGGTGACGGACGATCCCGACGCCGTGCTGACGACCATACTCGGCAGTTGCGTCTCGGCCTGCATGCGCGACCCCGTGGCGGGGATCGGCGGGATGAACCACTTCCTGCTCCCCGGCGGCCCGAAGGCCGAGGAGGGCGACCCGGAGTCCGTCCGCTACGGCGTCCACGCCATGGAGCTCCTGGTCAACGCCCTGCTCGCCCGCGGCGCGCGGCGCGACCGCCTCGAGGTCAAGCTGTTCGGCGGCGGCCGACTGGTGAAGGGTCTGACCGACGTCGGCGCCTCCAACGCCAAGTTCGCCGAGGAGTTCGTGGCGCGCGAGAAGCTGAAGCTCGTCGGCGGCTCGCTGCGCGGCGATTCCGGCCGCCGCATCCAGTATTGGCCGGTCAGCGGCCGCGCCCGGCAGGTGCTGCTCGGCGACCGTGCGGCCTTCGAGGCCGAAACCGTCGCCCCGCCCGCGCCGGCGCCCCAGACCGGGGCCTTGGAGCTGTTCTGATGCCCGACACCACCCAGCCGCTCGAGGCGGTGCTCACCGCCTGCGCCGCCGAGCTCGAGGAGCTTTCCGGCCGCTGCGAGGCCCTGCAGGCGGCGCTGTCGCGCGCCCTGTCGCAGGGCGCGGCCGACGCGCAGGCGCTCGACCTGATCACCCAACGCACGGCTGGACTGGCCGACTTCCTGGAGAACGTCGCCGGCGCGCTGCCCGCGGACTGGCGCGTCGACGCCGACGCGGCGGCCCGCAAGCTCACCCTTGGCGACCTCGCCGCCGCCCTGACCGGCCGCGCGCGCACCGCCGCGGACCCGGGCGAGCTGGACTTCTTCGGGACCTGAACCGTGGCCGAGCCGCGCCTCAACCTCGGCAAGGCCACGGTGCTGCTCCTGCAGGCGAGCGGCACCGAGCTCGATATCCTGGGCCAGATGTTCATCGGCTTCGGCGTGAAGGGCATCCGCAAGTGCACCACCGTCGAGGACGCCGAGAGCGTGGTGGCGAGCGCCGCCTTCGACCTGCTGGTGGTCGACTGCGACCTGCCCGACGGCGGCGGCTACGACTTCGTCACCCGGCTGCGGCGCCTGGAGGACAATCCCAACCGCCTGGCGCCGATCATGCTGATCTGCGGGCACACCGCGCCCAGCAACGTCGTCCGGGGCCGCGACTGCGGCGGCAACTTCGTGGTGGCCAAGCCGCTCACCCCGCCCGTGATGTACGACCGGCTGATGTGGCTCGCGAAGGAGCAGCGCCAGTTCGTCGAGGCGGAGGGCTACGTCGGCCCGGACCGCCGCCACAAAGCCTTCGGCCCGCCGGCCGGGGAGAAGGGTCGCCGGCACGACGACCTGGGCACGGAGGTGGGCCTGCCCATCGGGCCCGATCTCGGCCAGGACGAGATCGACATGTTGATGAATCCCAGGAGAGCCGTGGCGTGAAACCGGCCAACATTTTCAAGTACGAGAACCGGCTGGCGAAGACCGTGGTCAAGAAGGGCGGCCTGTCTGCGGAGCAGGCGATTGCCGCCGCCGAGGAGCGCGTGGAAGAGGTCCGCCAGCCGACGCTGGACGACATCGACCGCGCCATGGCCGAGATCCTCGCCCTTGGCGAGGGGCTGCGCGAGCCCGAGCCCCGCGCCCTGCAGCGGATGTACGTGGAAGCCAACCGGATCGTCGCCGTGGCCGGCGTGTTCGGCCTGGGCCAGCTTGGCGAGGCCGCCTATAGCCTTTGCGAGCTGATCAGCCGCTTCCAGGCGGGCGGCCGATACAGCCGGCCGATGATCGAGGTGCATCTGGACGGCCTCAAGCTCCTGCGCCAGCCCGAATCCCACGCGGAAGCGCACCGCGCCCAGGTGCTCACCGGCCTGCGCCAGGTCGCGGCGAGCGTGGCCTGAGGTTCCCGACCGGACAGTTGCTTTCGCGCGCGAGGTGAGGGCTGCTAAAGGCTGGCATCCCGGGCGAGATGACGGAAGCGAGCTTGCAAGTTTCAGGCTATCAGACTCGTCGCGGCGGCCTCCGGCGTGGGGACGTCCACGAACTGGATCTTCGACTGGACGCCGAAGCTGGCCGCGATACGCCTGCGGCTTATCTCAAGCCTGGGGTACTTTCTGCGGGCGGCGTCGCGGTGGCTGGCCACGAGGGTTACCTGTTCATTGCCGATGGCTCTAATCGCTGGGAGACACAGTTCTCGCATGAAAGGCCGGCACCAGAGGCTTGGATCTCGTCGTGGCGATCGCTCCTGGCGCAGCGCCAGATAAACGCGGCAAGGCAGGAGACGCGGCTCTGGAATCTCATCATTCCGGAGAAACAGGTCATCTACCCGGAGAAGCGTTGGCCCACCGGTGGCCCGGACGGGGCCTCGCGGCCAGTACGGCAGTTGCTTGCCACCATCACCCCAGAGGACCGCCTCATTTATCCAGAACAGGAGTTGCTCGACTGCAAATCTCTTGCGCCGGTCTTCTCGCGGCGCAATTCCCACTGGACCGCCTCGGGCGCGATAGCCGCTCTGGAGGCGGTCCTCAGGCGTGCCTTGCCGGGCATGGCACTGGATGACCTAGCCTTCTCAGTGGAGCGGGTAATCACGTCGCACGATCTGCCGGTGCACTTCTTCGACCCAGCGCCGCTCGAGCCCGCGCTCACGCTGGTTCCCGCCGGCGTGATGACCGAGGATAATCGCCTGTACGAACTCACACGACGGCATGTCGGGAGCCGCTACGTACTGGAGAATGCGCGTGCCCCTCACCCAGGTCATGCGCTCATCTTTGGGGACAGCTTCGCCTTCGATGCGGGATTCTCACCCGCGCTCTCATCCGTGTTCCAGAAGGTCACCTTCACGTGGTCAAAGGATGTCCAGTGGGACACTGTCGCTGCGCAGCGTCCGGCGCTGGTGCTTTGGGAGAGCGCCGAGCGGTTCATCCTGACGCACCCGTCCGCCTGAGGCCTATCGTGCCCGCCGTCACGGTCGCCATTCCCGCCTTCAAACCAGCGTACCTCTCACAGGCGATCGCGAGCGTTCTCGCGCAGAGCTTCGGAGATTTCGAGCTCCTGATTTCTGACGATTGCGCTGGTGATGAGGTGAAGACGGTCGTGGGCGGCTTTCGCGACCCGCGGATACGCCTGATTGAAGGGCCGCGCCAAGGCCTAGTGCCGAACAGCGTGCATCTGTGGGAGAATGCCGCTGGCGACATGCTGAAGTACGTCTACGATGACGACTTCCTCCTCCCCTTCTGCCTCGCCGAACTCACGACGGCGCTCAGCCAGGCTTCGGACGCGAACTTCGCCTTCTGTTTCCGGCACATCGTAGACGACGCCGGCTTGGTAACCGCTTCGCCGCGCGCGTTCGCCGGCGATCAGCTTCGGGCATTCGACCGTGGCGTCGTCGCGCGTTGGATCACGCGGCACCTGATGAATCCTCTTGGCGAACCGACGAACCTGCTCATTCGCCGTTCAGCGTTCGCCAGCGCCCGATGCCTAGACAGCTTCGCTGGCCAGCGGGTCCGCCACCTCATCGATGTCTGCTTCTATCTGAACGCATCGCGTGAGGGTGGCTGCGTGGGCGTACCGGCGTTTCACGCGGCGTTCCGGCGGCACGCCGCTCAGGTCACATCATCCCAGACGGCTCCCGGGTTCTCTTTCGGCCTGCTCGAATGGGAGCTCTTCCTTCGTGGCGCGGTCGAAGCCGCGCTCGTCACACCACAAGAGGCGCTTGCCGCCATGCCGCGCATGGACCAGCTCTACCGAAGCTTCGAACGCGGTTTCCCCGAACTCGCCCGGCGTCGCGCGAAGCTTCCGGAGTTGCGCACCGCCCTCGCCGGCGGCGAGACGCAGTTGCTGACGCACGACTTCTTGTCTGATCTCAAGTGGGCCGAGGAACTGGTGGCAAGCCGAAAGGCGGCGCACCCGGGCTGAGCCCGCTCGGGTTGAACCGGACTCAGAGAACCTCCGCGAGCCGCTCGGGTTCGCAGACGAAGTGGGAATGGATCGGCTGCCTCTCATTGCGGACAGCCACTTCGCAGTACAGGTCGCGGACCTCGACGCCGACTGCCGCGCCCAGTCCGCGCCAGGCTGAAGTGCCCGTCCGGCATGGCTCAGGATAGAGCACCGTGACCTGGGCGTCTTGCGGGACAAGCAGCAGGTTGGCCGCCCAGGCCCCCGTCGGACCGATCACGCGCGAGGCGGAGCTGAATATCCTGACTTGATCGACGAAGCTGAGCCCCCCCGGATCAATCACTTGGTACCCGGCGGCGGTGGCGAGTTGTTCCAACTGCTCGCTGTTCACGAGGTCCCGGACAGGCGAGCGCCTGCGAATGAACAGCTTCCGCCGCTGATCGCCAGCCAGTCTGGCAACCAGGGGCGCCAAAACTTCCCGAAGGCGTCGGATCGCAGGCCAATCATATTCGTAGCTGGAAACGCTCCCGTCGGTCAGCTCCGCGGCATGAGCCGCGGGCGGCGCCGCTACGACACGGGTGCACATTACGCTCTGATTCAGCCTGAGCTGGAGGAACGTCGGCCGTGCGCGCCCGAGACAGTACTGCAGCGCCCACCACATGTTAGGATGGAGGATGCCGGTCACCAGAGTGGTGTCAGGGGTTATGTGTCCGCTCTCGTTGAGAGCGACGATGGATGGCAGGGCCTCAATGAGGAAGTGGTAGTAGTTGTTCGGGTGGATCAGGTTGAGGGGCACCGCATCCCCCTCTAGGCGAGCAACGCGACGCGGCGGCTGCGCGAAGACAAACCTCGCCCCGCCATCGCTCCGGGTGATTCGCCCCATCACCTCTTCCTGCAGATATTCTCTAGTCGGATTGAAAGGATGCAGGAGGCTCCCCCGGGCCAGGTCGGAAGAAAACACCATAGAGGAGCCCGCTACCAAGGTGGCGTCCTGGAACTTGTGAACGGCCGATCGCTCCAGGCTGGTCACGGCCATACCGACCACCGGCGCCTCACCCATCAGCCCGCGTCCAGCACGAATGCCTCGAACCGCCCTAGTTCGCTTCTCAGCTCGGCCGTATAGGTGTCGGAGCGCAATCCGACGCTTAGCCCGGCACATTCGACGATCGCGCACTGCATCTGATCGGGACGCTCGACCGAGCGCCAGCCGGAGAGCGGCAGGTCGAAGCGGTAGAGCGGCGGCAGATTGGGATCCAGCGGCACCAGAAGGGGAATGCGGGCCGAGAGGGCCTCGAGGTTCGCCCTCCCCCCGGTCTCGGGAGCGCTCGAAATGTAGACATCGATCCCGCGCCTCAGGAGTTCAGCGCGAAGACTGGCCACAGGGCCGACAAAGCTGTAGCGCGTCGGGTCGATCCCGGCTTCGGTGAGGCTCCCACGGATTTCATTGGCGAAGGCCTCGTCCACCGGCCCCATATGAGTCATGACCGCGTCATGGCCCTGCAGGCAGGCCACCGCCCAGTCGGCCCAGCGAAAATGTCCAGGGTAGCGGTACTTCTTGAGGTGCCCGCACGTGGCGAGCCGCAGTGGCCCGGTTGAGTCGCGCAGCGGCGGCATGGTGATGTCCAAGCCCGGGACCGTCATCGAGGAGTAGATCGCCGATACGCCGTAGACCCCGCAATGGTGATGAACACCGTAGGTGGGATCGGCGTGCGTCGCGTACGGCAGGGTCGCTCCGAGGCAGGGTTCATGGTCGCAGTGGTGGATGAAATCCGTGATGCTGCGGAATGGGTAGGTCGCGGCCACGGCGCAAGAATCCAGGTGATTGTTGAGAAGGAAGATCCGCGTCGGCTGGATCGCGCAGAGGATGCTGTAGAGCTCCATCGTGCGTTCCGACATCGTTGGGGCTTTTAGCAGGATGAACGCTCGGTGCTCGAGCCCGATGCCGTCCATCCTTCCCTGCAACAGAGCGCCGTATGGGGTGTTGAGGTAGGTCTCCGTCAGGATGATTGTGACGCGGGCGCCCCCGATGAGGCGACTAATGTCGGCTGCGATGCGGGTATGTCCTCCGACCTGGAAGAACTGGCTTGCGACGATGCAGACATTCTCGTTGCTCTTGGCGCCCGGCCGGTCGTGCAGCCGAAGCACCTCGCCGACGTGAGGGATCGCTTTGTCCAGGTCTGGGGTGAAGAGCTTGTAGCCCTGTGCGCCCGGGGCCAGGACAGGATTGTAGAGCAGCAAGATCTTCTTGAGAATAGAATCCAGGTCCTTCGGTGACCCCGCGTTCTGGACTGCCTCCGCCAATTCGGGGCTGAGCTGCTCCAGATCCAACGTCCGTGCTCCTTTACGCCGGCCAGTGCGGAGCGTTCGCCCGGCTGATTGACTGCGCCGTCGCAGACGCGCGAACATTCGTCAACATACACCGGCGCCGCCGAGCCCGCCCGAACGCCGGCGGATCGTGGCGGCAAACAAGGCCAAGCGACGACCAGTGATCCACCCCACAGCGCATGTCGATCCGAACGCACGCCTCGGCTCCCATACCACCGTTGGGCCGTACACCATTATCCATGGTAACGTGGAGATCGGCGATGGTTGCTCGATCGGCAGCCACTGCGAGATCGGCCACCCAACTCCACTCTCGGGCGGGCGCGCGCTCGTACTGGAGCGCCGCGCCCTGATCCGCTCGCACAGCGTGCTCTACGAGGGATCGCGGATCGGAGAGGGACTCCGGACGGGGCACCACGTGACGATCCGGGAGGGCGCAAAGATCGGTGCGGATTGCCAACTGGGTACGCTGACCGACATCCAGGGCGACTGCCATATCGGCGAGCATTTCCGCAGCCACAGCAACGTGCACATCGGGAAAGCCTCCATCATCGGCGCTTACGTCTGGATCTTCCCCTATGTGGTGCTGACCAACGACCCCAACCCTCCCAGCGACCTATGCGAGGGCTGCGAGATCGGCGACTATGCCGTCATAGCGACCATGTCGGTGGTGCTGCCCGGGGTGAAAATAGGCGCGCACGCTGTGGTGGGCGCCCATTCGTCCGTCACCCGGGACGTCGAGCCCGGAGCCCTGGTTCTCGGGAATCCTGCGCGGTTCATCAAGCCTGCTTCGGAGGTGAAGATGCGGGATGGGTCGGGGCAGCCCGCCTATCCGTGGCCTCTGCGGTTCCGAAGGGGCTATCCGGCGGCCGCGCCACCCGGCGACGAGGAGCTCAGCTGAGCGGGCGCAAGGATCAGCGGCCGCCGCTTGTCAGGCCGCGTTGTCGTCGTTCATACCAGCCCGACTGGCGACACTGGGCGCCTCTGGTGGAGTGCTAATGTCAGCCGAGCTCAGCAAGTTCATCGATCTGCCGGTCGTTTCCGATCCGCGAGGCAACCTGTGCTTCGTAGAGTCAAACCGACACGTGCCGTTCCCGATCGAGCGAGTGTATTATCTCTATGACGTTCCGAGCGGATCAATCCGCGCTGGCCATGCCCACAAGGCGCTCCACCAGTTGCTTGTCCCCGTCTCGGGAAGCTTCGATGTTCGTCTGCACGACGGCCGGCTGGAACAGACCGTCACGTTGAACCGCCCCAACCGAGGGCTGCACATCGGTCCGATGCTGTGGCGCGAGATCGAGAACTTCTCGTCCGGGTCTGTTTGCCTTGTGCTTGCGTCCACCCACTACGAAGAAGCCGACTACATCCGCGACTTCGATGAGTTTCTAACGCAGGCGCGGGCATGAGGTTCTTCGACCTGGGCCTGGAGGGCAGGAGCCTCCGGCTTGAGTTGAGAGAAGCTTTCGAGCGGGTGCTCGACTCCGGTTGGGTCATTCTGGGGCCGGAAGTTGAAGCCTTCGAGGCCGAGTTCGCGGCCGTTTGCGGCGTCGAGCACGCGATCGGCGTTGGCAACGGCCTGGACGCACTCACTCTCGCCCTCAGAGCCGCCGGCGTCGGGCCGGGGAGCGAAGTGATCGCTCCATCCCACACGTTCGTCGCTACTTGGCTGGCCGTTGAGGCGGTCGGGGCGCGGGTGAGGCCGGTCGAACCCGATCCTCTCACGCTGACCATCGACCCTGCAGCGGTGGCTGCAGCGGTGAACGATCGCACGGCGGCGATTCTGCCGGTCTCCCTATATGGCCACCCCGTCGACATCGAGCCGCTAATGGCGGTAGCGGAGCGATATGGGCTCTTTGTCCTCGAGGATGCGGCGCAAGCCCACGGAGCCGCATACCACGGACGACCCGTTGGCTCCCTAGCGCACGCGACGGCGTTCAGCTTCTATCCGACCAAGAACTTGGGCGCGTTAGGCGATGCCGGCGCCGTAACTACGTCCGATGCAGCTTTCGCTGACCGACTTCGTCTGCTTCGGAACTACGGTTCACGCCAAAAATACCTTCACGAGGTCTCCGGCGTGAATTCGCGGCTGGACGAGCTTCAGGCGGCCTTCCTCCGTGTCCGGCTGCGCCACCTAGCCGAGGCGAACGCGCGACGGCGGGAGCGTGCCGCCGTGTACACCGAGCACCTGCGCGACCTTCCAGTCGTAGCGCCGCGCGAGGCGAACTGGGCCACGCACGTTTATCATCTCTATGTGATCAGGTCGCAGCACCGAGATGCGCTGCAGGCAAATTTGTCGGCGAGCGGGATCGAGACGCTCGTTCACTACCCTAGGCCTTGCCACCTCCAACCGGCTTTCGCGCATCTCGGCTTCAGGGCCGGGGATTTCCCGCTCGCCGAACGCCTGGCGTCCGAAGTCCTGTCGCTGCCGCTGTGGCCGGAGATGCCGCTCGAAGCGGTGAAGGAGGTGGCGCGCGCCGTGCGCGCCGGCTAGCGCGCCAGCGCCTCGCGCAGGCCAGGGAGGCGGTCCAGCACGCCGGCGGTGAGCGCCTCGCGCCGGGCCCAGAGGTCCTGATACCAGCGGCGGCGCTCCGGAAGCTGGCCGGCGAACATCCGCTCGGCGCGGACGTACCGCCAGGCCCGCCGGGCCATCGCCAGCCGCGCCGGCTCGTCGGCCAGGAGCTCGGTGAGCAGCGGCGCCCACTCCTCCAACCGCCGGGCGATCATGCCGGTCTCCCGATGCCGCACGGTCGCGGCGTAGATGGCCGGCGAGGCCAGGGTGACGACGCCACGCGCGGAGGCCTCGACGAACTTCAGGTCGCTCTTGGTGTCCTGCAGGGGGTTGTCGTCCACCGGCGAGAGCGACACCGCGCAGGCGGACATCTGCGCCAGGTAGTCGGGGTAGGACATGTAGTCGAGGAACCGCTTGTTGGCGGCCGGAAGGGCCTCGAAGACGCCACGGTCCCCGATCACCACCCACTCTACCTCCGGGAAGGCCTCGGCCACGGGACCGAGGGTGCGCGCAACCGCGACCGCGAAGGGCCCGCGGGTCACGGCCCCGTAGAACACCCGCCGCGGCGCCGGCGCTTCGGGCATCGGCGCCAGCTCGAACGCGCAGTTCGGGAAGATCTTCACCTCGGGATTGTACCGGCCGAAGGCCTCCGCGAGCGCCGGCGTGGAGGTCTGCACGGCATGCACATAGGCGAACCGCTCCCAGCTTCCCGGCTCGGCCGGACGGCCGGTGACCTGGGCGATCAGCTCGGGATGGTCGTCGGCCTCCATGACGGTCAGCCAGCCGCGCCGGATCGTCTCGGCCATGCCCTTGCGCCAGTCGTCGGCGCCCACCAGCGCCGGACGCTGGAGGACGAGCACCTTGGGCGCCTCGGGCTCGATGTCGTCCACGCGGAAGGTCGGCCCGCAGAGCGCCACGCGCAGGGCCGGATCGGTGCGCAGCCCCTCGGCGGGCAGGCGGGTGCGCACGTCCATCAGCCTGGGCGCGAAGGTGGCGAGCCGCAGGAAGAGCGGCGTGGCGGCCGGCGCCTTGCGGGCCAGCGCCAGGAGCTGTGGCGAGGCCTGGTCCGGCGTCGGGCCGAGGACGGGCCAGAGGTCCACCGGCCGGTCGTCGAAGGCCTCGGCGTCGGGCGCGGGCGGGGTTAGCCGCACCATGGAGAACGGCGGCCGCGCCAGGGCGGCGGCGTCGACCGGGGCGGCGCAGGCGAGCACCGTCCCGCCGCCGGCGGCGAGGGCGGCGAGCCGGCCGGCGTCGGCCGCGCGGAAGGACTCCGCCAGCACCAGGTCGAAGGGCCCCGCCGGCGCCGCGTCGAGCGCCTCGGCCACCTCCAGCCTGGCCAGCGGGTTCCGGCGCCGGTAGGCGGCGGCGAACGCGGCCTGGGCCGCGCCCACATAGAGCACCCGCTCGGCCGCCACGGGCGCTCGGCCGAGCAGGGCCGCGTCGTTGGCCGACAGCGGCCGCACGGGGCCGAGCCGCGCCACCGCCTCCACCAGGATCGCCTTCAGGAACAGCGGCGCCTGGAAGGGCACGTTGTGGCCCGCGGCGGGCGCCACATGGACCACCACGTTCGGCTGGCGGCCCAGCCAGTCCCGCTCCGCCGTGTCCACGAAGCTGGGATAGGTCTCCTCGGTGCGCGGCGGCATCAGCGGCCGGTCGCCGACGACCACGTCCACCGGCGGCTCCAGTCCCTCGAAAAGGTCGAAGTAGGTGACCTCGCGCGCGGCCTCCGGCGTCACCCCGAACACCCGGTCGGCGAAGGCGCGCAGGTTCGGGTCGTCGGGCGCCGCGGCCACCTTCTCCGCCAGCGGCCCGCGCATGGGCCAGAGCTTGCTCATCACCAGCGGCGGCTCCACCGCGACGACCCGGCGCACGTTCGGCGCGCGGACCGCGAGTGTCACCAGCGCGCCGATCGAGACACCCAGCAGGATCACCGGCCGATCCGGGAAGGCCTGGGCGATCACCGCCTCCAGCGCCCGGGCGTAAGGCCGCACGCCCGTTTCGCGCAGGGCCGGGGTGTGGTTGCCCGGCAGGTGCATCAGGAAGCAGTCGCAGGCCTCGCCCATCACCTGCGGCAGCCGGCTCATGGTGTCCGGGCCGGCGAAGGCGCCGGTCACGGTGACGATCACCGGCTTGGCGGACTCGAACGCGCCCGCCGCGTGCCAGAGCGGCGTCACACCCAGCTCGCTCTGGAAGTCCGTGCGCGTCAGCGACGCCAGGCTCAACTCGCATCCCCCGTTTTGGCGATGGCCCTGCCTAGCGGGTCGCGGCGGCGCGTAAAAGCCTTCTCGCCGCGCCTGCGGGCCGGCATAGGAGGGGTCGATGACCGAACGGCTCGCCATCTACCATCCGCCCGGCCGCCTGGGCCTGAAGAACAATCCGTTCGGCAAGGATGTCGCCAACCTGGAGCTCTATCGGGCGCTCGCCGTGCACGGCGGGTTCGAGACGCTTTCGGTGCTGAGCGTGCGGCCCGGCGCCGACGCCCAACTGGCCGAGGACCTGCTCGAGGGCCAGGCGGCCGCCACGCGCCTGGAGGCCCGGTCGATCCTAGACCAGTCGCGCGCCGCCGCGGCCGGCGCCCTGCTGCGCGGCCAGCCCAACCTCTACGATCTCGCCTGGCTCCGCCGCCGCACGGTGGGCGACCGGGCCTACAGCCTGCTCGGCCTGGTGCACACCCTGGCCCCGCCGGCCACTCGCCACACCATGGCCATGGCCTCGGTCGGCCCGGTGCATCCCTGGGACGCCATCGTCTGCACCTCTCCCAGCGTTCGCGACGCGCTGGCCGAGATGTTCGCCGGCTGGGGCGAGCACCTGGCGGAACGCACCGGCGGCGCCCCGCCGCCGCTGCCGGCGCTGCCGATCGTACCGCTCGGCATCGACGCCGATCGATTCGCGGCGCTGGCGGACCGGCCGGACGTGCGCGCCCGTCGTCGCGCCGAGCTCGGGCTCGCGGACGCCGACGTCCTGATCCTCTGGGTCGGGCGGCTGTCCTACTTCGAGAAGGCGTTCCCGCAGCCGATGTTCAAGGCCGTGCAGGCGGCCGCCCGCGCATCGGGGGTGAAGGTGGCGTTCGCGCTCGCCGGCTGGTTCCCGGCCGATCTGGACCGCGAGATGTTCGCCGAGGCCGCCGCCGTCCATGCGCCGGACGTGGCGGTCAGCTTCCTCGACGGCAATGATCGGACGCTGGTGGGCGAGCTGTGGGCCGCCGCGGACGTCTTCCTCTCGCTGGTGGACAACATCCAGGAGACCTTCGGGATCACGCCGCTGGAAGCCATGGCGGCCGGGCTGCCGGTGGTGGCCAGCGACTGGGACGGCTACCGGTCCACCGTGCGCGACGGCGTGGAGGGCTTCCTCGTCCCCACCCTGCTCCCACCGCCCGTGGGGATCGGCGATTCCATGGTGCTCGGCCACACCATGGAGGCCGACAGCTACCAGGCCTACGTGGGCTCCGTCGCCCAGCACACCGCCGTCCATGTGGGCCGCGCGGCCGGGGCGCTGGCCGAGCTGATCGCAAGCCCCGAGCTGCGCCGCCGGATGGGCGCGGCCGGCCGGGCGCGGGTGCGGGCGAGCTTCGACTGGCCGGTGATCGCAGGCGCCTACCGCGCCCTGATCGGCGAGCTCGCGGCCGTCCGCCGGGCCGCGCCGGACCCGCCGGCCCGCCATCGGATGAACCCGGTGAAGGGCGATCCCTTCCAGGCCTTCCGCGGCTTCGCCACCGGCCAGCTCGAGCTGGACGCGGCGCTGTTCCCCACGGCGGAGGCGGCGCGGTTCCTGGAGGCGGCGCAGGGCGTCCGCCTGGACCGGGCGTTCGCCGGCTGGCGTGCGGGACCCGAGGAGTGCCGCCGCGCGCTGGAGCTGCTGGTCGCCGGCGAAGCGGCCACCGTCCGCGACCTGCTCGTGGCCTTCCCGGCGGAGCGGCGCCGCGCGCTGCACATGGCTCTGGTCTGGATGGCCAAGCACGGCATTGTCGACTGGCTGACGTAGGCGGCGGCACCAAACGGGCGGCAGAGTCGTTTCTCCCCGCTGAGCCTCAAGGCGCGAGGCTCCAACAGAGGAGAGAGACATGCGCCGTATCCTGATCGCCGCGGGCGCCGCGGCCCTGATCGCCGCCCCCGCCGCCACCCCCGCCTATGCGGGCTGCAAGACGACCGGAGCCGTCGTCGGCGGCGTTGCAGGCGGCGTGCTCGGCAACGCCGTCGCCGGCCGCGGCTCGCGCACCGAAGGCACCCTGCTTGGCGCCGGGGTCGGGGCCCTGCTGGGCCGCGAGGTGGCCAAGAGCAACTGCAACAACAACCGCCGCGCCTATCGCAGCAGCTCGCGCGGCTACTACCGCGCCGGGCCGGCCCGCCAGGCCCGCTACGCCAGCTACGCCCCGCGCTGCCGCACCGAGACGCGGGCCTACTACAACCAGTGGGGCGAGCTCGTGTACGCGCCCACCCAGGTCTGCCGGTAGGCGCCCATGGCGGGATCCAAGCTGACCGCCGCCCTCGTCGTCGCCGGACTGGCGTTGACCGCCTGCAGCGAAAACGAGCGGCGCGGGGCGGCAGGGGCGGACAGCCGCCTCTGCATCCCGTTCGCCGGCGCGCAGGCCGGTGAGGGCGCGGCTGCGGCTCCGGCCGCCGCGCCCGCCGGCCCCTCGGCGGCCATGGACGACTGCCTCCACCGCTGGGGCTACGCGCTTGCCAAGTCCTCCGACCCGGCCGACCAGGTGGCGGGCGCGGTGCTGGCCGCCTGCATGCCGGCGCTCGCCCGCTGGAACCAGCAGGCGCTCGCCCCGTCGCCCGGGCCCGTGGACGGGGCGCCGCCGGCTCAGGCGCAGAGCCTGGTCACCGGCGAGGACACCAACGCCATGGCGGAGCGGTACCGCTACGCCGAGAGCCGCGCGCTGTTCTACGTGGTGCAGGGCCGGGCCGGGAACTGCGCCGCCCCGCCGATGGCCAACGGCGCGCCCACTGCGGGCGACGCCGCGGACTGATCAGGCCTGAGCGCCCAGATAGAGGCCGACGGCCGTGCGGTTGGGACCCACCTTCTGCACGGCCTCGGCGATCTCCTCGGGGGTCGCCTCCAGCCGTTCGGCCCAGTAGCGGACTTCGTCGGGATCCTCGAGGTCGATATCGCCCGGGCCGTCGAAGCTGCGCGGTTCCTTGGGTCGCATGGGACGCTCCCTGCTGCCAGTCCCAGGCAAACCCTCAGCTCACGTCGGCCGTTCCAGCCCGATGCGACGGGTGCGGGACGCAGGCGCGACGCCGGACGCCGGCAGCAGCACCGGCCGGGCCACCCGAGCCCTGACCCCTCTGGGCTTCACCGCGAAGGTCTGCTTGACCGCCTCCATGAGGACGAGGCCGGCGAACCCCGGCCAGAGCCGCGACCCCACCTGCTCGAAGCCCTCCGCCCAGCCGGCCAGCCAGCCGAACGGCGGCACGTAGAGGGCGCGCGTCCAGCCGGAGGGCTCCAGCTCGGCGTCGCGGAGCAGCTCGGCAAGCTGGCTGCGGCTGTAGGGCCGGCCGTGGCCGAATGGCGTCTTCTCGGCGTCGGCCCACAGGCCGTTGCGGGCGGCGACGGCGACGATCACCCGACCCGACGGCGCGAGCACCCGCCACACCTCGCGCAGCATGGCCACCGGGTCGGGGCTCTCCTCGATGGCGTGGGCGAGCAGGATCCGGTCGAAGAGGGCGTTGGGGAACGGCAGGGCGTCCTCCGCCGCCAGGGTCGCGCGGTTGTGACCCCCCGGCCAGACCTCGACTCCCTGCTGGGCGGGCATGGCCGCCACCACCCGCCGCGCCGCCCCGTGCAGGTGGCCGACGAACGGGGTGGCGTAGCCCAGGGCGAGCACGTCCTGCCCGTGGGCGTCGCCCCAGGCCTCCAGCACCTTGCGGGTGACCATGGCCCGGGCGGCCTGGCCGAGGGCGGAGGCATAGAACTGGCGGAGTTCGAGGACGTCGCGACGCATTCGGGGCAGAGCTATGCTCGACTTGCGGTTTCCGTCGACCTTAAATCGGCGCCCGCCCGCGCGCCGCCAAGGAGGGTCCGATGCCGCTCACCGTCCACCAGTTCCCGTGCCTCTCGGACAACTACGGCTTCCTGGCCCGCGACGAGGCCTCGGGCCTGGCCGCCTGCATCGACACGCCCGAGGCGGGCGCGATCCTGCGCGAGCTGGACCGCCTGGGCTGGAAGCTGGCGCTGATCCTCAACACCCACTGGCATCCCGACCACGCCGGCGGCAACGCCGACATCAAGGCGGCCACCGGCGCCTCGGTGGTCGGCCCGGCTGAGGTCACCCGCATCTCGCCCCTCGACCGCGAGGTCCGGGGCGGCGACCACGTGATGCTGGGTGAGACGCGCTTCGAGGTGATCGAGTCCGGGGGACACACCCTGGGCCACCTCGCCTACTACGACGCCGACGACGCCGTGGCCTTCGTCGGCGACACCCTCTTCGCCCTGGGGTGCGGCCGCCTGTTCGAGGGCAAGCCGGACCAGATGTGGGCGAGCCTGCAGCGGCTGGCCGCCCTGCCCGACGAGACCACCGTCTACTGCGCCCACGAGTACACCGCGTCGAACGCCCGCTTCGCGCTGTCGGTGGACGACGCTCCGGCCCTGAAGGCCCGGGCCGAGCAGGTGTTCGCGGCGCGCGAGCGCGGCGAGCCCACCGTGCCCACCACGATCGGGCTGGAGAAGGCCACCAACCCGTTCCTGCGCGCGCCGCTGCTGGCCGAGCGGGTGGGCGCGGCCGGGCGGCCGGATCACGAGGCCTTCGCCGCCGTGCGCTCGGCCAAGGACCTGTTCAAGGGCTGACCCCCTAGTCGTCGCCGGGGGTGTTCGCGACGGCGACGATACGCTCCGACGAGGGCCGGCCGGCCAGGCCCTGCTGCGGCGCGACCATCACGATCAGCGTGCCCTGGCTGATTTCGGCGCCGGCGCGGCGGCCCTCCACCAGGCGGACCCGGCGGATGCGGTCCAGGAGGGCGCGTGTGCGCGGGGTCCGGGTCATCCGGACCATGGCCTCGCTGGTCACCACGGCGGCGTCGGCGATCAGGGCCGAGGAGGCCGGCGAGGCCTCGGCGTCGAATGGGATCAGGCGCCGCGCCGCCCGGCTGGCGCGGGCGCTCGACTGGGCGAGCTTCTCGAGCAGCGCCTGGGGGCCGAGCTGGGCCAGCCGGAGCGGCGGCCCGCCGCCGATCAGGGCCGCCGCCGACCCGGCGGGCCGGCCGGGCGTGAACACCGTCAGCCCGCCCAGGCGCGTGGCGCGGACCACGGGGTGGCCAAGGTCGTTCTTGTAGATGACGTCGCCGCGGGGGGCGGGATGCGGGCTCAGCGCCCACACCTCGGGGCTGTTGTCGAACTTCAGCAGCGGCCGCGGCTGGGTGCGGTCCAGGGTGAAGCCGACACCGTCCTCGGAGACGTAGCGGGCGACTGGTGGGGCGGTGAACTGGCGCCCGTCCGGCGCCCTGCGGCCGAAGAGGCCATCCCTCAACTTGGGGCCCGCGGCGTCGGCCGGCTGCGCGAAGGCGAGCGCGCCGGCGCCGAGCGCCAACGCGATGACCGCCCCCCGAAACGCCGTTGGCTCGCCCGTCATGATCGCCAGTGGGATGCCTCGGGATCAGGGCGCTTTTTGGACGCCGCCCGCTGCCGTCAAGCCATATACTGGCCGCCGTTCAGCGTGAGCGTGGATCCGGTCACATAGCCCGCCCGCTCGCCGGCCAGGAACGACACCATGTCGGCGATCTCCTCGCCGCGGCCCAGCCGCCCCACCGGGATCTGGGCGACGATGCCCTCCAGCACCTTGGGCGGAACCGCCTGCACCATCTCGGTGTCGATGTAGCCGGGCGCGATGCAGTTCACCGTGATGCCCTTCTTGGCGTTCTCCAGCGCCAGCGCCTTGGTGAACCCGATCATGCCGGCCTTGGCGGCGGAGTAGTTGGTCTGCCCCACCTGCCCCTTCTGGCCATTGATCGAGGAGATGTTGATGATCCGTCCCCACTCGCGTTCCCGCATCCCTTCGATGACCTGCCGGGTCATGTTGTAGAGCGAGTCCATGTTCACGCGGATGACCTCGCCCCACTGCTCGGGGTCCATCCGGTGGAAGACCCCGTCGCGGGTGATGCCGGCGTTGTTCACCAGCACGTCGATGGGGCCGAGTTCCGCGGCCACCGCCTCGGCCGCCCGTCGGCAGTCGTCGAAGACGCCCACATTGCCCTTCACCACCATCACGCCCAGCTCGCGCGCGCAGGCCTCGGCCGCCGAGTCGTTGCCGGAGTAGCCGGCGGCGACCTTCATCCCGTCGGCCTTCAGCCGCTCGACGATCGCCCGACCGATGCCACGGGTCCCGCCCGTGACCAGCGCAACCCTGGCCATCCGCATCTCCCTATGTGTGTGGGGCGCCGGTTGATCCGGCGCTCCCTGGTCAGAACGCTCAGACTTGCTCAACGCACATGGCGACGCCCATCCCGCCGCCGACGCAGAGCGTCGCCAGGCCCTTGGACGCGCCGGAGCGCTTCATCTCGTGCAGCAGGGTGGTCAGGATCCGGGCGCCGGACGCGCCGATCGGGTGCCCGATGGCGATGGCGCCGCCGTTGACGTTCACCTTCGCCGGGTCGAGGCCGAGGTCTCGGACCACGCAGATCGACTGGGCGGCGAAGGCTTCGTTGGACTCGACGAGATCGAGATCGCCGACGCTCCAGCCGGCCTTCTCCAGGGCCTTGCGGCTGGCCGGGATCGGGCCGGTGCCCATGATCTCGGGCTCGACGCCGGCGTGCGCCCAGGACGCGATGCGGGCGAGCGGCTTCAGACCGCGCTTCTGCGCCTCCTCGGCGCTCATCAGCACCAGGGCGGCAGCGCCGTCGTTGATGCCCGAAGCGTTGGCCGCGGTGACCGAGCCCTCCTTGGTGAAGGCCGGGCGCAGGCCCGAGACGCTGTCCAGGGTCACGCCGTGGCGGATGTACTCGTCCTGGTCGACCACCGTGTCGCCCTTGCGGCCCTTGATGGTGACGGGCGCGATCTCCTCGGAGAACTTGCCGGCCTTCTGGGCGGCCTCGGCGCGGTTCTGGGAGGCGACGGCGAACTTGTCCTGGTCCTCACGGGTGATCTGCCACCGCGCGGCGATGTTCTCCGCGGTCTGGCCCATGTGGTAGCCGTGGAAGGCGTCCCACAGGCCGTCCTTGATCATGGTGTCGACGAAGCCCAGGTCGCCCATCTTCTGGCCGTTGCGCAGGTTCGCGGCATGCGGCGACTGGCTCATGCTCTCCTGGCCGCCGGCGACGACGATGTCGGCCGAGCCGTCCTTGATCTGCTGGGCGGCGAGCGCCACCGCGCGCAGGCCCGAGCCGCAGAGCTGGTTCAGGCTCCACGCCGGCGCCTCCACCGGGATGCCCGCGTTGATCGAGGCTTGGCGCGCCGGACCCTGGCCGGCCCCGGCCTGCAGCACCTGACCCATGATGACTTCCTGCACGTCGGCGGCGGCGATGCCGGCCCGCTCGACGGCGGCCTGGATCGCCACCTTGCCCAGTTCGTGGGCCGGCAGGCTGGAGAGCGCCCCGTTGAACGACCCCACCGGGGTGCGGGCGGCGGAAACGATGACGACGTCGCTCATGGAAGCGGCTCCTGATACGCGAGTGGCGGCCCTGGAATTCCATATCAGGCCGGTATGAAGCTTGGGCAAGTGCAAGCTGCGGCGACGACAATTGCCATTAAGCTCGCATCCGCGATACTGCGGTGCAGAACATGGACCCCGCCGACGCCCGGCGGGGCCCGAAAAGGATCAGGGATGGCCGACACCGAAGGGACCGGCGCCGCGGGCCAGGGCGAGCGCGTCGTCATCAAGAAGTACGCCAACCGGCGGCTCTACAACACAGCCTCCTCCAGCTACGTCACGCTCGAGCATCTGGCCGAGATGGTGAAGAAGGGCGTCGACTTCGTGGTCTACGACGCCAAGACCAACGAGGACATCACCCGCACCGTCCTCACGCAGATCATCTTCGAGGAGGAGGCGCAGGGGCAGTCGCTGCTGCCGATCCAGTTCCTGCGGCAGTTAATCGGCTTCTACGGCAACTCCATGCAGGCCTTCCTGCCGAGCTACCTGGAGCTCTCGCTGGCGAGCTTCGCCCAGCAGCAGGAGCGCATGCGCCAGCAGTTCCAGGCGCTGGGCCAGGGCGCGGGGCTGCCCGGCTACGAAGAGCAGATCCGCCAGAACATGCAGCTCTTCGACCGGGCGATGAAGATGTTCTCGCCCTTCGCCTACGCCAAGCCGGAGGAGCCGCCGCCGCCCGCGGCGAAGGCCGAGCCCGAGGCGCCGGCGCAGGACGACGCGCTGACCGAGCTGCGCAAGCGGATGGAAGAGATGCAGGCCCAGATCGAGAAGCTCGCCAAGCGTTGAACCTGGCGTATGGTTTGCAGTTCGGTAAGCATGATGTCCCGAATTGATCCGATCCGCAGGGCCGCCCTCGTCCGCCGCGCCGCGCGGCCCGACAACCAGGACGTCGACGACACGCGCGAAGCCTACTCGGCCAACCTGCCCGTGCCGGTAGACTCGGCGCGCCCTGTCCCGCCGCGGGACGCCCGGCCGGAGGGCGCTGCGGTGTTCGCGGCCCAACTGCTGGGCCAGGACGGCCAGAAGCGGGGCCTGCGGGCCGGGGCCGAGCTGATCGACCACGCCAAGACCACCTACGTCAGCACGGAATGGTCGGGCTCCTACGACCGCCGCGCCCGCAAGGGGAAGATCGCTCGCACCGAGGTCTGACCGCCCGCGCTGGCGCAGCGCGCAACCTGTGGTACAGTTTATTCGAAACATGGGTTGGCGTGGTGGTCCGTGCTTTCGGCTGAGAACGCGCCGGGACGGAGGCGCATGGACGGCAAGGCGGCGGACGCCCTCGGCGACGAGGTCGAGCTCACCATACTCATGCCGTGCCTCAACGAGGCCGAAACCCTGGCGGTCTGCATCGAGAAGGCCCAGGGCTTCCTGGCCCGCGCCGGTGTCCGCGGCGAGGTGCTGATCGCCGACAACGGCAGCACGGACGGCTCCCAGAACATCGCCCGCCGGCTCGGCGCCCGGGTCACTCCGGTCTGCGAGAAGGGCTATGGCGCGGCGCTGCTGGGCGGCATCGCCGCGGCGCGCGGCCGCTACATCGTCATGGGCGACGCGGACGACAGCTACGACTTCAGCCGGCTCGACAGCTACCTGGAACGGCTGCGCGCCGGCGCCCAGCTCGTCATGGGCAATCGCTTCCAGGGCGGGATCGGCCCGGGCGCCATGCCGCCCCTGCACAAGTACCTGGGCAATCCGGTGCTGAGCTTCATCGGGCGCCTGTTCTTCCGCATTCCGGTGGGCGACTTCCACTGCGGCCTGCGCGCCTTCGACGCCGGCGCCGTCCGCAGCCTCGGCCTGCAGACCACGGGCATGGAGTTCGCCAGCGAGATGGTGGTCCGCGCCGCCCTGGCCGGCCTGCGGATCGAGGAGACGCCCACCACACTGCAGAAGGACGGCCGCAGCCGCCCGCCGCACCTGAAGACCTGGCGCGACGGGTGGCGGCATCTCAAGTTCCTGCTGATGTACAGCCCGCGCTGGTTGTTCTTCTACCCGGGCTTCCTGATGACAGGCCTCGGCGTCCTGCTCGGCGTCGCCCTGTTCCCGGGGCCGATCCGCCTGGGTGCGGTGACCATGGACCTCAACGCCTTCGTCGCCGCCTGCTTCATGATCGTCGCCGGCGTTCAGATGATCACCTTCGGGGTGCTGTCGCGGGTCTACGCAGCCATGACGGGCTTCCTGCCGGCGAGCCCGCGGTCCAACGCGCTCGCCCGCCACGCCAGCACGGACCGGCTGGCGCTGTTCAGCCTGCTGCTCGCGATCGTCGGCCTCGCCGCCTTCGGCTCGGCGCTCGGAACCTGGGCGCATCGCGGGTTCGGCTCGCTGACCGATCCGCTCATCCCGCGGCTGGTGATCTCCGGGCTCGCTCTCGTGGCCGTCGCGCTGCAGACCTTCTTCTCCGCCTTCCTGCTGGGGACCCTGGCCATCCCGAAAGTGGGAGGGTTGCGGCCTTGAGCACGGCGGAGCAGGGGGCGCGCCGCCGGCGCAGGCTCCCCGGCCGCCTCGTGCCGCTCCTGGCGGCGGCGCTGGTCGTGGGCTTCCTGATCGCCTTCGGGGCGCGGCCGGTGGTGTTCTTCAGCACCGCCGAACTGGACGACGCCCTGTTCATCCGCCTCGGCCAGTCGCTGGCCGAGGGCCGCTGGCTCGGACCCTACACCCAGAGCACCCTCGTGAAGGGCATGGGCTTTCCGGTCTTCCTGGCCATCGCCAACCTGACCGGCCTGCCCTTCGTGCTTGCGCTGGCCGCTTTCCACGCCGCCTGCGCCAGCTTCGCCGCCTTCGTGGTCGCGCGCGTGCTGGACTCCCGGCTCGCGGGGCTCGCCCTGCTGGCGCTCCTGCTGCTCTTCCCGACGCTCTACATGGGCGACCAACTGCGGGTGATCCGCGACGTCTTCTACGCATCCCTCAGCCTGGCGCTGGTCGCCTCCGCGATGGCGCTCGCCACCGGGCGCGCCCTGCCCCGCCCGGCCGCCGTGGCGCTGACCGGCGTCCTCGGCGCCTGGTGGTGGCTGACCAGGGAGGAGGGCGTCTGGCTCGTGCCGACGCTCGCGCTGATCGCGCTCCTGCCGCTCGTCGCGGGCGCTTCGCGGGCCAAGGGCTGGCGCCCGGCGCTGACCGCCCTCGCCCCCTCCGCGGCGGCGGCCCTCGTCGCGGTGGCGCTGGTGGCCGGCGTCGGCGCGGTCAACGCAGCCGTCTACGGCCGCTTCGTGATCAACGAGATCAAGGACGACGCCTTCGAGGGCGCGCTATCCGCCCTGCACGAGGTGGGGGCGCCCTACGGCCGCGAGCGCGTGCCGGTGCCGGCCGCCGCGCGCGAGCAGCTCTACCGCGTCAGCCCCGCCTTCGCCTCGCTGCGGGGGATGGACGCGCCGGCCTCCGCAGGCTGGAAGACCGTCGGCTGCGACATCGACCGGCGGATCTGCGGCGACATCGGCGGCGGCTGGTTCTTCTGGGCGGTCCGCCAGGCCGCCGCGGCGAGCGGCCGCCACGACAGCCCCGACGAGGCGGCCGCCTTCTACAACCAGCTCGAGCGGGAGGTGGAGACCGCCTGCGACCGCGGCCAGCTCCGCTGCAAGGCCTGGCGCGTGCCGCTCGTCCCGCCGATGCAGCCCAGCCAGGCGGACGACGTAGCCCGGTCGGCCTGGAACACCACCAAGGTGATCTTCTTCCCGGACGGCGTGTGGACCCAGCCCCTGCCCTCCGACTTCGGCGCGCCGGACGCCGAGGCGCAGTACGACTTCCTGAACCGCCCCCGCTACGCGCCCAGCCGAACGCCGCGGCAGGTGTCCGGCTGGTTCGTCCGCCGCGGCGCCGAGTGGTTCGACATCACGCCCGGCGTGGGCGTGCGGCTGGAGAGCGCCCTCCGCTCGTCGAGCCCCGATCTCGTCGCCCACTTCTCCGACCCGGCGCTCGGCCAGCAGCGGTTCGCGCTTGCCGCGGACTGCCCGAACGGACCCTGCCCGGCCGTGCTGCGGCTGGCCGACGGGACCAGTCATCCGGTGGACCTCAACGCCCTGGGCCCCGGGCCGCACGCGTTCGGCGGCGCCACTCTCTTCGTCGACGCCATCGGGCCGCAGCCGGCGCAGCCGCTCCTGAAGACCCGCTTCTCGCAGGCGTGGCTGGACCTCGTCATCCGGCTGAGCCCGCTGTTCCGGGCGCTCGCCGTCCTGGGCGTCGCCGCCGCGCTCGTGGTGGTGGCCCTGGCGGCCATCCGGCGGCGGATCACGCCGGCCGCGATCCTCTGCGTGGCGCTCGCCGGCGCCGTGGCGGCGCGCATCCTGATCCTGGCGCTGATCGACGCCCTGTCGTTCCCGGCGGCCAACAACGTCTACGCCTTGCCGGCGGTGCCGCTGCTGCTGATGCTCTGCGTCGTGGCCCTGCACGGGGTGCTGACCCCGGCCGCCGGCCGCCTCCGGCGTCGCCGCGCCTAGCTCCGCCGCAGCCGTGCGATCTCGGCCTCGAGCGCCGCCACCCGGCGCTCCAGGGCGGCCAGCCGGGCCTCGGTGGGCGAGGGGTGGCCGGGCGCAGGCGTGGAGACGCCGGCGCGGTCCGCCACCTCGCGGGCCTCGACGCCCAGCAACTCGGCGAAGGCCGCCACCTCCCCGGCAGAAAGCTCCCGCTGGTCCTTGAAGGCCAGCGCCAGGTCGGCCGCGCTCATCCCGGCGGCGGCGGCCAGCACCTGCCGCGAGAGCCCTCGCTCGGCGAGCCGGGCGTCGAACCATTCGGCGTCGAAGAAGAGAGCCATCGCAGGTCCCGGAACGTCTGGCGCGGGTCTTGCTTAACCGTGATCGCAACTTCCGACCACGGGGTCACATGGCTCAGCTCGCCTTCCGCTTCATCGACGTGACCGTGGTCGCCATGATCTTCACCGTCCTGATCGGCGGCTGATCAGACCTCGTCGACGCCGCCCGGGTTGCGCGAGCGCGACTGCAGCCACATCACGCCCAGCAGGTCGGAGACCGAGACCCACAGCCGGCCGAGGTTGGTGTACTTGGAGACGCCCGTCTCGCGGTTCCTGTGGTGGACCGGCTGGAAGGCGGTCCGGTAGCCCTCGCGCAGCATGAGGGCCGGCAGGTAGCGGTGGATGTGGTCGAAGTAGGGAAGCCGCAGGAAGGCCTCGCGCCGGAAGGCCTTCAGCCCGCAGCCGGTGTCGTTGGCGGTGTCCTTGAGCAGCCGCTTGCGCACGCCGTTGCCGACCTTCGAGGCGACCTTCTTGGCGCGGCTGTCCTGGCGCTTCACCCGCTCGCCGCCGACCAGGGCGAGTTCCGGCGGACCCGCCAGCAGGGCGTCCGCCAGCTTCGGCGCGTCTGCCGGATCGTTCTGGCCGTCGCCGTCCAGGGTGACGATCACCTCGCCACGGGCCGCCAGGATGCCGGTGCGGATCGAGCGGCTCTGGCCCGAGTTCTTGCGGTGGGCCAGGACGCGCAACTGCGGGATCTCGGCCCGCAGCGCCGCCAGCGCCGCCCGGGTGCCGTCGCGGCTGGCGTCGTCGACGAAGATCATCTCGTAGTCGCGGCCCGCGAAGGCGGCGGCGATCTCGCGGGCCAGGGCCGGCGCCGCGCCCTCCTCGTCGAAGACGGGGACCACCACGGAGATCTGGGGCGCTTGAGCCATGGCCCTCCCTTAGCCGAAAAGGGGCGCTTCGTAAGGATCATGCTATCAGGGCCAAATGACGCTCGAAGGTGAACTGGCGCGCTGGAGCCGCGGCTGGCGCGCGCCGGCCGTGGCCGCCCTGATCGCCTTCCTGGCCGGCCTGCCCGGCGTCTTCGCCATGCCGCCGCTGGACCGCGACGAGTCGCGTTTCGCCCAGGCCACCGCCCAGATGCTGGAGACCGGCGACTACGTGGTCATCCGCTTCCAGGACCAGCCTCGGTTCAAGAAGCCGGTGGGCATCCACTGGATGCAGGCTGCCAGCGTGTCCCTGTTCTCAAGTCCCGAGGCGCGGCAGATCTGGGCCTACCGGATCCCCTCGCTGCTGGGCGCGATGCTGGCGGCGGCGGCCTGCGCCTGGGGCGCGGCGGCGTTCTTCGGCTCGCCAGCCGGGCTGCTGGCCGGGGCCATGCTGGGCACGACGTTCCTGCTCTCCACCGAGGCCTTCATCGCCAAGACCGACGCCATGCTGTGCGGCATGACCGTGCTGGCGCTGGCGGCGCTGGCCAGGCTCTACGCAGAGGCCAGGGATGGGCCGCCGGCCGGCAAGCGCGCGACCCTGCTGTTCTGGCTGGGCGTCGCCTTCGCCACCCTGATCAAGGGCCCGGTGGGGCCGCTGATCGTCGGCCTGACCATCCTGGCCCTGGTGCTGCTGGACCGGCGGCCGGCGTGGCTCGCAAGGCTCAACTGGTACTGGGGCCTGCTGCTCGTCCTGCTGATCGTCGGGCCCTGGGCGGGGGCGGTGACGGTCGCCACCGACGGCGGCTTCTGGGTCACCGCGCTGGCCGGCGACCTCGCGCCGAAGCTGGCCGGCGGCCAGGAGACCCACGGCGCGCCGCCCGGCTACCACACCCTGCTCGCCCCGCTGCTCACCTTCCCCATGACCCTGCTGCTGCCAGCGGCCGCCGTGGTCGCCTGGCGCCGGCGGCGAGAACCCGGGGTGAAGTTCGCGGTGGCCTGGTTCGTACCCGGCTTCCTGTTCTTCGAACTGCTGCCCACCAAGCTCGTCCACTATCCGCTGCTGACCTACGGCGCGCTGGCCTGGCTGGCGGCGGCCGCGCTGATGGAGCCGCTGGGGGCGCGGGTCCGCTGGGCCGGCGCGGCGCTCGCGGTGTTCGCCGGCCTCGCCCTGGCCGGCGGCGCCGTCTATCTGCTGTCGGAGTACGGCGATCCCTCGGACCTCACCGCCGGAGCCCTGACGGCCGTGCTGCTCGCAGCGGCGGGCCTCGTCGGCGGCTACATGCTGGTGCGCCAGGCGCCGAGGGGCGCCTGGGTCGCCGCGGCGGGACTGGGGGTGCTCGGCCACGCCGCCCTGGCGGCCGGGCTTGCGCCGCGGCTCGACCCGCTGTGGCTGTCGGACCGGACCGAGCACGCGCTGGCCGCCGCGCGCCTGCTGCCGCGCCAGGGGATCGCCGAGGCGCCGGTGGCGGTGGCCGGCTACGCCGAGCCCAGCCTGGTGTTCGCGCTCGGCACGCCCACCGAGCTCGACGACGCCGAGGAGGCCGCCGTCGCCATCGCCGAGGGGCGGCCGGCCGTCGTCGAGGCCCGGCAGGAGGCCGCCTTCCGCCGGGCGCTGGCCGGCCACGGCGTGCAGGCCCGGCTGGTCCGCGAGATCCGGGGCTTGGACTATTCCAACGGCGATGAGATGACCTTGCGCGTCTACCAGTCCGCCGGGAGGAGCCCGCGATGAGCCGCCGCATCGAGATCGTGGAAGTGGGCCCGCGCGACGGCCTGCAGAACGAGAAGACCATTCTGGACGTCGACCAGAAGCTGGAGCTGATCCGCCGTCTGGAGGCCGCGGGCGCCCGGCGGATGGAGGTGGTCTCGTTCGTCAATCCGAGGCGGGTGCCGCAGATGGCGGGCGCCGAGGAGATCATGGCCGCCCTGCCCCGCGAGCCGGGCAGGAGCCGCATCGGCCTCGTCCTCAACCAGAAGGGCTGGGAGCGCTGCGTGGCGGCCGGCTGCGACGAGGCCAATGTGGTGGTCTGCGCCAGCGACGGCTTCGGCATCCGCAACCAGGGCGCCTCGGTGGCCGAGCAGGTCGAGACGCTCAGGGCCATCATGGCGGTGCGCAAGAAGGAAGAGCCGCCGGTCACGGTGACCATTTCGGTGGCCTTCGGTTGTCCGTTCGACGGCGAGGTGCCCGAGGACCGGGTCGTCGAGATCGTCTCGGCCGCCGCCGACCTGCGCGTGCCCGAGATCGCGCTCGCCGACACCATCGGGGTGGCCGACCCCTGGACCGTGCGGCGCCGGATCGAGGCCGCCCGCAAGGCGGCGCCGAACGCCAGGCTCCGGATGCACTTCCACGACACCCGCAACACGGGCCTGGCCAACGCCTTCGCCAGCGTCGAGGCGGGCGTGGACGTGCTGGACGCCAGCGTCGGCGGGCTGGGCGGCTGTCCGTTCGCGCCGAACGCCACGGGCAACATCGGCACCGAGGACCTGGTCTACATGCTGGAGCGCGCCGGCTTCGAGACCGGCTACGACCTCGACCGGCTGATCGGCATCGGCGCCTGGGTCTCGGACCTGCTCGGCAAGTCGGTGGCCTCGTCGGTCGGCCGCGCCGGCGGCTTCCCGTTCAAGCGCGAGGACGCGGCCTAGGCCCGGCCCTTCAGGCGCCACATGAGGGGCCGGGCCAGGGCGGCGACGATGACCAGGGGGGTGAGGGCGAAGGCGAGCGCGCGCTCGCCGAGGCCCTGGGCCCGCTTGTGGAAGTAGCGGGCGAGGCCGACGCCCTTGTGGAACTCGACCTTCAATGGGCTGGTCTGGCTGGTGTGGCCCAGGTGGACCACCTCGGCCCTGGGGTGGAACAGCACGAGGCCGCCCTGCTCGCGGACCCGCCAGCAGAGGTCCACGTCCTCCACGTGCAGGAAGTACTTCTCGTCGAAGCCGCCGACGGCGTCGAAGTCCTCGCGGCGCATGCAGAAGCAGGCGCCGGAGATGGTCGGCACGGGGGTGATCTGGTCGGGGGCGGCGTCGCCCTCCCAGTGGACCTCGTAGCGCCGGAAGGCCGGCACGCGCTGGGCCAGCCTCGACAGCGACATCAGCGCGCTGACCGGCGTGATGTCGCCGCGCCGCGCGCCGCGCTGCTCGGTGCGGTCGGCGTTCAGGACCCGGCCGCCGACAATGCAGGGCACCGGCCGGCCCTCGATCTCGCGGACCAGCTCGCCGATGCAGCCCGGCTGCAGAAAGGCGTCGGGATTGAGGAAGACCAGCACCTCGCCCTTGGCGGCCCGCGCGCCCAGGTTGGCGCCGCGGGCGAAGCCGACGTTGCCGTGACCCGAGATGAGGCGCACGCGCCGGTCGCGGGCGGCCACGGCGCGGAGCCTCGCCGACTCGTCGCCGGTGGAGCCGTTGTCCACGATGACGAACTCGCCGACCTGGGGGTCGGCGAGCACGCAGGCCAGGCTCTCCTCGAGCGCCTCACCGGTCATGTAGACGACCATCACCACCGCGACGCTGCGGGCGGGCCGCAGGTCGGTCGGCACGGGCGCAGGCTCTACAGCGACGATCGGTGCGGCGACGCCGTTCATCCAGCCTCCTTCGCCCCGATTTCCCCGGGCGCGGACTGCCCCCCGAAGCCCCGGCCAAGATCGGGCGGACTCGCCTGCAAGGCAAGCATGTTCGCCGCCTCATCCAGAGCGAGAATCTCCTGACGGTCCGAACCGAGGCGCCGCAGGGCCACCTTGCCCTCCTCCGCCTCGCGCCGGCCAACCACGGCGATCACCGGCACCTTGGCGAGGCTGTGCTCCCGAACCTTGTAGTTGATCTTCTCGTTCCGCAGGTCCGTCTCGACCCGCAGGCCGCGCGCGCGGAGCTGCTCGGCGGCCTTCAGCGCGAAGTCGTCGGCGTCGGAGGTGATCGTCGCCACCACCACCTGGGTCGGGGCGAGCCACAGCGGGAAGGCCCCCGCGTAGTTCTCGATCATCACCCCGATGAACCGCTCCATGGAGCCGCAGATGGCGCGGTGGAGCATCACCGGCCGCTGCTTGGAGCCGTCCTCGGCCACGTACTCGGCGTCCAGCCGCTCGGGAAGCACGTAGTCGAGCTGCAGCGTGCCGCACTGCCAGGTGCGGCCGATGGCGTCCTTCAGGTGGAACTCGAGCTTCGGACCGTAGAAGGCGCCCTCGTTCGGAAGCAGCTCCACCTCCGGGATGCCGGCCGCCTTGGCCGCGCGCTCCAGCTTGGCCTCGGCCTCGTCCCAGACCTCGTCCGTGCCGAAGCGCAGCTCGGGCCGGAGCGCGAGCTTCACCGCGTGCAGCTCGAGGCCGCAGTCGCGGTAGACCTGCTCCAGCAGCCGGATGAACTTCGTGGACTCTTCCTCGATCTGGTCCTCGCGGCAGAAGATGTGCGCGTCGTCCTGGGTGAAGGCGCGCACGCGGAAGATGCCGTGCAGGGCGCCCGACGGCTCGTAGCGATGGCAGGAGCCGAACTCGGCCATGCGCAGCGGCAGGTCGCGGTAGCTCTTCTGGCCGTGGTTGAAGATCTGCACGTGGCCCGGGCAGTTCATCGGCTTGACGGCCAGGACCTCGCCTTCCTCCGTCTCGCACGTGAACATGTTCTTGCCGAACTTCTCCCAGTGGCCGGACTTCTCCCACAGGACCCGGTCCATGATCTGGGGCGCCTTGACCTCCACGTAGCCGTCGGCGTCGAGCATCCGGCGCATGTAGGACTCCACCGTCCGGTAGAGCGTCCAGCCCTTGGGGTGCCAGAAGATCATCCCCTTGGCCTCTTCCTGCATGTGGAAGAGGTCCATGGCCCGGCCGATCTTGCGGTGGTCGCGCTTCTCGGCCTCCTCGATGCGCGTGATGTAGGCCTCGAGCTCGGCCTCGGTGGCCCAGGCCGTGCCGTAGATCCGCTGCAGCATCGGGTTGCGGTGGTCGCCGCGCCAGTAGGCGCCCGCCAGCTTGGTCAGCTTGAAGGCCTTGCCGGCCGCCTTGGTGGACGGCAGGTGGGGGCCGCGGCAGAGGTCCTTCCACTGGCCCTGCTTGTAGATCGTGATCTTCTCGCCCGCCGGGATGCTCTCGATGATCTGGGCCTTGTACTCCTCGCCGATCTCGCGGAAGTGCCGGATCGCCTCGTCGCGGTCCCACTCCTCGCGGCGGATCGGCTCGTCGCGGTCGACGATCTCCTTCATCCGCTGCTCGATCCTGGCGAGATCGTCGAGGCTGAACGGCTCCTCCCGGGCGAAGTCGTAGTAGAAGCCGTCCTCGATCGCCGGGCCGATGGTCACCTGGGTGCCGGGGAACAGCTCCTGCACCGCCTCGGCCAGGATGTGGCTGACGTCGTGGCGGATCGTCTCCAGGGCCTCGGGGTTCTCGCGCGTGACGATCTCGAAGCGGCCGCCCTTCTCGAGCGGGCGGTCGAGGTCGAGCAGCTCGCCGTCGAGCTTCACCAGCACCGCCTTCTTCTCCAGCGACTTGGAGATGCCGGCGGCGATGGACCGCCCCGTGACGCCGTCTTCGAACTGGCGCTGGGAGCCGTCGGGGAAAATCAGGTCGATCATGTCTTCAACGTGTTCCGGGTCGGGGGCGGCGGCGGGTCGTAGCCCGCCGGGCCCCAGGGATGACAGCGGCAGACCCGGCGCGCGCCCAGCCAGGCGCCGCGCCAGGGGCCGTGGCTGATCAGGGCCTGCGCCGTGTATTCCGAACAGGTCGGAAGGAACCGGCACTGCCGCCCGATCAGCGGCGAAAGCGTCAGCTTGTAGGCGCGCAGCGCGCCCCTGACGCACCTCTCGTAGAAAGTCATGCCGGCTACGGGATGGAGGACTTGGCGTCGCGCGGGGTCTACGCCCCGCTCACGAGAGGATCAAGCCGCGCCGGCGGGGCTAGTTCGCGCCGTCGCCTGGCGGACGGCCTCGCAGGTCGCCTCGAACGCCAGCAGCGTCGAGGCGTGACGGGCCGGGTAGTCCTTCACGGGCGCGAGCATCTCAAGATCCGAAAAGCGTCCAACGGGCGGCGAACCACCGTCTTTCAGCATAGCACGGAATTGGTCGCGGGCCATTTCCAGTTCGGGCAGGGTGGCGCCGACCACATGGGCGCCGAGCACCGAGGCCGCCGCCTGGCCAAGCGCGCAGGCCTTCACCTCCTGGGCGAAGTCGGCGACCGCGCCGTCCTCGACCTTCACGTCCACCAGCACCCGGCTGCCGCACAGCTTGGCCACCTTCTCGACGCTGGCGTCGGGCGCGTCGAGCCGGCCCACCCGCGGCAGGTTGGCCGCGAGCCTGAGCAGCTTCGCCGAGTAGAGGTCGTCGATCATGGGCGGATAGGTCGGGGTTCGGCGGGCGCATGTCAAACGGCGGGGCGTACGGCGGGCGGCCGGGACGGCGAGGAACCTCGGAACACGCGGAAGGCGCGGAGGGGGACGCGCCAAAGTCGCTCCCCCGTCGGGGGAGCTGTCGGCGGAGCCGACGGAGGGGGCTGAACCTAGCGTCTGGCGGACCCCGCCGACCCTTCGGGCCACCTCCCCCGCGGGGGAAGGACTGGGAGAGGGACTGGGGCGGGGGCGGAGGCTGAGGGCTGGGACTAGCTGGAGTCCGCCGTGGCCGGTTCGGTCTCGCGGCGCTCGCGGATCTCGTAG
>NZ_JAYSEO010000009.1:0-193949 GCF_041913825.1 Phenylobacterium sp.
ATGGGTGGCCGAGGTCACTTCGGAATCGGTGGCCGAAGCGTTCCGGATTCCGCATCGATGCCGACTTGCTCTTGTACATTCGGTCCTTCTACCGACCAGCTTGGCCATTCTGGTGGCTGTGTCAAAGACCAGATACTTCCGACGAAGCCCTGAAGGCTCATCATGAGCCTTGTTCTGATTGGTGCTTTCCGGGCTGACTTCGGGAGGGATTTGGGGCGCTTGCCCTCGCTATAACGCACCCAACCGACACTGCATCGCTTGGGTGTCGGTGCTAACGCACTGGTCAGCCACCTCATTGGGCCGGTCGAGGGCGCAGGTTGGCAACTATTCCGGAGCTGCAGATCCTGTGCGTTCAAACCTCCCTACCAGCGGGCGGCTGCGGGATGGCCTATCGCAATGAGCAGAGCTCAGCGCGGGCCTTGCCCCTACCAGCCAACTGATAGCTCTTCCTTCACAGCGATCGGGTCGAGGACGAGAGGCGACGTCTCCCAATCGGCGTCCTCGACCTTGCTGTATTTGACGTCGAACGGGTTGCGGGTCGCCGTGGTGCGATCGATCAACAGACTGGCGGCATGCTGGTCGTCTAGCGCCATCTGGACCCAAACTTCCTCCAGGGTGTCTGGGATCTGGCCGAACAGTCCATGGATAGCCTCTAGCCTGTCGGCGAGAACCTGATGAACGCGGTCTTCGACTGAGCCGAGATAGCGGAGGTTAGCAATCCAGATTTCGCTGCGCGTTTGGCCGATACGCTGAATGCGACCCTTCCGCTGTTCCAGCCTGGTGGGGTTCCACGGCAAGTCGATGTTGATGAGCGTTCCCAGCCGCTGAAGGTTTAGGCCTTCCGACGCTGCATCGGTGCCTAAGAGGAGCTTCATCTCGCCCGAGCGCACCCAACCTTTCAGCACGTTTCGGTCACAGCGCTGGAATCGTCCGCCTCGCCAGAAACCCGAACGGTTACTGCCGGCATAGAGGCCAATGTCGATGTCAGCAAATTCCGCGCGCTTAGACAGTTCCTCGCCAACCCACCGTGCGGTGTCGTAGTACTGCGAAAAAAGAATGCAGCCGAGATCTAGCCAAGGGCGCTGTGACCCCGGCCTCGTTCCTCGTAGAAACCCGACGATGGCGTCGAGTTTCGGGTCGTTGTTTCCGCCTTCTTTCAAGAGGCTCAAGCACCGATTGAGCGACGCCACTTCGGCGGAAGTAAAGTTCTTGAAGTCGCTCGACACAGCCACCTGGTGCCCTGCGAACGCTTCTTCTTCGGCGTCGTCGTCTTCCTCGTCGTCTGGCGCCTCTGGGTTGGCGCCCAGCAGCTTAGCGATGGTTCGACGGCCAGCCTCCATCGAGCTTCCAAGGCGGCGAAGGAGCAAAGTCTTGAAGAACCCTGCGCCTTTAACGCGCTGCTGAAGCAATCTCGAGAACACCTCCGCCTCGTCGTAGGCGTCACGGAGGTAACCCGCGAGCACGATGGCGTCCTTCTGGCTTTCGCCGAACAGCTTCACGTTGATCTTGGGAAGGAAGGGCGCGCCGGTGGAAGGGTTGATCGTCGCCTCGAGGTAGGCGCGTGTCCGACGCACGATGCAACGAAGCAGCGGGTTGTACGTCTCGCCGTAGCCGGGCAGGACCCGATTATCGAGTTGGACCCGCCGGATCGCGGCGGAGAGCTTATCAAGGCTCTCTGGCTGGAACTGCCAGCGGCTGTCTTCAGCGCCTAGGTTGCGCCTGATCTTGTCAAACGCTGGGCCTTCGAAACGCGAGGGTAGGGGGTCCATGACATATTGCCACCCTGCACGGTCGTCGTGGGTGGGAACGGCGATGACGCCGGTGGCGACGTCCAGACAATGGCTGGGCTGGAACCAAGGGCTACTCTGCGTCCAACCTCCAAGGACGCCGTCGTTGCCATGCGAGAGAACATGCAAGAGGTCCCACGCTTCGACGGGATGTAACTGAACAGGCGTCGCCGTCGCCAAGAGCATGCTTTTCGCCCTGGGCCCGATCTCTCGTAGGAAAGCCATGAGGTTGTTCGGATCCGCCTTCTCATCGACCTCGTCGGGTCCGGCATCGACCTTCGGAATGTTGCGACGGCGCGCCCGGTGGGCTTCGTCGACGATGACGCAGGCATAACGGCGCCCAAGCAAGTGGCTGACCGCTTCAGAGTGTCCACGAACCACAAGACCTTGCGAGACTAGGCCGATCCGCCTTGGGCAGGCTCCAAGCGACTTGGGTCCGTCCGACGGGTGCTCCACGTCGTTTTCGTCGACCCAAGCCCTTCCGTTCCATCGCGCTGAGGGCAGGTGCAGGAGCTCCATAAGCTCATCCTGCCACTGCTGAAGGAGGGGTTTGGGCGCCAGCACGAGGATGGGGCCGCCATCCGGATCATCAAGCGCAATGAGTAGCGCCGCCATCGCAAGTTGGATCGTTTTCCCAAGGCCAACCTGGTCGGCGAGAACGAGCCGCGCTCCGCCGAGCCTATGGCGTTCTAAGGCGAGCCTGGCGAAGTACTTCTGGTGGGGCCAGAGCCCCTGTTCGCGTCGGTAGACGGGAGTTTCGACAGCAGCGGCGGCAGCAACCGTTGTGGGATCAGCGAGCGCCTCGAGTTCGGTCGGTTCAATGACCTTCCGCTTGATAATTCGCTGAAGGTCCTGCGCCACGAACGGGCAGCAGGCCAGATCAACTGCGCGGGCATCGTCCCAGAGGGCATCAAACTCTTCCTGTACCCAGGCGACGGTCTCCGGCGAGTCATCCTCCCACAGCAGCTCGTAGTTCACCCTCCAGGCCGACTTACTTTCATTGACGCTGCCCAGAAAGGCGGTCGCTGAGCCATCAGCTCGTGTGATTACGCCGGCCTTGCCATGGATCAGTCCGAAGGCCGAGTCCGGCAGGACTCGCACCTGCATCTTTTTGCTGACGAGCGCGTCGTACAGCGCCCGATATCGCGGCATCGCGAGGGGCGGCGCATCCTCCGGCTTTCCCGCGCACCAGCTTTGGCGGAGGGCTGCTTGGGCGGCAGCGGCCGTCGCCAGATCCTGTGGATCTATGTCCGAGTTGCAGACGATGCGAACGGGGCCCGCCACGTTGGCAATCGCTTCGCCCGCTACCTCGAAGAGGCTAGAGCGGAAATAGCCGGCGATACGGTCGTATGACACCGCACCTTCGAGGCGCGTCGTAAGCACGGTGTGGTCGAGGCGGGTCCTTCGACTAGAGTGGCGCTGCATGATCAGGCGTGGTCATTTCGCATCCGGCCAGCCAGGATGCGGGCGGCCTCAGAGTCTTCTAGCCATTCGGTCATTCCCTCAGCGTTGCTGAGGGCCGCCATCCATTCCAGCAGCGCTACGAAACCCTCGCGCTTTCCCCAATAGGCCTGGCCGAAGGTGTCTCGCAGGTACTGTCGGCCTGGCTCTGGATTGTTGTCCGCGGCGGCCGTTTCGCGAACGGCAAACAGCAGATGGCGAAGTGATGTGGCCGCGAAGGGATGAGGACCGCCTGCAGCAACTCGACCGCGCCGGCGGGGCAGTGCCACGCCCGCTTGTGGCGAGCTTTCGGTTGGCGCCAGCAGGCTGGAGGACATGGCGCTGGGGGTTAGCATCCGAGCTCCATTGGCCTTGTCGCTTTTAAGGAGCGGCCGAATATCCGCTATGCCGAAGCCCCGCGCTAATTCTTCGTACATCCCCTTACGGCGCTCTCCTCGGCTCTCAATGTCTAATGCGCGAAGGTAATACCGCTCAACGAGGGACAAATCTCGCCAGGAACTATCCAGGCCTCGCGGAACGAGTGTGTCGCAGGCGATCTCTAGCGCGCGCTCAATTACGGTCTGGAACTCGCTTTTCTCGTTCCTGGCTCGAACGGCGAAAACCTCATGTTGAACATCACGGCCGTCGAGGTTGCTGTATCTGGTCAAGACCTTTAGGGCGGCCGCGTACGCGGCGAGCTGATAGTCGGCATCGTTGAAGTTGGGATCGCCGCCCTCATCCAAAGCCTGCATTGAGGCGATTTGGCGCTTCACCTCGTCCTCAACGAGCGGATACACCTCATCTAAGAAGCCGGGCTCGCTTGAGAGGCGCTTACGGAGAACCAGGCACACTGTCCCCTGGACGTAATTCCCCTTCTTAATCCCGGCCGCTTCGGTTTCAGTGCTGATTGTCCATGCAGCCGTCGCAGTAAGTCCAGCTGCCCAAAGGATCATGCCTAGGTCGGCCCAGACCGCCGGGTCTTGATGGGTGAACATAACCATTTGCATGCCGTTGTCGGGCATATGCTGGGCAAGGTTGCGGTAGATCTCCACCATGGAGCGACGGAAGTCGTCGCCATCCCCCCGCACGGCGAGCTCTGCGCGCGCGTCCGGAGTCCATTCCGGGAAGGCCTTTACAAGCTGCTTCTCGTACCAAGCTAAGAAGAAGTCGCCGAGCTCGTGGTAGTTCACCGCGTCTGCATAAGGCGGATCCGTGATCCAGAGGTCACAGGATGTCCTGATGTCCCGTGCGTCAGACAGTTCAACTGTCGCATTGAGAGTGGTATTCCCTTTCGAGTTGATTGCAATCTTGAACGTATCTTCGAGTTTTGAAAGTGGACGCGCAGCGTAGTTTGAATGACAGTTGAGCGCTTGATTGTAGAAAACTTGATTGCCTTTTTCGTTTCCCGCGTGGAACATCCAGGCGCTTAACCTCGAGTTCCAATCTGCCATGCGTCCGAGGCCCAGCAGGAAAGCCGCTCGAGAGCTCTGGGGGGCCGTGATTCCTGCGCTTATTTCCGCAAGTAATCCGTGTGTTAAAAGCTGCCGTGGCGTAAATAGTTGGTGCCAATAAGCCCATCCGCGCTCGCGAAAGAGACGCGCTGTTTCGTCGCCTACTTCTGGGATCGACATTGAGGGAATGAACCCCTTGCGCTGCCAATCTGCAAAGCGCTCCCGCAAGAGTTCGAGGGTGTAGGCTTCTCGGGCTAGATCATTGTCGTCCGGCGCTGCATATCGGCGCTCTCCCTTGGCGTTGATCCAGCGGATACAATAGAGCCGTTCTTGAAAGACGTCGGATGCGCGAGGTACGAGGTCGTCATTACTCCAGCGTCGAAGCCCTCCGGGCCCCCGCAAAGCTTCGACCGACCAAGATCGGCTGGTGTCAAAGGGGTCAATCACCCTGCCGTCCAGAAGCGTTGCGCCCTTCTTGTCTTTATAGAGGCTTAGCTCAACATCGTTCACGACCTCGATAATTGGCTGCAGGCGGTCTGAGCCCGGAACCCGCTGCCATCGAGCCACCACCTTAGACTTCTCGCCGATGAGCCACGTGGGAGCCAGGGGAATGAAAAACTCGCAGCCATCGGGTTTGACCTCCACGCAGTAGAGGTAAGCATCGGCGCGCTCGCCCCGCTCGTTGTGTTCTATCCCCCAGGTGGTGACTTCCCGGTCAGCGGCCGCGAATATTTCTTCTTGGAGCTCAATCACCCTTTCTTGAACCGCCTCGTCCCCGCCAAGTAGATTGAGGCTTGCCCAGGTGAGAAGGCCTGCCACTGGGTTAAGGTCAGCTCCGAAAGCCTCGCAGCCGATGCGGGCAGCTTCGAAGGGGATGGAGCCGCCGCCGCAGAAGCTGTCGCCGACGCGCGGCCGGTGGCCGAAGGTTCGCTTCCCGAGCTGCTCTACTAGCTCGGGCAAAGACTGGGCAGTGGTGCTGAGATGAGCGTTGATTTCCGCCCATACGGCGGTTGATGGCCCGACAACGTTCTCCGGCCGTTCGCAGACGGCGATGCGCTCGGCATAGGGCAAGCGGTCAAAGTCCGTTCGCGAGGTCTTGCGTTGGACCGCGGGCTTGCAGCGATCCCAAGCGCCTGCGTCGTCCATGGTCAGGATCTTGAGAAAGATCTCACGATCCTTCTTCGGGTCGTGAGAGGCGGGCATGAGCATGCCGACGATCGACGCCCGCACGAGAATAAGCGGCTTGCGTCCCCACCACTTTCCCAGGCGGGTTAGCGTCTGACCGTTATTCGCCTTCCGCTCCTTGTAGGCCTCGGCAGATAACCTCGCGATGGGGAACTGTGTTTCGATAAATGCAGGCACGGAGTGAGTTCTCGTCAAAGTTCCAGTGAGAGCTGCGAGTGACCCAGCAGTTCACGGCGGGCTCGGGGAGACATCCCCTCGCCCTTCACGTACGGGTTGTCGGCAAGAGCTGCTCGTAGCGCCTTGCGCCAGCCTTTGCCCCTCTGCAGAGCTTGCCCCGTGGTCGCAACAGTCATGGTGTACAGCCACCACCGCTCCTCTGGAGCGAGCGCTTCCCAGTTGTGCAGTGCATTGGGAATATCTTCCGGCGTGGCTTCTTCGACGGCCCAGCAAAGGATGCAGAGCTCCTTACCAAGGGATGGATGCACCGGAATGGGGTTCGCGGGGTTTTTCGAGAATTTGGCCGGCGGCAGGCCATTCGCTCGAAGGCGGCGGTTTGCCTCCTCCCAAAATCCAGGCGCGAGCGACAACCAACGGCCCCGATCTATTAGTACCCTAACCGATGGGTCGGTCGGCGGGAGGCCGGCAGCCTCTCGGGAGTCCGCGCGATCCACGCCGTCGCCCCTGTGTTCACTGATGCAAACGATGTCGCCTGCTCCAGCGCCTTTAGGCACCTCGATGAGGAAGCCATGCCGGGCTTCGTCCGGCAGGAAGCCGAGCCCAATCACCCTCCTAGTGGGCGTTGAACGAGGGCGAGCCATCCTATTGAGTCACCTTAGCCGGGTTGAATTGCTGATTTGTGGATCTCAGCCAGTCGAGCAAGTCCTGTCCCGTTAGAAACGCCAGGGTTCCTACAGACATCCGAATGCTGCCATCGCCCACTAGCTCCTGCAGTTTGTCGGCAAGAGCTCTGACGTCAGTTGCGTCATAGCCCCGCTCCACGGAACCCGAGTAGTCGACATTCTGCTCCCCGTCGGCGCTCTCGGCTGTGACGCTAAGATCGTGTGCTCGCACAGAGCTCGCCTTCTCCAGCCTCTGGATGAAATCCCACACCGCCCCAGAGTCATCGAGCTTGGCCACTTGATGCCAGCGCGCCGGACGCGATGCATCGATTAGCGGGCGAGCTTCCTCTCCCCGCTGCGGGATCGCGATGCGAAGGATCTCCGAATTAAGATCGAACTCGGGACACACAGCGATAGCGCAGACGACACGCGCGTTTGGCGGCACCTTGAGCCTGCCGTCATAGGTTGCCCGCCCAGCGTTCGTCGGCGCCGAGCCGTCCGTGGTGTAGTAGATGGCGATACCGTTGGCCTTAGGGAGTGCCAACAGCTCGACCTCGTAGTGATCGCCCAGATCATGGATCTGGTACTTCAACCGGAGTTTGGCGGTCCAATCCCTGACGGCACTGCAACGACCGAGGTCGTCAGGATCTATCGCGATGAAGCGATACCTTAATCCTCTAGCCTCGAAGCGATTTGGCGTCGGGACAGGCGTCGACGCCCGAGTGGGCTCAGCACTCCCCGTTTCATAGACGACCACCGGCGCATGCAGAGGCTCGATTTTCAGGTAGGTGATGCCATCTCCCTCGTCGTCGACGGCCAGCTCGCGGATCGCGACCTCGGGCATCGCCGGGGGGAAAGGCCCGCGCCGGATGTGACTTCCTTCTTCGCGCCAAAGGTCCCGACGAATGCAGTCCGCCTTGAGGTCTTCTAGCGCTGAGAGCTTGTGCAGGGGCCAATTGGTGTTGACCGCCGCAGCGCGCTTGAAGTCCGCCCACAAGACGGTCTTGGTCTCTTCGGACCCAAAGAGCCGGGCTTCTGCCCTTGAGCGGAAGCTCTCGTCGTCGATCCTCGTCGTGAATTTCTGTGCGCCTTCGAGCGTATTCCGGATCGTGGCCTCACCATTCTGATTGCCGGCAAACGAGAGATCAGTGCCCGTCGTTCGGAGCGCTGAGCTGATTGACGGATACACGATCTGGTCGAATGCTTCTTTCAACGCAGCCGTAAATTGAAGGCCGACGCGGTCCCGAAGGGCGTCAAGTGCGCGCCATTGGGGGTCGTCATTGGGCGTGTTCTCGCTCTTCAGTTCGTCTTCAATGCTTTGCAGCGCGCGCGCCTGTCGGGCTGAGTCGACCACCTTTTGGAATGTGTCTCTCGAGCCGGTTAGGAACAGAACGCGGTTCTTGTATTGCTGTTGACCCCACCAGTTCTGCCAATCCGCGGAGATGGGCAGCTGGTTCGCCTGGCCGCCCGGTCTGACAATTACCAGGGTCGTCTTTTCGATCTCCAGCTGCACCTCGTCTAGCGGGGGCAATACCTTGATGAGCTGGTAACAGTCGCGCATCGACGGCGAGAAATAGGTCTCAAGATGCTCCCGGAGCATCCGGTCTACCGTCTCTGGGTGCAGCGACAAGGCCGTGGACCGCAACTTCGCGGCCAGGTTCTGCTGGTTCTTGAAGAACAGCCGACCATCAGCCGAATTGTGGAGGTACCAAGCGCGGGTCGCGAGCTTATCGAGCACGTTTGTCTTAAAGGTGCTCAAATCGCGGCCGGGGCGCTGAAGGCAGTCCACGAGCTGATATTCCCGCAGGCCGTGAATGGCGCCCGGCGTCGTAGACAGGGACGCGATCAAGATCAGCCGAGCAGCGTCAGAGGCGTCGCTATTCCCGTTCGCAATATCAATCTGTTCAACTTCCGCGTCTCCGCCGTGGGCGATGTCGTGAGCGATTGCCTCGCTCAGGGACGGGTTGATAGTACGGACCTCGGACGCGATCTCATCAAGGTTGAAGTCCAAGTCGTAAGGGTGGATCAGGTCTGCCTGATCCGCCCTCTTCGAATTCCACAGGTTGGAGACGACCATCTGCATCAAGCGGATAACGCCTCTTGTTTGCTGGAAGCCCTCGTTCTCTTTGAACTTGCCCACCAACTCGCGGAGGTCGGGGTGAAAGGGGTATGAATCTAGAGTGCGAGTATAAAGAGACTCTGGAGTGGTGGTCGTAAGCCCCATCTTCTGAGCTTCGCTAAGAGCTTCGCGATATTGCTCAGCGACACGCTTGATTTCCGCATCCGGCGCGACGGTCTCAAACAGACGCTTACGAAGGATGTGATACAGCTCGTCGCCGTTCGGATTCACGGGCGTGATCGGTACGGCGATCCGCCGAGCCTCTGCACCAATGCCTTGCACAGCCCGAGCGAAGGCTGCCTGAAGTCTTTCCTGGCCAACGCTGAAGTTCGTGCCGGCGAGATCTGAGAGCACGAGGCAGACATTGTCCATGTCGGCCACAGCGACGAACAGGTTGGCGAGTGCAGCAGTGGTCACGACGCTCAGGTCTGCGTTCCCCACAGGAACGGCCACGGCGTACTCGAGATACGGCGGGAGCTCGTCGAGGAAAAGGACAAGCGGCTCGCCACTCAACAACTGTTTCCACGCTTCTGGCCCAGGGGCGCTCAGTAGCGGCGACACGTAGGTCGCGAAGAGCTGTGCCTTGCCGAGCTGCTCGGCGATGGAACCCCAGATGCCGCCAGGGGCGTCAGTGCTGCGCCCATTGAAACCTGCAACACGGCAGGCGCCGAGGCTCGGACTTGGATCCTTAGCACCGAGGATCGCTTTTCGTAGGGCAGGGTCTTTAGCCAAAAGCCCCAACGCGATCATGCTGTGGGTCTTACCCCCACCCATAGCCTGCGAGAGCAGGAACACGGATGAACCCGCCCCCTTGCCGCCGAGGTGACGGAAAGCTCGATCGACGAGCGTTTCCATTCCCGTCGTGAAGTAGTTCTCACTGAAGAACTCCGGACCGCTAACTTCACCCTTAAGGAATGCGTCCAGGCTGAGAACTGTCGCTCGGCGATCTGCCGCGAACGCAGAGGCACGCGGTTTGCAAAACGTCTGCAGCGTCATAGGCAGAGGTACCCCCCGAATCCGAACTAGGCCCCGTCAAACTAGCCTAAATCTAGCGGCGCCATCGTGGTGCGTGCGCCCCATGACGCACCCAAATGTGAGGCGCTCACTCCGAAAGCGAGCAGCCTCATCGATAGTTTGGTAGCACGCTTGCGACAGGTTTGGTCGTACCGTTTCGTCGATGCCCAAGCGCCCTAGCATCGCTTGCGAGGGGACTCCAACGCGCTGACGCTGGATGGAAATGCGCAGGCTTGACCGAAGCGCTTCGGGACTATTCCGGGAGCATGAACCGGCGCCGGACCCGTCGGCTGAGTAGTCCGTAGGCCTCTGAGCTTGGCCGTGGCGCGGCTCTCCGACACAATCGCCCGATTGCGTCGCTATCTCACGAGGGGCGCGGCTGAGTAGGAAGACTGCGATGACCACGGACGAGTTGGCGCGGCGACTGAGGGATGACTACGCCCGCGCGGGCAAGGGCGACAAGGTTGTCGCCATCCACCTCTTCGGGATTCGGAATGCTGACGCACTCGAAGGCCACAGCGCTCATGAGATCGCTGAGCGCGCCGGGATCGGTCGCTCATTCGGAACCGAAATCAGGAAGGGCATGAGGTTGGCCGAGTACGTGCAGGTGAAGTAACGGCTTCACATGATTGACGTGCACAACCTTGACCGTATCGATCGGTCGCCTGCGGGCTTAGAAGCGTGGTGGCTCTTCTGCCTGACGACGGGCGGAGCCAGCGCTGAACGACAAGCTGCTCGCTTTGCTACCTTGCTTTCCTCGCTTCCCAACGGCGCAACGCCATTCCAACGCCTGCGCCAGGCGATCCGCAACGGGACCCTCCGACAGCTGCTCGAGGCTTCTCGCCTTGGGAAATACGACAGGCTCCATCGAAGCTACTGCGAGAGCGTTGAGGTGCTGAGCGCTCGACTGGCCGAAGTGGCCGTGGAGGATCTGGAGTCGATTTCCGGCTCGGGAATGAAGACCGCTCGTCTCTTTGCGCTCTACGCACGAGAGGAGGCGCAGCATGCAGTACTCGACGGCCACGTACTTCGCCGGCTGGCCGCGGCGTACCCGAGCGCCAGCGTTCCCCACACAACGCCTCAAAGACGCGCGGAATACCTTCGCCTAGAGGCCCTGGCGCTGGATTTGGCGCAGCGACAGGGACTTAGCCCTCGAGAGTTCGACATGCAGGTGTGGCGCGGAGCGGCGCTTGGTCACCTCCATGAGCCGCGGGTCGTCCAACTTCTGGCGGATCTCAGTGCCTGGTGCGTGGAGGCCGGTGAGACCCGCCGAACTGATCTGCTTGGCGAACGGGTGCTGGAGCGTCGCACCCTCATTGATCAGCTTCTTTCAGGCTACCGGCCTGAGTGACCTGCATTCCTCTCAATCATCGAGGAGACCGAGGTCGCGAAGGAGTTCCTCTCCATCATGAGCGCGGCTAGGATTAGCCTCGGCATGCAGCTCGTCGAGCAGGCGCCAGGTGCTTGAGCCAGGCAGGCGAGCTTCCCAGCAGGTCCATCCATTCAGGTTCGTCCGTTTCCCCGAACGCGTTATGCCAACTGCGCGAGCAGCGGCTGAGGGCGATCCGTACCGCTGCCCCTCCACCAGAAACTGGCCGTGGTCGATTGTGCCGGTGAATGCTCGTCCATTGTAGCGCATGCGCAGCTGAGTGCCTTGCGGGAGCACGACACCCTTAGACTGCCACGCGCCGTCCGGAGCGTTCAGGCCAGCGTTCGCGCCACTCAGCAGTTCGCGCATGAGCGGGCGCAGAACGGTGGCAAAATCATCGGCTGTACTGCTGAGCCATGCTTGCTGTTCGTGATCGGTCGCAAACTCACGCCTGCGCCGAACGCTCTTGAGAATGAAGCGATTATTCTGCTGCTCGATGGTCACAGGCGTCTGCAGCGCAGCGCGGATCGTCACCAGTCGTGGCTCGGCCCTGGTCCAAAACGCGGCGAGGTCGGCGTCCGAACCTCCGAGGAAGACACCAATCCGGCCGTCGACACCGTCCGCGACGTAGGCGGTGACCCAGGTGCCAGGCCATGGAAGCGGAAGCCGCACGTTATTTGTGTAGAGGCGAGGCGGGGGCTCGCCCGGCGTCTGCAGCGCGTCGAGAACCGGCTGCCACCAAGCTCGGTGGTCAGCTCTTTGCCGGTCGGTGGGTTCGGAGGTCGACGGGAAGTGGCTCGCCAGGAGCTCTGCTTCTTCCGCCGTGAGCGCAGCAATCTTATGGAGCGAATGCCGATAGAGCTTCTCGGCCAGGCCACTCATCCCGAGCCCTTGGCTGGGCGCCTGCAGGAGGTCTGCCTTCGTCAGTGGCCTGCTTGGCTGCTCAGCGAAGACCCGGACCACCAGGGGGAGGGGAGAACCGTCGCCGACTGCCTCCACTTCTCCCCGGTAGGTTAAGCCCTCCCCACCCTTCGACTCTGAGATCCAAAGGAAGATCGGCTCACCAACGCGGGGCTCCACCTCGCCGTAGGGTGGGAGCTTCAGGAAGCAACTACGAGCGGAGTCGAGCCTCACTGGTCCCGTTTTGGCGACCAAGGTCATTGGCGATTTTGCTCCAGGTGCGACGTGGTCATGAGTTCAGTAGCGCTACTTCCCAAGCAGGCCGTTCAGTAGCCGCACAGCTTGATCGAGGTCCTTGATTGTTAGCCGGGCTACGGCCTCGTCCCTGAGGTCTGGCATCTGATTTACGTTTGCGTGCCTCCCCTTGCCACCCTGCGTCGGGGGATAGAGCTTTGCTTCGTTCTCAAAGCCATGCGGAAGATGATCCGCGCGAAACCACAAGTGCTGAGGCCCATTTTCTATCTCATGGCCAAGGCTCATGCCGTTGGCGAGCTTGTATCGGATCATCTTCTTGTTTGCTGGGCCGCATTGATCATGTGGCTGCGTAGCCGGGTGGTTGATCAGCAGGTCGGTGAGGGCGGACCTTAACGGCGTCGGTCGAGCTGCGTTGGCTTCTTCCACGCGGCGGAGGATGTCCTGATAAATCTCGTTCAAGCTAAGCTACTCCACACTGCTCACGCCCTTGCGTGAGGGACTGTCTTGAGAGGGGCGGGGATGAACGACACCAAGGCGCATCAACTGCTCGAAGCGCTGGGCCTTAACATCGTCAAAGAGGGTGCAGGTCGCCGCTATCCCTGTGGGGAGCCTGGTCCAGCCGCGGGCTATAGGTACTGGGCGACACACACGGAAGGGCGCATCAAGCTCGGCGTGCAGCAGATGCCTAAGCAGGAACTGAGCTCTGCGCTGCAGCAGCGTCTTCTCTCCAACGGCTTCTTGCTTACCCGGAGGACCGAAGGCTTCGTCTGGCTTGAGCCGAGTGTCGCCTCCTCGATTGACGCCGCGCGGGTGACCCTTCGACAGTTGCAGGACCTTCTTCATCACGAAGGCTAGTGATCCTCGCATAGCCGGAGCGACATCCATCGTCCGCGCTCCGATTGCAGCTCGTTCCAACGGACCTCCGCGCCGCCTACCGGTTTGAAGCCGGACGTCGGGCGTCCATCCTTGCCGTCGTCCATCTTGCGCCAAGCGGCCCGCCAGCCGTCGAGCTCGAGCTCGATGAGCGCCCCTGCCGGGACGCTCGTGAGCCATGACTTCAATTCGTCGTCGCCTCGAATGTGCGAGATCCAGATCACGTGGTCTCTGAGTTGGATTTCGGCCGCCATTCTGTCCGTCACGCCGCTTGGTTCTGAGTTGCGCGCTCACCGCCGAATTCGAACGGCAAGGCGAGAAGTTCGTCATGGATCGCCTGCCACTCACGCGTCAGGTCGATGGATCGGACCACGACCTCGTGTCCCCGCAATCGGTACCTGAGTGCGATTGGGTCGCCGACAGCCGGATAGATGAGGGCGCCATCGCAGGGGAGGTGCGGGCTGCGCAGATTGGCGTGCTCCATGTAGGCGAGCAGTTGATAGAGGTGACCTGAACGCACCTTCTTCGCGCCGTGGCTGGCCGCGAGCGCTTCCTTGTAGAACTTCGCGTCGATCACGATCGTCCGCTCTCGAGAGCGAAGAGTGATGTCGGTGATCATCTGCGGCAGGAGCCCTTCGCTGCCAGGCTCAAGACTTACCCCATCCCAAGGCCAGGACTCAGCGCGGGCCGTGAAGGTCCGCTGCTCGTGACGATAGAAGTTTAGCAGGAACTCCTCAAAGACCGCCGACATGGTCACTTCGTCCTCGAGGATCTCGGCGAAGCGAGATCCCTGGCCATCCTCCTCGGGCAACAGCGCGCGGAAGACGAGCTCACAGAGCTTGAGGACGGAGGCGTACTGACCCGTATTCCTGGAGAGCTGAACCCGACGGAAGCAGTCTCCGGTCAGGCGGATGTCGCCAACTCCGCTCATGCGCAGGGCGATCAGTCGAAGCTCGTGAGAGTGTTCAGCGCTAACCCCTCGAGCGCGGGCGAGGGACAGCGCGGTTGCCTTGATGATCTGGTTGTGCGGGACGTCGGGCGTGAGCTCATCGAAGGCGCAGACGACTGCACCTCGCAGCAGCGTCTGACGCTTGACGATCTCGCCTATCAGCATCCGCCCGCGCGGGCTGCGAGTCTCCTCCACGAACTCTCGGTAGCCACGGTCAAGACCGCGGCGCATCAGCCGGTTGGCGCTGTTGATGAGGACGCGGGCGAAGAGGTTGGGGAGGTCCGGGCAGTCATCTACGCCGACCTCCACCGCCTGCGCCTGGTCGGGGAACCGGGCCCACGCGTAGCAGAAGAGGTAGTAGAGATTGCGGATCGGGATCTGGGTCACGGCTGACCCAGAAGCCGTTCGCACCAGTCTGCGGCCTTCGCCGGCTCGTCAAACCAGTACTCCTCCAAAAGCGGCCGGATTTCCGTCGCCACGACTTGTTCGAACCAAGCCCGGTCCAAGGACTGTCCATCGGGCGGCACGAAGAAGCTGTGGCCGATGCGGAAGCCCGCACCAAGATTCACCGTGTCGTCCGCGATCGCCGCGTTCAGGCTCGTCATGCCTTCGATAATCGCGCGCTGGATCTCGGCTGCCGCGCCACGGGCATGCAGATGGTCCCGAAACTTAGAGGTTAGGAAGGCTGGCTCGAGGGTGATGAAGCCAAACCGGCGCCTAAGCGCGTAGTCGACCAATGACAGCGACCGATCGGCGGTGTTCATCATCCCAAGAATGAAGAGGTTGGAGGGCACGTGGAAGGCGGGATCTCGGTCCTTCGAATACGCGAGCTTGGCGCCCCACTCAGAGCCACGCTTGTCATGCTCGATCAGGAGCATCAGCTCGCCAAAAATCTTCGACAGATTGCCGCGGTTGATTTCGTCGATGATGAAAACGTGCGGCTGCGCTGGGTTTGCTGTCGCCTTCTGACAGAAGCGGAAGAAGACGCCGTCCTGCAGGTGGAACCCGCCATCTTCGGTTGGACGGTAGCCCTGGATGAAGTCTTCGTAGCCGTAGGACTGGTGGAACTGGATAACCTCGACGCGATCAGGGTCCTTCTGTCCCATCAAGGCATAGGCAAGTCGCTTAGCGACAAAGGACTTCCCGACACCCGGAGCGCCCTGCAGGACCACGTTTTTCTTCGAGCGCCAGACGCTGAGGATGCGCTCGAAGTCGGCGCGCTCCATGAAGAGACCGGCAAGGGCGTCGTCCAGCGTGTAAGCGGTCGCCGCAACGTGAGGCTCAAATGCGATGGGTACGTCCTCCTCTAGAGAGGCGACTTCGCCGGTGATCAGGCGATCATAGGCGGCGAGGAGCGGTTCTAGGACGGCAGCGAGCTCCCCGTCGGACGGGAGGTCTGAGATCTCCAACGGCAGGTGGGCGATGGTCGCAACCTCGTAGGTGCGGGCCCGCCATCCTTGGGCGCCCAGTTCAATGTCGCCTGAGAGCTGAAACCCATGGTCAGCGAGCTCGGGCATGCGGGCGCGGAAGGCCTTCGCGCGCGAGATGAGCTCAGCGCTGCCCGCCGATCGGCCGTGCTCCGACACCGCTTCTGTCATCCCCTGCATCAGTGTGAGATGGACGCGCGTCAGCTCGCGGTTGATCAGGAAGCAGATGTAGTAGCCCGACTGCGTGGAGCGGGTGACGCGGCTATCAAGCAGTGCAAACCACGGCACGGTCGCCCACACCCCGCGTCCGGCGCTCCAGTCGACCGTGATCGTGGGCCGCCGCTTTACCGCTTCCAGCTCAGAGAGGTGATCTTTCAGCTGTTCGGAGACGCCCCAGAGCTCAGGGTCTTGAGCGAGGGGACCCATCCGGACCTCGCTGAACCGCTTGGCGAACGCCTGCATCAGGTCGGCGAACCTGTGCCCCTCAGCTTCTTCCGGCTGGTCGTACTTAAGGGCCACCCAAAGGAAGCTCTGGACGTCGATCATGTCCTTTGGCGCCCAGCCCCATTGCGAGCGCAAGTGGGCGAAGACTTCGCGGGCTAACGCCATGGCCGCGCGTACGCGGGCGGGCTCGTCGGTGTACGTCGGGAAGGGCTCCCGCTTCAGTCGCCGAAGGGCAAGCTCGAAAAGATCGCTTCGGATGGCGTGGAAGCTTGCTGGATCCTTCAGCATAAGGGCGCAGGAGCCCATAAGTCTGGCGATGCCGGCGGGCCCGCTGGCGCCCGCGGCCTTTAGCGCGTCGCCGGCGCTGGCGATGAAGCCGTCCAGCGCCGCTTCCGAGTCGTCATGGTCTTGCAGGAGCTCGTGGAGATCGCGCCCGAACGTCGCCTTGCCAATCTCGTCCAGGCGACGGACACGGTCGACGGCCTGCCACCCGATCAGGTTCTGCGGTCGATTGCCGGCGGTGAGCTTGCGGCTGAGTACGTCCACCCACGCCCCCGTAAGTCGGCGGGCGTCCTCATCACTCGCTAGGCCGCGCCCGACCAGGGGCATGACTTCCGCGTGGAAGAGCTGAACGAGCTCGTCTTTATAGGCTCGCTCATGATCGACATAGGTCGCCCCCGGTTGTTCAAACGTCCGGAAGCCGGTCATCTCCTTCAGAAAGACGGCGCGGAGGGTCTCTAGCTCCGCAGCGTCGAGGCTAGTGACTGGCACTGCCGCGTACCATGCGAGCAGCCGCTCGAGCCCTTCCGGCGACGTCACGACGGCTCTGTATGCGACGTTCGGCTCTCCGAGCCGCTCCGAATGGGTCCTCAGATAGGAGTGACGGCTTTTGGCTCCTTCATACCGCGTCACGGCCGCCCAGACCTCGGCGGGAGGAGGGACCTCCACCCAAACTCGAGGAGTGCCTTGCTCAAGCTGAAGGGCGAGTTCCCGGCCCGGCGCTGTGCGCCAAACGGCCAGGTACTTGCCAACGGGCTCAGCCGGAGCTCCCCAAGCCTCTTGAATGACTTGGAAGGCGCGCTCCGAGTTGAACTCAGAGTCGGCAGCTTCAGCTTCGTCGTCCTCGCCGCCGAAGACAGTGAAGCCAAGCCCCTCCAGCTTGGCTCTGACGGTGCTGGTCCCGCCGGAGAATTCATCGGAACTCAGCGGTCCGCGGTCGGTGTGCTCCTTGCCCACGGCGACGCCGGCGATGGCCTTCGAGTCGTAAAGGCGACCTTCGCGCACCACGAAGTAGGTCTGCGCTGGCCTGTAGCCGTACTTCTCAAGGAAGGCGTCGCGCCCCAGCGCGTCATACTCATCCATAGCGGCATGAACCGCCTCGGGGCGGGTCAACAGAGCAAGCGACATCAACTCATTCCCCCGCGCGCCGCTCGGCGCGCATCTTCAAGCGCGACTTTGGATTGTGCAGGCTGAGGCTTGCAAGAGCGCGGTGAGCTTAGTGAGGCTTGCGGTAACGCCGCCCTTTGCCCCGACCGTGATCGATAAGGACCGTTACGATCTCGGCGCTGTCCTCGCTCCAGACAATCGCAAGCGAGCTCAGCTTGTCCGGATTGCATGCAAGTTCGGCCTTGAGCGCTCGGTCCTTCAGTCGCTCGCGACTAACCCGCAACACGGTGCACCCGCTGCCGGCAGGAGCCTCGATGTCCGCGTAGGCGATCACATCGCCGATCATCTTGTGAGTGATGCCGCGCTGGTTCGCGCGCAGCTTGGCGTGGCTGGAAAGCGTGAAGCTGTGCACCGCGAGATCTCCCGTTGAGCTTTCGTCGAGCTCAGGAGTAGGCTGGCGTTACGCCAGATTTGGACGTGGGGGCGTCTATGCGGCACGAGAAACTCGCGGACCTAATTGAGCTCGCGCGGCACTTGGCGGCCAGCGCAGAAGGGCTGACGCTTGATGAGATGGCGAGTGTCGCTCGCGTAAGCCGTCGCACGGCAGAGCGGATGAGGGATACGCTCGCCTTCGTCTTTCCGCAGATGGACGAGATTTCTGAGCCGCCTACGAAGCGGTTCCGCATCCCCAGCGGCCTCGACAGCTTCTCGCAAGCCCCGACCACCGAGGAGCTCTTGGAGCTCGGGAAGGCCGCCGCGCAACTGGAAGCAACTGGCGCCCATCCAAGAGCCGCAGCGCTGCAGTCGTTGGAGCGCAAGGTCCGCTCAGCGATGCGCAAGCAGGCTTTGCAGAAGGTTGCGACCGATGTGGAAGCGCTTGTTCGGGCCGAGGCCATAGCTGTTCAGGCTGGTCCGCGGCCCCACGAGGACCCCACGCTCATTGCGGACCTGCGGTTTGCTCTCACGGCCATGAAGAAGCTGCGCTTCCGCTACTTGGGGGGCAGTACGCCGGGCGACCTGCGCACCGTCACGCCCTACGGACTGATGTTCAGCCGGATGAATTATTTGGTGGCCGCGGAAAAGCGAGCGGAGGGGCCGCGCAACTGGCGGCTCGATCGGATCGTAGACTTGGAAGTGTTGGAGGAGACAGGCGCGCCGCCTGCCGACTTCAACCTGCACGACTACGCTTCAAGGTCCTTCGGCATCTACCAAGACGAGGTGCATGAGATTGTGCTTCGCATCTCCGGCGATCGCGTCGAGGACGCTCTGCGCTGGCGGTTTCATCCCACCCAGACCCTGCAGGCGCAGGCGGATGGCTCGGTGATCGTGCGGTTCCGCGCGAGCGGCATGCTTGAGCTTTCGTGGCACCTGTTCACCTGGGGCGACTGCGTCGAGGTGCTGGAGCCGCCGAAGTTAAGGGAGACGTTGGTCAGGGAGCTCGAAGGCGCTTTGACCAAACACAGGTCTACGACCAAATTCGGCGTAGCGGCCTTGTAGCTCGGGGATATGACCCAACCTCGTCTTTCAGCCTCGCGTCTCAACGAATATCTCGGCTGCGCGCACGCCGCAGCGCTGTGGCTAGACGGCGTGACGCCTCCAGATCAGACGGACGCTGGTCTGGAGCTGGTGCGCAAGAAGGGCTTCGAGCACGAGGCTCATGTGTTGGCGCGCCTCGAGGCGACATACGGCAAAGCCGTCGCCATCCCCGACAAAGCTTCCGCCAGCGTCAAAGCCGATGCCACTCGCTCCGCAATGGCGGCCGGAGCACCGCTGATCTACCAAGCGGCGCTCTTCAACGAACGCTGGGTCGGCTTCCCCGACTTCCTCGTTCGAACGGGTGAAGCCGAGGATGGGCGGCCGACCTACGAGCCGGAGGACGCCAAGCTTGCGACGCGCGCCAAGGCAGAGCACGTCATTCAGCTCGGCATCTATCGAAAGCTGATCGTCGACTTTGGCGGCGTGCCTGGGCCCGGCGGAACGATCCACGTCGGCGGCGGCAAGGCGCCAGAGCGCTTCCGCCTGGAAGAGACTGATCACATCACGGGCCGCTACATGGCGGAGTTTGAAGCCTTCGCCGATGCGCAGAGTCGCACCACGAGGCCACTTCCAACCGGCGCCTGCGGACGTTGCGCGTATAAGACTCGCTGTGAGACGGAGTGGCGTGAGGCTGACAGCCCAACATTCGTCGCCGGACTGCGAAGCGATCAGCTCCTAAAGCTCGGAAAGGCGGGTCTAACGACGCTCCAGCATCTTGCCGACCTATCGGCCGACGCACGTGTTCCTGGGATCAGCGATGAAGCGCTTCGGAAGCTCGCCGAACAGGCGAGCCTGCAAGCGCAGGCGCGAGAGACTGGCGAGCACGTCGTCGAGCCCCTCCCGCACGAGCCTGGGAGAGGCTTTGGGCTGCTGCCGCCGCCGGCCGCCGGAGACCTCTTCTTCGATATGGAGGGCTATCCTCATGATCCGGGCGGCCTCGAATATCTCTTAGGCCTCTTCGGCCCGCTAGGCCCAGCAGGGGAGGACCGATTCAAGGGGATCTGGGCTCACAACGCCGCTGAGGAGAAGCTTGCCTTTGAAGAGCTCATGGACCTCTTCGTCGAGCATCTGCGGCAGTATCCCAGTGCGCACATCTACCACTACGCAGCCTACGAGACGGTTGCTCTGAAGAAGCTCGCGAGCCGCTACGCCACTCGGGAGGCTGAGCTTGATCAGCTTTTGCGTGAGCGCCGGTTTGTCGATCTCTACCGCGTGGCCAAACAAGGCCTGCGCGCTTCAACCGAGAGCTATTCGCTAAAGGCTCTCGAGAAAATCTACTGGGGCAAGCGCGCGGGGGAGGTGACGAACGCTGGCGACAGCATCGTCGAGTACGAGCGTTGGCGTGAGACCGGGGACCCTGCGATCCTGGAGTCGATCGAGCGCTACAATGATGACGACTGCGTCTCGACGGCGAAGCTGCGCGAGTGGCTGGAGAGCCTCAGGCCTGACGGCGCCGTCTACGACGGCGGAGAGCCCGCTGTTGAGGAACCGGATGCCGCCGCCGACGAGCGGAGGGCGGCCCGCGAAGCGTTCGAAGCCCGGCGTCGTAACCTGGCGGAGCGAGTTCGAGCAAGTGGCGTTGGAAGCGAAGCCTTTCGTGACCTTGTCGCTGAGCTCCTCTGGTTCCACCAACGCGCCAACAAGCCGCAATGGTGGTCTCTGTTCGATCGCCAGACCTGGTCCGACGAAGAACTGATCGAGGACATCGACGGGCTAGGCGGGCTTGAGCTGGTAGCTCAGCAGACGCTGCCGAAGCCTGCGCGTTCCGATCTCGCTACCTATCGCTTTCCGCCGCAGGAAACGAAGCTGAGGGTCGGCCAATCGTGCAAGATCGCGGCTACCCTGGAGCCGGCGGGTGTCATTCAGGAGCTGGATGCAGCGGCCGGGCTGATCGTCTTGAAGCGTGGCTCTAAGGCAGGAGAGTACCCCCAGACGTGCGGGATCTCTCCGGACGGTCCTATCGATCAGAACGGACTTGTCGAAGCCATCGTCGGGTTCGCCGAGCGGGTCGCTGCTGGCGATCTCGCGGACGACCAGGCTCTAGTGGATTTGCTCCTTCGCGCAGCGCCGCGCATCGCTGGCGGCGAACCCGGCCGGCCGATCCTGCGCGAGGGGGAGGATCTCGTGCCTGGCGTCGTTCGAGCGGTCCGAGCGCTACAGAACAGTCACTTGTTCATTCAGGGGCCCCCAGGCACGGGTAAGACCTACACGTCCTCCCACGCCATTCTGCAGTTGTTGAAGGGCGGCGCACGGGTGGCCGTGGCTTCGAACTCGCACAAGGCGATCAACAATCTCCTCGAGGCAGTTGAAAAGCGCGCTGAAGAGGATGGGTTTGCGCTGGTGGGCGTGAAGAAGGCGACGCGCGGGGACCCCGAGACTGAGATCGACGGCAAGTTCATCGCCAACGTCTACAGCTCGTCGGACGCCGCGGGGTATCCGCTGGTCGGGGGCACCGCCTTCCATTTCTGCAAGTCGGAGCGGGAGTTCGACTATCTGTTCGTCGATGAGGCGGGTCAGGTCTGCCTCGCAAACCTAGTCGCCATGGCGGGATGTGCGCGGAACATCGTCCTCATCGGCGACCAGATGCAGCTACCGCAGCCGGTGCAGGGCGTGCATCCTGGCGAAACGGGCCTCTCTTGCTTGGACTACCTGCTGCAGGGACGCGCCACCGTGCCTCCGGAGCTTGGCGTCCTCCTAAACATCAGCTGGCGAATGCATCCCGGGGTTTGCTCGCTGATATCTGAGGCTGTGTACGAGGGGAGGCTCTCCTCGCACGCAACAGCTGAGGCGCGGGCCGTGCTGGTCGAGGGATTTCCCGGCGCCGGCGTTGTCCATATGCCAATCGCCCACGAGGGTTGTCGTCAGGCGAGTCGACAAGAGGCGGAGGCCATCGCCGACCTTGTTCAGCGTCTCCTTAGTGGGCGCTTCCGGGACGAATACGGAGAGGAGCGCGCAATGGAGCTCGCCGATGTCCTCGTCGTCGCACCCTATAACCTCCAGGTGAACCTCCTGAAGGAGCACCTGCCGCAAGGGATACGGGTGGGGACGGTCGACAAGTTCCAGGGGCAGGAGGCGCCGGTGGTTGTTGTCTCCATGGCGACCTCAAGAGGATCGGATGCGCCACGCGGAACCGAATTCCTGTTCAATAAGAACCGGCTCAACGTCGCCATCAGTCGTGCGATGTGTCTCGCGTTCGTGGTGGCGAGCGACCGGTTGTTGGAGGGGGCGGGCGGCACTGTCGCGGATCTGGCGCGGCTGGATCTCATAGCCCGCATCGAGGCGGGCGAGGCTAGGTCCGCTTAGCGGAGCCGGTAGGCCTGGTCGCCTGCGGCCCAACCGAGGAGGAGCCGCCGACCGCATGGAATCTCCACGGTCGTGCTCTCCGGCGCCGGCGCGGGCCCGAAGAGCTGGACGAAGCGCGCGTAGTCTTCGAACCATCGACGTTCCGGAGAGAAGGAATGGACAATCATGGCCGCAGCGCCGGTTAAGAAGCGCTGTGCCTCGACGACGGCCGAGGCGGTCCGATGGAGGAGCTGATAGCGAACACCCCCGTCGAGCTCTCCCTTTAAGCTCAAGATGCCCTGGATATAGGCGAGCCGCTCGCGCTTCCACTCCGAGGGGCTGGCCATCCATTCCGCCAGCGTGGGGCCGAACGGCTCGTCCACCTTTCCTTCGATGGCGCACGCCACGACTTGGCTGGGCGTTGGAACGAGGGCGAAGACATCACACTGACTCTCCCGGCGACCGCCGGGCAACGGCACCTTATGTTCTGGAATGGCCAGCAGAAGCTCAACGCGCCCGAAGTGCTGTTCAAGGCAGGCTGCAACGTCAGGCGGGAGCCCGTCAGAGGCCTCCCAAGCATGAGCGACCGTCCGGGCCGAATAACCGGTCACCCAATGAAGGCCGCACCTACCCGCCCGGGGCAAACCGTCCGAGCTTCTTCATCCACACCTCGTTCTCCTCGGGCCCCAGCTCCCCGTGCAGCGAGAGGCAGGGTCCAAAGCCGACGCGCGCCAGCGCGGCCCCGGTCATGGGGATCCACTCCCGCGTTCGATCAAGCCGCCAAACCGCCTGCCCGGCGTCGAACCCGTGCTTGCGCGCTGCCGCGTCCGTGAGTGGAAGAAGCTTGTCCTCCCGAAAGGTGCGTGCCTCGCGAAGCGCAAGGTCGTAGCCGTGCAAGTAGGTGATGTCGGAATGGCGCAGATGGCGGACGCGGACCAGGGGCGCGAGTTGGCGAATGCTCCCGTATCCGCCAGCGACGTACCTGAACAGGAGCACATCGAAGGGCTGTTGTAGGTCACGCTCGTTCACGGGCAATCCTATCGTCGGTTCTGTGCAAAGACGCGTTCGGGCGTGACCGCCTGACCTGAGTTCGTCTGATGCAACTCACGGGCCGGCGGCAGCTTTGAAAGGCGATCAGACGGCGTCCCGCAGGCCCCGCACCGCTCGGGCGGCCGGATCTACAAACGAGACCACCGCTGCGAGCGGTGTCCCATCGACGAGCTGAAGGCACACCAACTGCCCCTCGATAAGCTTGAAGGTCGCTGCAGATGAAGGGTCGTGGAATCGACGCACAAGCTCGCCGGCGGCGGCTAGCGTATGGTCCGACTTCTCCTGACGATCTCCTAGGAGCTCCTCGAGCTCAGCGCGAAGTTCCGCAGCCTGTGCGTCAAGACGGCTGGCCATCTCCTCAAGCCCGGCCGCCGACCTACGTCCGAGAAGGGCAAGCGGGTGCTCCAGAAGCGTCGCGGCCGGGCCTCCGTTCTGGGCCAGCCACACATCGTCCCGCCAGCGGGCGAGGACCTCGAGCCTTCCTTGTAGGTCGGTGATCGCCTCCTCGTACTCCGACATCTCCACCTGGAACTGCCCGAAGAACCAGAAGAGGTCTTCGTCGCGCCACCGCACGGCTGCAGGACCAAAGGCGAGGAGGAGGGGATCTTGATGGGATGACGGCGCCATTGTCTGTCCTTCGATGATCGAGCCCCGTTCGTGAGGCCCTCACCCATCAAAAGAACGGGCGCGCGCGTGCGTCCGCGCACGCGAGGGGGCGAGCCTCCCGGAACCAGGGGGCGATGTAGCCGGGCTAGCCCGCCCGGAACCGCTGATCCCCGATGGCCCAGGCGACGTAGAGCGGCAGCCCTGAGGGAAGCGCGATGCGCCAGCCCTTGCCGATCTCAGGCGCCGCCCCAAAGAGGTTCGAGAAGGGGACCGCGGGGATCACGCCGGCCTGGGAAGGGCGTCGAGGGTGCCATGGTCGATGCCCAGGAGGGCGGCGGCGTCGCGCTTGGGCAGAAGGGCGCGGTCAGAGAACGCTTCGACGGAGCGGGCCTCGGTGGCCGGCCCAAGCTTCTCAAGCGAGGAACAATGGGTGGGCAGCGGAAAGAGGGCTGCCAAGGGCCCTGGTCGGAATGCAGCCTGAGCCGTGGCGAGCAGACGCCCTTTGCCTCGCTGCCGGGCAGGGCGCAGGTGCTCAGCGCCAGCAGTCAGGCTTCCTGTAGCAGCTACAACTTGCTGCGTATCGCTTCGAACATCGCGCTGCGACCTCGCGCGTTGGCGAAGTGTCGCTACCGTGATACAGGTAGAGAAGAGCGGGGCGGTACTTTTGTTGGTATCGAGCCTGACCAAAAAGCCAAGTTCCTCAATGACTTGAGGCAATCCTACAACTTCGAGTCCTGCCGGGCCCACCAGCGCATTCTAAGTCGCTGATGCGACAAAGAGATCAGGCAATTCAGGCGGTTGCGCAGTTGAAGTGTGACACAAGGGTGTGCCACACGCAGCGGAGATGCAGCGCGTGCCCGGATAGAATCACCTTTACCGCCGTGGAGCCGCTTACTGGTTCCGGCGCAGGGTCCCCACCGACCTCCTGACGACTCTCGGGAAGAAGGAGTGGAAGGAGAGCCTCGGAACTCGGGACTTCGAGGACGCCAAGCGGCGTTGCCGCACGCGGGCGGTTGAGACGGATCAGGAGATCGCCGTCGCCCGCGCCCGAGGCGCAGCCGCAGCCTCACCGCCCCTGACAGCCGCCGAAGCCCGCGCGCTGGCTGGCGAGCAACTGGCGCTGTGGCTGAACAATGACGAGGAGGCGAGGCTCACCAGCGGCGAGCGAGCCCACCGCCAAACTGAGATCGCGCTCCAGTTGGTCGGCTCCGACGCTCGCCGGGCATTGGCCGAGATGGACTGGACGGAGGAGGCCCGCACCGTCGAGGAGGCGCTCGCCCGCGCCGGCCGGTGGTATCCCCGTTCGGACCCTAGCTTCCGGTTAGTGGCTGGGGAGATGCTGAAGGCCCGCGTCCGCCTCAATGAAGCGCTGGAGAAGCGCCAGGGCGGTGAGCTCGTTGAGGCCCCTGTCGTGACGCCGGTTGCGGCCGCCGCGCCTACGGGCGTGACAGTCGGTCATCTGATCGACGCCTACCGTGCGGAGCGCGTGAAGCGGCACGGTGACGAAGCGACCGACCGCAAGTATCGCCACGTCTTCCGGGTTCTGGAGGAGGGGCTCGGTCGGGACCGTTCGCTGCGAGGGATCACGCGGGCGGACTGCCGAGAGCTGCGGGACCGGCTGGCAGGCATGCCGGCTCACATGGGCAAGCGATACCCCGGCCTGACCATTGCCCAGGCGAGCGCAGCCGCTCAGCGGGATGGGGTCGAGACGATCTCCGAGGGCACCCTCTGGAGCTACCTCAACAACCTCTCTGCGGTCTTCAACTGGGCTGTCGAGGAGGAGTGGCTCGACAAGAACCCCGCACGTGGGATCGCCTCGCGGGGAGGGGCGAAGGTCAAGCGGCGCGGCTTCACGCCTGCCGAGCTGGAGACGCTGTTCGGCTCGCTGGCGGCCGAGCGGGAGACGTATCCCTCGCACTTCTGGCTTCCGGCCATGTCGCTCTACTCGGGCGCACGGGCCGGCGAGCTGGCTCAGCTGCTGGTCGGCGACATCAAGCTGGTGGAGGGTCGCTGGTGCTACGATCTGTCGGAGTTCGATGAGAAGGGGCTGCGGCACCGCGCCAAGCGCCTGAAGACCGACGCGAGCGAGCGGATCGTGCCGATCCACCCCGCCGTCATCAGAGCCGGCTTCCTGCGCTTCGTGCGCTCGCGCGGCGCGGCTTCGGAGAGGCTGTTCCCTGAGCTTCGCGAAGGCCCCCATGGCGGCCACACGCACGAGTTCAGCAAGTGGTTCGGACGTCGCCTCGACCGCATCGGCCTCAGCGATCCGACCCTCACCTTCCACGGCTTCCGCCACGGATTCCGTGACGCGGGGGCTCTGGCCCGCATACCCGACGCCACCATCGACGCGCTGGGCGGATGGAAGACGCCGGGCGTTGGGGCGGGCTACGGCAACCGGCGTGCGCTCGTCTCGCTCCTGGCTGCGGAGCTGCGGCGAGTTCGCTACGGCAGCTTCCGCCTCAGGACCGCGAAGCGGACCTAGACGCGGCTCAGCGCGTGGGCAGCGAGGAGGCGCGGCGCGTCTGCGGCTTCGGCTGGTAGCGCCACGCACCGGGTGGCGGGGCGTCCAAGGCGACGTTCGTCTCGATGAGCGTCCCGTCGAAGCCGACCGTCCGGGCGACCTCGGCGGCAGCCGGCAGGATCACCGCCGGGGCGGCCTCTTGGGTGTCCTCGGGGGTCTCGAAGGCGGCCTCGGCGACGGGGGCGGGCTGGACCGCGCCCTCCTGCCGCTCCTTGGCCTCACGCCGCGCCACCTCCAGCCCTTGGTTCAGGGACAGGCGCTTCTCGGACTCCACGTCAACGGCCCCGCTCGGCCGGATCAGCCGCCTGGAGGTCGGGGGTCAGGAAGCCCTCGCGGATGCTGCGGCCGATCTTCTCCCGCACGGCGTTCTGATAGGTGGGGTCGATCTCGTAGGCCGGGGCGCTGAACGCGGCGGCGATCTCCTCGGGGCTCTTGAAGAAGCCCCGACCGACCTTGCCGGCTTCGGCCCAGGTGGGGTCCGCGCCCTGGACGATGTAGCCGTTCGCGTTGTCGTCAGCGTAGTAGGCGTTGCGGGTGTGGGTGCGATCGGCTGGGTTGATGAACTCGCCCATGGGGCTGATCGTCCCCGCCTCCATCGAGCGTTGCAGCTTCGCCGCCACGTCATCGCGGTAGCGGGCGCTGGCTGCATATTCCGGCGATGAGGCCGCCTTCAGGAACTCGGCGCGGTCGTAGAAGATGCCGGTGGGTTCGTTGGTGTCCATGTTCGTGATCCGTATGGTTGGGCCGGCGGTGGCCGGCGGTGTCGGGTTTGGGGACGTGGCCCGTCACCAGGGCCGCGTGTCCTCTGCGGGGATGCCTTGGGGCCACTGGCTGGCCGCCTTGCGGTCGCGGCGGGGCTTGGCGGTGGATGCCTTCCGGCGGCGGGCGGCCGGCTTCTCAGCCTTCAGCGCCTCCCTGGCGAGCCGTTGGGCTTCCCGCTGGGGGCGCTGGGCCTCGTAGCGGGCGGCTGCATAGGCCCGCCAGCGTTCCCGCCTGCGGCGCTCGCGTTCGTCCAGCTCGTCCTCAGGGGTCCTGGGGCGGCCGGGCGGTCGTCTGATCTGGTCCAATCTGGGCTCCGGTAGGTGGTGCGTGTGGCGTTCCGTCGGGGCGGGAGGGCGCATACGGGCCATGGCGGCTACTGGGCTAGCTGGGCTTGTCCGCATGCGCTCCTGGGCCGTTCTCGAGCCTCGCCTCAGGAGGCCCGGCAGGAGGCCGCCAGGGCGTCGCGAAGCTGGTCCCGCGCGGCCCTACGCTGCTGGGCCTTGCGCTGGTGCTGGGCCTTGACCTTCTCGCGGTTGGCCGCCCGCCAGGCCTTGGCCCGCTCCGCTGCGGTGATCTGCTTGGCAGACGGGGCGGGGGTGGGGACCGGGGCAGGCTCCCGGCTGTGCAGCTCCACGGCTCCGGTGAAGGGCCGCCGCTGGACGCCCTGAGGCGTGACCAGCTCGACGGCATCTCGGTAGTAGATGACGCCCAACACACCACGCGGGAGCCGCGCCTCCTGAAGGCGAAGCCAGGGGTGTTCCGGGTCCGCCAGCACGGCGGCCGGCAGGAGCCCCACGGCCTGCGCCGTGAAGACCCGCCTGACCGGTAGTCCATGGAGGGGATGAGGGAAGTTGCCCGTCACCACGGCCGGCGATCTCCGACCGACCGGGCCGGGCGCTTCCACGCGCCTTCCTCGCGGCGGCGCAGGCTGCTGTGAGCCTGCCAGGACTCGTTGACGGCGTGGACCTTCCGACCGCTCAGCCGCTGGCCGCCCTCACCCTTGCGGGGCTGGATGAGCAGGTTCCCCGTGCGGAGGTCAAAGCGGTCGCCGTTGGCGTAGATCACGCGACGGCCCTTGGGGGCATCGAGGACGGCCCGAGCGGCCATCTGGGCCTGCTTGGAGGGAAGCCCAAGGAAGGCGACGTAGCGGTTCTGGTGGCCGTCACCTACGGCGTAGAGGAAGCGCGCGCCGGCTTGGCGCAGACGCTCCAGACCCTCGGGGTCCACCAGGGCGAAGCTACCAGCGCCGTCGCGTCCGGTCAGGGGAATGCTGTAGGCCGCCTCGCCGTCGATGGTGATCAGCTCGCCGGTCAGGCCGGGCGCGGTGTTGGCGTGAGTCATGGTCATGCTCGCGTGAAAGCGACCCGCCGGGAGACCGGCAGGAGGCGTTGGGGTGGATCGGTGGCTTCGGGGTGCGGCCGGGCAGCTGGCCCGCGTCGCCGAAAGAGGCGGCCGAAAAGGCGGGCCCGCTGGGGGCCGTCAAAAGAGGCCAAAAACGCTAAGCAGGGCAGAGCCCGCCCGAGAGCGCGACCATCGGACTGCAGGCGCTGGGGGCGGGCTCTGGTGGTGGCCGGGCCTGGCGACTGGCGTCCCCGTCCACAGCCGGGGTGTCCTTCAGGAGGCCCACAGGGAACCTCAGGGCCTCGAAGGTGACCTCAGTGGCTGATCTTGATGGAGTATCTCTAGAGGGGGTCTTGAAGGGGACTCCTTCAGGAGAACCTATAGGTCCCCCCTATAGTCCCCCCACAGTCGGCGCTCTGTCTCCAAGGCTCAGCAGTAATTGACCGTCGGCGGTTCGGTGGCTCCTAGGCTGGGCACTAACTCGCACGGACCTGCTGCTTGGGTCCGAGGGCGCAACTCAATTCGCGCCCCCCTGCTGTGGGTCCTAGGGTGCTGACTAAGGGGTCGCACAAATGCGCCTGGGGGCGGCTGGCGGCTCCCAGGCTGCGGACAAAGTGGCGCGGTCTGTTCCGCCGGCCTCGGACGCTCTGGCGTCGTGGGCCGGTGGGGCCTAGGGGCGGCGGTAATTCGCGGGCCGCCAGGACGCCTCAGGAGTCCATACGGACCCGCCCCGCTACCCTACTACCGGGCTTGGCCCGTATGCGGCTTCCTCGGCCGGGAGAGCGACCGGGCCGGGGCTCAATCTGCAGCAGGTAGCACGGCAGCACAGTAGCGTTTGACGGTGGCCTCAGAGAGCCCGAAGTGATGGGCCGTGCCCTTGATGCTGGCCCGGTTCTCCCGCCTCCAGGCGGCCACCGTGGTGGCATCATGGGCCATCGGACGGCCGAGGCTAGCCTTCCCCCGGTGCGTCCTGCCGGTGACCTCCAGGGCGGCCCTAGCGGCGGCGCGGCCCGCCTCCGTCCGCTCCCTGATCTTCCGCCGCTCCAGGTCGGCTACTTGGGCCAGGACTGCGAGGACGATCTCGCCCGCACCGCCGCCGACGGGGCCGATGCCGTGGATGTGGAGGACCACGCCCATCTGCATCAGCCGCCGCACGGTTCCCTGAACGTCCAGCGCGTCACGCCCGAGACGGTCCACGGCGTAGACGCAGAGGGTGTCGCCCCCTCGGATCACCTCCATGAGCTTGGCGAAGCTTGGGCGGTCGGCGGCCATGATCCCGCCGCTCACGCCTTCGTCTGAGAACTCGCGGTCGAAGCCTCCGCCCATAGCGTGGCGCTGGGCGTCGATGCTCTGGTCTGCGGTGGAGACGCGGTAGTAGGCGATACGCATGGCCGGCTCACAAGTTAGGGGGCTGCTGTGGCCTAGCTCATATGCTGGCTCATAACCGTCGTCAACTATCTTGTGAGCCCCAGCGCAAAACCTAGGACTTGTGCGCCGAAGCGCAGTGTGTCCCGCGCCGCAAAACGTTGCGATAGATTGCGCTCTAGCCAAGCCACGGATGCAAGCATGAGCGAAGCAGATCAGCCCTTCTCCCGCCGATTTGGGTTTCGCGCTGACCCTCCCGCAATTGCGGTTAGGCATGAGGCCCCAGAGGAACTTCGCTTCGCTCTGCTGGCGCTCGCGGAGAGAGGTTCTCTCACGCCGGAGCAGATCGTGCGGCTGCTGACCCAAGTGCTCCTTGTTCCGCCCCAGGGAAACCGGCGGGCCGACTACCTGAGGAACGAGGCCCAGGAGCTGCTCCATGGGGCTCCGTGGTATCGCGTCTACGACCTAGCAGAGGCGATCTACCTCCGACTGGCACAGCTCCACGAGCAGCAGTTCATGGACCCCGCGCCCCATCTTTGGTTCGAGCGTGAGCTAAACGAGGTGTTCCTAGAGCGCGGAATCGGCTGGCGAATGAGTGGCGGCATGATCGAGTTTCGCGGACCTGAGCCGCTCGAAGCCGACGTGCAACGAGCAGCGGACGGGATGGAGCAGACCGGTAGGCACACAGCCGCGACTGAGCTGCGGGAGGCCCGTCTCGCCCTTTCCCGCCGCCCAGAGCCCAACCTTACGGGCGCGGTTCGCCATGCGCTTGCCTCCCTGGAGTGCCTGTCACGTGACCTAGTAGGCGACCCTCAGGCCACCTTCGGAGAGATTCTGGGGCGCTATCCGGACCTGCTTCCGCAGCCGCTGCGACAGACGGCAAACACCTTGTGGGGCTACGCTTCTGAGTTTGCCCGGCATGTGCGTGAAGGCCGGGTGCCCACGATGGCAGACGCCGTGTTCGTGGTTGGGGTTGCTTCGTCCTTTGCAGCGTTCCTCATCGAACGAGAGGTCGCTGACGTCTCGGCATGAGAGGGCAGGGGGGGGGGAACTCAGCCGCGCCGCCGTCTAGATGGGGGCGAGAATTTTTGATCCGAAAACTATCCGGGCCATATCGGCACGCACTGTAGTCACTGGAAGCGGCTCGTAGACCGCCGGCCCCTTGGCGTGCGCCCAGCGGTGGCACCTGGGGCACAGAACCGCGAGGTGACCGACGTGGGTCTCACGCTCGCCGACAGCAATTGGGATCAGGTGGTGCGCGTCGAACAGTCGTGAATCTGCATCCGCGAAGTTGCATGCCTCGCAAACTAGGACGCCGCCGTTGCGCTCCTTATTCAGTCGCTTCGCTTCACGGGAGACCTGTGAACTGCGCTCCACGTCCTGCGCCAGCTTGTAGCGCCGCTTGCCCTCCGTGGCTGAGACCTTGGGGTAGAGGCTGAAGCAGAGCTGAGCCTTGCCGGGTTCACGGAAGTCAGCTGGGGGCAGAACGTCCCCGCGCAACTCCACCGGACGATCCTTCAGCGCCTGCCAAAGGGCGGCGATATCGGCCGCGTTCGACCTGACGCCGTCGTATGCGTTCTCCAAGACCCGGCGGTCGGGGAAGCCCAGGTCATGGATCAGATGTGGGTCGCCGACAATGCGGTAGACTTCGGTTAGCACGACCGCGACGGGCCACTGCGACAGCCGCTCGCGTAGGCCAGGATCGTGAACGAAGGCGGCGGTCTCCCCATACGCACCCGAGACGCGGACGAGTTCGAGGACGCGACCTTGGAGGTCGGCCGGGACCTGCTCGCCGCCCCCGATGGTCAATAGGAAGGGACGCGCGACACTTTTCTCAGCCGTCAGCCGCGCTTGCTGGAAGTGCGCTGGGTCCTTCGTCGCAGCGTTGCCGCGCGACCCGAAGCACATGACTGCTTCCCGGCTCTTGCCCCAAACCGCCTTGACCCCCATCAGCCGAGAGGGGTCGGAAACCACGTCACGGACCGTTAAGGAGCCGAGGGGCTTGGCCAGTCCGTTCGGTGGCGGGTCGGCGATCCCGGTCATTCTCGTATTCGCTGGATAGTTCTTCAGCTTAGAACGCCATCAATGGCCGCGGATGTCGGCGATGGCTGCGTCAATCGACAACAATTCTTAGGCTGGGGTCGGTCTCAACCTTGCCGACGATCAAGTTGTAGCGGTCGATCAGGCCGAGCATCGCGCTCCGCGAGTCTCCGCTCCCGAAGTGGCCTCGGAGCTGCGCATTCGTGGCGATGAACTGCTCAAAATCAATCATGTCAACACGACCGGCAATTCCGGCCGCTTCCGCCAACACTTCCGCAGTGACTATCCCGTTGCGGGTCGTGATGATCACAGGTCGCCAACCGCGTTCGAGATTATCTCTGCACTTGGCAAGTAGTGCCTCTGACGGTGAGCCGGTCACATGCAGGACCGCATCACCTATGTCGAAGTCTCCCCCTCGACCGGAAGCGTCGTTCTGATTGGATGGGTGATGAGTGACCGGAACGCCCGGCATCGCCATCTCCAGCGCTGCCCCTACGAGGTGCTGCATTACAGTTCCAACGACCATGGTCCCATTGGATTCGCGCTGGCGTGCCGCCGCTTGCTCCATCAGGCCCCGAACCGTCGCTGTGAAGCCGAATGCGGGATCCATTCGGAATGAGATCGGCGTGCTAGCAAAGTAGTCTCGAACACGATCGACCCAATAGGCCTCAACCGCCTCTAGATCGAGGTGACCTTCGGCCGCCCATCGGTTCAGCAGACCAACGAGGGCCTCCATGGCCATGATGCTCCCGCGGGATGTGCGACCGGCTTCCGCGGCAAGCCTTCGAACTATGCCGTGCTTCTTGAGAATGCGCGCAACGGCGGGGCCCCCCGCCCCCTTCACTTGACCGCCGCGGGGCGTGAGAAACCGCGAAGTGTCGAGAGGGAATGGCTCCGTCGATGCGCGAGCCACTACTACGAGTGCAACGCCGAGCGGTCCCTTAGTTTTGAGGCCCAGGGCATCGAGTTCAGCCCTCGCCGCGTCACTCAGCGGCATGAGCGAGCGCGGCCGCAGTGGGGTTCAGGAGGGGTTCTAGAATGGCGGCGGCCAAGTGCCTGACCACGGGAACGGCCACGCCATCTCCAGCGACGTGGTAGGCGTCGTTGTGGCTCTGCGGAAGCACATAGCTGTCGGGCAGTCCCATCAGACGCGCCGCCTCGCGCGCAGAGAGCAACCGGCTTCGAACGCGCCCCTTCTCCACCAGAAGGACGAACTGCTTCGATGAGCCTCCCGCTGGAGTTCGCAAGCAGCCGGCGATCCCATCGGATCGCAATTCGGCACGCTGCTGACCCTGACGAGTGCGCCGGTAAACTGTCCCCACTGTTCTGTCGGGCGAACGCTTCATCTGCTCAAGACGGTCTGCATGACGCTGGTTCATCAGCGATACGAGACGGTCTGTTTCGCCTCGCTGGTGCCAGGTCACGTCACGAGGCGTCTCTTCGATGATGTCCACAAGCGAAGGCCGCGCATTATTTGGGAGGGGCAAGCGCCACCACAACCATGCGTCCGCTACCTCAGCAGGAAGGGCTTCAGCCGCCTTGATAAGCGCGGGCGGGTGCCATGGTAGTTGAGGTTCGGCGGCCAACAGGGCGGACGGGATGGGGTGACCGCTCTGCACCGCCACAATGAACACCCGTGGTCGCGACTGCGGCAAGAAGTGAACTGCGTCTACGAGCAGCGCACCGAACCGATACCCTGCTTGAGCCAGCGCGCTGGCAATTGCCACGAAGTCCCCGCCCTCGTTAGCAGTCAAGACGCCGTAGACGTTCTCTAGGACGATCGTGCGCGGCGCGCGTCCCTCTCGCTGCAATCCCAACATCAGTCGCCAGAAGCCCCAGAAGGTGCCCGAGCGGGTCTGTTGATTGTCGCTTGCGCTACCGAGGCCGGCGTAGTTGCCGGCCAATGACAGGTCCTGACACGGGAAGGAAGCCCAGGCCAGATCGGCCTCACCAGGGAGGTTTCCAGGGGCGAGACTATTGATATCGGCTAGGTGGAAGTGATCGCTACCCCAATTCGCAGTATAGGCTTCGCCCTTCATGGGGTCGAAGTCATTAGCGAACGCGCAGCTCCAGCCCCCTCCAAGCCCGGCGCGCGCCATGCCGCCTCCAGCGAAGAACTCGTAATAGCGCGCCATGGTCTGCCAGCAAGTCAGTGTTCTGGGTGCGTTCTAGTCACAGCATCGCTGCTGGTCGAGGCGGAACGCAACGAAAGGCTAACCGATTCTCACAGCCCCGGAGCATGCGTCAGGGGTTCGCACGACCAACCCTCGGAGACGGGCCAGATCACTCAGGGGGCTAGCCCGAGCTCCCGCAGACGGATGCGCAGGGCGGTGTCGGACACGTCGAACCGCTCGGCGAGGCTCGCGAGGACTTTATCGTCGCGGTATGCGCGCCTGACTTCCTGGGCTGGCAGAAGGAGCTGAGCGGCGAAGCGGTCAGCTTGGCGCTCCATGTCGTCGCCGAGATTCGGGCTGCGGTAGAGCGCGTTGTCCACGACCTCGTCCACGAGGTCCCGATGCAGCATGAAGTGCGCTAGTTCGTGGGCGAAGGTGAAACGCTGCCGGCGCGGTGCGTCATGGGAGTTGATGACGATGCGGTAGCCGGCCCGCGCGGCGTGGTCTCGGATCAGCTTGCCCGCGATGCTGTTCGCGAGTGGCGACCGCTCGACGGCCAAGCCAAGCTCGGCCGCCATGCCGTCGAGGTCAACAGGCGTCTGCTGGAGGTAGCGGTTGACGACCGCAGCCTCCCCCTCGTCAGCCATGTGAGCCATCGCCGTCACCGATCTTCAACGCCTCTGCCAAGTCTCCGCTTTCAACCGTCTGCGAGGGGGATCCCTCGGTAGCAAAGTAGAGCCGCACCATGCCCGGTAGTTCCCGCATGGTGAGCGTCCGCGCGGCAGCCGTGGCCTCAAGTTTTGCAGTTTCCTCGGCCGTCTCCCTCGCGACCTTCTCTGCGGCAGCCTTCGCGTTCTCCTTGAGCGCCGTGTAGCCCCACAGGGCAACGAGAGCGACGAAGATCGTCACGGCGGCTAGGATCACCGCGATTGCCGTCAGCAATATGGTGACGAGGTCTTGGTAGCTGAAGCCTTGCGGCGCGGCCTGGAGGCCTCGCGTGGAGATGAACCAGAATGCGAGGCCGAACAGCACCACGTTTAGCAGCAGGGTTAGGCGGTTGCCCCACTCCGCGACGCTTCTAAGAGCCGACCGAGAGGACACGCCGATCAGTCCCCTCGACCCCACCAGTCTTGATCGTCCGTCCCGGTGCGGCGCGCTTCCTCAGCCGCATGCTCCTGCATCTCGTCCCACAATTCGTTCGTGCCGGCCGCCATCTGGGCGAGCTGGCGGTAGTCGATAAGGTCAAGGTTGTCGGCGAACGTCACCGAGGCGTAGCGGGGGCGCTTCTTCGGGGGTTGCGGGAACTGAACCATGGCCAGACGCGCCGCGTGGAGGTCGCGGTCGAGAGCCCGGCTCTGTTCGTGCATCGCCGAGAAGGCGAACCTGAGGCCGGCAGCCGTGTAGGGCCGGCGACGGTAGTTGACCCCGGCGATGACGGGAGCGGTGCCGGGGGTGCCGAGGACCACGTCGGCGCAGTAATCGACGGACACGCCGACCGCCAGCTGGAGCCGCCCGAACTCCCTCGGGGTGGCCAGGAACCGCTCCCGCTGGACCAGGGCGTAGAACAGTTCGGCCAGCTCAAGGCAGGACTCCAGCTCCTTGCCCTTCCGCGAGTGCGCGGCGACTGCGGTCAGAATCTCATTGAGCGTCGGATGGGAGAGCGCGAACGGGAGGGGCAGGCTAAGGCCCCAAATGGCGTCCTCGACCAGCCTCAGGGATCGGTAGGAGATGAGGGCTGGTCCCAGGAGCTTTTTCAGCTGCTTGCGCTGCTCCGAGAGAGGCAGAGGCGCAATGTTCGCAATGTCCTCACTAGGTAAGGGGCGCTTCTTGGTCAGGGTCCGCTCCTAGATCGACGCCGTTCACCGCCAGCTTGTGCCGGTCGAATCGCTCGGAGATCAGCATATCAGAGATACGCATTCCTCGCCCTGGCCTCGTTCTAGCTTCGTTCGCGACCGCATGCCAGGGGCCGCCCGGCACGTGGGAGAGGGCGACAAGCCTGCTCGCGCTCAGCTTCCCCAGGGTAGCGACCACCCGGCGAGCCAGGGCTACCACGTCAGCGTCCTCGACGGGTTGGATGGGCAGGACCCGGCCCGTGGAGTAGTCTGACCGCGTCGCTCGCCACGAGATCGGGGCGCTGCCGGCGGCCTTGAAGGTCAGGTAGACGTTCGGATGCACGGGGCCGTAGGTCCAGGCCTCGAAATAGCCGTCCACTAGAGGCATGCGCGTGGTGCTGAGGTGCAGCCCATGAGTGAAGTAGAGCAGCTTCTGGAGCATCAGGTTGGTGACCGGCAGCTGCTGCTCCTCCGCGGTGTCCAGCAGTAGGTTCGCAATGGCGCGGGCATCAAACTGTGCGTTGTCGTTCACGTGAGTCCCGAGGCTGGCGCGGCCGGCACCATACGCCTCTGCGGCGGGAGAGGGTTAACGGCATTTAAGCCGGGCTGCTGCGGGCAGCCGGGCACCGCCCATCCGCCGCCCGCCTCGTGATCCACTACACCTTGGGGGCGGCGTGCTGGCGGTGGCGGGCCGATAATCCTAGCTGGAGCGGTCTCGCACCCGCCGGCTCGTCTCCCGAGGCACCCCCACGATGTCCCAGGTTTCATAGCGCGAATTGAAGGCGGGGCGGCGCACTTCGAGGATGTCGGCCGGCGGAATGGGCGCTGGCGAGGCGAACAGACCCGCTTCCTGGGCGAAGAACAGCCCGTCGTCGCCGGGGACGAGAGGGTTTTTTACCATCTGGTGCTCGACATCGTGATCGGCCACCCAGCGGGTGGGCATCTTGCATTTGAGGACGACAGGGGTGCTGGCATGCTCTTGAGCGGTCCTGCGAGCATGGAAGGCGGAGACCTGGGCCTCGGCCGCCAAATAGACGTGGTTCCGCCCCCCGTTCTCCCAGTTGGGGGGACGGTCGATGAGCAGGCCTTGCGGCAAAATGGTGGCCAGAGAGGCCTCAGAGGTGCCGTGGTAGACCACTGTTGGTAAGGCCCCGCTGATGTCACGGGCCGGTGTTTCGATAGTGTCGATAGTCCCGTCATCGGCGCGCTGCCGCCAGCAGCCATCAAGATGGTTGGTCGTCACGATCCGATGGATCACCGTCGAGCAGATCGGCTCGAGGCCCAGTTCGACCGCCTGGATGCGCAAAACATTCTTCACCACCTTCCCGACTAGAAGGTCGCGCCGCTCCCGGACAGAGGAGTGCATCAGGTCGAGAATCGAAGGTGGTGCCAACCCAAAGGGCGCTAGACCAGCAACTACTTTTTCCCAAGGATCGTCGCCGTCGAAATCGTAGCTGTTCGTCGCGTCCGCGATGATGAAGCGGCCTTCAAGCATGAGCTGTCCTGTTGTGCGGCGAGTTCAGCCGTCGCCTTGCCTGTCACGCAGGATGTTTAAAGCGAAGGTGTCTGCTTTCTACCCAGCACTGACCTCGGAAGCGTCCGCTCGCGGGCGCTCAACGAATTGACCCTGACGAACAATCACGCGGCAATCGATGGTCGATCAGGTGGTCGCTTGCGGGATTCGGCGCTTCAGCGCCTGTCGGCCACGAACATAGTTAGGGCCGCCGCGGCGAGGAGCGCCGAAAAGCCCATCAAAGGGACTCCCAGGGCAGTCAGCAGGCGCATCGGCGGTCCGCCAAGTTGGTCCCCGGCAAGGGTGAGCGCGAGGCCTAGACCGGCGGAACCCAGAAGGAGCGAGGAGGCCGCGACTAACTCCATCCCTCTCAGGCGCTCGCCGTGATGGTCGTAGCGGTCGCGCAGCCATTCCCTCAACCGAGCGCGGATGGCCGACTTCTTCCACTGCGGGTCGGCCGTGAGGGCGATCAAGAAGAACATCCAAGCGACCGCCCCCGCGCCGACCGTCTGCTCCCACTGCAGGGGCAACAAGGCAGCACTAAGCAGCGCGACGGCTGAGGCTACGAAGCCCATCCGCCAGAAGCTTGCGCCTTCTTTCGAGCTGTCCATCCCGTAGCCACCCACCCCATTGGATGCGAGGCACGCTACCTGGGCCGGATGTAGGCGCGCAATCACGCGAGGACGCGGAGAGCAGCCACCCGAAGGAGAGGGACGACAATGAGGAGCGCGGCGATGATCCAGCCCCGCCCCTTCAACCTCAAACAGCAGAGGGAGCGGACCTGAATTAGTCACGGTGGCGCACGGCAGCTGGGCAGCTCCGAGCAGTGATCGATGAGGCCAATCCTCGGACCCTTCAGCCTGCGGCTAGCAGCCCGTTTCGGTGGCCACGATGCTGCCGTCACAAAGGCGGGCGGTAACGTGAGGGGCTGCAAGGCCGCTCGGATCGCTGTTGGTCCCTCCGCAGGACTCGAACCTGCAACCGGAAGGCCGAGCCTTGCTGTGACACAGGCGGTGTGACACAACAGGCGTTGGCGCACCGCTAAGTGCCTGTTTTTGCTAGGTGCTGGCCGGCGCATAGGGTTTCCTGCCGGGCCCACCAGCGCATGTGCCGGGAGGCGGGCGCTGCCTGCCGGGATTACGCCGTCTGCAGCCAGCCGGCTTCGACGGCGACCGGCCAGGGGGTGAGCGTGGCGCCGGGGCAGGGGCCGCCGACACAGTGGCCGTCGTCCCAGTCGAACAGGGCCCCGTGCCAACTGCAGGCGATCAGGGCGCCGTCGCCGGTGAGATAGGCGTCCAGCGTCTGGGCCAGGGGCAGGCCGGCGTGGGGGCAGCGGTCCACATAGCCGCGGACGTCCTGCCCCCGCCGCACGACGAAGCCATGGAAGCGGCCCGCGCCGATCTGCAGCACGAAGTTGCGGGCGCCGCCGTCGGGGACGATCTCGACGGGCCCAAGGCGCACCCCGGCCGGGGTGGCGAACAGCCGGGCCGGGGGCTCGCTCACGGCGCGCAGGCCGCGGCCGGAGCCGGCGCCGCCGCGGGGATCACCACGCCCCGGCAGGGGCCGAAGCCGATCGGGACATACCCCTCGGCCCGCGCCCAGCCCGCCAGGATCAGCTCGTCGCCGTCCTGCAGGAAGGTCCGGGTCTCTCCCGTAGGCAGGCTCACGGGCCGCTGGCCGCCGCGCGTCAGCTCCAGCAGGCTGCCGACGCCGGCCTCGTCCGGCGTGGAGATGGTGCCGGTGCCGAACAGGTCGCCGGGCCGCAGGTCGCAGCCGCCGCTGGTGTGGTGGGCGGCCATCTGGGCCACCGTCCAGTAGAGATTGGTGGCGGGGCCCCGGCCCAGGCGGTGGGGCGGCGATCCCCGGCGGCGCATCTGCTCGCTGGCGATCAGCACCTCGAGTTCCAGGGCGAAGGCGCCGCTGGCCTGGTCGGTCTCGTCCCAGAGGTAGGGGAGGGGCCGGGGATCGCCCGCGGGGCGGGCGGGCTGCGCCGTGCGGAACGGCGCCAGGGCCTCGGCCGTGACGATCCACGGCGACACCGTGGTCATGAAGTTCTTCGCCAGGAAGGGACCCAGCGGCTGGTATTCCCACGCCTGCAGATCGCGCGCCGACCAGTCGTTGAGCAGGCACAGGCCGGCGATGTGGTCGGCCGCCCGCCCGATCGCGATGGGCTCCCCCAGGGCGTTGCCCGGGCCGATCCAGACGCCCAGCTCGAGCTCCAGGTCCAGCCGCTGGGCGGGGCCGAAGGTCGGCGCCTCGGCGTCGGGCGCCCTGCGCTGGCCGTTCGGCCGGCGCACCGCCGCGCCGGAGACGCGCACCGACGACGCCCGCCCGTGGTAGCCGATCGGCACGTGCTTGTAGTTGGGCAGCAGCGGGCTGTCGGGCCGGAACTGCCGGCCGACGTTCAGGGCGTGGTGGATGCCGGCGTAGAAGTCCGTGTAGTCGCCGATGGCGCACGGCAGGTGCAGCTCGCAGCGCGCCGTGGGGTAGAGCCAGGTCTCCACCTCCGGCCGGTCGGGAGAGCGGTCGGTGAGCAGCTCCGACAGGCGTCGCCGGAGCGCCCGCCGCGGGCCCGCGCCCAGGCCGAGCAGCGCGTTCAGCTCGCGGCCGGAGGCGGCCTCCGCCGCCAGCTTTGCGGGACCGGCGAGGAGTCCCGAGCGCGCCGCCAGGGACAGGTCGAGGATCATGTCGCCGATAGCCACCCCGCCGCGGGGACGGCCGCCCGGCGGGCTGAACACCCCCAGCGGCAGGTTCTGGATCGGGAACTCCGAGCCGTGCGCCGTCGCCACCCAGCTCCTGCGGGCCGGGTCGTGCGTGTCGTCGATCAGGTGGCTCACTTCGGCAGGTCCGCCTTGGCGAAGCCGTCCCAGCAGCCGTCGTAGTCCCGTTGCAGCGTCCCGGCTTCCATCGCGTAGCGCGTCGGGCGGATCACCCAGCGGCTCTCGAACATGAAGGCCATGGTGTTCTCGATCTTGTGCGGCTTCAGCTCGGCCGCCGTGGCCTTGGCGTGGCTCTCCAGATCCGGTCCGTGGCCGCTCATGCAGTTGTGCAGCGACGCGCCGCCGGGCGCGAAGCCGCCGGCCTTGGCGTCATAGGCCCCGTGCACGAGCCCCATGAACTCGCTCATGACGTTGCGGTGGAACCACGGCGGACGGAAGGTGTCCTCGGCCACCATCCAGCGGGGCGGGAAGATCACGAAGTCGCAGTTCGCCGTGCCCGGAGCCTCCGACGGCGAGGTCAGGACGGTGAAGATCGACGGGTCGGGGTGGTCGTAGCTGACCGTGCCGATGGTGTTGAAGCGGGCGAGGTCGTACCGGCAGGGCGCGAGGTTGCCGTGCCAGGCGACCACGTCCAGCGGGGAGTGGTCGAGGGTCGTGCTCCAGAGCCGACCCTGGAACTTCTGGATCACCTCGGTGGGCTCGTCCCGGTCCTCGAACCAGGCGACGGGCGTCTCGAAATCCCGGGCGTTGGCCAGGCCGTTGGCGCCGATGGGCCCCAGTTCCGGCAGGCGGAAGGGCTGCCCGTAATTCTCGCACACATAGCCGCGCGCGGGGCCGTCCAGCTCGACCCCGAAGCGGACCCCGCGCGGCACGACGGCGATGTGGCCGGGCGGCGCGTCGAGGCGGCCGAGTTCGCTGGCGATCCGCAGCACGCCCTCCTGCGGCACGATCAGCAGCTCGCCGTCCGCGTTGTAGAAGACACGGCCGCTCATGGAGCGGTTGGCGGCGTAGAGGTGGATCGCGATGCCGGCCCCCGAAGCCGCGTCTCCGTTCCCGGCGTAGGTCACGAGTCCGTCCACGAAGTCCGTGGGCTCGGAGGGCAGGGGCAGCGGGTCCCATCGCAGGCGGTTGGGATCGGCCGGCGTCTCGTCGAAAGGGCCGGAGCGCAGCCACCGCGCGCCGGCATAGGGCCGGTAGGGCGGATGCGACGCGCTCGGCCGCAGGCGATAGAGCCACGAGCGGCGGTTCTCATGGCGCGGCGCCGTGAACGCGCTGCCGGAGAGCTGTTCGGCATAGAGGCCGAAGGCCGGCCGCTGCGGCGAGTTGCGGCCCTGCGGCAGGGCGCCGGGCACGGCCTCGGTGGCGAAGCTGTTGCCGAAGCCGACGCCGTAGGCCGGCGGCGCGTTCACGCGGTCCGTCACGTCAGGCCTCGACCTGGATGACGCCCCGGCGGATCTGGTCGAGCTCGATGGACTCGAACAGCGCCTGGAAGTTGCCGTTGCCGAAGCCTTCGTTGCCCTTCCGCTGGATGATCTCGAAGAAGATCGGTCCGAACAGGTTCTCGGTGAAGATCTGCAGCAGGATCCCGTCCTTCTCCACGTCGCCGTCGATCAGGATGCGGTTCTTCTTCAGGCGGTCCAGATCCTCGCCGTGGCCGGGGACGCGCTTGTCCACGAGCTCGTAGTAGGTCTCGATGGTGTCCTGCAGCTTCACGCCGCGGGCGCGCAGGCGCTCGACGGTGTCGTAGATGTCCTCGGTCGTCAGGGCGAGGTGCTGGATGCCCTCGCCGTTGTACTCGCGGATGAACTCCTCGATCTGGCTCTTGTCGTCCTGGCTCTCGTTGAGCGGGATGCGGATGGCCTTGTCCGGCGCGATCATCGCCTGGCTGAAGAGGCCCGTCGCCTGGCCCTTGATGTCGAAGTACTTCTGCTCCTCGAAGCCGAAGATCTGATTGTAGAAGGCCGACCAGGTGCGCATCTGGCCGCGGCGCACGTTGTGGGTCAGGTGGTCCAGCAGGTCGAGGCCCACGCTGTTCGCCGCCTCGGCCTCCGCCGCGCCGGGGATCTGCTCCCAGCCGTCGTAGATCGAGCCTTTGTCGCCGAACCGGTCGACCAGGTACAGCAGGCTGCCGCCGATGCCTTCGAGCACGTAGGAGTCTTCACCCAGGGCGCCCTGGGAGGGGTCGGCCGCCTTGGCGCCGCGAGAGAGCGCCGTCTCGTAGGCGGCCTTGGCGTCCGCCACCCGGAAGGCCATGCCGTTCGCCGACGGTCCGTGGTCGCCGCGGAAGGCGGCGGCCTGCCCCGTGGCCTCCTGGTTCACCAGCAGGTTGGTGCGGCCCTGCTTGTAGCGCACGACGTCCTTCGATGGATGCCGGGCGTAGGCGGTGAAGCCCATCTGCTCCAGAAGCCCCTTCATCTTCTCCGGCTCGGGGCTGGTGAACTCGACGAATTCGAAGCCGTCCAGGCCCAGCGGGTTCTCGGCGGTGATCTGGCTCATGGTCTGCTCGCGTGTCTCAGTTGGGGACGCAGGCCGCGTAGGCGGCTGCGAAGGCGGGGATGGTCTCGGCCGTCAGGCCGGCGATGTTGATGCGGCCGTTGCCGGTCATGTAGACGCCGTGGTCGCGGCGCATGGCGTCCACCTGCGCGGGGGCGATCGGCAGAAGCGAGAACAGGCCGCGCTGGTTTCGGAACGGCTCGAAGCGCGGGTCGGCGTCGGCCAGGCCTTCACGGACCTCCTGCAGCCGCCGGCGCTGGGCGTCCAGCTCCTCGCGCCAGAGCCCGGTGAGCGCCGGGTCCTCAAGGATCACGCGCACCGCGGCGGCGCCGTGATCCGGCGGCATGGACCACGCACAGCGGGCGATCTTCAGCACGTTGGTGCGCGCCGCCTCGTGGTGGCGCCGGGCCCGGACGAACAGGGCGCCTGTCCGTTCGCGGTAGAGGCCGAAGTTCTTGTCGCAGGAGAAGGCGACCATGGCGTTGTCGACCGCCTCCATGACGATCCGCAGGCCGGCGGCGTCGGGTTCCAGGCCGTCGCCCAGCCCCTGGTAGGCGATGTCGAGCAGGGGCACGAGACCGCGGCCGGCGATCACCCCGGCCAACTCGCGCCATTGGCCGACGTCGGGGTCCGCGCCCGACGGGTTATGGCAGCAGGCGTGCAGCAGGACGACGTCGCCGGGGGAAGCCTGTCGCAGCGCCCCGATCATTTCGTCGAAGCAGAGCGTCTGCGACGCCTGGTCGAACTGGCGGAAGGTGGCGATCTGCAGCCCCGCCTCCGCGAAGATCTGGCTGTGGATGGGCCAGCTCGGCGCGCCGAGCCAGATACGGGCGCCCGGTCGCCCGGCCTGGGCGAGTTCGGCGGCGAGCCTGAGCGCGCCGGTGCCGCCGGGCGTCTGCACCGAGAACAGGTCCGAGGCGGCCGCGCCGTCGCCGAAGACGATCGGCTGGATGCGTTCGAGGAAGCCGAAATCCCCCTCGGGGCCGAGGTAGGCCTTGGTTTCCTGGATCTCGAGCAGCCGGCGCTCGGCGGCCTTCATGGCCTGGAAGACGGGCGTGCGGCCCTGCGCGTCGCGATAGACGCCGACGCCCACGTCGATCTTGTTCGGGCGCGGGTCGTCGCGGAACAGCTTGATCAGCGACAGCACGACATCCGGCGGCTGCGGGGTCAGGCCGGCGAACAGCACGTCCGACGAGGCCTCGAGCAAGGTGGTCATCAGGCGCGAACCTTCCTGGATTGGGCGTAGGCCTGGCTGCCGCGGTGCAGGACCGTGTCGCCCGGCTGGATGGTGGCGAGGTCGAGGTCGGAGGCCGTCTCCAGCTCGGCGTAGAGCGGCGCGAAGTCGGTCTCGAGCGTCTGGCGCAGCAGGTCTTCGAAGCTGTCGATGACGAAGTAGGTCTGCTGGTAGTCGTCGATCCGGTAGGGCGTGCGCATGACGCGCTTGAGGTCGAAGCCGATCCGGTTCGGGGAGGGATCGTCCAGCGCGAAAACGGACTCGCCGTAGCTCGAGACGATGCCGGCGCCGTAGAGCCGCAGGTCGCCGCCCTCGCGCACCAGCCCGAACTCCACGGTGTACCAGTAGAGACGCGCCAGTTTGTGCAGGGCGCCGAAGCCCAGGGAGCGCAGCCCGCCCTCGCCGTAGGCCTGCATGTAGTCGGCGAAGACCGGATCGGCGAGCAGCGGGACGTGCCCGAACACGTCGTGGAACACGTCCGGCTCCTGCAGGTAGTCGATCTGTTCGGGCGTGCGGATGAAGTTGCCGGCCACGAAGGTCCGGTTGGCGAGGTGGCGGAAGAAGACTTCGTCGGGGACCAGCCCCGGCACGGCGACCACGCGCCAGCCCGTCGCCTTCGTCAGCCGCTCCGAGAGCTCCTCGAAATCGGGGATGCCCGGCTTGGACAGCCGCAGAACGTCCAGGCCTTTGAGGAAGGCGGGCGTGACGCGACCCGGCAGCATGGCGCTCTGGCGTTCGAACAGCCGGTCCCACATCGCATGCTCGGCAGGCGTGTAGGCGGACCAGCCCTGCGGGACGGTCCAGTCCGCGGCGGCGCCTTCAGGCGGCGCGGGCGGCATATGGGCCTTAGGCTCGCTCATAGACGGAATCTAAGCGCATCCGCGCAGAAATGGCTTCCAAACTGTCCGGCCACGCGAGCAGGATTGGAACGCGAAGCCGAAAATCAGCCACCGCGCGAAAGGAACGTTTCATTGGACGAGATCGACCGCCGCATCGTACGCGAGTTGCAGGCCGACGCGGGGGTGAGTCACGCCGCCCTGGCGGAGAAGGTGGGGGCTTCGCCGACCTCGTGCTGGCGGCGGATCCGCGCGCTCGAAGAGTCGGGCGTCCTGCGCGGCGCCGTGCGGCTGGTGGATCCGCAGAAGGTCGGCCGCGGGGTCAGCGTGATGCTGCAGGTCCGCGCCAAGTCGCACGAGCCGGCGGTGCGCGAGGCGTTCGAGCGCTATCTGCTGGGCCGGCCGGAGGTGATGGAGTGCTACTCCATGTCCGGCGAGTGGGACTACCTGATGCGCATCGTGGTGCCCGACGTGGCCGGCTATGAGCGCTTCCTCATGCGCGAGCTGCTGGCGCACCCGAACGTCGACACCTCGGCCTCGCACTTCGCGCTGAGCCAGGTGAAGTACACCACGGCCGTACCGGTCTGAACTAGCTGGCGGCGCGGATGAGGGCGCGGACGTCGTCGGAGAACGCGGCCGCGGTGTCGCCCACGTAGAGCATGTGCCCTGAGGGATAGTCGCGGAAGGTCACCCGACCGACCGGCAACTGGGCCGCCTCGAGGCTGCGGCGCGCCGCCGCCGGGGTGGTGACCAGGTCGTAGTTGCCGGAGGCGACCAGCACGCGCAGCCGCTCGTTGCGCCGCATCGCGGTGGCGAGATCGACGGCGAAGCTCTGGCCGGGCGGCGTCTGGGCGCGCGTCCACTTCCATTTGGAGAGCAGATCCTTCCACACGATGGCCCCGTAGGGCCGGCCCATGTCGACCTTCAGGTCGTCGTGCAGCATCTGGTGGAAGGCGGCGATGAAGCCCGGAACGTAGCGGCCCATGGCTGGATCGTCGGCCACCGGTTCACCCCCGGACCCTGCGGTCGGCAGGGTGTAGCGGCCGTCGTAGAGCCCGACGCTGAGGCCCTTGTCGGCCAGGAGCTGGCGGGCGAACTGGCCGGTGCTGACCTTCAGGTCGCTGGCATAGGCCGTCGGCGGCAGGCCGGTGTAGCCGCTCAGCCTGGCGACCAGCGCATGCCGTTCCGCCGACGTGAGCGCGCCAGCGGCGCTGCGGCGGAGCGCATCCTCGTAGTCGGTGGCCGCGAACCGGTTGACCTCCGCCTGGAAGGCGGCGAGCGGCTTCGCCTGGTGCGCCGTCCGTCCGTGGGCCCAGGCGACCGCGGCCTGGGCAGTGAAATCGTCGGCGGCCGCGGAAAAGGCCCGCTCGGGCTTCGGCGGCACGTCGCGCCCATCAAACGTGGCGCCCAGCAGCACGATCCCGTTCACAGTGATGCCGCGCATCACGCCGAGGTAGGTCGGGCCGCCCATGAGAGCGCGCGGGAGCAAGGCGGCGCGCACGCTGCCGTAGCTCTCGCCCATCAGGAACTTGGGCGCGCCCCAGCGGCCATTCTCGGTCAGCCACAGCTCGATGAACTGGGCCACGGAATCGGCGTCCTGATCGACGCCCCAGAAGTCTTCCGGGCGGCCGCTCCCGACCGCGCGGCTGAAGCCGGTCCCCACCGGGTCGATGAACACCAGGTCGGCCACGTCGAGCAGGCTGTCCGGGTTGTCGGCGACCCCGAACGGCGGGACGTTGCTGGGGTTCACCTCGCGATCGAGCGCCACCCGGCGCGGGCCGACCACGCCCATGTGCAGCCACAGCGACGACGAACCCGGGCCGCCGTTGAAGACGAACAGGACCGGACGCCTGGGATCGCGCGGCCCGTCCTTGACGTAGGCGAAGCTGAAGATGCTGCCGATGGGCTCTCCGCCCGGAGACGACAGATAGGTCTCGCCGGCCGTGGCCGTGTAGTCGATCCGCTGACCGCGGATGGTGGTCCGATGCTTCGTGACGAACCGGCGCGGCGGGGCGGGCGCCGGCGCAGCGCTGGCCTCGGCGCGCGGCGCCGACACGGCCAGCTCGAACGGCGGGGCCTGGGCCGCCGCGGGGCCGGCGGAAAGCAGGGCGGCGGCGATCGCCGGAAGGAGCCGTGTCACGCGGGCGGAGCCTTCGGCAGCGCGGCGAGCAGACGGTCGATATCGTTCATGTCGTTGAAGACCGACACCGAGACGCGGAAGCGGTTCTGGGAGACCGTGATCCGTACGTCTCCCTTGGCCAGCGGATCGCGGAGCCTGCTCCGGGCGTCCTTGAGCGCGAATGCGACCAGCGGCGTGCGGGAGTCCAGCGGAGTCAGCGGCTCGTATCCCCGCCGGCGCAGCTCGGTCTGGACAGCGTCGATCATCGGCTGGCGCCAGGCCTGTATGCGGCCGACGTCCAGCGCCCGGATCCAGGGCAGGGTGTGGTCGAGCTGGACGACGCCGGTCCACGAGGTCGTCCCCATGCCGAAGAGGCCGGCGGCGTTGGGCTGTGCGGCATAGTCCGCGACCGCCGCGCCTGGGGCGTCGTAGGGGAAGACGTGCGTCTGGAAACGGCCCACCTGGTGGTAGCCCCACCAGGGCCGCTTCACCTTCTGCTGGAGTTCCTTACGCACGTAGAGGAAGCCCAGGCCGAAGTCGCCCATCAGCCACTTGTAGGAAGACGTGGCCGCGAAATCGACGCCCGTCGCCCGCAGGTCCAGGGGGACCGCCCCGGCGGCGTGCGCCAGGTCGGCGTAGACGTAGGCGCCGTGCGCATGCGCGATGTCGCAGACGCGCTTCAGGTCGTGCTGGAAGCCGTTGGTCGTGGAGACCGCGCTGATCGCGACCAAGCGGGTCTTGTCGTTCACCGCGGCGGCCATCTGGTCGAGGTCGATACGCCCCTCGCGGGTCATCGGCAGTGTGACGACGTCCACACCCGCCTTGGCCATCTCGCCGTAGGTGTAGAAGGAGCCGAAAAAGTGCAGTGCGTCGGTGACGATCCGTCCGCCGGCGACCGGCAGGCCCAGCCCCTGGAGGACCAGATTCTCGCCCATGGTGGTCGACTGGACGAGGCTGAGTTCGTCCGGGCTCGCGCCGACCAGCTCGCCGAACGCGGCGATGACGTTCCTCTCCTTCTCGCCCATGTCCAGGGCCGGGGCGTCGGCGGCGCGCGTCTTGTAGCGGAGGTAGTCTTCGAGCGCGGTGCGGGCGCCGAGCGGCATCGGATGGGTCGAGCCGGAGTCCAGATAGACGTACGGCATGGCTGCGAACGCCGATCTGGCGGGAAGGGCGGCCGGGGCGGCTGCGGGTGGGGCGGCCGCGGCTGCGCCGTCCGCCAGGGCTGGCGCGGCGGCTGCGGCGGCGACCAGGGCGCGGCGGGTGAACGTCATCCGAGTCTCCTCCCGCAGAGCCTAGCTTCGGGCGGCGGGATTGTTCTTTCGTTGTCCTGCGCCGCGGGAGGGCGCGGTGAATGGATTATGCGTGCGCTTCCAGGGGCGCGCATGCGCATGCCGGGGAGCAGGCCGTCAGCGGAATTGGCGTGCTCGCAGGGGCACCGCCGTCGTTGTCTTCGATTCCGCCAGCGTCACGATCGACCGGACGTCGACGACGCCCGGCAGCTTGAGCAGGACGGCGAACACGAAGTCCTGGTACCAGACCACGTCGGGGGCGAGGATCTTCATCATCGCGTCCATTTCCCCGAACACGGTCCAGCACTCCAGGATCTCGGGGATATTGTTGATCTGTCGGTAGAAGTCCGCCCGCTCGGCCTCGCTGAGCGTGGTCATCTTCACCTGCGCGAAGATCTGCATCGTGAAGCCCAGCTTCCGCGGGTCGACGATCGCCACCACCGAGGTGATGTAGCCCTCCTCCCGCAGCCGCTGGATCCGGCGCCAGCAGGGGGACTGGGAGAGGCCGACGCGCTCCGCGAGCTCCGCCGTGGACAGCGAGGCGTCGCGCTGCATGAGGTCGAGGATCTTGAGGTCGATGGTGTCGAGTTTGGTCGACATAGCTTATGCTCGCCTTTCCGTGCCTGTGCATAGCGGATGCGCAAACGGCTTCCGTCAAGCAGGACAACGACAAGAAAATCCCAGACGACGGATTACGATCTCCTCTGGCGTTGTGACGGGCGTTCCTTGATCGCCGCGCATGCAGTCGAGCTAGGGGGTCGCTTTGACAGTGTCGGAAGCCTCGCGGAGGCGGCGCGTCGCCGTTCCGGACGAGACCTATCCGCGTTGGGTCCGCACTGCGCTGGCGCGCCGCGCAAGCGATCCCGCCGCGGCGATGCTCTTCGACTCCACCATCCCGGAGCCTACCGACCTGCTGGCCGAGCTCGTCCGCAGCGCGTTCGCCGGCGGCGTCACCGACCGCTACGAGAGCGTCTTTTCGTCCGGCAACCGCTTCCTGGCCCGCGCCGTGGGCGCCCGATACGGCGTCGCGCCCGACCAGGTGATCAGCGCCACGGGGGCCACCAGCGCCATGGCCATGGCGATCCGCGCCTTCGTCCGCCCCGGCGAACGGGTGCTTGTGGAGCAGCCCGGCTTCGATCTGCTGGCGACGGTGGCCCGCGATGCAGGGGCGGTGGTCGACTGGCTGCCCCGCCGGGCCCCGCACTTCCAGGTCGACCCGGCCGAACTCGCAGCCGCGATCCGGCCGGACACACGCCTCGTCCTGCTCACCCACCTGCACAACCCCTCGGGCGTGGCCCTGGCCCCGGCGGCGCTGGATGAGATCGGCGGGGTCGCGCGCCGGGCCGGCGTGCCCGTGCTGATCGACGCCGTCTACGCCGACTTCCTGGGCTCGACAGCGGACCTGCTCCGCGCCCCGGAGTTCATCGTCACTGGCAGCCTGTCGAAGGTGCACGGCCTCTTTGCGCTCCGCTGCGGCTGGGTCGCGGCCTCGCCCGAGAACATCGCCCGGATCGAAGCTGCCAACCCTCAGGGAGACCTTGGCGTCTCAAAGCTGACGCACGCCCTGGGCGCTCTCGTCCTCGAGGACATCGCGCCCTTCGACGCGCACTGGCGAGGAGCGCTCGCCGCCGCGCGGCCGGTCGTGGAGCGGCACGCCCAGGCGATGATCGCCGCCGGGCTGCTGGAGGGGGAGGTTCCGCCGCACGGCTGCATGTACTTCCCCCGGGTCGTGGGCGTCTCCGACACCCTTCGCTTGGCGGAGGTGCTCTGGAGCGAGCATCGGCTGATCGTCGCGCCGGGCGAACACTTCGGCCTGGCCGGCCACGTGCGTATCGGCTTCGGCGCCAGGCCCGAGGAGCTCGACAGGGGGCTGTCGCGCCTGCGCATAGCGCTCGAAGCGCGCCGCAGCTTCAGCGCATAGGCCATGCAAGTTTCCGTTGCGGTTTGCATGACCGATCTGCGTCACAGCGATGACAGTGACGAGAACGCAAAGAAAATTCCCGCTCGGCTGACTAACCTAATCACGGGTCAGACCTGCGGAGACGGGCGGCCCAAAGGGACGCATCGGCGGTATCGGAAGTCTTGGGGGATAGGATGAGCGGGAATTCGGTTCGCGGGCGGCTGCTCGCTTCCAGCATCATGGTGGGCGCGGGCCTGCTGGTTTCGGCGGCGGCGGCGCCGGCCTATGCCCAGGACGAAGGCCAGGCCGTCGACGAGATCGTCGTCACCGGCTCGCGGATCCGGCGGGCGGAGACGACCACCGAGGCGCCGGTCGCTGTGCTGGACGCCCAGGCGATCGTCGATCGCGGCTTCGTCCAGGCCGGCCAGGCGCTCAACGAAGTCACCGCCAACATGCCGCAGTTCGCCATCGCGGGCGGCAGCGGCTCGGCGGCCGGCAACGGCCAGCAGTTCCCCAACCTCTTCGGTCTCGGTCCCGGCCGCACGCTCACGCTCGTGAACGGACGTCGGTTCGTGACGACCTCCGCCGGCTCGGGCGCCGGGGCGGGCGCAGGCGAGCGGGTGGTGGACACCAACATCATCCCGACCGGCCTCATCCAACGCATCGACATCGCCCAGGCGGGGGGCGCGGCGGTCTACGGCTCCGACGCCGTCGCGGGCGTGGTGAACTACATCCTGAAGGAGGACTTCGAGGGCCTGGAGCTGGACGCCCAGTACGGGATCAGCTCGCGCGAAGACTATCCGCAGCAGAGCCTGCGGGCCACGGGCGGCCGCAACTTCCTGGACGACCGCGCCAACGTCGCGGTGAACCTGGAATGGTCCAAGACCCGGCCGCTCTACGACTACGACCGGCCGCGCTCGAACCTCGGCCGCGTGACCATTTCGAACCCGGCGAACCGGGGGCCCTCGGATGGCGTCCCGGCGGTCACCGAGAACTTCGACACCCGGTTTGTCAGCTTCAACGCCAACGGCGTGCTGTTCAATCCCGGCCCGCCCTTCGCCAGCTCGATCTATCGCGTGAATGGGACGCCGCAGCAGTTCAGCCCCGACGGCCAGACGCTGATCCCCTACAGCGTCGGCGCCCTGCTCAACAACAACGTGCCGCCGTTCACCAGCGGCGGCGACGGCCAGCCCTACCAGGAACTCGCCGCGCTTTTCGCCGGCGTGGAGCGGTGGACCTGCACGGTCATCGGCCACTACGACCTCACTGACCGGATCAAGCTCTCGGGCGAGCTGCTGTTCGCCCGCGTCGAGACCCGCGACCCCTACGGCAACCAGGCCAGCAACACGGTCCTGAACAACGCCGCCAGCGGCTCCGGCCCGATCAGCGTCTCGCGGACCAACCCCTATCTGTCGGACGCGGTTCGCGCGGTCCTCGGCCCGGCCGGCGCGCCGCTCACCCTTTCGAAGTGGTGGGACGACCTGCTGCCGACCCGGGAGCAGACCTACCAGACCGACACCTTCCGCGCTCTGGTCTCGCTCGACGGCGACTTCGACTTCGCCGACCGCAACTTCTACTGGAGCCTGTCGTTCAGCCACGCCGAGGCCGACGGCAAGACGCGCGGCTACGGCGTCTATACCGCGCGGTTCAACAACGCGATCAACGCGGTGCGGAACAGCCAGGGCGCCATCGTCTGCGGCGTCAACGCCGACGGGACGACCGCCAACGACGATCCCGCCTGCGCGCCGATCAATCCCTTCGGGAACGGCAACGTCAGCCAGGAGGCGCGCCTCTACGCCACCAGCCTGATCGGCCAGGATTACCTGAACACCCAGGACGACTTCCTGGCGACCATCGGCGGCGATCTCTTCAATCTGCCGGCCGGCGCCGTGAAGTTCAGCGCCGCCTACGAGCACCGTGAGGAGAAGGCCAAGTTCGTCCCGCTCACGTCGCTGCAGCGGGGGCTCACCGGTTCCCAGTCGCCGACCCTGGCGACGGGCGGCGGCTACAACACCGAGGAGCTCTCCGGCGAAGTCCTCGTGCCGGTGCTGGGCGGCGACGTCACGCTGCCCTTCGCCCGTGCGGTGGAGCTGACCGGCTCGTATCGCTTCGTCGACAACTCGCTCGCCGGCAAGGAAGACGTCTGGGGCGTCGGCGGCCGCTGGGAGGTCGTCGAAGGCTTCAGCGTCCGCGCCTCCCGCAGCCGCAACTTCCGGGCGCCGAACCTGGATCAGTTGCTCGCGCCGCAACGCACCGTCCTGGCCAACACGGGGAACGATCCGTGCGATGCGGACCGGATCGCCGGCGGCCCGAACCCGGCCGTCCGCCGCGCCAACTGCGAAGCCCTGTTCGCGGCCAATCCGGGCTACGGGCCGTTGGCCACCTTCCAGAACCAGTCCGAGAACTTCAGCCGGGCGCTGGTGACCTCGGGCGGCAACCCCGACCTGCGGAACGAGATCTCGAAGACCTGGACCTACGGTTTCGTCTTCCAGCCCACCTTCGTGCCGGGACTGTCGATCGTCGCCGACCGCGTCGAGGTGGACCTGAAGGACGGCCTGTCCAACTTCACGCCCGCCAGCTTCATGGCGACCTGCTACGACTCGGTCGACCAGCCGGAGGACATCTGCGGCACCTTCACCCGCGACGCCCAGGGCAACACCGCCACCGCGCTCTCCACCACGTTCAATGCGGGCCGGATGACGTTCCGCGGCGAGGTCTACAACATCAACTACAGCTTCCCGATCGGCCGCTACTTCGACGACGCGGACCTGGGCGAGCTGGAGCTGAACTTCGAGGCCACGCGCATCGAGAAGTACGAGATCTCGGTCACGGGCGTGGACCGGACCCGCGTCGACAACACCTCTTCGACGACGGACTTCGGCCCATCGCCGGACTTCGCGGGCAAGTTCGACGCACGCTATCGCAAGGGGCCGCTGCGGCTCACCTACACGGTCAACTACCTGTCGCCGGTGAAGGCCACCTACACCTCCACCATCGAGGATGTGCCGGTGCCCCACATCAAGGAGAACTGGCGCCACAACGTGTCGGGCTCCTACGACTTCGGCGCCTATACGCTGCGCGCGGGCGTCACGAACCTGACGGACGAGCAGCCCTCGTATCCGACGCGGACTTACGGCGACATCCTGGGCCGGCGCTACTTCGTCGGCGTCAACGCCCGGTTCTAGGCTAGTAACGGCCCGGGCTGAGGTTCGGGCCGGGTACCAGACGGCGGCGCCACCCCAGGGCGCCGCCGGCTTCTGTTTCCAAGGGGGTGGCGAGGAGAGATGGGAGCGACCATCGCCGGCATCGAAGTGCTGGACGCCGCCGCCGTCCGCGCCGCGCTGACTCACGAGGCCGCCATTCCGGTCCTGCGCCGCGCCATGGTCGCCCTGTCGTCCGGCCGCGTGCGCCAGCAACTGCGCAGCTTCATCGGCCTGGGACCCGGCCGCACCTTCGCCATCATGCCGGCCGCCCTCGACGAGACGGCGGTGTTCGGGGCCAAGCTCGTCAGCGTCTTCGCGGACGGGAAGGGCGGCAAGTCGCACGAGGGGCTGGTGGTGCTGTTCGACGGGGAGGGCGGGGCGCCTGTCTGCCTGGCCGACGCGGGCGAGGTGACCGCCATCCGCACCGCCGCCGCCAGCGCGGTGGCGACCGACGCTCTCGCCCGCGCCGACGCGCGCCGGCTGGCGGTCCTGGGAACCGGGCGTCAGGCCGAGGCCCACATCCGCGCGATCGCTCACGTCCGGGTGCTGGAGGAGGTCCGCGTCTGGGGCCGAGACGCTGTGCGCGCCGCGGCCTTCGCCGCCCGGATGACGGACGCGACCGGGCTGCCCTGCCGGGTGGCCGGCGACGCAGAGACCGCCGTGCAGCACGCCGATGTGGTCTGCACGGTGACGACCGCCGCCGACCCGGTGCTGGAAGGCGCCTGGATTGCGCCTGGGACGCACGTGAACCTGGTGGGCTCGAGCGGCCCCGCCCAGGCCGAGGCCGACGGGGCCCTGGTCGCGCGCAGCCGCTACATCGTCGACCATCGCGAGCATGTGCTGGTCCACGGCGGCGAGTTCCTCCGCGCCAGGGCGGCGGGAATGGCGGACGAGAGCCACATCGCCGCCGAGATCGGCGAGGTGCTGGCCGGGGCGGCGCCCGGCCGTACGTCCGATGCGGAGGTCACCCTCTACAAGTCGCTTGGCCATGCGGTGCAGGATCTCGCCTGCGTCGCCTGGCTGAACGGGAGGCCGGCCTGATGCGCGTCATCGACCAGGACGAGGTCCGCCGACGGCTCACCTACGAGGTCTGCATCCCGCTGGTGCGCGACGCGATGGTCGCGCTCTCCCGTGGCCAGACGCGTCAGTTGCTCCGCGCGATCATCCCGCTGGGGGACGGCCGGATGTTCGGCGTCATGCCAGGCGCCCTGGGTGAGCGGGCGGTGTTCGGCGCCAAGCTCATCAGCGTCTTCCCGGAGAACTTCGCCAAGGGCGTCCAGTCCCATCAGGGCGTGGTGGTGCTGTTCGACGGCGAGAGCGGCGTTCCCGTCTGCGTCGCCCACGCGGGCGAGATCACCGCCATCCGCACCGCGGCGGCCAGCGCCGTCGCGACCGACGCCCTGGCTCGGCCCGAGGCGCGCCGGCTGGCGATCCTCGGCTATGGCGAGCAGGCCATCACCCATGCCCACGCCATATCCCGCGTCCGGCGGCTGGAGGCGATCACCATCTGGGGCCGGTCGCCCGAGCGCGCCGCCGCCGCCGCGAGGCGGCTGGAGCGCGAACTCAGGATCCCGAGTTTCGCGGCGCCCGCGGCCCGGCAGGCCGTACAGGGCGCCGACATCGTCACCACCGTGAGCGGCGCTTCCGAGCCGATCCTGGAAGGCGCGTGGCTGGCGCCCGGCGCGCACGTCAACCTGGTGGGCTCCAGCTACGCCGGCCCCAGCGAAGCCGACCACGAGGTGGTCACCCGCGCCCGGTTCATCGCGGACAGCCGCGAGGGCGTGCTGGCCCAGGGGGCGGAGTTCCTCCGCGCCAAGGCCGCGGGCCTGGTGGACGACAGCCACGTGGTCGGCGAGATAGGCCAGGTGCTGGCCGGCGACCTTCCGGGCCGGCAGTCCGCCGACCAGGTCACGGTCTACAAGTCGTTGGGCCACATCGTGCAGGACCTCGCCGCCGCCCAGGCGCTCTACAACCAAGGACAGCAATGACGATGCGGCTCACGGCCTTGCTCGCGAGCCTGGCGCTCGCCGGCTGCGCCACGCAGGCGGCCGCGCCGCCGCAGCCGGCGCCGAAGCCCGCGCCTGTCCGCGCCGGGCTCGACCCCAGCTTTGAACTTGACGCCTTCCCGTCCACCTACCGGCCGGCGTCTTCCGAGCCGGTGGCGATCGTCAACGCCACGATCCTCACCGCAGCCGGCCCCCGGATCGACGCCGGCGTGCTGCTGATCCGCGACGGTAAGGTGGCGGCGGTGGGCCGCGACGTGGCGGTCCCGGCGGGCGTGCATGTGATCGACGCCCGGGGCCGCTGGGTGACCCCCGGCATCATCGACCCGCATTCGCACATCGGCGTCGGCTCGAGCCCGGGCGAGGCCAATGGCGACGGCTCCAACGAGTCCGGGCCGAACGCCGCCGGCATCTGGGTCGAGCATGCGGTCTGGCCGCAGGATCCGATGTTCGAGCGCGCGCTGGCGGCGGGTGTCACCACCACCATGATCCTCCCCGGGTCGGCCAACCTGTTCAACGGCCGCACCGTCACGCTGAAGACCGTGCCGGCGCTGTCCCCCCAGGCCATGAAGGTCCCTGGCGCGCCGTACGGCCTGAAGATCGCCTGCGGCGAGAACCCCACCGGCGGCGGGCCGGGCAAGCCCGGCACCCGGGCCGGCGGCATGCTGGGCTACCGCACCACCTTCGCGGCCGCGGCCGCCTATGCCGACCAGGTCCGGGAGTACCGCCGGAAGAAGGACGCCGGTCAGCCGGCCCAGCCGCCGCGCCGGGACCTGGCACTGGAAACCGTCGCCGCCGCCCTGGAAGGGCGGGCCAAGGTGCACATCCACTGCTACCGCGCCGACGAGATGCTGCAGATGATCGATCTGTCGCACGAGTTCGGCTTCAAGATCGCCGCCTTCCATCATGCGCTGGAGGCCTTCAAGATCGCGCCGGTGCTGGCGCGCGAGGGCATTCCCGTCGTCACCTGGGCCGGGGACTGGTCCGGCTACAAGATGGAGGCCTACGACTCCGTCATGGAGAACGCGGCCTTCGTCCAAGCCGCGGGCGGTATGGCCGCCATGCACTCCGACAATGTCATGCTGATGCAGCACCTGAACCACGAGGCCGCGCGGGCGATGACCGCCGGCAACGAGGCCGGCCTGCGGGTGACGCCGGAGGATGCGATCCGGTGGCTCACGCTCAATCCCGCGCGGATCCTCGGGATCGACGGGCAGACCGGCTCGCTGGAGCCGGGCAAGGCCGCCGACGTGGTCCTGTGGAGCGCCGATCCGTTCAGCGTCTACAGCCAGCCCGACCTCGTGTTCGTCGACGGCGCGCTGATGCATGACCGCGCCCGCCCGCCGGAGCGGCCCAGGTCGGACTTCGAACTGGGCGCCCAGCGCCGTCCGGAGGCCTCCCGATGATGCGCAAGCTGATCCTCGCCGCCGTGCTGGCCGCGTCGGCGGCGCCGGCGGCGGCCGAGACGATCGCTATCGTGGGTGCGCGGGTGGTGAGCCTTGGCCCGGCCGGCGACATTCCCCGCGGCACGGTGCTGGTCCGCGACGGCAGGATCGCGGCGGTGGGAGCCGCGGTGCGTGTGCCCGCCGGCGCCAAAGTGATCGACGCGACGGGCCAGACGGTCACGCCAGGGCTGGCGGCCACCGTGTCGCCGCTGGCGCTGAACGACACGATTGGCAGCGGGTGGGGCGGCCGCGGGTCTACCAATGAGCGGCTCAGCGCCGGCTTCGACGTGGCCTACGACGTCAACCCGGACTCGCCGCAGATCCCCGAGGCGCGCGTCGAGGGCGTGACCTGGGCCGTGCTGGCCCCCAATGCGCCCGGGCCGGCCGCCGGTGCGCCGCGCAAGGTGTTCGGCGGCCAGGCCGCCATCGTGCGGCTCTCGGCGGACGGGGACTACCTGGTCGCGCCGCACGTGGCGGTGGTCACGGCGGTGGGCGAGGGCGGGGCGGCCGCAGCGGGCGGAAGCCGCGGCGCCTGGCGGACCCTCGTGAAGCAGTCCCTGGCCCTGGCCCGCGACTACCGCCGGGGCCGGGTCGACGATGGGCGGCTGGAGGAACTGTCCCTGTCGCGGGCGGACCTCGAAGCTCTGGTCCCGGTCGTCGAACGGCGTCGCCCGCTCTTGGTGGAGGTCAACCGCGCTTCCGACATCCGGCTCGTCCTGGACGTCGCGCGCGAGGAGAACGTCCGGGTCGTCCTGTCCGGCGCCGCCGAGGCCTGGATGCTGGCGCCGCAGATCGCCGCCGCGCGGGCGCCGGTGGTGCTGGACGCCGAGGACAACCAGGCCTTCACCTTTGAGAGCCTGAACGCCACCTACCGCAACGCCGCCATCCTGCATGAGGCGGGGGTGCTGATCGCCTTCAAGCCCGGCATCGCCCGCATTGTCTTCCTGATCCGCACGCCGCGCTTCCTCGCCGGTCGCACGGTGCGCTTCGGCCTGCCCTGGGAGGCGGCGCTCGCCGCGATCACCGTGAACCCCGCGCGCATCTTTGGCTTCGACGACCGGCTGGGCTCTATCGCTCCCGGGCGGGACGCCGATCTCGTGATCTGGAGCGGCGATCCCCTGGAGACCACCACCGTCGCCCGCCGGGTCCTGATCCGCGGCGCCGAGCAGCCCATGACCTCGCGCAGCCGCGAGCTTCGCGACCGATACATCGGCGCCGTCCGCCCGGCGCGCTGAGAGAAGGACCACCGATGCCGCCTATAACCCGCCGGACGCTGGGCGCCCGGGCCACGTCCTCGCTGCTGTGGCTGGGCGCGTCGGCGCTGCCCGGCGTGTCCGCCGCCGCCGAGGCGCAGGTTCCGGCGCCGGCGACCATCCGCGGGGTCGCGCGGATCCGCGGCAAGACCATCCCGTACCGCGCGGTGGCCTCCGAGATCGTCCTGCCGACCGCCACGGGCGCCCCGGGGGCCACCGTCTTCTCCGCCGCCTATTTGGCGGAGGGCGCGGCCGCGGCCAGGCGGCCCGTAACCTTCCTGTTCAACGGCGGGCCGGGCGGCGCAACCATCGCGCTGCGCGAAGGGCTCGCGCCGCGCTTGACCGTCAACGCCGCGACGCCTGACGGCTTCGCCTTCGCGGACAATCCGCACAGCCTGCTGGACGTCTCAGACCTGGTGTTCGTCGACCCGCCGGGCGTGGGCTACAGCCGCTTCCTGACGGAAGGCGCGGAGCGCGAGTTCTGGGGCGTGGAGGAGGACGCCCGCGCCGTGGCCGCCTTCATCCGCGAATGGCTGAGGGCGAACGGTCGAGCGGCCTCGCCCAAGTTCCTCGTGGGGGAGAGCTACGCCGGCATCCGCGTCGGCTTCGTCGCCGAACTGCTGGCCGCCGAGCCGCGGCCCACCCGGATGGCGGGGGTGGTGCTGGTCTCGCCGTCCACGGCGACGCGGGGCCGGCCGCCCCTGGCCGGGCCGGCCGATCCCGCCGTGCGCGCCCTGCCGAGCCAGGCGGCGGCGGCCTGGTATCACGGCCGCGGCGCCTACAGGGAGCGGCCGGTCGAGGCCGTGGCCTCCGAGGCGCACCGCTTCGCTTCGGGACCGTACGCGGCGGCGCTCGCGAAGGGGGCCGCGCTCCCGGACACCGAGGCCGAGCAGATCGCCGCCCAGGTGGCGCGCTACACGGGCTTTCCGGCTGCGACGGTCCGTGAGGCTGGGCTGAAGATCCCGGTCGACCGCTTCGTGCGCGAGCTGCTGTCCGATACGGGCGAGCGCATCGGCGGTTCGGACGCGCGGGCCAAGGCGCCCCGCAGCATCACCGACACGAAGAAGCCGCCCTACGACGACCCGTCCACCTCGCCCTACACGCTGAAGTACGATCTGACGAAGGCGGTCGAGGGCCTGTTCCGCGGGGAGTTCGGCTATCGCCCTGCCAGTGGTTACGTGCGTCTGTCCTATCCCGCCAACGAGCGCTGGAACCACAGCGTCGCCCGCGGGCCGGTGAGCATGCCGCTGCTGTTCAAGGACCTCATGGCCCAGGACCCGGCGCTGAGGGTCACCCTGATGCTGGGCTACTACGATCTGACGATCCCTTACGCCGGCCCCCTGGAGGAGTACCTCGCTGCGGGGTTGCCGAAGGGTCGCTTCACGCAGAGCGTCTATCCGGCCGGCCACGCGGTCTTCTCCGATGACGCGACACGCCGCCAGGCCACCGACGACCTGCGGGCGTTCTACCGGGCGGCGCTGGGCTGATGGGGCCGGGCGGCTAGAGCCGCCGGCCCGTCACGAAGGCGCGAATGTCGTCGTTGAAGGCCTTCAGCGTCGGCTCGTGGGTGTAGGCCATGTGGCCGCCGAGGTACTGCCGCTGGATCACGCGGTCCCGGGGATAGTCGCTCTGGGTGACGAGGTAGCGCGCGGGGCCCACCGTCGTCGTCAGGTCGAAGACCCCCGTGCCCACCATCAGGCGGAACCGTGGGTTGGCGCGGAACGCCTTCGAGATCTCGGCCTGGTAGTCGAAGTCGTAGAAGGGGCCGCCGGGCCCCAGGGTCGGCGCCCAGGTCCAGGTGTTGGTCTGGGGCGCGGAAGGGCGGTAGTCGGACGCGGGCCAGGTCACGCCCAGGTTCCTGGCGTAATGCTCGAGCATGGTCGGCCCGATCGCCTGCATCGGCTTGGCGGAAGGGTCGGCCAGGCGCTGGCCCGGCTGGGGCAGGGGGCCGACGTAGCGGGCGTCGTACATCCCCAGCATCAGGCCCTGGTCCTTCAGCAGCTCGCGCTGGAAGGCGAGCTTGGTGATCTTCAACTCGTTGGCGAGGTAGTAGTCGGCGCCGATGCCGGTGACCGCCTGCAGGCGCCGCGCCATGGCCTCGCGGTCGGCGGCCGGCAGGTCGGCGCCTTTCAGCAGGGCCTGCAGATAGTCCCCCATGCCGAAGGCGTAGGCGTCGTCGATGATCTCGTTCATCGGCCGGTCGCTGCGTTCGGCCTTGCCGTGGTAGGCGGCGATGGCGGCCAGCGCCGTGATGTTGGTGGCGTAGGAGACCACGTTCTTCGCCCGCTGGCTGGTCTCGATCATGTTCACCGCCTGGCCGAAGATGAACACACCGTCGAGCGGCATGGTCGTGGCCAACTGCCCCGCCATGAAGGCGGCGCGGAGCGTGCCGTAGCTCTCTCCGAGCACGTACTTGGGCGAGGCCTCCCGGCCGTTCGCGCGGCACCAGGCGATGACGAAGTCGGAGACCGACTGGGAGTCGCCCTCGACCGAATAGAACTCTTCGCGCTTGCCGCCGGGCAGCACCCGGCTGAAGCCGGTCTCGGCCGGATCGACCATGACGATGTCGACGGCGTCCAGCGGCGAGTAGGTGTTGTCGACGAGCTGCGGCGCGGGCTCCGGCGCGCGCGGATCCTGCGCCACAAGCGGCCGCTTCGGCCCCAGGGCCATCATGTGCAGGGTCTGGGAAGAACTGCTGGGGCCGCCGTTGAAGGCGAACAGGACCGGCCGGGCCGGGTCGGCCCTTTCGCGCACGTACGAGGTGCTGACGAGGCGGACGGTCGGCGTCCCCGTGGCGTCGCGCAGGATGGTCTCGCCCACCGTGGCGACGTAGCTGAGCCTGCGGCCGTTGAAGACGCCGGAGCGCCGGGTCACGAAGGGGCCGCCTGCCGCCTGGGCGACCGCCCCGCCGGCTCGGGCCAGCCCCGCCAGGGCCGCGCCGCCCGCCAGCCACTCGCGCTTGGTGATCGACGCCATCAGGTCCCCCGTCCTCCGATATGCCGCCACCCTATCGACCAGTGGGCGGATTTTCTTTTCGTATGCGTGCGCGACCGCAGCTGTCCCGACATAGCCTATGCGACGCTTTGCGCCGGCCCGCATTGAACGTGTCGACCTTGCACGGCGGGAGCCGCACTTCGAATAGAAATGCCAGCTCCGCCGGGTAGGATGATGCGTGCTCCGCGTGCTCCGCGGACGGGGGATCCATCTATGTCGCTAAGGTCCACGGCGCTTGCCGTTCTCGTGCTCCTGAGCCAGCCGGCGATGGCCGCCGGCCAGGCCGCGAGCGCGCCGGCCGAGGTGGCGGCGCGCCAGCCGCTGGTCGCCGAAACGCGGCATGCGGCACGCTTCAACGGCCAGGCGGTGGCGTACCGGGCGATCGTCGCGGAGACCTTCCTGAAGGATGCGGCGGGCCGGCCGCAGGCCTCGGTCGTCACCACCTCCTATGTCCGGACCGGCGTGAAGGACCCAGCCAGGCGTCCGGTCATGTTCGTGTTCAATGGCGGGCCCGGCGCCTCCACGACGCCACTGCACTTCGGCGCCTTCGGCCCGATGCGCAGGGTCGGCGAGGGCGCGGATCAGGTGCTGATCGACAATCCGGCGAGCCCGCTCGACGCGGTGGACCTGGTGTTCATCGATCCCGTCGGCACCGGCTACAGCCGGCCGTTCCCGGGCGTTGACGGCAAGAGCTTCTGGGGGCGCACCAGCGACGCGGCCTCGGTGGGCGCGGTGATCGCGCAATGGCTGCAGGTCCATGGCCGCCAGGCCTCGCCGCGCTACATCCTGGGCCAGAGCTACGGCACGACCCGGGCGGCGATGATCGCCCGGGACGCGGGCGCGCTGAAGCTCGACGGCGTGCTGCTGTTCGCCCTGGTGGGCAACGTCGAAGGGCGCGAGATGCCCTACGTCACCAGCCTGCCGACCTTCGCCACGGTCGCCTGGTGGCACAAGCGCGGCGACCACCGCGGCCGCACGGTCGAGCAGGTCTACGACGAGGCGGTCCGCTTCGCCCGCGCGGACTACGTGACGGCCCTGATCCAGGGCGCCAGCCTCCCGCCGGCCGAGAAGCAGGCGGTGGCCCGCAGGATGTCTGCGCTGACCGGCCTGCCGGTCGAGTTCATCCTGGCCAAGGACCTGCGGCTCTCGAACCAGGACTTCATGTTCGAGCTGCTCAAGGACCAGGGGCTCCGCACGGGACAGCTCGACGGCCGTGCGACGCGCCGCCTCGATGCGCCGGCCCAGCGGCCGCCCTACGATGACCCCGGTCTCTCGTTCTCGCTCGAGAAGGCGCCAGCCCCGCCGAGATCCGCTAGCCGTCGCGACGTGGCCGTGCCAGTCGGCAAGGGGGAATCCCGGGCGGTCGAGCTCTACTTCCGCAAGACGCTGAAGTTCGACAGCCCCGAGACCTACACCTCGCTCAACCTCGATGTGAACGCCGCCTGGGACTACGAGGACCGCAGCGACGCCAACCGTTTCCTCGGCGAGGCCATGCGCGCCAACCCGGGGATGCGGTTGTTCTGGGCCTCGGGCCTCTACGACATCAGCACGCCCGCCTACCGTGGGCGCTATGCGCTGGACCAGGCGGGCGTGCCCGCCGACCGGCTCACCGCCGCCCAGTTCCAGGGCGGCCACTCGGTGTTCACCGAGGAAGGCAATCGCGCAGCCCTGGCCGAGGCGGTGCGCAGGTTTGTTCGGCCGCAAGGGGAAGATTGATGGCGCGCGTCGTGTCTGGCCGCATCCTTGGACTGGTCTGCGCCACGGCGGCGCTGGCGCTCTCCGGGCAGGCGCTCGCCGCCACCGAGCGCTACACGGTTATCGCCAACGGCGAGAAGGTCGGCCACCTCACCGCGGAGGTCGAGGGTGCGAACGTCGCCATCGACTACGCGGTCAGCAACAACGGGCGTGGCCCGAAGGCCCGCGAACGGATCCAGCTCGGCGCCGACGGCCGCCCTCTGAAGTGGACCATCGAGGGCGCCTCGCTGTTCGGCAACCCGGTCAAGGAGCAGTTCGACTGGGCGCGCGGTCGCGCCACGTGGACGAGCGCGCCCGACAAGGGCGCCGTGAAGGCCGCCCAGCCGGTCTTCTACGTTCCCGCCGACGCCAGCCCGTGGATCCAGGGGCAGTTCGCCCGCGCCCTCATCAAGGCGCCGAACCGCACGCTGCCGGTGCTCCCGTCCGGCTCCATGCGGCTGGACGAGGTGCGCAAGGTCAGCCTTGGCGAGGGGGCCAGGGCCGTTTCGCTGACGGTCTACGAGCTGGGCGGCGTGGAGCTGCAGCCGTTCTTCGTGGTCCTCGACGACAAGGGCGAACTCTTCGCCCTGCCGGGCGACGGCCTGGTGCGCGAGGGCTACGAGGCCGAGTTCAAGACGCTGCAGAAGATGAGCCGCGAGCTCTCCCTGGAGAGCGCCAAGGCCGCCCGCAGCAAGCTCGCCCACACCTTCGACGGCCCGGTGCGCATCCGCAACGCGCGCATCTTCGATCCGCGGACCATGAAGGTCGGCGCGCCGTCGGAGGTCGTGATCTACGAGGACCGTATCGTCAGTATCGAGCCGCCCCGCAGCGGCCCGCCGGTCCGGGGCGAAACGGTGATCGACGCCGAGGGCGGCGTGCTCGTGCCCGGCCTCCACGACATGCATCACCACGTGTCGCTGTCGTCCAATCTGTTCAACCTGGCGGCCGGCGTCACGGCGGTCCGCGACCAGGGCAACGACAACGAGGAACTCCTGGCCCGGATCCGGATGCTGGAGGCCGGCGAGATCGCTGGCCCGCGCATCGTCCGCAATGGCTTCCTTGAGGGGCGCAGCCCGTATTCGGCCCGCAACGGCTTCATCGCCGACAGCCTCGAAGAGGCGCTGGACGACGTCCGCTGGTACGCCGACCACGGCTACTGGCAGATCAAGATCTACAACAGCTTCAACCCCGACTGGGTCGCGCCCGTGGCGGCCGAGGCCCACCGCTTGGGCCTGGGCGTCAGCGGCCACGTGCCGGCCTTCTCCTCGCCCGACCGGGTGATCCGCGACGGCTACAACGACATCGCGCATGTGAACCAGTTGATGCTGGGCTGGATGCTCACGCCCGACGAGGACACGCGCACGCCGCTCCGCCTGACCGGCATGGCCCGCGGCGCCGACCTCGATCTGAACTCTCCGAAGGTTCGGGCGACCGTCGCCCTCATGCGCGAGAAGGGCGTCAAACTGGACACCACGGCGGTGATCCTGGAGCGCCTGATGCTGAGCCGCTCGGGCCAGGTGAACGCGGGCGACAGGCCGTACCTCGACCACGTGCCCATCGGCTACCAGCGCTATCGCAAGCGCGGCTTCGTCACCCTGGAGCACCCGCACGACGACGAGCGCTACCAGGGCGGCTTCGAACGCGTGCTGGAGACCCTGAAGCTGCTCGACACCAGCGGCGTGCAGCTCCTGCCCGGCACCGATGACGGGACCGGCTTCACCCTCCATCGGGAGCTGGAACTCTACGTGAAGGCCGGCATCCCCGCCGGCAAGGCGCTCCGCCTCGCCACGCTCGACGCGGAGACCTACTTCGGCCGCGATCAGCAGCTCGGGACCATCGAGCGCGGCAAGCTGGCCGACTTCATCCTGGTGGCGGGCGATCCCGTGGCTGACATCTCCAAGATCCGCCAGGTCCGGATGACCGTGGTCGGGGGCGTCGTCTATTTCCCCGCCGAGATCTACGAGCACCTCAGCATCAAGCCGTTCGCGACCCCGCCGGCGGTCGCCCGGCCGGGCAAGGAGTGAGCTGATGGGGCGCGCCCTTTTGCTCGGGACCGGTCTGGCCGCGGTGGCCGCCGCTGCCCAGGCCCAGACCTTCGAATCGACGTTCAAGCCGATCCGCCAGGGCGACGAGGTCGCCGCCGTCGCGGTGAGGTCGGTGCTCACCGACGTCCCCGCTGACGCCGCGCCGTTCAGCCTGTCGGCGCCGGTGGTCTATGCCGGTGTGCCCGGGATCGCCGACCGCGTCCGGGACCTGGTGGTCACTGACTCCCAGGGGCAGGTGCCGCTGACCTCCTCGGACGATCCCGCCGCCCCCGGCGGCTTCCCCTACTTCCGTCATTGGAAACCGGCCCGCGCGGTGAGCTACCCCGTCACCATCAGCTATCGCTCGCTGGTCCAGCCGGCCGGCTCGCGCCAGGGTCCGCCGTTCGGGATCCGGCCATCGGGCGGGGGCGTGAGCGGCGCAGGCTCCGGCTTCCTGGTGATCCCGGAGCACGTCAAAGGCGGCGTCAGCCGGGTGACGTGGGACCTCAGCGACCTGCCCGCCGGCTCCACCGGCATCGCCTCGTTCGGCGAGGGAACAGCGGAGGTGAGCGGGCCGCCCGCGCGCCTGATGCAGGCCTGGTACATGGCCGGGCCGGTGGGCCGCTATCCCGCCCACGGCCAGGATCACGGCTTCAGCGCGGCGTGGCTGGGCTCCTCGCCGTTCGATCCCGGGACGGAGTCCGCCTGGTCGGCGAAGCTCTACACCTACATCGCCGACGAGCTGCGCTACCTGAAGCCGCCGCCGCCCTACCGGGTGTTCATGCGCTTCCTCGACACCCCACCGGTGGGCGGCGGCACGGCGCTGCCGAACTCGTTCATGCTCTCGCAGGCCTCGGCCCCGCGCGAGCCCGGCAGCATGGGTCCGCGCCGGACCCTGGCCCACGAGATGATGCACCAGTGGACGGGCGGCATCGACGCCCCGCAGGGCGTCTCGAGCTGGTTCAGCGAGGGCCTGAACACCTACCTCACCGCCGTCGTGCCCAAGCGCGGCGGGTTCGTCTCGGTGACGGACTATGCGGACGAGGTGAACGAGATCGCGAAAGGCTATTTCGGAGAGCCGGCGCGGACCTGGAGCGCCGAGCGGATCGCCCAGGCCGGCTTCGGGGACGAGGGCGTCCGCCACGTGCCGTACAACCGCGGCGCGCTCTACTTCGCGGACCTCGACGCCCGCATCCGTCAGAAATCCAAGGGCAAGCGCCGTCTGGAGGACGCGCTCCGGCCGCTGTTCATCGCCCGCGAGCAAGGGCAGCGCTTCGACCACGCCGCGTGGAAGGCCTTTGTGGTGCGCGAGCTCGGGCCGGGGGCCGACCGGGAGTTCGAGGCGCGCATCCTGCGGGGCGAGCTGTTCAAGCCGCACACGAACGCGTTCGGGCCTTGCTTCGAACTGAAGACCAGGACCTACGACCGGAAGGGCGAGGCGCTCGAGGGATACGCCTTCGTGCGCCGGCCGGGCGTCTCCGACGCCACCTGCAAGCGGTGGTGATCGCCATGCTCCGTCGCCTGGGCCGCGCCGTCCTGTCGCTTCTCGCCGTCGTCACGCTCACTGGGCCGGCCGCCGCCGCCGCGGCCGCGCCTGCGCCGCTCGAGCTGGTCCTGACGCCCAAGCCGCAGCAGGGCCGGCTGGCCGTGCGGATGACCCTGGCCGCCCCCGATCTCGCCCCCGGCGCCGGCCTCGTCCGGCTGCCGCTCACCCTGGTGGGCATCCCCAGCGCCCGCTACGACGGCGACGCGCTGCAGGCCCGCGACGACCTCGGGGGCCTTCCGCTGGTCCAGGCGGAGGAGCCGCCCACGCCCCAGGGCGTCTATCGCCGATGGAGCGTGACGCGGCCCACGAAAGGCGACGTCGTGGTGACCTACGAGGCGCCGCCGCGGGCGGTGACCGCCGCCACCAACAACGGGCCGCTGTTCGACCTGCGGCAGGAGGCGGGCGGCTTCGCCGGGGCGGGCGTCGGCTTCCTCGCGACGCCGGTCGCCGATGGGCCGTGGAAGGTCCGGCTGCGGTGGGACTTGTCGGCCTCGCCGCCGGGCTCCCGCGGCGCCTGGACCTATGGCGAGGGGCCGGTCGAGATCGTGCTGCCCTCCCAGGCCCTGTCGTTCAGCTACTATGCGGCCGGCCCGCTGAAGAGCCACCCGCCCGATCCGAAGGGGTTCAGCCTGTACTGGCTGGGAGAACCGCCCTTCGACGCGCCCGCGCTGGGCGCCCGCATCGAGAGCCTCTTCAAGCCGATGTCGGCCTTCTTCGGCGACGAGGGCGGGGCCTACCGGGTGTTCATGCGCCAGAACCCCTACAAGGGCATGGGCGGCAGCGCCTTGGGCCGCTCCTTCATGTTCGGCTACCACCCGCCGGCAAGGCCCGGCATCGACGACCTCCAGGGCCTGATCGCCCACGAGATGGCCCACAACTGGCCGCGCATGCAGGGCGAGCACGGTGAGACCGCCTGGTACAGCGAGGGGATGGCCGAGTACTATTCGGTGCTGCTGTCGCACCGCGCCGGCCTGCTGCCGCCGGACCGCCTGCTGAAGACGCTGAACGACAAGGCGGCGGCCTACTACTCGAACCCCTACCGAGACCTCAGCAACGTCGAAGGCGCGAAGCGCTTCTGGACCGATCCCATCGCCCAGACGATCCCCTACGGCCGAGGCTTCTTCTACCTGCTCAACACCGACGCGGCGATCCGCGAGGCGAGCGGCGGCCGCCGCAGCCTCGACGACGTCGCCAAGGCCATGCGGCGCCGCGACGTCGCCGGCCAGACCTATGGGCTCGCCGACTGGCTGGCGCTGGTCGGTGCGGAGATCGGCGTCGAGCGGGCCCGCCGCGACTACGAGCGCATGGCCGCCGGCGGGCTCCTGGTTCCGGCGCCCCGCTTCGCGCCGTGCTTCAAGGTGACCCCGCGCGCCAGCCGCGCCTTCGAGCTCGGCTTCGCCCGCGCCTCGCTCAATGACGATCGCGTCGTCCGCGGCCTCCAGCCCGGCTCGGCCGCGGCGGAAGCGGGGCTCCGTGAGGGTGATGTGCTCACCGAGGTCGGCGACATCGACGCGGTCCGGAAGGACGAGACGGCGCCCCTCCGCCTGGTCGTCGGTCGCGGCGGCGAGAGTCGAACGATCACCTACCTGCCCCGCGGGCCGGCGCGCGAGGGCTACGCCTTCGCCCGCGACCCGGCGGCGCCTGCCGAATCCTGCCAGTTCTGACGACGGAGACCGAATGACCGCCCAACTCCGCCACAGCGTACGCCTGATCGATCTCGTGATGCTGGGGGCGGGGACCGCCATCGGCGCGGCCATCTTCACGGTGCTGGGACCGGCGGCGAAGGTGGGCGGGTACGGCGTGCTGATCGCGACCGCGCTCGCAGCGCTGCCGATGGGCCTGTTCGCCCTGGTTTACGCCTACCTGGCCTCGACCGCGCCGCGGACAGCCGCCTCGTTCGAGTGGCAACGCCAGTTCACCAGCCCCACTCTGGCCTTCGCCATCGTCTGGATGCGGGTCCTTTCGAACGCCGTCGTCATGATCGTGCTGGCGCGGGTTCTGACCAACTACCTCTCGATGGTGCTGCCGCTTCCGGCGACGCCGACCATCCTCGGCTTCTTCGCCCTTGTGTTCGTCCTGAACTACGTCGGCGTGGCGGTGGCGGCCCGGGCCCAGACCGTCCTCATGATCCTGCTGCTGGGCGCCCTCGCCGTGTTCGTGTTCGCGGCGGCGCCCAGCTTTCAGCCGCGGCTGTTCGTGGAAGCTGCCGGCGATGGCCTGCTGCCGATCCTGGCCGCCCTGCCGCTGATGATCCAGCTCTTCCTGGGGATCGAAACCGCCACCGAGGTGGGGGAGGAGGTCGCCGACGCCAAGCGCGTGGTGCCGCTGGGCATGGCCGGCGCCCTGGCCCTCACCGTGGTCGTCTACCTGACGGTCACCTTCGCCGCCCTGAGCCTTCTTCCGCCCGAGGTGCTGGCCGCCAGCAAGGCTCCGCTCCTGGACGCGGCGAAGGTCGCCCTGGGCCCGGTTGCCACCCCCCTGATCGTCACCGCGGCCACCTTCGCGTTGGTGAAGTCCATGAACGCGGTCTTCCTGGTCTATTCGCGGTTCCTCTTCGCCATGGCCCGCGCCGAGGTCCTGCCGGCGCCCCTCGGGCGGATCCATCCGAAGTTCGGCACCCCGCATATCGCCACCATCGTGGCGTTCGTCGCGTGCCTGGCCGCGGTGTTCCTGCCGTCCAGCCTGCTGTTCCTGCTGCTCGCCGTGAACGTGCCCACCATGATGAAGTACATGGGCACCTGCCTGGCGGCCTGGAACGTCGCGCGGTCGCACCCGGAGGTCCACGCGGCGGCGCGCCTGCGGTTCCCGCGGTCGACGGTCATGTGGCTCTCCGGCCTTGGGGTCCTCGCGGCGGTGGTCATCGCACTGCTGGGCCTAGGCACGGACCCGAGGCCCTATGGCCTGCTGCTGGCGTGGCTGGCCATCGGCCTGGCCTGGTACGCCTGGCGCCGTCGCCGCAGCGCCGTCGCGGCCCAGACGTCCGAGGCCTGACCTCAGGCGCCCAGCGCCGCGGCCACCGCCGGATGGGCGATGCGGCCGGCCTTGACGTTCAGGCCGGCGGCGAAGCCGGGATCAGCCGCGAACGCGCCGTCGAGGCCCAGGTCCGCGAGCGCAAGGACGTAAGGGGCCGTGGCCGCCGAGAGCGCATAGGTGGAGGTGAGGGGCGCCGCCCCGGGCATGTTCGCCACGCAGTAGTGGACGACGCCGTCCACCACATAGATGGGATCCTGGTGGGTGGTCGGGCGCGAGGTCTCGAAGCAGCCGCCCTGGTCGATGGCCACGTCCACCAGCACCGAGCCCGGGCGCATCCTCGCCAGATCTTCCCGCAGGATCAGCTTGGGCGCCGCGGCGCCGGTGACCAGCACGCAGCCGATGATCAGGTCGGCGGTCGGCAGCAGGTCGAGCATCGCGCCTCGGGACGAGAGCACAGTGCGCACGCGGCCTTCGAACAGGGCGTCGAGCTCCGCCAGCCTGGCCGGCGAGATGTCGAGGATGGTGACATCGGCCCGCATGCCGAGCGCGATCTCGGCGGCGTTGAAGCCCGCCACCCCGCCGCCGAGGATCACGGCCCGGGCCGGCGGCACACCGGGGACGCCGCCCATCAGCAGGCCCCGTCCGCCGGCCGGCGCGAGTAGGTACTGGGCGCCCACCTGGGCCGCCATCCGGCCGGCGACCTGGCTCATCGGCGTGAGCAGCGGCAGGCCGTGGCGGGCGTCCATGATCGTCTCGTAGGCGATCGCCGTGGCGCCCGAGGCCATCAGCCCGCGAGCCTGCTCGGGATCGGGCGCGAGGTGCAGATAGGTGAAGAGCAGGTGGTGGGGGCGCAGCCGGGCGATCTCCACCGGCTGCGGCTCCTTCACCTTGACGATGATCTCGGCGGCTTCGAAGACGGCGGCCGCGTCCGCCAGGATCTCCGCGCCGGCGGCGGCGTAGGCCTCGTCGACCCGCCCGATCCCGGCCCCGGCGCCAGATTGCACGAAGACCTCGTGACCCCGGGCAGCGAGGGTTGCGACCAGCTCGGGCGTGAGCCCCACCCGCCGCTCGTCGGGCTTGATCTCCGTGACCGTTCCAATCCGCACCGCCGCCTCCGTTGTGATAGTGAAGACTATCGTTTTAAGGTTGGCAGGTCCTTGAGAAGTGGCGCGCGCGGGGCAGGCGATCTGCACGATCCTTGCTTGAGGCGGCTCAGAAGCGGGGGAAAGCTGCGAAGTGCTGGATGACGTCGACCGGACCTTGCTGATCGCCCTGCAGGCCAACGCCCGCGCCACCAACGCCGAGCTCGCGGAGCTCGCATGCCTGTCGGAGTCCGCCTGCTCCCGCCGGGTGCGGGCCCTGGAGCAGCGGGGCGTCATCGCCGGCTATGCGGCCCGGATCGATCCGCAGGCCGTGGGGCGCGGGCTGACGGTGTTCGTCTCGATCAGCCTGTCGAGCCAGTCGCAACCGGTGCTGGAGGCGTTCGAGACCGCCGTTCGCGGGGCTCCCGAGATCGTGGAGTGTCACCTGATGACCGGGGAGGCGGACTACCTGGTCCGCGTGGCCGTGGCCGACGTCGCCGACCTGGAGCGCTTCCACACCCACGTGCTGACGAAACTGCCCGGGGTAGCGCGGATCAGCTCGTCGATCAGCCTGCGGGCGGCGGTGTCGAGGCCCGGCGCGCCGATCCGCTAGCGGCGTCGCCGCCGGGAGCCTGCCCGACGGCGACGCCTGTCCGTTAGTATCGATAGCGCAGATAGGCCCCGAGGCTGCGCGGCCGGTTCAGGGTGACCAGATCGACCCCGAGGCTGTCGATGTTCGAGATCGCGACGGCGTAGGTCTCGTCGAACAGGTTGCGCGCGAAGACGCCGGCCTCCAGCTTGCCGCCGGGCGCCCGCCAGCCCGCCTGTGCGCCGAACACCCAGACCCCGTCCTGCGAGAGCCGTTCGGCGTTGGAGTTGTCGAAGTAGATCTTCGACGAGTAGGCGGCGTCCACGGTGGCCACCACGTCGCCGCCCCAGGCCAAGGGGCGGACGTAGTTGGCCGCGGCGTTGAAGGTCAACTTAGGCGACTGCGGGAGGCGGTTGCCGGTGAAGTCATCGCCTTCCGAGAAATACTCGCCGTACTTGGCGTCCAGCAGCGACAGGCCCGCGTCGACGCTCAGGTTCTGGCTGAGGCGGGCGGTGGCCTCGATCTCGGCGCCGTAGACCTCCGAGTTCGCGGCGTTGTCCAGCACCAGCACGGTCAGGCCGTTGCGGAGCGCCTGGGCGAAGACCTGCTGGTCCTTGTAGTCGTAGTAGAAGGCCGAGAGGTTGAGCCGCAGCCGGCGGTCGAACAGCTCCGACTTCAGTCCGACCTCATAGGCGTCGAGCTGCTCGTTGTCATAGGGGATGAGCTCCTCGGGCGTGGTCGCCAGACCGCCGAAGAAGCCGCCGCTTTTGAAGCCCCGGTTGTAGGTCGCATAGATGTTGAGGTCGTCGCTGACCTCGTAGCGCAGGCCCAGGCGGCCGGACCAGGCCGAGAAGGTCTTGTCCTGGTTGGAGGTGAGCAGGACGATCAGCCCGCCCTCCGCCTGGCTGCGGTAGTCGAAGGATTTGTCGTCGGCCGAGTAGCGCAGGCCGACCGTGCCCACGAGGCGCTCAGTGAGGCGATAGTCGGCCTGTCCGAACACCGCGTAGCTCTTGGTCTTCTGGGTGTAGGGATAGCTGAACGCCGCCACGCTGTCGGCGAGGCTGAAGCCGTCCGGGAACAGCGGGCGCAGGTCGCCGAGGACGTCCTGAGTGGAGGCGTCCTTCACCGTCTCGTCCATGTAGTAGCCGCCGAGCACCCAGTTGAGCGGGGCGTCGGGACCGCTGTTCGACTGCAGGCGAAGCTCCTGGGTGAACTGCCGCTGCCGGGCGAGATAGTTGATCTCGATCATCCGGTTCGGGCTGGAGTCGGTGTTCTCGAACGCGTTGCGATGCGCCCAGGAGTAGGCTGTCACGGAGACGAGGGAGATCGGGCCGAGATCCCAGGTCACCTGGGCCGAGGCGCCGAAGAGGTCGATCTTGTCCTTGCCCTCCTGGTTCGCCGCCGTGGCCCGGTCGTCGTTGTCCAGGTCGGCGTAGCCGAAGGCGTCGCCGCACTGGCCGGAGCCGTAGAAGCCTGGCGCGCAGAAGCCGTCGGGGCCGGCCGCAGCGGGCGTGAGCGGGAAGAGGGCGCGATGCTGCGGCTGGGTGGCGTCGCCGCGGTTGACGAAGCGGTTCACCTGGAACAGCGCCTCGACGTCCTCCCGTGGGGTGTAAAGCGCCGATAGGCGAACCGCCCAGTAGTCCGTGTCGTTGAGGTCGTTCCCGGTCACCCGGTTGTAGGTGTAGCCGTCGTCCTTCACGACCTGGCCCGCGGCGCGGACCGACAGCACGTCCTGGATCACCGGACCGCTCACAGCGCCGCTCAGATTGACCGCGTCGTAGGTTGCGTACTCGGCCGAGGCTTCGGCCGAGAAGGTGCGGGTCGGCCGCTTCGTGGCGACGTTGACCGCCCCGCCGTTGGTGTTGCGGCCATAGAGCGTGCCCTGCGGTCCGCGGAGGATCTCGATCTGGCCGATGTCGAAGAAGCCCGCCATCTGGGCCAGCGGCGAGCTGACGTAGACGCCGTCCACGTAGATGCCGACGCCGCTCGACGAATTGGGGTTGAAGTCGCTGAGGCCCACGCCGCGGATGAAGATCTTCGGGTTTGCGGCGGCGTCGCCGCTGCTGACCCGCAGGCCGGGCGCCAGGTTGTTGAGCCCGGTGACGTTGCTGACGCCTCGGTCGACCAGGGCGTCGCCCGACAGCGCGGTCACCGACACGGGGACGTCCTGCAGGTTCTCGCTGCGCTTCTGCGCCGTGACCACCACTTCCTCGACCGCGAACTCGCCGCCCTCCTGGGCCACGGCGGCCCCGGCGCTCAGCGCGAAGGCCGCGCAGCTCACAAGCAGTTTCGCTCTCATGGACATCCCCTTCCTGTCGTGTTTGCGACAACGGGTATACGATAGTAAAAGCTATGAAAAGCGATGTTCGTGGACCGCTCGTCTCTGCGCCGTGCGCGGGGAGCACGATTTTGCGGCGCCGGTCCGGAGCGGTGACGCGCGGCGGAGCAATACGCGGACCGCTGGGGCGCCGGAGACGCCCAGCTTGAGGACGAAGCAAACGCCCACGCTTGTGGGGTTCAGAGGGAGCCGACGATGCCTGCCTGCTACACCGATCGCCTCAGCGTCCGCCCGGGCGAGACATTCACGCTCCACGCGACCGCCGCGCAGGGCCCCTGCCGCCTGACCATCGCCCGCGTCGGGAGGGAGCGGACGGAGGTGCTGCGCCTGGACGGCGTGGCGGTGGGCGATCACCCGACGCCGCCGAACGCCGACCGGGACGGCTGCGGCTGGCCGGCCGCGCTCGAGGTGCAGGTCGGCGCCGACTGGGCCTCAGGGTACTACGACATCGTGCTCACCGATGCGGCCGGCGAGGAGACCCACCACTTCGTCTGCGTGAAGCCGCCGGCGGGCCAGCGCCGCGCCACCGCCCTTCTGGTCCTGGCGACCAACACCTACCAGTCCTACAACTACTGGGGCGGGGCGAACGCCTATTCGAACGTGACCGGCCTGATGAGCGGGGAGGTCCCCTTCGCCCAGGCGATGGGCGAGGCGATCGGGGTGCTGTCGACCCAGCGCCCGTTCCCGCCCCTGATCGTCGCCCCGCCCGCTGACGCCCCCAGGCTCGTGAACCTGCGCAAGCGTGGCTTCCGCGAGCGGCCGTGGGCCTCGGACCACGCGTGGATGGTGAAGCACCGGGCGTCGCCCTACGACGGGTCGGCCGGCTTCCTGCACAAGTGGGAGCACGTCTTCGTCGCTTGGGCGGAGGCGGAAGGCTACGTGCTGGACTACGCCACCGACTACGACCTGGAGGTCGAGCCCGACCTGCTGACCGGTTATGCGGCGGTGCTGTTCGTGGGCCACAGCGAGTACTGGTCGGCGGGCGAGCGCGAGCAGGTCGAACGCTTCGTCGACGAGGGCGGCAACGCCGCGATCCTCTCGGGCAACACCTGCTTCTGGAAGGTTCGCTGGGAGGACGAGGGCAGGACCTACGTCTGCCATAAGTGGAAGGGCTTCGAGGCCGAGGACGTGGCGCCGGCGCAGGCCACGCACCTGTGGTCCCACCCGGCCTTCGCCAAGCCGGAAGCGGAGATCACCGGCCTCAGCTTCGTCTTCGCCGGCTACCACCGGCTGGGCATGTGCGTCGCGCGAGGGCAGGGCGGCTTCACCGTCTACGACGACCGCCATTGGGCGCTGGAGGGGACGGACCTGTTCTACGGCGACCTCCTGGGCGCGGACCTGCCGCTGATCGGCTACGAGAGCGATGGCTGCCGCTTCCAGTTCGGCGACGATGGCCTGCCGCGGGCGATCCCGACGCTGGGCGTTCCCGAGAGCCTCGAGATCATCGGCATCGCGCCCTGCGCCTTCGGCGAGGAGGCGGGGCGCGGCTACAATCCGATCATCCCGCCCGAGAAGCTGGACGTGATCGCCGAAGTGATGTTCGGCGACGCCAGCCCCGAGGCCCAGCAGAAGGTGCTGCGGGGGCATGCGGTGCTGGCGAGCTTCCGGCGCGGCAAGGGGGAGGTGTTCAACAGCGGCACGACGGAATGGGCGCACGGCCTGGGCGCCGGCGACCCGTTCGTGCAAACCATCACCCACAACGTGCTGCGGCGCTTCGGTGTGAGTCGGCCGGGCGCGGACGGCTGAGGCGTGCGCGCCGGGCCTAGTGGTCGAGCATCTGGTTCATGAAGGCGAGCTTCTGGGGCGCCTCCAGCGGCCCGGCGGCCTTCAGCAGCTTGAACGCGTCGTCCGCCGCCTCGATGGCGAAGTCGATGTCGCCCTCGGTCATCGCGGCGCACATGAACATGTTGTGCCAGGGGTGGAAGTAGACGCCGCGCTTCATCAGCGCCTCGTTCCAGAAGTAGCCTTTGGCCAGCGTCGGATCGTCGTCGACCATGATCAGCGGCAGTTCGGCCGGGCCGGTCTGGCGCAGCGCCAGCCCGTGACGGGCGGCGCTCTCGTCCAGCCCGTCGCGCAGGCGCTGGCCGAGCGCGCGGGTGCGCTCCAGGTAGTCGGTGTCGCGGATGCGGGCCAGGGTCTTCAGCGCCGCCGCCATGGGCGCGGCCGAGAACCAGAAGGAGCCGGTGGCGTAGATGGTCGCCGCAGCCATCCGGCAGACGTCGGCGCCCAGCAGGGCCGAGATCGGGTGGCCGTTGGCGATCGCCTTGCCCCAGCTCGACAGGTCGGGCTTCACCCCGACCAGCGACCAGCTCGAGTCCCGCGCCAGCCGGAACCCGGCGCGCACGTCGTCCACGATCAGCAGCGCGCCGTGCTCGTCGCAGAGCTCGCGGGCGCGGCGGGCGTACTCCGGATCGGGCAACTCCTGGTCGACGAAGGTGTCGTGCTTGATGGGGGAGGCGAAGATCGCCGCCAGATCGTCGCCGGCCTCTCGCACCGCGGCCTCGAGGCTCTCGACGTCGTTGTAGTCGTAGAACACCTGGTTCGCCCGGTCTCCCGGAGCGACGCCCTTCTTCAGCGGCGTGCACCAGGGCGCAGCCCCGTGGTAGGCGCCCCGCGCCAGCACGATCGTATTCTTGCCGGTGTGGTTGCGGGCGATCATCAGCGCCATGGTCGTGGCGTCCGTGCCGTTCTTGCAGAACATCGCCCAGTCGGCGTGGCCGACCATGCCCACCATGGCCTCGGCGAGTTCGACCATGGCCTCGCCCGGACCGGTCATGGTGTCGCCCTGGCGCATCCGCTCGACGTAGGCGTCGTCGATCTCCCGGTCGCCGTAGCCGAACAGGTTGGGGCCGTAGCCGCAGAGGAAGTCGAGGTAGCGGTTGCCGTCCACGTCCCACAGGTAGGCGCCTTCCGCGCGGCGGAAGAACTGCGGATAGTCCTCCGGCAGCAGGAGCACGGACTGGTGCCCGTACATGCCCATGGGAATCACCGCCTGGGCGCGTTCGGTCAGCGCCTTGTTCATGCTGTTCGTCCAGCCCATGGGTGCCCCTGCAAAAAAGATAGTTTTGACTAGCTTATCGCTGCGCAGGTACAAATCAACCGGACTTCATCAGGGGGTGACATGGGCCAGGGGCTCCTCGCGATTGGGCTGACCACGCTGGACATGGTGGCCCGCCCCATCGACGCCCTGCCGGTGGGCGAGGGCACGCGGCTGGTGGATGGCATCGCCGTCGCCCCCGCCGGCACCGCGGCGGGCGCAGCCATGGTCGCCGCACGCCTGGGCGTGAAGACGCGGCTGGCCGGCGGAATCGGCGCCGACTTCATGGGGCGCGTCGTGCGCATGGGCCTGGAGGAGCAGGGGATCGACACCAGCCTCCTGGCGGTGCTGGACGGCTACCCCACTTCGGCCACCGTGCTCACCATCGACTCCCACGGCCGGCGGCCGAACTTCCACGCCCTAGGCGCGGGCCTCTTCGCGCCGACGGACGAGGCGGTGATCGCCGCCGCCGGCGACTGCCGCTTCCTGCACTACGCGGCCATCGGGGGGCCCGGCGCCGACGGCGGGCCGGGACTCGCCGTGGTGCAGGCCGCCAAGGCCGGCGGAGCCACCGTCACCTGCGACCTGATTTCGCCCCAGCCCAGCGCGCTCGCCGAGCTGGAGCGCCTGCTGCCGCACGTGGACTACTTCATGCCGAGCGTCAGCGAGGCCTTCGCCCTGTCGAAGACCGACAGCCTGGAGGCCGCCGCGAGCTTCTTCCTCGGCCTGGGCGCCGCAGCCGTGCTCATCAAGAATGGCGGCGCGGGGTCCTATGTCGCTCTCGGGAGCGAGCGCAATGCCCTGCCGGCCTACGACATCACCCCGCTGGACACCACGAGCTGCGGCGACTCCTACTGCGCAGGCTTCATCGCGGCGCTGGACAGGGGGCTCGCCCCCCTGGAGGCGGCGCGGTTCGCCACTGCGGTCGCCGCGCTGGTGGCCCAGGGGCTGGCCACGCTGGGTCGGCTGGAGAGCTACGAGGGGGTGCTGGAGGCGATGACGACCATGACCCTGAAGGACGCGGCCTGATGGTCTCGCCGGACGAAGCCAAGCTCAGGGTCCGGATCGTTGAGGTCATGCAGGCGATGGACGCCCGCGGCCTCAACCGCGGCACCTCCGGGAATGTCTCGGCCCGTTGCGGCGACGGCATGCTGGTGACGCCGAGCGGCGTTCCGCCCGAGCGCCTGACGCCGGAGTCGATCGTCCTGGTGGCGGCCGACGGCGGCGTGGTCGAGGGACAGTTGAAGCCGTCGAGCGAGTGGCGGATGCACATGCAGATCCTGCGCCGCCGCGCGGACGTGGGCGCGGTGGTCCACTGCCATTCGCGGCACGCGACAATCCTCGCCTGCGCCGGACGGCCGATCCCCGCCGTGCACTACATGGTCGGCGTCAGCGGCGGCGCGAGCGTGCCCGTTGCGCCCTATGCGACGTTCGGCTCGGAGGCGCTCGCCGACGCAGTGGTGGAGGCGCTGGACGGGCGCAACGCGGCCCTGATGGCCAACCACGGTCAGATCGCCGTGGCTCCCAGCCTGAACCATGCGCTGCTCATCGCGGAGGAGATCGAGGAGCAGGCGGCGGTCTACTGGGGCTGCCTGGCGATCGGCGGGCCGAACCTGCTCTCCGACGATCAGATGGCGGAGATCATGGTCCAGTTCCGCGCCTACGGGCAGAAGGCGTGAGCGCGCGGGCCGAGCCGCTGCGCACGCCGCAGCCGCTGAACCTGCCGGTCCTCTACATCGGCGTCGTCGCCCTGCTGATCGCCGGCCTGCAGCCGGTGGTGCTGGGCGGGTTGGTCGAGGCGGGGCGGCTCTCCGTCTCCGGCATCGGGCCGGCGGCCACGGTCGAGCTTCTCGCCCTCGGCCTCGCCTGCGGCGGCTCGGCCGCGCTCCTGCGTCCCACCGCCCTGCGGACGAAGCTGGCTCTCGCGGCCGTGGCCCATGCGCTGTGCAACCTCGCGACCCTCTGGGTTGCCGACGGGGCGCTGATCGGCGTGAGGGCGGCCACCGGCCTGTTCGCCGGGGTGATGCTCTGGTCGACGGTCGGCATGATCTCCCGGTCCGCGCGGCCGGAGCGGCAGGCAGGGGTGTTCGTCACCGTCCAGACCCTCGCGCAGCTCCTGCTGGCGGCGGTCCTGCCGCGCACGGTGATGGCGGCCTGGGGCGTCGACGGCGCGCTCGTGGCCCTGGCGGCGATCTCGGTGACGGCGGCCGGCGCGGCGCTCGGGGCGCCCCGCGGCTACGCCCCGCTGCCCAGGCCCGAGGGCCGCGGCGGCGGCTTCTCGCCGCTCGCCTGGGCAGGTCTGGCGGCGGTCTTCCTCTACATGGCCTTCATCGTGGCGATCTGGGTCTATCTCGAGCCGCTCGCGGCCGCCGCCGGATTGCCGCCGGCGCGGGCGCACGACGCCGTGGCCGCGGCGCTCGCCATGCAGGTTCTCGGCGGTCTCGTCGCGACGGTGGCCGGCGACCGTCTCCCGGCCGGCCCGGTGCTGATCGGCGCCGGCGTGATCAACCTTGGGCTGGTGGCGGCCCTGTCCGCGCATCCGGCGGGCCCGGCGTTCATCGGCCTGGTGGCGGTGTTCGGCTTCCTCTGGCTGTTCGTGCTGCCGTTCCACACCGTGCTGCTGATCGCGATCGATCCCAGCCGGCGCGCCGCCATGCAGCTCGGCGCGGCGCAACTCCTCGGCAGCAGCGCGGGGCCGCTCGCGGCCTCCTTGCTGGTGGGCGACACCGACGCCGGCGGCGCGATGAGGCTGGCCGCAGCCTGCCTTGTCCTGGCGCTCACCCTGATCGTCGGAGTGACGGCGGTGATGGCGCGCCGGACGGTGGTCCCGGCCTAGCGGGCTTTGGCGTAGCGGTCGGCCAGCCGCTGGTAGTGGAGGACCACCATCCAGCAGACGTCCTCGTTGATCCGCGCTTCGTCCTCGGCCGGCTCCTCGAGCACCATCTCGGTGGCGGCGTACATCATCTCGGTGGTCAGCGTGGCGGCGCGGAACAGCTCCGCCTCCGGCACGTGGGGATAGGTGGTGGTGAGCCGGGCGCTGATGTGCGCGGCGACCTTGTTCCGGGACTCGATGCGGATGTCGCGCAGCAGCGGCACGGCCCGCAGCGCCCGCATGATCCACACCCCGCCGGGGCTCCGCCGGGTGATCTCGTTCACCTGCTGCTGCAGGCGGGCATTCTTCTCGACCGTCTCCTGCAGGCTCGACGCCTGCAGGCCGCCGGCCTGGACCCAGGCGAACACCGCCTCGTCCTGCGCCTCCATGAGCCGGCGCGCCAGCTCGCTGAGGATCGCGTACTTGTTGGGGAAGTAGCGATAGAGCGCCGGCGGGGTCATCCCCGCGCGTTCGCACACGAGATTGGTCGAAAGCCGCTCGAACCCGACCTCGCCCAGCAGCTCCCCGGCCGTCGTCAGAACCGCCTCGAAGGTGTTGCGGGCGCGGCTCTGCGAGGGGATGGCGCGGGCGTCGAGCTCGACCGGAGGAGTTTCGGCGGTCGCGGCGCGCTTGGGCATCTCACCTCGTCGGAAACGTCGTCGGCGCCGGGGCGCCGGGCCGTCAAACTAGCCCATCCCCCGGAGCAGGTCACCACGAGCCGTGCGCGCGGCCAGCGCGCTCAGGTCGGCGCCACCCGCTCGAAGAGGTGCTCGTAGCGCAGGACGAGACCTTCGTCGTCCACCTCAAGGTCGGCCTCGAAGCCGGCCGAGTGGCCGAGGTCCACGTAGCGCAGGCGGCGGGCCCCGAGCCTGTCGTAGCGCTGGCGCGACCGGGCCACCGCCATGACCGCGGCGTCGACGTAGCAGGTCTCCAGCGTCACGCTCGCGCCAGGCGCTTCGGGCGTCCGCCGGATGGGAAAGGTGTTGCAGAAGGGCGTGATCGACAGGTCCGGCTCCTCCGCGCCGTCCAGATCCGGCCGCCGGGCCCCATCCACGAGCCAGCCGCCGCGCGTCCGCTCCACGCGCAAGGCCTGGCGTCCGGCGGCGCCCCACCGCTCCACCTCGAGCGTCAGCGCCCGCCAGTCCGGTGTCAGGGTCCAGCGATGGTCGATCCGGAAGCCGCCGTCCTCGGCGCAGAGGACGCTCGCCTCGGCGCGCACGCCCTCCGGCCCGACCTCCAGGCTCAGGCGCTCCAGGCCCGGGACATCCGTCCGCCGCCAGAACAGGATTTCCCTTCGCCTGGGCATCGTCGCCTCCTGGCGCCGGACTCTAGCGCAGAACCCGGCAAGTCCGCGCGCCTACCTGACCTTCACCGGACGGGCGAGGGGAGGTATGGCCAGGATGTCAGACTCTCGCCTCCGAGCCGCCGCCGAAGCTTCGGTCCCGGCGCCGGGCAGGTCGCCCGCTTCCGAAGAGGTCCCGCATCGTGCGTCGCGCTCCGTCCCTCCTCCTCGCCCTGGCGCTGGCCGCGGGCCTGGCGCTTCCTGCGCAGGCCGAGCCGCAGGATCTCGCGCGGCTGCAGCGGCAGGCCGCCAAGGTCCGCATCGTCCGCGACGACTGGGGCATCGCCCACGTGCGCGGCCGCACCGACGCCGACGCGGTGTTCGGCATGATCTATGCCCAGGCCGAGGACGACTTCCCGCGCATCGAGGCCAACTATCTGGCCAGCCTGGGGCGCGCGGCGGAGGCGGAGGGCGAGGCGGCGATCTGGCGCGATCTCCGCCAGCGGCTGTTCGTCGACCACGACGACCTGCGCCGCCGCTACGAAGGCGCGCCGGCCTCGCTGAAGCGGCTGATGCAGGCCTGGGCGGACGGGCTCAACTACTACCTGGCCACCCATCCGAAGGTCCGCCCCCAGGTGATCGCGCGCTTCGAGCCTTGGATGGCGCTGTCCTTCTCGGAGGGCAGCATCGGCGGGGACATTTCGAAGGTCTCACTGGAGGGCCTCGCCGCCTTCTACGGAGAAACGCGCACCGCGGGGCTCGATCCGGCGGCGCAGGAGCGGTTCCCCGAGCCCACCGGCTCCAACGGCATCGCCATCGCCCCGTCCCGGACCGCCGACGGACGGGCGCTGCTGCTGATCAACCCGCACACCTCGTTCTACTTCCGCTCCGAGCTGCAGATGACCAGCGACGAGGGGCTGGACGCCTACGGCGCGGTGACCTGGGGTCAGTTCTTCATCTACCAGGGCTTCAACGCCAACGCGGGGTGGATGCACACCACCTCGTCCATGGACGCGGTGGACGAGTTCGCCGAGACGATCGTCGAGCGCGACGGGCGGCCGTTCTACCGCTACGGCGCCGAGGCGCGGCCCGTGGCGGTGTCGCAGATCGTCATCCCGTACCGGACCGCGGACGGCGGCCGCGCGAGCCGCAACTTCACCGTCTACCGCACCCACCATGGGCCCATCGTCCGGGCCGAGGGCGGCAAGTGGATCGCTACCGCCCTGATGCACCGGCCGGTGGAGGCGCTGCGCCAGTCCTTCGAACGCACCAAGGTCCGCGACCTGGCCGGCTTCATGAAGGTCTCGGAACTGGCGGCGAACTCCTCCAACAACACCCTCTTCGCCGACAGCCGCGGCAACGTGGCTTTTCTGATGCCGCAGTTCCTGCCCCGGCGGGACGGGCGGTTCGACTACACGCGGCCGGTGGACGGTTCCGACCCCGCCACGGACTGGCAGGGCGTGCATGCGCCCGACACCACGCCGAACGTGGCCAACCCGCCGAACGGCTGGGTCTACAACGCCAACGACGGCCCCTGGTGGGCGGCGGGAGCGGGGCGATTCGAGCGCACGGCCTTCCCGGCCTATTTCGACCAGGTGGGCCAGAACGCCCGCACGCCGCATGCCCTGAAGGTGCTTCAGGACCGGACGGATTTCACCGTCCAGGGCCTGATCGACGCCGCCTACGATCCCTGGCTGCCGGCGTTCGAGCGGCTGCTGCCAGGCCTCGCCGCTGCCTATGACGCGCTTCCTGCGGGCGATCCGCGCCGCGCCGCGCTGGCCGAGCCTGTGGCCGCACTGCGCCAGTGGGACCGGCGCTGGTCGGCGCAATCCGTCGAGACCTCGCTTGCGGTGTTCTGGGGCGAGGCGCTGTGGGACGCGGTCGCGCCGGCCGCCAAGGCCGCAGGACAGTCGAACCTCGACTACATGGCCGAGCACGCGACGGCCGAGCAGCGACTGGCCGCCCTCGACGCCGCGGTGGCCCGGCTGCGCCAGGACTTCGGCGACTGGCGCACGCCCTGGGGGGAGATCAACCGCTTCCAGCGGCTGACCGGCGACATCACGCCCAAGTTCGACGACGCCGCCCCGAGCCTGCCGACCCCCTTCACCTCCGCCCAGTGGGGCTCGCTGGCCTCGTTCGGCGCGCGCCGGTACGAGGGGACCCGGCGCTACTACGGCAGCAGCGGCAACAGCTTCGTGGCCGTCGTGGAGTTCGGGCCGCGGGTGCGCGCTCGGGCGATCAGCGCCGGCGGGGAGAGCGGCGATCCGCTGTCGCCGCATTTCAATGACCAGGCGCTCCGCTACACGCGCGGCGACCTGCGACCCGTCTACTTCTACCCCGACGAGCTCCGGGGCCACGTGGCGCGGACCTATCGACCCGGCGGCTAGACGCCGGCCGGTTGCCGCGGCGCGGGCGGGGTGTGATACGGGGCCGGAGGCGCAGAGGGGGCGGGCGATGAGAACCACAGGTCTGATCCTGGCGGCGGTGAGCGCCGTGCTGGTGGCGGCGACGGCGCCGCCGGCGGCCCGGGCCCAGGCCCCGACATCGGCCGCCGCGGAGCTCCGGCCCGCGCCGGCCCGACGGCCGGGCGAGGGCCTCGGCCCGTTCCGCCGGATGGTGATCCGCGGCGCGACGTTGATCGACGGGACGGGCGCGCCGCCCCGCGGACCGGTGGACATCGTCATCGAGGGCGACCGGATCGCCGAAGTCCGCCAGGCGGGCTGGCCGGGTCTGAAGCTCGCGGCGAACCGGCCCCCGCGCGACGTCGACCACGAGATCGACGCCACCGGCATGTACGTCCTGCCGGGGTTCGTGGACGTGCACGCCCACGCCGGAACGCCCGCCAAGGCCCCGGACCTTGAGTACGTCTACAAGCTCTGGCTGGCGCACGGCGTGACAACCGTCCGCGGCGTGCCGCTGGCGCCCCACGCCCAGGCCGTGTCCGAAAAGGCGCGCGCGGCCCGGGGCGAGATCGTCGCCCCGCGCATCTACAACTACCAGACGCTCGGCGCCGGCTGGTCGCAGGGCCGCGTCGACAGCGCCGAGAAGGCGCGAGCCTGGGTCCGCTGGGCGGCCCGCAATGGCGTCGACGGGATCAAGTTCTTCAATCGCGACGACGAGACGCCGGAAGTGATCCTGGGCGCGCTGGCCGAGGCCAAGGCGCAGGGCCTGGGCACGGTGGCGCACATCTCCCAGCCCGGCGTCGCCGAGCTGAACGCGCTGGGCTTCGGCAAGGCGGGGCTGGGGACCGTCACCCACTTCTACGGCCACTCCGAGGCCCTGCTGAAGGAGCGGCGGCTGCAGGACTACCCGGCCGACTACAACTACTACGACGAGCAGAAGCGGTTCGGGCAGGTCGCCGAGATCTGGGACGAGATGGCCGAGCCGGGCTCGCCGCAGTGGGTCGCCTACCTCGAGGCGCAGAAGGCCAACGGCGTCACCTTCGACCCGACCTTCAACATCTATGCGGCCTCCCGCGACCTGATGCGGGCCCGCAACGCCGACTGGCACGCAGACTACACCCTGCCGAGCCTCCGGGCCTACTTCGTCTCCACCCGCGACAACCACGGCAGCTACTTCTTCGACTGGACGACCGCCAACGAGGTGGCGTGGAAGCGGTTCTACGACCGCTACCTGCGGCTGGTGAACGACTACAAGAACATCGGCGGGCGGGTGACCACCGGCTCCGACAGCGGCTTCATCTGGAAGCTGTACGGCTTCGCCTACATCGAGGAGCTGGAGCTGCTGCAGGAAGCCGGCTTCTCCCCGCTGGAGGTGATCCAGGCCGCCACCATCAACGGCGCGCGGACGCTCGCCGAGCCGAAGGGCGAGCCGATCTCGTTCGGCGTCGTGCGGCCCGGCCTCAGCGCCGACCTGGTCATCGTGCCGGAGAACCCGTTGCAGAACTTCAAGACGCTCTACGGAACCGGCCACCAGCGGCTGAGCGCGGACAATCGGATCGAGACCGTCGGCGGCGTGAAGTGGACGGTGGTCCGCGGCGTCGCCTACGACGCCAAGGCGCTGCTGGCCGACGTCAAGGCGATGGTGGACCGCCAGAAGGCGGAACGCTGATCTGTGAGCAGATATTCCGACGGCTGAGCTTGACGGGATGGGGCGGTTCGCTTCTGTGAACCGCCATGGGGAAAGCCGAACTGCTCGGAGCGGCCGGGCGTCACCTGGCCGCCGGCCGGCTGGACGACGCCACCGCGGCCTATCGGGAAGCGCTGGACCTCGACCCCCGCGATCCGAACGTGGCGGCGGATCTGGGCGCGCTGCTGCGCCGCGGCGGCCGGGCCGCCGAGGCGCTGGCGACTTACGACGCCGCCCTGGCCCACAGTCCCGCCGCATCCATCCTGCTCACCAACCGCGCCAACCTTCTCAACGACCTGCGGCGCTGGGCGGAGGCGCTCGCCAGCGCCGAGCGGGCGCTGGCCGTCGAGCCCGGACGCGAGATGGCGCACAACGCGCGCGGCAACGCGCTGCTGGGCCTCGGCCGCGCGGCCGAGGCGCTTATCGCCTACGAGCGGGCCGGGGCGCTGGGGGTGCTGAACGCCGCCCAAGCCAACCTGGCCCTTGGCCGGCCTGCCGACGCGCTCCGCTGCGCCGAGCAGGCGGCGGCCGCGCGGCCGTCGGAGGCCAAGCCCCACCTGACCCGCGGCCACGCCCTGGCCGCCATGGGCCGCTGGCGCGAGGCGGTAGGCGCCTATGACGAGGCCTTCCGGCTGGCGCCCGCCGAACGGTTCCTGGCCGGACACCGGCTCCACGCCCGGATGCGTGCGTGCCTATGGGACGGATTCGAGGCGCACGTCGCCGACCTCGCCGCCCGGATCGACCGGGGGGAGCTCGCCACCCCGCCGTTCGTGCTCGCCTCCGTCCCGGTCTCCGCTGACGCCCAGCGCCGGTACGCCGAAGCCTACATCGCCGAGACCAGCGGCGCGCGGCGCGTGCGGCCGGAACGGCGGCCCGGCCGCCGCATCCACGTGGCCTATTTCTCGGCCGACCTGCACGAGCACGCCACCGCCTATCTGATGGCCGAGCTGTTCGAGCTGCACGACCGCGAGCGGTTCGAGGTCACCGCCTTCTCCTATGGTCCCGAGACCGGCGATCCGATGCGGACCCGGCTGAAGGCGGCGTTCGACCGCTTCTACGACGTCCGTGACCTCGGCGACGCCGAGATCGCGGAGATGGCGCGTGGCCTGGGCGTCGACATCGCCGTGGACCTCAAGGGCCTGACCGCAGACACCCGTCCGGAGATCTTCGCCCACGGCGCCGCGCCGGTGCAGGTGAACTATCTCGGTTACCCCATGACCATGGGCGCGGCCTTCATCGACTACATCATCGGCGATCCGACCCTGATCCCGCCCGACGGGGAGGCCTGCTACGCCGAGCAGGTGGTGCGGATGCCGCATTGCTACCAGCCCAACGACCGGCGGCGGGCCGTGGGGCCGCCGACCACCCGCGAAGATCACGGTCTGCCGGGCGACGCCCTGGTCTTCGCGAGCTTCAACGGCGCCTACAAGATCACGCCGGACGTCTTCGAACTGTGGATGCGGCTCCTGCGGGAGTTCCCGTCCGCGGTCATGTGGTTGCTGGAGGACGGGATCGACGTGGCCGCGAGCCTGCGGCGGGAGGCGTCCGCGCGCGGCGTCGATCCCGGCCGGCTGGTGTTCGCGCCGAAGCGGCCACAGCCGGTCCACCAGGAGCGGATCCGGCACGCCGACCTGTTCCTGGACACCTTCCCCTACACCGCCCACACGACGGCCAGTGACGCGCTCTGGGCCGGGCTGCCGATCGTGACGCGGGCGGGGCAGACCTTCGCCAGCCGGGTGGCGGCCAGCCTGCTGCGCGCCTCCGGCCTGGAGGAGCTCGTCGCCACCGATGTCGACGGCTACCTCGAGCGGGCGCGGCGGCTGTCGGCGGATCCCGCCGCCCTGCGGGCGCTGCGCGCCCGGGTGGAGCGCGTGCGGGACACCTCGCCGGTGTTCGACACGCCGGCCTATGTCGCCGACCTCGAGCGGCTCTACGCAGGGATGGTCGGCCGCGCGTGAGGCGTCAGGCGCCGGCCAGCCGCTTGGCCGGGGTGGCGGGCCCGTCGAGCTCGGCGAGCACCGCGTCGATGGCCGCGAGGTCCTTCAGGACGGCGTCGCGCCGGCGGGCGAGCTTCGCCCGGGCGCAGTCGCGGCGCTGGGCGTCGTCGTCCGCCTCCAGCACCTCCTCGATGTCGGGCAGCGACACCTGCGCCTGGCGCAGCTTGGCGATCCATTCCAGCCGCACCCTGGCGGCGCCGTCGTAGTAGCGGCAGTTGAGCCGGTCGCGGCGGGCCTCGATCAGCCCCTTCTCCTCGTAGAACCGGAGCGCCCGCGCCGTGAGGCCGAAGACCCGCATGGCGCTGGAGAGGCTGAGCCGGGGCAGGTGGCGGATGTTGTCTCTGGTCATGGCGCTCGCTCCGCAGAGGTCGTGCGGGGCAGGGTCGGAGGCCGCGCTTCACAAGCCTGCGCAAACGTCGCCGCCGAGGCCCTGTGGCCCGGGACGGGGATGAGGCGCTGTTCCTGCTAGGGATTCAAATGACAACGTGCGAAGACTTGGCGGTCGGCCCCGGCTCGTTTGCAAAGTTGTGAAATGCGCTACAAGCTCTTCGTCGGCCCGAAGGTCCGCGCGCTGAGGGAACAGCGCGGCTGGCGGCTCGAACCCTGCGCCCGCGCGCTCGGCATCTCGCCCAGCTACCTCTCCCAGATCGAGGCCAACCAGCGGCCGGTCACCGACCGCGTCCTGGCGAGCCTGAGCGCCTACTTCGGCCTGCCCGCCGAGGCGTTCGACGCCGAGGGCGAGCAGCGGCTGATCGCCGACCTGCGCGAGGCGGCGGCGGAGAGCGGCGCGGGCGAGGAGCCGATCCCGCTCAGCGAGCTCCGGCAGGCGGCGCTGCACGCGCCCACGCTCGCCCGGCGGTTCCTCAACCTTCACCGCGCCAACCACCGCCTGAACGAGCGCCTCAAGCTGACGGAGGAGGCGGTCGCGCTGGACGAGGCCACGGCCGCGAGCTCGCTGCTGCCCTACGAGGAGGTCCGCGACTTCTTCCACTTCAAGGACAACTACATCGACGCGCTCGACCGCGCGGCCGAGGAGCTGGCCCAGGAGATCGGCGTCCAGGAGGGCCGCGCGTCCGACATGCTGCTCGAGATGCACCTGCGCGAGCGGCTCGGGATCCAGGTGCGCTACGACGGGGAGGGCGACCTGATGCGGCGCTACGATCCCGTCACCCGCGAGCTGACCCTCAACGCCAGCCAGCCGGCCGCCAGCCGCGCGTTCCAGATGGCCTACCACATGGTCTCGGCCACGCTCTCGGACGTGATCGAGCGTGAGCTAGAGGCGGCGCGGTTCCGCAGCCGCGAAGCCGTGGACGTCTGCCGCATGGGCCTCGGCAACTACGCGGCCGGCGCGCTCCTGATGCCCTATCGGGCCTTCGCCGGCGCCGCCCGGGCGCGGCGCCACGACGTGGAGCAGCTCGCGGCGCGCTTCGGCGCCAGCCTGGAGCAGGTCTGCCACCGGCTCAGCACCCTGCAGCGGCCCGGCGAGCGGGGCGTGCCGCTCTATTTCGTGCGGCTGGACTTCGCCGGGAACATCACCAAGCGCCACAGCGCCACGCGTTTCCGCTTCGCGCGGTTTGGCGGCGCCTGCCCCCTGTGGAACGTGCACGACGCGGTGAGCGCGCCCGAGCGGTTCCTGGTCCAGGTGGCGGAGATGCCGGACGGGGTGCGCTACCTCTGCGTCGCGCGGGCCGTGGTGAAGCGCTCCGACGCCTATCTCGAACCTGACCGCCGCTACGTCCTGGGCTTCGGCTGCGAGGTCGAGCACGCCCGCGAGCTGGTCTACTCCGCCGGCGTCGACCTCAAGGGACCCGCGGCGCCCATCGGGGTGAGCTGCCGCATCTGCGAGCGGCTCGACTGCGGCCAGCGCGCCTTCCCGCCGGTGGACCGGCCGCTGACCGTCCCACGCAACGAGCGGCGGAGCGTTCCTTTCCGCCTGGCCCCCGATCCTCAGGCGTAGGCGAGTCGGTAGAGCGCCTTGATCTCCTCGGCGTCGGGAACCCGCGGATTGTTGCCGGGCGAGCCGGAGGCCAGGGCCTGCTCGGCCATGCTGTCCATCACCGCGTCCCACCGCGCCCGGTCGATGCCGTAGCGGGCGGGGGAGGGCACTTCGAGGTCCGCGTTCAGCGCCCGCAGTTCCTCCAGCAGCCGGGCCACGGCGGACTGGTCGCCCTCGTTCTCGCCGGCCACGCCCATGGCCACCGCGCACTGCGCATAGCGGCCGAGCGCCGCCGGCGCCGACCAGGCGGTCACCGCCGGCAGCAGCATGGCGTTGGAGAGCCCGTGCGGCACGTGGAAGTAGGCGCCCACCGGGCGGCTCATGCCGTGCACCAGGGCCACCGAGGCGTTGGAGAAGGCGATTCCGGCCTGGGTGGCGCCCAGCATCATCGCCTCGCGTGCGGCGCGGTTGTCGGGCTCGCGGTCCACGACGCGGAGATTGGGCGCGATGGCGCGCATGGCCTGCAGCGCCATGGCGTCGCTGAAGGGATTCGCCCGCTTGCTGACGTAGGCCTCGATGGCGTGGGTCAGGCTATCGATGCCGGTGTCGGCGGTCAGCCGGCGGGGCATGGTCAGCGTCAGCTCGTAGTCCACGAGGGCGGCAATGGGCAGGTAGGCCAGGCCGACGCACAGCATCTTCTCGTTCGTCGCCTCGTCGGTGACGATGGTGAAGCGGGTGGCCTCGGATCCGGTGCCGGCGGTGGTCGGCACGGCGATGACCGGCAGGCCGGGCGTGTCCTGTACGTGCGGGACCATGTAGTCGCGCATTCCCCCCCCGAACCGACTGAGCACCGCGATGGCCTTGGCGGAGTCCAGCGGACTGCCCCCGCCGAAGCCCACGACGCAGTCGTGCTCCCCCTCGGCCAGGAAGGCGACCCCGGCCTCGATGGAGCTGGCGGTCGGGTCCGAGACGGTGTCGGCGAACACCCGGGCCTCGGCCACGCCGCCCGCCTTGAGGTCGGCGAGCAGCCGTTCCACGCGGCCGGACTCCAGCAGATAGCGGTCGGTGATCACCAGCGGCCGCGAGAGGCCGAGGCTGGTCAGCGTCGCGGCGAGCTCGGTCGAGGCGCCCGCGCCGATCCGCATCAGCCGGGGCAGGGCGATCATGGCGCTCATCGCGGTCTCCTCACGGCGGCCAGCCTAGGAAGGCGGCCCGCCGCGGGCAACCCGGGAGAGGCCGGTCAGCTCCAGAGGTTCAGGAAGGCCGTGATAATGAGGGCGTTGGCGAAGTCGATGAAGAAGGCGCCCACCAGCGGCACGGTCAGGAAGGCGCGCGGCGCCTCGGCGTACTTCTCCACCAACGCCCGCATGATCGCCATGGCGTTGGCGGTGGTGCCCAGCATGAACCCCGCGAAGCCGCCCGCCGTGACCGCCGCGTCGTAGTCGCGGCCCATCAGCCACCACACCGGCCCAAGCACCAGGAGCGCGATCATCGCGAGCTGCGCGGCCAGGATCGCCACGAGCGGCACGGCCAGGCCCGCCAGCTTGGCCAGGTCGAGGGTCATGATCGCCAGGACCAGGAAGAACGACAGGGCTGTCGCGCCGGCGACCTCGATGGCCTCGTGCGGCAGCTTCACGAGCCCCGTGACGTCGTCGAGGTTCCGGAAGGCGGCGGCCACCAGCATGGCCCCGATGTAGGCCGGCAGCACCGCGCCCCAGCCCTTCAGCACCTCGCTGACCAGGCCGCCCAGCCACATGGAGAGGGCGATCACGCAGATCGTCTTGAGGACGAGGAAGGTCAGGTTGGCGTGGCCATGGCTGGGGCCAGCCTGCGTGCTGACCGTCACCCGCGCCTCCGCCGGAACCGCCTGGCGCGGGTCGAGCCGGCGCGAGGCGATGAGCCAGGTGGCGAGCGGCGCGCCGAAGAGGCTCGCCAGCACGATCCCCGCCATCCCGTTAGCCGTGGCCACGGCCGCCGCGCCCGCCACGCCGGCGGCCTCGAACTGCGGCGCGAAGGCGAGACCGGTGGCCGGACCGCCGGAGAGCGTGGCGGTGCCGGTCAGCACGCCCAGCAGCGGATTGAGGCCGAAGCCCACCGCGATCCCGGCGCCCAGCAGCGCCTGCAGCACCCCGACACCGCTCGCCAGGACCAGCAGCAGCAACACCTGCGGCCCGCCCCTGCGCAGCAGGCGCACGCTGGCGGCGAAGCCGAGGGTGGTGAAGAAGGCGATCATCATCGGGGTCTGCAGCACCGCCTCGAAGGTCAGCGGCGGCAGGCCGGCCAGCCGGACGGCAAGCGCCGCCAGCGCCGCGAGCATCCCGCCGATCACCGGGACCGGGAGGTTCAGCCGGTCCAGCAGCCGGATTCGCGCCCGCAGCCCGTACCCCGCGAGCAGCAGCACGGCGGCGAGCGCGGTGGTGGCGATCGGCGACACGGTCATCTCAGTAGCCCCGGTTGCGGTCCACGAGGCCGCGCATGGGCTGGCCCGAGAGATGTCGGCGGAGGTTGGCGACGATCTGCGCCCCGGCGCTGGCCGGATCGCTGATGGCGGCGGCATGCGGCGTGATCGTGATCCTGGCGTCGGACCAGAAGGGGTGCTCCGGGGGCAGCGGCTCGGTCTCGAATACGTCGAGGGTCGCACCCGCCAGACATCCCGCGTCGAGCGCCGGGATCAGGTCGGCCTCGGCCAGGTGGCCGCCGCGGGCGGCGTTGATCAGCCAGGCGCCGTCGAGCGCCGCGAACAGCTCCCGGTTCAGCACGCCGCGGGTCTCGGGCGTGAGGGGCAGCAGGCAGACCACGATCTCCCAGCCCCGGACCGCCTCCGCGAGCGGCCCGGTCGCGGCGCGGACGCCGGGGATCGTCTTTTGCGTCCGGCTCCAGCCGCGCACGTCGAAGCCGAGGCCGGCCAGCGCGGTGGCGCTGGCGCCGCCGATCTCACCCAGGCCCAGCACGCCCACCACCCGGTCACGGGCCAGCGGCTGGGGGAGGGGACGCCACGTGCGCTCCCGCTGCTGCGCGGCGTAGAGCGGCATCCGGCGATGGTAGTGCAGCACCCGCTCCGCCACGTACTCCGCCATGCCGATCGTCAGGCTGTCGTCCTGCATCCGAACGACGGGCGTGTCGGGGAGGTCGGGATCCCCCATCAGGCGGTCGACCCCGGCGCCGATCCAGAAGATCGCCTGCAGGTTCGGGAACTGGCGCAGGAAGCCGGCCGGGTGCTGCCAGGCCACGAGGTAGTCCACCTCGGCGGGATCGCCCGCCTCGGGCCAGCGACGGATCTCCACGTCGGCGGCGGCCGGGGCGAGGGCGGACAGCCAGGCGTCGGCGTCCGGCCGGAAGTAGGCGAACAGCAGGACGGGACGGCGTTCGGCGTTCAATTCCGCTCGGGCTCCACCTCAAGGGTCACGGCCGACCGGCGAGGCGCCCGCAGGGGGCGAGACTGTCCGGCGTGGCGACTCGGCGCAAGGCGGCGCGGCTGCGGCGCCCGTGGGACTTGCGCGCCGGATGCGACGGCTTAGCCTCGCGCGTGAAGAGGGGGCGAACGGCGGAAAGCTGTGGCCACAGTCACCATTCATCACGTCGCCGAGCGCGCAGGCGTCTCGATCAAGACCGTGTCGCGGGTCCTGAACAAGGAGCCCAACGTCAAGCCGGCGACCCGGGACAAGGTCCTGGCGGCGGCCGAGACCCTGCGCTACCGGCCGAGCGTTTCGGCGCGCAGCCTGGCGGGCGCGCGCAGCTATCTGATCGCGCTGTTCTCGGACAATCCCAGCTCCAACTACATCGCCGACATCCAGCGGGGGGCCGTGAGCCGCTGCCGTGAGGACGGGTACCACCTGGTGCTGGAGCCCCTGGACTCGGCTGCGCCCACGGCCACCGACCTGATCCGCAACACGGTGGCGACCCTGCGCGCCCACGGGGCGATCCTGACGCCGCCGGTCTCGGACCGGCTCTCGGTCCTGCAGGCCCTGGAGGAGACGGGGACGCCCTTCGTCCGGATCGCGCCCGACAAGGAGCCGGACCGCGCCGCGAGGGTGCGCATCGACGACCGCCAGGCGGCCTATGAGATGACCGTGCACCTGCTGGAGCTTGGCCACCGGCACATCGGGTTCATCATCGGTCACCCCGACCACGGCGCCAGCCACCTGCGCCACGAAGGCTTCCTCCAGGCCATGGCCGACCATGGGCTCGCCGTGCGCGACGAGCACGTGGCCCAGGGCTTCTTCTCCTTCAACTCCGGCTATGCCTGCGCCGACGCGTTGCTGGAAGCCGACGTGCGGCCGACGGCGATCTTCGCCAGCAACGACGACATGGCCGTGGGCGTGCTCGCGGCCGCGCACCGGCGTCGCCTGTCGGTGCCCGCGGACCTGTCGGTGGCCGGCTTCGACGACACCCCGGCGGCCATGACCTCGGTGCCGCCCCTGACCACCGTGCGCCAGCCGATCTTCCAGATGGCCGCGGCCGCCGCCGAAATGCTGATCCGCGGGGAGTGGGACCCGGCGGACCCAGGCCCCGCGCCCTCTCGCCTGCTCCCCTTCGAGATCGTGGTCCGGGAATCGACGGCCCCGCCCCGCGGCTGATTAGGCCACCGAAGGCCATCGAAGGACGGCGAGCGGCACGATGTTACCGCTAACGATTTCCCGTTGACAGCGTTGTCACGCTTGCGCAGTCTCGTTCGCAGAACAGCGGCCGCGCTCGAACGACGGCCGGGAGGAAACACAGATGATCCCGCCTCGCGGCCGGCAAGACGCGCGCGCGTCCGCCATTCCGGCAACCGCTGATCTTGCTTCCCCTGCCTGGCGCGGCGCGCCCATCGCCGCGCCCTTCTTTTTCCGCGTCTGAGCCGAACGGCATGGCCCGCCCGACTCTCCGCGCCCGGATCCTCACCTGCGCCGCCGCCGCGGCCCTGCTGGCTGCGCCCGCCGAGGCCCAGCAGCCGGGCATGGCCGACCCGCAGGCCTGGCCGGTCGCGCGGAGCGTCGGCCTGGTGGACGCCCGCACCGAGGCCTTCGTCACCGAGCTGATGGGGCGGATGACCGTCGAGGAGAAGGTGGGGCAGTTGATCCAGGCCGACCTCTCCACCGTGCGGCCGGCCGATCTCCGCGACTATCCGCTCGGCTCGATCCTGGCCGGCGGCGACAGCCCGCCGCTCGGCGCGCCGGACCGCTCCGGCCCGCAGCCGTGGCTCGCCACCGCCCGCGCCTTCCGCGAGGCCGCCGCGGCTCGTCCCGGCGCCAAGGTGCCGCTGATCTTCGGCGTCGACGCGGTGCACGGGAACAACAACGTCATCGGCGCCGTGGTCTTCCCGCACAACATCGGGCTGGGCGCGGCCCGCAACCCCGACCTCATCCGCCGGATCGGCGAGGTCACCGCCCGCGAGAGCGCCGCCGTCGGGATCGACTGGGCGTTCGGTCCGACCGTGGCGACGGTCCGCGACGATCGTTGGGGGCGGACCTACGAGGGGTATTCCGAGGATCCGGAGATCGTCGCGGGCTACGCCGGCGAGCTGGTGCGCGGCCTGCAGGGCCGGCCGGCCGACTGGCCTGCGCTGAAAGCCGGCGGGGTGGCGGGCTCCGCCAAGCACTTCATCGGCGACGGCGGCACCGAGAACGGCAAGGACCAGGGCGACAACAAGGACAGCAACGCGGAACTCGCCCGCATCCACGCCCCCGGCTACGTCTCCGCCATCAACGCCGGCGTCATGACGGTCATGGCCTCATTCTCGAGCTGGCAGGGCGTCAAGAACCACGGCAACCGCAGCCTGCTGACCGACGTGCTGAAGGGCCGGATGGGTTTCGACGGTTTCGTCGTCAGCGACTGGAACGCCCACGGCCAGGTGACCGGCTGCAGCAACGAGAGCTGCCCGCAGGCGATCAACGCCGGCATCGACATGCTGATGGCGCCCGACAGTTGGAAGGGGCTCTACCGGAACACCCTGGCCCAGGTGCGCTCCGGCGAGATCCCCATGGCCCGGCTGGACGACGCCGTGCGCCGGATCCTGCGGGTGAAGGTCAAGACGGGCGTGTTCGGCGAGCGGCCGCTCGAAGGCCGGCTGGAGCTGATCGGCGCGACCGAGCACCGGGCGCTGGCGCGCCAGGCGGTGCGCGAATCGCTCGTGCTGCTGAAGAACAACGGCGGCGTGCTGCCGGTCCGCGCCAACGCCCGGGTCTTGGTGGCCGGCGACGGGGCGGACAACATCGGCAAGCAGTCGGGCGGCTGGACGCTGTCGTGGCAGGGGACCGGCAACAAGCCCAGCGACTTCCCCAACGCCCAGTCGATCTGGGGCGGCATCCGCGAGGCGGTGGAGGCCGGCGGCGGCCGCGCCGAGCTCAGCTCCGACGGCAGCTTCACGACCAAGCCGGACGTGGCCATCGTGGTGTTCGGCGAGGATCCCTACGCCGAGTTCCTGGGCGATCGCCCCACCCTGGAGTACCAGCCCGGCGCCAAGGCCGACCTGGCGCTGCTGCGGAAGCTGAAGGGGCAGGGGGTGCCGGTTGTGGCCGTCTTCCTGTCCGGCCGGCCGCTGTGGGTGAACCCCGAGATCAACGCCGCCGACGCCTTCGTGGCCGCCTGGCTGCCCGGGACCGAGGGCGGCGGCGTGGCCGATGTGCTTATCGGCGACGCGCGGGGCCGTCCGCGCCAGGACTTCCGCGGCAAGCTCTCCTACTCCTGGCCGAAGCTCGCCAACCAGTACCGCCTGAACCGGGGCGACCGCGGCTACGACCCGCTGTTCGCCTACGGATACGGCCTGACCTACCGCGACCGCCGCCCGCTCGCCGCCCTGCCGGAGGTCTCCGGCGTGGCCAGCGTCGCGCCGAACCCCGACCGCTACCTCGTGGCTGGCAAGGTGGTGGAGCCCTGGCGCCTGCTGCTCCGGGACGCCGGCGGCGAGATCCAGGCGGGGGCCGGCGATGCGCGCAGCCCAGCGGGCGCCGTCTCGCTCGCCCTGGTGGACGCCGCCGGGGTGCAGGGCGCCGGGCGCGCCCTGACCTGGACGGGTCCGGCCCAGGCGGCGATCGCGGGGCCAGCCGCCGACCTCACGCGACAGGCCAACGGCGACATGGCGCTCTCCATCACCTACCGGGTGGATCAGCGTCCGGCGGGCGCGGTTCGCCTGGGCCTCGGCAAGACCTCGGTGGCGCTCACCGAGACCCTGAACGCCGCACCGGTCGGCGAGTGGCGGACCCTGAAGGTGAAGCTGTCCTGCTTCCGCCGGGATGGCGAGGACCTCGCCGCGGTGGCCGCGCCGGTCACCTTGGACTCGGCGGGCCGGCTCGGCCTCTCGGTCGCCGAGCTGCGGCTCGCTCCCAATCAGAACGACGCGGTGTGCCCATGATCCGGACCCGTTTCGACCTCAGCGCCAAAAATCTCCGCGCCCCGCAGATGCCGGAAACCGCGGCGCCGTCAAAAAAGCGTCGCCGCGGCTTGACTGGATTGGAGACGCAATGATATCGCTAACATAGAAGAGATAGAGCAGTATCGCGCACCGCATCTAGTATTCGGGGCGCGGCGCTGTTGCAGTGCAAAAAATAAGCTCAGTCCATCTCGCGCCCGAACCTAGGGGGGAATCGCCATGAAGCGGCGTCACCGCTTGCGCACGTCTGCGTCTTTCGTTGCCTTGTCCGCAGCCTTCCTTACGGCCGGCCCCGTCGCCGCCCAGGAAGTTGAGGAAGTCGTCGTCACCGGTATCCGCGCTTCGATCGAGCAGGCGCTCGACATCAAGCGCAGCAACAGCGGCGTCGTGGACGCCATCGCGGCCGAGGACATCGGCAAGTTCCCCGACACCAACCTCGCCGAATCGCTGCAGCGCATTCCCGGCGTGGCCATCGACCGGACGAACGGCGAAGGCTCGCAGGTGACGGTCCGCGGCTTCGGCGGCGGCTTCAACCTTGTCACGCTCAATGGCCGCTCCATGCCGACGGCCGACGTGCAGACGGTGGGCGGCGACCAGAACGCCGACTTCGCCGGCGGCACGAGCCGCTCGTTCGACTTCTCGAACCTCGCCTCGGAAGGCGTCAGCACCCTGGAGGTCTACAAGACCGGCCGCGCGGCGATCCCCTCCGGCGGCATCGGGGCGACGATCAACGTCCGCACCCGCCGCCCGCTGGACGCCGAACCCGGCTTTTCGGGCAGCATCGGCGCGAAGGCGCTCTACGACACCAGCGTCGAGGAGAGCCTGGACGACGCCGACAAGATCACGCCGGAGCTCTCGGGCCTTCTGAACTACGCCGACCCCAGCGACACCTTCGGGGTCAACATCTACGGCAGCTACCAGAAGCGGAACTTCACGACCCGGAGCGCCACCTCCAACGACTGGAATATCCGCACGCTGAGCGAGTTCCTGGACCCGTCCAACGGCTTCGTCCGCAACAACAACTCGACCCAGATCACCAACCGGCCGACCGACCTCAACACCCTGGTCGCGATCCCGAACGACAGCCGCTACCACTTCTCGGAAGGCGACCGGGAGCGGGTGAACGCCCAGGCCACCCTGCAATTCCGCCCCACCGAGACCATCACCCTGACCGCGGACGCCCTCTACGCCCGCAACAAGATCCGCGAGGAGCGCAGCGACCAGACCAACTGGTTCAACCGCCCGTTCGACCGGGTCACCTTCGACGACAACCCGACCGTCGCCACCGCGGTGTTCCTGGGCGAGACGCTCAGCGGCACCAAGGACATGGGCTTCGAGCAGCAGTACCGGGCCAACACCGACACGCTCGAATCCTACGGCCTGAACGGCGTCTGGCAGGCCACCGAGCGCCTCTCCGTGTCGGTGGACGGCCACATCTCCAAGGCCGAAAGCAAGCCCGGCGGCCGCAACGGGGCCAGCTCGACCATGGTCGCCATCGGCGCGCCGATCGTCTCGGCGCACTCGGTGGACTTCAGCGGCAAGATCCCGGTCCAGAGCGTGACCATCAACGACGCGGCGCCGCGCGGCAACGGCAACGGCCGGATGGACGTGGGCGACCTGGGCAGCCAGGTGGCCCGCACCTCGGCCCAGCGCCAGCGCCAGGAGATCAAGGAGATCCGCGCCGACGTCACCTGGGAGCTGGACGACAACGGCAGCCGCTTCGACGCCGGGGTCGACCTGCGCACGTCGAAGATGCGGCAGACCAGCCTCAACACCCAGCAGGACCTGGGGAGCTGGGGGATCTCGAACCCGCGCGACGTGTCGCAGTTCGCGGGCAACCTCGTCAGCGAGTTCTGCCTGGCCTGCGCCTTCAACAACTTCGACCCGCAGCAGACCGGACCCGGCCTGACGGCCTTCCGGGCCAACGCCATCGACCTCTACGACGCCCTGTCGCCGGTCTACGCCCAGCGGGGGAATGCGGTCAGCATCACCCAGCAGAACGACAACCGCGTCAAAGAAGACATCATGGCCGCCTACGCCCAGGTCACCTGGAAGGCGGAGCTGGCCGGCCGGCCGGCGAGCGTCGTGGCGGGCGTCCGCTACGAGCAGACTAAGGTGGACTCCGCGTCCCTGATCCGCACCCCCTCGGCGGTGGTGTGGACGGCGGACAACGACTTCCGCATCGACACCATCAACGAGTTCCAGCCGATCGAAGGGAAGGGCAAGTACAACAACCTGCTGCCGGCCCTCGACTTCCAGATCGAGCTTCGCGAGAACCTGATTGGCCGGGCCTCGTTCAGCCGCACCATCGCGCGGCCGGACTACGGCGACCTGTTCGCTGCGATCACGGCCAACCAGCCGAACCGCCCGATCGCCAACGGCGCGGTCCCGCTCGGCACTTCCGGCAACCCGGACCTGGAGCCGCTGATCTCCGACAACTTCGACCTGTCCCTCGAGTGGTACTACAAGCCGGGCAGCTTCGTGTCGGCGGGCGTGTTCGAGAAGCGGGTGAACAACTTCGTCGGCACCGGCACCTTCACCCGCAGCCTGTTCGACCTGCGTGACCCGTCCTCCGGCGCGCCGGGAACCCGCTCCGGCCAGGCCGTGGCGCTGCTGAACTCGGTCGGCGCCGATCGCTCGGACGTCAACCTGTTCACCGCGACGGCGCTGATCATCCAGACCGGCTCGGTGGCGGCGGCCACGACCCAGTTCCAGGCCAACCGCCAGGTGAACCCGAACGGCACGCTGGGTGACCTCAACCAGGCCTTCGTCGACCAGATCCTGGCCTCGATCGACATCTCCGGGAACGCCAGCGATCCGCTGCTGAACTTCCAGGTCTCGCAGCCGGTGAACACCCGCGCGGCGAAGATCCACGGGTTCGAGATCGCCGGCACCCATTTCTTCGGCGAAACCGGCTTCGGTGTCGCCGCCGCCTACACCTATGTGGACGGTGACGTGGGCTTCGACATCGGTTCGGACCCGGACGAGGATCAGTTCGCGCTGCTGGGCCTCAGCGACACGGCCAACGTGACGCTGATCTACGAGAAGTACGGGATCTCGGCCCGGATCGCGTGGAACTGGCGGGATAAGTTCCTCACGGACCTGAACCGCGGCGGCGACCGCAACCCGGTGTTCGTCGCGCCCTTCGAGCAGGTGGACTTCAACGTCAGCTACGACATCAACGACAACCTCGCGGTGTCGTTCGAAGGGATCAACATCTTCGAGGAAAGCCTGCGGCACTACGCTCGCGACAAGAACGAGCTCTGGTTCGCCCAGGAGCTGGACACGAGGTACCTTCTCGGACTGCGGTACCGGTTCTAGCCTCCCCTGAGGACCGGTTACTCCGAGACGGGAGAGGCCGCTGCCCACAGCGGCCTCTTTCGCCGTCCGGGGACCGGGACGGACAAGGCGGACATGACTCGAAGAGTGCTGCTCAACAACGTCGACCATGCGGACCTGCGGGTGATCGCCCGGCATGGCCCCGAGTTCGGCGACAGCGTGAACCAGGTGCTCGTGCTGCCCAGCGAGTTCGAGGCCGCGCAGCGCGAGTACCCGATCTTCTTCCGGCGCGACGCCAACGGCGAGCTGCAGGCGGTGGCGATCCTCGGCCTAGACCGCGACGAGAACCTCTTCCTGGGGCCGGGCGGCTGGAACGCGCGCTACGTGCCCGCCGCCCAGCAGCGGGGGCCGTTCTCCATCGCGCTGCAGGATGCGGACGCCGCGCCGATGATCCACATCGATCTGGACCACCCGAGGGTGAGCCGGGCCGACGGCGAGCCGCTGTTCCTGCCGGCCGGCGGCAGCGCGCCCTACCTGCAGCACGTCTCGCGCGTGCTGGGGCTGATCTACGACGGGCTGGAGGCGAGCCGGCCGTTCTTCCAGGCCCTGGAGGCGCTGGACCTGATCGAGACCGTGGACGTGGAGGCCAAGCTAGGCGACGGGACCGAGTACGTCCTCCCCGGCCTCTTCACGGTCTCCCACGCCCGTCTCTCGGCCCTGCGCGGCGCCGACCTGGAGCGGCTGCACGCCTCTGGCGCGTTGCGCGCCGCCTATATGGTGCTGGCCTCCATGGCCAACATGTCGGCCCTGATCGACGCCAAGCGGCGCAGGCTGGCCGGCGCATGATCCCCGCGGCCCGGCCCGTCGAGGCGGTCAGTGGCGTCCGGCCGGACGAGATCCCGCTGGGCGAGATCCTCGAGGGCCAGCGGCCCAGGGTCTTCAAGGGCATGGCCGCCGACTGGCCGCTGGTGCGCCAGGGTCGACAGTCCGCCGGCGCCGCCATCGCCTGCCTCAAGGCCCACGACGCCGGCCGGCCGGTGGTCGGCTACACCGGCCCTCCGGAGATCGATGGCCGCTTCGGCTACGACGAGACCCTGACCCGCCTGAACTTCCGGGCCGAGCGGGTGGGCCTCAGCGCCTTCCTGGACCGCATGGCCGAGGCGATGAACACGCCGGACGGCCCGGCGCTCTACATCGGCTCCACCGACATCGACACCTACCTGCCGGGCCTCAGGACCGAGAACGACCTCGCGATCCCGCCGGAGGCCTTCGGCCCGCAGCCGCCGCTCGTCAGCATCTGGATCGGCGGGCGGACCACGGCGGCCGCGCACTACGACATGTCCAACAACATCGCCTGTTGCGTGGCGGGCCGGCGGCGCTTCACCCTCTTTCCGCCGGGCCAGGCGGCAAACCTCTATCCCGGACCGCTGGAGCCGACGCCGGGAGGACAGGTGGTCAGCCTGGTGGACTTACGGGACCCCGACCTCGAGCGCTTTCCGCGCTTCCCTGAAGCCGCCGCCGCCGCCCAGGTGGCCGAGCTCGAGCCCGGCGACGTGCTCGTCTACCCCGCGCTGTGGTGGCACCAAGTCGAGGCGCTGGAGCCGTTCAACGTGCTCGTGAACTACTGGTGGAACGACGCGCCGGGGTTCCTGGACACGCCGCAGCTCACTCTCCTGCATGCGCTGCTCAGCCTGCGCGACCGGCCCGCGCACGAGAAGGCAGGGTGGAAGGCGCTCTTCGACTACTACGTCTTCGGTCCTGCCGAGCAGGCTGGCGCGCACCTGCCTGAGGGGGCCCGCGGCCCGCTTGGACCGATGGACGAGATGAGCGCGCGGCGCCTGCGGGCCCAGTTGCTCAACCGCCTGAACAGATGACAGAGGCCGCCACGGCCCGGAGGAAACCCATGCAAGGACAGGTCGTGAAGAAGGTGGTGGTGGCTGGCGGCGGGACGGCGGGCTGGATGGCCGCGGCGGCGCTCTCCAGGCACCTCGGTTCTCTGCTCGACATCACGCTCGTGGAGTCGGACGACATCGGCACGGTGGGCGTGGGCGAGTCCACCATCCCTACCGCGCGCACCTTCAACCAGCTTCTCGGCATCGACGAGCGCGAGTTCATGCGGGCCACCATGGCCACCTTCAAGCTCGGCATCCTCTTCGAGGACTGGGCGCGGCTCGGCGACCGCTACATCCACTCCTTCGGTCAGGTGGGGAAGTCCACCTGGATGGCCGGCTTCCACCACATGTGGCTGGAGGCCCGGGCGCAGGGCTTCGGCGGCGACCTCGGCGACTACTGCTACGAGCTGAAGGCCGCCGAGGGTCAGCGGTTCGCCACCGGGCCGGACGCGACGCTGAACTACGCCTACCATCTCGACGCCACGCTCTACGGCCGGTTCCTGCGCGGCATGTCGGAGAAGGCCGGCGTCCGGCGCGTGGAGGGCAAGATCCGCAGCGTCGAGCAGGATCCGGAAAGCGGCTTCATCCGGGCCCTCGTCATGGAGAGCGGGGATCACGTGGAAGGCGACCTGTTCGTCGACTGCACCGGCTTCCGCGGCCTGCTGATCGAGCAGACCCTGAAGGCTGGCTACGACGATTGGAGCCAGTGGCTGCCCACCAACAGCGCGGTGCCGCTGCAGACCGTGTCGGTGGGCCCGGCCGTGCCCTACACCCGCGCCATGGCCCACACCGCCGGATGGCAGTGGCGCATCCCGCTGCAACACCGGGTGGGCAACGGCCTCGTCTACTGCAACGACTTCATGTCGGACGACGAGGCGACCGCCTTCCTGCTCGGGCAGGTGGAGGGGGAGGCCCTGATGACCCCGCGGGTGATCCGCTACGTCACCGGCCGCCGGCGGAAGACCTGGGAGAAGAACTGCGTGGCGCTCGGGCTCGCCAGCGGCTTCGTCGAGCCCCTGGAGTCGACCTCGATCCACCTGATCATGATCGGCGTGCTTCGGCTGATGCAGCTCTTTCCGTTCGACGGCTGCAGCCCGGCCCTCGCCGAACGCTTCAACCGCCTGCAGGACACCGAAATCGAGGGCATCCGCGACTTCATCGTCCTGCACTACAAGCTGACCGAACGGGACGACACGCCGTTCTGGCGGCACGTGCGCGACATGCCGGTGCCGGACTCGCTAGCCCACCGGATCGAGCTCTTCCGCGACGGGGCGCAGGCCTACCAGGCGACCGGCGAGCTGTTCCAGGTGGACTCCTGGCTGCAGGTGATGCTCGGCCAGCGGCTCGAGCCGAGGAGCTGGCACCGCATGGGCCGGCTGATGCCGCCGGACCAGCTCCGCCGCGCGCTGGACGACCTGAAGGGCAACATCGGGCGCGCCGTCGAGCGCCTGCCGCGCCACCAGGACTTCATCGACCAGTACGTAGGCCGGCGCGTGGCCGAGCCGGCCTAGGGGAGGGGCGGGGCCTCCGACGCCTTGCCGGGGAAGCGCGGTGGCCGCTTCTCCAGGAAGGCGGCGACGCCTTCGCGCACGTCGGGCCCGGCGCCGAGCTGCATGGCCAGCGCGCCATCGACCTTCAGCAGGTCGAAGGGATGCGGCTGGCCGGCGTAGCGCCACAGCATCTGCCGGGTCAGGGCGATGGAGACGGGCGCCGTGGTCTCGGCGATCTCCAGCGCGATCTCGCGGGCGCGGGCGAGCAGGGCGTCCGGCGCCGTGACCTCGCTGACCAGACCGCCGGCCAACGCCTCGTCAGCCGGGAACAGCCGACCCGAGAGGCACCATCGCAGCGCTTGCGGCAGGCCCACGAGCCTCGGCAGGAACCAGGCGCTGCCCGCCTCCGGGACGAGGCCGCGCCGCGCGAACACGAAGCCGAACCGCGCGCCCTCCGCGCAGATGCGGATGTCCATCGGAAGCGTCAGGGTCACGCCCACGCCCACGGCCGCGCCGTTGATCGCGGCGATGGACGGCTTGCGGCAATTGTAGATCGCGCCGACGAACCCCGCACCGGAGCCGCGCGGCTGGTCCGCCGTGGCGAAGGCCACGGACCCCTCGGCCGCGCTGTCGAAGGCGCCCGCCCCGCTGGAGATGTCCGCCCCGGCGCAGAAGCCGCGTCCGGCCCCGGTGACGATCACCACCCGCACGGCGTCGTCGGCGTCCGCCCGCCGGAACGCGTCCTCCAGCTCCGCGCCCATGGTGGCGGTATAGGCGTTCAGCTTGTCTGGCCGGTTCAGGGTGACGGTGAGCACCGGGCCGTCCGTCTCGTAGAGCAGGGTCTCGTAGGCCATGGGATCGTCCTCCGGCCCGCAGCCTCGGCCGCCCTCCGTGGCGTCAGTCCAGAGCGGGCGCCTATCAGTTCCGTCAGCTTGCGCGACGGGGGCGGTGTCGTTGAGCGTGGGCGTCAAAACCGGCGCCCCGACGCCGGAACGCTGGGAGGCGGCATGTCGACGACGGTGAGGAGGGCGGCGCCGGGCCCAGCCTGGCTCGGCGAGCTCGAGCCCCGCAAGCGGCCGAGCCAGGCCCGCTCGCACGCGACCTTCGCGGCCATCGTCGACGCCTGCGGGCGCCTGCTGGCCCGCGGCCGCTACGAGACGCTCACCACCAACGCCATCGCCGAGCGGGCCGGGGTGAGCATCGGCACGCTCTACGAGTACTTCCCGAACCGCGAGTCCATCGTCGCCGCTCTGGCCGCGGAGTCCTGCCGGCGGCTGGTGGTTCGGATGCACGAGGCGGTGGAGGAGACCGCCGGCATGGCGCCGCACGCGGGCGTCGAGCACCTGATCGAGGCCGGGGTTGAGGCGCTCCGGGCGCCGGAGAACGTGTTCACAGCGCTCGTGCGCGAGGCGCCGTTCGTCCTGCGCCTGCCGCCGGTGCAGGAGGCGCGCGAGGCGCTCACCGACCTCTGCCAGGACATCCGCACGCGCGCGTCCGACACGGTACGGCTGCCCGAGCCCCAGGCCGACACCTGGCTGATTTCCCAGATGCTGTTCAACGCCATGTTGGAGATCGCCCTGCTGGACGGGCCCGAAGCGCGGCGGGCGCTGCTGCAGCGCGAGCTCGCCCGGCTGACCTTCCGCATGGCGGTGGGGTGTGATCCCCCCGGCGGCGTTTCCGAGTAGGCTGACGGCGCCGGGCCTCCGCCCCGAGGGCGCTGGTCCTGCATCGAACCCGAGTTTTCCGAGCATCCCTCGGGTTTAGGATGGCGGTCGACGAGGAGGACGCATGACCGCGCTCGATCCGCACGCCGCCGCCCGTGGCCTCGCTCGCAGGCTGGAACGCCGCCTGTTCGATCCGGCTGCCGGGGGCCGGGTCGACTACCTCAAACCCGCCGGCGATCCGGGGTTCTACGGCCCTCGCGCCATGGCCTGGAAGGTGCACGCCAACCCGATCGCGCTGGCGGTGGGCGGGGTCGCCGCCGTGATCCTCGAACTGGCCGAGCCGCGGGTCCGGACCGGGGTCTGGGAGCACTCGATCTTCCGGACCGATCCGCTCAGCCGCATGCGCCGCACGGGCGAGGCGACCATGATCACCACCTATGGTCCGACCGCGGCGGCCCAGGCGCGGGTGGACATGGTCACCCGGATGCACAGCCGGGTTTCGGGCGTGACGCCGGAGGGCCTCGCCTACACCGCGCTGGATCCCGAGCTGATGACCTGGGTCCATGTCACGGCCGGGTGGGGCTTCCTGAACGCCTACCGGACGTATGTCGAGCCGGGCCTCGGACGCGCCGACCAGGACCGCTACTACGCCGAAGGCGGCCGGCTGGGCCGCGCGTTCGGCGCGGTCGACCCGCCGGACTCGGTGGCGGCGGTCGACGGCTGGTTGGATCGCATGCGGCCCAAGCTCGCGCCGCACCCGATCATCCAGGAGTTCCTGCAGATCGTCTCCGCCACCTCGCCCATGGGCCTGGCCGGACGCGCCCTTCAGCCGCTCGTCGTCCAGGCCGCCATCGACCTCCTGCCCAAGGAGCTGGTGGAACGGCTGGAACTCCCCCTGAACGGCCTGAAACTCGCCGCGGCGCGTCCGGTGCTGCGTGGCCTCGCGGCCGCGGCCGCGCTCGCCCCGCCTCAGGCGGTGCGCGACGCGCACGCTCGGGTGGGCTGCTGCGTCTAGGCCGGATCGCGGAGCAGGCGCAGGCTCCGCTCAGCGCCGATGTACCCCAGGGCGCCCGCATGGTGGACGGCCTGCGAACGGCCGGTCACGCCCATCTTCCGGGACGCATTGGTGATGTGGAAGCGGACGGTCGGCAGCGAGATGCCGACGATCTGGCCGATCTCCAGGTCGGTCTTCCCCGCCGCCGCCCACTTCAGGCACTGGATTTCGCGGCGGGTCAGCCGGACGGCCAGCCGCGCCACGTCGGCGCCGGTGGCCTCGTCGTAGGCGGCCACGAAGCGCAGCGCGCGCGCCTGCAGCTCGGCCGCGCGCGCCTCGAACACCGCCTCGACGGGGAAGGCCGCGTCCCGCGTCGCCCAGACGACGGCGCCGATCACGCCGCCCGGCAGGTAGGCGGGCGTGACGATCGCCGCGCCCACCCCGAAGGTTTCGAACGCCCCTTCTGCGGTCAGCGCGTCGAGCGCGGCGTTTGGGCGCCAGGAGGCGAACACCCCTTCGCGGAACCAGAACGGCTCAGAACAGCGGCGGACGGCGTGGATGAAGGCTGCGCGCAGGGCGAAGCCGCGGTCCTCCCAGTAGCGCAGGTCGGGATCGACCCAGCGGAACACCGTCTCGGCGAGTGGCCGGCCGTCGACACCGAGCGGCGGGCGCGGGCTGGAGATGTCGTGCGCGGCGGCGAGACACGGCAGCCCGATCTCCTCGCCCAGCCGGGCGAGTTCGCGGGCATAGGTCTCGGCGAGGGCGAGATCCGCGGCTGGAAGGGCCGAACACATGGGTCGGGGCCTGCTCCCTATCACTTATGCTAGCTTGTTCCCTTGCTGCGGCCTCCGCAAGCTCCGAGCATCGCTCGCCTTTGTGCGGGCGCCATAGAGCCGTCCAACAAAAGGGCGGCCGGGGAGGACGGATGAAGCTGCATATGTACGCCGCCTCGGCGGCGGTGATCGCCTTTGCCTGCGCGGGCACGAGCGCCTGGGCCCAGCAGGCCGCCGAGGTCGAGACGGTGATCGTCACGGCTCAGAAGCGGGAACAGAACCTGCAGGACGTGCCCATCGTGGTGAACGTCGTCTCGGGCCAGCAGCTTCAGGACGCGGGCGTCCGCGACGTGAAGGACCTGCAGGTGCTGACACCGGGCCTCAGCGTCACCTCGTCCACCGGTGGGGCGCAGACCTCCATCCGCATCCGCGGCGTCGGCACCATCGGCGACAACCCCGGCCTGGAGTCCTCGGTCGGCACGGTGATCGACGGCGTCTACCGGGCTCGCAGCGGCGTGGCCTTCAATGACCTCGGCGAGTTGGAGCGGATCGAGGTGCTGAAGGGGCCGCAGGGCACCGTGTTCGGCAAGAACACCTCGGCGGGGGTTATCAACGTCATCACCCGCGCGCCGGAGTTCGACTTCGGCGCCGAGGCCGAGCTGACCTACGGCAACCACGACGCGCGCGGGGCTTCGGTCTCGGTCACCGGCCCCATCGGCGAGACCCTGGCCGGCCGCATCTTCGCCGCCCGGCGCGTGCGCGACGGCTTCTACGACGTGGCGAACGGGGCAGGGCCGAGCACCCAGGGCGACAACGACGACCAGGACGTGACCACCGTCCGCGGCCAACTCCTGTGGCTGCCCACCGACACCCTGACGCTCCGCTTCCTCGCCGACTACACCAAGCGCGAGGAGCACTGCTGCCTGAACACCACCACCCTGGTGGGCCCGACCGGGGCGATCATCGATGCGCTGGCGGCCGACGCCGGCACCCTGCGGCCGGCCGACCCGTTCCGGCGCCTCGCCTACGCCAACCGCGAGTCCAATCAGGACATCGAGGATCGGGGCGTGTCGCTGCAGGGCGATTGGGAGATCAACGACGACGTCACCCTGACCTCGATCACCGCCTGGCGGGACTGGGACAACCAGCAGGCCAACGACATCGACTTCTCCTCGGCCGACATCTGGTACCGCCCGGCGGACGGCCGCACCTTCAGCAAGATCGAGAGCTTCTCGCAGGAAGTCCGGCTGGCGGGCTCCACCGGTCCGCTCGACTGGCTGGTGGGCGGCTACTACTCGGACGAGCAGCTCGATTCGAGCGCCTTCACGCCCTACGGCACGGCTTACGAGACCTACTTCGGCCTGCTGCTGTCGAGCGGCGCGAACCCCAACACGGTGTCGCTCCTGACCGGCATCCCGGCGGGTCAGAACTTCATCCCGGGGCAGGGCTCGTACGACACCTACGACCACTCCACCAAGCGCTGGGCGGTGTTCACCAACAACACCTGGCACATCACCGACGCCCTCGAGCTGACCTTCGGCCTGCGCTACACGGACGAGACGAAGGAGGTCACCTCCCACTACAGCAACACCGCCCCGGCCAACGCCTGCGCTGCGGCCATCGTGCGGCCGATCCCGGCCGCCGCGCGCTCGGCGCTCTGCGCGCCGGGGTCCGACCCGGCCTTCAACAACGTCACCACGCGCCAGAAGCGCACCGAGGACCGCCTCGGCGGCACCGTGAAGCTGAGCTACCGGCTCAATCCGAGCCTGATGACCTATGTGTCCTACGCCTCCAGCCACAAGAGCGGCGGCTTCAACCTCGACCGCGCCCGGTTCGCGCCGGGCCAGATCAATCCCGACACCAGCTTCCCCGCCGAGACGGTGGAAAGCTACGAGGCGGGCTTCAAGTCCAACCTCGGCTCGGCGGTGGTGCTGAACGCGGCCGCCTTCGATCAGACGTTCAAGCACTTCCAGCTCAACACCTTCACCGGCATCAGCTTCGTAGTGGCGTCCATCCCGAAGGTGACCTCGAAGGGGGTCGACGTCGACTTCGTCTACCGCACGCCGCTGGAAGGCCTGACCGTGAATGGCGGGGTGACCTACGCCGTGACCCAGTACGGCGACTTCGTGCCGGGCCCTGGCGTGGGCCCGCGGCTGCCGGGCTCGCGCCTGTCCTACGCACCCCTGTGGTCGGCGTCCTGGGCGGCCTCCTACCAGCGGCCGCTGGGCGAGGCCCTGCAACTGCGGGCCAGCCTCTCGGGGCGCTACACCTCGCGCTACAACACCGGCTCGAACCTCGACCCGCTGAAGGACCAGAAGCCGCTGACCATCTGGAACGGCCGGATCGGCGTCGGCACGCAGGACGAGCGTTGGACGCTCGAGCTGTTCGCCCAGAACCTCACCAACGAGGACTACTACCAGGTGGTCGTCGACCAGCCGCTCCAGTCCGGCACCTACGCCGCCTTCCTGGGCGCGCCCCGGACGGTCGGCGTGACCTTGCGGTCCCGCTTCTAGGAGACCGGGCGTGGACCTCGACCTTACCGCCGAAGACCTGGCGTTCCGGGACGAGGTCCGCGCCTTCCTGGACGCGGAGCTGACGCCGGAGCTTCGCGAAGCGGGGCGGCTGACCACCAGCGTGTTCTGCGATCCGAAGCACACCCTGCCGTGGCAGCGGATCCTGAACGCCCGCGGCTGGGCCGCTCCGTCCTGGCCCCGGGAATACGGCGGCCCGGGCTGGACCGAGATGCAGCGCTACATCTTCGCGGCCGAGTGCGCGCGGGCCGGGGCGCCGCCGCTCGCGCCCATGGGCCTCAGGATGGTGGGGCCAGTGCTGATGGCCTTCGGGACGGCCGAGCAGAAGGCGCACTACCTGCCGCGGATCCTGTCGGGCGAAGACTACTGGTGCCAGGGCTATTCCGAGCCGGGCTCCGGATCGGACCTCGCCTCGCTGCAGTTGCGCGCCGAGAGCGACGGCGACCACTACGTCCTGTCGGGGTCAAAAATCTGGACGACCCACGCCCAGTTCGCGAACCGGATGTTCTGCCTCGTGCGGACCAGCAGCGAGGGGAAGCCGCAGGCGGGGATCACCTTCCTGCTGCTCGACATGGCCTCGCCTGGGATCACGGTGCAGCCGATCATCACGCTCGCCGGCGAGCACGAGGTGAACCAGGTCTTCTTCGACGCCGTGCGGGCGCCGAAGGCCAACCGCGTGGGCGAGGAGAACCAGGGCTGGACGGTGGCCAAGCACCTCCTGGAGTTCGAGCGCGGCGGCGGCTCGGCGCCGGGGCTCTACGTGGCGCTGGAGCGGGCGCGGGCCATCGGCGAGGGGGCCGTGAGCGCGGACCATCGCCGCCGGCTGGCCGAGGCGGAGATCGCCGCCCTCGCCATCGACATCTCGGAGCGGCGGGTGCTGTCGGCGCTCGCCAGCGGCAAGAACCCCGGACCGGCGTCCTCGATGCTGAAGATCAACGGCACGGAGGCCATGCAGCGGATCGACGAGCTGTCCATCGAGGCGGCCGGGTCCTACGCCGCCGTGGACCAGCCGCAGGCGCGCGAGCCGGGCGCCAATGTGGAGCCGGTCGGCCCCCGCCACAGCCTCACCGCAATGCCGCGATACCTGAACAACCGGGCCGCCTCGATCTACGGCGGCTCCAATGAAATCCAGCGCGACATCATCGCCCGTCTGGTGTTGGGACTCTGAAGGAGACGACCATGATGCGACCCAACCTGCGCCGTCCGCCGTACCGGACCTATTCGATCACCCAGCTCTGCCGGGAGTTCGGGGTCACCGCCCGCGCCCTCCGATTCTACGAGGAGCAGGGCCTGGTCTTCCCGAGCCGTCGGGAGATGCAGCGGGTCTATTCCTACAAGGACCGGGCGCGGCTGGCGCTGATCGTGCGCGGCCGCCGGGTCGGGCTGTCGCTGGCCCAGATCCGCGACATTCTCGATCTCTACGAGGAACAGGGAGAGGCGGCGCAGAACGCCAAGGCGCTCAGCATCTTCCGGCAGCGGATCGCCGAGCTCGAGGCCCAGCGCCGCGAGGTGGACGAGGCCATCGACGCCCTGAAGCAGGCGTCCCAGCGGCTCTCCACCGGCTACGGCGTCGCCGCCGAATAGGCCGCCGCCTGCGCCGGCACGCCACGGCGTACAGGCGCTGGACTGACGTTGCGGCGGGTGTCTAGCCTCCTTCCCGAACAACCGCGGACGGAACGCGGAAAGGGAGTTGAGATGGCGGATTTCGGCGGCGACGTGGACCTCGAGGCCTTCCGGGCGGAAGCCCGCGGCTGGCTTGCGGAGAACTTCCCCAAGAGCCTGGAGGGGAAGGCCGGCCTCGCCATGGCGATGATGGAGGGGCTGAAGGCCGAGGGCGACCTGGCGCTCTGGAAGGAGCGGATGGGGGCCAAGGGATGGGGCACGCCCACCTGGCCGACCGAGTACGGCGGCGGCGGCCTCAGCAACGCCCAGGCCCGCGTCCTGCAGCAGGAGATGGCCCGCGCCGGCGCCTTCAACCCGCTGACCTTCGGGATGGGCGTGACGATGATCGGCCCGACGATCCTCGATTTCGGCACCGAAGAGCAGAAGAAGAAGCACATCCCGCCGATCGTGCGCGGCGAGGTGCGCTGGTGCGTCGGCTACTCCGAGCCGAACGCCGGCTCGGACCTGGCCAGCCTGCAGATGCGCTGCGAGGACGCCGGGGACCACTGGAAGATCAACGGGCAAAAGACGTGGACGTCGGGCGCCCAGTGGTCGGACTGGTGCGGCGCGCTGGTCCGCACCGATCCCTCGGCCAAGAAGCACGAGGGCATCACCTTCATCCTGATCGACATGCACCAGCCCGGCGTCGAGCCGCGGCCCATCAGCCTGATCAGCGGCGCCTCGCCCTTCTGCGAGACCTTCTTCACCGACGCCGTGGCCCCGAAGGACGCGGTGCTCGGCAAGCTCAACGAGGGCTGGACGGTCGGCAAGCGGCTGCTGCAGCACGAGCGGGCCAGCCAGACCGGCGCGGCCATGGGCGGCAAGGCCGCGCCGCTGCAGGACATCGCCAAACGCTACGTCGGCGTGGACGAGCAGGGCCGCATCGCCGACGGCGATCTGCGGGCGCGGATCAACCGGCACCTGATGGACGCCCGCGTCCACGGGCTGACGCTCCAGCGCGCCGCGGCGGAGTCCAAGGGCAACGGGGCGACCAACGCCGCCTCGGTGCTGAAGAACTCGGCCACCAGCGTCAGCCAGGCCCGCGCCGAGCTGCTGATCGAGATCATGGGCCACCAGGGACTCGGCTGGGAGGGCGAGGCCTTCTCGGAGGAGGAGACCGAGGCGGTCCGGAGCTGGCTCTGGGGCAAGGCGATGTCGATCTACGGCGGCTCGGCCGAGATCCAGAACAACATCATCTCCAAGCGCATCCTCGGCCTGCCTGACAACACCCAGTCGGCCTGATCCTCACGGCTTTGCGGGCGCCGCGGCCGGCAGCGGCGGCGCCTTGCAGAGCGGGGCCAGCACCAGGGCGGCGAGGAACATCCACGCCATGAGTTGGAAGGCCTCGTTGAACGCGAGCGTCAGCGCCTGGCGCGCGACCACCTGGCCGAGCTGCGCCTGAGCCATCAGCAGGGCGTGGGCCGGGTCGGGCGTCAGCTCGCCGAACCGCTGGGCCATGGCGGCCACCACGTCGGGCGCGGCGCGCCCGGGCTGGCCGAGCGTCTCGCCCAGCCGCGCGGCGTGGATGCGGGTCTGGTCGCCCAGGATGGTGTTGACCACCGCGATGCCGATGGCGCCGCCGAGGTTGCGCATCAGGTTGAACAGTCCCGAGGCGTAGCGCAGCTCGGCCTGCTCGAAGCCGGAGAGCGCAAGGTTCACGCTGGGCGGGATGCACAGCATCACCGAAAAGCCGCGCAGCAACTGCGGGCCGAGCAGTTCGCGGAAGCCCCACTCGCTGGTCAGGTGCGCGGTCCACCAGAGGCTGGCGGCGAACAGCGTCAGGCCGACGACGATGATCTTGCGCGAGTCCACCCGCTGCGACAGCCGCGCGACCAGGAAGGTGGAGACGAGCTGGGCGCCGCCGGTGACGAAGACGGTCGTGCCGATCTCCTCGCTGGAGAACCCGCGCACGCGCCCGAGGTAGACCGGGATAAGGTAGGTCGAGGCGTAGATGCCGAAGCCGATCACCAGGTTGAAGACACAGGCGAAGGCGAAGGTCGGCTTGCGGAACGGGGTCAGGCGCACGACCGGCCCCCCCGAGCGGAACGAGCGCTCCAGGAACAGCAGGAAGGCGACCAGCGACAGCCAGGCGCCCGTGGCGATCGCCGGATCGGACAGCCACTCGCGGCGCGGCCCTTCCTCCAGGACATACTCGATGCCGCCGAGGAAGACGGCCATCGCCGCCAGGTGCGAGTAGTCGATGCGCCGGAGCATGCCGAGGTTCGGCGCGTCGACCCGGATGACCATCAGCGAGAGCGCGGCCACTGCGATGCCCGGGACCACGTTGATGTAGAAGATCCAGCGCCAGCCCACCGCGTCGGTGAGCAGCCCGCCGAGCGTCGGTCCCAGCGTCGGCGCGAGCACCGAGACGGAGCCCAGGATCGCCGGGATCATGGCCCGGTCCTTGCCGGTGAAGAGCGCGTAGCCGGTGGCGAACACGGTGGGCACCATGGCGCCGCCGACGAAGCCCTGGACGACCCGGAAGAGGATCATCGACTCGATGTCCCAGGCTGCGCCGCACAGCGCGCTGGCCGCCGTGAACAGGCCGGCGGAAAGCGCGAACAGCACGCGGGTGGACAGCGCCTGCGCCAGGAAGGCCGCGAACGGGATCATCACCAGCTCGGCCATCAGGTAGCCGGTCTGGATCCAGCTTATCTCGTCCGGCCCCGCGGAGAGGCCGGCCTGCACGCTGTTCAGCGAGGCGGCGACGATCTGGATGTCGATCAGGGCCAGGAACTGGCCGAACGCCATGACCCCGAAGATCAGGAACTTGCGGCCGCGTGGCAGGGTCGACGGATCGAACGGGGCCGGCGCGGGCGCGGCCGGCGAGGCGGGTCCGGCCATGCTTGTCCTCCAGCCGCTTGCTTCGTTGTATGATGTGCATCATATAAAGGTCTGCCGCAAGACCCGGAGCCCTGCCGTGACCGCTGCTCTCCTCGACACCGCGCCCAGGACCGCGAAGCCGGAGCGCCGGCCGCTCGTGGCGCGGCGCACCCTGGTCTCGGTCGGCGCGGCGCTGGCCGTGGCCGCCGCCGGCGCCGCCTGGATCGGCGTCCCGAAGGGGGCCGTGACCACGGACGACGCCTACCTGCAGGCCGACAGCTCCACAGTCGCGCCCAAGGTCCGTGGCCTGGTGGCCGAGGTGCTGGTCCGCCACAACCAGCCGGTTCGGCGGGGCCAGCCGCTGGTGCGGATCGCGCCCGAGGAGTTCGAGAGCCGGCTGGCTTCGGCGGAGGCCGACCTGCAGGACGCCCGCGCCGAGGAGCTGGGCGCCCGCGCCGCCTTCGAGACCCTGGCGGCCGAGCGGCGGCTGGCGGCCGCCGGCGTGGACGCGGTGCGCACCGCCATCGCCACGGCCGACGCCCAGAACACCCGCGCCCAGGCCGACCGCGACCGGTTCGAGCGGCTGGCGGATCGCGGGTTCGCCCCGCGCCGCGACCTCGACCGCTACCGCGCCGACGCCGTGGCCGCAGCCTCGGAGGCGCAGCGGAGCCGCGCCCAGCTCCGGGTGAGCCGCGAGGAGCTCGCCGCCGCCGACGCGCGCCACCCCAGCCTCGTGGCGGCGCTGGCCAAGGCCCAGGCGCGGGTGGCGCGCGCCGAGGCGGCCCTCGACCTCGCCCGACAGGACCTGCGCCACGCCCTCGTGGTCTCGCCGATCGACGGCGTGGTCGGCGATCGCCAGGCCGAGGTCGGCGACTATGTGCAGCCCGGCAGCCGGTTGATGACCGTGGTGCCCTTGCGCTCGCTGTACGTGACCGCGAACTTCAAGGAGACCCAGGTGGCGCGGATGACGCCCGGACAGCCGGCGAAGGTGAAGATCGACGCCCTGCACGGCCGCGTGCTGAAGGGGGAGGTGGAGAGCTTCGCGCCGGGCTCGGGTTCGCAATTCTCGCTGCTGCCCTTCGAGCCGGGGACGGGGAACTTCACCAAGATCGTGCAGCGGGTGCCCGTGCGCATCCGGCTGCTGCCCGGACAGGCCGAGCTGGCGCAGTTGCGCCCCGGGCTGTCCTCCACTGTCACGGTCGACCTTGTTCGGCCGGAAGAGGAGCGCTGAGCATGCGGTACGACGCGCAGCACAAGGAGCGCACGCGCGAGCGGGTGCTGAAGGAGGCGGCCCGGGCGATCCGCCAGGACGGACCGCACCGGGTCAGCGTGGCCGACGTCATGGGCAAGGCGGGCCTGACCCACGGCGGCTTCTATGCCCACTTCAAGTCGCGTGACGAGCTGATCGCCGAGGGCATCCGGCAGATGTTCCGGGAGAGCGCCGAGCGCGTCGGCCAGTCGATGGAAGGACGCGGCCCCCGCGAGGCGCTGGTCGACTACATCGGCTTCTACCTGTCGCCTGCGCACCGCGACACGCGGACGGCCGGATGCCCGCTGCCGTTCCTGAGCGCCGATGCGCCGCGTCTGCCGGACCCTGCCCGCGCCGTCTTCGCCTCGGGCGTGGCGGCGCTGGAGGACCGGCTGGCCGGGCTGTTGTCGGCCACGGGACGCGAGCACGCCGCCGACGACGCCGCCTCGCTGGTGGCCGAGCTGGTGGGCGCGCTCGCCCTGGCCCGCGCGGAGCCGGACGACGAGCGCGCCTATGCGATGCTGCGCGACGCGCGGGCCCGGATCCTCGGCCGGCTCGGGCTGGAGGCCGCCCGATGAGCCTCGCCGCCCGCGCCGACGGGGCGCTCCGGACCCGCACCATCGAGTGGGCCTCGCCCCAGCCCTTTCGAGCCGAGCTCGCCGGCCTCTCCGGCCTGCAGATGCTGGAGGGGATCAAGGCCGGCCGGCTTCCGCCCCCGCCCATGGCCCGCGTGGTGGGTTTCGCCATCGGCGAGGTGGAGCCCGGCCGGGTCGTGTTCGAGCTCGAGCCGCGCGAGGACCTCGAGAACCTGGCCGGCATGCTGCACGGCGGGGTGGCCGCGACCCTGCTGGACAACGCGCTGGGGGCGGCGGTGCACACGGTGGTCGAACACGGGCAGGGGGTGGTCACCCTCGACCTGAAGGTCAGCTATCTGAGGCCCATCAGCCTGCGCTCCGGCCTCGTGCGGGCGGAGGGCCGGGTGCTGCATCACGGTCGGCAGACCGCCTACGCCGAAGGGGACGTCCGCGACGCCCGGGGCGCGCTATGCGCCCACGCCGTGGGCAATTTCGCGATCCGCGGCTAGCGCGAACGGCGTCGGCCGCTCGGGCCCGGACAGGGTCGGCAAACCATGGTTCGCGGGGGAACAAGCCGCCGGCCCGTCTGTTCGTGGGGCCTACCCCGGATCGATGGAAGAGGCCGCCATGGCAGGCATGCTGGCCCCTCAGCCGCACGTGAACGAGGCCGAGCTCAGGCGGGGCCTTCGCAACCTCATGTGGGACGCGACCTTCGCCACCATGGTGGGGGCGCTGAACTCCGGCGTGGTGCTGGTGGCGCTGGCGCTCTGGCTGGGCGCCACCAACGCCGTGATCGGCCTGCTGGCGGCGATCCCGCTGTGGACCCAGATCCTGCAGGCGCCGGCGGTCAGCCTGGTCGAGCGGCTGCGCGCGCGCCGCCAGATCAGCATCGTGGCCCTGGTGGTCGCCCGCGCGACCCTGCCGATCTTCGCCATCCTGCCGCTGATCCCGGACAAGCGCCTGGCGCTCGGCATCCTGATCGTGCTCGAGATCGTCCACACGGCCTTCAACGCGGTCTGCGCGTGCAGTTGGAACTCCTGGATCCGCGACCTCGTCCCGGAGCGGCGGCTCGGCGGCTTCTTCGCGCGACGGACCATCTTCGCCACGGCGATCGGCATGCTCTGCAGCCTGGCGGCCGGCTTCGCCATGCAGTCGCAGAAGGCCGCCCGTGGGGAGGGCGACGGCTCGGTGTTCATGCTGCTCTACGGCGCGGGCTTCGTGGCCGGCGCGATCAGCACCTGGCGCCTCTCTATGGTGCCCGAGCCGCTGATGCCGGAGGCCGCGCCGCGCCAGACGCTCTGGAAGCTGCTGAAGGCGCCGCTGAAGGATCCCAACTTCCGCACGCTGATCCGCTTCATGGCGAGCTGGCAGTTCGCGGTGAACTCGGCGACGCCGTTCTTCACCGTCTACTTCGTCCAGCAGCTCGGCCTCGGCATGGGTTGGGTGATGACCTTCACCGTGGTCAGCCAGTTCGCGAACCTGGTGGTCCTGCGGATGTGGGGCAGGCTGTCGGACCGGTTCTCCAACAAGTCCGTGCTGAACCTCGCCGCGCCGGCCTTCCTTCTGGCCATCGCCGCCATGGTCTTCGCCTCCGAATTCGAGGACCGGCTGGGCCTGATCGTCTACCTATCGGTGCTGCACGCCTTCATGGGCATGGCATCGGCGGGCGTGAACCTGGCCACGGGGGCGGCGGCGCTGAAGCTCGCGCCGCGGCACGCCGCCACCTCCTACCTGGCGGCCAACTCGCTGATCGCCTCGGCGGCGGCGGGCATGGCGCCCATCCTCGGTGGCATCACGGCGGACTTCTACGCCGCACGCGAGCTGAGCTTCCAGATCCTCTGGCGCGATCCCTCGGGCGTCTCGGAGTTCTTCGGCCTCCACGTCAGCCATTGGGACTTCTTCTTCCTGATCTCGGCGATCATCGGCCTCTACGCCCTGCACCGGCTCTCCTTCCTTCAGGAGGAGGGGACCGTGCGGCGGCGCATCCTGGTTCAGGAGATCGTCGGCGAGACCCGGCGGGGCGTGCGCAACCTGTCGCCCGTGCGCGGGCTGAGGCCGCAGTTCCCCGCGGCCAGCCTGATCGAACGCCACGGCCGTCTGCGGGTGCAGGAGCGCGTGGAGCGGGCGCGGGCCGGGCGCGACGCCCCGCGCGCCGCCGCGGGCGGGGCTCAGCCGCCCGGCGGTGCGGCGCGGCGCGAGGCGGAGGCCCCCGCGGCCTGCCTGCTCGACCGCCTCGGGCGTCTGGGGGTGCCGGCGCGCGGGGCGGGGGCGCGGGCCGGGCGGGCCGCGCGTCGCGCCGCCGCGGACGGGGCTCAGCCGACCGGGGGTTCGGCGCGGGCCGAGGCGTAGCCCCCGGCGAGGTCGGCGTGCTCGGCTTCGCGGGTGGTGCGCGCGACGTTCAGGCGGGTGTAGACCTGCAGTGGGCCGCGCCGCTGCGACCGGGCGAGCGCCGCGCGAGCCTGCGACAGGTCCTCGGTGGCGCCGAGGACGACCACCTCGACCGCGCCCTCGTCCGATTCGCGGACGAAGGCGTAGTTCCCGGCGATCGGCACGTGGGGCTCGTTCTCCGGCCAGAGACGGAAGCGGTAGGTTGCGCCGGAGGCGCCCACGAGATCGAGAAAGGGTCGCATGGCCGGGCCGTAGGACGGAACTGCGGCGGCGTCGAGGCGGCCGTTCGTGCGTTGAGGAAAGATCCAGCCGAAGTTGCCCATGACCAGCACACCTGACCGCTTCCTCAGGCGCAAGACGCCGCTGTCCCGCAAATCAACGCTCGGCCGCGTGTTCAACGTGACGCGCGAGACCTGGCGGCTGAGCGACGACCCGCAGGCCGTGGCGCCGGAGACGGAAGCGGTGGTCACCGGGCGGACCGCCGCCGACGCCGCGGACCTCGCCCGTGAGGCCGCCGAGGCCCACCCGCGCCACGGCTTCCACAAGCCCTCGGGGAGCTGGTGGGGGGCGGACGAGACCCACTTCCACCGATACGTGGTGCACGCCGGCCGGCGTGCGCACGCCGCGGCCGGGGTGCTCGTGGTCTCCGGCCTCCTGGGGCTTACGGCCCTTGCGCTGGCGCGGGGACGGCGGCCGAAGGCCGCCAAGCGGCGCTGAGCGGCGGCGTTTGATCTGCCGCAAGGCGCGGCCGGCCCGCGGGGGCCATGCTTGCCGACGTCGAGCACAGTCCCAGCGGATCTCCACCCCCCGGAGAACGGGTGGACTGGCGGAGCGCCCCCGATCCGAGCGGGGGCGCTCTTTCTTTCGGCGCCGGCCGCCGGCTGCGCCCGACAATCCTTCACATCCGCCTGATAGCCGTTCGTCGCTGTTGCGGCCCTCGGCCGCGCAGGTCAGGCTCAGCTTCGCGGACGCAGAGGCTCGCCCGGGGGGGCGGCGAAGCGGTCGCGCCCCGCAGCATGGCTCAGAGTGACCCGGCCCGCCGGCGCGCGGCGGCGCCGCCAGCGAAGCTTACACCCGGGGCGCGCGCCGCCTCTGCAGCACTCCCTTGAAGGAGGACTTCGATGCCCACCATCACGGTCAAGGACGGCGCCCAGATCTTCTACAAGGACTGGGGTTCGGGACAGCCCATCGTGTTCAGCCACGGCTGGCCGTTGACGGCCGACGACTGGGACGTCCAGATGATGTTCTTCGCCGAGCGGGGCTACCGGGTCATCGCCCACGACCGGCGCGGCCACGGCCGGTCGAGCCAGACCTGGTCCGGCAACGACATGGACACCTACTCCGACGACCTGCGCGAGCTGGTGCTGGCGCTGGACCTGCGGGACGCCATCCACGTGGGCCACTCCACCGGCGGCGGCGAGGTGATCCGCTACCTCGGCCGGCACGGGACGGACCGCGCGGCCGGCGCGGCCATCCTGGGCGCGATCCCGCCGGTGATGCTGAAGAGCCCGACCAATCCGGAGGGCACGCCCATCGAGGTGTTCGACGGTATCCGGGACGGCACGCTGAACAACCGATCGCAGTTTTACCGCGAGGTCGCGGCCGGGCCGTTCTACGGCTTCAACCGCCCCGGCGCGAAGGTGAACCAGGGCCTGATCGACAAGTGGTGGCTGCAGGGCATGATGGGGGGCATCAAGGGCCATTACGACTGCGTCCGGGTCTTCTCCGAGACCGATTTCACCGAGGACCTGAAGCGCATCGAGATCCCGGTGCTGGTGATGCACGGGGACGACGACCAGGTGGTGCCGATCGCCGCCTCCGCCCCCAAGAGCGCCAAGCTGCTGAAGAACAGCACGCTGAAGATCTATCCCGGCCTGCCGCATGGCCTGGCCGCCACCCACGCCGACATCGTCAACGCCGACCTGCTGGCCTTCTTCAAGGAGGCCGTGGGGCAGCGGGCCCGGTCCGAGGCCGTCCTCGAACCGACCTGAGCGGGGCGGGGACGCCGGGCCGGCCGGTCCGGCGTCCCTTCCGCCTCAGGCGACCGGCTGCGGCGCCACGTCCAGCCGCTTGACCACCTTCACGCGGGCCACGTCCTCGCCGGCCCGGCGGCCGAAGCCGAGGTTCTCCGCCAGCTCCAGCATGCGGTCGTTGTGGCGCGCCACGTCGCCCCAGACCTCCTTGATACCCCGCGCCCGGGCGTGATCGAGCACCGCCCGCAGCAGCAGGCCGCCCAGGCCGCGGTGCTGGCAGTCGCTGCGCACCATCATGGCGAACTCGGCGGTCTCGCCTTCGGGGTCGCCAACGATCCGGCTGACGCCCAGGATCTCGCCGTCGGCGTTCTGCGCCACCAGGGCCATCTCCCGGTCGTAATCGATCTGCGACAGGCGCGCGGCCCAGCCGGGCGGCAGGTGGCGGAAGCCGGAGGCGAAGCGCAGGCGCACGTCCTCGGGGGTGGAGCGGTCGATCAGGTCCTCGATGCGCGGCGCATCGCCCGGCCGGATCGGCCGGACCAGCAGGTCGCCGCCGCCCTCAAGCGTCACCGTGCGCTCCAGCGCCTGGGGATAGGGGAGGATGGCTGGGCGCGCCGTCGCCGCGGCGCCCGGCGCCCGCAAGCGGATCCGGGCGTCCAGGCACAGCACCCCCTGCTCGTCGGCGAGCAGGGGGTTGATGTCCAGTTCGGCGAGTTCGGGGATGCCGCTCGCCATCTCCCCCAGCGTGACCAGCACGTCGGCGATGGCGCCGACGTCCGCCGCCGGCCGGTCGCGGAAGCCGGAGAGCAGCTTGGCGACCTGCGTCCGCCGGACCATGTCGCGGGCCAGCACGTCGTTGAGCGGCGGCAGGCCGATGCTGCGGTCCTTCAGGACCTCGGTGGTCACCCCGCCGTGGCCGAACAGCACCACCGGGCCGAAGGTGGGATCCTGGGCGACGCCGCAGAGCAGCTCGTGGGCGTGCGGCCGGTCGATCATCGGCTGGAGCACGAAGCCTTCGATGTGCGCTTCGGGCCGGACCCCCTGCACACGGGCCAGCATGGCCTCGGCGGCTTCCAGCACGTCGGCGGGGCCGTGCAGCTCGAGCGCCACGCCGCCCACGTCGGACTTGTGGCTGATGTCCGGCGACAGGATCTTCAGCGCCACCGTCCCGCCGAGTTCGCGGGCCGCGGCGGCGGCCTCGGCCGGGCTGCGCGCCGTGCGGTCCTGCACCACCGGCAGGCCGTAGGCCTTCAGCACCGCGCGCGCTTCGGGATCGGTCAGCACAAGGCGGCCCTCCGCGAGGGCGGCGTCGATGATCTGGCGCACGCTCGCCGCGTCGGCCGCCCGGGGCGGGCGGTCGGCCGGCGTCTGCATCAGCAGCTCCTGGTTCCGGCGGTGGTCCACCAGGTGCATGAAGGCGCGGACCGCCTCGTCCGGCGTCTCGTGGCTCGGCAGGCCGGCGCCCGCGAACAGCCGCCGGCCCTCGGTCACCGCGTGGTCGCCCAGCCAGCAGGTCAGGATCGGCCGCCCGAACGGCCGGGGCGGGGCGGCCGCGACCACCGCCCGGGCGGCTTCCGTCGAGGAGGCCACCGCGGTCGGGCAGTTCATCACCAGGATGGCGTCGTTCTCGCGGTCGGCGAGCAGGGCCTCCAGCGCCTGGCCGTAGAGCACGGGCTTGGCGTCGCCGAGGATGTCCACCGGATTGGCCTTCGACCAGTTGCCCGGCGCGAAGCGGTCGATGGCGGCGATGGTCTCCGGCGCGAGCTCGGCCACGCGGCCGCCGCGGTCGGCGAGCGCATCGGCGGCCATGACGCCGGCGCCGCCGCCGTTGGTCAGAATGGCCAGCCGGTCTCCGTGCACCCGAAGGCCGGCCGACAGCGTCGTCACCGCGTCGAACAGCTCGCGCAGGCCGCCCACCCGCAGCATCCCCGCGCGGCGGAAGGCGGCGTCGTAGACTGCATCGGCGCCGGCGAGCGCGCCCGTGTGGCTGAAGGCCGCCGCCGCTCCCGCGCTCGTGCGGCCCGCCTTGATCACCACGACCGGCTTGGCCCGCCCGGCGATCCGGCCGGCGGTCATGAACTTCCGCGCGTCCGTGATGCTCTCCAGGTAGATCAGGATGCCCTTGGTGTCGGGATCGAGCGCCAGGTAGTCGAGCAGGTCGCCGAAATCGACGTCGGCCGCGTCGCCGATGCTGATCACGTGGCTGAAGCCCACCCCGCGGGCCTGCGCCCAGTCCAGCGCCGCGGCGCAGATCGCCCCCGACTGGGCCACCAGGGCGAGGCCGCCAGGCGCAGGGTTCAGGTGCGCGAAGCTGGCGTTGATGCCCACCTTCGGCGAGATGAAGCCCAGGCAGTTGGGGCCGACGATCCGCAGCAGGTGCGGCCGCGAGGCGTCGAGCATCTGCTGGCGCAGCTCGCCGGTCACGCCGGCGCTGATCACCACCGCGGCGCGGCAGCCGCGGGCGCCGAGCTCGCCGATCAGTCCGGGCACGGTGGGGGCGGGCGTGGCGATGACCGCCAGGTCGACGGGACGCGGCAGGGCGTCCACCGAGGGATAGGCGAGCGACGAGCCCACCGACGAAGCCCGCGGATTCACCGGCAGCACCGGCCCCGCGAAACCGGCGTTCAGCAGGTTGCGGGCGATCACCTGGCCCACGGAGCCCGGCGTGTTGCTCGCCCCGATCAGGGCGATGGCCTGCGGATGGAAGAGGGCGTCGAGATTGCGCGTCGTCATGGGCGTAGGTGGCTTTCGGGTCCGCGGGGCGCCTTGACCCCCGTCAACGCGGGACCACTGTGGCGCACTACGGGTTCCGGCGGGAGGTCCCGATGTTCGGAATGGTGCTGCAGGCGGTCGGCGAGCCGCTGCGCTGCGAGGCGCGCCCTGACCCACAGCCGGGACCGGGCGAGCTGCGCCTGCGGGTCCGGGCCTGCGGCGTCTGCCGCACCGACCTGCACGTGGTGGATGGCGAGCTGCCGCCGCGGCGGGACAGCGTGATCCCGGGGCACGAAATCGTCGGCGTGGTGGACGCCATCGGACCCGGCGTGACGGGCGTGGCCCTGGGCGAGCGCCGCGGCGTGCCCTGGTTGGGCGACACCTGCGGCCGATGCCGCTACTGCCGCGAGGGGCGGGAGAACCTCTGCGACGCGCCCGGGTTCACCGGCTGGACCCGCGACGGCGGCTACGCCGACACGGTGATCGCGCGGGCGGACTTCAGCTTCCCCCTGCCGGCCGGACTCTCCGACACCGAAGCCGCGCCGCTGATGTGCGCCGGCCTGATCGGCTACCGCTGCTGGCGCAAGGCGGCCGAGGCGGGGCCCGTCGCGCGGCTGGGGCTCTACGGCTTCGGCGCGGCGGCCCACCTCCTGGCGCAGCTCGCGCTCCACGAGGGCCAGCAGGTCCACGCCTTCACCCGGGCCGGCGACGCCGCCGCCCAGAACCTGGCGCGCGCCCTTGGGTGCGCGTGGGCGGGAGCCTCGGAGGACGCCCCGCCGGAGCCGCTCGACGCAGCGATCATCTTCGCGCCGGTGGGCGATCTCGTGCCGCTCGCCCTGCGGGCCGTGCGGAAGGGCGGGACGGTGGTCTGCGGCGGGATCCACATGAGCGACATCCCGAGCTTCCCCTACTCGATCCTCTGGGAAGAGCGGCGGCTGGTTTCTGTGGCCAATCTGACCCGCCGGGACGCCGTCGAGTACCTGCCGCTGGCCGCGCGGGCCGGCGTGCGGCCGCACGTCACCACCTATCCGCTCCGGGACGCCAATGCGGCCCTCGAGCACCTGCGGAGCGGCGCCTTCGCGGGCGCGGCGGTGCTCGTACCGGAGCCTAGTGGCTGAGCAGCAGGTAGCGCGCCGGCGCCTTCAGCAGGTCGCGGGTCACGCCGCCGAACACCCATTCCGCCGCCCGGCCATGGCCATAGGCGCCGGCGACGATCAGATCCGCGCCGAGGGCGGCGGCCTGGGCGTCCAGCGTTCGGGCGACGTCCGTCTCCTGCCCGGTCGCCACGCTCGCCCGGGCCGCAATCCCGCGGCGGCTGAGCGCGTCGGCCACGTCCCGCGCCTGCGCCAGCACGGCGGTCGCGGCCGCGGCCTCGCAGACGCCCAGCACCAGCACCTCCTCGGCCGCGGCCAGGAAGGGGAGGGCGTCGGCCACCGCGCGCCGCGCCTCGCGCGTCTCCTTCCAGGCGATAACGACCCGCCGCGCCTCCAGCGGGGCGCCGGCCTCCGGGACCACCAGCACCGGCCGCCCGGCGGTCAGCGCCACCTGGGCGGGATCTGCGGCGTGGTAGCCGCTCGCCTGGCGCCCCTCGGCGGCCGACATGACCACCAGATCCGCCGCGCGGGCCTCGCAGGCCAGGGCGGCGTTCGGCATCGCCTGGCCGCAGCGCCATTCGACCTCCGGGGCGGCGGCCGCGTCGCGGCGGAAGGCGGCCTCGGCGGCCGTGATCTCGCTCTCGAGGGCGCCGGCCATCTGCGTCACCAGCTCGGCGACGAGCTGGCCGGTGTAAGGATCGCAGGCCAGCGGCGGCTCCAGGGCCGCCGCGCCAAGCCCGATCAGCCGGGCGCCCGAGCGGCGGGCGAGCTCGGCGGCGGACCGCACCCGCAGCGTGGCTGCGGCGCCGGGCTCGGCGTGGACGAGCAGGCTGGTGAGGCTGGGCGCGGTGTCGGCGGTGCGCGGCATGGGGGCGGCTCCTTCGCGTCGGGCCCCCATCCTGCGCCCGGCCGAAGCGGCCGGACATTCCGCATCCCGCCCTAAGTAGCCGTACGGAGGCGGCTCAGACCGCGATTTGACGCAGGTCAGGGCTTCACCGGGGCGGCCTGCCCATGCTGCGCCATCAATCGGGAGACAGACATGATCGATGAAGGCGTGACCTGGATCGTCGCCGCGGACGGCGCCCACATGCGGGTCTTCGAGGAGCGTCGCCGCGCCGGCGAGGTGCGGGAGCTGTCGGGCGAGGCGCTGCGGACCGAGGAGCACGACCGGCCGCGATCGCACGCGCACGCCGCGACGGTGCACGAGCGCGCCGGCCAGGGTCGCCACGGCGACCGCGAGACTCCGCCGGCGCAGGAAGCGGAGACGCGGTTCCTTGGCCGGGCCGCCGAGAGGATCGACGTCGCCGCCCGCCGCAAGGCGTTCGAGCGCCTCGTGATCATGGCGCCGCCGCATGCTCTCGGCGTGCTCCGCCAGAAGCTGCCTCAGGCGGTGCTGGCGATGGTCGAGACGACCGACGCGCACAACCGCCTGCAGGACGACGCCGAGGCCATCCGCAACCACCTGCGCCTGGCTCGCGCCCGCGCCTGATCCCTGTGACGAGACTCACCGTCCTGGCGCTGCTCGCCGTCCTGGCGGGCGGCGCCGCCGTGCCTGACCAAGCCGCGTCGCCGCAGGTCCAGGAAGGCCGCAGGCTGGCGCAGAAGTATTGTGCCGGCTGCCATGGGGCGGGGCCCGCCCAGATCAGCCCACATCGCGGCGCGCCCCCCTTCTGGATGCTGGATGGCCTGCACACCCCCGAGAGCCTGCAGCACACGGCTGCGAGCGGCGAACGGCACAGTCGCTACGGCATGTCCGGGATCGTGCTGACCCGCAGCGAGGCGGCCGCCATCTTGAGCTACATCGAGGCGGTCGCGCGCGCCGACCATGCGACCCAGCGCAAAATGGAAATGACGCCGTGCATCGCCACGGCCCCCTGCTGAGCGGCCGGCGTAAGGGGTAGGGGCGGGCCTATTCGCTGCGGATGCGCAGGGTCTTGCGGGCGGGCCAGGCGGCCCAGCCGAGGCTCGTCAGGCCGGCGGCGGTCAGCGCCGCGGCGGCGGCGCACCAGCCGCAGTGAGGGGCCGTGAGGGACGTGCCGCAGATCTCGCCCAGGAAGGCCATGTGCTGCCAGGCCAGCCGGGCGGCGAGCGCCGCCGAAGCCAGGAGCACGACCCCGGCCGTCGCCGCGCCGAGGCGGGCGAAGCTGTCGCTAGACGGATCGTTCGTGCGGCGCATGGCGGGCCCTTTCGATGATGCGCCGACTGATCGCCCGCCGCCGCTCCGGACGCCTTGACGTGGATCAAGGCGACTCTGGGGCGCCCGCGGCAAACGGGGGAGCATCTCTCAAGCCACCCAGAAAAACGGGCTCATGAACCAGTTAGCGGCCACGCCGGACGAAGCGCCGTTCAACGTCCTCCTCCTATACATCCTGACGGGTGTGGCGGCCTTGGGCTCGGTCCTGATGACCGCGTTCAGCCCCGACCCGTTGTTCCGCCTGCACGGCTGGATCTTCACCGGCGCCTTCACCCTGGCGTTCCTGGTGATTTCCGCCGGCCTCGGCCACGACCGGTTCCGCCAGGACCCCAACCGCTATGAAGACGGCGTGGTCCGGGCCGGTGTGATCGCCACCATGTTCTGGGCCGTCGTCGGCCTGCTGGTGGGCGTGGTCATCGCCGCCCAGCTCTCCTGGCCGAACCAGCTCTACTTCCCGGACTACGGCTTCCTGAACTTCGGACGCCTGCGGCCCCTGCACACCTCGGGGGTCATCTTCGCGTTCGGCGGCAACGCGCTGATCGCCACGTCCTTCTACGTGGTCCAGCGGACCTGCAAGGCCCGGCTGGCCGGCGGGGTGTGGCCGTGGTTCGTCTTCTGGGGCTACCAGCTCTTCATCGTGCTGGCCGCCACCGGCTACCTGGCCGGGATCACCCAGAGCCGCGAGTACGCCGAGCCGGAATGGTACGTCGACCTGTGGCTGACTGTGGTCTGGGTCGCCTACCTGCTCGTCTTCCTGGGCACGATCTGGAAGCGCAAAGAGCCGCACATCTACGTGGCCAACTGGTTCTACCTGGCCTTCATCGTGACCATCGCCCTGCTGCACGTGGTCAACAACCTGGCCATGCCGGTGGGTCTCCTGGAGACCCGCAGCTACTCGGCCTTCGCGGGCGTGCAGGATGCGCTGACCCAGTGGTGGTACGGCCACAACGCGGTGGGCTTCTTCCTGACCGCCGGCTTCCTGGCCATGATGTACTACTTCGTCCCGAAGCGGGTGGAGCGGCCGGTCTATTCGTACCGGCTGTCCATCGTCCACTTCTGGTCGCTGATCTTCATCTACATCTGGGCGGGCCCGCACCACCTGCACTACACGGCCCTGCCGCAGTGGGCGCAGACGCTGGGCGCCACCTTCTCGATCATGCTGTGGATGCCCTCCTGGGGCGGCATGATCAACGGCCTGATGACCCTGTCGGGCGCCTGGGACAAGCTGCGCACCGACCCGGTTGTCCGGATGATGGTGGTCGCCATCGCCTTCTACGGCATGTCGACCTTCGAAGGGCCGCTGATGTCGGTCCGGGCGGTCAACTCGCTCAGCCACTACACCGACTGGACCATCGGCCACGTGCACTCGGGCGCGCTGGGCTGGGTCGGCTTCATCAGCTTCGGCGCGGTCTACTGCCTCGTGCCCTGGCTGTGGAAGAAGGACCGGCTCTACTCGAACCGCATGGTAGAGTGGCACTTCTGGATCGCGACGACGGGGATCCTCCTCTACATCGCCGCGATGTGGGTCTCCGGCATCATGGAAGGCCTGATGTGGCGCGAGTACACGCCGCAGGGCTTCCTGGCCAACTCCTTCGTCGAAACCGTCGCCGCCAAGCACATCGAGAACGTCATCCGCACCATCGGCGGCCTGATGTACCTCTCCGGCGCGGTGATCATGTCCTACAACCTGTGGCGTACGATCCGCATGCCGAGCTCCGCCGTGGCGGACGCTCAGTCCACGGCGACGCCCGCCCCCGCCATGCTGGCGGCTGAGTAAGGGCTCCGCACATGTGGAAGCGTCACGAAAAGTTCGAACGCCACTCTCTGTGGCTCGTCATCGGGATCCTGATCGTCGTGTCGATCGGGGGGCTCGTGGAGATCTCGCCGCTCTTCTACCTGGAGAGCACGATCGAGAAGGTGAAGGGCGTCCGTCCCTACACCCCGCTCGAGCAGGCGGGCCGCGACATTTATATCCGCGAGGGCTGCTACGTCTGCCACTCGCAGATGGTGCGTCCCCTGCGGGACGAGGTGGAGCGCTACGGCCACTACAGCCTCGCCGCCGAGAGCATGTACGACCACCCGTTCCAGTGGGGCTCCAAGCGCACCGGGCCTGACCTGGCCCGCGTGGGCGAGAAGTACTCCGACAGTTGGCACGTGGACCACCTGACCAACCCGCGCTCGGTGGTGCCCGAGTCCAACATGCCGCCCTACGCCTTCCTGGCGAAGAAGGAGCTCGACTACCGGGCCATCGAGGCCAAGCTGACGGCCCTGCGCAAGGTGGGCGTGCCCTACTCGGACGCGCAGTTGCAGAACGCCAAGCTCGACCTGGAAGCGCAGGTGGACCCGTTCGCCGGCGCGAGCTCGGACCTGCGCAAGCGCTACGGCGACAAGGTCGCCCAGCGGGACTTCGATGGTAATCCCGAGAAGCTGTCCGAGATGGATGCGCTGATCGCCTACCTGCAGGTCCTCGGGACCATGGTCGACTTCAAGACCTACAAGGCCGAGAGCCCGGAGAACCTGCGATGAGCGGCGTCTCTTACGAAACCGTGGCGACCTTCGCCCAGCAGGGCGGGACGATCTACTTCGCGGCGATCTTCGCCGCCGGCGTGATCTACGCCCTGCTCCCCAAGCACAAGGAGGCGTTCAGGCGCCTCGCCCAACTGCCGCTCGAGAAGGACGAGAGCGACAATGTCTGACCACAAACGTGAAATGGACGAACACTCGGGCGTCGAGACGACCGGGCACGAGTGGGACGGCATCAAGGAGCTGGACAACCCGCTGCCCCGCTGGTGGCTGTGGGTGTTCTACGGCAGCATCGCCGTGGCGGCGGTCTACTGGGTGCTGATGCCGGCCTGGCCGGGGATCAGCGGCTACACCAAGGGCCTGCTCGGCCAGTCCGACCGCGCCGAGGTGAGCCGCCAGCTCGCCGCGTTGAAGGCCCAACGCGGGGCCGGCGAGGTCAAGCTCCGCACCGCCTCCCTGCAGCAGATCGAACAGGATCCGGAACTGCAGGCCTACGCCCTGCAGGTGGGCAACTCGGTCTTCGGCGACAACTGCGCCACCTGCCACGGGGCGGGCGGCGGGGGCCGGGCGGGCTATCCCAATCTGCGCGACGACGTCTGGCTCTGGGGCGGTTCGCTCGAGGACATCCGCCACACCATCGAGGTCGGCGTCCGCGCCGGCCATGCCCAGACCCGCGGCGAGACGGTGATGCCGGCGTTCGGCCGCGACCAGATGCTGGACGAGCCGAAGGTGGCCGACCTGACCGAGTACGTCATGGCGATCTCCGGCCGCAAGGCGGACGGGGCGGCGGTCGAGCGCGCGCGCCAGACCTTCGCCGACCAGTGCGCCGCCTGCCACGGTCCGGCCGGGACCGGCGACGCCGCTCGCGGCGTGCCGAACCTGACCGACGCCGAGTGGCTCTACGGCTCCGACCGCAAGGCCATCCACGACCAGATCTGGAACGGCCGCAACGGCGTCATGCCCACCTGGGGCGCGCGGTTCAGCCCGGAGACCATCAAGGCGCTGGCCGTCTACATCCACGCCAACGCCGGCGGGGCCGACGACACCGTCGCCGAAGCCCCGGCCGCACCGGCCGCCGCCGGAGGCGCGGGCAGATGACCGTCGTCATCGACCGCGTCTCGAAGCCGGAGCCCGCCGACCGCGAGGCTCCGGTCTCGGCCGCCGAGCGGGTTCGGAAGAAGGGCGCGGGCGGTGGCCTCTACAAGCCGCGGACCCCGATTTATCCGAAGCTGGTCCACGGCAAGTGGCGCACCCTCAAATGGGCGCTGCTGGTGGTGATGCTGACCATCTACTACGTCACGCCGTGGATCCGCTGGGACCGGCCGGGCAAGCTGCCGGACCAGGCGGTGCTGGTCGACTTCGCCGGCCGCCGGTTCTACTTCTTCGACATCCAGCTCTGGCCGCAGGAAGTCCACTTCATCACCGGCCTGCTGGTGATCTCGGCCCTGTCGCTGTTCCTGGTGACGGCGCTGTTCGGGCGGCTGTGGTGCGGCTACGCCTGTCCGCAGACCGTCTGGACCGACCTGTTCATCTACGTGGAGCGGCTGTTCGAGGGCGATCGCAACGCGCGCATGCGCCTGGACGCCTCGGCCTGGTCCTTCAACAAGCTGTGGCGCAAGGTGGGCAAGCACCTGACCTGGCTCGCCATCGGGTTCGGCACCGGCGGCGCCTGGATCTTCTACTTCCACGACGCGCCGACCCTGCTGGCCGACTTCTGGGTCGGCCAGGCGCCGGCCACCGCCTACATCTTCTGCTTCCTGCTGACCGCGACCACCTACGTCTTCGCCGGATCCATGCGCGAGCAGGTCTGCACCTACATGTGCCCGTGGCCGCGGATCCAGGGCGCCATGCTTGACCACCACTCGCTGCAGGTGACCTACCGCTACGACCGCGGCGAGCCCCGCGGGCCGCACAAGAAGAACCAGGACTGGACCGGCCGCGGCGACTGCATCGACTGCCGCCAGTGCGTCGTCGCCTGCCCGATGGGCATCGACATCCGCAACGGCCCGCAGCTCGAGTGCATCAACTGCGCGCTGTGCATCGACGCCTGCGACGAGATCATGCTGAAGGTCGGACGGCCCAAGGGGCTGATCGCCTACGACACCGACTCCGCCGTCGCCGAGCGGCAGAAGGGGGCCACCCCCCGCTACAAGTTCGTGCGGCCGAGGACGGTCTACTACGCCGTGGCGCTGGTGCTGGTCTCGTCGCTGATGCTGTTCGGCCTGGCCACGCGGCCGAAGTTCGAGCTGCACGCGCTGCGCGACCGCAACCCAACCTTCGTGCGCCTGCACGACGGCGCCATCCGCAACGGCTACACCTTGAAGATCGCGAACCGGACCTTCGCGCCGCAGACCGTGCGGATCGACTTCGCCGGCGTGCCCGGCGCCCGGGTGAAGAGCCCCGGTCACCCCGCCGACCGGCCGCTGGTGGTCACCGCCGAGCCCAACGAGGTCACCGCGGTGCGCGTCTTCGTGACCGCCGAGCCCGGCCGCATCGCCGCGCCGAACATGCCGGCCGCCTTCGAGATCCGCGCCGCCGGCGAGACGCGCCGGACCAAGACCACCTTCCTCTCCGGAGCCGCCAACCCATGACCGCCATCCACTCCGTCCCGGCCAAGCCCGGGTTCCGCGTCCGGGGCTGGCACGTGCTGGCCGGGATGGTCGCCTTCTTCGCGGTCATCATCGGCTTCGACGCCTGGTTCACCGTCCTGGCCCTGAAGACCTTCCCCGGCCAGGTGTCGGTGACGCCCTACGAGGACGGCCTGCTCTACAACCAGCGGATCGCCCAGCTCGAGGCCCAGGCCAAGCTCGGCTGGCGAGCGGCGGCCGACGCCGAGCCGGGGGTCGTCGTACTGCTGGTCCAGGACCGGGAGGGCGCGCCCGTGGGCGGGCTCACCGTCACCGGCAAGCTCGAGCGGCCCGCCACCGAGGCCGGTCGCCGGACGCTCACCTTCCAGCGCACCGCGCCGGGCCGATACGAGGCCACCACCGGCGCGATCGAAGGCGCGTGGGACATGACCGCCGAAGCCCGCGACGCGCAGGGCCGGCTGTTCACCGCCGAGCGGAGGCTGACGTGGCGCTGACCTATGACACGGCCCGCGGGGCGGACTTCTCCGCCTTCCTGGCCAGGGGCAAGGACGGCAAGGCGAGCGTCGACCTGCTGGTCCGCGGCGCCCGCTGCGCCAACTGCCTGGCGAAGATCGAGAAGGCCGTGGCCGCCCTGCCGGGCGTGGAAACCGCGCGCCTGAACCTGACGAGCGGCAAGCTGGCGGTGGGGTTCAAGGCGGCTTCCGGCGACCCGGCGGCCGTCATCGCGGCCCTCGACGCGCTCGGCTATCCCGCGACGCCGTACGATCCCGGTCAGGCGAAGATCGCCCACGACAAGGAGGGCCGCCGGCTGATCCTGGCGCTCGCCGTGGCGGCCTTCGGCGCCATGAACACCATGATGTTCTCGGTGCCGCTGTGGGCCGGCCTGTTCGGTCAGGAGCTCGGCCCGGCCACGAAGCAGGTGATGATGTGGCTGTCCGGCGCGGTCGGCGCGCCGTGCGCCATCTTCGCCGGCATGCCATTTTTCCAGTCGGCCTGGCGCTCGCTGAAGGCGCGCCGCGCCAACATGGACGTGCCGATCTCGATCGGCGTGATCCTGACCCTGGTCATCAGCTTCTCCGAGACCCTGCTGAACGGCCGCGACGCCTACTTCGACGCCGCCGTCTCGCTGCTGTTCCTGCTGCTGATCGGCCGCTGGCTGGATCACCAGCTCCGCGCCAAGGCGCGCAGCGCGGCGGGCGACCTCCTGGCCATGCAGGCCCCCCGCGCGGCGGTGCTGGACGGGCAGGGCCACGAGCACATGAAGCCGCTCGGCGAGGTGCTGGCCGGCGACGTCGTCCTGGTCCGCCCGGGCGAGCGGATCCCTGTGGACGGGCGCATCGAGGCCGGAGCCTCCGAGCTCGACAACGCCCTGCTCACCGGCGAAACCGCGCCGGCGCCGGTGGGGGAGGGCGCGGTCTGCCGCGCCGGGGCCATGAACCTGTCCGGCGTCCTGCGCCTGCGCGCCCTGGCTCGCTCCGAGGACTCCGCGCTCGCCGCCATCGCCCGGCTGGTGGAGGCCGGCGCCCAGTCCAAGTCGAAGTACGTGCAGCTCGCCGACAAGGCGGCCGCCATCTACGTGCCCGTGGTGCACACCGCCGCCGCGCTCACCTTCGTGGGCGGCTGGGCGCTGGGCCTCGGCCCGCGCGAGGCGCTGATCCGCGCGGTCGCCGTGCTGATCATCACCTGCCCCTGCGCGCTGGGCCTGGCCGTGCCCGCCGTGCAGATCATGGCCTCCTCCCGCCTGTTCCGCAGCGGCGTGCTGGTGAAGTCCGGCGCCGCGCTGGAGCGCCTCGCCGAAGTCGACCACGTGGTCTTCGACAAGACCGGCGTCCTGACGGAAGGCCGCCCGCGCCTCATCGACCCGGCGCCCGCCGCGGTCGCCATGGCCGCGCCGCTCGCCCGCGCCTCGCGCCATCCGCTGGCCAAGGCGCTCGCCGAGGCGGCGGGGGAGGGGCCCGTGGCCGAGCAGGTCGTGGAGCACGCCGGGCAGGGCGTCGAGGGGGTCGTCGATGGCCGCCGCGCCCGCCTGGGCCGCGCCGCCTTCGTGGGCGTGGAGGGCCGCGGCGCCGGCGAGACCGAGCTGTGGTTCGGGTTCGAGGGGGACACCAAGGTCCGCTTCCGCTTCTCCGACCAGCTCCGCCGCGACGCCACCCTGACGGTGGCCGCGCTGAAGGCCCGCGGCCTGACGGTCGAGGTGCTGTCGGGCGACCTCGACGGCCCGGTCGCCGCCGCCGCCGAGGCCGCCGGGATCGAGGCCTGGCGCGCCGGCCTGACGCCGCAGGAGAAGGCCGCCGCCGTGGACGTGCTCGCCGCGGCCGGCCGCAAGGTGCTGATGGTCGGCGACGGCCTGAACGACGCCGCCGCGCTCGCCAAGGCGCACGCCGCCATGGCCCCTGGCACGGCCCTGGAGGCCAGCCAGAACGCCGCCGACCTGGTGTTCTCGGGCGAGGGGCTGATGCCGGTGGCCGGCGCCTACGACGTCGCCCTCACGGCCCGCAGGCGCGCCCTGGAGAACTTCGGCTTCGCCGCGCTCTACAACGTCGTCGCCGGGCCCGCGGCCATGCTGGGGCTGGTGAACCCCTTCGTGGCGGCGCTCGCCATGTCGGGCTCCTCCCTGGCGGTGACGCTCAACGCGCTCAGGATGGGACGCAGACCATGACGATCCTGTTGTTCCTGGCCCCCTTCTCGGTGGCGCTGGGCCTGCTGGCGGTGGCCGCCTTCTGGTGGACGCTCAAGGCCGGGCAGTACGAGGATCCGCAGGGCGACGCCGCGCGCATCCTGGTGGACGACCCGGAGGACGACCGCCCCAGCCCTTGATCTGGATCACGGCGGCCCGGACCGGCGCGCGGCAAGGGGAGGCATGACCGCCATCGTCGACGCCCCGCTCACCCAGGCCCAGCTTATCGCCAAGTACGACGGGCGCGCGCCCCGCTACACGAGCTATCCCACCGCGCTCCAGTTCACGCCCCTGGTGACGGCCGAGACCTACGGCGGCTGGCTGGCGGCCTTGCCGGCGCACGAGCCGGTTTCGCTCTACCTGCACATACCGTTCTGCGCCCGCCTCTGCTGGTACTGCGGCTGCAACACCCGGGCGGTGAACCGGCACGAGCCGGTGGGGGACTACGTCCAGCACCTGCTGCGCGAGATCGAGCTGCTGGCCGCGGCGCTGCCGGGCCGGCTGCCGGCCAACGCCATCCATTTCGGAGGCGGCACGCCCAACATGCTGAACGCGCAGGAGCTCGACGCCATCTTCGCGGCGCTCGGCCGGACGTTCGACATCGCTCCGGGCTCCGAGATCGCCGCGGAGCTGGACCCCGCCGTGCTGACCGAGGACTGGGTGCGCGCCGCCGGCGGCCACGGGCTGAACCGGGCGAGCCTCGGCGTCCAGAACCTGTCCAAGGCCGTGCAGCGGGCGGTGAACCGGCAGGAGTCCTTCGCCGAGATCGCCGCGGCCGTCGGCTGGCTGCGGCGGGCGGGCGTCAACTCCATCAACCTCGACCTCATGTACGGCCTGCCGCACCAGACGGTGGAGAACACGCTCTCCACTGTCGATGCGATCCTGGCGCTGCGGCCCGAGCGCATCGCGCTCTTCGGCTACGCCCACGTGCCCTGGATGAAGGCGCACCAGCAGCTCATCCACGAGGCCGCGCTGCCCGGCCCCGCCGAGCGGCTCGAGCAGGCGGAAGCCGCCGCCGAGCGGCTGGCCATGGAGGGATATGTCCGCATCGGCCTCGACCACTTCGCCGTCCCGGAGGACGAACTCGCCGTCGCCCTGGCTAAGGGCCGCCTGCACCGCAACTTCCAGGGCTACACCACCGACCAGGCCAAGACCCTGATCGGCATGGGGGCCTCGGCGATCGGCTCGCTGCCGCAGGGCTATGTCCAGAACGTCGCCCAGGAGCTCGGCTGGCGCGCGGCGCTCGCCGGAGGCGCGCTGCCGATCGCCCGCGGCGTGGCGGTGACCGCCGACGACCGCTTCCGGGCGGAGATCATCGAGCGGCTGATGTGCGACCTCGCCGTGGACCTGGCGGACGTCTGCGCCCGCCACGGCCGCGCCGACGCGGATCTCGCCGGCGCCCGCGCCCGGTTGCAGGACTTCGTCGCCGACGGCCTGGTGCGCCTCGAGGGCGCGCAGGTGCGGGTGACCGAGCCCGGCCGGCCGCTGGTGCGCTCGGTCTGCGCCGTGTTCGACGCCTACTTCGAGCCTCAGGGCGGGCGGCACTCCAAGGCGCTCTGACGCCGGTTGATCGCCATCAAGGCGCGGCGCGGCCTCCTGAGCGACTGTTCGGTCCAGTGGAGGAGACCATGAGCGCCGCCAATCTGGCCTATCTGACCCTGATCCTTGCCGCCTACGCCGTCTTCATGCTGGTGCTCGGCGCCGTCTGGCTGCGCTCGGCCTTCGGCCGCAAGCCGCCGGCCGGCAAGATGGAGGTGACCCAGGCGAAGGAGCCGGCGCCGCCGAAGCTGCCGACCCGGCGCGCCGCCTGATGCCCCGCCGGGTCCTGGTCATCAACGGCCATCCCGATCCGGCTCCGGAACGCCTCTGCGCGGCGCTCGCCCGCGCCTATGCCGAAGCCGCGGCCGCGGCGGGCCACGAGGTCCGCCGGATCGATGTGGGCCGCCTCGACTTCCCTCTGATCCGCTCGGCCGTCGCCTTCGAGCAGGAGCCGCCGCCGGAGCCGATCCGACAGGCGCAGCTCGACGTGACCTGGGCCGAGCACCTGGTGGTGATCCTCCCGCTGTGGCTTGGCGGCGCGCCGGCGCTGTTCAAGGCCTTCCTCGAGCAGGTGTTCCGATATGGCTTCGCGCTCGGCAAGGAGCGACCGATGCAGGGCCTGCTGAAGGGCCGCTCGGTCCGGATGATCGTCACCATGGGCATGCCGGCGCCGGTCTTCCGGCTGCTGTTCGGCGCGTTCGGCGCGCGGGCGGTGGGCAGGGGAGTCTTCTGGGTGAGCGGCATGCGCCCCGTGCGGCAGACCTTCGTCGGCGGCGTCGGCGCGGGGCGGCAGGATCGCGCCGTGCTGCTCGCCCGCACGCTCGGTCGGCGCGCCGCCTAGGGACGCAGGGCTGCGCGGATCGATCCCGTCAGCTCGTCGCAGATCAGCGGCTTCTCGACGATCAGCACGCCCGCGGCCGCCGCCGCGCGGCGGGTGGCGGCCTTCGGGTTGCTGGTGATCAGCAGGGCGGGGAGGCCCACGGCGCGGCCGCGCAGCCGGGCCAGCGCCTCCAGGCCGCCGATGCCGGGCAGGCGCTCGTCGAGCACCAGACAGGTGTCGTGGTCCGGAAGCTCGCGGCTCAGCAGTTCCTCGCCCGTGCCGAAGGCGTCCACCTGGAAGCCGTCGAGCTCCAGCGCGAAGGCCAGGGCGCCGCGCACGGCGGGATCGTCGTCGACGATGATGACCAGCGGGCTCTCGGGCGAGGGAGGCGGGCGCGTGAGCATCCCGTCAGGATGATAGGCCGGCCGCGCCCCCGCCTTGATCCAGAGCAAACGGCTCAGAAGCCCGCGAGCAGCGCCATCCGCACCAGTTCGGAGAGGCCGGAAGCCCCGGTCTTGGTCATCACATTGGCCCGGTAGACCTCGACGGTGCGCGGGCTGATGCCGAGCTCGTAGGCGATGACCTTGTTGGGCTTGCCGGCGATCACGCCCCTCAGCACCTCCTGCTCGCGCGGCGACAGGCCCTCGAGCATGGTCTCGAACCGGCGCTTCTCGGCCTGCTGCTGGTCCTCGCGTTCCTGGGCGTCGACGGCCGAACGGACCGCCTGCAGCAGGGCTTCGTCGTCGAACGGCTTCTCCAGGAAGTCGATCACCCCGGCCTTCATCGCTTCCACCGCGAGCGGCACGTCCCCGTGGCCGGTGATGACGATGACCGGCAGGGCCACGCCGCGCTCCTTCAGCCGGCGCACGAGCTCGAGCCCGTTCATCTCGGGCATCCGAACGTCGGTGACGATGCAGCCGGGGGCCAGGTCGTGGGCGTGCTCCAGGAAGGCCACCGCGGACTCGTAGGTGCGCGCGGCGAAGCCGGCCGTGTCGAGCAGGAAGCCCAGCGACTCCCGCATGGCCTCGTCGTCGTCGATCACATGGACCAGGATGTCAGTCACGGTCGGTAAGCTCCCCTTCGGGCGCGGCCATGAGGGTGAAGCGGAAGATCGCCCCTCCGGCCGGGTTCGGCTCGACCCAGATGCGGCCGCCGTGGGCCTCGATGATCGTGCGGGAGATGGACAGGCCCACGCCCATGCCCTGCTGCTTCGTAGTGATGAACGGCTGGAAGAGCTGGTCGGCCACCTCGGGGCTGACCCCGGGGCCGGTGTCGGTCACCGAGACCTCGACCATCTCCTCGTCCACCGGCCGGGCGGCGACCACCAGGTCGCGGCGGGGGCTCTCCTCCATGGCGTCGATGGCGTTGCGCATGAGGTTCAGCACCACCTGCTGGACCTGGACCTTGTCGGCCAGCACCAGGTCCACCCGCCGGTCGATCGCGAAGCGCAGGCGCACGCCACGCTCCTTCGCGCCGACCATGGCGAGCGCGCCGGCCTCCTCGAGGAGCTGGGGCAGGCTCTCGATGCGCCGCTCGGCCTCGCCCTTGCCCACGAAGTCGCGCAGGCGGCGGATGATCTGGCCGGCGCGCAGCGCCTGCTCGCCGGCGCTGGTCAGGGCGCCCTTCACCTTCGCCTTGTCCACCGGCTCCTGGTCGAGCAGGCGGACGCTGCCCTTCACGTAGTTGGCGACGGCCGAGAGCGGCTGGTTCAGCTCGTGGGCCAGGGCCGAGGCCATCTCGCCCATGGCCGTGAGGCGCGAGACATGGACCAGTTCGGACTGCACGTCCTGCAGCCGGCGCTCGGTGGCCTGGCGTTCGGTGAGGTCACGCACGAACCCGGTGAAGAACCGGCGCTCGCCCGAGCGCATCTCCCCCACCGCCAGCTCCATCGGGAAGGTCGAGCCGTCGCGCCGCTCGCCCACCACCACGCGCCCGATGCCGATGATCCGACGCTCGCCGGTGTCCAGGTAGCGGTGGAGGTAGCCGTCGTGGGCGTCCCGGTAGGGGTTGGGCATCAGGATGGAGACGTTCCGGCCGATCGCCTCGGCGGCGCTCCAGCCGAACAGTCGCTCGGCGGCGGCGCTGAACGACTGCATCGCCCCGTGCTCGTCGATGACGATCATGGCGTCCGGCACGGTGTCGAGGATCGACTGCAGGTGCGCCTCGCGCTCTTCCAGGTGCTCGACGGCGGCCGCCGTCTCGCGGCCCACCCGCGCCATGTGCGAGCCGGCGATGCCGCTCGCCACGCCGAGCAGCACGAAGACCACGAGGCCCACCAGGTTGGCCGGATCGGTCAGCAGCGCCTGGCCGCTGAAGCCGAAGGCCACGCCGACGCTGAGCAGGGTGGCGACGATCGCCGCGCCGAAGCCGCCCACGCCGGCGCTGAGCATCAGGGCGGGCACGAAGAGGATGAAGCTCGAGCGTTCGTGGAAGAACGGCTCCAGGGCCAGCCGCACCAGCGCGCATCCCAGTGTCGCCACCGCCGCCACCCCGTAGGGCGCGGCCCGGCCGAGGCGCGAGGCGTTGAACGCGGGAATCATCGCCCCAGCGGTAGGGCCGAAGCCTTCGCCATGCAACCCGGCGGCTCAGGCCTCGTCCGGCCGGCGGGTCAGGGCGACCGCGACCAGACCGAGGCCGGTCGTCACGAAGGCCAGTCCCAGCAGCAGGCCAATGGAGGCCGTGCTCCGCTCGGGCAGGCCGAGCCCGATTAGCCCGGCGGCCACCAGGCTGGCTAGCGCCGAGGCCAGCATCCACCGCCAGGCCTTGAGCGGCCGCAGGCGCAGCGCCATGGCGAGCTCCAGGCTGCCGTCGGCCACGAACACCGCCGCCAGCAGCAGGGCGGCGGCCAGCGCGCCGGTGGCCGGTTGGAAGGTCAGGTAGACCCCCACCCCGGTGATGAACAGGCTCGCGACGACGCCGGTCAGGTACAGCCACTTCGGCAGCAACAGCAGCGAGACGCCCAGCAGAACGGCGCCGGCGAGCCACACCAGCCAGCCGGCCGCCGCGCCGACGGCCAGCGTCGCTTCGCGGGGAAAGAGCGGGGCCGCCGCGCCCAGCAGGGTCATGGCGACGCCCGCCGCTAGGAGCTGGCCGCGGCGCAGGCGCACGGGGCCGAACGGATGGAGTTCGGCGTGGCTGGTCATGGCGAGGCCTCCGCAGGTCCGGGCGCGATCGGGTCGCCGAGCACGCCTTCCACATAGATCATCCGCACCAGCACATAGGCCACCACGGCGAGCGGCGTTGCGAACAGCACGCCCAGCGGACCGAGCAGCACGCCCATGGCGAGGACCGCGAAGAGGGTCACCGCCATTGGCAGCTCGACCATCTGGCGCAGCAGGAGCGGGGTGATGACGTTGGCCTCCGCCTGCATGGCGGCCACATAGACCACGGCGGCCCAGACGAAGGTCTCCGGCGCCTGGGCGAGCGCGATCAGCAGGCCCGGGGCCATGGCGGCGGCCGGACCGACCACCGGGATGAACTGGCCGAGCCCGGCGAGCACGCCGAGCGCCAGCGGCGAGGGGACGCCGGCGAGCCACAGGCCCACGCCGGTGGTGACGCCGACCAGGACCATGGAGACCAACTGGCCCACCAGCCAGCGGTCGAGGGCGAGGCCGCAGCTCGACACGATCTCCGCCGCACGCGGCCGCGCGGCTACGGGGACGAGCCGCAGGAGCCCGCCGATGTAGGTCTTCGGGTGGAAGGCCAGGTAGAGGCCGGCGAAGAAGACGATCACCCCGGCCGCCGCCGCCCCGGTGAGCTGGCGGACGAGCTGCGGGCCGACGGAGATCAGCAGGCCGTCGGCGTGAGCCAGGCGCTCGAGGTTGTCCAGCACATAGCCGCCGAGCGGCGAGCCGGTGAGCCTCTGCTCCAGCCCTGCCCAGGCCACCGGCACGAGCTGGGCCAGGGCGGCGAGCTGCACCGAGGCCTCGTGGCCGAACAGCCAGAGCGTGAGGGCGAGCGCGGCGGTGAGCACGAGAACGGCGAGGGTCAACGCGCTGCGGCGGCCGAGCCGGGTCCGGCGCATCAGCGGCGCGGACATGGCGTGCAGCAGGACGGCCACGAGCACCGATCCGAACGCCAGCAGCAGCACGTCCGCCAGCCGCACGACCAGGGCCGCGATGCCCAGCAGGGCGGCGGCGATCAGGGCCTTCTGCAGGAAGCTCAGATCCGAGCGTTCCCACAGCCGGGCGCGCGCCTCGCCGGCGGCCTCGGCGGCGCGGCTCAGTGGGCCAGGAGAACGGGGCACGGCGGAGCGTCGAGAAGGTTGGCGGTGGCGCCGCCGAGCACGAATTCGCGGGCCCGGGAATGGCCGAAGCCGCCCATCACCAGGAGGTCGATCCCCTTGCCGGCCACGTAGGCGCGAAGCACCCGGCCGATGGGTTCGCCCTGGGCCGGGATCTCGTCGACGCGGGCCTCGACGCCGTGCGCCTGCAGGTGGCGCACGAGCGGTGCGGCGAGGCCGGGGCGGGCGGCCGGCTTCTCGTCGGTCACCACGACCGCACGCACCTCGCCCGCCGCCTTCAGGAGGGGCAGGGCGTCGGCCACGGCGCGGGCGGCCGCGCGGCCGCCGTCCCAGGCCACCGCGACCGTCCCGAAGCGGTCGGCCGGCGTCAGGGGCAGCGCCTCGGGATAGACCAGCACCGGCCGGCCGGATCCGAACAGCACCGCCTCGGCGAGGGAGACGTCGGCGAGGACGGAGGGGCCCACCGGCACGAGGGACAGGTCGCGGGTGCGGGCCTGCTCGGCCGCCCGCTCGCCTTCGAGGAACAGCGGGACCTGCTCGACAAGGGTCTGGGCCGCGAGGCCCTCGCGCGCGGCGGCGGCGACGAAGGCCTGGAGCGTCGCCTGCGCCTGCGTCTCGCTGCGCGCCTCCTCCTCGCGCGCCAGGGCGTCCATACCGATGAGCAGGTTGGCCAGCCGATTGCGCGGCGCCTTGATGTCGGCGCGGAACACCAGCGCGGTGAGCTCGCCGCCGACCCGCCGGGCGATCGCCGCCCCGCCCGCCAGAGCCGCCTCCGGCGTCGGGTCGGGATAGCTGGTCAGCGGCAGCAGAAGATCCTGGAAGCTCATGGCGGGCCTCGTCCTGTGCGGGGACATCATGCCGAGGACGTCGGGCGCCGTCATTCGGGAGGCATCCCTAAGTAGCGGTACGGAGGCGCCCGCGGTTGACCCTGGTCAAGGCGCCGCTCGCCAGGGCCAGCACTCTCCCGGAGCGATACGCACGAGGTTCAAGATGCGCCGCACCCTGCTGATCGCCGCCCTGTCCGCGCTCGTCGCCGCCTGTGCGACGGGGTCCGGTCCGGGCCGGGCGCCCGCGTCGGCGGCCGAGCGCGGCGCGCAGTTCGCCTGGCGGGCCTGCAACGGGTGTCATGCGGTGGGCCCGGAAGGCGGGGCCCGCAACGGAGCGGCCCCGGCGTTCCGCGACCTGCGCCTGCGGTTCACCTCGCTGCAGCTCGAGCGGCGGCTCGCGGAGATTTCCCGGAACGGCCATTACGAGATGCCGCCGGTGTTCATCAGCCGGGAGGAGGCGGCCGACATCGCCGCCTATGTGGAGAGCCTGGGCGGCTAGTCCGCCAGTTCTTCCAGGCGCTCCCACTTGCGGACCCGGAAGCGACGGGTGGAGGGGAACTCCACGATGTCCTGCGACTGGAGCTGGGTCAGCATCCGCGAGACGGTCTCGATGGTCAGGCCGAGGTAGTCCGCCATGTCCTGCCGGCCCATGGCCAGCTCGATGGCGTCGGCCTCGCAGGCCTCGGCGTGCGCCAGCAGGAAGGCGGCCACCTTCTCCTGGGCGGTCTTGCGGCCGAGCAGCAGGAGGTGCGCCTGGGCGCGTTCCAGCTCGCGGTGGGTGGCCTGCAGGATGGCGCGGTCGAGCACGGCGTCGCCCGCCATGGAGCGGACGGTGGAGCGCTTCACCACCAGCACCACGCAATCCGACAGGGCCTCGGCCGAGAAGCGGTGGTCCGGACCGGTCTCCAGGCCGAACAGGTCGCCGGCGTAGTAGAAGTCGCCCACCTGCCGGCGGCCGTCGCTGGTCAGGCGGATAGTCCGCACCGAGCCGGAGAGGACCCGATAGAGGAACTCGACCTCGTCGTCCTGGGCGTAGATCTCCTCGTTGCGCGCGAAGCTCATGCGCACGCCCACCCGGTCCATCAGGTCGGTGATGTCCGCGGCGGGGACCTGCGCGCGGTGATCGTCGAGGGGGTAAGCGAGGGTCATCGGGGGACTCCGTTGCCGATGACCAAGAGGTGCCATGCGCCTCCCGCGCCCTAAATTCGGGGCGTTCCCCTAAGTAGTTCTACGTAAGCGCGGGCTCGGCGTCCGCGAAGCTGCGGCGGACCGTGGCGCGGACCCCCGCCAGGATCTCGTCCATCCACTCCTGGGTGATGCCCGGAACCACCCCGCCCACATGGACGTGGTCGGCGACATTGAGGCCGCAGACGCCCGCCAGGTGATGGTCGAACAGCGTCTGCAGCGCCGCCATGGCGCCGGTGTCGCGGACCCAGTCCTCCGGCGCGCCTGAGGAGGTGAAGCTGATCAGCCGCCGGCCGTCGAGCAGCGACTGCGTCCCGCCCGGGGCCGGCTCGAAGCCGAAGCCCATGCCGAACACCCGGTCCACATAGCCCTTCAGCATGGCCGGCGGGGCGTTGAACCACAGCGGGTAGACGAAGGCGAAGACGTCCACGTCGTCCAGCAGCCGCCGCTCGGCGGCGACATCGGGCGCGGGCGTGTAGCCGCCAGGGCCGGGGATCTCCGCGGCCTTCAGGCAAGGATCGAAGCCCAGGCGGTAGAGGTCCCGCACCGCGGCCTCCTGGCCGAGCTCGCGCACAGCGTCGGCGTAGGCGCCCGCCACGGCGGCGGTGAAGCTGTCCGAGCGGGGATGGGCGAAGATGACGGCGTGTTTCATGGCGGCCTCCGCAGATGAGAGCATCATGTCCCGCGCAGGGCCGCTTTGATCCTTGTCAGGGCGGCCAGGGGCTTGGCGGCGCAAGCGCGAAGCATGACCATCGACCTCACCTTCCATGGCGCGGCGGGCTGCGTGACCGGCTTCTGCGCCCGACTGAAGACCGACCGCGCCACCGTCCTCGTCGACTGCGGCATGTTCCAGGGCTCCAAGACCCTCAAGGCGCTGAACTACCAGCCCTTCCCGTTCGACGCCCAGGCGGTGGACGCCGTCCTGCTGACCCACGCCCACATCGACCACTCGGGCCTGCTGCCGAAGCTGATGCGCGCCGGTTTCGCGGGGCCGATCTACGCCACCGCCGGCACGCGCGAGCTGTGCGCGGTGATGCTGCCCGACGCCGGCGACATCCAGGAGAGCGAGGTGCGTCAGCTCAACCGCCGTAATCAGCGGCGCGGGCGCGACCCGGTGGAGCCGATCTACACGGCCCGCGACGCGGAGCGGACCATGGAGCTGTTCCGGCCAGCAAAGCTCGGCCGCGAGGTCGAGGTCGCCCCGGGGATCACCGCCGTCTACTGGGAGGCCGGGCACATCCTCGGCGGGGCGTCGATCGAGGTGCGCGTCGCGACCGAGGAGGGGCCGGTGACCCTGCTGTTCTCGGGTGACGTGGGACCGGGCGGCCGGGACTACGCGCCCGATCCGCAGGGTCCGGCCGGCGTCGACCACCTGATCATGGAGTCCACCTACGGAGCGCGCCTGCGGCCGACGCTCGATCCCGCCGCGCGCCGGCGGCTGCTCGGCCAGGAGCTGCGCGACGCCCACGCCGCGGGCGGGCCGCTGCTCATCCCCGCCTTCGCCGTGGAGCGCTCGCAGGAACTGCTCGTGGACCTGCTCGCCCTCATGGAGAGCGGCGAGATCCCGCCCACCGACATCTTCCTGGACTCGCCTCTGGCCATCGAGGCCACCGAGGTCTTCCAGAAGCGGGGCTGGAATCGTGACGCCGGCCGCAACCCGTTCTCCGAGCTGCGCGACAGCGGCCGCCTGAAGTTCCTGCGCGAGCCGTGGGAGAGCGACGAGCTGGAGAAGCTCGGCGGCTGGCGGGTGGTGATGGCGGCCAGCGGCATGTGCGAGGCGGGCCGCATCCGCAAGCACCTGAAGCGCCACCTCTGGGATCGCCGCGCCACCGTGCTGCTGCCTGGCTACCAGGCGTCCGGCACGCTCGGCCGGCTGCTGGTCGAAGGCGCGCGCCGGGTGAAGATCCAGGGCGAGGACATCGAGGTGCGGGCGCGGATCCGCTCCATGGACGTCTATTCCGGTCATGCCGACGCCGCCGGGTTGGCGGCCTGGGCCAAGGCCCGGCGGCCGGTCTCGGGCATGGTCTTCCTCGCGCATGGGGAGCCCGAGGCGCTTGCGGCCATGCGCGAGCGGCTGGTGGCCGAGGGATTCCCGCCGGAGCAGGTGACGATCCCCGAGCTCGACGGCCGCTTCCGCCTGGGACGCCGCAGCGCCGCGCCCGCGCCGCAGCCGCAGCGCCTGGCGTCCGCCGCCGCCGGCGGCGCGGACTGGCACAACCTGCGGGCCCGGCTGCTCCTCGACCTCGACGAACGGCTGGACGCGGCGGGGTCGGACGCCGAGCGCGAGGCGCTGCTGCGCCGGCTTGCGGGGGAGGTCGCGGTTGATCGCGGTCAAGGTGAAGCTCTGCCCGCCGTGGCCGAGTAGGCGCGCAAAGCCGAAGGAGCCCCCATGAGCAAGTCGCTGACCAAGAAGATCGCCAACGACGTCGAAGACACCCTCGAAGACGTCGCCCACGCCCTGAAGAAGGCCGCCGAGAATGCCTCGGAGGAAACCGAGGACGCGATCGCCAAGGCCGCCAAGACGGTCGCCCTGGCCGCCGAACGTCTGGCCGCCGAGGCGAAGCCGCGGGCCAAGGCCCTGGCCGAGCGCGCCGCCAATGAGGTGCGCGAGCACCCCATCGCCTCCGCCGCCGCCGCGATCACCGCCGCCGCCGCCCTGATCAGCCTGCTGGCCCGCGCCAACCGCAAGTCGGCCTGAGGCTTCACAGCGGCCTTCCGAGCGGGCATCTTACGCCTGTAGTCTCGGAGGGCCGCCGATGGGCGTCGATTATGGATTGCGGCCCCGGCGCCGACCGGCCCGGCTCTACGCCCTGCTGGCCGGCGGCTTCGTCCTGGTGGGCCTCGCGGGCTTCGCGGCCTGGGAGGTGCGCGACTGGCTCGGCCGGCGCGAGGCGGCGGTGGAGACGGCGAAGGCCTGGGACGTCCAGGGCCCGCCGTGCCCGGAGCTCAGCGAGGCCGAGTTCAGGGCCCGCGGCCTGAAGGCCCCCAAGGCGTTCGAGTTCGAGGGCGTGGTGATAGCCAGGCGCCACGGCCACGTGAGCTGCCAGATGGTCGCCGACAACGCCGGACGCAGCTTCTCCTCCCATGTGGTCTGTCAGTTCACCGGGCCGGGGGTCTTGCGGGTCACCGCGCCCGGCGGAGAGCGCCGGTTCGAGGCCGGCCCCGGCCAGCCCGCCACCGTCTCAACCGAGGGAGGAGCGCCGCGCTGCGTGCTCGCCTCGAAGTTTCGCCTGGAAGGCGGCCGCTTGACCTACAGTTAACCTGCTAACCGCAATCCTCCCGTCAAGACAACGATGTTACGGGAGGCTGGTTTGGAGGGATCCTGGAGCGCCGGCCGGCCCGGCCCGGAGGACGAGGAGGAGTCCGGCGGCCTCAGCCTCTATGCCGCCTCGGCGCGCAACGTGGTGCCGCGGGTGATCAGCAGCATCGCCGTGGTCGCGGTGGCGGCCTTCTACGTCTCCCCGCTGTGGACCGGCCTCTGGGTCATCGCCGTCTGGGGCGGCCTGTTCGCCAGCATCGCCCTGATGGGCGCAATCGACCGGCACGGCGACGGTCCCTGGGCCCGGCGCCTCTGGCTGGCGCTGAACGCCAACAGCGTGCTGAGCGGCCTCGTCCAATGCGTCATGATCATCGCGTTGTGGGAGTCCGGCTATGCCGTGGCGGGCACCTTCGCCCTGACCATCGCCTTCCTGGGCGCCACCTACGTCCTGCTGCAGTACTACTCGAGCCTCGGCCTGTTCCGCCTCCTGCTGACGCCCTATGTGGGCGTGCTGATCTGGATCGCCGCCGACCTCGTCTGGACCGCCCGCACGCCCATGGCGACGGTCGCGGCCCTGGCGGCGGCGGTGAGCTGCGGCAACTTCTTCCATCTCTCCCGCAGGATGCTCGACCGCTCGCGGAGCGCCCTTCGCCAGGCCCGCGCCCGGGCCGAGGCCGGCGAGCTGGCGGCCGAGGCGGCCAACGCGGCGAAGAGCACCTTCCTGGCGACCATGTCGCACGAGATCCGCACGCCCCTGAACGGCGTGCTCGGCATGGCCCAGGCCATGTCGGCCGACGAACTGACGCCGGTCCAGCGCGAGCGGCTGTCGGTGATCCAGCAGTCGGGGGAGGCGCTGCTCGCCATCCTCAACGACGTCCTGGACCTCTCCAAGATCGAGGCCGGGCGGCTGGAGCTGGAGACCATCGAGTTCGAGCTCGCCGAGGTGGTGCGCGGCGCCCACTCGGCCTTCACGGCGCTCGCCAACAAGAAGGGGCTGTCGTTCGGCGTCGACGTGGAGCCGGCGCGGGGCCGCTACCTCGGCGACCCGACCCGCATCCGGCAGATCCTCTACAACCTGATCTCCAACGCCCTGAAGTTCACCGAAACCGGCGAGGTGCGGGTCACCGCCCGGCTGGACGGCGGTTTGCTGGCGCTGAGCGTCGCCGACACCGGCCTCGGCATCTCGGAGGAGGGGCTCCAGCGGCTGTTCGCCAAGTTCGATCAGCTTGACTCGTCCACCACGCGGCGCTTCGGAGGCACGGGCCTGGGGCTCGCCATCTGCCACGAGCTGGCGGTGCTGATGGGCGGCGAGATGCGGGTGGAGAGCGAGCTCGGCAAGGGCTCCCGCTTCACCCTGCGCGTGCCGCTGCAGAGGGTCGGCGAGGAGCGGATGGTGGCGGAGTACGCGCCGCCGCCGCCGAACCAGCGCGCCTCGCTCGGCCTGCGGGTGCTGGCCGCCGAGGACAACACGGTCAACCAGCTCGTCCTCAAGACCCTGCTGCACCAGCTCGGCGTCGAACCGGTGGTCGTGGACTGCGGCCAGGCGGCGCTGGACGCCTGGGAGACGTCGCACTGGGACCTGATCCTGATGGACATCCAGATGCCGGGGGTGGACGGCGTCACCGCCGCCGAACGGATCCGGGCCCGCGAGCGCGAGACCCGCCGCCCGCGCACGCCCATCGTGGCGCTCACCGCCAACGCCATGAGCCATCAGGTGGCCCAGTACCTCGCCGCGGGCATGGACGGGCATGTGGCCAAGCCGATCGAGGCCATGGCGCTGTTCCAGGCCATCGTCGACGCCTGCGACGGCGCCGCCACGCCGGCGGAGGACGCGGAGGTCTCCGCCGGCGCGGCCTGAGCGGCTACTTGTAGCGCTCGAACCAGGCCAGGATCGCCTCGGCCTTGGCCGCCGACTGCGAGGGCCGGGCGGTGAGGCCGCCGTGGCTCGCGCCCGGCACCCGCACGAGGGCGGTGGGCACGCCGCGCAACTGCAGCGCCTGGAAGTACTGCTCGGACTCCGAGGGCGGGGTGCGGTAGTCTTCCTCGCCGACCACCACCAGGGTGGGGGTCTTCACATTGCCGACCAGGGACAGCGGCGAGCGCGCCCAGTAGCCCTGCGGATCCTCCCACGGCATCTTCCCGAACCAGTAGCGGGCCATGAAGGTGTAGCCGTCGACGGTGAGCACCTGGCTCGTCCAGTTGATCACCGGCTTCTGGGTGGCCGCGGCCTTGAAACGGTCCGTCTTGCCGACGATCCAGGCGGTGAGCGCGCCGCCGCCCGAGCCGCCGGTCACGTAGAGCCGCTGCGGGTCCACGTAGCCCTTGGCGATGGCCGCATCGACGACGCTGATCAGGTCGTCGTAGTCGTGGCTCGGATAGTTGCGGTCGATCTCGTTGGCGAAGGCCTCGCCGTAGGAGGTCGAGCCCCGAGGGTTGGAATAGACCACCACATAGCCGGACTTGGCGTAGAGCTGCACGTCGGTGGAGAAGCTCGGCCCGTAGGCCGAGAACGGCCCGCCGTGGATCTCGAGGATCAGCGGGTACTTCTTCGAGGGATCGAAGTTCGGGGGCAGGGCGATCCAGGCGTCGATCGGCTTCTTGTCGTAGCTGGAGACGGTGGGCAGGTGCTCCACCCGCGCCAGGGTCTTGCCGGCGAACAGGTCGTCGTTCAGCCGGGTCAGCCGCTGCACGCGGCCGCCGCGCGTCACCGCGATGTCGGCCGGGCGCTCGGGCGTGCTCTCGGTGTAGGCGACCACGCCGCCGCGGCCGACCGAGAACTCCCCGCCGGAGTAGGGACGGTCGATCGAGCCGCCGCCCAGGCCGGTGGCGACCGTCTCGAGCCGTCCGTCGAGGCCGACCCGCGCCACCTTGGTGATCCCCTTGTCGGTGTAGTCCACGTAGATGGACCGGCCGTCCGGCGCCCACTGCGGCAGGCCCACGCTGCGGTCGAGCGAGCCGGTGAGCACCCGGCGGTTCCGCCCGTCCCGGTCCATGACGTAGAGCCTCTGGTTCTCGTAGCCGCGCCGCCGCTCGTCGTCGTAGCCGACGTAGGCGATCTTCGAGCCGTCGGGCGAGAGGGTGGGGGCGAAGTCGGGGCCCACGCGGTTGGTCAGCCTCGTGAGCGTCCCGTCGGCGATCGCGACCTGGTAGATCTCGCTCTCCTGCGGATCGCGCTCCCAGTCCTCCGCGCGGTTGGTGGCGAAGAGCACCGAGCGGCCGTCGGCGGTGAAGCTGATCGGCCCCTGGTCGTCGAACCGGCCGAACGTGACCTGCCGCGGCGAGCCGCCGTCGGCGCTGACCACGAACAGCTTGCGGTAGCCGGGCTTCAGATAGCCCGCGCCGTCGGCCCGGTAGGTGATCCGGTCGATCACCTTCAGCGGCTCGGCCCACTTAGCGCCCTCGGGGCGCTTGATGGGCGCGCCCAGCGAGGCGCCGTCGTCCTGCACCAGCATGGTGAAGGCGAGCGTCTTGCCGTCCGGTGACCAGGCGATGTCGTTGGGCGCCTGCTCGAGGGTCGCGACCCGGGCCGAGCGGCCGGTGGCCATCCACTTGACATGGAGCTGCGGCGGCCCGCCGGCCGCCGCGGCGACATAGGCCAGACGCGTGCCGTCCGGCGACCAGCGCGGCGTCATGCTGGAGCCCTCGTCGGCCACCAGCGGCTGCTGGGCGCCGGTCTGCGGGTCCACCAGCCAGATCGACCGGCGGCCGGCGTCGGTCATGATGTCGTAGGTGATCCGGACGTAGGCGATCATCCCGCCGTCGGGCCGCATCTGAGGGTCGGAGGCCGCGCGAAGCCCGAACAGGTCGCGGGCCGTGAACAGGCGGGACGGGCCGTCCGCAACCTGCGCTGACACCGGCGCAAACGCCATCACAACCGCTGCGAGCGCAGCGGAAACCAGCAAGCCCAGACGCATCCGAAAACCCCCAACCAGCGACAAGAATCCGAGGGCGAATAAACGGCCCGTCAACCGCGTTGCGTCAATCTCCGAGCTCGAGTTCCGAGAGTTCTCCCGATGCCCCGCCGCGCCCTGCCCAGCGCCAGCCTCCGCCCGGACGATCTCGCGTCGCTGAACGTGCTGATCGTCGACGACAACGCCAATGTGCAGCGGCTCATCGGCGACGTCCTGCGTGCGGGCGGCGTGGGGGCGGTGGACTTCGCCGAGGACGGCCTGCGGGCGCGCGAGATGCTGGCCCGCTGGGACCCGGACGTCATCTTCTCCGACTGGAACATGCCGGTGATGGGCGGGCTGGAGCTGACCCGCTCGATCCGCCGCGCCGCCGTCACCCCCGATCGCCGGGTCCCGAACCCGGAAGTGCCGGTGATCATCGTCACCGCCCACCGCTCGCAGCGCGAGGTGGAGGAGGCGCGCAAGGCCGGGGTCAACGAGTTCGTCATCAAGCCGTTCACGCCCGCGGCCCTGCTCTCGCGCATCGAGATGGTGCTGACCCGGCCCCGCCCGTTCATCGTCAGCGAGGCCTACATCGGCCCCGACCGCCGCCGTCGGGTGGAGCTCAGCTACTCCGGCCCGCTGCGGCGGATGACCGACCCCGACGAGGTGGTCGACTCTGTGGAGCGCTCGGCCACGCGCGAGACGATCAGCGTCGAGCTGGAGGCGCTCCGCCGCCTGATCCAGGTGCGTGGCGGGGTCGACCGCGAGACGCTGAAGATGACCTACCGGGTGATGCAGCACACCAGCTTCCGCGCCCGGCAGGTGCGGGACAACATGGTCGACCGCGCCTCCAAGCTGCTGATGGAATACACCGAGGCCATGGGCGGGCCGGAGACCTGCGAGCCGCAGGTTCTCGACATCCACTTCAAGGCCATCGGCAACCTGCTGGACATGGGGCCCGAGGACGCCCGCGAGGCGGCCAAGCTGGTCAGCCACCTGGCCGCCGTGGTGAAGCAGAAGATCATCCGGGCCAACAAGGCGGCGTGACCGCCGGCTCCGGCGCGGCTAAACCCCCGCCCATGGCCGAAGCCTTCAACGAAAAGACCCTGCCGGCGCAAAAGGCCGAGCGCTACGCCGCCGTCGCCGAGGAGATCGCCGCCGTCCTGGAGGGCGAGCCGAACCTCGTCGCCCGGATGGCCACCGTCGCCTCCATGCTGGCCAACACCTTCGAGGACTACTTCTGGACCGGCTTCTACGTGGTCGATCCCGGGAAGCCGGACGAGCTGGTGGTCGGCCCCTACCAGGGGACGCTGGGCTGCCTGCGCATCGCCTTCGGCCGCGGCGTCTGCGGCGCCGCCGCACGCACCCGGCAGACCCAGGTGGTGCCGGACGTCCATGCCTTCCCCGGCCACATCGCCTGCGACAGCCGCTCGGCCAGCGAGATCGTGGTGCCGGTGGTGGACAGCCAGGGCCAGCTCATCGCGGTCTTCGACGTCGACTCCGAGCGTCCGGCCGCCTTCGACGCCCTCGACGCCGAGTGGCTGGAGCGCATCCTCCTCAGGACCTTCGCCCACTAGCGGACGCGTCTCCCGCATCCCCGTTGGCTTACGCAGCGTCGGGCTCATACATCTGTTTCGACGCGCGGGATTCCGCGCCCGAGACCTGAGGAGCTTCTGAGATGGCTGAGGCCTATATCGTCGCCGCAACCCGCACCGCCGGTGGCCGCAAGGGCGGCCGCCTGCGCGAATGGCACCCGGCCGACCTGGGCGCGGTGGTGCTGAACGAGCTGGTGGACCGCACCGGCGTCGATCCGGCCGCCGTCGAGGACGTGGTGATGGGCTGCGTGATGCAGGTGGGCGAGCAGGCCACCAACATCGCGCGCAACGCGGTGCTGGCTTCCAAGCTGCCGGAGAGCGTGCCCGGCACCTCCGTCGACCGCCAGTGCGGCTCGTCCCAGCAGGCCCTGCACTTCGCCGCCCAGGCGGTGATGAGCGGCACCCAGGACATCGTCATCGCCTCCGGCGTCGAGAGCATGACCCGCGTGCCCATGGGCCTGTCGGTCAGCCTGCCGTTCAAGGAAGGCTTCGGCCAGCCGAAGAGCCCGCGGATGGAGGAGCGCTACCCCAACATCCAGTTCAGCCAGTTCATGGGCGCCGAAATGGTCGCCGAGAAGTACGGCCTGACCAAGGACCAGCTCGACGAGTACGGCTACCACTCGCACCAACGCGCCATCGCGGCCACCCAGGCGGGCGCCTTCAAGGACGAGATCATCGCCGTCGACGGCAAGGACGCCGAGGGCAACGCCGCCCGTCACGACAGCGACGAGGGCATCCGCTACGACGTCTCCATCGACGGCATGCGCGGGGTGAAGCTGCTGCGCGAGGGCGGCCGGATCACCGCGGCCACCTCCAGCCAGATCTGCGACGGCGCGTCCGGCGTGATGATCGTGTCGGAGAAGGCGCTGAAGGAGCACAACCTCACGCCGATGGCCCGCATCCACCACCTGTCGCTGCTTGGCCACGACCCGGTGATCATGCTGGAAGCCCCGATCCCGGCCACCGAGCGCGCCCTGAAGAAGGCCGGCATGTCGATCGACGACATCGACCTCTTCGAGGTCAACGAGGCCTTCGCGTCCGTGCCGGTGGCCTGGCTCAACACCACCAAGGCCGACCCGGAGCGCCTGAACGTGAACGGCGGCGCCATCGCGCTCGGCCACCCGCTCGGCGCCTCGGGCACCAAGCTGATGACCACGCTGCTCTACGCGCTGAAGAACCGGAACAAGAAGTACGGCTTGCAGACGATGTGCGAAGGCGGCGGCATGGCCAACGTCACGATCGTCGAGCGGCTCTAGCCCCGCTCCGCGAAATGCGGTTTTGAGGGACGGCCGGGGGAGACCCCGGCCGTTTCTCGTTTCTGGAGGCAAGTCATGTCGGGCCGGGTCATCGTCATCACCGGGGCTTTCGGGGTGCTGGGCCAGGCCGTCGCCAAGGCGGCGGCGGGGCAGGGGGCCAGGCTCGCGCTGATCGACTTCGCGGCCGCGCCGCCGCCAGGGTCGCCCGCCGGCGACGACGTCCTCGTCCTGCCGCGGGTGGACCTCACCGACGCCGTGCAGGCGGGCGCGGCGCTGGACGCCGCCGCCGACCGCTTGGGTGGCGTCGACGCCCTGCTCAACATCGCCGGCGGTTTCACCTGGGAGACCCTGCAGGACGGCTCCATCGAGAGCTGGCCGGCCATGCACCGGCTGAACGTGCTCACCGCCGCCAACGCCAGCCGCGCCGCCATCCCGCACCTGAAGCGCAGCGCCGCGGGGCGGATCGTCAACGTCGGCTCGGCCGCCGCGCTGAAGGCCGGGCTCGGCATGGGCGCCTACGCCGCCGCCAAGGCCGGCGTGCACAGCCTGACCCAGGCCCTGGCGGAGGAACTCAAGGCCGACGGCGTGACGGTCAACGCCGTGCTGCCCTCGATCATCGACACGCCGGCGAACCGCGCCGACATGCCCAAGGCCGACTTCGCCGCCTGGGTGGCCCCCGACGACCTGGCCGCCGTGATCCTGTTCCTGGCCGGCGAGTCGGCGCGGGCGGTGACGGGCGCGCTGGTGCCGGTGACCGGCCGGGTCTGAGCCGCCGCGCCCCTGTCCGGGTGAACGGTGATCACCTGGAAACCCTTCTCTGTCATGGCTCCGTCGCAGACGCGCCGTAGGGCGCAGCTCACGCACTCTGCGTAGGGGATAGTTCCATGCACCACACACGCGCGCGGCTGCTGGCCGCGGCGAGCGCCGCGGCGTTCGCGCTGGCGGCCGGGTCCGCCGTGGCCCAGGACGGCCAGTCGGTCGAGGAGATCGTCGTCACCGCCCAGAAGCAGCAACAGCAGGCCATCGACGTGCCGATCTCGCTGACCGCCTACGGCGCCGAGCGGCTCGAGGAGCTGGGCGTCCAGGACTTCGCCGACCTGTCGCTGTTCACGCCCGGCTTCGAGGTGCAGGACCAGTCGCCGAACAACCCGGGTTTCGTGATGCGCGGCATCACCTCGGATTCGACCGACTCCTTCGCCGAGGCCCGGGTGTCGGTGTTCCAGGACGGCGTGTCGATCTCCAAGGCCCAGGCGTCCTACGTGGAGCTGTTCGACCTGGAGCGGGTCGAGGTGGCCAAGGGGCCGCAGTCGACCCTCTTCGGCCGTGGCGCCCTGATCGGCGGCGTGAACCTGATCCAGCGCAAGGCGAGCGTGGCGGGCCCCGAGGCCTACGCCACCCTCGAAGGCGGCAGCGACGCGCTGCTGCGCGTCGAGGGCGCGGTCAACGCGCCGATCAACGACGTGCTGGCGGTGCGCATCGCCGGCCGGTACCGCACCCGCGACGGCTACGTCGAGAACGCGCTGGGCGGTGAGGACTTCCAGTCGATCGACACGGCGGCCATCCGTGGCGCGCTGCGCTTCGAGCCGAACGATCGGCTGACCGCCGATCTGATCGTCAACTACCAGGAGGACCACCCCTCCGGCACCGCCTTCCGGGGCGGGCGGTTCTCGCCCGCCGATCCGCAAACCGGCGCGGTGCTTGCGGATCTGCGTCCGCAGAGCCCCGCCGCCCTCGTCGCGCCGCCGAACTTCCAGGGCGGCATGAAGCTGGGCGTCGACCGGGTGGTCAGCGGGGCCACCGGCCTCGTGAGCTTCGAGATCAGCGACGCCCTGACCCTCAACTCGATCAGCGCCTTCCGCCGCTACGACACCAAGGAGGTGTTCGATCCGGATGGCCTGGCCCTGCCGATCCTCACCGGCCTCAACGAGGCGGACGGCGAGCAGTGGAGCCAGGAGTTCAGGGTGAACTTCGACAACGGCGGGCGTCTCCGCGGCTTCGCCGGCGTGGGCTATTTCAAGGCCGAGGACGACCAGCGCGTCCCTCTCCAGTTCGATGAACGCATCGGCCTGGCCGTTCTCACCGGCCAACTGAATGGCGGCGCGGCGGGCATGGGTCTGCCCGCGACGACGCCGGCCCCGGCGGCGCTGTTCGCCAACACCGCCTTCACGGGCGCCCTCGTGCAGGGTCTGGTGGGCCAGCTCAGCGGCGGCCGCGCCGTCCTGACGCCCGCGCAGGCCCGCGCCATCGCGGCCAACCTCCGCGCCGACCACGGCGAGGAATCCTCCAGCACCAGCGACCTGGAATCCTTCGACCTGTTCGCCGACGTGACCGCCGACCTCACCGAGCGGCTCGAGGTCTCGGCCGGCGTCCGCTACACACGCGACGAGAAGACCACCGGCTTCGCCACGCGCGTGGTCGGCGGCCGCAGCGTCCTGGGCGGCGCAATCGGCGCGGCGCAGCTCGCCGCGTCCGGCACGCCCCAGGGCCTCGCCCAGGCCAACGCGATCCTCGCCGCCCTGCAGTCCCCCTTCGTCCAGCAGATCCCGGCGGCCCAGCTACCGCAGTTCGGCCTGACCTATCAGCCGACCGCCGGCGACGGCCAGGCGAGCGAGGCCGACCTCACCGACGAGGGCGTCACCTGGCGCCTCGTGGCCCGCTACGAGCTCTCGGACGACGCCAACCTCTACGCCTCCTACGCCCGTGGCCGCCGGCCGGACGTCCTGGCGGCGCAGGGGCCGTCGCAGCCGGGCGGCCCCGTGCGGTTCTCCACCGTCGAGGCCGAGACGGTGGACAGCTACGAACTGGGCGGGAAGTTCGCCCTGCTGGACCGGCGGGTCCGCCTCGACACCGCGGTGTTCGCCTACAACTACGACAACTTCCAGACCGTGGAGCAGCGCGGCACCCTGTTCGTGGTGACCAACGCGGGCGAGGCCAAGGCCTACGGCTTCGATGGGCAGTTGGAGTGGGCCGCCGCGCCCGGACTGAACCTCTACGCCACCTACGCCTACAACCACGCCCGGTTCGACGGGGGCGCCTACGACGGCAACCGTTTCCGCCTGTCGCCGGACCACAGCCTGTCGCTGGCCGCCGATTGGACCTTCGACGCGCCCGGCGGCTCGGTCTCGGTGCGGCCGAGCTACAGTTGGCAGTCCAAGGTCTACTTCGACGACAGCAACGACCTGCCGGGCTTCCAGCAGCCGCCGAACGTCTTCGTGGCCGACAACGTGCAGGACGAGCTGCAGGACGCCTACGGCCTGCTGAACCTGCGCGTCGCCTATGACGCGCGCTTCGCGCCGCTGACCCTCGAGGCGTTCGCCACCAACCTGACGGACGAGGACTACATCCTCGACGCGGGCAACACGGGCGACACCCTGGGCCTGCCCACCTTCATCGCGGGTCCGCCGCGGATGTGGGGCGTCGGCCTCACCTGGCGCTTCCAGTAGGGCCGCAAGCGCTGACGCCGCGCGGCTAGCGCGGCGTCAGCGTCAGCACCGACTCCGTCTCGCGCTCCACGGCCTCGCGGGTGAACCGCAGCGGGAAGTAGCTCCCGGCGGCCCACAGCGGGAAGAGGTCGCGGTAGTGCGGGCTGAACGGATCGCCGGATTGGCCTGGCGTGTTCACGGCCATGGAATTGTCCCAGGCGCCCACGTCCACGACGACCCGGACCGACGCCCCGGCCGTCTGGCGGAAGTCGCCGGCGCGCCAGCTCGCGGCCCGGGGCGTGGAGGCCGAGCCGCCCACCTGCACCGGGCCGATGCTCATCTGCTCGGCGAGCTGCGGGTCGGCCAGCACGGCCACCGCCGGTTCGAACCGGGCCTGGTGCAGCCGGCCCCAGCTCCAGGTCGCCATGTTGGGCCCGAGCCGCCCCTTCAGCTCGTCCAGGGCGGCGCGAAGGCTGGCCAGCAGGATCGGGTCGCGCACCTTGCGCGGCTGGCGCTCCAGCCACAGCAGCGCCGGGTCCGGCGCGCCTGCGCCGATCAGGCCGTGCGCCGCCTCGGGCGTCGCGGCGCGGACCACCGCCCGGGCCAGGTGCTTCACCGCCCAGGTCTCGTAGATCGCCGCCGGCGCGCTCTCCACGCCCTCCCGCGCGTCCCAGGCCTTCAAGAGGGCCAGCGCCCGGCCGACCTCCGGATTGTCCGAGGCGAGCGGGGCCAGCAGCGCCTGTCCGCGGCGGGCCTGGGCGCTGACATCGTCGGTCTGGAGCGCCATGGAGTCGGCCAGCGTCGCCTTCGGCGTTGCGGCCAGCACGTCCTGGATGCGGGTGGCGCGGGTGCGGTCCGCCCACTCGAAGCCGAGCTTGCGCGCCGCGCGCGGATAGGCGGGCTCGGCGGGCACGTTCATCTCGTTGGCGGTGGCGAAGAACCCCTCGGCCGGGTTGCGGACGGCCGGCAGGCCGCCGTCGGCCAGGAAGCCGTTCCACTCGTAGCGGCCGTCCCCGGGCACGGGCATCAGGCCGTCCCAGTTCGGCCGGACCGGCGTGCGGCCGGCCGCCGACCAGCCGATCCCCCCGCCGGCCTCGGCCCAGACCAGGTTCAGCGGCGGCGCCCCCCACCGGTCCCGGGCGGCCTGGAAGTCGCTCCAGGTCTTCGCCCGCCAGAGCCGCGAGGAGCCGTAGTAGCCGGCGAGCCCCGGCTCGTTCCAGATGGTCCGCAGGGCGAACGCCCGGCCCTTGTCGACGTCCTGCTTCAGCACCGGCCCGTGACGGGTGAAGCGCAGCTCCACCTCGCGCGGCGCCTCGCCCTTCACCGGGATGGTCTCGCGGACCACCCGCATGGGCTCCCAGCCGCCCCTGTAGCGGTAGGCGTCGCCGCGGGTCTCGTAGACGTAGAGGTCCTCCTGATCGATGTAGAAGATCGTCAGGCCGAAGGCCGCCTGGCCGTTGTGCCCGAGCGAGACGCCGGGGAGGGCGGGCTCGCCCGCCCCGATGATCGAGAGCCCCGGCGCATCCAGGTGCGCGATGTAGCGCAGCGAGGGGACGCCGACCGGCCGGTGGGGATCGTTGGCCAGGATCGGCCGGCCCGTGGCCGTGCGCGACGGCGCGATCACCCAGTTGTTGGAGCCCTCCGCGCTGGTCGCCTCGATGTGCCGGGCGAGCGCCAGGTCGCCTGATCCCGGCGCCGCCTTGCCGCCGGCTAGCGGCGCGAGGCTGACCGGCCCCGTGCCCAGCAGGTAGTCCTTCAGCACGTCCGCGGGGATCTCGCAGGGATCCAGGCCGCGGGGGACCTGCGGCGTGTGCTCCGGCTCCAACCGGCGGCGCACCGCATCGGCGGCGAGCCCGCCGGCGCAGACCGTGCGCGCCCGGGCGACTTCCGAGGCGACGTTGGAGACCAGCGCGTGGCTGCGGATCCGCAGGATGTCCTCCGGCGCCCACGCCTCGGGCCGGCTGTCGGTCAGGCGGAACTCCACGGGCAGCGGCTTCGTCCCGGCGTTCACCTCGGCCACAAAGGCGTTCACGCCTGCGGCGAAGGCCTCCACCGCCTCGCGGCCGACGGGATCGTACGCCGCCCACTCGGCCGCCATGTCGCCGCGATAGAGGAAGAGGCGGGCGGCGCGGTCCTGCTCCACATAAGCCGGGCCAAGGCTGGCGGAGAGGCGTCCGAGCCCGCGCTTGCGCCAGAGGTCGATCTGCCAGAGCCGGTCGCGGGCGGCGTTCCAGCCCTGCAGGAAGAAGGCGTCGCGGGCGCTCTTCGCATAGATGTGCGGCACGCCCCAGCGATCCACCAGGATCTCGGCGGGCTGCTGCAGCCCGGCCACGGGCTGCGCCTCGCGCCGCACCGCGCTCGTCAGCTCGGCGCCCGCCGGCCCGGCCAACGCCGCCAGCAGCGCCGCCCAGCCCATGATCCTGCCCCGCATCGCGCTCCCCCGATCGTCCTTATCCTGACAGTTAGTGGCTGAAGGCGCGGGCGGCGCAAGCCGCTAGGCCTCGGCCTCGTCCTCCGCCGGCTTGAGCGCCAGCTCCAGCTCGCAGAGCAGGCCCTCCGGGCGCCACTCCATCCTTGTCTCGCCGCGCAGCGGACCGTCCAGCGCACGTTGCAGCATGCTCGTCCCCAGGCCCCGCCGGGTCGGCTGGGTCACCGGAGGCCCGCCGCTCTCCTCCCAGCGGATCCTCAGCCGGCCGTCGAGCCGCTCCCAGGCGACCCGCACGCGTCCCTCGCGCGAAGAGAGCGCGCCATACTTGGCCGCGTTGGTGGCCAGCTCGTGCAGCGCCATGGCGATGGCCTGGGCGGCGGCCGGCGGCAGGGCGACCTCGTCGCCGACGATGTCCACGCGTGAGGTCTCGCCGAGGCTGAAGGCGAGCAGTTCCTCCTCCACCAGCCGGCGCAGGTCGGCGCCTTCCCAGCGGGCGGCGGCGAGCAACTGGTGGGCCCGGGCCAGGGCGTTCACCCGGCCGACGATCACCGCCTTCAGCGTCTCGGCGTCCGGCGCCCGGCTGAGGCTGACCGTGCCCTGCACCACAGCCAGGAGGTTGTTCGCGCGGTGGTCCACCTCGCGGGCCAGCAGCTTCAGCCGCTCCTCGGCGTGCTTGCGTTCGGTGATGTCCAGAAGCACGCCGACCGAGCTCAGGGCCTGGCCGTCCGGCGCGATCAGGAACTCCGCGCGTACCAGCAGCCAGCGGACCTCGCCGCTCGGCAGGCGGTACTGGTGCTCGGCCTCGAAGAAACGGTCGCGCCGGTCGATGGCCGCTCGGGCCGCCGTCTGCATCCGCTCCACCTCGCCGGGAAGAAACCGGGCGTTGATCTCCTCCACCGTGGGCCGGGCGTCCTCGGCGAAGCCGAGGATCCGGTTCAGCTCCGGGCTGTGGGCGAGGGCGCCTTTGCGGAAATCGAGCTGCCAGGCGGCCATTCGGCCCGCCTCCACCGCCAGCCGGAGCCGCGCCTCGGACTGCGCCAGCGCCGTCTCCGCGCGCTTGCGGGCGGTGATGTCCTGCAAGGTGCCGATGTAGCGCGTGGCCACCGTCTGGCCGCCGCGCTCCTGGAACACCGCCCGGCCGCGGGCCAGCAGCCAGCGCTCCTCGCCGGCCGGAGTGATGATCCGGTACTCGTAGGGCGTCTCCTCGCGGATGGCCGGGTCGAGCGCCCGCTCGGTCTGCGGCTGGGTCCAGACCGCGTCGTCCGGGTGGGTCAGGGCGCGGATCGTCTCGATGTCCAGCGGCGCGTCCGCCGGCAGGCCGCAGATCGCCCGCGCCTCGGCGGAGTAGATCATTTCGCCGGTGGTCAGCCGCCAATCCCAGACGCCCACCTGGCCGGCCGAGGTGGCGAGGTCGAGCCGGGCCTGGGACTCCCGCAGCGCCGCCAGCAGCCCCTCGCGCTCGCGGAGCTGGGCCTCGCTCTCCGCGGCGAACCGCAGGGCCGAGCCCCGGTACGCGTCGGCGACGATGACCACCAGCAGGCTGGAGATCAGGAACAGGATCAGGTTCACCGGATGGGCCGGCGAACCGAACGCGAAGCTGAACCGCGGCTCCATGAAGAAGTACCAGGTCCCGGCGCCGCTCAGCACCAGGGTGGCGAGCCCCGCCCGGGCGCCGGCCAGCATGGTGGCCACCAGCACCGCCGGATAGGAGAGGGCGAACGGCACGATCCCCGGGGTCAGGGTCTCCAGCGCCGCACGCAGGCTGAGCGCGACGGCGGTGGCGAGCACGGCCAGGCCGAGCTCGGTCGCGAGCCGCGGCGCCCACGCCGCCAGACGGCTCGGGAGGTCGAATTCGGTCAGACGCCGGATCAACTGGCAGCCCCCTGCGCGAAATCCCGGTCAAGACCCCGCTCCGGTTGTGCATCGCCCGCGTCGAGGCCCGGGGTCAAGGCGTACGCGGCCCGATCCGGCGCGCCGCCGCCGTGGCTATCGCGCGGGCGCCACGCGCCAGACGATGTCGCCCACGTCGTCGGCGACCAGCAGCGCGCCGCGGCCGTCCACCGCCACGCCCACGGGCCGGCCCTGGATCTTGTTTTCGGCGTTCAGGAAACCCGTCAGGAACACCTGCGCCGGGGCCTGCGGCCGGCCGCCGGCGAACGGCACGAACACGACGCGGTAGCCGTTCAGCGGCTTGCGGTTCCAGGAGCCGTGCTGGCCGATGAAGGCTCCGCCCCGATAGGGCGGCGGGAACAGCTCCGCCTCGTAGAAGGTCAGGCCGAGGGAGGCGGTGTGCGGGCCCAGGGCGTAGTCCGGCTGGATCGCCTTGGCGACCATGTCCGGCCGGGCGGGCTTCACGCGCTCGTCCGCGTGCTTGCCCCAGTAGCTCCACGGCCAGCCGTAGAAGCCGCCCTCCTGCACGCGCGCCAGGTAGTCCGGCGGCAGGTCCGGGCCGATCTCGTCCCGCTCGTTGGAGACCGTCCACATGGCCCCGGTCGTCGGCTCGAAGTCGAGGCCATTGGGATTGCGGATGCCGCTGGCGAAGATGCGGCTGCGACCGGACGCGATGTCGTATTCCCAGATGGCGGCCCGGCCCCGCTCGGCCTCCATGCCCCGCTCGCCGATGTTGGAGTTGGAGCCCACCGTGGCGAACAGCTTCGCGCCGTCGGGGCTCGCCACCACGTTCTTGGTCCAGTGGTGGTTCACCGGCCCGCCCGGCAGGCTGAACACGGGCGTTCCCGGGCCGGGCGCCGACATCTGGCCAGGGGCGTAGGGGAAGCTCACCACCCCGTCGGCATTGGCCACATAGAGCGTGCCGCCGACCAGGGTCATGCCGAACGGGCTCTTCAGGCCGCGGGCGAACACCTGCTTCACCTCGGCCACGCCGTCGCCGTCGGCGTCGCGCAGGAGGCTGATCCGGTTGGCGCTCGGCACGGCGGAGCCGACCTTCTTCATCAGCATCCTCTGGAAGAAGGCGCGGACTCCCTTGTCCTGCGCGGACTCCGGCTTGGGCGGCGGGCCGGACTCGGCGACCAGCACGTCGCCGTTCGGCAGGACGTACAGCCAGCGCGGGTGCGACAGCCCTTCTGCCAGCCGCGTCACCGTGAAGCCCGCCGGCGCCCTTGGCGCGGCGCCCGAGGGCCAGCCGACCACCTCGGGCACGCCCACCTGCGGCAGCAGGCTCTTGCGCGGCGCGGGCAGCTCGGGATTGGGACCGAAGCCCACCAGCGGGTCCGACGAGCCCGGGCTCGAGCAGCCGGCCAGGACCATGGCGGCCACGGCGGCCAGCAGCGATGCGGTGCGCATGGAAAGATCTCCCTCGGCGGGTTCAACCTCCGGCAAGCTTCACCGGTTTCACGGGTGACGCCAGGGCGCCGTTGCGCGGCGGCCCGCGGAGGGTCCAGGCTGCGCCGCGGGAGGACAACCATGGACCTGAGGCTCACGCCGGATCAGGCGGCGTTCCGGGACGAGGTGCGCGCGTTCCTGGCCGCACACGCGGGCGAGTACGAGGCCGGTCAGGCCCGCGACCTGCTCGCGTGGCAGCGGCTGCTGATCGAGCACGGCTACGCCGCCCGCACCATTCCGAAGGCCTACGGCGGCTTCGGCGCGGAGCCGGACGTGCTCAAGGCCCGCATCATCGCCGAGGAGTTCATCCGCGCCGGCGCGCCGCGGGGCATCGCAAACCAGGGCGTTTCGATGCTGGTCCCCACCCTGCTCGAAGTGGGCTCCGAGGAGCAGAAGCGGCGCTGGATCGGCCCGACCCTGCGGGGCGAGGTGGTCTGGTGCCAGGGGTACTCCGAGCCGGGCGCCGGGTCCGATCTCGCCAGCCTCCAGACCCGGGCGGTGGAGGACGGCGAGGACTTCGTCATTTCCGGCAGCAAGATTTGGACGAGCACGGCCAAGCAGGCGCAGATGATGTTCTGCCTCGTCCGCACTGAGCCGCAGGCGCCGAAGCACGAGGGCATCAGCTACGTCCTCATCCCCATGGACACGCCGGGCATCGAGGTCCGGCCGCTGAAGACCATGACCGGCGGGGCCGAGTTCAACGAGGTGTTCTTCACCGATGTCCGGGTGCCCCAGGCGAACGTGGTCGGCGGGCGCGGCCGGGGCTGGTTCGTCGCCAACACCACCCTCAAGCACGAGCGCGGGATGCTGGGGGATCCGAACGCCACCGAGGCGCGGCTCGAGGCGCTGATCCAGCTCATGCGCGAGGAGACGGTCGACGGCGAGCGGATCATCGACAATCCGGTCTTCCGCGACCGGCTGATGCAGCTCCAGGCGCGGGTGTTCGCCATGAAGTTCAACGGCCTGCGGGTCATGACCGACGACACCGCGGGTCTCGCCCGGCTGGTCGTGAAGCTGCAGGGCTGCGAGCTGAACCACCAGATCGCGGCGCTGGCCATCGACGCTCTGGGCGAGCTCGGAGTCCTCTACCACGACGGGCCGCACCTGCGGGCCAAGGGCCGCTGGCAGTGGAACTACATGTTCGACCTCGGCCTGATCATCGGCGGCGGGACCGCTCAGATCCAGAAGAACATCATCGGCGAGCGGGGCCTGGGCCTGCCGCGCGAGCCCAGCGCCAAGGTGACCGCATGAGGTTCGCCCTCTCCGAGGACCAGCGGCTGCTGCAGGACAGCCTCAACCGCGCGCTGACCGAGCTTGCCCCGTTGGAGCGTGTGCGGCGCTTCGCCGACCACGAGGAGCCGACGGCGCCGGACGTCTGGGCCGGCCTCGCCGACCTCGGCCTCCCTGGACTGCTCGTGCCGGAGGCGCACGGCGGCCTGGGGCTCGGCCTGCTGGAGGCCGCGCTGGCGGCGGAGGCGCTGGGCGCGGCCGTGGCGCCGGCCCCGTTCCTCGGCGCGGCGGTGCTGGCCCCCCTGGCCCTCAGGGGCGGCCCGGCCGAGGCGCAGGCCCGCTGGCTGCCGCGGCTGGCCAGCGGCGAGGCGATCGCCGGCGTGGCGATCTCCGAGCCCGTGGCCGGCGCGCGCGACGGCGCGGGGGTCACCGCCGAGGGCGGGCGGCTGAGCGGCCGGGCCCTGTTCGTCGTCGACGCGCCGGGCGCCGGCCTGCTGATCGTCGCGGACCGCTCGGGCGCCCTGCACCTGGTGGAGCGCCCCCCCGAGCCGCAGCCGATGAGCACCATCGACGCGACGCGCCGGCTGAGCGAGGTGGCGTTCGCCGACACACCCGCCGAGCCGCTCGGGCCCGGCGCCAGCCTGGATCGCCTGCGCGACGCCGCCTGGGTGATGCTCGCGGCCGACACCCTGGGCGCGGCGCAGGCCATGCTCGACAAGGCGGTGGCCTACGCCAAGGAGCGGCGGCAGTTCGGTCGGGTCATCGGCTCCTTCCAGGCCGTGAAGCACCTCTGCGCCGAGATGGCGGCGGAGTTGGAGCCGGCCCGCGCGCTGGTCTGGTACGCCGCCTACGCCTTCGACCACGCGCCGGAGGAGGCCCCGCTGATGGCGGCGCACGCCAAGGCGCACCTCGCCGAGATCGGCCGTTTCGTCGCCCGGACCTCCACCGAGGTGCACGGCGGCATGGGCATCACCGACCTGCTGGGCCTGCACTACTGGTTCAAGCGCGTCGGCCTGAACCGTCAACTGCTCGGCGGGCCCGAGCGGGTGCGCGAGGCCGCCGCGCGGGCCCAGGGGCTGGTCGCCGCCTGAGCCCGCTCAGCGCGCCGACGTGTCGATGCTCACCACCACGGACATGCCGGGGCTGAGCCGCGCGGCGTCCGGCTGGCCGGGATCGATGCGGATGCGGACGGGGATCCGCTGGGCGACCTTGGTGAAGTTGCCGGTGGCGTTGTCCGGCCGCAGCACCGCGAACTCCGACCCGGCGGCCGGCGAGATCCGCTCCACGTGACCGCGCAGCCGACGCCCCTGCAGGGCGTCGACCCGGAAGGTCACCGGCTGGCCGACCCGGACATTGGCCATCTGGTTCTCCTTCATGTTGGCCACGATCCAGACCTGCGACGGCACGATCGACATGAGCTGGGCGCCCGGCGTGACGTACTGCCCGACGCGGACCGCCACCTCGCCCAGCCGGCCAGCCTGGGGCGCCGCGATCCGGGTGTTCTGCAGGTCGATCTCGGCCAGCCTGACGGCGGCGCGGGCGTTCTCCACCTGGGCCTCAAGGCCGCCGCGCCCGACGACGGTGGTGGTCACCTGCTCCTGGGCGGCGGCGCGGGCCGCCTGGCTCTGGGCGACGCCGGCGGCGGCCTGGCGCTGCGCGGCCAGCGCCTGCTCGCGCCGCTGGGCCGAGGCCCAGCCCTCGCGGACCAGGGTGTTGGTGCGGTTGAGCTCGGCCTGGGCGCGGGCGAGCGCCGCCTGGGCGCTGGCCACCCCGGCCGCGGCCTCCGCGACCTGGGCCTGGGCGGCGTGCTGCTGCTGGCTGGAGTTGGCGAGCTGCGCCTCCTGGGCGTGGAGCTGCGCCTGCGCCTGGGCGAGCCGCTGGCGCGGGATGCGGTCGTCGAGCTGGACCAGGAGCTGCCCCGGCCCGACCTGCTGGAAGTCCTGCACCTGCACGGCCGCCACATACCCGTCGAGCTTGGGGCTGATCACCGTCACCTGGCCGCGCACGTAGGCGTCCTCGGTGCTCTGGATCGCGCTGCGGAAGGGCGGGAGCCGCCAGGCGTAGAGCACCAGCAGCACGCCCAGCGCCGCCATGACCGTCACCGGGATCAGCGCGCGCGAGCGGCGGCGCGGCGCGGGGGCGGCCGGAGCGGGATCTGGCGGGGCGTCGGTCATGCAGGGGCCTCGTTGGCGGTGACGGCGCGGCGTCGCTCGAGGACGGCGCGGGCGCGGAGCAGCAGCATCCAGGCGAGCGTCAGGGCGGCCAGGACGGCCACCAGGGCGAAGGCGTCGTTGTAGGCGCGGACGTAGGCCTCCCGGGTCGCCTGCTGCTGGAGCAGCGCCAGCGCCTCGGCCGAGCGCAACTGCGGGTCGGCGATCACCCGACCGTAGGCGGCGGAAAGCTGGCGGAGGCGTAGCACCACTTCGGGGTCGCCGAGGGTCACGCCCTGGGTCAGCAGGTTCGAGTGATACTTCTCCCGCCAGGTGACGAAGGTGCCGAGCAGCGCCGTACCGGCGAGCCCGCCGAGCGCCTGGCCGGCGCTGAACACCATCACGTAGCTGGCCAGGCGCTGGAAGCCCGTGGCCAGCGCCCGGCTGATCCCGAACAGCATGGCGGGCGGCAGGAAGAGCGCGCCGGCGAAGGCCAGCATGCCTTGGGTCAGGTACATCTGCTCGGGCCGGGTCTGGGCGGTGGAGTGGGCGTCGGTCCACGCCGCGACGATGATCATGACCAGCGCGATCATCAGCGGAGTGAGCGGCCGCTCGGGATTGAGCGTCAGCGCGGCGGTGAGGAAGCCGGCGACCGTGCAGGCCAGCACGATCCAGAACAGCGTCGCCATCTGCTCGTTGGCCAGGCCGAGCGTCGTGAAGAAGCCGACCGCGCCGACCGTCTGCTCCGACAGCGCGATCCGGAACAGCACGATGGCCACCGCGAACCGCACCATCTCCGCCGTGCTCAGCCAGCGCACGTCCACCAGCGGCTGCTTGCGGTGGAGGTCGAACAGGTTGGCCGCCGCCAGAAAGACGATGGAGAGCGCCAGGCACACGCCGAGCCAGGGCGCCTCCGTCCACCAGACGAACCGGCCGAGGCTGAGCACGATGGCGAGCAGGCCCAGGCCCGGTGCGAACAGGGCGAAGCTCACGAAGTCGGCCCGCTCGAACCTCAGGGCCTGGGGCACGGGCGGCAGCCGGAAGGCGGCGACGCCCGCGAAGCAGATCAACGCCAGGCCGAGCTCGAGCAGGTAGAGCCCGTGCCACTGGCCGATCTGCAGCAGCTCCGGCGAGATGACCCGCGACAGCGGCACGCCGAGCTGGCTCGCCGCGATGCCGAGCGCCACGCCCGTGGTGCGCTTCTCGGGCGGGAAGGCGCCCATCATGTAGAACAGGCTGAGGGAGGCGAGGGGGGCGGCGGCGATCCCCTGGGCGGCGCGGACCGCTATGGCCGAGCCCAGGGTGTTGGCGAACAGGTGGGCGGCGGTGACGACGATGAACAGGCCGAGCCCGAGGTCCGCGAACAGCCGCAGGCCGAACTGGAAGCGGAACTTCACCAGCAGGACCGAGGCGCTGACGCTGGTGGCCATATAGGCGGCCACGATCCAGGCGCCCTCGACCGGCGTGGCGCCCAGCGCCCCCTGGATCGCGGGCAGGTTGGCGGTGACGAGGTTGATGCCCAGTCCCTGGGTCACGCCCACCAGGACCGACATGGCGGCCGCCACCACGCCCTTGCGCCAGTCGTAGGGCGGCGCATCCGGCGGCGCGGGTGGGGCGGGCGAGGTCAAGCGGGGCTCGGCTGTGGCGGTGGAGGCTCTGCCTGAACCCCGGGGGCAGCGCCCGGTTCGCGCCACTTACAATTGAGAAGCTTCAGCTCTTCGCGGCGTGCTCCGGCTTCCCCTTGCGCTTGGTCGAGGCCATCTTCTCCAGCTCCGTCTCGCTCATGGACTCGGCCATGTGCTTCGAGGGCCCCTTAAGCTTGGACTTGGGCGTATCGCCGCGCTTGGCCGAAAGCGCCGCGCCGGCGGCCTTCTGCTGGGCGGCGGATTTCGCGGGCATGGGTTGTCCTCCTAGGCGCGCTGCGCGATGACTGCGCAGCCCGGGACGGAAACTCCGCCGAGGGCCCGGCGGTTCATGCCGCGGGCGAGGGAGAGAACCAGCCGTTGACCCCATCGAGCGCCGCCATGCAGGAGCCCGCCCACCGGGGGCTGCGCGGGCGGCTGCGCGAGCTCTACCATGGCGCCTCACCCCAGGCGGTCCGCTTCCGCTACTGGGTCATCGTCATCGACCTGCTGCTGATCAGCTTCTTCATCGCCGCCCCGTTCCTGCGCGGGTACCCGGTCTTCCTGATCGTCGACTATGTGGTGGCCTTCGTGCTGGCGCTGGACGTCGGCGCGCGGGCGCTGGCCACGCCGAGCCTCAGCCGCTGGTTCCTGCGCCCGATCCTGTGGATCGACCTATTCGTGCTGGTCACCCTGCTGTTCCCCTACTGGCTGTTCAACCTGGCCTTCCTGCGGGTGCTCAGGCTGTGGTCGCTCTTCCACTCCGAGTTCTTCTGGGAGACGGTCGGTCGGCGGTTCGACAACACCCGCTGGGAGGAGACGACCAAGACGCTCGCCACCCTGGTCACCTTCGTCTTCGTGGCCACAGGGTTCGTCTACGCCAGCTTCGCGCGCGAGCATCCCGGCATCAGCGGCTATGTGGACGCGCTCTACTTCACGGTGACCACGCTCACGACCACCGGCTTCGGCGACATCACCCTGCCGGGCGCCTGGGGCAAGCTGCTGACCATCGTCATCATGCTCTGCGGCATCACCCTCTTCGTGCGGCTGGCGCAGACGCTGATCCGACCCAACAAGGTGAGCTTCACCTGCCCCTCCTGCGGACTCATGCGGCACGATCCGGACGCGGTGCACTGCAAGGCGTGCGGCGTGCTGCTCAACATCCCGAACGACGAGGTCTGAGCCGCTCCAATCCCCAGCGCTGCGGAGGGATTTTCACAGGAGTGTCACATGCCGGTGTTAGCGGCGGCCGGACAACCGGAGCAAGCCATGCGACTCACTCTCCTCCTCACCGCCGCGGCGGTCGCGCTCACCGCCTGCGGCCAGCAATCCGCCCAGAAGGCCGAAGGCCAGGTCAGCGGCGGCGGCAGCGCCCGCAACCAGGTCTGGGCCGCGGGCTCGTCCACCGTCTTCCCGTTCGCCACGCGCGTGGCCGAGACGGTGGCCCGCACCACCGGCGGCACGGCGGCCAAGGTCGAGAGCCTGGGCACCGGCGGCGGCATCAAGCTGTTCTGCTCGGGCACGGGCGCCGGCTACCCGGACATCGCCACCGCCTCGCGGGCCATGAAGAAGTCCGAGTTCGAGGCCTGCCAGGCGAACGGCGTGACCGACATCGTGGAGCTGAAGATCGGCTTCGACGGCATCGTGGTCGCCAATGCCAAGGGTGCGCCGACCTTCAACCTGACCCGTGAGCAGATCTACCGTGCGCTGGCCGCCGAGCTGCCGCAGGGCTCGGGCTTCGCCCAGAACACCGCCGCCAACTGGAGCGCCGTGGCGCCCGGCCTGCCGAACGAGCGCATCCTGGCCTATGGCCCGCCCCCGACCTCGGGCACCCGTGACGCCTTCGTCGAGCTCGCCATGGAGAAGGGCGCCGAGAAGGTCCCGGCCATGGCCGCCCTGAAGAAGAGCAACGAGGACGAGTTCAAGGCCAAGTCCCACACCTTGCGCCGCGACGGGGCCTGGGTCGACGCCGGCGAGAACGACAACGCCATCGTCCAGACCCTCGAGAAGACCCCGAACGCTGTCGGCGTGTTCGGCTACTCCTTCCTCGAGAACAACATGGACAAGGTGAAGGCCGCCACCGTCGAGGGGGTTGCGCCGAGCTTCGAGGCGATCTCCAGCGGCGAGTACCCGCTGTCGCGCTCGCTCTACATCTACGTGAAGAAGGCCAACGTCGGCGTGACGCCCGGGCTGCGCGAGTACGTGACGGCCTTCGTGTCCGACGCGGCCGCTGGACGTGGCGGCTACCTGCAGGACCGCGGCCTGATCTCGCTGCCGCAGGCCGAGCACGACCAGGTGAAGGCCGCCGCCCAGGCGCTGACGCCCATGGCCGCGCCGACCAAGTAAGGCCCTCTGCGCCCGCCGCCAGAGAAATTGTCTGGCGGCGGGTCGCAAATCCTACCAAGTTCGTGGAGATTTGATCCGCGAGCCTGGAGCGACCCCATGGCCTTCCCCGCCGACCCGCCCACCGTCGCCGTGATCGGGGGCGGGTTCAGCGGTCTTCTCACGGCGATCCACCTCCTGCGGCAGGATCCCGAGGTGGTCGTCAGGCTGGTGGAGCGCGCGCCGCGCTTCGGCCGGGGACGCGCCTACCAGACCAGCCATCCCGACCATCTGCTGAACGTCCGGGCCTCCAACATGAGCGCCTTTCCGGACCAGCCGGGCCACTTCCGGGCCTGGCTGGAGCGGGAGGGGGAGGGCGGCGCCGACGGCTTCGTCAGCCGCGGCCGCTACGGCGACTACCTGCAGTCGCTGCTGCGCGAGGAGGTCAGCGATCCTTCCCGCGCCGGCCGCTTCCTGCTCGAGGCGGACGAGGCGGTGGCGCTCGAACCGGCCGGCGGCCGGATCCGCGTGGCGCTGGCGGTCGGACGCAGCTTCGACGCCGACGCCGCCGTGCTGGCGCTGGGCCTCCTGCCGCCGGCGCCCCCGCCCGGCGCGACGCCCGAGGTGCTGGCCCATCCGGCCTATGTGGCCGACCCATGGCGGCTCGATCCGGCCGCCGCCCCGGACGGCGACATCCTGCTGATCGGCTCGGGTCTGACCATGGTGGACGTGGCGCTCAGCCTGGCCGGCGAGGGACGCCGGCTGACCGCGCTCTCGCGCCATGGCCTGATCTCCCACAGCCACGCCCCGACCACCGGAGCGCCGGCGCCGGAGGGCGCGCTCAGCACGCCCCGCGTCGCGCTCCGCACCCTGCGCGCCCAGGCCGAGAAGGTGGGCTGGCGCGAGGCGGTGGACGGCATCCGCCCGCTCACCGCCGAGATCTGGCGGAGCTGGCCGCTCGGCCAGCGGCGGCGGTTCCTCCGCCACGCCCGGCCCTGGTGGGACGTGCACCGCCACCGGATGGCGCCGGTGATCGCCGCCAGGCTCTCCGGCCTGGTCGTCTCGGCCGAGCTGGAGGTCCAGGCCGGCCGGCTCGACGCCGTCGCCTGCGAGGGCGAGGGGTTCGTGGTGCGCTACCGCCCGCGCGGCGAGCGCCAGCCGGTGGTGCGGACCTTCTCGGCGATCGTGAACTGTACGGGCCCGCGCGGCGACCCGGAGGCGGCCACCGCCGGCCTGCTGGCCGACCTGCGCCGGCGCGGGGCGTTGCGGCGCGACCCGCTGGGCCTGGGCCTCGACGTGGACGAGCGGCTGCGGGTGATCGGCGCGGACGGGCGGCCGACGCCGGGGCTGTTCGCCGTCGGCCCGCTCACCCGCGCCGCGGTCTGGGAGGCGCTGGCCGTGCCCGACCTGCGCAACCAGACGGCGGAGGTGGCGCGCACGGTGACCGAAGCGCTGCGGCTCCGGCGCGCCGCCTGATCAGGCCTTGATCGGCTGGTTCATCGCCCAGGAGACGCCGTAGGGGTCCTTCAGCTCGGCGTACCGGTCGCCCCAGAACATGTCCTGCGGCGGCATCACCCCCGTGGCGCCGTTCGCCACCGCGTGGGCGTACTGGCGGTCGATGTCGGTGGTCATGATCACCAGGGTGAAGCCCTGCGCCGCCACCTTCTCGTGGCCATGCTCCGGGTAGAAGTCGCTGATCATCAGCGACGAGCCGTTGACGTAGACGTGGGCGTGCATCGTCCGGCCCTGGTCGTCCGGCGGCATGATGGCGGCGATTTCGGCGTCGAACGCCTTCACGTAGAACTCCGCCGCCGCGATGGCGCCGTCGACGTTCAGGTAGGTGACGAGGCCGCCCTTGGTCGGCGGGTATTCCATCTGGGCGGCCTGGGCCTCGAGGGTCTCGCTCATCGGGATCTCCGTGCTCTCGCTGCGCCCCGGGACGGGGCCGAGCCTAGGACGAGCGGCGCAGGCCCGCGCCGACAGGGCCGTGCTAGTTTTTCGTCCACTCGGTTTCGATGGCCACCTCGACCTCGTCGCCGACGCCCATGTTCGAGCCCGGCGCCGGCACGCCGTAGGCCATGCCGAACTCCGAGCGCCGGATCGTGGCGCGGCCCGAGAAGCCGACCCGGGCGGCGCCGGGGTCCATCTCGCCCTTGGCGTAGCCGTTGTTGAAGGTCGCCTCGAGCACCACGGGGCGGGTGACGCCGCGCAGCGTCAGGTCGCCCGTCACCCGGGCGGTCCGTGGACCCGTGAGCTCCACCTTGGTGGAGCGGAAGGCGATCCTCGGATGCCGTGCGGCGTCGAACCAGGTCTCGCCCATGAGCTGGTCGTGGAAGCCGGCCGGCGGCGCGGGAAGGTCGAGCGACGCCACCTCGATGGCGACCTCGACGCCCATGGCCTGCGGGTTCTGCGGATCGAAGCGCAGCTCGCCGCTCACCCGGTCGAAGCCGGCGGCGAAGGCCGACAGGCCGAGGTGCCGCACGCGGAACGCGACGGTGGAGTGGGCCGGATCGAGGACGTAGGCCCCGGCGGGGGCGGTGGTCGTCACCTTGGCGGGCGGCTGGGTCCAGGCGGCGGTCGGCGGCAGGGCGGCGCAAGCGGCGGCGAGCGCGAGCGCGGCGGCGGGGATCTTCATCTCTGGGCTCCGGGGTTGGTCAGCCGGCGGCGCGGGCGGCGCCGGCGCGGCTCTCCTCGATCAGGCGGTCGAGGTGCTTGCGGATGTGGGCGGCCTCGGCCGCGGTGTTGGCCAGGGCGATGGCCTGGTCGAAGGCGCCCTTCGCCTCCGTCTCGCGCCCGAGCTGCAGCAGCAGCGCGCCCCTCAGGCCGAAGAAGTGAAAGTAGCCGGCGAGCCGGCCGGCCAGCGGCTCGATCATCTCCAGCGCCGCCTGCGGGCCCTTCACCTTCATGACCGCCACGGCCCTGTTCAGCGTCACCACCGGCGAGGGCTGCATGCGCTCCAGCGCGCCGTAGAGCAGGTCGATCTGCGCCCAGTCGGTGTCCTCCGGCCGGGCGGCGCGGGCGTGCAGGGCGGCGATGGCGGCCTGCGCCTGGTAGGGCCCGGGGCGGCCATGGCGCATGGCCTTGTCCATCAGCGCCAGCCCCTCGGCGATGAGTTGGCCGTTCCACAGGGACCGGTCCTGGTCCTCGAGCAGGACGATCTCGCCGTCGGCGTCGAACCGCGCCGGCGTGCGCGAGTGCTGCAGCACCATCAGGGCCACCAGCCCCATGATCTCCGGCTCGGTCTGGAACAGGCGCAGCAGCAGGCGGCCCAGCCGGATCGCCTCGTCGCAGAGCTGGGCGCGGGCCGCGTTGTCGCCGGCCGAATAGCCCTCGTTGAACACCAGGTAGACCATGGCCGCGACCGCCCCGACCCGCTCGGCGCGCTCCACCGCGCCGGGCGTCTCGAACGGCACGTCGGCGCCGGCGATCAGCCGCTTGGCCCGGGTGATCCGCTGCTCCATGGCCGCCTCCGAGACCAGGAAGGCGCGGGCGATCTGCTTCACCGACAGGCCCGAGACGATCCGCAGCGCGAGCGCGATCTGCTGGGTCGCCGGCAGCTCCGGGTGGCAGCAGATGAACAGCAGGCGCAGCACGTCGTCGCGGTAGTCGGCGCCGTCCAGCCGCTCGGCCATGGGGGCCTCGACGTCGTCGAGATCGGAGAGGCGGCTTTCCTCCGGCAGCGCCTCCTGGCGGGAGCGCTTGCGCACCCCGTCCAGGGCGGCGTTGCGGCCGACCATGATCAGCCAGGCGGCCGGATCGCGCGGCGGGCCGTTCGTCGGCCAGTTCTTCAACGCCCGCAGGCAGGCGTCCTGGAAGGCCTCCTCGGCCGTGTCCAGGTCGCGGAAATAGCGCAGCAGCGCGCCCACGGCCTGGGGACGGGCGGCCGTGATGGCGGCGTCGATCCAGGCCAGGTCGGTGCTCATGCGGTCTCCAGCGGCTCTGCCGCGACGGGGTTGAACACGCCCACCGGCCGGACCTCGTAGGAGCCCTTGGACGGGTTGGCGCGGCCCAGCTCGCGGGCGATGTCGAGCGCCTCGTCCAGACCCGCCACGTCGACGATGTAGAAGCCGAGGAGCTGTTCCTTGGTCTCGGCGAAGGGACCGTCGATCACCAGGTCGTCCCGGCCCTTGCGGAGCGTGGTGGCGGCGGTGGTCGGCAGCAGGCGGGCGACGGGGCCGAGCTTGCCTTCGCGGGCGAGCCGCTGCTGGACCACGCCCAGGCGCGCCATCACGGCGTCGTCCTCTTCCTTGGTCCAGGCGCAGACGCTGGCTTCGTCGTCGTAGCAGAGGATGGCGTAGAGCATGATCCGGGCCTCGTTGAGCTAAGGACGCCGGAGTATGCCCCGCCCCGACACGGCCGGGCAGAAAAATGGAGGTCGGGTCGCCGGCCGCGCGGCCGTCCCGGGGTGCGACCCATTAACCGCCCGGCAACGAATCCGACTTGCTCCGCATCAGGAGCATCCTGTACCGCTCTCGCAACCAGGGGATCTGAAGCGCGGGGGCGGCGCACGTAGAAATTGCGTGCCATGGGCCTGCGCGCGACGCGTCAGGGAGCGCCGCCATGCCCATCCAGAACAGCCAGCCGACCCTCGTGCTGAGCCAGGTGCTGCAGACGGACGGCGCCTATCCCACCCGCGACGGCGCGATCGGAGCCGACGACCCCATGCTCGGCGCGATCCGCACGCTGGCCTTCGACGGCGCCGGCGCCGAGGCCCAGGGCCAGATCCAGATGGTGGCGCAGAACACCGCGCTCTTCTCGCTGCTCGGCGTCCACTACGGGGGCGACGGGCAGACGACGTTCCGCATCCCGGACCTCGCCGGCCGGGTCTCGGTGGACGCGACCTCGGGCACGCTGGGCATGGCGTGGGGCACGGACAGCCTGACGCTCACTCGCGGCCAGATGCCGGCCGCGGTGCAGGGCGGCGGCCAGGCGGTCAGCAACCTCCAGCCGAGCCTAGAGGTGAACTGGCTGATCCGGGTCGAGGACGACGAGGACCGCGTGGCCGGGGAGATGATGCAGTTCGCCGGCGGCTTCACGCCCGGCGGCTGGATGGCGCCGGAGGGGCAGACGCTCTCGGTCAGCACCTACCACGAGCTGTTCGCGCGCATCGGCTACACCTACGGCGGTGAAGGCGACGGGTTCAAGCTGCCGGACCTCACCGGCCGGACCATCGTCGGCGCCGACGCCGACACCCCGGTGGGCACGGTGGTGGGCGCCGAGACCTTCACCATCGGCCTGGCCAACCTGCCGACGGCGCTGGGCGGCGAGGGCGACCCCATCGACAACCGCGGCCCGGCCGTGGCGATGAAGTACTACATCTCCTACAGCGGCCTGTTCCCGAGCCCCGACGCCTCGCTCGGCTACGAGGTGGTGGGCGAGGTCCGCGCCTTCGCCGGCACGCCGCCGTCGGGCTGGCTGCTGTGCGACGGCCGCGAGCTGCCCATCGCCAATTACGAGGTGCTGTACGCCGTCATCGGCAATGCCTTCGGGCACACCGGCGTGTCGACCTTCCGCCTTCCCGACCTCCAGGGCCGAGCGGTCGTGGGCGCCGGCGGCGAGCACCAGGTGGGCGAGACCTTCGGCAGCGACCAGATCGTCCTGCAGCTCTCGGACCTGCCGCTGGTCGCGCCGACCAACACCGCGCCGGCCAGCGTGACGGCGGAGATCGGCAGCGGGACCTACGTCTTCGGGGACTCGGCGATCACCGTCGCGGACGCGGACGCCGCCACCCTGGAGGTCAAGCTCACGGTCGCGCACGGCAAGCTGACGCTCGGCCAGGACACCAGCCTCACCGTCACCGGTGACGGGACGGGCGAGGTGACGCTGCAGGGCCAGGTGGCGGCGGTGAACAGCGCGCTCACCGGCCTGGTCTACACGGCCGACGCGGGCTGGCGCGGCGCCGACACCCTGACCATCGCCACCAGCGACGGGACGCTCTCCGACACCGACACCGTGTCCATCGGCTTCCCGAACGTCGCCCCGACGGTCACCGCCGCCCAGGCCTTCCAGGCGGCCGAAAACCAGCTCGTGGCCGGCACGGTGGTCGCCACGGACCCCAACGGCGGGACGCCGGCCCTGGCCCTTGTCGCCGGCGAGGGCGCGGCGGCCGACAATGCGCTCTTCACCCTGGACGCCTCGGGCGCGCTCCGCTTCCGCGCGGCCCCCGACTTCGAAGGCGCGCACGGGCCGAGCTACACGGTCAATGTGGTCGCCACGGACGCCGGGGGGCTGGTCAGCGCGCCCCAAACGGTGACCGTCACCGTCACCAACGCCAACGACGCACCCACCGGGACCGTCACCATCGGCGGGACGGCGGCGGAGGGCCAGGTCCTGACCGCCACGCCGGCGCTCAGCGACCCCGACGGCCTGCAGGGGGTGACCTACAGCTACCAGTGGCGGGCCGGCGGCGTGGCCATCGGCGGCGCGACCGGCGCCAGCTACACCCTCACCGCCACCGAGGTGGGCAAGGCGATCACCGTGGCGGTGAGCTACACCGACCAGGGCGGCTTCCAGAACCAGGTGGTCTCGTCCGCCACGGGCGCGGTGGCCGCCGAGCCGCCGCCGCCCCAGCCGCAGCCGGAACCCGAGCCGCCGCCGCCTCCGCCGCCGCCGCCGCCGCCGCAGGTGATCGACGGCGCGCCCGTGCAGACCGGCACGGTGGTGAACAGCGACGGCTCCACCTCGCAGGTCATCACCATCCCGGTGATCGCCGAGACACGGACGGACCAGCAGGGGCCCGGCGGCGTCGCCGACATTCCCCTCGTCCTCGCCCCGGGCGGCGCGCCGCTGCTGCAGGCGCAGCTTCCCACGGGCTTCGGCCTCCAGGCCACCGGCATGACCACGCCGGGCACCGCCGGGCAGGCGCTGGCCGAGCTGATCCGCAGCGTCAACGCCCGCGCCGCCGCCGACCAGGTGGCGGGCCTGATCAGCCAGAGCGCGGAATACCTCGGCGCCCTGGCGAACGCCCTCCTCGTGCAGACGATCACGCCGACGGTGTCGGGCGGCGGCAGCGGCGTGCTCACCGGCCCGCTGGTGATCTCCGGTGGGGCGGCCGGCGGGACGCAGGCCGGCATCGTGCTCGACGCCCGCGGCCTGCCGAGCACCACGGTCATCGAGCTGCAGAACGTCGACTTTGCGCTGGTGGTCGGCGACGTCCGGCTGACCGGCGGGGCCGGCTCGCAGACGGTCATCGGCGATGGCGGCGCGCAGTACATGATCCTGGGGGCGGACGACGACGAACTGCACGGCGGCGGCGGCGACGATGTGGTGGGCTCGCTGGGCGGCGACGACACCCTGACCGGCGACGACGGCTTCGACACCGTCACTGGCGGCGAGGGCGCGGACCGGCTGGAAGGCGGGGCCGACGGCGACTTCGTCCACGGCAACCAGGGGGACGACACGGTCCACGGCAACCAGGGCGCCGACAGCGTCTACGGCGGGCAGGGGAACGACCTCGTGCTGGGCGGCCGCGACGACGACCTCGTCTGGGGCGACCTCGGCGACGATCGGGTCCTGGGCGATCTCGGCGACGACAGCCTGAACGGCAACGGCGGCGCGGACACGCTGTCCGGGGGCGACGGACGCGACGTGCTGCGCGGCGGGCAGGAGGGAGACCTCCTGCTGGGTGGGGCGGGAGACGACCTGCTCTTCGGAGACCGGGGCGACGACACGCTCACCGGCGGCGCCGGCGCCGACCGGTTCGTCTTCACCCTCGACGGCGGCGCGGACCGGGCCACCGACTTCAGCTTCGCCGCCGGCGACCGCCTGGCGCTCGACCCGGCCCTGCGGGGCGCCACGTGGAGCGTCTCGGCCAATGCGGCGGGCGATGCGGTGGTCACCGTGGCCGGCGCGGGCTCGCTCCTGCTGAGCGGCGTCGCGGCCGCCTCGGTGGGCGAGGGCTGGTTCGTCTGAGCCCGCCCTGGCGCCTGCGGGCGCTCTCGCCCAAATAGCCCCGTGCGGCGCAACGGCCGCGGCGGAAACCATTGGGGTTTCGAGGGCTTGGCAGTCGACGTGTGCAGAATTTGCACACAGATGGTCGCCTTCGCTTCCCTATCGGTTCACGCGACGAAGCGCGCAGAACGACGACGTGATCCTGGCTGCCGCCAGGCCTGCCTGCGCACGCCAGAAATTCCCTCGCGAGGGAGTGAATGTTGACGGCAGCCGCCTTCCTCTGCCTTCATCGCCCCAAAGAACAGAATGCTGGGAGGCGAGATGAAGGAGCTGCAAGGGTCGCCACGGCGGCGGTGGCGCGTGGCCCTCGCCGCGGCGATGTCGCTGGCGACGGCCGCGCTGGCCGGGGCGGCGGGCGCCCAGGTGGCGAGTGCGGCGGGGGCGGCTCCGGACTACGCGGCGCCGGCGCTCTGGCTGTGCCGGCCGGACCTCGCCGCCAATCGCTGCCGGGTGGACCTGGACACCACCGTGATCGCTCCGTCCGGGCGCATGCTCATCGAGCCGTTCCGGCCCGCCGCGGCTCCAAAAGTGGACTGCTTCTACGTCTACCCCACCGTGTCGATGGATCCAGGCTGGCAGGCGGACTTCACGCCCGACCGGATGGAGTGGGACGTGGTGCGGCTGCAGTTCGCCCGCTTCGGCCAGGTCTGCCGCCAGTTCGCCCCGCTCTACCGGCAGACGACCCTGACTGCGCTGCGCGCCCCGTCTGGCGGTCCGCAGCCCGCAGGCCAGCCGCCCCTGCCGGGCGTGGGCGGCTTCGCCGACGTGGTCGCCGCCTGGGACTGGTACATGGCTCACGAGAACCACGGGCGGGGTGTGGTCCTGATCGGCCACAGCCAGGGCGGGGCGATGATCACGCGCCTGCTCGCCGAGCGGATCGAGGGAACACCCGCCCAGGCGCGGGTCGTCTCGGCCCTGGTGCTGGGCGCGCCCGTGATGGTGCCCCCGGGCAAGGAGGTCGGCGGCTCGCTCAAGTCCACGCCGCTGTGCCGAGCCGAGGACCAGCTCGGCTGCGTGATCACCTACGCCACCTTCCGCGATCGCCTGCCGCCGCCGGAGAACGCCCGCTTCGGCCGCACGCGGGGCGGCCTGCGGGTCGGCTGCGTGAACCCCGCCGCGCTGGCCGGCGGCCCGGGCGAACCCCGGTCCTACTTCCTGACGCGCGGGTTCCTGAACGGCTCGGGCGGGTCCATCCAGCCGGACTGGGTGCGGCCGGCCCGGCCCATCACCACCCCCTTCGTGAGCACGCCCGGCCTGATCACCACCGAATGCGTGTCGCGCGGCGAGTTCGACTACCTGTCGCTGCACGTGAACGCCGAACCCCGCGATCCTCGGACCGACGAACTCGCCGGCCAGATCATCCGCTCGACCGGGGTCGACCTTTCCTGGGGCCTGCACCTGATCGACGTGGACCACGCCATGGGCGACCTACTGCGCATCGTGGGACGCCAGGCGGACGCCTACGGTCGGCGGGCCGGACGCTGAGCCGGGCGGATGATCAGCCAGGCCGCTGGCAGATCGCCCGGATGCCGGCGGCCAGGACAACCGGCAGCCGGTCGGCGATGGCCATCATGTCCTGCGAGGAGACGCGGCCCTCGGAGACGTGGTCGATCCGGCCGGTCTGTCCGAGGGAGAAGGTGAAGGCGCCGGTCAGGAAGTGGTAGCCCCAGTAGAGCTCGTCCTCGGACGCCGCCGGCAGGATGGTGCGCATGTCGGCGATCAGCTCGCGCGAGACGTGATCGAACGTCTCCGACATCAGCCGGTCGAGCTCGCCGCGGGAGCTGTTCACATAGGCGACGATGGCCATGTAGTTGCGCCAGCCCTCGTCCTCGGCCGCCTTCTCGAGGGAGGGGCGCACGAAGGCGTCGATGATCCCCTCGAGCGTCATGGCCCCGCCGCTGGCCCGGCGGTACTCCGCCATGGCCTTCAGCCGCAGCTCGTTGATGACTGGACCGCGGCGCTTGAACACCGCGCGGAACAGGCCCGCCTTGTCGCCGAAGTAGTAGCGGAGCAGGGCCGTATCGACCCCGGCGTGCTGCGCCACCTCGCTCAGCGGCACGCCGTAGCCACGCTCCGCGAACAGCGCCTCCGCATGGTCCATGATCAGCGCCGTCGCCGCCGCCCGACGCGCGGCCTGAACCTTCCCGGCCGTGCGCCGTGGCCGGCGCAGCGGGGCGCCCGCGGCTCCCTCTGTGGCCGCTTCGCCCAGTCCCGCGCCTTCGTCGTCCATGCGCCTTCTCTCAGCGGCTGAAGGGCTGCTGGCAAGCGGCTTCGCGGCCGCCGGCCGGAGCGCCGTCCTTGGGACCTACCCAGGAAAGCTCGCCGTCGCAATTTATTCCCTATCACGGGAATGAATTGACAAGCTGCCAATCGCCGAGCATCGTTCGGGCATAACAAGGCAGTAGGGCAGGAGCCACGACCGAGCGCCGAGCGAACGGCGCCGTCGGGAGGCGAATCGGCAGGACGACAGACCGCGGCGCGCCGCGGCGGGCGCACGCGCCCGTGACCCGTCACGCCCCCAGATCCCCGCTGCCGATGGCTGAGCCGCGGCGAACGCACGCGGGAAGGGAGGGGACATGGGTTTCGAGATCGTGCGCAGCGGAGCGGCGGCGCGAGGGCTGCGGGCTCTGAAGATCGGCCTGCTGGCCTCGAGCGCCTGCGCGCTGGCCCAGCCGGCCTGGGCCCAGGCCGCGGATCCGGAGGAGGGACAGGCCAGCAGCCTCGAGGAGGTGGTGGTCACCGGCTCGCGCATCGCGGCCAACGGATTCCAGCAGCCCACGCCGGTGACGGTGCTCGGCGCGGCCGAGATCCAGCGCGAGATGCCGACCACGGTCGCCAACTACCTGAACAGCCTGCCGGCGTTCGGCGCGCCGGTTTCGAGCACCAACCCCGGCCCGGGCGTCTCGGGCGGCGGCGCCTCGCTGCTCAACCTCCGCAACCTGGGCGTCACCCGCACCCTCGTCCTGCTGGACAACCGGCGCGTGGTGAGCTCCTCGCCGGCCGGCGGGGTGGACGTGAACACCCTGCCCACCGGCCTCATCCAGCGGGTCGAGGTGGTGACCGGCGGCGCCTCGGCGGCCTGGGGCGCGGACGCCGTGGCCGGGGTGGTCAACTTCGTGCTGAACCACGAGTACGAGGGCCTGACCCTGGACGCCTCCACCGGCATCTCGGAGGAGGGCGACAACTGGGTGGCCAAGATGGGCGTCACCTATGGCCGTCCCTTCGCGGGCGGCCGCGGGCACGTGCTGGCGGCGGCCGAGTATTCGCGACAGCCGGACATCGTGCGGATCTCGAGCCGCGATTGGTGGCGGAACTGGGCGGTGGTGCCGAACCCCGCCTTCCAGGCCGGCAACGGCCAACCGGCGCGGATCACCGTGCCGTGGGCCGGCCCCGCGGAGCTGGCCGAGGGCGGCGTGATCACGTCAGGACCGCTGCGCGGCACCCAGTTCGTCGGGCCGAACGGGAGCCCGGCGCCCTTCAACTTCGGGACCAACGCAGGCGTGCTGCAGTGGGGCGGGGACGCCGCCTACGGCACCTCGGGCAACCGCAACCTGACCAACGGCCTCGACTATGGGACGGCATTCACCCACGTCCGTTACGACCTGACGGACTCGCTGACCGCCTACGCCGAGGCCTCGTACGGCAAGTCGGTCGTGCAGACGGATTCCCTCTACTACAACCGGGGCGGCAACCTCACGATCCGCACCGACAACCCGTACCTGGACGCCGGGGTGCGCAACCAGCTGACGGCCCTCGGCCAGAGCTCGTTCGGCCTCGGCAAGATGGTCACCGACCCGCCGCCGCCGGGCAGCCGCAACGAGCGGGTCCTGTGGCGCGGCGTGCTCGGCCTGGAAGGTCGCATCGGTGCGAACTGGAAGTGGGAGGCCTACTACCAGCGCGGCGACTTCCACGTGGAGACGCGGACCTACAACAACCCGCTGGTGCCCCGCTTCAACCTGGCCGTGGACGCCGTGCGCGATCCGGCCACCGGGCAGGTCGTCTGCCGCTCGACGCTCACCGACCGCAACAACGGGTGCGTGCCGCTGAACGTGCTGGGCAACGGGGTCTCGTCGCCCGAGGCCCTGGCCTGGGTGTTCGGCACCGTCCCCTACCAGATCACCGACCTTGAGCAGGACGTGGTCTCGGGCAGCCTGAACGGCGACCTCTTCAGACTGCCGGCCGGCGCCGTTTCGGTGGCCATCGGCGGCGAGTACACGCGGGAGGAAGCCTCCTCCACCCAGGACGCCGCCTCCGCGGCGCGGCAGTACTTCACGGGCAACTTCCAGCCGTTCGAAGGCAAGCGGAACGTCAAGGAGGCCTTCGCCGAGGCCGTCGTCCCGCTCCTGGCCGACCTGCCGCTCATCAAGCGCCTGGAGTTCAACGCCGCCGCGCGCCTGACCGACTACAGCACCAGCGGCTCGGTCACGACGTGGAAGCTCGGCGGATCCTACGAGGTCACCTCGGACCTGCGGCTGCGGGTCACCCGCTCGCGGGACATCCGGGCGCCCAGCCTGTCCGAGCTCTTCACCCGCGGCTCGACCGGAACCCAGTTCGTGTTCGACCCGCAGACCAACCGGCAGGTGTCGGTGCTCGCCAACACGACCGGGAACCCGGAGCTGACTCCCGAGGTGGCGACCACCTGGACGGCGGGCCTGGTCTATCGTCCCGCCTGGATCCCCGGCTTCGGCCTGTCGGTGGACTACTATGACATCCGGGTGCGCGACGCGATCGCCGCGGTGACCGCGCCGCAGACCGTGCTGCTGTGCTTCGGCGACGTGCCGGCGCTCTGCAACAACATCATCCGCGATGCGTCCGGGACGATCACCCAGATCAACCTGCTGCCCACCAACGTCGCCTTCCTGGAGACCTCGGGCTGGGACGTGGAGGCGAGCTATCGGCGCGAGATCGGGCCCGGCTCGCTCTCCCTGCGGGTGCTGGGCAGCTATCTGGGCAAGCTCGACCGGGTGGAGCCGGACGGCACAGTGCGGCAGCTCGCCGGGGCGATCGGCGACTTCGTGGGTGGCGAGCCCAAGTTCCGCGGCCAGCTCGTCGCCACCTACGACCAGGGGCCGTTCTCCGGCACGGCCAAGGTCCGGCTGATCGGCGCCTCGAAGCTGGACCGCGCGTGGGTCGATGGGGTGGATGTCGACGACAACACCATCCCGCGGATGGGCTACCTGGACCTCCGGGCGGCCTACAAGCTGACCGTCGGCGGGGCGGACTCGGAGCTGAGCCTCGCCATCGACAACGTGCTGAACACTGACCCGCCGCGGGTCTCCGCGGTGCCCAGCACCGTGCCCTACGTGGTCGTCGCGCCCCACACGCGGCTCGACCTCTACGACGCCATCGGCCGCAGCTACCGCGTCGGCTTCCGGGCCAGGTTCTGACGGCGGCGGATGACCGGACAGTGGAACAGGGGCGTGCGTTGAGCGGCGAGCATCGGACAGGCGGACGGTCGGTGGTGAAGGTCGCGCTGACGGCGTCGGCCGGCGCCACCATCGAGTGGTACGACTTCTTCATCTACGGGACGGCGGCGGCGCTGGTCTTCCCGAAGCTGTTCTTCCCGGCCGACCTGCCGCCCTTCGTGGCCCAGCTCGCCGCCTTCAGCACCTTCGCGGTGGGATTCGTCGCCCGGCCCCCGGGCGGGGTGCTGTTCGGCCACTTCGGGGACCGCGTGGGGCGGAAGCGCGCCCTGGTGGTGGCGCTCGTGCTCATGGGGGCGGCGACGGCGGCCATCGGCCTGCTGCCGTCCTATGCGTCCGTGGGCGCGCTCGCCCCGATGCTGCTGGTGGCGCTCCGCTTCGTCCAGGGGCTCGCGGTCGGCGGGCAGTGGGGCGCAGCCGCCCTGCTGGCGATCGAGAGCGCGCCGCCGGCCCGCAAGGGCTTCTACGGCAGCTTCGTGCAGATCGGCGTCCCGCTGGGCGTGCTGCTGGCCAACCTGGTGTTCCTGGCGATCAGCACCGGTGTCTCGCCGCCGGACTTCGCCGCGTGGGGCTGGCGGATACCCTTCCTGATCAGCCTGGCCCTCGTGGCCATCGGCCTCTACGTCCACTTCCGCATCGAGGAGTCGGCCGAGTTCGACGCGGCCGCCAAGCAGCCCGTGGAGGGCTCGCCGCAGCGCTCGCCGGTGGTGTCGGTGCTGCTCCGCCATCCTCAGGAGATCCTGCTGGCCGGCGCGGCGTTCGTCGCCAACAACACCTGCTTCTACGTCGCGATCACCTATGTGGTGGCCTACGGAACCTCGACGCTCGGCCTGCCGCGCGACCTGATGCTGGGCGCGGTGATGGCCGGAAGCCTGGTGATGGTCCCGGCCCTGATCGGGTGCGGCTGGCTGGCCGACCACTGGGGGCGCCGGCCGCCGTTCATCCTGGGGGCCGCGCTCACCGGGGCGTGGGCCTTCGCCTTCTTCCCGCTGATCGAGACCGGCCAGCCCTGGGCGGTGGCCCTGGCCATCACGGTGGAGCTCGTGCTGCTCAGCTTGATGTACGGGCCGCAGGCGGCGCTGTTCGCCGAGCTGTTCCCGGTGGAGCTCCGCTACTCGGGCGCCTCGCTGGGTTACCAGATCGGCTCCGTCCTCGGCGGCGGCTTCGCGCCGATGATCGCGACCGCGCTCTACGCGCGCTTCCAGTCGAGCGGCGCCATCGCGGTCTACCTGTTCGTCATGTGCGCCATCTCGCTGGTGGCCACGGTGGTCCTGAGCATGCGCGCCCGCGCCGCGGCCGCGCCGGGGAGGAGAGGGTGATGGTGATGCGCCGCAGGGAGATGCTGGGGGCGCTCGGGGCGGGCGCCCTGGCGCAGGTCGCCGCCGGTGCCGCCAAGGCGGCGCCGCGGCTCGACGTGGTGAACCCGGCCTGGCTGATCTCCGAAGAGGAAGCCGTCGCCTGGCACCGGCAGAAGGACCGGCTCGGGCCGACCCTCACCGGCAACGAGTCCTGGCGCGCCTTCATGGGCTTCCTGGAGGAGAAGCTGCGCGGCTACGGCTGCGCCGACGTGCACCGCTCCGCCTGGCGCTTCCCGCGCTTCGTCACCAGCATGTGGCCGGACGACTCGAAGTGGAGCCTGACCTCCGGCGGCCGGCGCGTGCCGCTGGCCAACGTGGGCGCCAACTGCGGAACGACCGGTCCGCAGGGCGTGACCGCCGAACTGGTGCTGTGGGATCCCGACGCCGAACCGGACGTACGCGGCAAGATCGTCGTGTTCCGCCCACGCGAGCGGCCCGACGTGCGCGAGGCGTTTTCCAACAGCGACTACGAGTACATCACCCCGTTCCGGAGCTGGCCGGACGAGGGGCGGCCGGTCTCGCAGGTGCAGAACGGCGCCGGCTCGGTGGCCGCGCCCGTCTGGGACGAGATGACCAGCACCGCCACCTTCGTGAACCAGGTCCGCGACCGCGGGCCGGCCGGCGTGGTCTTCGCCATGAACCTCAACCGGGCGCTGACGGAGGGGCTCTACACCTTTCCGCCACCGATGGATTACGGCTTCCCGTCCGTCTATGTGGACCGCCGGCAGGGCGACCTGCTGGTGGCGGACGCCCGGGCGCGGCGCTCCGCGACGCTCAGGGTCGAAGGCGAGCGGCAGGACAGCGAGGCCTACCAGCTCATCGCCTATCTGCCGGGCCGCAACTACGGCGCGCCCGCCGACGAGCAGGTCCAGCTGCGCACCCACACCGACGGCCCGTCCATCAGCCAGGACAACGGCGCGCTCGGGCTGCTCGCGGTCGTCCGGTACATGAGCCGGGTCCCGCGGGCGGAGCGCCCGCGCACGCTGATGATCGAGCTCGACTGCCGCCACTTCATGCCGGGGCTGGAGCGGGCCTGGCTGAACCAGGACTACTTCGCCAAGAACCCCCGCGCCCGCGAACGGATCGTCGCCATGATCGCCATGGAGCACCTGGGCCAGATCGACTACGTCGCCGACGGCGACGAGATCCGCCCGAGCGGACGATCGCTGCCGACCTGGCTCTACGCCACCGGCAACCAGGGCATGATCGACGCGGCCCTCAAGGCGGTGCGCGACAACGACCTGCCCTCGGCGGTCATCCGCTCGCCGGGCCGGCCGGGCGTGCACGGCGGCTCGCAGGGGCCATGGTACGGCCTCGGCCGCGGCGCTTCGGAGCTCGGAATCCCCGGCTATGGCGTCCAAGGCGACCTGGGCGCCTACTGGGCGCACTCCGCCCGGGTCGATCGCTTCGATGCGCGCGCGTTCCGCCGGCAGGTGGCCACCTTCTGCCAGCTCACCGGGTTCCTGATGGCGGCCGACCTCGGCCCGCTGCAGGCGCCGAAGGCGGTGCCCCGCGCGGGCTGACGCCGCCCCTCCGTCAAGCCACCAACCGCTTCTTCGGCTTCATCCGTCTTGCGGGAGGTCGACACAGCCTCGGCCATCGCCCGCGCGACCCGCGCCAGCGGGCTCGTGGACCCCTGCGCCGCGCTCGCGTAACCGCGTTGCGCGAACTGTGCGGGTGTGCAAGTATAGCGCGCGTTTCGAAGTGCTGTTTGCTTTCATTCGTCGGCGTCAGAACTCCAATACATCAAAAGACACAATGCCGGTCGCCTCTGGCGCCTCTGCCGTGTCTTGCCGAGAAGAGGAGAATCGTCCGTGAATACATCCGATTCGAAGTATATCGAGGGGCGTCACCGTGACGGGCTGCGCGGGCTGGACCAGGTGCCGCTGGGCACTGTGTTCAAGCCGGGGCGCTTTGGGCGCATGTTCCCGCAGCTCGCCGCCCTGTTTGCCACCGAGGAGGACCTCACCGCCCTCGGCGAGGCCATGAGCGAGGCCGACGGGGGCGCCTCGGATGGCGACAACCCCACCATACCGGCCGGTTACACCTACCTTGGCCAGTTCATCGACCACGACATCACCTTCGACACCACGGCGCTGTCCGAGCAGCCGCGCGATCCGCAGGCGATCTTCAACTTCCGCACGCCCCAGTTGGAGCTGGACTCGGTCTATGGCACGGGCCCGGCGGGCATGCCGCACCTCTACCAGCGCGACAACCCGGCGAAGTTCGCCATCGGCCTGACCTCGGCGACCCCGGGCGGCGGAGACGGGACGCTCCCCACCTCGATGCCGCACGACCTTCCGCGGATGCCCTCCACCGGCTTCGCGGTGATCGGCGACCCGCGCAACGACGAGAATCTGGTGGTCGCCCAGACCCACCTGGCGTTCATGAAGTTCCACAACCGCGTGGTCGACCAGGAGGCCGTGGCCTTCGAGGCGGCCCGGCGGCTCGTCCGCTGGCACTACCAGTGGATCGTCCTGAACGATTTCGTCCGTCGGCTGGTCGAGCCGGGCGTCCTCGACGACGTGCTCCAGAACGGGCGGCGCTTCTACCTGTTCGACGGAGAGCCCTACATCCCGGTGGAGTTCGCGGTGGCCGCCTACCGCCTGGGCCACAGCATGGTCCGCGACGCCTACAACTATAACCGGGTGTTCCGCTTCGGCGGCGTCACGCCGGCCAGCCTGGACCTGCTCTTCCGCTTCAGCGGCCTGTCGGGGACCGGCGGCGACGTGCCGATACCGAGCGACTGGATCATCGACTGGCGGCGCTTCTACGAGGTCGGCCAGTCCACCGAGCCTGTGCTGGGCTTCAGCCGCAAGCTCGATCCGATGCTCGCGCCCCGCCTGCAAAACGTGCCAAACGTGGGCTCGCTCGCCGCCGCGAACCTGCGGCGCGGACTGCGCCGGGGCCTGCCGAGCGGCCAGTCGGTGGCCGCGGCGATGGGGATCGCCCCGCTTCCGCCGGCGGCCTTCGACCAGCCCGACCCGCATCCGGACGCCAAGGCCCGCGCGCTCGGCTTCGATGCCGCGACCCCGCTCTGGTACTACATCCTCAAGGAGGCCGAGGTGCAGGGCGGCGGCCAACGGCTGGGCGCTGTCGGCAGCCGGATCATCGCCGAGGTCTTCGTCGGCCTTCTGGAGGGCGATCCGGAATCCTACCTGGCGCAGGACCGCCTCTGGAGGCCGACGCTGGGCCGGGTGCCGGGGCAGTTCGAAATGGCCGACCTCCTGGAGTACGTGGGCGAGCTCAACCCGATCGGCGAGGCCGCCCTGGCGCCGGCCTGACGAAGGCCTGGCGAGTGCGGGGGGCCGCCCGGCCTGCCGCGCACGGCCGGCCCGGACGCGACGTCCGGCGCCGGCCGGTCCACGAGGCGGATCGCCCCGATGTCCATGCGCACGGTGACCGGACCGGCGCTTTCGGCCGCCCGCTTGCGTCCGAACTTCACGAGTCTCTCGCGGTCGATCTCCTCGACCGGGAGCTCCCCCAATTCGCGTCGCAGCATGGCGAGTGTGGCGTCCTTCGATCGGCCGGGCGCACGCCCCACCTCCTTCATGTCAGCGACGTGGAGGTCGATGAGCTCACCGAAGGTTCTCAGACGCTTCACGCGCGATTGGGCAGGGGGCAGCCCCCGGTCGATGCTGCGTTCCGCTTCGGTCGCCCAGGTGCGTGCGTCCTCGCGCCGGAGGAACGTCTCGCTTACATATCGGCCCTTGCGGCGCACTTGCGCGCGCCAGGATCCGGAAGCGAGCTTCGTGAAGGCGGCCATTCTCGTGTGCGCTCCGTGTGCACCGAGAGGGCGAAAACTCGCGAAAGACGTCGCGCGAACGCGTAAAACAGGTCGTGTGCGGCGTTTTCTAACGTGTTGAGAATACTGGAAAGTGCAGAAATATCAAGCGTATAGGCTAGCCGTCGCCCCTATGATGGACTGGACGGACCGGCACTGCCGGGTCCTGCACCGGACGCTGTCGTCGCGCGCGCTGCTCTATACGGAGATGGTGACTACGGGCGCGGTGCTGCACGGCGACCGGGAGAAGCTGCTGGGGTTCGATCAGGCCGAGCATCCCGTGGCGCTGCAGCTCGGCGGGTCGGACCCGGCCGAGCTGGCGGAGGCCGCGCGGATCGGCGAAGCCTGGGGCTACGACGAGATCAACCTCAACGTCGGCTGCCCGTCCGACCGGGTGCAGTCGGGGCGGTTCGGCGCGTGCCTGATGCGCGAGCCCGGGCTGGTGGCCGACTGCATGGCGGCCGTCGGCGAGGCGGTGAAGGTCCCGGCCACGGTGAAGTGCCGGATCGGCGTCGATGACCAGGAGCCGGAGGAGAGCCTGTTCACCCTCGTGGACCTCTGCGCCCGCGCCGGCGTCCGCCACTTCGTCGTCCACGCCCGCAAGGCCTGGCTGAAGGGCCTGTCGCCGAAGGAGAACCGGGACATCCCGCCGCTCGACTATCCGCTGGTGTGGCGGCTCAAGGCCGAGCGGCCGGAACTGACCATCGTCATCAACGGCGGGATCGGCTCGCTGGACGAGGCCGAGGCGCACCTGCGCCATGTGGACGGGGTGATGCTGGGCCGCGCGGCCTACCACACGCCCGGCCTCCTGGGCGAAGTCGACGCCCGCATCTTCGGGGGCGGCGAGACGGTGGACGCGTTCGAGGCGGTGCGCCGCTACCGGCCGTACGTGGAGCGTCAGCTCGCGGCGGGGACGCACCTCGCCGCCATGACCCGGCACATGCTGGGCCTGTTCCACGGCGTGCCGGGCGCCCGCGCCTGGCGGCGCACGCTGACGGTGGAGGGGGTGAAGCCGGGCGCCGGGATCGAGGTGATCGATCGGGCCCTGGCCGAGATCTCAGGGCTGCAGGAACAACGCCTGGCGCGTGGCCTCGAAGCTGGAGAGGCGGCCTAGGTAGGTCATCCCGAGGAGCGAGGCGTCCAGCCCCTTCTCCATGACCAGGGCCTCGACGTTCTCGATCCGCGCGCCGTCAACCGAGACCGAGGCGAGCTTCACGGACGCCGCCCGCGTCTGGCCGGCGGCCGTGCCCACCGTGTAGTCGAACTTGAGCTGGTCCAGGCGGATGCCGAGCCGCTGGGCGTCGGTGGGTGTCAGCGCCACGGCGGTCGCGCCGGTGTCCACCAGGAAGCGCACCGGCGCGCCGTTGACCTCGGCGTCGGCCCAGTAGTGGCCGTCGGCGGCCTTCAAGATCTCGGCCCGCTCGCCGGCGGCGCCTTCGGGGGCGGCGGCGATGACCACCGGCGCCTCGGCGCGGGCGGCGCGCAGGGCGGGCGGCTTGGGCGCGAAGGCCACCACAGCGCCGGCCGACGCGAACGCCGACGCGGAAGCGACCAGCGCCACCAGCGCATATCTGACGAGATTGGGCGCCCGTTCGCTCATCCGCTCCGCCGTGCCGGCCATCGAAAGCGGCAAGGTTAAGCGGCGCTCCTTTTCAAGGCGTGAACAGTCCGGGTTACCGGAACATCGCCAGCTTCTCGGGCCGGATGCGGCTGCGCCGGGAGGGCAGCTCGGCCATGATCGCCTCGCGCTCCGCGTCGGTCAGACGGGCCCAGCCGGCCACCTCGTTGAGCTGGCGGTAGCAGCCCATGCAAAGCCCGCTCTCGCCGTCGACGACGCAGACCTTGATGCAGGGGGTCTTGATGGCCTTCGGCGGGCCGGGCGGCAGGCTCATGCGGCGCTCGTGGGCAGGGGGAGGGCGTAGGTGACGTTGGCCTGGGCGGCCGGCTTCTCCGGGCTCTCGGTCCACAGCCGCACGTCGCAGACGGCGCTGCGGCGGCCGAGGTGCAGCAGCTCGGCGTCGGCGTGCAGGTCGCCGGGCCTGGCCCCGCGCAGGAAGTTCATGGTGAGCTGCGAGGTCACCGCCATCAGTTGCTCGCCGATGTGCGCCAGGATCAGGGCGTAGGCGGCGCTGTCGGCCAGCGCCATCAGGTTCGGCCCGGAGATCAGGCCCCCGGGACGGAGCATGAAGTCGGCGTAGGGCCGCACGATGCTCGCCCGCCCGGGCGAGAGCGCAGTCACCTTCCACATCGTCTCGCGGTCGGCGTCGGGGAAGGCGCGCAGCATCAGCGCGTCCACCTCTGCGGCGGTCATCCTCAGGTCGAACCCGGCCATGGAAGCTTCATGCCCCGGTCGCGCGAACATTACAAACTGTTTATAGAAACGAGTAACAACCATGTATCATTGCCGAAGTTTAATCCGAGTCTACTCAACATTGCGGCTTATTCATTTGAAGTAACGCGGCGTCGGGATCAGTTTCGGCTCAGGAAGTTTCTGAGGGAGATCTGAAATGAAAGCCGTCGCCATCGCTATCGCCGCCCTGGGTCTGGCCGCCGCCGCGGGCTCCGCCGTCGCCGCCGAGCGCGCCTCGGACCTGGACTACCTGAAGGCCAGCCGCTGCAAGGGCATCGCCGAAGGGGTCGGCTCGGTCGACACCGCCGGCCTCGACGGCTTCCTCAAGGAACAGAAGCGCGGCCGCCAGACCTTCGTGCTCGAGCGCGGCGACAGCGAGGCCGCCAAGGCCCGCCGCGAAGCCAAGTCCATGGACCGCCGCGACCGCCTCAGCGCCGAGCTGTCCGGCGCCTGCGTCGCCTACATGGCCGGCGGCGACAAGGCGGTCGCCGCCCGCTGATCACTCGCCCGGAGCCCCAACGACGGGCCAGCGCGCCGCTTCCCCCGGAGCGGCGCGCTTTTTCTTGCGCAGCGGCCCGCCGGAACCCACCTTGCCGGCCAAGCTTTGTTGCAGTTCAGGGCCGCCGATGCGGCGGCGGCGGCCAGGGAGCATGATGTCGGTCTTTAGACCCGGGGAGACCTGCTGGCGCACAGCGCGGGCCGACCGCGCCGCGTTCCTGATCGACAATCAGGCCTATTTCGCCGCCGTGTTCGACGCGCTGCAGAAGGCCCGCCGCTCGGTGCTGCTGCTGGGCTGGGGTTTCGACCCGCGCACCCGGCTGTTCCCCGACGGCTACGACGGCCCGGACGACCCGGACGAAGTGGGCCGTATCCTGGTGGAGCTGGCCTGCGCCCGGCCCGACCTCGATGTGCGCCTGCTGATCTGGAAGTCGGCGCTGCCGATCAGCGCCAGCCAGGAGTTCTTCCCCCACAAGGCCCGCAAGTGGTTCGAGGGCACGCCGGTGAAGTTCCGACTGGACGACCAGGTGCCGTTCGGCGCCTGCCATCATCAGAAGGTGCTGGTCATCGACGACCGGCTGGCGTTCTGCGGCGGGGGCGACATCGGGGTCGACCGCTGGGACTCGCCGCACCACAGCGACGACGATCCGCGCCGGATCATGCCCAAGCAGGACCTCCACCCGCCCCGGCACGAGGTGATGATGATGGTCGACGGCGAGGCGGCCCGGGCGCTCGGCGACCTGTTCCGCGAGCGCTGGAAGCGGGCCGTCCACGGGGAGGAGATCGCCCCGCCGCCCGACGCGGGCGGCGATCCGTGGCCCGACCACGTGCCGCCGGCGCTCACCCACGTGGACGTGGCCATCGCCCGCACCGAGCCGGCCTGGAAGGGCCGGCCGCTGGTGGAGGAGATCCGCCGGCTGAACCTCGCCGCCATCGCCGAGGCGCGGGACATCATCTACCTGGAGAACCAGTATTTCACGTCGCCTTTGATCTGCGAGGCGCTCGCCGCGCGGCTGGCCGAGCCGGACGGGCCGGAGGTGGTGCTGATCTCCACCGGCCGGGCGCCGAGCTGGTTCGACCAGATGACCATGGACCGCGCGCGCGGGACGATGATCTGGCGCCTGCGCGCCGCCGACGTCTTCGGGCGCTTCCGCGCCTTCTATCCCACCACGCCGGGCGGCGACGTGATCATCGTCCATTCCAAGGTGACGGTCATCGACGACCGGATCGCCCGGGTGGGCTCGGCCAATCTCAACAACCGCTCGGGCGGATTCGACACCGAGTGCGAGCTGGGCGTCCAGTGCGAGGAGCCCGAGCCGCGGATGACGATCTCCGCGTTCCGCGACCGGCTGGTCGGGCACTTCATGGGAGTCACCGGCGATGCCGTGGCCAAGGCGCGGGCGGAGTTCGGCGGGCTCGGCCCGGCCATCGACGCGCTGAACCGCGAGGGGCGGCTCGCCACCATCGAGCCGCCGATGATGACCGGCGTGGGCGAGTTCATCGCCGCCTACCACATCGGCGACCCCTCCGACACGGCCGACTCCTGGCGGCTCGCGCGGCGGCGGGAGCGGCTGTTCCAGGAGGCGCGGCGGATCGCCGACGCAGGCTCGGCCGGCGAGGCCGAGCGGGTCACCCGGCAGATCCGCCGATCGTGAAGTCCATCACCAGCGGCAGGTGGTCCGAGGCCACCCGCCACATGGGGTCGAAGGGCACGAACACGTCGCGGACCGTCACCTCCGGGCTGACGAAGATGTGGTCGATCCGCAGCACCGGCAGCGGCGAGGGGAAGGTGGCCGTGGGCGTCCGTCGCGGCGCCAGGCGGCGCGCCGGCTCGAGCTTGGCGGCCAGGGTTCTGTAGACCACCGAGGTGGCCGTGGCGTTGAAGTCGCCGAGCAGGATCCGCGGGCCGGCGAACCGTGGGTGCTCGAGCCACGAGGGGCCGGCCAGGAACGAGGCCTGGATCTGCTGTTCCTTCGGCACCAGGCCCAGGTGGGTGTTGATCACCTGCACCTTGTGCCCCTCGATCTCCACCTCGATCCACAGCGCGCCCCGCGGCTCGAGCTGGGCGATGCGCGGGTGGCCGGGCAGGGGGCCGGTCTGGATCAGGGTCTCGGGGTAGGCCGTCAGGATCGCGTCGCCGTAGAGCTCCTCCTCCACCCGCATGGCGGGGTGGAAGTGGCTGACCATCCGCAGGCGCTCGGCGATCTCGTGCGCCTGGTCCACGTGGTTCGTCCGTGCCCGTCCGACGTCCAGCTCCTGCAGGGCGACGATGTCCGGCTCGAGCGTGGCCAGCACGTCGGCGATCCGGGGGACGTCCAGGCGCCGGTCGTTCCCGACGCAGCGGTGCACATTGTAGGTCACGATCCGGGGCATGGGGCGCGGAGGTGTCGCCCGCTTCCGTGGCGTTGGCAAGGCAGCGGTGAAGGGCCGTTCCCGCGCTGCGAACGGTGTGGGTTCCAGGCGGCCTGGTGACGTTGACGTAAGCGTCATCTTCCCAAGCCGCGGGCTGCGGCGTATGGTCCGCGCCCTCGCCAGATACAGTGTAAAGGCAAGCCAGGGAGACGGCCCATGAACCTCGACTTCACGCCCGAGGAGAACGCGTTCCGCGAAGAGGTCCGGGCCTTCATCCGCGACAACTATCCGGCCGAACTGCGCAAGGCGCAGGACGAGCACCGCCAGCTCACCAAGGAAGAGTACCTGATGTGGCACAAGGTGCTCGCCACCAAGGGATGGGTCGCCCCGTCCTGGCCGGTGGAGCACGGCGGCACGGGCTGGACGCCCACCCAGAAGTACATCTGGTCCGAGGAACTGGCGAAGGCCGACGCCCTTCCGGTCCTGCCGTTCGGCGTCAACATGCTGGCCCCGGTGATCTACACCTTCGGCACCGAGGAGCAGAAGAAGAAGTTCCTGCCGGGCATCTACAACGGCGAAGTCTGGTGGTGCCAGGGCTACTCCGAGCCGGGCGCCGGCTCCGACCTCGCCAGCCTCAAGACCCGCGCCGAGAGGATCACCGCCGACGACGGCAAGGAATACTACATCGTCAACGGCCAGAAGACGTGGACGACACTCGGCCAGTTCGCCGACTGGGGCTTCTTCCTGGTCCGCACCGATCCGACGGCCAAGCCGCAGTCGGGCATCTCCTTCCTGCTGATCGACATGAAGAGCCCGGGCGTCACCGTCCGGCCGATCATCACCCTGGAAGGCGGCCACGAGGTCAATGACGTCTTCCTCGACAACGTGAAGGTGCCGGTCGAGAACCGGATCTTCCACGAGAACCAGGGCTGGACCTGCGCCAAGGCGCTGCTGGCGCACGAGCGCTCCGGCATCGCCGGCGTGGCCCGCTCCAAGCGCAACCTCGAGAAGCTGCGCCAGATCGCCAAGACCGAGCGGTCGGACGCCGGCGGCAGCCTGCTGGGCGACGCCTTCTTCCGCCGCAAGGTGGCCGAGCTGGAGATCGACCTGACGGCGCTGGAGTTCACCGAGCTGCGCACGCTGGCCGGCGAGTCCAGCGGCAAGGGCCCGGGCCCGGAAAGCTCGATCCTCAAGATCAAGGGCACCGAGATCCAGCAGCGGCTCCAGGAGCTGGCGCTGGAAGCGGTGGGTCACTACGGCGCGCCGTTCCTGCGCGACCTGGGCGACAACTTCCAGGCCGGGCCGGACTACGCCCGCGGCCTTGCGGGCGAGTACTTCAATGGCCGCAAGACCTCGATCTACGGCGGCTCCAACGAGATCCAGCGCAACATCATCGCCAAGATGGTGCTGGGCCTCTAAAGCTCCACCCTATTCCGACCTGACCATTTTCAGTTTCTGACGGAGCCGTCCGCCGATGGATTTCAGCTTCACCGAAGAACAGTCGATGCTGCGCGACACCGTCGCGAGCTACCTGGCCGACACCTACGATTTCGACAAGCGCCGCGCCGCCATCGGCAAGGAGCCGGGCTGGCGTCCGGAGGTCTGGAAGGCCTTCGCCGAGGAGCTCGGCATCCTCGGCGCGCCGTTCTCGGAAGAGCTGGGCGGCCTCGGCGGCGGCCCGATCGAGAACATGGTGGTGATGGAGGAGCTGGGTAAGGCGCTGGTCGTCGAGCCCTACCTGCCGACCGTGGTGATCGGCGGCGGCTTCCTGAAGCACTCGGGCCACGCGGGCGCCGCCGACCTGATCGGCGAGATCATCGCCGGCACGGCCACCTTCGCCTTCGCCTACGCCGAGCCGCAGGGCCGCTACAACATCGCCGACCTGACCACGACGGCGAAGAAGGACGGCTCCGGCTACGTCATCAACGGCCGCAAGGCCGTGGTCGTCGGCGCGCCCTTCGCCAGCCACCTGATCGTCACCGCCCGCACCGCCGGCGGCCAGCGCGACGCCCAGGGGATCTCGGTGTTCATCGTGCCGAAGGATGCGGCCGGGGTGACCACCCGCGACTACCCGACCGTCGACGGCGGCCGCGCGTCCGAGATCACCTTCGAGAACGTCAGCGTCGGCGCCGACGCCCTGCTCGGACCGGCCGACAACGGCCTGCCGCTGCTGGAGAAGGTGCTGGACGAGGCGATCGCCGCCACCTGCGCGGAAGGGGTCGGCGTGCTGCGCAAGCTGCACGAGGGCACCCTGGAATACACCAAGCAGCGCAAGCAGTTCGGC
>NZ_JAYSEO010000010.1:0-185906 GCF_041913825.1 Phenylobacterium sp.
CCTCCTGGCGCGCGCCGGCCCCCCCGCCCGCGCTGCCCCGTCCCCCGGCCCGCCCGGCCCCGTCGGCCGAGCCCGACCCGGAGCTGGCCCGCTTCGCCGCCGAACGCCCGCGCGCCCACCGGGCCGCCGCCCTGATCCAGATCGGCAAGTGGGACGAAGCCCGCCAGGAGCTGCGCGCCGGCCTCGGCTTCGCCTCCAGCGACCGCGAGCGCGACGGCTGGCTGAAGCTGATCGACGCCCTCGACGCCGCCGCCCCGCCCAAGGTCAAGAGCCAGCGACCGGCCCCGAACTTCTGGGAGTACCCGACGCCGAACCTGGAGCCGAAGGACGGCTTCACCGTCGACAAGGCGCTGGTCTACGCCATCTCCTACCAGGAGAGCCGCTTCAACCCGCAGGCGGTCAGCCACGCCGGCGCCATCGGCCTGATGCAGCTTCTGCCCGAAAGCGCCGCGCGCGCCAGTGGCGACGACAAGCTGATGAAGCAGCCCAAGCGCCTGTTCGACCCCGCGACAAACCTCAGGGCGGGCCAGGACTACCTGACCTGGCTGATGGACCGGAACACCGGCTACGACATCCTGCGCACCGTCGCCGCCTACAACGGCGGCCCGGGCGCGGTGTCCAAGACCCTCGAGCGCGTCGGCCGCGACGACGATCCGCTGCTGCTGATCGAGTCCCTGCCGGCCGAGGAGACCCGCGACTACGTCGAGAAGGTGATGACCGCCTACTGGAGCTACAAGAAGCTCTGGGGCCAGGAGACCCGCACGCTCGACGCCCTGGCCGGCGGCGCCCGCATCATCGACGCCCGCCTCGACCTACCGCAGACGCCGCCCGCCGGCGGGGCCGAGCTGTCGGCGCAGACCCTGCAGATCGGGCTCGACTAGGCCGCTGGCCGCGGCCTTGCCGATGAGCAGACCGTAGGGGCGGCCCGCGAACGGCCCGCCGGCCTTGCGGCCTTCCAGGATCGCCGCGCGACCGCCCGCGGCCAGGAAATCGCCCAACCGCTCGACCCAGCCCTCCGTGAAGCGGATGCGGGCGGGCAGCACGAGGACCAGCTCGGAGCGGGACCGCGCGATGGCCGCCCCGAGCTCCCCCACCAGCTCCGCGCCGGTGTCCTCGCACATGGCGTCGACCTGGTCGGCGACCAGCTCGCTCCAGGCCGCGCCCGAAACCAGCACCTCGCGCACCAGCCCCTCTACAGCCGCCGGCGTCAGAGCCGCCAGCAGGCCGGCCAGCCGGTCCTCGTCCCGCGAGGCGTCGATGATCACCGAGAGCATGGCCGCAGAAACTCCTGCGCCGCGCGCTCGGTCAATGTAGTTCTTGTTTCGTTCTCCCCGAGATCCTAGACTGCCCCGGTGACCAGCCTTCCCCAGCAGACCCGCGGCCGCGGCGCCCGCTCCAACGTCTCCGGCCGCTATGAGAGCCAGCTCCGCGAGGCGTTCGACGACGGCTGGACACCGGATGAGCCAGACCCGAAGGGCTTCCGCACCGAGCTGCAGCCCGAGAAGGCGCGGGTGATCATCTCGCACAACGACAGCCCCGACGTGGGCTTCTCGGCCTCGATCAATCCCTACCGGGGCTGCGAGCACGGCTGCATCTACTGCTACGCGCGGCCCGCCCATGCCTACATGGGCCTCTCGCCGGGCCTCGACTTCGAACAGAAGCTGTTCTTCAAGCCCGAGGCCGCGCGCCTTTTGGAAGCCGAGCTCTCCAAGCCGAAGTACACCCCCGAGACGGTGCACATCGGCGGCAATACCGACCCCTACCAGCCCCAGGAGCGGGTGCTGCAGGTGACGCGCTCGATCATCGAGGTCCTCGCGCGCTTCAACCACCCGTTCTCGGTGATCTCCAAGTCCGCCCTCGTGCTCCGCGACCTGGACCTGATCGCCCCGATGGCGGCCCGCAACCTCGCCCGGGTGGCGATCTCGATCACCAGCCTGGATCGCCGCCTCGCCCGGTCCATGGAGCCCCGCGCCGCCACACCCGAGAAGCGGCTGGATGCGGTGCGCCGGCTCACGGACGCCGGCGTCCCGGTCGTCGTGATGTTCGCCCCGGTCATCCCCGGCCTGAACGACCATGAGATGGAGGCGGTGCTGGAGCGTGCGGCCGAAGCCGGCGCGGTCGGCGCGGGGTATGTGGCGCTCCGCCTGCCGCTGGAGATCAAGGACCTCTTCCGGGAGTGGCTGGAGACCGACCATCCCGACCGAGCCGCCCGGGTGATGTCCCTCGTACGCCAGATGCGCGGCAGCCGCGACTACGACAGCCAGTGGGGCAGCCGCATGACCGGCCAGGGTCCCCTCGCCGACCTGATGAGCAAGCGCTTCGCCGCCGCCAAGAAGCGCTATGGGCTCCATCAGCGCTGGGAGCCTCTCGATCTCACCCAGTTCCGCGTGCCGCCCAGGCCGGGCGACCAGATCGACCTATTCGGGTGATCAGGCCGCGCGTGTTATCGCCCGAGCCGGTCTTATCGAGCAGGCTCCCCCGACGATGAGTGTCGATCCTATCCGGTGCTGCGTCATCAACTTGCCAAAGGCGGCGAAGCGGCTCGACGCGATCCGCTCCGCCTTCGCTGCCGCTGCGCCAGTCGGTTGGACCCTGGAGGTATTCCCGGGTGTCGACGGCGCGCAGATCGAGACGCAGGGCCGCCTGACCGCCGGCGAGAAGGGCGCCTTTCTGAGCCACCTCCGGCTACTGGAAAGTTCGCTGCATGACGACGCGCCCCTCTGGATCCTCGAGGACGACGCGGAGCTCTCCGCTTCCGCGTTCCAGATGGTCGGCGAGGCTCTCTCGGCGTCCAAGGCTCATCTGTTGTTCACGGATGTCGGCCCGGCCAACGCCGAGGACATGCTCAAGGTGCTCGCCTTCTGGCCGGGCCGAAACACGCCGCGCCTGCTGGACCTCCGAGCGATCCAGTTCGTCGGAGCGAGTTCGTACCTCGTCGCCGGACCGGCGAAACGCGAGCTTGCCACGCTGCTGCGGGTGTTCGCCGACCCGCTGGACGCGCCGATCGACCTCGTTCTGCGCCACCTGATCCACGAGGGAGCCCTCTCGGCCGCGGTGACGCTACCGTTCCTTACCACGCTGTCGCCGCACGCTGAGCAGTCGCAGGTCTACGGACTGACCGTGAAGGAACGCGTGTGGAACACCACTCGACGCCTGTTTTTCATCGATCAGGACCTCGAGGCATGCGCCTCCGCGGCATCCCAGCTCTTCCAGGAGCTTGGGGACCGCAAGGCGCAGGTGTTCGGTCAGCTCTTGGCGGCTCGCGTGTCCGCGGATTTCCGTGAGAGCGGGCAAGTCAAGCGTTAGGCAGCCTTGGCGAGCTGGTCGCGGGCGTCGGCCAGGATCTCGAACGAGCGGATCCGCGCCGCATGGTCGTAGATCTGCGCCGTGACCATCACCTCGTCCGGCTGATAGCGGCGAACGAACTCGTCGAGGCCGCGACGCACCGTATCCGGGCCGCCGACGACCGCCTTGGCGAGGGCTTCCATGCGGCTCGGGTCGACGCCGAACTGCGCGAACCGCTCGGCCATGTCGTCAACCGGCGGCGGCAGCGGCGAGGGCTTGCCGAACCGCAGGTTCAGGAACGCCTGCTGAAGGGAGGTGAACAGCCGCTGCGCCTGGTCGTCGGTCTCGGCGGCGACGACGTTCAGGGCGAGCATGATGTGCGGCTTCGCGAGGTGTTCAGAGGGCTCGAACCGCTGACGGTAGACGGCGACCGCCTCCTCCATCTGCTGCGGCGCGAAGTGCGAGGCGAAGGCGTACGGCAGGCCCAGCGCGGCGGCGAGCTGGGCGCCGAACAGGCTGGAGCCCAGGATCCAAACCGGTACGTCCAGGCCGGCGCCTGGCACGGCGCGGACAAGCTGGTTCGGCTGCGCCTCGCGGAAGTACGTCATCAGCTCGACCACGTCCTGGGGGAAGCGGTCGACGTCGCCTGCCAAGGTCCGACGCAGGGCCCGGGCGGTCACCTGGTCGGTGCCGGGCGCGCGGCCGACGCCCAGGTCGATGCGGCCCGGATAGAGAGCGGCGAGCGTCCCGAACTGCTCGGCGATCACCAGCGGGGCGTGGTTGGGCAGCATGATCCCGCCGGCCCCGACGCGGATCGTCGAGGTGCCGCCGGCGACGTGGCCGATGACCACCGCCGTCGCGGCGCTGGCCACGCCGGGCATGTTGTGATGCTCGGCGAGCCAGAAGCGCTGGAAGCCCAGCCGCTCGGCGGCCTGCGCGAGGTCGAGGGTGTTGCGGAACGATTGGGCGGCGTCGGAGCCTTCCAGGATCGGCGACAGGTCGAGGACGGAGAGCGGAACCATCCTGGCAATATGGGGGCGCTCAGCGCGAGAACACCCCCACAAGTTCTATGTGCGTCGACCAGAGGAACTGATCCACCGGCAGGACGCGCTCGAGCCGGAAGCCGGCGTCCACGAGGGTGCGGGCGTCGCGGGCGAAGGTCGCCGGATTGCACGAGACGCCGATCACCCGCGCGACGCCCGAGCGGGCCAACTCGGCGGCTTGCTCCGCCGCCCCGGCGCGCGGCGGGTCGAACACCGCCACGTCGGTCTTCTTCAGCTCCTCGGCGAGCACCGGTCGGCGCACGAGGTCGCGGGCCTCCGCCGTCACACCGTGCAGCCCGGGCGCGCTGGCCAGCGCCGAGGTCAACGCCCCCACCGCCTCCGCCGCAAAATCGGCGGCATGCACCTGGCCGATCTGGGCCAGTCGGAACGTGAAGGTGCCGACGCCGCAGTAGAGGTCGGCGATCCGGCTCGCCCCCTGCGCCGCCTCGGCCACGAAGGCGCTCATCGCGGCCTCCGCCCCAGGGGTCGCCTGCAGGAAGGCTCCGGGCGGCAGGCTGACGACCGCGGGCCCGAGCCGCACCTGCGGCATGCGCGCGAGGTAGGCCACCTCGCCGCCGATGGTTACGCGGGCCAAGTCGGCCTCGGCGGCGCGCTCGGCGACCTGCATCCGCGCATCGGCCGACAGGCCGCCGCTCTTGGCCTCCACGCCGGAGATGTCCACGTCGAGGCCGGTGGCGGTGAGAGTGGTGTGCAGGGTGGGCGCGGACTTGGGATGCTCGAAGAGCGGGGCGGCCAGCCGCTTCAGCGCCGGGATCGCCGCTTGCAGGCCGCGGTCCGAGATCGGGCAGACGGCGACGTCCACCAGGTCCCACGACTTGCGGGCCTTGTAGCCCGCCCGCGCGGCCTCGCGGCTTCCGCGCCGGGCATGCAGGGCGAACCGCCGCCGGCTCTCGGGCGGCGCGGCGTAGGCCGGCAGGATTTCGGTGTCGAGGTGCTGCCGCGCCAGGGTGACGCGCAGACGCTCCGCCTTCCAGGCGAGATAGGGTGCGTGCGCCCAGTGCTGCAGCGCGCAGCCGCCGCAGACGCCGAAGTGCGGGCACGGCGGAGTCACCCGGTCCGGGCTCGCCTGCAGCACCTCGAGCAGCTCACGCCGCTCGCCGCCGCCGGTGGCGCGCACCCGCTCGCCCTGCAGGCTGAACGGCACGTAGACGCCGCCCGCGGCCACGCCGTCGCCCTCGCCGCCCATGGCCTCGATGAAGAGTTCGACGGGCGGGCCGGCGGGAGCCGGTCGGTGGGGCCTGGGGCGACGCATGCGCCCTCTTAGCAGGCCCGCGCGCGCGGAAGGTGAACGAAGATGAACGACCCGATCAACGGCCGTTCAGGTTGCACGGACGATAACCGGAGCCGAAGCCGCCGAGGGGCGCGCTCAGAAGGATCCGAGAGAGGGGAATTGATGTCCATGCGTTCCATCTTCGCCAAGGGCGTGCTGGTCGCGGCCGCGGGCGCCGCGGCGCTGACCGCGAGCGCCGCTTCGGCCCAGCCCTATGGCCAGTACGGCTACAACGGCGGCGGCTACAGCTACGACCCGTGCAAGCGCGAGCAGACCGGCCGCGGCGTCGCCGGCGCCCTGCTGGGCGGCGCCCTCGGCGCGGCGGTGGGGGCGAATGCGGCCGCTCGAGGCAACCGTCAGGACGGCGCCCTGCTCGGCGGCGGCCTGGGCGCCATCGCCGGCGCCGTGGTGGGCAACAAGAGCGCCGCCTGCAACGGCGGCCAGGTCCCCTACTCCAGCTCCTATTACGACAGCGGCCGCTATCCTCAGTACGGCTACGGCTACGATACGCCCCGCTACGGCCGCTACCGCGAGCGCGACTACTACGGCGACGACCGCGGCTATTACGACGACAGCTCCTGGGCCTACGGCCGCCGCGGCGAACGCTACCGCCTGGCCGGCCGCTCGGTCGGCCCGGACGGCTGCACCCTGGCCGAGAGCCCGATCTACATGCCCGACGGCCGCACGGAGACCCGCATGGTCCGCGTCTGCCGCGACTCGACCGGCCGCTACCAAGTCGTCGACTGACAGCTTCTACCGAAGAGCATCTGCAACTGGCCGCCCGCTAACCCCGGGCGGCCTTTTCTTTGCGCGCCCACAGCAGGAACTCGCGGTTGCCGTCGCCGCCTGCGATCGGGCTCTCGGCGGTGGCCAGCACCGTCCAGCCGCAGCCGGCTAGGAACGCCTTCACCCCCTCCAGCGCGTCCAGCCGGGCGGCCTCGTCCTTGACCAGTCCGCCCTTGCCCACCCGCTCGGGCCCGACCTCAAACTGCGGCTTCACCAGGGCGATCAGCTCGCCGCCCGGCCGAACGAGCGCCAGCGCCGCCGGCAGGGCCTTAGCCAGGCCGATGAAGCTGACGTCGGTGACCACCAGGTCGACCGGATCGGGGATCAGCGCCGGTGACAGGTCCCGCGCGTCCGTCGCCTCCAAGTTCGTGACCCGCGGATCGGCGGCGAGCTTCGGGTGGAGCTGTCCGCGACCCACGTCCACCGCGTGCACCCGGGCCGCGCCGCGGCTCAGCGCCACCTCGGTGAAGCCGCCGGTGGAGGCGCCCACGTCGAGGACCACCCGGCCCTCCACCGCCACCGTCCAGGCCTCCAGCGCATGGGCGAGCTTCAGCGCGCCTCGGCCGACCCACGGATGAGCCGGCGTGGCCGAGATGGCGGCAGCCTCGTCCAGCAGGTCCGACGCCTTGGCCACGGGCCGTCCGTCGGCCGTGACCCCGCCCGCCTCGATGGCGGCGCGGGCGCGGGCGCGGCTCTCGAAGAGGCCGCGCTCCACCAGCAGGACGTCGGCGCGCTTCCTCAGGCGTCGGCCTTCTCGTCCTCGAACAGCTTCTTCAGCTCGTTCTTGAGGATCTTGCCGTTCGGGTTGCGCGGCAGGGTCTCGTGCCAGAAGCGGACCTTCACCGGCACCTTGAAGGCCGCCAGCCGCTCGGCCACGTGGGCCCGCAGCTCGTCCTCCGTGGCCTCCGCGCCCGGCTTCAGGGTGACCACGGCCGCCGGCTCCTCGCCCAGCGTCCGGTGCGGCACGCCGACGATCGCGGCGTCCATCACCGCCGGGTGGTCGTAGAGAACGTTCTCCACCTCGACGCAGTAGATGTTCTCGCCGCCGCGGATCAGCATGTCCTTGGCGCGGTCGATGATGAAGCAGAAGCCGTCCTCGTCCATCCGGGCGAGGTCGCCGGTCCGCACCCAACCATCGACGAAGGTCTGCGCCGTGGCCTCGGGCTTGTTCCAGTAGCCCTTGCAGTTCATCGGGCCGAATGACCAGAGCTCGCCCACTTCGCCGGGCGCGAGCACGGTCTTGCCGTCGTTGGGGTCGCGGATCTGGATCTCGGCCACGGCCGCGGCGACACCGCAGCTATCCGGACGGTTCACATAGTCCTCGCCGCCGTTGGAGGTGACGGTGGCGCAGGTCTCGGTCATCCCCCAGCCCTGGCCGGGCTGGCTCTTCGGGAAGGCCTCGCGGATCCGCCGCACCAGCTCGGGCGCGGACGGCGCGCCGCCGTAGGACACGCTCTCCAGCGACGAGAGATCGTAGTTCGCCCGCGCCGGGTGCTCGATGAGCTGCCAGGCGATGGTGGGCACGCCGCCGGCCAGCATGATCTTCTCGCGCTCGATCAGCTCGAAGGCGCGGATCACGTCCCACTTGTACATCATCACCAGCTTGCCGCCCGCGAACAGCGACGGGTTCAGCACGGCGAAGCAGCCGGTGACGTGGAAGAACGGCACGCTGATCAGGGCCGAGCGCTGCGGGGCGTTCGGGTCCGGCGCCGGCGGCATCTCGCCTTTGCGCAGGAAGGTCCGCGCGCCGGCCGCGGCCGCCGTCATGATGTTCGAGTTCACGGCCCGCTGGGTGGCGAGCGCGCCCTTCGGCTTCCCCGTGGTGCCGGAGGTGTAGAAGATGGTGGCGTCGTCGTCGGGATCGACCTCGGCGGCCGGAAGGGCCTGATCCGGCAGCTTCGCCCAGTCGTCGGCGCCGCCCAGCACGTCCTCCAGCTTGGAGACGTACGGGTGGGCGATCTCCTCCACCTCACGGCTGACATAGGCCCGCACCAGATCGGGGCAGTTACCCAGGTGCTCCTTCAGCCGCTCGTAGCGCTCGGCGTCCATGACCACGACCTTGGCCCCGGAATCGGTGAGGCCGTACTCCAGCTCCGGACCGGTCCACCAGGCGTTGAGCGGCGTGACGATCGCGCCGATCGAAGCGGCGGCGTAGAACGAGACCACCCATTCCGGCAGGTTGCGCATGATGACGGCGACGCGGTCGCCCTTCTGGACGCCATGCGCCTGCAGTTCGCGGGCGAAGGCCGAGACGGCGCGGTAGAACGCCTCGAAGGTGACGCGCTCGTCCTCGTAGACCAGGAACACCTTCTCGCCGTGGGCCCGGGAGGCCTCCACGACGGAGCGGAGCGACGGCGGCAGGTTCTTCCAGACCTTGGTCTTGATCCCGCGGATGACCTTTTCCTCAGCCTCCAGCGGCGAGCCGGGCTGGGTGAGCAGCGCGTGCGCCTGCTGGATGGACATGGCGGGCCAACCGGGCGGCAGCGCGGGCTCGGACATCGTTCCACTCCTAATGCGTGAGCGGGGTCTCGGGCGGCCCCGCTTCCATACCTGAACAAGCATAACCCAGCGTCAGAGGCAAACGGCCGTTTGAAGGCGCGCCTCCATTGACGACCCAGCGCGGGCCTTGTAGCTGCGACTTATTCGCAGAAGCATTATCAGGCCTCGATGCCCCACGTCCCTGCCCGCCTTTCCGTCGTCCTGCTCGCCGGCGTCAGCCTGTTCGCCACGGCCGCCAAGACCGACGAGCCTTCGCGGGAGCTGGAGGAGCTCGTGGTCACCGCCGAGCATGGCTTCGCCGCCCAGGCGGTGCAGGCCGGCGCCTTCCGCAACGCGCGGCTTCTGGACACGCCCCTGACCGTGAACGTGATCTCGCGGGAGGTGCTCGACGCCCAGGCCGCCCAGGGCCTTTACGACGCCCTGCGGAACACCGGCGGCGTGACCCGTTCGCAGCTCTCCGGGGGGACCTACGACAACATCGCCATCCGCGGCATCCTTGTGGAGAACCGCGGCAACTACCGGCTGAACGGCGCCCTGCCCGTCATCAACCTGGTGGAGCAGCCGCTGGAGAACAAGGCGCGGGTGGAGGTGCTGAAGGGCGCGTCCGCGCTCTACTATGGCTTCGTGCCGCCCTCGGGCGTGATCAACATGACCACCAAGCGCGCCGAGGCGGGCGCCGCGCCGGTGGCGGAGGTCACCCTGCGCGGCGACGACCATGGCTCGGCCATCGCCTCGGTCGACCTGGGCGACCGCTACTTCGACGATCGGGTCGGCGCGCGCCTGAACCTGGCCGGCGGCCACGTGGAGACGGGTGTCGACCGCGTGAAGGGGGACCGCGCCCTGGCGGCGCTCGCCCTCGACATCGACCCCGTCGAGAACCTGCGGATCGACGTCGATCTCGAGTACATCGAGAAGGACATCGCCGAGCCGGCGGCGATCGCCCTGCTCCCCGCCGCCAACGGCGTCATCGCGCTGCCGGCCGTACCCGACAACACGCTCAACCTGGCGGGCGGCTGGCAGCACTACGACGCACGCGCCCAGAACATGCTGGCGGCCGCGGAGTACCGCTTCACCCCCCGCTTCTGGGTGAAGGTTCAGGCCGGGCGGGCCGAGACCGTGCGGGACCGCGCGTTTTCACAGTTCCAGAACTACAGCCTGGCCACCGGCGAAGGGACCCTCCGGGTCTTCCAGACGCTCGGCCAGAAGTACGTCAACCGCAACCTGCGCGCCGAGGCGGTGGGCCTGATCGACACCGGCCCGATCGAGCACGAGGTCGTCCTCGGCTGGACCTGGAACGAGCGCGAGCAGAACGGCCGGCAGAGCCCGACCTACGACGTCGCCCAGAACCTGTTCCAGCCACGCGAGGTCCCGCACCGCCCGCTGACGACGCCGCTCACTCAGAACCCGTCCGCGATCCGGGACGAAGGGACCTACCTCGTCGACCGGGTGACCTGGGGACCGCTGCAGGTGATGGCCGGGGTTCGCTGGACGGACTACGAGAGCCGCTCGAACCTCGCGGCGGCGACTCCCACCGTCTACTCGGCCGAGAAGACCACCCCGGCCGTCGCCGTGATCTACAAGCCGAGGGACTGGGTGAGCCTCTACGCCACCTACTTGGAAGGGCTCGAGGAAGGCGGCATCGCGCCGGCCAACACGGTCAACGCCTTCGAGGTCCTGCCGCCCGCCAAGTCCGAACAGTGGGAGGCCGGCGTGAAGGCCGAGCTGGCGGAGGGCGTCGTCGCCTCGCTCGCCTATTTCCGGATCGTGCGCCCGAACGCCTTCACCAACGGCGAGCGCCGGTTCGTGCTCGACGGCGAGGTGGAGTACAGCGGCGTCGAGATCATGGCGTCCGGCGAGGTCACCGAAACCCTGTCGCTGGTGGGCTCGGCGCTGTGGCTCGACGCCGAGCAGAAGCGCGCCGCCGACGCGCGCCTGGTGGGCCTGCGGCCCGAGAACACCGCAGAGTGGACCGCGAGCCTGTTCGCCGATCTGAAGATCCCTCAGGTCGAGGGCCTCGTCCTCAGCGCCGGCGCGTTCTACACGGGCGACCGGGCTGTGAACGCGCTGAACCAGGCCTTCATCGATGGCTACGTCACCTTCGACGTCGGCGCGCGCGTCACCCGTGAGATCGCTGGCCGCGAAACTACCTTCCAGGTCAACGTGGAGAACCTGGCGGACAAGAACTACTGGAACACCGCCGGCAACGGCCTGATCGGCGTCGGCGCGCCGCGCACTCTCAAGTTCCGGATCACCCGGGCGCTCTGATGCTGGCGCTGCTGCGCAAGCTGCACGCCTGGACGGGCCTCGCGCTCTGCCTGCTGCTGGTCCCGCTCGCGCTCTCTGGCGCGGCCCTGGCGTTCAAGCCCCAGTGGCTGCGCGCGACCGTGCCCACGGCGGACCGCGCGATGGCGGTCACCCCAGCCGAGGCGGCGCAGGCGATGTCGGCGGCGCAGGCGGCCTTCCCCGACGCCCGCACGGTGATCTTCGCCGGACCGGCCATCGGCGTGCACGAGGTGCTGCGCGACGACGGCGGGGCCTACCTCCCCGCCGGCGGCGGTGCACCCATCCAGGCCTGGCCGAAGAACGGCCGGGTGGTGGACTGGCTGTTCGACCTGCACCACCACCTGCTCTCCGGAGACACGGGAACGAAGGTCGCCGGAGCGGTCGGCCTGCTCGCGCTGGCGATGATCCTCACCGGCCTTGTCGTCTGGGTTCCGGCCTGGCGGAGCTTCCGCTGGCGGCTCCGGCCTGATCGCGGCGGCCGTGCGGGATGGCTGGCCGCGCACCGCGACCTGGGCGTTCTCAGCGCGCCGATCGCGGCGGTGATCGTGCTGACGGGCTCGGCAGTGGCCCTTGACGACGTATTCGCCGCCCTCATGGGGTTCCAGCGGACGAGGCCGCCGGTGGCCGCGGGCGCCGGTCCGATGGACTGGCCCCGGGCCTTCGAGGCGGCGCAGCAGCGCTTCCCGGGCGCCGAGATCCGGCTCGCCTCGTTTCCCAAGCCGGGCAAGCCGGCCGCGATCCGCCTGCGCCAGCCGCAGGAGTGGCACGCCAACGGCCGCACCACCGTCTGGATCGATCCGGCCGGCAGCCGCATCCTCGCCGTGGACGACGCGCTGGCGCAGCCGGCTTCCGCGCGGCTCTACAACGCCTTCTGGCCCGTCCACGCGTCCAAGGTGGGCGGCCTCGCCTGGAAGGCGCTGACCTTCCTGGCTGGGCTCGCCGTGGCCGCGCTGTCGCTCTACGGCGCGGAGTCCTACCGCCGGAAGCTGTTCCGCTAGGCCACCGCAGTGAGGCGGGCGAGCGCGCCCTCCAGCTTGGCCTTGGCGGTCTCCGCCTCGGCGAGCCGCTCGCGGTTCTCCTCGACCACCTCCTCCGGCGCCCGGGCCACGAAGTCGGGGTTGCCGAGCTTCTTGGCCGTCTTCTCGATGTCGGCCGAGAGGCTGGCGACCTCCTTGGAGAGCCGCGCGCGTTCGGCGGCCAGGTCGATGAACTCCGCCACCGGGAGGGCGAGCGTCGCGCCGTCCACGACGTAGGGGATCGCTCCTTCCGGCGCGGCGTCGACGAAGCGCACGTCCTCGACGCGCAGCAGGCGGGCGATCAGCGAGGCCCCGTCGCGCAGCACGCGGCGCTGGTCCTCCGAGGCCTCGACCACCAGCAGCGGCGGCCGCGCCGACGGCGGCACGTTCAGCTCGGCGCGGACCGAGCGGCCTTCCGAGATGCTGTCAATGAGCAGCTCTATCTCGGTGTCGGCGCTGGCGTCGATCAGCGCCTCCCCGAGTTCCGGCCAGCGGGCGGTCATCAGGAAGCCGTCGTGGGTCCGCCTGGCCCCCAGGTCGGCCGTCTGGCCCCACAGCTCCTCGGTGAGGAACGGCATGACCGGGTGCAGCAGGATCAGGATCTGGTCCAGCACCCAGGCGGCGGTGGCCTGGGTCTCGGCCTTCGCCGCCTCGTCCTCGCCGGTCAGGATCGGCTTGGCGAGCTCCACGTACCAGTCGCAGAACTGGCGCCAGATGAACTTGTAGAGCGCGTCCGCCGCCTGGTCGAAACCGCAGTCGGCCAGCGCCGTCGTGACCATCTGGGCGGTGCGGGTGGTCTCGCCCACGATCCAGCGGTTCAGCACGCCCTTCACCTGGGACGGCTCGAAGCCTTCGGCGCGGGCGCAGCCGTTCATCTGGCAGAAGCGGGTGGCGTTCCACAGCTTGGTGCCGAAGTTGCGGTAGCCCTCGATCCGCTGCCTCGACAGCTTGATGTCGCGCGCCGCGCCGGACATGGCCGTGAGCGTGAAGCGAAGGGCGTCGGCTCCGAACTCGTCCACCAGCTCCAGCGGGTCCATGACGTTGCCCTTGGACTTGGACATCTTCGCGCCGGACGCGTCGCGGACCAGGGCGTTGATGAACACCCGCTTGAACGGGACCTCGCCCATGAAGTGGATGCCCTGCATCATCATCCGGGCGACCCAGAAGAAGATGATGTCGAAGCCGGTGATCAGGGTGTGCGTCGGATAGAAGCGGCGCAGGTCCTCGGTCTCCGCGGGCCAGCCGAGCGTCGAGAACGGCCACAGCGCCGACGAGAACCAGGTGTCGAGGACGTCCTCGTCCTGCTTCAGCGGCTCGTCCCGCCCATAGGCCTCACGGGCCTGCGCCCTCGCCTCTTCCTCGGTTTCGGCCACGAAGATCTGACCGTCCGGCCCGAACCACGCCGGGATCCGGTGGCCCCACCAGAGCTGGCGCGAGATGCACCACGGCTGGATGTTCCGCATCCATTCGAAGTAGGTCTTCTCCCAATGGCGGGGCACGAAGACCGTCTGGTCCGTCTCCATCGCCTTGATGGCGTCGCGGGCCAGGACCTCGGCGTTCACGTACCACTGGTCCGTCAGGTAGGGTTCGACGACCACGCCCGAGCGGTCGCCGTGCGGAACCATGTGGCGGGTCTTCTCGACGCCGCGCAGCAGGCCCAGCCCCTCGAACGTCTCCACCACCTTCTTCCGGGCGGCGAAGCGGTCCAGACCCTGATAGTCGGCCGGCGCATTGCCGTTGATCCGGCCGAAGTCGTCCAGGACGTTGATCATCGGCAGGCCGTGGCGCTTGCCGACGTTGAAGTCGTTGAAGTCGTGGGCCGGGGTGATCTTCACCGCGCCGGAGCCCTTCTCCGGATCGGCGTAGTCGTCGGCGACGATAGGCACGAGCCGGTCGACAATGGGCAGGCGAACATTCCTGCCGACCAGGGCCTTGTACCGCTCGTCGTCCGGATGCACCGCCACGGCGGTGTCGCCCAGCATAGTCTCCGGCCGGGTGGTGGCGACGACGATCTCGCCGGAGCCGTCCTCCAGCGGATAGGCGAAGTGCCAGTAGTGGCCGTCCACCTCCTTCTGCTCCACCTCGAGGTCCGAGATGGCGGTCTGGAAGTGCGGGTCCCAGTTCACCAGCCGCTTGTCGCGGTAGATCAGGCCTTCCTTGTGCAGGGTGACGAACACCTTGCGGACGGCGGCGGACAGGCCTTCGTCCAGGGTGAAGCGCTCGCGGCTCCAGTCGCAGGAGGCGCCCAGCCGGCGGAGCTGGTTGACGATCGTGCCGCCGGACTCCGCCTTCCACTCCCAGACCTTGGCGACGAAGGCGTCCCGGCCGAGCTCGCGCCGGCCGATGTTGCCCTGCTGCGCGAGCTGGCGCTCCACCACCATCTGGGTGGCGATGCCGGCGTGGTCGGTGCCAGGCAGCCAGAGCGCCGCCTTGCCGCGCATCCGCTCAAACCGGATCAGCACGTCCTGCAGGGTGTTGTTCAGCGCATGGCCGATGTGCAGCGAACCGGTGACGTTCGGCGGCGGGATGACGATGGAGAACGGCTCGGCGGCCGGGTCTTCCACGGGCGCGAAGGCGCCGGACGCCTCCCAGGCGGCATAGAGGCGCGGTTCGACGGTCTTGGGATCGAAGGTCTTTTCGAGCATGGGTCAGCTTCTTGCGAGTGCGGTGCATACACACCCGCTCATCCCGGCGAAAGCCGGGACCCAAGCTGAATCTCGGGAGGGCTCGCTGGAGGCGGTGCATCCGCGGGCGCCGCATGGGTCCCGGCCTTCGCCGGGATGAGCGGAGCTAGGGGATCAGCGTACCCGGCCCCGGGCGATCCGCTCGACCTCGGCGTCCACCGAGGCCTGCACGATCTCCGGCAGGTGGTCGTCCAGCCACTGCTGGAGCATCGGCCGCAGCATCTCGCGCACGACGTCCTCCAGGGTCCGGCCGTCGGCCGGCATGGCGATGGTCTGGGACAGGCGGTCGAAGGCCGAGGCGGCGGCGCTGGCGGCGCGGTCGCTCACCAGCGGGGCGACCGCTTCGGCCACGGGCGGCACGGGTGCCGGGGCCGGCGTGGCCGCCGGCTCCGGAGCGGCCTCGGCGCTGGGCGAGTAGACGTCCAGGTCCCCGTGGGTCTCCACCTTGTCGGTCAGCTCGAGGGCGTCGTCGTCCTCGTCTTCGGCCATGGCGGCCGGCGTCTCCGGGGTCGGCGGCGGCGGAGCCACCTCCTCCACGGCCGGCGCCTCGGCCACAGGTTCGGGCTCCGGCTGAACGGGGGTCGGCGGCTCGTCCCCGTGCGGCGGGGTCGCCTTGGCGTCGGCGGCGGCCGCGTCGTCCTCGGAGATGATCCGGCGGATGGAGGCCAGGATCTCCTCCATCGTCGGTTCTTGCGAAGACTGCTCGGACATGGGCTGGACCGCCGCTCTAGAGAATCCCTAAAGCGGTAGCCTAAGCGCGCCCGACCGATCCTGCAATTTACGCCGGCGAGCTAAATTCGCCCCTCAGGCGAACCGGTTCAGGGCTCCCTTGACGGCGTGGCGGCCGGCGGGGGCTGCAGGCCCGGCGCGATCGCCGGCTCCAGCGCCTTGGCCTGCGGCTGCGGGGCCGGCGGTAGGGCGAGCGTGCGGTCGACGATGGCGATCGGCTCCTCCCAGGGCACCCAGCCCCAGGTGATCCGCAGCTTCCGGAAGTTCCGGGTGGCGTCGTACTGCGGCACCGTCGGCACCAGGTTGCGACCCTCAAGCCGGCCCATGGCCGAGATCACGCTGGCCGCGGCCACGTACTCGTCGCGCCGGGCGCTCACCTGGCTGAGCTCGGCGTTGCGCAGTTCCTGCTCGGCGTTCAGCACGTCGATCGTGGTGCGCAGGCCCACCTGCTGCTCCTGGCGCACGCCCTCGGCCGCGATGCGGGCGGCGCGCACCTGCTCGGCGGTCGAGGTGATGTTGGCGCGGCTGGCGATCAACTGGTTCCAGGACTGGGTGACCTGCTGCAGCACCGTGCGACGCTGCGCCTCGATGTTGATCCGGTCGGTGTTGTTCCGCTCCACCGCCTGGCGGATGCGCGAGCTGGTCAGGCCGCCGCTGAAGATCGGCACGGTGACGCCGATTCCGGTGGTGGTCTCGCGGGCGAACAGGCCACGCTCGTACGGCTCCAGGGGCGCCGGACCGAAGCGAGTGGTGCTCTGGAGCGAGACGTTCGGCAGCCGCTCGGCGCGGGCGCCGGCCAGCCGCGCGCGGCTCGCCTGCTCGGCGAACTGCTGGCCGCGGAGCTGCGGGTTGAACTGCTCGGCCGCGGTGAAGGCCTCGTCCACCGTCGCCGGCAGCAGGAAGGCCAGCGACGGCTCGGGCTCGAGCGTGCCAGGGTTGCGGCCCACGGCGGCGGCGTAGTTCGACCGGCTGTTGCCGAGCTGGGCCTCGGTCTGCTGCAACTGCGACTGGGCGGCGGCGAGGCGGGCCTGCGACTGGGCGACGTCGGTCCGGGTGATCTCGCCCACCTCGAAGCGGGCGTTGGACTCGTCGAGCTGACGCTGGAGGACCGACACGTTCTCCTGGCGGATGCGCAGCGCCTCCTGGTCGCGCCGCACGTCGGCGTAGGCCTGGATCACCTGGCCGATCACCTGCGATTCGACGCGGCGCAGGTTTTCGCGGCCCTGCAGGATGTCGGCGTTGGCGGCGGACACCGCCGCGGCCACCCGGCCACCGGTCCAGATCGGCTGCGAGAAGGTGATGGTCGCGGTGCCGGCGTTGCCGTCCTCGATGGTCCGCTGCCCCGCCCGGCTGAGCGCCTCCCGGGGCGTGCGGATGTCCTGCCAGGCGGCCTGGCCGCTGACGCTCAGCGTCGGTCGCCAGCCGCTGCGGGCCTGGACGTAGCTCTCGTCGATGGCGCGCTGGGCGGCGCGCTGGGCCTGCAGGGTCGGGTTCGACTCGTAGGCCATGGCGATGGCGTCTGCGAGGGTCTCGGCCCCGGCGGTCGCGGCGGTCGCGCCGGCGGCCCCCAGGGTGAAGATCGCGGCGAGCAGTCGGCCGCGAAGGTTCTTCGACATTCTGTATCCCCGATACTTAGGAGAGAGATTGAGACCCCTATGACGTTGCCTAAGGGCAAGACCAACGGCCCGTCACCTTAAGCTTTTTTCACCCCGAGGTTTCTTCGGTGTTTCCGGCGCCCTCAGAAGGCGAAACCGTGTTGCGCTTCGAATCCCTTGAGAACCGGCGTCGGCGCATCGAACAGATCGCGCCGACCGACGCCGTCCTCGGTCCGCAGGTAGAGGCCGGCCTTCCCCACCGGCCCATCGCGCTCGACCACCACCAGGCGCCCGTTCGGCGCGAGCGCCGAGAGCCACTCCTGCGGCGCCTGGGCGACCGCGCCCTCGCTGATGATGCAGTCATACTGGCCGCTGACCGCCCGCAGGTCCTCGCCGTCCACCCTGTCCACCGTGACGCCGAGTTGCTCGATCACCGCCGCGGCATAGGGGGCGGCGATGGCCAGCGCGCGTTCGCCCGGCATCGGCCGCAACGCCTGCAGCAGCTTCGCGACGTCGCGCGGCCGCATCAGGAACCGGCCTGGGGCGTACTCCACCTCCAGGTCGGCATAGGCGAGGTAGGTCTTGCCCTCGGGCACGAACTGCTCGCGCGGCAGCACCCGCATGACGTCGTGCAGGCGCACGTCGGTGACGTCGGAGGTTCGCACCTGGCTCTCCACCATGTTCAGGCGGGCGGCGGCGAGATCGGCCATGAGTCTCTCTGGGGAAGGCAGGAAAACGACGGGGGCTTATAGGTCCCAGCCGGTTGCGAACGCAATGCGGCCCGCCGACAGAGATTGCCCCGGGCGGAGCGTTCTGTTAGCCAGCGCTTCCTTCCGGGCGCCGCGGCGCCTCGGCGGCGGCCTGATGGCGGAGTGGTGACGCACCGGACTGCAAATCCGTGAACCCGGGTTCGATTCCCGGTCAGGCCTCCAACCTTCCCGACACCCGATCCCGCAGCGCGCGCTCCAGCGCCGCGACGACGCTCGCCCAGTCGCCAGGCGCCGGCTGCCGGAACAGCCGCAGGCTCGGGTACCAGGGCGTTCGCTGCCCGTTGGCCCAGCGCCAGTCCATGGCGATGTACGGCAGCATCACCCAGGCGTCGCACCCCATGGCGCCTGCCAGGTGGGCCATCGCGGTGTCCGTGGTGATGACCAGATCCAGGTGCTCGAGGATCGCGGCCGTGTCGGCGAAGTCTCCGCGCGGCTCCTGCAGGTCCACCAGTTGGGCGTGGCTCGCCAGCGGGGCCAGCAGCTCGGGCGACGGCAGGCCGCGGTGGCGCTCGATCGGCTGGTGCCGCCCGCCGTGCCAGACGATCCCCACCCGGCCCTCATCGAAGCCGCGCCACGCCCTGCGGGCGCCGTCAGGCGCGGCCAGGTACGGCGCCGCAGGCGCCTCACCCAGCCACAGCGGCAAGGAGAACGGCATGGTCCAGAAGTCTTGTGGCGGAGCGGCCACGGTCTCGTCCGGCCCGCAGGCGATCACCCGATCCACCGCTGGCATGGCCTCGAAGATCCGCACCAGCGGCGGCGGGGCAACGATGGTCAGCGACGCCGCGCCGCGGCCCTTCAGCATGGGCGCATAGCGGATCATCTGCAGTTGGTCGCCGAAGCCCTGCTCCGGGAGCAACAGGACCGAGCGGCCGTCCAGCGGCTCGCCCCGCCACTCCGGGAACGGGATCCCCTGCCCCCGCCGGGCCTGGGCGTTGGGTCGGGCGTCCTGCAGCCGCCATCCCTCGGCCTCGCGGCCGCAGGCGAGATGGACGGTGCTGGCGTCCAGGCTCAGCTCGGCCGAGGCCCCGCCGGCGGCGAAAACCTGGTCGTAGAGCCGCACGGCCTCGCGCCAGCGGCCCGTCCACCTGTAGAGGTTGGCGAGGTTCACCACCGGCCTCAGGTCGCCCGGCGCCGCCAGCCGCAGCGCCTCGGCAAGCGGCGCCTCGGCCTCGATCACCCGGTCGGTGGCGCGCAGCAGCGAACCCAGGTTGCTGAGCGCCGGCACGTGGTCCGGCCGCTCCGCCAGCACGGCGCGGTAGCCGGCCTCCGCCTCGGCCAGCCGCCCGGCGCGATGCTGGGCGGCCGCCTCGGCGAAGCGGGCGTCGAGGTCGGCCATCTCCGCGCGGTCGCCGTCAGTCCATCAACTGCTGGTGCAGGTAGGTGTACTCCAGCGCCTGACGCATGGCCCGTTCGTTGAGGTTCGCGGCGGCGGCGTGACCGCCGTCGATGTTCTCGTAGTAGAGGTAGTCGTACCCGTACTCCTTCAGACGCGCCGCCGCCTTGCGGGCGTGCGCCGGGTGCACCCGGTCGTCCTTGGTGGAGGTCTCCAGGAACACGCGCGGGTACTTTTGGCCGGGCTTCAGGTTCTGGTACGGCGAATAGGTCTCGATGACCGCCCGCTCGGCCGGCTCGGCGGGATCGCCGTACTCGCCGACCCAGGACGCGCCCGCGCCGATGTGGGTGTAGCCGATCATGTCGAACAGCGGCACCTGGATGACCACCGCGTTGTAGAGGTCCGGTCGCTTGGTCAGCGCCACGCCCATCAGCAGGCCGCCGTTCGAGCCGCCCATGATCCCCAGCCGCCGCGGGCTCGTCACCTTCCGTTCGATGAGGTCCTCGGAGACGGCGAAGAAGTCGTCGTAGACCCGCATGCGGTTGAGCTTCAGCCCGGCGTTGTGCCAGCGGGGCCCGAATTCGCCGCCGCCGCGGATGTTGGCGACCACATAGACGCCGCCCTTCTCCAGCCACAGCTTGCCGACCGTCGCCGCATAGGACGGCGTCTGGCTGACCAGGAAGCCGCCGTAGGCGTAGAGCAGGGTCGGCGCCGCGCCGTCGAACTTCAGATCCCTCGGCCGGACGATGAAGTACGGCACCTTGGTCCCGTCCTTCGACGTGGCCCAGTGCTGCTCCACCACGTGCTTCGAAGCGTCGAAGCGCGCCGGCGCGGTCCTGAGCACAGCGGTCTCGGCGCTGCCGGCGTCGGCCAGGAACTGCTGGGACGGCGTCAGGTAGCTCGTCGCGTAGACGATCATCCGGTCGTCGTGGTCAGTGGTCGAGCCGATCTGGACCGTGGAGTCCGTCGGCAGGTCGAGGCGCGTGGAGATCCAGCCTTCGCCCTGGCGGCGGAAGCTCACCACCTGGCCCTTCACGTTGTCGTAGAGCGCCACGACCAGGCGTCCGCGGGTGGTCGCCACCTGCTCGATGGCTTGGCTCTCGGTGGGCCGCAGCACCAGCTTGGCCGCCAGGCTGGCGGGATTGGCCTTCACCGCGGCAAGGTCGAGGTCGAGGAGATCGCCCTCCTTGAAACCCTTGGGCGCCCAGTCCTGCTCCAGGCTGACCAGCAGCCGGCCGGAGACGTATCCCTGGACGCTCGCCTTGCTGGGCAGGTCCAGCTTCTTCGGCCCGGCGTCGGTGATCAGGTGATGCTCGGCGTTGAAGGTGTCGAGCGGCCGGTGCGCCAGGATCGCCTGCACCTTGCCGTCCGGATCGCGCAGCACGATCGGCGAGACGCCGTAGCCGCCGTCCTTCGCCTCGCCGCGGAACACCTCCCGCGCCGCCGACAGCGGCTGGCCGCGCTTCAGCAGCTTCAGCACATAGGGATAGCCGGAGGTGGTGACCTGGCCCTTCTCCCATTCCATGGCGACGACGAGGGTGTCCTTGTCCACCCAGGCGTAGCGGTGCTTCCCCTCGGGCAGGCGGAAGCCGCCGTCGACGAACTTGCCCGTGGAGACGTCGAACTCGCGGACGATCTCGGCGTCCTTGCCGCCGTCGGACAGCGCCACGAGGCAGAGCCGCTCGTCAGGTTCCAGGCAGTCGGCGCCGTGCCAGACCCAGTTGGCGTTCTCCGCCTTGGCGAGCGCGTCCACGTCGATGATCGTCCGCCACTCGGGCTTGCCCGAGCGGTAGCTCTCCAGGCTGGTGGTGCGCCAGATCCCGCGCACGTGCTCCCGGTCCTGCCAGAAGTCGCGCAGCGAGCCGTCGCCGGCGAAGCCCACCGAGGGGATCCGGTCCGTGGCGGTGGCGATCTTCAGGGCGTCCGCATAGAGGCCCTGGTAGCGGGGATCGTTCTGCAGCTTCGGGAGCGAGCGGGCGTTCTCGGCCTTCGCCCAGTCGAGGGCCCGGGCGCCCTCGATCTCCTCCATCCAGGTGTAGGGATCGTCGTTTGGGGCCGCCCCCATCAGGAATACTCCGGCCAACAAGGTCGCAAGGACGCGCGCTTTCATCTCAGGATCACCCCGGCTTGAGGCGCCGATAGAGCGCAATCCGGCCGCCGGGCTCAAGTCCCAATCCGGCGCAGGGGCGTCCGGAACCAAGCCCCCGCCTCCGGGTTGGCCAGCCATTCCCGAGGAGCGCCCCATGGTCACGTCGCCCGACACCGGTAGGCCGCCGCCGCGCCGTCTGAAGACGCTGCAGGACGCCGTCGTGGTCGTCCTTGGCGCCAGCAGCGGCGTGGGCCGCGCCGCCGCCGTCGCCTTCGCGCGCAAGGGCGCCAAGGTCGTGGTCGCCGCCCGGCGGACGGACCTGCTCGAGGAGGTGGCCGCCGAGTGCCGGTCAGCCGGGGGCGAGGCCCTGGCCGTGACCACCGACATCACCGACGCCGCGGCGGTGAGCGCTCTGGCCGTCGCCGCCCTCACGCGCTTCGGTCGCGTGGACGTGTGGGTGAACAATGTCGGGGTCGGGGCCGTGGGCGCGTTCGACGAGACCCCGATCGAAGCTCACGAGCAGGTCATCCGCGCCAACCTGATCGGTTATCTGAACGGCGCCCACGCGATCGTGCCTCACTTCAAGCGCCAGGGGCGCGGCGTGCTCATCAACACCAACTCCCTGGGCGCCTGGGTACCCTCGCCCTACGCCGTGGCCTACAGCGCCAGCAAGTTCGGCCTCCGCGGCTATTCGGAGGCGCTGCGCGCCGAGCTCACCCGCCACCCCGGCATCCACGTCTGCGACGTCTTCCCCGGCTTCCTGGACACCCCCGGCGTCGCCCACGGGCAACTATGTGGGCCGGGAGCTCAAGCCCTTGCCGCCCGTAAAGGACCCGCAGGCGGTGGCCGACGCCATGGTGCGGCTCGCCCTCCACCCGCGGAAGGGCGTCGTCGTGGGCCAGAGCGCCACGGCCGCGCGCGCGATCCATGCGCTGGCGCCGGACCTCACGGGCTGGGTGGCGGTCCGCTTCATGGAAGCCTACTTCCGCCGGGCGCGTCCCGCGGCGCGCACCGACGGCGCGATCTTCGCCCCCGTTCCGGAAGGCCGCGGGGTCCACGGCGGCTACATGCGTTCCGGGATGCGCGCCGGTGTCGGCCTCGGGATCGGCGTGCTCGCCCTTGGCGGACTGCTCGCCGCCCGCGCGCTTTCGCGGCCGCGGCCCGCCTAGCCACGTTTTCGCGCGGCGCCGGATCGCCCGCGCCGGTCGCACGTTGCGCGCAAGGGACGGAAAGCTTCGGCGCCAGGGGCCGGGCTCCCCTTTGCTTGAGGAGATCCACCGATGCCGCACGCCGGAGCCCCAGGCGCGCCCGATGCGCGACCGCCGCTCACCGTGTCCGTGCGGCTGCGGATCAACGGCGAGGACCACGCGCTCGACCTCGACATCCGCACCAGCCTGCTGGACGCGCTTCGCGAGCACCTCGGGCTGACCGGGTCGAAGAAGGGCTGCGACCACGGCCAGTGCGGGGCCTGCACGGTCCTGCTCAACGGGCGGCGCGTGAACAGTTGCCTGAGCCTGGCCGTGATGCACCAGGGCGAGGAGGTCACCACCATCGAGGGCCTGGGCGACCCCGACGACCTGCACCCGATGCAGGCCGCCTTCCTGCGGCACGACGGCTTCCAGTGCGGCTACTGCACGCCCGGCCAGATCTGTTCGGCGGTGGGAATGCTGGAGGAGAGCAAGGCCGGCGCGCCCAGCCACGTCACCGCGGACCTGAACGCCCCCGCCGAACTCACCGACCCGGAGATCCGCGAGCGCATGAGCGGCAACCTCTGCCGCTGCGCCGCCTATCCGAACATCGTCGCCGCCATCAAGGACGCCGGAGGCCTGGCATGAAGACCTTCAGCTACGAGCGCGCCGAGAGCGTCGAGCACGCCGTCGAGGCGGTGAAGGGCCATCCCGCCGCCAAGTTCATCGCCGGCGGCAGCAACCTGCTCGACCTGATGAAGCATGAGATCGAGGCGCCGACCCACCTAGTCGACGTCAACCACCTGGGCCTCGACCGCATCGAGGAGACGCCGGAGGGCGGCCTGCGCATCGGGGCGCTGGTGCGCAACAGCGACCTGGCCTGGGATCCGCGGGTGCGTAGCCGCTACGCCGTGCTCGCCCGGGCCCTCCTGGCCGGCGCCTCGGGCCAGCTCCGCAACCGGGCGACCACGGCCGGCAACCTGCTCCAGCGGACCCGCTGCTACTACTTCTACGACCCGGCCAAGCCCTGCAACAAGCGCGAGCCCGGCTCCGGCTGCTCGGCGCTGGAGGGCTTCAACCGGATCCACGCCATCGTCGGTCAGAGCGAGCACTGCATCGCCACCCATCCCTCCGACATGGCCATCGCCATGCGGGTGCTGGACGCCACCGTCGAGACCGCCTCCGCCGAGGGCGGGCGCGCGATCCCCATCGCCGAGTTCCACCGGCTGCCGGGCGATCGGCCGGACGTGGACACCACGCTGCGCGCCGACGAGCTGATCACCCACGTCGCCCTGCCGCCGCCGCCGCCCGGCGCCCAGGTCTACCGCAAGGTCCGCGACCGGGCCTCCTACGCCTTCGCGCTCGTCTCCGTGGCCGCGGTCACAGAGGTCGAGGACGGCCGGATCCGCTCGGCGCGCGTGGCGCTGGGCGGCGTCGCGCACAAGCCCTGGCGCAAGGAGGAGGCGGAGGCCGGTCTCGCCGATCAGGCGCCCCGGGACGCCGCCGAGGCGGCGGACGCGGCCCTGCTCCAGGGCGCGCACGGCCACGGCTCGAACGACTTCAAGATTCCCCTGGCGCGCCAGACGCTTGCCGCCGTCTTCTCGAGCGTGGAGGGCTGACCGTGGAGTTCACCGATCCGATCGGCGACACGCCCCTCGACCATCGCCCCGACGGCGTGCTCGGCCGGCCGCTCGACCGCGTGGATGGCCCTCTGAAGGTCACCGGCCGCGCCACCTACGCCGCCGAGTACGCGGGCTTCGGCGAGGTGGCCTACGGCTATCCCGTGCCGGCGACGATCGCCAAGGGGCGCATCGCCGAGATCGACACCAGCCTGGCCGAGCGCCAGCCCGGCGTGATCACCGTCCTCACCTGGCGCAATGTCGATCCGCCCCATGGCCAGGCCCCCCGCACCCCGGACGGCCCGACGTCGGGCAAGAAGGCGGTCCCCGAGCTGAACGACGCCCAGGTGGACCACTACGGCCAGGCCGTCGCCTTGGTGGTCGCCGAGAGCTTCGAGCAGGCCCGCTCCGCCTCGCGGCTGGTGCGGGTGACCTACGACCGCGAGCCGCACGAGAGCGACATCCGCCGCAACCTCGTCAAGGGCGTGCCCCCATGGGACGACCCCGAGGCCGACAGCTTCGTGGGTGATTTCGACAAGGCCTTCGCCGAGGCTCCGGTCCAGCTCGACCTCGAGTACGCCACCCCCGTCGAGAGCCACGCGATGATGGAGCCGCACGCCACCATCGCCGAGTGGACGGACCAGCGGCTGACCCTGCACACCTCCCACCAGATGGTGGCGCCCGGCGCCGGCAGCGTCGCGGCGACGTTCCGGCTTCCCAAGGACAAGGTGCGCCTGGTCAGCCGCTACATAGGCGGCGGCTTTGGCGGCAAGCTGGACGTCTGGTCCGACGCCATCCTGGCTGCGCTGGCTTCGCACAAGCTGAAAGGCCGGCCGGTCAAGGTCGTGCTGCCGCGCACGCACATGTTCGAGATGACCGGCCATCGGCCGCAGACCATCCAGCGGATCCGGCTCGGCGCCGACGCCGACGGCCGGCTGTCGGCCATCGCCCATGACGTCTGGAGCGACAACAATCCCGACGAGACCTTCAACGAGCCGGCGGCCCAGGCGACCCGCACCCTCTACGCCGCGCCGAACCGGCGCACCACGCACCGGCTGGTGCTGATGGACGTGCCGATCGGCTGCTCCATGCGCGCGCCTGGCGAGGCCGTGGGCCTCCTCGCCCTCGAATGCGCCATGGACGAGCTGGCCGAGAAGGTCGGACTCGATCCCATCGAGCTTCGCATCCGCAACGAGCCCGCCGAGGATCCGGAGCAGCACGTCCCCTACTCCACCCGCAACCTGATCCCCTGCCTGAAGGAAGGCGCCCGGCGGTTCGGCTGGGAGGCGCGCAATCCGAAACCCGCCCAGGTCCGCGACGGCCGCTGGCTCGTCGGCGTCGGCATGGCGGCGGCGACCCGCAGCGTCATCGTGCAGCCGTCCAAGTGCCGCCTGACCCTCGAGCCGGACGGCAGCGTGACGGCTCGTCTGGCCATGACCGACATCGGCACCGGGACCTACACCATCCTGACCCAGGTCGGGGCCGACATGCTGGGCCTGCCGCCCGAACGGGTCACCGTCCTGATGGGCGACACCGACTATCCGGAGGCCGCCGGCTCCGGCGGCTCGTTCGGCGCCAACAGCGCGGGCTCGGCGCTGTATGCGGCCTGCGAGCTGCTGCGCGAGGAGCTGGCCAGGCGGGCCGGCGTCGAGCCAGCCCAGGCGCGGCTGCAGAACGGCGGCCTCGTCGCCGGCAATGTCTCCCGCACCTTCGAGGAGCTGGCCGCCGGTGGGCCGGTGGACGTGGTGGGCGACTTCAAGCCCGGCGACCTCACCGACCGGTACTCCCAGCAGGCCTACGGCGCCCACTTCTGCGAGGTGGGCGTCGACATGGACACCGCAGAGGTGCGGGTCCGCCGCTTCCTCAGCGTCCACACGGCCGGCCGCATCCTCAACGAGAAGACCGCGCGCTCTCAGTGCCTGGGCGGCGTCACCATGGGCATCGGCGCGGCGCTCACCGAGGAGGTGGCCCAGGACCACCGCTTCGGCTCCTACGTGAACCACGACCTGGCCGAGTACCACGTGCCCGTCCACGCCGACATTCCGGACATCGAGGTGGTCTTCCTGCCCGAGCTGGACGACAAGGCGAGCCCCCTGAAGGCCAAGGGCCTGGGCGAGCTGGGCATCTGCGGCGTCGGCGCGGCCGTGGCCAACGCGGTGTACAACGCCACCGGGGTGCGCATCCGCGACTATCCCCTGACCCTCGACAAGATCCTGGCCGGCCTCCGCGGCTGATCCTCCGAGTGTGCGTCGCCTCCCCCAAACGGGGGAGGTTCCGCCCCTGGGCTCCCGCTACTCCTGGTCCGTTGCAGGTCGTCGGCCTGCGGACGACCTGGCCACGCCCCGCGGCGGGCCGCAGCACAGTGGAGCCAGCAGATGGCGCTTCTTACCGCCGGCCCTTCGGCCATGGATTTCGAGAACCTGAAGATCGTCGATCTCCAGATCGCCGATGTGGTCTCCGCCGGGGCGACCTCGATCAGCCTCAAGGACGGCGAGTGGCTCTACGACTTCACCGGCCAGTTCACCTACGCCAATGACGAACTCTCCGGCGGCACGCTGACCGGCTGGCGCGAGACCTTCCAGGGTCAGGTCACCTTCGAACTCACCGGCTTCTCCATCCCGGTGACCACCTTCATCGGTTGGTCCGAGGCCGACGCCAACGAACTCGCGCGCAGCACCCTGCTGTCCGGCGCCGACAGCATCGTGGGCTCGGCCTTCGCCGACCGCATCTACGGCTATGCGGGCGCCGACACCATCGAGGGCGGCGCCGGCCAGGACTACCTGCGCGGCTATGTCGGCGACGACCTGATCCGCGGCGGCGCCGACTTTGACGACGTGCACGGCAATGAGGGGAACGACACCGTCTACGGCGGGCTCGGCAACGACTGGGTGGTCGGGGGCAAGGACAACGACGTCCAGTACGGCGAGGACGGGGCCGACGTGGTCTATGGCAACCTGGGCGACGACACCCTGAACGGCGGCGAAGGCGCCGACTGGGTCCGCGGCGGCCAGCAGAACGACATCGTCCGCGGCGACGCCGGCGACGACTGGCTGGCCGGCGACAAGGGCGACGACACCCTCACCGGCGGCGCCGGCGCGGACCTGTTCCACACCCACGGCGACGCCGGCCTGGATCGCGTCACCGACTTCAACGTCCTCGAGGGCGACCGGGTGAACCTGCTCGCCGGCACGACCTACACCACGGCCCAGGTCGGGGCCGACGTGGTGATCAACATGGGCGGCGGCGGCCAGATGGTCCTGGTCGGCGTCCAGCTGTCGAGCCTCGGCGCAGGCTGGATCTTCGGCGCCTGACGCGGCCCATGGCCGGTCCGGGGGAGCGAGGGACGTTGCTTCACCCGGGCCGGCGCTCGCGCCAGATCTCAAGCGCCAGCTTCGGGCGCACCAGGAACAGGCCGGCCCAGACCAGGTGGGCGAGCGCCCGCACGAGGCGACGGCGGGGGCGGATCTCCAGTTCGTAGAGCGCGGCGTAGTCGGCGACGACGGTCATAGGCTTGCTCCTCTTCACGAGGACCAAGAGCTAGGCCGTGGGTGCGTCAGTTGCGGTCGCATGGGCGCGGCGCGCCAGTTCGATCTGCTCGACGATCAGCTCCCTCAGGCGCTGCGGCGCCAGGATCTGCACCTGGTCGCCCCAGGTGAACAGGTGCCAGGCGAGCTCGCGCATGCCGCTCGCCCGGAAGCGCACCACCACCGAGCCGTCCGGCTGCTGCTCCAGGGTCTGGTTGGAGTGGAAGCGCCAGCGGAGCGCCCCTTCGGCGGAGGCCGGAAGGATCCGCAGCACCACGTCCTCGGTGTCGTCCTGGTAGATGCCGAAGCTCTCGTCGGCATAGTCTTGCAGGCTGAAGCGCTCATCGCGCCGGGCCGGCCGGCCGGTGACCTCCACGTCGCGGAGCCGGTCGAGCCGCCAGTTGCGCGGACTCCCCTCGCCTTCCGCCGCCACGAGGTAGTTGGCGCGGCCGAACAAGACCCCATACGGCGTCACCTCGCGCGCGCGGCCGGGCGTGGAGCCGCCCTCATACCGAAACCGCAGGGTCGACAGCCCCTTCAGCGCGTCCCGGATGGTGGCCAGCACCGCCTCGTCCTCGAACGGCCGCGGCCCGGCCTGCACCGCGATGGTCTCCGCCTGCAGCAGGGCCTCCAGGTCGGGTGCGAGCCGGCGTCGCGCGGCCGCCCGCGTGGCCGACAGCACCTTCTGCTCCAGTGACTTCAGCGCGTTGGCGCGCGCGCTCGCGCCCTGCGCGCTCCAGGCCTCCGCAGCGGCGTTCAGCGCCGCCAGCTCCTCGGCCGTCGGCGCCTGGAAGAGGCCATCCAGCCCTGAGGGAATCCGGAATCGGCGGGTGGGCGGGTCGTCCACCTCCTCGAGCTGCGGGAAGACCTCGCGCACGGCGTCCCGCATTCGCTCGGCGGTGCGACGTCCGACACCCAGCCGATCGGCCATCTCGTCGAGCGTCAGCCCTTCCGCGGTGCTGGCCAGCATCCGCGCCAGCTCCAGCAGCCGGCCCGCCTTTTCGTGTCGCATCCGAGCTTACGTCCGTTTCTGTCGCACCGGCCCATCAGAACCGATGCTGTCGAAACCCGCAACGGAGTTCACGAGAGATGGCCAGCTACCGCCGCTTCAAGCCCCGCGTCGCCCGCCCCATCCAAGACCCCCGCCCCGTGCCGCCGCCGGCCGCCGTGGTCGACGCCGTCCTGCGCTTCCACGACGAGGAGCAGGACCAGGGCTCCGGCCGCACCCTGCTCCGCCTTTCCGCCGCCCGCATCCGCCAGCGCGAAGTCAAGGCCGCCCTGGGCGCCCACGCCGCCCGCGCGGCGCGGGTGTCGATCCTCTGGAACGAGCGGGAGAGCGAGATCATCCGGGTGCTGGAAGCCGCCTGACGCGTTCCGGTCATATGACCGGGATCCTTCGAGACGGCGGCTGCGCCTGCGGCGCCGTACGCTTCACCACCCGCGGCGAGCCCGACCGGATCGGCCTCTGCCACTGCCTGACCTGCCGCAAGGCTCACGGCTCGGCCTTCCTGCCCTTCGCCGTCTTCGCCGCCGAACAGGTGGAGGTCACCGGCGACCTGGCGGACTGGGAGAGCTCCCCGGGCTACCGCCGCCGCTTCTGCCCCCGCTGCGGCTCGCGCGTGGTCAACGCCAACGGCGACGAGGTCGAGATCAGCATCACCAGCTTCGACGACGTCGGCGTCTTCGCCCCGCAATACGAGAGCTGGGTGATCCGCCGCGAGCCCTGGCTGCCGCCGCTGAAGGTCCCGCAGTGGAGCCACAACCGCGGCGACTAGCCGCCTTCCGGCCGGTACTTCGGCTGGTCGATGGCGAGTTGGTCGAGGGCTATGGTCTTTAGGGCCGCCACCAGTCCCGGGGTCACCTCCGTCAGCTCCCCGCTGCGGATGCGCTCGCAGAGCTCCCGGTTCAGCGCCTCGAACTCCCCGGACCGGCCGAGCACGCCCGCCATGGCCTCGACAGCCCGGGCTTCCGCAGCCGGCCCACGGCTCAGCTCCCGCTCCACCACCGAGAGCACGTTCACCGCCACGCGGGCCAGAAAGGCGTTGCGTGGATCGAGGCTCGGCCGGATCTGGTCGATCCAGTGGGCGACGGCCTGCACCAGTTCCTCGGTCTTGGGATGGGTGATCACAGGCCCTGCTCCAGAAGCGCCACGAGGTCGGCCTCGGTCTCCGAGACGCGTCGCCCGATCATCGGCCGCTCCACCGACTTCTCCAGGCCGTCGCGCCAGCTCAGGTACATGGTCAGGCACATGACGCCCCAGCGCAGCGAGCCCAGCATCTGCCAGAAGCGCACCCGCTCCAGCGCGATCGGACGGCCGCCCGCCGCCTCGTAACCCGCCAGCAGGTCGGCGTAGTCCCCGAAGCCACCCACGGGCTTCTCCGACCGGCCGAACCGCCAGGAGTTCGTGCAGATCCAGCCCATGTCCTCGGCTGGGTCGCCGATGTGCGCGAGCTCCCAGTCGAGGACGGCGGCGACCCCGCGCGCCGGATCGAACATGATGTTGCCGTTCCGGAAGTCCCCGTGCAGCAGAACCGGCTCGACGGGCTCGGGCGTCCGCCGCCTGAGATACTGGAACGCCAGCTCCAGGACCGGCCGCTCGGCGCCGGTGGCCCGGTACACCTCCTCGTAGCGGTCGAGCTCGAGCACCGCGTCCACGGTCTTGAGCCCCAGCCCCATCGGCGGAGGGGTCGCGTGGATCTTCGCCAGCACCTCGCCGCACTGGCGCGCGAGCTTCGGCCGGACCGCCTCGAACCGCGGGTCCTCGACGATCTTCTTGCCGAGTGTCTCGCCGCCGACCCGGCCCATCACATAGGCCTCGCCCAAGCCGTCCGCGGCCTCACACACGTGGCGGACCGGCGGAACGGGCGCGCCCGTCGCGCCGGCCGCGCGGATCAGCGCCGCCTCCGTCGCGAGCGGGATAGAGCGCGCCGTCTCGGCGTCGAACGGCGCGGTCCGCCGGCGAAGGATCAGGCCCTCGCGCCGGTCGCCGGCCACCACCTCAAAGGCCCAGGTTTCCATGCTCGCGCCGCCCGAGAGGCGCTGGGCGCCGTCCGCCCGCGCGCCTTCCCCCGCCAGCCGCACCGCCAGCCTGGAAAGCGCTTCTGGGACGGGCGAATCCATGACCCGACGGAACCTCCTCGATGGTCTAGGCTCCTGATCTGGCGGGACATCCGCGGGCCTGTAAATCCTCCCGCGGCGTCAACCCGCCCAAGGACAAGCGCCGAGGAAACGCCATGGACTTCGCCCTGCCCCAGGACCTCCAGGACTATCTGGACGAGCTCGACCGCTTCATCGAGGCGGAGATCATGCCGCTGCAGCGGCAGGACGATAACGACCGCTTCTTCGACCACCGCCGCGAATGGGCCCGAACGGATTTCGAGAACCAGGGGCTGCCCCGCCCCGAGTGGGAGGCCCTGCTGGCCAAGGCGCGCAAGCTGGCCGACGACGCCGGCCACTACCGCTACGCCTGGCCGCAGGAGATGGGCGGCAAGGGCGGCAGCCAGCTCGCCATGGCGGTGATCCGCGAGCACCTGGCCGCCAAGGGCCTCGGCCTATTCAACGACCTTCAGACCGAGCATTCGATCGTCGGCAACAACCCGTTCGTGCTGATGTTCAAGGAGTTCGCCACGAACTGGCAGTACGAGCGCTACGCCGACAAGCTGCTCAACGGCGAGATGCGCACCGGCTTCGGACTCACCGAGCCGAACCACGGCTCCGACGCCACCTTCATGGAGACCCGCGCGGTCCGCGAGACCCGTGACGGCAAGCCCGGCTGGCGAATTGACGGGGCAAAAATGTGGACGACCGGCATGCACGTGGCGAGCCACTGCATGGTCTTCGCCCGAACCTCGGGCAAGGACGGCGACGCCACCGGCATCACCTGCTTCATCGTGCCGAAGGAAACGCCCGGGTTCGTGATCGAGGAGTACCTGTGGACGTTCAACATGCCCACGGACCACCCGCGGATCTCGATCACCGACTGCTGGGTGCCGGAGGACAGCTACTGGGGCGAGATCGACAAGGGTCTGGGGCTCGGCCAGAGCTTCGTGCACCAGAACCGGATCCGCCAGGCGGCCTCGAGCCTGGGCGCGGCGGTCTACTGCATCGAGGAGAGCGTGAAGTACGCCCGCGAGCGCAAGCCGTTCGGCAAGGCGCTGGCCGAGAACCAGGCGATCCAGTGGCCGCTGGTGGAGCTCGCGACCCAGTGCGAGATGCTGCGCCTGCTGATCCGCAAGACCGCCTGGCAGATGGACCAGATGGACCACAAGCAGATCGAGAAGACGATCTCGGACAAGGTCTCCATGTGCAACTACTGGGCGAACCGGCTGGTCTGCGAGGCGGCCGATCGGGCCATGCAGGTGCACGGCGGCATCGGCTATTCCCGCCACAAGCCCTTCGAGCACATCTACCGCCACCACCGGCGCTACCGGATCACCGAGGGCTCGGAGGAGATCCAGATGCGCAAGGTCGCCGCCTACCTGTTCGGCTACCTCGGCCCGAAGCGGCAGGCCTTCAAGGCGGCGGAGACCCAGGCTGGCGGCGACTACGTGCAGCCGATCCCGGCGATCTCGTCCAACGCCTAGGCCGCCGCGGCCTCGGCGTAGAGCTGGTCGAACACCGGGGGCAGGCTGTCCGGCAGACCCAGCAGCGGGCCTGAGGAGAGCAGCAGCACCACCTCGTCGCCGGCCAGGCCGCTGAGCGCGGCGGTCGCCGCCTCCGCGGTCCGCACGCCCTCGACGGCGATGCCGGCGGCGGCGGTGCGGGCCAGGATCTCCTCGAAGCTCGACTGGTTGTGGCTGGCCGCGCCGTGGCTCGGCGGCGGCACGATCAGCGCCTTGGCGACGCCCTCGAAGACGGTGTCGTACCAGGGCAGCGCGTCGCGGTTGCGCCAGGAGAAGGTGTGCGGCTCGAAGACGACGGTCAGCGGCCGGGTCGGATAGTGCAGCAGCAGGGCCTCGATCGCCGAACGCGCCTTCTCGTAGGACGAGCCGAAGCCCTCGATCACCGGCACCTTCGAGGCGCCGGTCAGGCGGTCGAGGCGGCGGCGGATGCCCGCGAAGCTCGCCACCGCGCGGACCAGCGCCGGCTCCGACACCAGGCCCCGCTCCAGCAGGTAGGCGGCGACGCCGACGATGTTCTCGATGTTGTGCTCGCCGAGCAGCGAGGTGGCGAGCGCGATGCGCCGGCCGTCGGGGGCGACCAGGGCGAACCGGGTCACCTCGCCGTACACCACGTCCTCGCTGTGCCAGCCGGCGCAGGGCGCGGTGTCGTACCAGACGACGCGGCCGGCCGCCTCGCCGACGATGGCGCGGATGGCCGGGTGGTCGCGGGCCACCAGCAGGCCGTCCCCCGGCAACAGCCGCAGCAGCTCGCGGAACGGCGCCTCGTAGTCGGCGAAGGTCGGGAAGACGTTGACGTGGTCGTGGATCAGCGAGGTCAGCAGCACGTCGCGCGGATGGTAGAGCACGAACTTGGAGCGCCGGTCGTTCGGGCCGACGATGTACTCGTCCCCCTCCAGGATCACCTCGGGCGCGGTCCCCCAGTGACCGGTGGCGGGCAGCGAGGGCGAAATCGCGCCGATCATCCAGCCCGCGTCGCGGTCCGATTCGCGCAGGATGTGCGCCATGAGCGCCGTGCAGGTGGACTTGCCGAACGAGCCGGCCACCACCGTGTTCTGGCGGTCCTGCGTGGCCTGCCCCACCAGCTCCGGGAAAGTGGTGACCGGTACGCCGCGGCGCCGCGCCTCGGCCACCTCGACGTTGTCGTCGCCGCCGAGCTTGGCGCTGGCCCCAAGCACCAGCAGGTCGAGGTCCTCGGGCAGGTTGGCGGCGTCGAAGCTGCGGTGGAACGGGAAGCCCAGGCCTTCCACATAGGTGGACATCGGCGGGAAGACGTCGGCGTCCGAGCCGGACACCTCGTGACCGGCGTCGCGCATCATCAGGGCGACCGCGCTCATGCCCGCGCCGGCGATGCCGGTGAAGTGGATGCGCATGGCGGCCTCCGCGATTCCCGTGACGGGCGTTTTCGTGATTCCGTCATCGAGTAGCCCATCCCGAGGACGCCTCCAATCCGGGGCGACAATGCGGCGCGGCGGGCGAATCATGAATCCCGGCCCGAGGGCGGAGCGCCTCGGAATTAATCAACGTTTGGAACCGTTTACGGGTGTTAATAGCCGCTTAACCACCTGGGCCGACCCTGTGGCCGTCTTCCTTGAAGACACCCCACCATCACCGACTTTTTCCAGCCCGGCGCTCGCGCCGGGCTCTTTTTTCGCCCGCGGCGCAAGAAGGCGGCCGGGCGGCTTGCGCCCCGCGGAATCGCAGCGTATATGCCCCGCCTCTCGACGGCCCTGATCCTCGGTAGCTCAGTTGGTAGAGCAGGCGGCTGTTAACCGCCGGGTCGCAGGTTCGAGTCCTGCCCGGGGAGCCATCGAGAGCCCTTCCCCACATCGCGATGCTGCGAAACGCCCGCCCGCGGTGCGCCTGGCCATGGACTCGGCTAGGACGGCGCCATGACAACGACGGACGACAGGCGGTTGGCCGCCCTCCAGGCCCATCTGCAGCGGGGGAACGGCTACCAGGCGCGCCAGGAAATCGAGCGCCTGCTCGCCCCGCTGCGCGAGGACCCGCGCCGGCTCGAGCCGTTCGGCTTCAAGGTCTACAGCCAGAACGACGAGGACGGGATTCTCGAGGAGATCTTCCGGCGGCTGGGCGTCCCGCGCGGCCGGTTCGTGGAGATCGGCGTCGAGGACGGGCTGGAGTGCAACTCGCTCTACCTGCTCCACAAGGGCTGGATCGGCGCCTGGATCGAGGGCGACGCGAGCCGCCGGGCCGCCATCGAGTCGACATTCGGCTCGATCGTCGACCGACGCCTGACGCTGGCCTTCGGGCGGGTGACGGCCGAGAACGTCGACCGGCTCCTGCGGGACCTGACCGGCGGGGTCGAACTCGACCTCCTGTCCATCGATATCGACGGCATGGACGTCTACCTGTTCGGTGCGCTCCAGGCCGTGCGGCCGAAGGTGGTGGCGATCGAGTACAACGCCAAATGGCCGGCGCACCTCTCGAAGCAGCCGGTCTACGACGCCGGCCACGTCTGGCGCGGCGGCGATTACATGGGCTCCAGCCTGAAGGCCCTCTGCGAGACCGCCACGCGGCAGGGCTACCGCCTGGTCGGCACCAACATCACCGGCACGAACGCCTTCTTCGTGCGCCAGGACCTCGCCGGCGACCTGTTCGCCCCCGACGCCAGCCCCGAGGCGCTTTACAACCCACCCCGCTACTGGCTCTGGCTCGACCACTTCCTGCACATCGGCCACCGCCCGAGCTTCGGCCGCTACGCGGACCTGGAACCGGCCGCCCCCTGAGGCCCGCCGGGCGTCGCGCGGGTCGACGGGCGTGCTAGACTGGGGCCTCAGACGCGAGCGAACCCCATGGCAGAGCCGATCCGTATCCTGCTGCAGACCACCATCCCGCCGACCCCCGACGACTGGCACATCGGCCGCTTCTCCCGCCTGGCGGAGTTCCTGGGCAGCCTGCCGGGCGTCGCGGTCACCGCCCGCGACCGCGCCACGCCCTTCGGCGAGACCGATCCCGTGCTGGGCGGCGTCGACACCTCGGACTTCGATCAGGTGTGGCTGTTCGCCGTCGACGAGGGCGAGGGCCTGAACGGCGACGAGTGCGCGGCGCTGAGCCGCTTCCGCAAGCGCGGCGGCGGCCTGATGGTCACCCGCGACCACATGGACCTGGGCAGCTCGATCTGCACCCTCGCCGGCGTCGGCGAGGCGCACTTCTTCCACACCCGCAACCCGGACCCCGACGAGGCCCAGAGGACGCGGGACGACCCCTACACCACCCACATCGACTGGCCGAACTATCACTCCGGCGCCAACGGCGACTTCCAGGAGATCAGCCTGGAAGGCGATCCCCACCCGATCTTCCGCCGCGCCGACGGCGGCGCGATCCGCCGCCTCCCGGCCCATCCGCACGAGGGCGCGGTGGGCGCCCCGCCGGACCAGCCGCACGCCCGCGTCGTCGCCCGCGGGCGCAGCAAGGTCACCGGCCGCGCGTTCAACATCGCCGTGGCCTTCGAGCCCGGCCCCGAGGGCGGGCCGGCGGTGGCGCAGAGCACCTTCCACCACTTCGCCGACTACAACCTCGACCCCCGCCTGGGCTGCCCCACCTTCGTGGACGAGCCGCCGGGCGACGGGCTGCGGCGCGATCCGGAGGCGATGGCCGACACCCTGCGCTACTTCCGCAACCTGGCCGTCTGGCTGGCCGGACGGCCCGTCTAGCCCGCCGGCACGAACAGGGCCGGCAAGCCCTGGTAGAGCACGGTCACGAGCGAGACGCCGGCGCCTATGCCCACCACGCCGCGCCAGAAGCGCGAGGCCTCCACGTCCGGCTCGCGGGCCAGCGGCGGCAGCCGGTCGCGCCAGGCCAGCGTGACCAGCCACAGGTTGGCGAGCGCGCTGACCGTGCTGGTCGCCGCCATGGCGAGCCGCACCGCGCCGCCGTCCATCGCCTGCGGAGCGTCTGAGAGGCTGGCGAGCGTGTAGATCGCCAGCAGGTGGCCAAAGCCGATCAGCGGACCGCCCAGCGCCAGCGCCCAGACCTTTCCGCTGGCGTTCATGGCGCGACCAGCGGGAAGAGGCGTGTCAGGGCCAGGGTCGCCGCGCCCTGGAACAGGGTGAAGCCCCAGAGCAGCGCCAGGGCCTCGTAGCCGGCGCGGATCCGCCCGCCGGCCATGCCGCGCGCCGCGCGCACCCCCATCCCCGCGCCGAGCATCAGCAGGAAGAAGGCCAGCACCGCCTGCAGCCCATTGAGCGCGAAGACCGCCGCGCCATAGGCGCTCTGGTGGCCGCGCAGCCCGGTGTCCCAGTGGCCGAGGAAATCCACCGCGCCCGCCGCCGCCGTGGCGATCACGCCAGCGGGCAGGAGCCAGGCGAGGCCGCGTGGTCGGGTCACGATCCAGCGGGTCGACAGCCACAGCGCGCCCGCGGCCAGGGCGAACAGCGCCGCCGCGCCCCAGCCGCTCGCCGCGTCCGCCATCCCCGCGTCGCTGGGCGGCCAGCCCACGGGATCGCGGCTCCACAGGAAGACGTAGCTGAACACCGTCATGGCGAAGATCATCGCCAGCACCACGATCAGCACGATCATCGCCCACCAGCCGTGGCTGCCCGGGCCGGTGACATAGGTGGGCAGGCGGATGCCGCCGCCGATGTCGACTTCGTCCACCGGCAGCGGCCGGTCGATCTCCCAGAGCCAGCGGACGATGCAGGCGAGGGCCCCCACGCCGAAGGCCAGGGAGATCCAGTAGAGCTTCACCGTCAGCAGGAGGAAGAAGATGGCCGTGGCGAAGGCCGCCGCCACGTGCCAGGGCGATGGCCCCGGCATCCGCATCAGGTACTGCGGCTCGGCCTTGATCGGGCTGGTGATGATCGTCTCGCGGAAGCCGGTGGCGGTGTACGGCAGGAGGTGGCGCCCCTCCTCCACCTCCTTCGAGATCTCCGGCCGGTCCCACAGCGGATAGCGGCTGTCGACCACCGGGATCGACCGGGTGGAATAGACGTCGCCGGGCAGCCACTCGAGCGTGCCGCCGCCGTAGACGTTGCCCGCGTTGTCGCCGACGCTGAAGCGGAAGTTGCGGACGAGGTCGACCACGAACACCAGGACGCCCGCGGCGATGGTGAAGGCGCCTACGGTGGAGATCAGGTTCACCGTCTCCCAGCCGTGCCCAGGCTGGTAGGTCCAGACCCGGCGCGGCATGCCCATCAGCCCGGTCAGGTGCATCGGCAGGAAGGTCACCTGCATGCCCGTGAACATCAACCAGAAGGCCCAGCGGCCGAGGCGCTTCGAGAGCGGCCTCCGGCTGATCATCGGGGCCCAGTAGTAGAAGCCGGCGAACAGCGGGAAGACCATGCCGCCGATCAGCACGTAGTGCAGGTGGGCGACCACGAAGTGGGTGTCGTGGACCTGCCAGTCGAACGGCACGAGCGCGACCATCACCCCGGTCAGCCCGCCGATGACGAAGGTGACCACGCCGCCCAGCGCGAAGAGCCCCGGCGGGTCGGGCCTGAGCCGCCCGGCGGCCACCGTGGCGATCCAGGCGAACACCTGCAGCCCCGCGGGGATCGAGACCGCCGAGCCCGCCGCCGAGAAGACGCTGACCGAGATCGGCGGCAGGCCGGTGGCGAACATGTGGTGCACCCACACTCCGAAGGCCAGGAAGCCGGTGGCGATCTGGGCCAGCACCACGAGGCGGTGGGCGACGAGCGGCGTCTGGGCCGCCGTCGGGATGATCATCGACAGCATGCCCGCCGCGGGCAGGAATATGATGTAGACCTCCGGGTGGCCGAAGAACCAGAACAGGTGCTGCCACAGGAGCGGGTCGCCCCCTTTGGACGCGTCGAAGAACGGCCAGTGGAAGGCGCGCTCCAGCTCCAGCAGGGCCGTCCCCACGATGATGGAGGGGAAGCCGATCATCACCATCCCCGCGAACACCAGCATGGCCCAGGCGAACACCGGCAGCTTGTCCAGCGTCATGCCGGGGGCGCGGGTCTTCAGGATGCCGACGACGATCTCGATCGCGCCGGCGATGGCGCTGATCTCGATGAAGCCGATCCCCAACAGCCAGAAGTCGGCGTTGATCCCGGGCGACTGCCGCCAGGAGGTGAGCGGCGGGTACATGAACCAGCCGCCGTCCGGCGCCACGCCGAAGAAGATCGAGGCGAAGAAGCAGAGCCCGCCCACCAGGTAGGCCCAGAAGGCATAGGCCGAGAGTCTCGGGAACGGCAGGTCGCGGGCCGCCAGCATCTGCGGCAGCAGCAGCACGCCCATGGCCTCCACCGCCGGCACGGCGAAGAGGAACATCATGGTCGTCCCGTGCATGGTGAAGACCTGATTGTAGGTCTCCTGGCCGAGCACGCCGTTCAGCGGCAGGGCGAGCTGGGTGCGCATCAGGAGCGCCAGCACGCCGGCCAGCACGAAGAACAGGAAGGCCGCGCCGACGTAGTAGATGCCGATGTAGTTGTTGTTGACGGCGGTGAGCAGCTCCCAGCCCCGCGGCGCGCACCAGGCGCGCTTCAGCTCCTGCTCCTCCTCGTCCGACCTCGCCTCCGGCACGGGGAAGCGCTTCAGGAGTTCCGGGTCGAAGCCGCTCTCGGAGGTCACGTCAGGCCCTCCAGATAGGCGGTGAGCGCGGTCAGCTCGTCGGGCGTCAGGCGGTACTCGGGCATGCGGTTCTGCGGCTTGATCCGCTGGTTGCCGGCGATCCAGGCGCCGTAGCTTCCGCGCTCGTTCGGCAGGACGCCGGCGGCCAGCGATCGGCGGGAGGCGACGTGGGTGAGGTCCGGTCCCGCCTGCCCACCCGCCGGCGTGCCGCGCACGGCGTGACAGAGCGGGCAGCCCTGCTGCTGGAAGAGATCGCGGCCGCGGCGGGCCTCCGGCTCGGCCGGCTCGGCGGCGGGCCGCACCCGGGCCGCCGCCCAGACCCGATGCTCGGCCTCCGGGCGGGCCACCACCACCAGGGCCATCAGCGCGTGCGCGCCGCCGCAGTATTCCGCGCACTGGCCGCGGTAGACGCCGGGCGCGTCGGCCTGGATGCGCAGTCGGTTGCGCCGGCCGGGGATCATGTCGAGCTTGCCGGAGAGCTGCGGCACCCAGAAGGAGTGGATTACGTCCTGCGAGAGCAGTTCCACGGTCACCGGCCGCCCCACGGGAATGTGGATCTCGTTGGCCTCGCTGACGCCGGCCGCCGGGCCGCTCAGGTAATCGACCCGCCACCACCACTGATGACCGGTGAGCCGAACCTTCAGCGGGTCCTCCGCTGGCCGGGTCAGCCCGGCGGTCAGGCTGAGGCCCCAGACCAGCAGCACGGTGAGCACCACCAGCGGGAAGGCCAGCCCGCCGCCCAGCACCGCCCGCTCGCCGCGCAGGCGGCTGCGCCAGCGTTCCGGTCCGAAGAGGGCGACCGCGAGGGCGACGATCACCACGGCGAACACCACCGCGGCCATCAGGAACAGGCCCCAGCTCAGGTGGGCCACCGGCGCCGCGAAGGGACCCGCAGGGTCGAGCACGGCGGGCGCGCCCTGTCCCGCCGGCGTCGGTGCTGTCGCGGCCGCAGGTCCCGGAATGTGGCGCCTCCCCGCAGGGGCGCCTCGAGCCCCCGCCTAAGGCTCCAACTCACGGTGCAGGTCGACGTTCCGCGACCTACGTAGACGACCGGAGTACGCGCCGGGGGCGGGGCCGCCTATATGCGGCCCATGCCGTCCATCGGACCCACGCCCGAACTGCGGGCCCAGACCCGGGCGCGCCTCGCGCCCGGCGCCGCCGCCGGCGTGACGGAGGCGATGATCCACCGCCTCGTGCACGCCTTCTACGGCAGGGTCCGCGCGGATGCGGTGCTGGCGCCGATCTTCGACGCCGCCATCGCCGACTGGGAGCCTCACCTCGACCGGATGTGCGACTTCTGGTCGTCGGTGACCCTGATGACCGGCCGCTTCAAGGGCCAGCCGATGGCCGCGCACCTGCGGCTGGCCGGCCTGGAGGCCGCCCACTTCGACCGCTGGCTGGAGCTCTTCCGAGAGACGGCCCGCGAGGTCTGCCCGCCGCCCGCGGCCGCGGTGTTCATCGGCCGCGCCGAGATGATCGCCCAGAGCTTCCAGCTCGGCCTGGCGCACAGCCGCGGCGAACTGCCGGTCCTGCGGCCGCCGGCCTGATCAGGCCGGCGGCGGCTCCGCCGCGGGCGCGGCGTCCCCTTCTCGCCGGATCATCAGGGCGAGCGCCGCCGCGACGATCGCAAAGGCCCCGGCGATCACAAAGGCCTCCAGGTAGCGGCCCGACAGCTCGCGCAGGACGCCGGCCCCGAACGCGGCGGTGGCGGCGCCCGCCTGATGGCCCACCAGCACCCAGCCGAAGACGATGGGCGCCTCGCGGTCGCCGAAGGTCTCGTTGGCGAGCCTGAGCGTCGGCGGCACGGTGGCGATCCAGTCGAGGCCGTAGAAGACCGCGAAGATCGTCAGGCTCATCATGCCGAAGTCGGTGAACGGCAGCGCGATCAGCGAGAGGCCCCGCAGGCCGTAGTAGGCGAACAGCAGCTTGCGCGGGTCGAACCGGTCGGTCAGCCAGCCGGACGCGGTGGTGCCGACCAGGTCGAAGACGCCCATCAGCGCCAGCAGGCCCGCCGCCTGGACGATGGGCAGGCCCATGTCGCCGCAGAAGCTGATCAGGTGGGCGCCGACCAGGCCGTTGGTGGTCAGGCCGCAGACGAAGAAGGTGCCGAACAAGAGCCAGAAGGTCGGCGTGCGGGCCCCGCGGGCGAGCGCGCCCAGCGCGAGACGGACGCTCTCGGCGGGCCGGCCGGGCGGGGCCGCCGGGACGTCCTCGGCGGCGCCATAGGGCCTGAGCCCCACGTCGGCCGGGCGTTCGGGCATCAGCAGCAGGACGAGCGGGATCAGCCCGGCGGTGACCAGCGACACCAGCACCACCACCGGGCGCCAGCCGCCGCCCTCCACGAGGCTCGCCATCAGCGGCAGGAAGATCAGCGCGCCGGTGGCGGTGGCCGCGCTGAGCAGGCCCATGACGAGGCCCCGGTTGGTGACGAACCAGCGGTTCACCACGGCCGCGCCCAGCACCATGGCCACGGCGCCCGAGCCGAAGCCGGACAGCACGCCCCAGGTCGCCACGTAGTGCCAGGGCTCGGACATCAGCAGGCTGAGCGCCGTGGCCGCGCTCATGGCCGCGAGCCCCGCCACCAGGGTCCGCTTGATCCCGAGGGTCTGCATCAGGGCGGCGGCGAACGGCCCCACCAGGCCGTAGAGGAAGATGCCGACCGCGGCGGCGAGCGACACGTCGCTGCGCGACCAGCCGAAGGCGTCCTGCAGCGGGGTCATCAGCACGCCGGGCGCCGCGCGTAGGCCGGCGGCGGCGATCAGCGAGGCGAAGGCCGCGCCGATCACCACCCAGGCGTAGTTCTGGCCGAACGGCCGGCGTGCGCTCATCGGACACCCCCTCGAATCTGCAGCCTTTCAGATGGGGGGCGACGTGCGAAGGCTAAGCCTGGGAGCCGGTCAGAAATTCTGGCCGGCCACTAAGCTCAGCCGAAGCTGACCGGATCTGGGCCGATCCGCCCCGTCGGGCTGTCGAGGCCCGCGAAGGCGCGCAGGTCGTCCTCGTCGAGGGCGAAGTCGAAGACCTCGAAGTTGGCGCGGATCCGGGTCTCGTTCACCGACTTCGGGATGACGATCAGGCCCTGGTCCAGATGCCAGCGGATGATCGCCTGGGCGGCGGTCTTGCCGTGCTTCTCGGCGACTTGCCGTACGGCGGGATCCTCCAGGAGGGTCCCTTGGCCGAGCGGGCTCCAGGACTCGGTGGCGACGCCCAAGCTCGCGTGCTCCGCCCGCAGGTCGGTCTGTTGGAACCTCGGGTGCAGCTCCACCTGGTTCAGCGCCGGCGCCTCGCCCGTCTCGCCGACGATCCGGCGCAGGTGCTCGGGCATGAAGTTGGACACGCCGACGGAGCGGGCGCGGCCGTCCTCGCGCAGGCGCAGGAGCGCGCGCCAGGTCTCCAGATAGCGCCCCTGCCCCGGAGCCGGCCAGTGGATCAGGTAGAGATCGACGTAATCCATGCCGAGCCGCTTCAGGCTGGCCTCGAAGCCGCGCAGCGCCGCGTCGTAGCCCTGCTCGTCGTTCCACAGCTTGGTGGTGACGAACAGCTCTTCCCGGGCGACGCCGGAGGCGCGCACGCCCTCCCCCACCGCCGCCTCGTTGCGATAGATGGCGGCGGTGTCGATGGAGCGGTAGCCGGCCGCAATGGCCGTCCGCACGACCTCGGCGGTGATGTCGGGCGGCGACTGCCACACCCCCAGACCGAGCTGCGGCATGACGTTTCCGTCGTTCAGCGTGATGGTCGGCGCCGGCATGGTGGTCCCTCGTCCCTGGTGTGAGGCTGCCGAAACACCCGGCCGCCGCCCGGGTTTCAGCGCCGCCTTACCAGGCGCCGACGTTGGGCATCGAGGCCCACGGCTCGGCCGGCGGCAGCGAGCCGCCCTTCTGCAGCAGCTCGATGGAGATGTTGTCGGGCGAGCGGACGAAGGCCATGCGGCCGTCGCGGGGCGGCCGGTTGATCGTCACGCCGCCGTCCTTCAGCCGCTGGCAGACGGCGTAGATGTCGTCCACCTCGTAGGCCAGGTGACCGAAGTTGCGGCCGCCCTCGTAGGCCTCCGGGTCCCAGTTGTAGGTGAGCTCCACCATCGGGGCCTTGCTGGCCTGGGCCAGGGCCTCGTCGCCCGGCGCGCAGAGGAAGACCAGGGTGTAGCGGCCGGCCTCGTAGTCGCGTCGAGAGAATTCCTTAAGGCCAAGCTTGTTGCAGTAGAAGTCGACCGACGCGTCGAGGTCCGTCACGCGGACCATGGTGTGGAGGTATCTCACCGGAGGGTCTTTCCCTTACTCTGTAAATCGTGCGACACGTGGTCACGCGGCCGGCGCATTGCGCGTGGCCGCCCTCGTGACGCCTAGCGACAATAGCCGGCCCGCCCGCCACCTGTCCGCGATTTCATTTGCACTCGCGTAACAGTGGCATCACAAGCGCCCGACACCCTCTCAGGGTGGTTCACGGCGCGAGGCGCGGCCGGGGGCCACATGGGGCGGAGGGCCGAGGAACAGCTTATGCGGATGAAATCGCAGTACGTTTTCGTCATCGCCATGATCGCCGTGGTGGCGCTCTACTTCATCGTGCGCTCGATCTTCGGCGGCGACGAAGCGGGCACGGCGGAGGCCAAGGCGACCGCGCCGGCCGGTCCCCCCTCGGTCCAGGTGCGCACCGCGGCCGAGACCATCCGGCCGGTGGAGGTGGCCATGCGCGGCCGCACCGAGGCCGCCCGCGCGGTGATCGTCCGCTCCGAGACCGCTGGCGTCGTGGCCGCCACCCCCGCGGCCGAAGGCAGCTTCGTGCGCCGGGGCCAGGTGCTCTGCCGGCTGGCCGTGGACGCGCGGCAGGCTTCGCTCGACCAGGCTCGCGCCAACCTTCGCTCGCGCCAGCTCCAGCGGCAGGCGGCCGCCCAGCTCGCGCAGAAGGGCTACCGCTCCGAGACCCAGGTCCTCGAGACCCAGGCCCAGCTCGATGCGGCGCACGCGCAGGTCCGCGCCGCCGAGATCGCGCTCGCCCAGGTGAACATCACCGCCCCGTTCGCCGGCGTCTTCGACCGTCGCGAGGCGGAGGTCGGGACCTATCTCGCGCCGGGCCAGGCCTGCGGCACCATGATCGAGCTCAACCCGCTGGTGGTGTTCGGCGACGTGCCGGAGACCGAGGCCGCTCGGCTGCAGGTCGGCGCGCCGGCCACCGCCCGGCTGTTGTCGGGCGAGATGCTGAACGGCCGCGTGCGCTACGTGGCCCACGACGCCGACCCGCAGACCCGCACCTACCGGGTGGAGATCGCGGTGGCCAACCCGTCGCTGAAGGTCCGCTCCGGCCTGTCGGCCGAGGTCCGCGTCAACGTCGGACAGGGACCCGCCCACCTGGTGCCGCTGGCGTCCCTGGTGCTGGATTCCGCCGGCCGTCAGGGCGTGCGCCACGTGCTCGCCGACCAGCGCGTCGCCTTCACGCCCGTGACGGTGCAGGAGGAGACGCCGCAGGGCGTGTGGGTGAGCGGGCTTTCCGGCCCGGTCCGGGTGATCACCGTCGGCCAGTCCTACGTGGCCGAGGGTCAGAAGGTTCGCGTGGCCGCCGCGCGCTAGGCGCAGCCGCCACCGGGAGAACGGCACGATGATCGCAGCCCTCATCGACGGGGCCATCAAGCGGCGGAAGGTGGTGCTGGGCATCACCGTGATCGCCAGCCTGTTCGGGCTCTTCGCCTACTTCTCGGTCCCCCGGGAGTCGGAGCCGAACATCGACTTCCCGTTCATCTCGGTGGTGGTCCCCTACCCCGGCGTGTCGCCGGAGGACGCCGAGCGGCTGCTGGTCCGCCCGCTGGAGGTGGAGCTGCAGACCATCGAGGGCATCAAGGAGATGAACTCGGCGGCCCGCCAGAACATGGGCATCGTCAACCTCGAGTTCGAAGCCGACTTCGACAAGGACCGGGCCCTGGCCGACGTGCGCGCCAAGGTGGACCTGGCCCGCGGCCGCTTCCCGCCCGACGCCGAGGAGCCGATCATCCAGGAGGCCAGCTTCTCGGACGAGCCGGTGATCGGCATCGAGATCTCCGGCCAGGTCCCCGAGCGCGAGCTGCACCGGGTCGGCCGCGCCCTGAAGGAGCGGCTGGAGAGCACGCCCGGCGTGCTCGAGGTTATGATGAGCGGCGGCCGCGAGGAGGTGCTGGAAGTCACCATCGATCCGCTGCGCATGGAGGCCTACAACGTCACCACCGGCGAACTCGCCCAGGTGATCGGCCGCAACAACCAGCTCGTGCCCGCCGGCAACCTGCGCTCGGGCCAGGGCCAGTTCGCGGTGAAGGTGCCGGGCGTCGTCGAAGAGCCCGCCGACATCCTCGCCCTGCCGATCAAGAAGAACGGCGACCGGCTGATCACCATCGCCGACATCGGCGACGTGCGCCGCACCTTCAAGGACCCGAGCTTCATCGCCCGCTTCAACGGCGAGCCGGTCTACTCCCTCGAGGTCTCCAAGCGCAGCGGGGCCAACCTCCTCGATACCGTGCGCGAGATCCGCAAGATCGTCGACGAGGAGAAGGTCCGCTGGCCGCCCAACGTGAAGGTGGACTACACCTACGACGAGTCCGAGTTCATCGGCCGCACCCTGGTCGTGCTCGAGAGCGGGCTGATCATGGCCAGCCTGCTGGTTATGGCGATCATCGTGCTCAGCCTCGGCATCCGCCAGGGCCTGATGGTCGGCCTGGCCATCCCGATCTGCTTCCTGCTGACCTTCCTGTTCCTGCAGGCGACCGGCGTCACCCTGAACATGATGGTGATGTTCGGCCTAGTGCTGGCGGTGGGCATCCTCGTGGACGGCGGGATCGTCGTCGTCGAGTACGCCGACCGGAAGATGGCCGAGGGCATGCCCAAGCAGGAGGCCTTCGCCGCCGCCGGCCGGCGGATGTTCTGGCCGGTGGTCAACGGCACGCTCACCACGCTCGCGGCCTTCCTCCCGTTCCTGTTCTGGAACTCCATCGCCGGGAAGTTCATGAGCTTCCTGCCGATCACCCTTTTCTTCGTGCTGGGCGCCTCGATCTTCGTGGCCCTGCTGTTCACGCCGGCCGTGGGCTCGATCTTCGGGCGCGAGACGGCCATCGACGCCGAGCACCTGGCCGAGATCCACAAGTCCGAGCACGGCGATCCGCGCGAGATGAGCGGCTTCATGGGCTGGTACGCCCGCACCATCTCGTGGATGGCGGGCCACCCGACCCGCTGCATCGCCACCGGGGTCGCCATAGTGGCGGCGATCGTGACCTGGTTCGTCATGACCCCGCACCGCACCGAGTTCTTCCTCGAGGAGGATCCGGAGTTCGTGCAGGTCTATGTGAAGGCTCGCGGCAACCTCTCGCCGGAGGCGCAGTACGAGCTCGTCCAGCAGGTCGAAGGCCGGCTGCAGAACGTGAAGGGCGTGCAGTCCGTCTTCCTGCGGGCGGGAACCTTCAGCCCCGGCGGTGGTCCGGGCGCGGCGCCCAACGACACCATCGGCCGCTTCTACATCGACTTCCTGCCGTTCGAGGCGCGCCGCGAGCTCGGCGTCCGCGGCCGCGACATCGAGGCCGAGATCCGCAAGCGCGTGGCCGACGTGCCGGGCATGCAGGTCGAGGTGCGTCCGCCGCAGTCCGGTCCGCCGGTGGGCAAGGACGTGCAGGTCGAGCTGCGCGGCCACGACCCCGCCGCCCTGAACGCCGCCGCCGACCTGGTGAAGGCCAGGCTCGCCCAGGATCCGCAGCTCTTCGAGCTGGAGGACAACCGCACCTCGCCGGGCATCGAGTGGAACCTCGTCGTCGACCGCGAGGCCGCCGGCCGCTACGGCGTCGACGTGGTCACCGTCGGCCAGGCGATCCAGTTCGTCACCGGCGGCGTGCTGATGGGCCGCTTCCGGCCCGACGACGCCGACGACGAGCTCGACATCCGGGTCCGGTTCACGCCCGAGGCGCGGACCACCGACGCGCTCGAGCGGCTGAAGATCCCCACCGCCCAGGGCCCCGTCCCGGCCAGCTACTTCGTCAAGCGCGTGCCGGCCCAGCAGGTGACCACCATCCTGCGCCGCGACGGCCAGCGGCTGGTGGTGGTGCAGGCGAACGCCGTCGAGGGCGTGGCCGCCAACCAGAAGATCGCCGAGCTGCGGCCGTGGCTGGAGAAGGCGCCCCTGGATCCGACCGTGCAGTGGAAGTTCACCGGCGCCGACGAGGAGGGCCAGGAGGCGCAGAAGTTCTTCGTCACCGCCATGGGCGCGACGCTGTTCATGATGTTCGTGATTCTGCTGTGGCAGTTCAACAGCTTCTACGGGGTGGTCGTCACCCTCTCGGCCGTGGTGCTCTCCACCGTCGGCGTCCTGCTGGGCGTGCAGGTGAACTTCGCCGGCACCTTCCCCTACATCTCGGTGATCTTCATGGGGACCGGGGTGGTGGCGCTGTTCGGCGTCGTGGTCGGCCACAACATCGTGCTGGTGGACACCTTCTACCAGCTCGTCCGCAACGGCCAGCCGCGGGTGGACGCGGCCGTCCGCGCCGCAGCCCAGCGGTTCCGGCCGGTCATGCTGACCACCGTCGTGACCGTGGTCGGCCTGCTGCCGCTGATGTTCCAGGTGCACCCGAACTTCCACACCGGCCACTTCGAGTACAAGGCGCCCGGCTCCGACTGGTGGGTGCAGCTCTCGGCCGCGGTGGTCTGGGGCCTGTCCTTCGCCACCCTGCTGACGCTCGCCCTGACCCCGGTGATGCTGGCCGCGCCCACCGTCTACGGCCGGCGCATCCGGGCGCTGCGCGAGCGGTTCGGCCGCCGCCGGCGCGGGCCGCCCAGCCTGAGCCTCGGCGACGACCTGCCCCGGGCGGCGGAGTAGGCCTCAGCCCTGCCGCGTCTGGCGCCGCCAGAGCGCGGCGTACTCGCCCTGGCGCGCCAGCAGCTCGGCGTGCGTGCCGCGCTCGACGATGCGGCCGCGGCGGAGCACGAGGATCTGGTCGGCGTCGACGATGGTCGACAGGCGGTGGGCGATCACCAGGGTGGTGCGCCCGGCCCGGGCCTTGCGCAGGGTCTCCTGGATGGCCGCCTCGGTGGGACCGTCGAGCGCGCTGGTCGCCTCGTCCAGGATCAGCAGCCGGGGATCGGCCAGCAGGGCGCGGGCTATGCCGACCCGCTGGCGCTCGCCGCCCGACAGCTTCAGGCCCCGCTCGCCCACCAGGGTGGACATGCCGTTCGGCAGCCCGTCGATGAAGCCGCCCAGCTCCGCCGCCTCGGCCGCGGCCCGCACCTCGTCAGCCGTGGCCTCGGGTCGGGCGAAGGCGATGTTGGCGAACAGGGTGTCGTTGAACAGGGCCACGTCCTGCGGGACCAGCGCCACCGCCCGGCGCAGCGACGCCTGCCGCACCTGGCGCATGTCCAGGCCGTCCAGCGTCACGCGGCCCTCCTGCGGGTCGAGCAGCCGCATGGCGATGCGCACCGCCGTCGTCTTCCCCGCCCCCGAGGGACCGACCAGCGCGACCGTCTGGCCGGGCTCGGCGGCGAAGCTCACACCGGCCAGGCCCTGGGCCCGCGCGTCATGGCGGAAGCTGACGTCCTCGAACGCCAGCCGCGCCCCGCGGCCGCTCGCCGGCGGCAGGTCGCGGGCGTCCGGCGCGTCGACGATGTCCGGCGCCCGCGCCTTCAGGGCGACCATCTGCTCCATGTCGATCAGGCCCTGGCGGATCTCGCGGTACTGGAAGCCCAGCATCCCGAGCGGCGCGTAGAGGTTGGAGAGCAGCAGGATGGCCAGGGTGATGTCGCCGATCTGCAGCCGCCCGCCGGCCACCTCGTAGCCCGCCATCACCGTCAGGGCCGCCAGGCCCACGTTCAGCACCAGGGACTGGGCGGCGTTCAGCAGGTTCAGCGAGCCGTTGGCCCGGGAGCTTGCGTCCACATAGGCGCCCATGGCGCTCTCGTAGGCCTTCTCCACCCGCCGCTCGGCGCCGAAGGTCTTCACCGTCTCGTAGTTGATCAGCGCATCGCCCGACAGGCCGGCCACCCGGTTCTCGGCGTCGTTCAGCTCGCGCCGGTGCGAGAGACGCCAGTCGGTGATCTTGAAGGTGACCATGGCGTAGATCACCAGGGTGGCGAAGGCGGTGAGCGCAAACCGCCAGTCGAGCCTGAGCGCCATCACCCCCATGGCCAGCACCAGCTCCACCAGTGTCGGCCCGAGGCTGAAGATCACGCTGCGGATCAGGAAGTCGGTCGCCCGCGCCCCGCGGTCGATGATCCGCGAGAGCGTGCCGGTCTGCTTGCTCTGGTGAAAGTCGAGCGACAGCGCCAGCGCATGGCCGAAGGTCTCCACGGCCGCGCGGGCCATGGTCGACTGCGACACGCGGGTGAAGATGGCGTCGCGGGCGAAGGGCGCGCAGGCGGCGAGCAGGCGAAGCCCCGCGAAGCCCAGCGCCAGGGTGACGAAGGTCCAGCCGACCACCACGCCCACGCCTCCGGCCGCCGGGGCGAGGCTGTTGATCCCGTCGGCCAGCAGCACCGGTGCGGCGACAGTGGCGATCTTGCCGAGCAGGACGAGGACCAGCGCCGCGGCGATGCGTAGGCGCAACTGCGGCGCGCCCGAGCGGAGCACCAGCCCGCCGAGGTCGGCCATGGAGCCCCAGAAGTCGAACTTCGCTCCGGCCGGCGCGATCGCCTCGGGCCCGGCGAAACGTCCCCGGGCGGCGTGGGCGCGGACGTAGGCCAATCCCCTTGCCTCTCAGTCGATGAGCACGGTGGACTGCACCCCGCCGCCCGGCGTCAGCCAGTCGGCGCGCAGCCCGCCGCTGGACAACTGGCTACGCAGCGGCCCGCCCACAAGAGGCGGCGCCGGCGCCGTCTCCACCCGCGCCTCGTCCTGCAGCCCGTCGCCGAACACCTGCAGGCGGTGGGCCGCGCCGCCAGTCGGCGGCAGGGCGATGGCGAACCGGCCGGACTCGTCGGCGCGCCCCTCGGCTACCTGCCGCCCGTCCAACCGCACGACGACCACTGCGTCCGGCGGCGCGGTCCCCGAGACCACGGCCCCGCCGCCGCGGTCGAAGTCCACCACCCCGATCCCGTGCGGCTGCGGGTCCAGCCGGCGCGAGCCGCCGCCGGCCCGCAGCACCGCGGCCGCCCCGGCGGGCGCCACCAGCACATAGCCCTCCGACTGCACCTGCCGGCCCGACGCGGTCATCGACAGGCCCCAGATCCGCGGTTCGGCGGCGGCCGGCGGCCGCAGCGACCAGCGTCCCTCGCCGTCCACCTGGGCGAACACCGCCTCGCCGGTGGGCGAAGCCAGCCGCACCCGCGCGCCCGGCGCGCCGCGGCCCGCCAGCGCGCCGCCGGTGTAGGTGGTCGCCACCGGCGCGGCGAGATAGCCGGCCGCCGCCTCGGCCGAGTCCTCGGAGCCCTTGGCGGCCTGTCCCCGCCCGCCGCAGGCGGAGAGCAGCAGCAGGGCGGCGATGGCGACGATGCGGAAAGGCGTTGGAAACACGTCGGCTTGAAACTCCCTGACCCGGGCCATAGCTAGTCGGGTTCGCCTGCGCGCTGAAGCCAGCGCCGGCTGTCTTCTCTGGAGTACCATCACATGGCGCCTGCCCGCCTGGATTCCGTCTGCGTCTTCTGCGGCTCGTCAAACGCCGCGGACCCGCAGTTCCTCGCCGCGGCGGCCGCGCTCGGCCGCGCGCTGGCGCAGGCCGGGCTGAAGCTCGTCTACGGCGGCGGCGGCGTGGGCCTGATGGGCGCGACCGCCCGCTCGGCCCACGAGGCCGGCGGCCGCGTCCTGGGCATCATCCCGGATTTCCTGGTCGGTAAGGAGCGCGCCCTCGAGAGCGTGGAGCACGTGGTCGTCACCTCCATGCACGAGCGCAAGATCATGATGTTCGAGCGCTCCGACGCCTTCGTCGTCCTGCCGGGCGGGATCGGCACCCTGGAGGAGATCGTCGAGCTGCTGTCGTGGCGCCGCCTCGACCTGCACGCCAAGCCGGTGGTGTTCTACAACCCGCGCGGCTTCTGGGAGCCGCTGTTCAAGCTGTTCCAGCACACGGTGGACGAGAAGCTCACCCCGCCCGACTTCATGAACGCCTGGATTGCGGTGGAGCACGTCGAGGACATCGTGCCGGCCCTGCTCGGCGAGGGCGTGTCCGAGGACGCCGAGGACGAGCGCCGGATCGCCGGCCTCAGCTAAGCTGCCCCGTGTAGCGCGCGATCGCCGGGTCGTTCACCACGCACGCCAGCAGCCACTCCCGGAAGGCGGCGATCTTGCGGGTCCGCCGCCGGTCCTTCGGATAGACCAGCCAGTAGCCGTGCCCCATGCGCACGCTGATCGGGAACGGCTGCACCAGCCGCCCGCTCGCGATGTCGTCGGCGAACAGGATCGGTGAGCCGAGCGCCACGCCCTGGCCGGCCAGCGCCGAGGCGACCTCCAGCGTCTGAGTGTCGCCGGTGATCCTGGGCGTACCGTCGAGCGCGCCCTCAGGCGGGGTGACGCCCGCCTCCCGGAACCACAGCCCCCACTCCCAACCGACGCCGATGCGCGGCGCCTGCAGCAGGTCGGCCGGCGCGGTCAGCGGCGGCAGGCGGGCCAGCATGGCCGGCGCGGCCAGCACCGTCTGGATCGTTGGGAACAGGTGGTGGGCCTCCAGCCCGGGCCAGTCGCCGGTTCCGCCGCGGATGCCCACGTCCACGTCCTCGCGCAGCAAGTCGACCACCCGATTGTCGGTGCGCACCCGCACCGCGATCTCGGGATGCGCCACCTGAAAGCCGCCCAGCCGCGGCGCCAGCCATTGCATGGCGAAAGTCTGCAGGGTGGTGATCGCCAGCACGCCGTCGGCGCTGTCGGTGATGTCGGAGACGGCGGCGCGCAGCGCGACCATGGCCTCGGTGGCGGCCCGCGCCAGCCGATCGCCGGCGGCGGTCAGCACCACCTCGCGCGGCAGCCGGCGGAACAGCGGCTGGTCGAGGCGCTGCTCCAGCGCCTTCACCTGCCAGCTCACCGCAGCCTGGGTCATGCCGAGCTCGTCCGCGGCGCGGGTGAAGCTGCCGAGGCGGGCCGCGGCCTCGAAGACGCGGATGGCGCTGAGCGGGATGGTGGCGAGCGGGTCGGACATAAGCTGCCCTTATGGATGCAGCAGGAGAACCCGTTTGTCCAGGAACGGCGTTCGACGCACCCTTCCCTCGCGTTCCAATCCCCGACGGGAGACAAGCCCATGGACCTGCAGTTCAAGACCCAACGCGACGTGCCTTATGGCTGGGTGCTGGTTGTCGGCGCGCTCTGGCGCGCGATCCGCACGCGCAAGGACCGGGCCCGCCCCCAGCCGCACCATACGCTGGCGGCCGGCGCGCTGCGGCTTTCGGGCCCGCACTGACGGCCGGCGGACCCCGCCCCGCCTACGGAACCTGCGCCTCCAGCTCCTCCAGCCAGATGCGCGCCGTGCCGTCCGACGGCGCCCGCCAGTCGCCGCGCGGCGAGAGGTTGCCGCCCGAGATCACCTTCGGCCCGTTCGGCATGGCCGAGCGCTTGAACTGGCTGATCTCGAAGAAGCGGAACAGGAACACGCCCAGCCAGTGCTTGATGGCCGCCAGGTCGTACTGGTGGCGCGCCTCCTCCGGGAAGTTCGGCGGCCACTGGCCGTCCGCCGCGTCCTTCCAGGCGTGCCACGACAGGAAGGCCACCTTGGAGGGCCGCAGCCCGTAGCGGGTGATGTAGTAGAGGTTGAAGTCCTGCAGCTCGTAGGGGCCGATCTTGGCCTGGGTGCTCTGGATGGCCCCCGAGGCGTCCGGCGGCACCAGCTCCGGCGAGATCTCCGTGCCCAGGATCGACAGCAGCGTCTCCGACGCCTCCGGATTGAGCTGGCCGGTCTTCACCACCCAGCGGATCAGGTGCTGAATCGAGGTCTTCGCCACCGAGCCGTTGACGTTGTAGTGGCTCATCTGATCGCCGACCCCGTAGGTGCACCAGCCCAGCGCCAGCTCGGAGAGGTCGCCGGTGCCCAGTACGAACCCGTGCCGCTGGTTGGCCAGCCGGAACAGGTAGTCGGTGCGCAGCCCGGCCTGAACGTTCTCGAAGGTGACGTCGTAGACCGGCTGCCCCTCGGCGAAGGGGTGGCCCATGTCCTTGAGGAGCTGGATCGCCGCCGGCTTGATGTCGATCTCCTCGCCGGTCACGCCCAGCGCGTTCATCAGCTTCCAGGCGTTCGACTTCGTGCCCTCGCTCGTGGCGAAGCCTGGCATGGTGAAGCCCAGGATGTCCGACCGCGGCTTGCCCAGCAGGTCGAAGGCCTTGCAGGCGACCAGCAGGGCGTGCGTGGAGTCGAGCCCGCCCGAGACGCCGATGGTGATGTGCTTCGACCTGGTGGCCGAGAGCCGGCGCACCAGCCCCTGCACCTGGATGTTGAAGGCCTCGTAGCAGTCCTTGTCGAGCCGGGCCGGATCGTCCGGCACGAACGGGAAGCGGTCGATGTGGCGCAGCAGGCCGACGTCCTCGAACGACGGCCTGTGCTCGAACCGGACGCGCCGGAACCGCCGCTCGGGATGCCCCGCCGCCACGGCGTTGTCGTTGAAGGTGGGCGAGCGCATCCGCTCGAGCCGCAGGCGCTCCACGTCCACGTCGGCCACCGCCATCTGCGGGCCGGTGGGGAACCGCTCGGTGCAGGCGAGCTGCTTGCCGAGCTCGTGGATCGTCGCCTGGCCGTCCCAGGCGAGGTCGGTGGTGCTCTCGCCCGGTCCGGCGGCCGAATAGAGGTAGGCCGCCTGGCAGCGGGCGGACTGCGAGGCGCAGAGCATCTCCCGCTCGTCGGACTTGCCCACCACGATATTGGAGGCCGACAGGTTGCAGAGGATCAGGGCGCCGGCCATGGCCGCCTGGGTCGACGGCGGCGCGGGGGCCCAGAAATCCTCGCAGATCTCGGCGGCGAAGACGAAGTCCGCCAGGTCCTCGGCCTCGAAGACGAGGTCCGTGCCGAACGGCGCCTCCTGCCCGGCCAGCCGCACCGTCAGCCCGGCGATCCCGAAGCCCGGCGCGAACCAGCGCTTCTCGTAGTACTCGCGGTAGTTCGGCAGGAAGCTCTTGGGGACCACGCCGAGGATCCGGCCCCGGTGGATCACCACGGCGCAGTTGTAGAGCCGCCCGGTGTGGACCACCGGCGCCCCCACCAGGAGCACGGGGGCGAGTTCGCGGCTCGCCTCGGCCAATCCGGCGATCTCGGTCTCCACCCGCTTCAGCAGGGCGTCCTGCAGCAGGAGGTCGTCGATGGCGTAGGCGCTGATCCCCAGCTCCGGAAACAGCATGAGGTCGCAGCCGCGGGCGTGGCCGTCCCGGGCGAGCGCCAGGGTCTCGGCCGCATTGAAACCCGGATCGCCCGGCGACACCCGGGGCGTACAGGCCGCCACGCGCACGAAGCCATGGGAGTGGATCGAAAAGAACGCCTTCGTCACGCGCGGCTCCGCTGCTGTCGCCACCGACTAACGCACGCCGCGTCACGTGGCGCCAAGCGGTCGCGGCCCGGGGAAATGCTCAACGTGAGCATATATAGCGCGGCCATGGGCGGGGCGCAAAACGCCGCCCTGAAAAGAAAACGGCCCCTCGTGGGGGCCGGGTCAGTCGGGCAGTTGGTCAGTCGTCGCGGTGGACGCGCTCGCGGCGCTCGTGCCGCTCCTGGGCTTCCAGGCTGAGGGTGGCGATCGGCCGGGCTTCGAGCCGGGCGACCCCGATCGGTTCGCCGGTCTCTTCGCAATAGCCGTAGGAGCCGTCCTCGATCCGCCGGAGCGCCTCGTCGATCTTGGAAATCAACTTCCGCTGGCGGTCCCGGGTGCGAAGTTCAAGAGCCCGATCGGTTTCGGACGAGGCCCGGTCGGCCAGGTCCGGATGGTTCTCAGTTTCGCTCTGAAGATGCGTCAGCGTCTCGCGAGATTCCCGGAGGATATCCTCTTTCCAGTTCAGCAGCTTCTGCTTGAAGTACTCAAGCTGACGCTCGTTCATGAACTCCTCGTCCTCGGAAGGACGATACTCGGGCTTGTCAGCCAACACTGCGGCCGCCTTCATGAAAACCTCACGCCCCCCTAAAGAACTGAGACACGCGACGGGCTTATAGCAAAGAGAACGGCGGTTTCAATCACTTGGATTCCGCCGGGGAATTATGCCGCGCGCCTCGCCTGCTCAAGCTTGGCCATCTCGACCGCCGCGCGGACTTCGATTTCTTCCAGCACAGCTTCGAGCTTGGGATCGTCGGTTTGGGCCCGTTCGTCGCGGATTGCGCGGCTCAGGCGATCCAGTTGGTGCGGCGTCAGCGCGCCTTCCAGCAGCGCCACCTTGATCTCGTCCAGCACATCGAGGATCCGGCCGGCGCGGCTGACCGCCTTGCGCTTGCGCTCGAGCGGCCCGCCGACGTCCTGCAGCGCCAGCAGCGCCTCGACGCCCATGATACCGGAGGTTGCGGAGACGCCGGCGCTCTGGGCCGGGCCCTGGGCCTCGCCGACGCCCGGCAGCCGGAAGCCCGACCCGCCCGAGGTCTTGGCCTTCGACGGTCCGCCCGTCTGACTGATCCCGCCTGGTCCGATGACCTTCATGTGTTCAGGCCCACTCCCACTGATGGCCGGCAGAGTCGGTTGCGTCGCTTGCGGTATGGTTAATGCCGGGCAATTTCTGCCGGGGCCGCCCGGCGCCGGCCGCCCTCAGCTCTCCGCTCCTTGATTTCACGAGACTTTCACGCCGCGGAGGAGTTGGCACGCCTATCGCATGGCGCCGCCGGAAGCAGCTTCACGGTTAACCATGATCCGCGCCTTCCGTCTCCTCCTGTCGCTCCTGGCCGTCCTGGGACTGACCGCCCAGCCGGCGTTCGCCAAGTCCCGCATCAAGGATATCGTCCAGTTCGAGGGCGTGCGCGACAACATGCTGGTCGGCTACGGCATCGTCGTCGGCCTGAACGGCACGGGCGACGCCCTGCGGAACGCGCCCTTCACCAAGCAGAGCCTCGAGGCCATGCTGGAGCGTCTGGGGGTCAACACCCGCGACGCCAACCTCAACACCAAGAACGTCGCCGCGGTGATGGTGACGGCCCGGCTGCCGGCCTTCGCCGCGGCGGGGGCCCAGATCGACGCCAGCGTCTCGGCGCTCGGCGACGCCAAGAGCCTGCTGGGCGGCACCCTGCTGGTCACCCCCCTGCTGGGCGCGGACGGCCAGGCCTATGCCGTGGCCCAGGGCACGGTGCAGACCGGCTCGGTCAGCGCCTCGGGCGCCTCGGGCTCCAGCATCTCGAAGGGCGTGCCCACCGCCGGGCGCATCGCCGGCGGGGCGATCGTGGAGAAGGAGATCGGCTTCCAGCTCGCGAGCATGGACAGCCTGCGGATGACGCTCCGCAATCCCGACTTCACCACCGCGCGTCGCATCGCCGATGCGGTCAACAAGAGCTACCCGGGCACGGCCTACGCCGAGAACCCCACCATCGTCGCCATCCGGCCGCCGGCCGGCCGGGACATGATGACCTTCGTCTCTCAGGTGGAGAACCTGACCGTCGATCCGGACGCGCCGGCCAAGGTGGTCATCGACGAGGTCGCCGGCGTGATCGTGATGGGCGAGAACGTCCGCATCTCCACGGTGGCGATCCAGCAGGGCAATCTGACCATCACCGTCCGCGAGAGCCCCGCCGTCAGCCAGCCGCCGCCCTTCGCCCGCACCGGCCAGACCGCCGTGGTGCCGCAGAGCGACGTGGACGTGGACGAGGAGACCGGCCGCCAGTTCGTCACCCTGCGCGAGGGAGCCTCGCTCTCCAGCCTGGTGTCGGGCTTGAATGCGCTGGGCGTCACGCCGCGCGACATGATCTCCATCCTGCAGACTATCAAGGCCGCCGGCGCCCTGCAGGCCGACATCGAGGTGATGTGATGGGCCCGGTCAGCGTCTCCCCTGCCCTGCTGCAGCCCGTCGCCGCCGGCGCCAGCTCGGCCGCCGAGCTCGCCAAGCGCGGCCAGATCCGCGAGACCGCCGAGAAGTTCGAAGCGCAGTTCCTCTCGATCATGCTGCAGCAGATGTTCGAGGGCGTGAACGTCTCCGCCCCGTTCGGCGGCGGCCCCGGCGAGGAGATGTTCAAGTCGTTCATGAGCGAGGCCATGGCCAAGCAGATGACCCGCGCCGGCGGCGTCGGCCTGACCGACCAGATCTCGCGCGAAATGCTGAAACTCCAGGGACTGAGCTGAGGAGCGCCCCATGGCCCTTGCCGCCGACAACGCCGCCGACCGGGTGGAGCAACTGATCATCCTCACCGAACGGCTGACGGAGCTGATCGCCGTGGAATGCCAGGCCTTCGAGGGCCGCCGTCCGCAGGACGCGGCGGCGAACATCGAGGAGACCGGCCGGCTGGCGAACCTCTACCGCCACGAGAGCACCCGCGTGCGCGCCGACCCGCGCCTCGTCCAGGGCGCGCCGCCGGCCCAGCGCCAGCGGCTGATCCAGGCCACCAAGGCCTTCGACGCGGTGCTCGCCCGCCACGGCCGCGCCATCGAGGCGGCCAAGACCGTCACCGAGGGCCTGGTGCGCGCCATCGCCGAGGAAGTGGCCGGCCAGCGCCAGCAGGTCTCCGGCTACGGTCCCGGCGCGACCCTCTCGGGCCAGCCGGCCAGCACCGCCACCGCCATCACCCTCAACCGACGGGCCTGATCCGAACACTTGTTTGACCCTGCGGAACCGGCGTAGCTTGCTGATGCCGCCGAGTGCTCGGCGGCCTACGTTCTCAGGGCGGGGTGGAACTCCCCACCGGCGGTAATGCCTCCCGAAGCTCCGTCAGGAGCTCAAGGGGGACGAGCCCGCGGGCGCCCTCCGAAGCCCCTCGGGGCGGCGGAGGGGACGAGCAGACCCGGTGCGATTCCGGGGCCGACGGTCATAGTCCGGTTATGAGAACCGTCGTCGCGTCAGGGGCGGAGTCCGTCCGTGCGCGTCGGCGTCTCCCTGAGTCGTGGTCCCTCGAACCCGGTCAGGGAGAGAACCATGACCCAAGTCGCTTCCGTTCCGCTTTCCGGCGAACTGCCCACCGCCAACGGCGCCTACCGCGCCGCCAGGATCGCCTTCATCCATTCCCTCTGGCACGCCGACATCGTGCGCGAAGCCCATGCGGGCTTCATGGACGAGATCGTCGCCCTCGGCTTCCCCGCCTCGGCGGTGGACGTCTTCGAGACCCCCGGCGCGTTCGAGATCCCGCTACACGCCCAGACGCTCGCCCGCACGGGCAAGTACGCCGGCATCGTCGCCGCGGGCTTCGTGGTCGACGGCGGGATCTACCGCCACGAGTTCGTCGCCGAGACGGTGATCCGGGCGCTGATGCAGGTCCAGCTCGCCACGGAGACGCCGATCTTCTCGGTGGTGCTGACGCCGCACCATTTCCACGAGCACGACGTCCACCAGAGGTTCTTCCACGGCCACTTCCGCGTGAAGGGCCAGGAGGCGGCCCGCGCGTGCGCCGGCACGCTGGAAAGCCTCGCCCGGCTGGCGGCCGCGTGATGGACGCCCGGTCCGACATCCCCGCCGGCTTCGCGCGGCACGACCGCCGCAGCCCGCTCACCGAGCCCTGGGAGCCGATCTACAGCCGCCTGGACGGCGACGACGTGGTCCTGGCCCTGCGCGCCGGCGACGCCCACACCAACAGCCGCGGCTTCGTCCACGGGGGGCTGATCTCGGCGCTGGCCGACAACGCCATGGGTCTGTCCTGCGCGCGCCGCATTGGCGCCGCGGGCGGGCTGGTGACGGTGAACCTGGCGGTCGACTTCCTCGGCGCGGCGCTGAAGGGCCAGTGGCTGGAGTTCGACACGGTCTTCGTGAAGCCGGGCTCCACCCTCTGCTTCGCCCAGGCCTTCGTCACCGCCGACGGCCAGCCCTGCGCCCGGGCGAACGCCACCTTCCGGGTGCTGACCCGGAGGGCGGCGGCATGACCTGCTACCTCGTGGGCCGGATCGCCATCCACGACCGGGAGCGCTACGGTCGCTACGCCGCGGCGTTCCTGCCGGTGCTCAAGGCGCACGGCGGCCGGCTGCTGGCGTCCGAGGAGACCCCGGAGGCGCTGGAGGGCGAATGGGACGGGCGCAAGCTCGTCCTCCTCGCCTTCGAAGACCGCGCCGCGGCGCTGCGCTGGGCGGAGTCGCCCGAGTACCGGGCCATCGCCGAGGACCGCATCGCGGGCTCGGACGCCATCGTCGTGCTCGCCGAGGGCTTCGGCTAGCTCAGCGACAGCTCCCGACCGATCCCGACCGCCGCCAGGAAGTCGGGATCGTGGCTCACCACCAGGAGGGCTCCGTCGTAGCCGGCGAGCGCCGCCTCCACGGCGGCGACGGAGTCCAGGTCCAGGTGGTTGGTGGGCTCGTCGAGGATCAGGAGCTGTGGCGGCTGGTCCGCCATCAGCACGCAGGCCAGGGCGGCGCGCAGCCGCTCGCCCCCGGAAAGCTCGGCCACCCGCCGGTCGGCGGCGACGTTGCGGAACAAGAAGCGGGCCAGCGCCGCCCGCGCGGCGTTGTCGCCGGCCTGCGGGTTCAGCCGCCGGAAGGCCTCCACCAGCGTCTCCTGCGGCCGCAGCAGCGCCGTCTGCTGGTCCAGGAAGGCCGAGGGGGCGTTCCGCCGCACCCGCCCCTCCGTCGGCTCGAGCTCGCCGGCCGCCAGCCGGATCAGGGTCGTCTTGCCTGCCCCGTTCGGGCCGGTGACCGCCACGCGCTCCGGGCCGGTGATCTGCAGCGACACCGCGTCCAGCCGCCGCGGTCCGCCGGGGTAGCCGAAGGCCACCTCGTCCATCGCCAGGACGTTCCGACCGGCGGGCAGGCCGGACGACGGCAGTTCGAAGGCCAGGGCCCGCACCGGCTCCACCCGCGCCTTCGCCGCGGCCAGGTCCTCCGCCGCCTCGCCGCGCAGGCGTTCGGCCAGCGCCTCGCCGCGCCCGGCGCTCTCCTGCGCCCGCCGCTTCAGCCCGCCCAGCAGGATCCGCGGCGCCGAGCCCGACCGGGCGTAGCGCCGGCCCCCCGCGTCGCGCCGCGCCTTGCGCTCGGCCACGGCCTGCGTCTCGCGGGCGACCCGTTCGACCGCACGCTCGGCCTGGTCCAGGGCCCGCTCGGCGGCGGCGGCCTCGGCCGCCTTGCGCTCGGCGTAGAGGTCGTAGCCGCCGCCGTAGACCCGTGCGCCCAGCCCGGTCAGCTCGACGATCCGGTCCATCCGGCGCAGCAGCCCGCGGTCGTGGCTGACCACCAGCGCCCCGCCCTTCCAGCGGCCCAGCACCTCGCCGACCAGCGCCCTCGCCTCGGCGTCGAGGTTGTTGGTCGGCTCGTCCAGCACCAGCAGGTCGGGCCCGGCGGCGACCAGGCCGGCGAGCGCCGCCCGGGTGACCTGCCCGCCGCTCAGGGTCGCGGCCGGCCGGTCGGGATCGAGCCCTGCCAGCCCGACGCCGGCCAGCGCCTCGGCGAGCCTGGCCTCCAGGCCCCAGTCGGCGTCCGCGAAGTCGGCCTCGGTCCCCGACCCGGCCTCGATCCGCGCCAGCCGCCGGAGCGCGTCGGCCAGGCCCATCAGCTCGGCCACCGTGGCGCCCGGCGGCGGCTGCAGCGCCTGGCGCAGCACGCCCAGGCGCCCGCGCACGGTCACGGTTCCGGCGAGCGGCGCGAGCTCGCCCAGGATCAGGCGCAGCAGCGTGGTCTTGCCCACGCCGTTGCGGCCGACCAGGCCGGTGCGCTCCGCCCCGAAGGCAAGAGTCAGGTTGTCGAGAAGGGCGCGGCCGTCAGGCGCGCGGAAGCTCAGGGAATCGAGCGTGACGAAGGCGGGCATGGGAGACCAGGGTCGCGTGGGCGTTCGGGACGAGGCGGGTGTCCGTCGCTTGGCGCATGGCGGTCTCCTTGGTGCGGGCCGGCGTTCTAACGCCGCGGAACCGGCCCCGCAATTGCGGGCCGCGGCCAAGTCGGCCACTCTCAGCCGCGCATGGCCAGCTATCGACGCCGCCTCGAGAGCGACCTGGACGCCTGGATCCGCGACGGCCTCGTGCCCGCCGCGAGCCGGGAGGCGATCCTCGCCGGCGTCGGCCGGGAGCGCCGACTCGACGCCGCCACCGCGCTCGCCGCCATCGGCGCGTTCCTGGCGGGCGCCGCCGTGATCGCCTTCGTGGCGGCGAACTGGTCCGAGATCCCGCGGATCGTCCGCTTCGGCCTGATCCTGGCGGCCTTCCTCGCCTCCGCCCTGGGCGCGGCCTGGGCGGCCGGGCGCGGCCGGGAGGTCACCAAGAACGTCCTGCTCAGCGTCGCGGCCCTGGTGTTCGCCGCCGCCATCGGCCTGACCGGCCAGATCTTCGACCTGGCGGGCGATCCGGCGGCGGCGCTGCGCGGCGCAGGCCTTGGCGCGGCCGTGCTGGCGCTGGCGGGGCGATCCCCCTGGGCCGGCGCGGCCGCCGTGCTTCTGACGCTGGCCGGCGACGCCGCCGCGCCCGGCGTCTTCGACGGCGTGGCCGAGCGGCTGCCCTACGGCAGGATCGAACGCCTGCCCTGGACCCTGGCCTTGGCGCCGCTCGCGGCGGCGCTCGCGATCCGGTGGCGGTCGGCCCCGCTGGCCCATGCCGCGGGCCTCGCGGCCGTCGTCATCGTCGCCCTGCGGCTGACGAGCGGAGAGCCACGGACGACGTTCCTGGTCACCAGCCTGGTCTTCGCCGGCCTCGCCGCCGCCGCCCGCCACGGACGGGAACGCTACGGCGGCCCGACGACGGTCCTCTACGGCTGGTGCGTGCTGGGAGCCCTCGCCTACTTCGGCCTGTCGGGCTTCGGCGACGGCGGCATGCCGCTCCTCCACCCGGTGGCCTGGCTCGCCCTGTCCGCGGGCGCGGTAGCGCTCGGCCGGCATGACGCCCATGCGATCGTCAGCGCGGTCGGCGTCGTCAGCCTGATCGCCGCGGGCCTGGCGTTGCTGTTCGACTTGGGCGTCGGGCTGCTCGCCTCGGCGGGCGTCTTCGCCGGACTGGCGGTGATCGCGTTGGCCATAGCCGTTCTCCTGCGCCGCTCGAGCCCGGCTTGAGCCTTGGCCTTCCCGCGAGGATCGCCGTGGCAGCCGCCCTCCTCGTCGCGGCGCTCATCGGCCTGGTCGTTCGGGAGAGCGCCGCCCGCGCCGCCGGAACCGAGGTGCGGCTCGCCATCACCGGCTTCGATCCCCGGTCCCCGCTCAGCGGACACTACATGCGGTTCCAGATCCGCGACCGGGGCGAGGTCGACGGCTGCCCCGCGCCGATGATCGGCTCCTACGATCGCCACTGGATCGCCCTGCGGCGCGACGGGGTGCGCCACCGCGCCGTGGCGGTCGCCCAGGACCGCGAGAGCGCCGCAGCGCTCGGTCTCCCCGTCCAGGGACGCCTCTACTGCGGGGACGGCGAAGCGACCCTGGACCTCGGGGTCGACCGCTTCCACGCCAGCCAGGCGGAGGCCGAGGCGATGCAGGAGGCCTTGCGGGCGCCCGGCGCCGCGGGGGCCTTCGCCGTGGTCTCCATCGGCCGCGACGGCAAGGCCCGGCTCAAGGGCGTGATCATCAACGGCCGCCGCACCGACCTCGACTGGCTTTGACTCAGGCCGCCCGGCGGTAGTGCATGGCCACCGCCCCGCATCGGAGCGGCTCCGCCGACACCAGCTCGAGCCGCCGCGTGGCGGGCAGCCCGGTCTCGTAAAGGGTCGGCCCGTGGCCGGCGATCCTCGGGTGGACGAGGAACCTGTAAGCGTCGATCAGGTCCAGCCGGTCCAGCTCGGCGGCGAGCTTGCCGCTGCCGAGCAGCACGCCCGCCGGCGTGGCGTCCTTCAGCCTCTGCACGCCGGCGCGCAGATCGCCGGCCAGGTGGTGGCTGTTGGTCCACGGAAAGCTCGTCCGCGTCGACGACACCACGTACTTCGGCTTGGCCTCCAGCTTGACCGCCCACTCGCGGATCGCCGGCGGCGCCCCCACCTCGCCCCGGGCGACCGCCGGCCAGTAGCCTTCCATCATCTCGTAGGTGACGCGCCCCCACAGCATCGCCCCGGCCTCATCCATGAGGCGGGTGAAGAAGGCGTGGGTCTCGTCGTCGGCGATCCCCTCCTGGTGGTCGACGCAGCCGTCCAGGGTGACGTTGATACTGAAGGTCAGCAGTCCCATCCGGCGACCCTAAGCCATCGGCCGGACCGGAGGTAGACGGACGGCTCGCGACGGATGTCGCCTCTCCGCAACCGACCCGTTGCTGACCGTTCCCCGAGCACCTAGTCTTCGGGGGGACGGAGGCGATCGAGTTGATGCCCACCATAGCGGCCACGGCTGTGACTTTGGTTGCTGTGGCGTGTCTGACGGCCATGTCGGTGCGCGCCGACCGCCGCTTCGGGATGGAGCGTCGACTGCCCATGCAGTGGCTTCTGGATGGGACGGTGACCTGGACCGCGCCACGTCCCGTGGCGCTGGCCTTTACGCCTGTGTTGGCCGCAGGATGCCTCGCCTGCATGGCTGCCCTGTCCATATTCCTGAAGCCTCGACCGGGTCAGGAACACCTCGCGCTGCCGGTGCATGTCCTAGTTGCGCTGGTCTTCGTCGCCGCGCACGCGCTCCATCTCCGGCTTATCCAGCGAACGCTCCGGCGGCAGCGCTAACCCCCCTCGAAGAGCGCCGCCGACGCCTGCTAACGACGCCGCGGCGATCTTCAGAACGTCGGCGTGCAGGCGGGCGCACCGCCTGGCGGCTTTCGGACCTGTGTTGAATTCGCCCGGTTGAGGCTTGGCCGGTCGGGCGCGATCTCTCGCCCATGGACGCCGCCCTTCCCCTGCCCCGCCTCTCGACCCTCGACTGGGCCGCAGTCGCCGCCGAGCTGGACGCCCACGGCTGCGCGCTCGTCCCGGACCTGCTCGATCCGGAGACCTGCGCCGCCGTGGCCGGCTGGTACGACCGGCCGGCGCTGTTCCGCAGCACCGTGGTCATGGCCCGGCACGGCTTCGGCCGCGGCGAGTACCGCTACTTCACAGATCCGCTGCCGGACCTGGTCGCCCATCTGCGGCGCGCGCTCTACCCGCCGCTGGCGCAGATCGCGAACCGCTGGGACGCCTGGCTTGGCGTCGAGCCCCGCTTCCCCGCCACCCACGCCGAGTTCCTGGCCCGCTGCCACGGCGCCGGCCAGACGCGGCCGACGCCGCTCCTCCTGCGCTACGGCCCCGGCGACTACAACTGCCTGCACCAGGACCTCTACGGCGAGCACGTCTTCCCGCTGCAGGCGGCGATCCTGCTCGACGCGCCGGGCCGCGACTTCGAGGGCGGCGAGTTCGTCCTCACCGAACAGCGGCCGCGGATGCAGTCCCGCGTCGAGGTCGTCCCGCTCCGGCGGGGCGACGCCGTGATCTTCCCGGTCCGCGAGCGGCCCGTGACCGGCGCCCGCGGCCCCTATCGCGTCAATCTTCGACACGGCGTCAGCCGGCTGCGAGCCGGCCGCCGCCACACCCTCGGCGTCATCTTCCACGACGCCGCCTGACCTGAAGGAGTCCGTCCCATGTCCTACGTCGTCTCCGGCCTGCCGCTGGAGGAATTCCGCCCCCTGTTCGGCCTCTCCGACGCCGACCTCGCCGAGCGCGGCGTGCTACGCTGCACGGCCGACGCGCCCGTGGGCTTCCCCTGCCGCGTGAGCCTGGCCGACGCCCGGCCCGGCGAGACCCTGCTGCTCCTGAACTACGAGCACCAGGCCGCCGACACGCCCTACCGGTCGCGCCACGCGATCTTCGTCGGCGAGGCCGCCACGGAGACCGCCCGCTACGTCGACGCGCTGCCGCCGGTGCTCACCGTCCGGCCGATGATCTCGCTCAGGGCGTTCGACGCGGCCGGCATGATGGTGGACGCCGCGCTCGCGCCGGGCGCGGAGCTGGAGCCGGCCGTCGAGCGCCTGCTGGCCCGGCCGGACACCGCCTACCTCCACGCCCACAACGCGGGGCGCGGCTGCTACGCCGCCCGGATTGACCGCGGCTAGATGTCCGACGCGGCGAGACGTCTCCTCCCGCCGCGCCGCAGCCCGGCATAGACCCCGCGCGACCCCGGGCCGCCCAGGCCCACCGGAGACCCTCATGCGCTTGTTCAAGATCCTGGCCGCCGCGGCGGCGCTCGCCGCTGCGCCCGCGGGCGCGGCCTTCGCCCAGTCCGGGCCGTTCGCCATCGGCCTGAACGCCGGCACGCCAGGTCTTGGCGTGGAAGCCAAGCTCCGCGTCGGCGACCGCCTGGTGGTCCGCGGCGGCGGCGACTGGCTGAACCTCAGCCACGACGAGGACTATTCGGGCGTGAACTACGACGGCAAGCTGAAGGCCGCCACGGCGGGTCTGTTCGCCGACTGGCATCCCGGCGGCTCGGCCTTCCTGGTTTCGGGCGGCGCCTACTTCGGCGATCGCAAGCTCGACCTCACGGCGCGCCCGACCGGCCCGGTGGAGATCGGCGGGGCGACCTTCACGCCGGCCCAGGTGGGACGGATCGACGGCAAGGCCAAGCTGTCGTCGGCGCAGCCCTTCGTGGGCGTCGGCTTCGACAACACCTTCACCACAGAGCGGGCCTGGGGCTTCCGAGCCCTGGTCGGCGTCTCGTTCTCCGACGACCCGGACGTGAGCCTGCAGGCCTCCGGCGGGACGCTGTCGGGCGACCCGACCTTCCAGGCGCGCCTGCGCCAAGAGGAAGCCGACATCCGCGACGACGCCAAGGACTTCAAGTACTACCCGGTTGTCCAGATCGGCGTCAGCCGCCGGTTCTGACCCGCGCGGACCTGCGGGGCGGCTCGACCCGACGCGGCGGGTGTGGATACGGTGGCGCTCCATTTCGCCTGGAGTCCTCCGTGTCCGTCCGCACCGCCCTTCTCGCCGCCGCCCTCCTCGCCTCCGCAGCCTTCCCCGCGACCGCCCAGGGCCGCGCCGACCGGAGCCTGCACGAAGGCCTGACGGTCCTCGACACCCACTTCGACACCCCGGCCCTGTTCCACGTGGAGGGCTGGGACATCCTCGACCGGCACGACGTGGCCAGGGACGGCAGCCAGGTGGACCTGCCGCGGATGATCGACGGCGGCGTCGACGGCGGCGTATTCGTGGTCTTCACCGCCCAGGGCCCGCGCACGCCCGAGGGCCATGCCGCCGCCCGCGACTTCGCGCTCGTCCGGATCAACGAGATCCGCGAGATGGCCGCGCGCAACCACCAGCAGTTCCGGATCGTCACCACCGCCGCCGAGGCCCGCGCCCTCGCCAACGGCAAGACGCGTTTCGTTTTCATCAGCCTCGAGAACAGCTACCCGCTGGGCCGCGACCTCAGCCTGATGAAGACCTTCCACGAGCTGGGCGCGCGGATGATGAGCCCGGTCCACTTCCGCAACAACGACCTGGCCGACTCCGCCACGGACAAGCCCGAGCACAACGGGCTCTCGCCGCTCGGCCGCCAGTGGGTGGCCGAGGCGAACCGGGTCGGCATCGTGATCGACGCCAGCCACGCCTCCGACGCCTCCACCGAGCAGATGATCGAGCTGTCCAAGGCGCCGATCATCCTGTCCCACTCGGGCGTCCGCGCCGTCTACGACCACCCCCGCAACCTGCCGGACGACCTGCTGCGCAAGCTGGCGGCCAAGGGCGGGGTGATCCAGCTCAACGCCGTCTCGTCCTACGTGGCGGCCGCCCAGGCCCCGAACCCCGAGCGGGACAAGGCGCTCGCCCAGCTTGGCCGCAAGTACGGCGATGAGCCGAAGACGCTCGACCTGATGCGGAAGATGACCGCCGAGCGGAACGCCGTCCTCGCCCGCTACGGCGGCGCCAAGCGGGCCAGCCTCGACGACTTCGTCCGACACATCGACCACGCCATCAAGGTGGCCGGCATCGACCACGTGGGCGTCAGCGGCGACTTCGACGGCGGCGGCGGGGTGGAGGGCTTCGACGGCGCGGCCGACTTCCCGAACCTGACCGCGGCGCTCCGCGCCCGAGGCTACTCCCGCAACGATGTGGCCAAGATTATGGGCGGCAACGCCCTGCGGGTCTTCGACCAGGCCCAGGCCGCCGCCGCGCGCTGAGCCGGCTTTGTTCTCCCTGCTGACACCGTTGTGTCAGCAGGGCCCGCGGCGGGCCGACGCAGGCCCTTCGTTCCGCTTGCGTTCTGGTGTTATCTACGAGTCGGATAACTACATTTGGCAGCTCGCCCGGGGGACCTCTCCGCGGGCGTTCAGTGTTTCCGGGACAAGATGGCCGACCAGACGAACATGATCCGCGTCCGCGGGGCGCGTGAGCACAACCTCAAGGACGTGAACGTCGACATCCCGCGCGGCGAGCTGGTCGTCCTGACCGGCCTCAGCGGCTCGGGCAAGAGCTCGCTGGCCTTCGACACCATCTACGCCGAGGGCCAGCGCCGCTACGTCGAGAGCCTCTCGGCCTATGCGCGCCAGTTCCTGGAGCTGATGAGCAAGCCCGACGTGGACCTCATCGAGGGCCTGTCGCCGGCCATCTCCATCGAGCAGAAGACCACCAGCCGCAACCCGCGCTCCACCGTGGGCACGGTGACCGAGATCCACGACTACATGCGCCTGCTGTGGGCGCGGGTGGGCGTGCCCTACTCGCCGGCCACCGGCCTGCCCATCGAGAGCCAGACCGTCAGCCAGATGGTGGACAAGCTCTCGGCGCTGCCCGAAGGCACCCGCCTGTACCTGCTGGCCCCGGTGGTCCGCGGCCGCAAGGGCGAGTACCGCAAGGAGATCGCCGAGTGGCAGAAGGCCGGCTTCCAGCGCCTGAAGATCGACGGTGAGTTCTACCCGATCGAGGACGCGCCGGCGCTCGACAAGAAGTTCAAGCACGACATCGACGTGGTCGTGGACCGGCTGGTCACCAAGGCCGGCCTCGAGGGCCGCTACGCGGACTCGATCGAGACCGCGCTGAAGCTCGCCGACGGTATCGCCGTGGCCGAGTGGGCCGACAAGGACCCCGGCGAGGAGCAGCCCCGCCGGCTGATCTTCTCCGAGAAGTTCGCCTGCCCGGTCTCCGGCTTCACGATCAGCGAGATCGAGCCGCGGCTGTTCTCGTTCAACAACCCCTACGGCGCGTGCCCGGTCTGCGACGGCCTGGGCGCCAAGCTCGCCTTCGACGCCGACCTGGTGGTCCCGGACAAGGACCGCACCCTGCACAAGGGCGCCATCTCGCCCTGGGCCAAGGGCCCCTCGCCCCTCTACACCCAGACGCTGCAGGCGCTGTCGCGGCACTACGGCTTCTCGATGGACGCGCCCTGGCACAAGCTGGCGGAGAGCGCGAAACAGGTGATCCTGCACGGCTCGGGCGGCGACAAGATCCGCTTCATCTACGACGACAACGCCCGCAAGTACGAGGTCAACAAGACCTTCGAGGGCGTGCTGCCGAACCTCGAGCGCCGCTGGCGCGAGACCGACAGCTCCTGGGTGCGGGAGGAACTCGGCCGCTACCAGTCCGAGACCCCCTGCGAGGCCTGCTCGGGCTACCGCCTGAAACCCGAAGCCCTGGCCGTGAAGATCGACGGCAAGCACATCGGCGAGGTCTCCACCCTCTCCATCAAGCACGCCGGCGAGTGGTTCGAGAGCCTGGACCGGGTGCTCACCGACAAGCAGATGGAAATCGCCCGGCGGATCCTGAAGGAGATCAACGACCGCCTGCGGTTCCTGGTCAACGTCGGCCTGGACTACCTGAACCTCTCCCGCGCCTCGGGCACCCTGTCCGGCGGCGAGAGCCAGCGCATCCGCCTGGCCAGCCAGATCGGCTCGGGCCTGACCGGCGTGCTCTACGTGCTCGACGAGCCCTCCATCGGCCTGCACCAGCGGGACAACACCCGCCTGCTCACCTCGCTCAAGGGCCTGCGCGACCTGGGCAACTCGGTGCTGGTGGTGGAGCACGACGAGGAGGCGATCCTCACCGCCGACTACGTCATCGACATGGGCCCGGCGGCGGGCGTGCACGGCGGCGAGATCATCGCCCAGGGCAAGCCCGACGAGATCATGGCCAACCCCAAGAGCCTCACCGGCCAGTACCTCTCCGGCGCCCGCGAGATCGAGGTCCCCGAGGACCGTCGCCCGATCTCGAAAAAGAAGGTGCTGAGGGTCGTGGGCGCCAATGGCAACAACCTGAAGAACATCACCGGCGAAATCCCGGTGGGCACCTTCACCTGCATCACCGGGGTGTCCGGCGGCGGCAAGTCCACCTTCACGATCGAGACGCTCTACAAGGCCGCCGCGCGCCGGCTGCACAATGCGTCGGATGCGCCCGCCCCGCACGAGCGGATCGAGGGCCTGGAGCACTTCGACAAGGTCATCGACATCGACCAGAGCCCGATCGGCCGCACCCCGCGGTCGAACCCGGCCACCTATACCGGCGCCTTCCAGCCGATCCGTGACTGGTTCGCGGGACTGCCGGAGGCCAAGGCGCGCGGCTACGGCCCGGGGCGGTTCTCGTTCAACGTCAAGGGCGGCCGCTGCGAGGCCTGCCAGGGCGACGGCCTGATCAAGATCGAGATGCACTTCCTGCCGGACGTCTACGTCACCTGCGACGTCTGCCACGGTCATCGCTACAACCGCGAGACCCTGGAGATCATGTTCAAGGGCAAGAACATCGCCGATGTCCTTGATATGACGGTCGAAGAGGCGGCCGAGTTCTTCAAGGCGGTGCCGCCGATCCGGGAGAAGATGGAGACGCTGAAGCGCGTCGGCCTGGGCTATGTGAAGGTCGGCCAGCAGGCCACCACCCTGTCCGGCGGCGAGGCCCAGCGGGTGAAGCTCTCCAAGGAGCTGTCTCGTCGCGCCACGGGCAAGACGCTCTACATCCTCGACGAGCCCACCACGGGCCTGCACTTCGAGGACGTGAAGAAGCTGCTTGAGGTGCTCCACGAGCTGGCCGATCAGGGCAACACGGTGGTGGTCATCGAGCACAACCTCGATGTCATCAAGACCGCGGATTGGCTGGTGGATTTCGGTCCCGAGGGGGGCGACGGCGGCGGCGAGATCGTCGCCCAGGGCACGCCCGAGCAGGTGGCCGAGAACCCGCGGAGCTGGACCGGCCGCTACCTGCACGAGCTGCTGGAGCGCCATCGCCAGCGCCGCGGCGAGCGTCGCAAGAAGCTGGCGAGGGCGTAGAACGGACGTTTAAGCTGGTCTCCAGGCTTTCTGGAGACCAGCATGATCCTCTACGGCGCGCCGATGCCCGCCCCCAATCCGCGGCGGGTGCGGATCTTCCTGGCCGAGAAGGGCGTCGACCTGCCCGAGACGCCGGTGAACATCCTGAAGCGGGAGCACAAGAGCCCGGAGCACCGGGCCCGCAACTCGCTGGGCCAGGTGCCGACCCTGGTGCTGGACGACGGCACGGCCATCTCCGAGACGGTGGCCATCTGCCGCTACTTCGAGGAGACCCAGCCGGACCCGCCGCTGTTCGGCCGCACGCCGCTGGAGAAGGCCACGGTGGACATGTGGGTCCGCCGGATCGAGTTCACCGTGATGGGGCCGGTGGGGAACTTCTGGCGCCACGCCCACCCGTTCACGGCCAAGGTGGTGGACCAGCACCAGGCCTTCGGGGAGTCCAACCGCGAGGCCTACGCCGGCGCCCTGCGCTGGCTGGACCGGGAGCTGGCCGACCGGCCCTTCCTGGCCGGCGAGCACTACGGCATGGCCGACATCTGCGGCCTGACGACGGTGGACTTCGCGACCTGGATCGGCCTGCCGGTTCCGGACGAGCTGGCGAACGTCCGCGCCTGGCACGCGCGGGTCTCGGCCCGCCCGAGCGCTCAGGCCTGACGGGTCTCGGCGAACGCCTTGTAGGCCGCCACCAACGGCGCCTGGCTGATCACCCAAAGCACCGGCGCGAAGAGAAACTGCACGGCGAGCTGCGCGACGTAGAAGCCTGGCCGCTCGGCCATCGCCTCGGCGTCGGTGCGCAGCAGGAGGCCCAGATCGCTCCAGCCGCTGATCGCGCCGCCGATCAGCGCCAGCGCCAACCAGGCCATGATGGCGATCATCGCCAGCAGGCACAGGGCGATGGCTGACATGCCCAACAGCGCCCACGCCCGGCCGCGGGTGAGCCGCCACGATGCCACGAAGCCCATCCGCCGCTCTGCCACCGACGCCGGCGCGGCTAGCGACAGCCGGATCGCCAGCCAGACCAGCACGCCGAACAGGATCACCAGGGACGGAACGCCCAGGCGCGCGCCGGCCGCCTGCCCCGCCAGCCCGGCCACATAGAGCGCCAGGAGGCCAGCGGCGACGAAGGCGGTGAGCATCACCAGCCAGACGACCGCCACCCGCAGCTCGTCCGCGCCCAGGCGCAGGTGGAGGAACCCGGGCGGGTCGCCGCGCAGCAGCATCCGGAACAGGGCGCAGACGATCATCACCTCCACCGCGAAGGCCGCGAACGCCAGCACCAGCGCGCCGACCGCGGCTCCCGCCGTGCCCGCGGCCTCGCTGGAGGTGGCGGCGAAGGCGGCGATGGCGATCAGCACCCCGGCGACCACGCAGGCGCCCAGCAGGCCCAGCAGGTTGAACAGGGCCCAGCCGGCGACGATCCGCCAGCGGCGGCCAATCACGCGGAAGCCCTCGAGGGCGGCGTCGGACGCGGAGAAGCGGCTCAACGGTGGGTCACCGGTTGGCCGGTGAGCTGCTGATAGGCCACGGCGAAGGGGGCGTAGATCATCACCACCTGCAGCACATAGAGCAGGAACTGCATGACCAGGGTGGCCACGCCCGCGATCACGGCGCCGGCGTTCACGTGTCCCTCCTCGAGCGCCTGGCTGCCGCCCGCCAAGGCCACCACCACCAGGCCCGCGAGGCTGATCACCAGCCAGATCATCACGTAGAAGATGGCCGCGAGCAGCATCATGCCCAGCAGCGGCCACATCCGACCCCGGGTGAGCCGCCAGGCCGGCCCGAAGGCGATCCGGCGTGTGGCAAAGGTCATCGGAGTGACCATCGAGAGCCGCGCGCCGAGCCAGGCTGTCAGGCCGATCACCACCACCAGCAGGCCCAACGACACCAGCGAGCTGGTCTCCCGCACCATGGTGAGCGCGATGATCCCAGCGAACAGGCACACGAACCCGATCGAGAACAGCGCCAGGTTCACCGCCGTCAGCCGGAACTCGTCTCGCCCGAGGCGGAGGTGCGCCAGCCCAGGCTCCTCCGGCCGCATCACCAGGCGGTAGATGCCGGCGATGATCACCGACATCAGCGTCATCACGACCAGCAGGACCAGCAGGAACGCCGGCCAGGACTCAGCCAGCATGGCGGCTACGGCGTCGGCCTTCTCGGCGGTATAATCTGAGCCCTGCATGGCCTCGGCGAAGCGGGGGCCGAGCGCCACCGCCATCAGGGCGCCGATGACCATGATGCCGAGGAAGTAGACCCCGGCCCAAGCGAGCATGGTCCCCGGCCGCGACCGGATCAGGCGGAAGCCTTCCAGAGCGGCTTCGCTCGCCGAAAACTGGTTCATTCTCGTCCCTTGGCCCGACACGTTCAGGTAAACGAGTCGCCGGCCCTCCGGCTGCAACCTGTTCTCCGTCGCCCGGCGGCGCAAGGCCCCGCTCGCGATCCGGAGCGATCGTTGCTAGTTAGCCACGCATGACGACAGCCCCTGTACACGTGATCGGCGGCGGCCTCGCCGGCTCGGAAGCCGCTTGGCAGATCGCCCAGGCCGGCGTGCCCGTGATCCTGCACGAGATGCGGCCGGTGCGCGGCACCGACGCCCACCACACCGACCGCCTGGCGGAGCTGGTCTGCTCCAACTCGTTCCGCGCCGACGACTGGGCCGGAAACGCCGTCGGCCTTCTCCACGCCGAGATGCGCAAGCTGGGCTCGATCATCATGGCCTGCGGAGACGCCCACCAGGTCCCGGCCGGCGGCGCGCTGGCGGTCGACCGCGAGGGCTTCTCCCAGGCGGTGACCGACCGCCTCGAGGCGCACCCGCTGGTGACGATCGCGCGCGAAGAGGTCGCCGGGCTGCCGCCGGCCAACTGGGACAGCGTGGTGATCGCCACCGGCCCCCTCACCTCTCCCGCGCTGGCCGACGCCATTCTCCAGCTCACCGGCGAGGGCCAGTTGTCGTTCTTCGACGCCATCGCCCCCATCGTGACGTTCGAGTCCGTGGACATGGACGTCGCCTGGCGGCAGTCGCGCTACGACAAGGAAGGCCCGGGCGGAGACGCGGCCGCCTACATCAACTGCCCTATGACCAAGGAGCAGTACGAGGCGTTCATCGACGCCCTGCTGGCGGGTCCGAAGTCCGAGTTCAAGGACTGGGAGCACGTGCCCTATTTCGACGGCTGCCTGCCGATCGAAGTGATGGCCGAGCGTGGCCGCGAGACCCTGCGGCACGGGCCGATGAAGCCGGTGGGCCTGACCAACGCCCACAAGCCCGACGAGAAGCCCTGGGCCGTTGTCCAGCTCCGCCAGGACAATGCGCTGGGCACGCTGTGGAACATGGTGGGCTTCCAGACCAAGCTGAAGCACGGCGCGCAGACAGACATCTTCCGCATGATCCCGGGGCTCGAAAAGGCGGTGTTCGCGCGGCTGGGCGGACTGCACCGCAACACCTTCCTGAACTCGCCCCGCCTGCTCGATCGGCAACTGCGGCTGAAGGCCCAGCCGCGGCTGCGGTTCGCCGGCCAGGTGACCGGAGTCGAAGGTTATGTGGAGAGCGCGGCCGTGGGCCTGCTGGCGGGGCGGCTCGCCGCGGCCGAGCGGCTGGGGCGTCCGGTCGAGGCGCCGCCGGCGACCACGGCGCTCGGCGCCCTGGTGAACCACATCACCGGCGGCCACATCGAGGCCGGCACGGGTTCGTTCCAGCCCATGAACATCAACTACGGCCTGCTGCCGCCGCTGGAAGCGCCCAAGCGCGACGCCGAGGGCAAGCGCCTGCCGAACAAGGAGCGCGGCCGGGCGAAGAAGCGGCTGATGGGCGAGCGCGCGCTGGCCGATCTCGACGCCTGGGCGGCGGACGCGCCGGTGCTGGAAGCCGCCGAGTAGCTAGATCCGGCCCAGCGCGACCGCCCAGATAAGCCGCAGGCGGCGGGACAACTCCGAGCCGCCCCGCCCCGCCAGGGCGGCGTGCGCCACGGCCGGGAACGCTGCGGGGCTGAGCCCCCTGACGCCCTCACGCGCGCCGCGCAGGGCCTCGGCCGCCGTGGGGGCGAACACGGGAGCCTCCCGCGCGCGTCGCGCCAGGGCCCAGGCCGAGCCGGCGCCCCGCGCCCTTGCCACGTCCGCGGTCGGGTCGAGGATACGGGCGGCGAGTTCCGCGGCGAGCCCGGCCGTGTCCCGGGCCCATTCGAGCGATTCCGCGACGGACAGCGGCGTCGGATCCAGCTCCCGGTAGCGGGCGTCGATCATCGCCTCCAGCGGGGCGCGCGAAAGACCGTGTCGCGTCACGGCGCGGGCAACGGCCTGCGCGGTCGGATGGCGCCGGACTGCGCGCCCCTCGAAGACCTCGTCCAGGACCTCACGCCACCAGGCGAGCCGGATCTCCCCCAGCAGCGAGTTGGAGGCGACACGCGGCGCGCGCGCGAGTTCGTGATCGTAGGCGTAGAGAGCGATCACGTCCGCCCGCGCCTCGGCGTCCGCGATGAAGCGGCTGGACAGCCAGCGGTCAGGGTCGACGCGGCGGACCAGGTCGTCGAGGTCGCGGTCGGGATGCGGGGCGGCGTCGGACATGGGGCTTCAACGAAAAAGGCCCGCCGCAAGGGCGGGCCTCTCCGCAAGTTTGCGACAATCAGCCGTAGATGGTCTGCGTCATGGTCATCGAGGTGAGCATCGGGATCGAAAGCAGCAGGTTCGTCCGCGAGAACAGCATCGCGGTGCGCCCCGCCTTGGCCTTCGCATCGGCGTCGGCCTCGACGATGCCGAGCGCAATCTTCTGGTTCGGCCAGATGAACGCCCAGACATTGATGAACATGATGATCGCCAGCCACATGCCGAGGCCGAGCAGGGTGAAGCGGTCGTCGCCCGGGGCATAGCCGCCGAACAGGCCGAAGGTCAGCGCCTCGTGCGCGTACTCGGCGCCGCGGGTGTACGCCAGGATCAGGCCCATCAGCACGGTGAACAACGCCGCCCAGCGGAACCAGAACAGCGCCTCCGGCGCGATGTACTTGGAGACCGCCGGCTTCAGCTCGGCCGGGATCTCCGGCATTTTCCGGATCTGGACGAAGTTGAAGTAGTAGAGCAGCCCGATCCACAGGATGCCGAAGAAGGTGTGGAGCCAGCGGAAGACGGCCTGCCAGAAGGTGGCGTCGACGCCCTGCGGCCCCTGCGAGTAGGCAATCACCATGATGAGCGCGAGGATCACGCTCACGATCACGGTGTTGCGGAAATTGGAAAGCAGCCCAGCCATCTTGTGACCCTCGAATCCTACCTAGGCTGTCAGGTATAGGGTCGTTTTGACGCAGGCGCAAAGCTCCTGCAGCGGCCGCGTGTCAGACGGCGATGAGCGCGGCGGCGAGCCGCCGTCCCTCGGCTGTCAGCACGTTGTAGAGCCGGGCCGCGGCCGGGGTGTCCATGAACTCCAGGCCGATGCCGGCGCGCTGCAGCGCCTCCCGCACGGCCCGAGGCGGCTGGGCGTTCCGCGCGCCGACGCCCAGCAGCAGGAACTCCACCTCGGCGCGGCCGGCGGCCAGCACCGGCTCCAGGCTCTCCGGCGTCAGCGCCTCCAGATCCGTGACGGACCAGGTCCGCGCCTCGTCCTGCAGGATGAGCAGGGAGCCCTCGTGCCGCTCCCCGGAGAGCCGAAAGCCGCCGCCGCCGTAGGCGTCGATGGTGGGCGCGTCGCGGGCCACGGGCGGCTCCCCTGCCCTACGGCCGGACGTCGGCCGGCTTGAGCGGCTGGGCCTCTTCCTCGCCGCGCTTGACGCCCCACAGCAGGATCACCGGCGCGGCCACATAGATCGACGAGTAGGTGCCGATCACGATGCCGAACATCAGCACCAGCGACATTCCGAACAGAGTCGGCCCGCCGAAGACGGCGAGCCCCGCCAGAGCCAGCACGGCGGTCAGGCCGGTGATGATGGTCCGCGACAGTGTCTCGTTGATCGACAGGTCGATAAGCTCGCGCAGCGGCATGCGTTTGTACTTGCGGAGATTCTCGCGGAGGCGGTCGAACACCACCACCGTGTCGTTCATCGAGTAGCCGATGACCGTCAGGATGGCGGCCACCGTCGTCAGGCTGAACTCCAGCCGGAAGAAGGCGATGATGCCGAAGGTCAGGATCACGTCGTGGAACAGGGCCACGACGGCGCCGACGCCGAACTGCAGCTCGAACCGAAACCAGATGTAGACAAGCATCAGCAGGATCGCGAGGCCGAGCGCCATCAACCCGCTCTGGAACAGCTCGCCGGACACCTTCGCGCCCACCACGTCCGGCGCGTCGAAGCGCACCTGCCCCAGCGCCTGGGTGAGCACGCCGCGCACCTGCTCGGCCACCTGGTCGGCGTTCGCGCCGGCGGGCGGCTGGTAACGCACCATGGCGGCGGTGCCGTCGCCGAAGCCCTGGACCTGCGGGTCGCCGAGCTCCAGGCCGCTCACCGCCGCGCGGGCGGCCGAGAGGTCCACCTGCTTGGGCGCGGTGGACAGTTCGATCACCGTGCCGCCGGTGAAGTCGATGCCGCAGTTCAGGCCGCCGCACGGCGGCTCGAACGGGATCATCGCCCGCGCAAGCGATGCGATGACGGCGACGGCCGAGATGACGGCGGCGAACTTGGCGAAGCGGACGAACTGGAAGTTCGTCTTCACCGGCAGGATCCTGATCAGGGGCCACATGGGTCAGGCCCTCCTTACGCGATCGGCAGGGTCTTCGGCCGGGCGGCGCGGAACCACACGGCCAGGAGCACCTGGGTGATGAGGACGGCGGTGAACACGGAGGTGATCACGCCGATGGAAAGCGTCCAGGCGAAGCCCTTCACCGGGCCCGCGCCGAATTGGAACATGAGCAGCGCCGCGAGCAGCGTCGTCAGGTTGGCGTCGATGATCGTGCTCATGGCGCGCGAGAAGCCCGCGTCCATGGCCGAGATCACCGACCGGCCGGCGCGGATCTCGTCTCGCATGCGCTCGTAGATCAGCACGTTGGCGTCGACCGCCACCGCCAGCGTCAGGATCAGGCCGGCGATGCCGGGGAGCGTCAGCGTGGCCTGGGTCAGGCTCATGGCCGCGATGATCAGCAGGCCGTTGATCAGCAGGGCCACAACGGAGATGCCGCCGAACAGCAGCCCATAGGCGAGCACCATGAAGGCAACGATGGCGACGAAGGCGACCAGCGTGGAGACCTGGCCGGCCTTGATCGCGTCCGCGCCGAGTTCGGCGCTCACCGTCCGCTGCTCCTCAACGTTCAGCGGCGCCGGAAGGGCGCCAGCCCGCAGCAGGAGCGCCAGGTCGTTGGCGGTCTCGGTGGTGAAGTTGCCCTCGATGTAGCCGGAGCCGCCGGTGATGGCGCTGTTGATCACCGGCGCCGAGATCACCTTCTCGTCGAGGACGATGGCGAACCGCTTGCCGATGTTGGCGCTGGTCACGTCGCCGAAGCGGCGGGCGCCCTGGCCGTTGAACCGGAATTCGACGATCGGGGTGCCGTTCTGCGGGTGGAACCCGGCATTGGCGTGCACCAGCATTTCGCCGGTCACGACCGAACGACGCTTCACCACCACGAACGGCTCGTTGGGATCGTCCTGCGGCAGCAGTTGCGAGCCCGGCGGTACGCGACCCGCGGCGGCCTCGGCCGGGGTGACCGAGTCGTCGACCATCTGGAAGGTCAGCTTGGCCGTCTGGCCGATCACGTCCTTCAGGCGCTCGGGATCGCTCTCGCCCGGCGCCTGCACGACAACGCGGTCGGCGCCCTGGCGGGTGATGCTGGGCTCCCGCGTGCCGAGCTCGTCCACCCGGCGGCGGATGATCTCGATGGACTGCTCCACCGCGCGGCTCGCCTCGGCGTTCATGGCCTCGGCGGCGAAGGTCAGGCGCAGGCGCTGGTCGCCGGCCACGGCGACGTTCACGTCGCGGCCGCCGGTCGTGCCGGCGAGCGGCGTGCCCACCGAGTTGCGCAGAGCCCGGGCGGCGGCCTCCACCTGCCCCGGATCGGTGACCCGAAGGGTGACGCCGCCGTCGGCCACGCCGAGGTCGGTGAAGGCGATCTGCTCGTTGCGCAGGTTCTGCCGGACGTCCTCGACGAGGTTCGTCAGCCGTTCACGGCGCAGCGCGGCGGTATCCACCTCCAGCAGGAGGTAGGAGCCGCCCTGCAGGTCCAGGCCGAGGTTGAGGGTCTGCTTCGGGAGGAAGCCAGGCAGCTTGGCGCGGGCCTCGGCCGGGATGACGTTCGGCAGGGCGAATAGGACGCCCAGGATCACCGCCAGAACGACGAGAAGGACCTTCCAGCGGGAGAGGTTCAGCATCGAGGGGGTTCAGCTCAGACCTTGGAATCGTTGGCGGCGGACGGCTCGCCACGCGTGCGGACGTCGGCGATCATCGTCTTCACCACCTTCACGGTCACGCCCGTGGCGATTTCGAGGCCGACTTCCTTGTCCTCGACGCGGACCACCTTGCCGATCATGCCCGAGGACAGGACCACGGTGTCGCCGCGCTTCAGCCCGCCCAGCATCTGCTGGTGCTGCTTCATCCGGCGCTGCTGCGGACGGATCATCAGGAAGTAGAAGAGGATGACCAGGCCGATCAGCGGCAGGAACTGGATCAGCATGTCCTGCGGGCCCCCGGTGGGGGCGCCGGCGGCGGCTTGGGCATAGGCGGGGGTGGCGAACATGGCCTCTCCGGAATAGCGCTGACGGGCGGCCGACCAGCCCCCGTTCGAAGTCGGCGGAAGCTATGCGCTGCGCCCTGGTTTTGCAATGGAACCGGCCCGCGGCTATGGCTCGCGGCATGGACCCCGAGTTGAAGCCCGTTCTGGAACGCATCGCCGAGGCGCTGGAGCGCCTGGCTCCGCCGAACATCGGTCCCGCCTCCTTCGACGGCGCCTGCCTGTTCCGCCACGATCCGGACAGCGGCGCCTTCCATCCCGCGCCCGACTATCCGCTGGCGCTGGAGAGCCTGGTGGGGGTCGATCGGCAGAAGGAGCGCTTCCTCGAGAACCTGCAGCGGTTCGCCCGCGGCCTGCCCTTCAACCACGCGCTCCTCTGGGGCGTGCGGGGCACCGGCAAGAGCTCGCTGGCCAAGGCCGCGTTCATGGCCGCCTCCCGCGAGGCGGCGGACCTGAAGCTCGTCGAGGTCGACCGCGACCAGGTGACGGCGCTGCCAGGACTGTTCGATCTGCTGCGCGCGCGGCCGGAGCGATTCGTCGTGCTCTGCGACGACCTCTCGTTCGAGGAAGGCGCGGCGGCCGCCAAGGCGCTGAAGTCGGCGCTGGAGGGCGGCGTCTCCGGGCCCCCGGGCAATGTGCTGTTCGTGGCCACGTCCAACCGCCGCCACCTGATGCCGCGGACGAACACCGAGGAGCGCGGTCTGCTGGCGGCCGCCGAGGACGCCGAGGAGGAGGTCAGCGTCTCCGACCGCTTCGGCCTGTGGGTCGGCTTCCCGCCCATGGACCAGGCCACCTATCTCGCCGCTGTGCAGGGCTACGCCGAGCGCTTCGGCCTCGCCGCGGCCGACCTCGAGCGCCGGGCCCTGCAGTGGGCGCAACTGCGCGGCGGCCGCTCGGGCCGCGTCGCCTGGCAGTTCATCCGCGACCTTGCGGGGGAGCAGGGCAAGCCCCTCCCCCTCTGAGGGCCTCAGCGGGGCAGCACGAGCTCGGGGTCGATTGGCCGAGCGCGGTCGAGCGGCGACGGCGCGAACCGCACCTCGAAATGAAGCTGCGGCTCTGGGACGCCGCCCGTGGAGCCGGCCTGGCCGATCTGCTGCCCCTGGGTGACCTTCTGGGTCATCTTCACGTCCACACGGGACAGATGGCCGTAGGCCGTCACCCAGCCGTCCTCGTGCTTGATCAGCACCAGGTTGCCGAAGCCCGGCACCTGGTCACCGGCATAGACCACGTCCCCGGCGGCGGCGGCGCGGACCGGGTCGCCCGTGCGGGCGCGGATGTTCACGCCGTCGTTGCGCTGGTTGCCGGGTTTCGGCCCGTAGCCCGAAACGACGTCGCCCTGCAGCGGCCAGATGAAGCGGCCCCGGCCGAGCTGCGAGATCTGGGCGTCGCTGACCGGCGCGGCGGCCGTGGGCCCGGCGACCGGCGGCGCGCCGGGCGAGGTGTAGGGCTGCGGACGCGAAGGCGTCGTCGGCGCGGGCCGCGGCGACTGCGGCGGCGGGCTCGGGCGGCTGCTGGCCGGGGGCGTATAGGGCTGCGGCCGTGACGGCAGCGGCGGAGCGACCTCGGGCGCGGGCGTGCGCGGCGCGGGAGCCGGCGTGGGCGCCGTGATCCGCGGGGCTTCCTCCGCGGGCGAGGGCGCAGGCCGCTCCACCGGCACGCGGGTCGTTGAGGTGACCGGCCCACGGTCGCGGTAGCCGGACGGCAGGCGCAGGCGCTGGCCGGTGCGGACGCCGGCGTTGCGCGAGAGGCCGTTCTCGCTGCGCAGCGCCGCCACGGTCACCGAGAACCGCCGGGCGATTAGGTCGAGTGTGTCGCCGGAGCCGACCACATACGCCTTGGTGGTCGAGCGGGGGCCTTTCAGCTCCTGGCCGGGACGGATGTTCGAGCCCTTGAGGCCGTTGTCCTCGCGGAGCTGCTCGATGGTGGTGTCGAGCTTGCGGGCGATCTCGGTGAGGTTGTCGCCCTTCTTCACCTCATAGACGACCGGCTTGCCTTCCACGTCCACCACACGTCCGGTGACACTGCGGGTCGTGACGGTGCGGGTGGCGGGCGGAGCCTCGGCGCTCGGCGTGGGCCGCGTGACCGGCGGCGGCGCCGGGCGCTCGGCCGCCGGAGCGGGCGCGGGGCGCGTGGGCGGCGGCGCCGGGACCGCCGGTTCGCCCTCGACGGCCACCCGGGTGGTGGTCACCGTCGGGCCACGGTCGCGGAAACCTTCCGGCAGGCGCAGGCGCTGGCCGACGCGCAGGGGGGCGTTGCGGCCGATGTCGTTCTCTTCCGCCAGGGCGTCGGCGGTCACGCTGAACCGGCGGGCGATGCCGAACAGGGTATCGCCCGAGCCTACGATGTAGGCCTTGGCCGCAGTGGTCGGCCCCTTCAGCGTCTGCCCGGGCCGGATGTTCGACCCCGAGATGTCGTTGTCCTCGCGCAGTTGCTCCACCGTGGTGTCGAGCTTGCGCGCGATGCCGATGAGGGTGTCGCCCTTCTGCACCTCATAGGTGGTCGCACGCCCGTCCGCGTCGACCACGCGGCCCGTGACGGTGCGCGTCGTCACCGTCCGGTAGGTGGGCTCGGTGCGGGGCGGCGGCGCGGCGGGCCGGGCGGGCGGAAGCTGCTCGAGCGGGCGGCTCTCCACGGCTGGCGGCGGCGCCTGGGCGACCGGCGCGTCCTCCACGGGCGGCGGCGCGGGTTGCGTGGCCGGGGGCGGCACGTCGGCTGTGCGGACCGGGAAGTTCGGGCGCAGGGGCTCGGTCTGGGTCGCGCAGGCGGAGAGCGCGCTGGTGGCCAGCAGGGCCAGGACCGTTCTCTGCAGGAAAAGCGTCATCGCCGCTCCGGTAGGGTTATTCAGAATCAGTTCGGGGCGTCGGGGCATAGTGGGACCGGCCGGACGCCACGGCCAACCCGCATTCGGCCGCAGACTCACAGCTCCTTGGCGACGCCTTCGAGCAGCGGCACGAAACGGACGTCGAGCAGGTCCTCGACCGTGAAGCCGCCCTCCCCGTCTCCGGTGTAGCGGCGCAGGGTCTGGACCGGCCCGCGGCCGATCGGCGCCACGAGGATCCCCGTGGGCTTGAGTTGCGCGAGCAGAGCCTTGGGCTCTCCCGGCGCCGCGGCCGTGACCATAATGCGGTCGAACGGCGCCTGTTCGGGCCAGCCTTCGCCGCCGTCCCCGAACTTGGTGATGATGTTGGTCAGCCCGAGCTGTTTGAAGCGGCCCTCGGCCTCCTTCATCAGCGTGCGGTAGCGCTCCACCGTGTAGACCAGCCGCGCCATCTTCGAGAGGATCGCCGTCTGGTAGCCGGAGCCGGTACCGATCTCGAGCACCCGGTCGCGCTTCTCGATCTGCAGCGCCTGGGTCATCAGGCCGACGATGAACGGCTGGCTGATCGTCTGGCCACAGGCGATCGGCAGAGCCGAATCCTCGAAGGCGCGCTCCTTGAACAGCTCGGGCGTGAACAGCTCTCGCGGCGTCTTCTCGATGGCGTTCAGCACCTTCGCGTCGTTCACCCCCTGCTGCTTGAGCGCCAGGATCAGGGTCGCCATGCGGACGTCGGCGGGGTTCTCGGACTTCGCCATGCTCAGGCCTTCGGCGGCGGACCGCCCAGTCGACCCTTCAGGTCGTGGACGGTGGCCATGTGCGTGAGGTCGATATGCAGCGGGGTGACCGAGATGCGACCCTCGTAAATCGCTCGCAGGTCGGTGCCTTCGGCCGGTTTCGAGGGCGTCTGCCGGAAGCCGATCCAGTAGTAGTCCTTGCCGCGCAGGTCGGTGCGCTTCTCGGCATGGCGCACGTGCACGTCGCGGAAGCCCTGGCGGGTGACCTCGACTTCGGTGATCTCCGCCACCGGACGGGCCGGGAAGTTGATGTTGATGACGACGTCGTTGGGCCAGCCTGTCTCCACGAGCCGTCTGATGATCCCCGGCGCGAAGGTCTCGGCGGCCTCGAAGCTTGTGCCAGGCTCGTAGAACCCCTGCTGCGACAGGGCGACGGCCGGCACGCCTAGGGCCATGCCCTCGATGGCGCCCGCCACCGTACCCGACATGGTCACGTCCTCGGCCAGGTTGGCGCCGCGGTTCACCCCGGAGAGCACCAGGTCAGGCCGCTTGCCGGCGACGAGCTCATGAATCCCTAGCATCACGCAGTCGGTCGGGGTGCCCGTGGTGGAGAACTTCCGTTCCGCCACCTGCCGGACCCGGATCGGCTCGGCCAGCGTCAGCGCGCGGCTGGCGCCGGACTGCTCGTACTCCGGGGCGCACACCCAGACGTCGTCGGAGAGCGCCGCAGCGATCTTCTCCAGCGCCACCAGGCCGTCTGCGTGGATGCCGTCGTCGTTGGTCAGCAGGATCCGCAAGGCTCAGGCCTCGGCGCCGATGTGGGTGAGCCCCGGGAGGTAGGGGTGCAGCGCCTGTGGGATGGCGATGCGGCCGCCCTCGTCCTGATAGTTCTCCATGATCGCCACCAACGTACGGCCGACCGCCAGGCCCGAGCCGTTCAGGGTGTGGACGTAGCGCGTGCCCTTCTCGCCGGCCTTCTTGCTCCGAGCGTCCATCCGCCGGGCCTGGAAGTCGCCCGTGTTCGAGCAGGAGCTGATCTCCCGGTACTTGCCCTGGCTCGGCAGCCAGACTTCGAGGTCGTAGGTCTTGCGGGCGCCGAAGCCCATGTCGCCCGTGCAGAGCAGCATGGTCCGGAACGGCAGCTCCAAGCGTTTCAGGACCGCCTCGGCGCAGCCGACCATCCGCTCGTGCTCGGCCTCGGACTGCTCCGGCGTGGTCACCGACACCAGCTCCACCTTGTTGAACTGGTGCTGGCGGATGATGCCCCGCGTGTCGCGCCCCGAGGCGCCGGCCTCCGAGCGGAAGCAGGGCGTCAGCGCGGTGAAGCGCAGCGGCAGCTCCTCCTCCGCGACGATCTGGCCCATCACCAGGCTGGTCAGCGGCACCTCAGCGGTGGGGATCAGCCAGCGGCCGTCGGTGGTCTGGAACAGGTCCTCGGCGAACTTCGGCAGCTTGTCGGTGCCGTAGGCGGCGGCGTCGTTGACCAGCAGCGGCGGGGCCACTTCCAGGTAGCCGTGCTCCTGGGTCTGCAGGTCGAGCATGAACTGGCCGAGCGCACGTTCGAGGCGGGCGAGTTGGCCCTTCAGCACCGCGAAGCGCGCGCCGCTCATGCGCGCCGCGGCCTCGAAGTCCAGCAGGCCGAGCCCCTCGCCGATGTCGACGTGGTCCTTGGGGTTGGAGATCGCGAAGGGCTCGCCCCAGCGGCGCACCTCGACGTTGTCGCCCTCGTCCGCGCCTTCCGGCACGTCCGGCGCAGGAATGTTCGGCAGGGTGGCGAGGAGGTTCCGCAGCTCCTCCGACACCGTGCGCTCGATCTCGGCCTGCTCCTCAAGCGTGCGCTTGAGGGTTTCCACGTGCGCCATCAGGCGCGTGGCCTCGTCATCGTTCTTCTGGGCCTTGGCCTGGCCGATCTTCTTGGACGCATCATTCCGCTCGGCCTGCGCCGCCTGAAGCGTCGTCTGGGCGGCCCGTAGCCGGCCGTCGAGTTCGAGGATCTGCTCCACCAGCGCGGCGCCAGACAGGCCCTTCGCCTCCCAGGCTTTGCGATAAAGCTCGGGTGTTTCGCGAATGGCTCGGATATCGTGCATGGCGGCCGCTTGCAGGGGAGTGAGCCGCTTTCCTAGAGCGCGTCGGCGGGCGGGCCAAGGCCCTCTAGACGGCCACCACGTCCGTGCCGGCTTCCTCCCGCGCCCGACGGCCCTCGATGACGCGCACGCACCAGATCGAGATCTCGTAGAGCAGGATGATCGGCACCGCGAGCATGGTCTGGCTGATCGGGTCCGGCGGCGTGACGATGGCGGCGACCACGAACACGCCGACCACCGCGTAGCGCCAGCCGGCGCGGAGCATCTTGGACGTGACCAGCCCCGCCATGCCGAGGAGCGTCAGCACCACCGGAAGCTGGAAGCAGAGGCCGAAGGCGAGCAGCAGGGTCGTGACAAGGGTGAGGTAGTCTGAAACCTTCGGCAGCAGCTCCACGGCGATGCCGCCCGTGCCGACGATCTGCTGGCTCAGCGAGAACCACAGCACGAACGGCAGGATGATGAAGTAGACGAGCGCCGCGCCCAGCAGGAACAGGGTCGGCGCGGCCACCAGGAACGGCAGGAAGGCGCGCCGCTCGCGCTTGTAGAGGCCGGGCGCCACGAAGGCGTAGACCTGCCAGGCGAGCACCGGGAAGGTCAGCACCACCGCCCCGAAGCCGGCGAGCTTCAGCTTGGTGAAGAAGAACTCCAGGGGGGCGGTGAACACCAGCCGCAGGTCATCCCCCGCCAGGGCCGGGACGTCCTTGACGCCCAGGAGCACGAAGATCAGGTCGAACGGGCCGTGGCTGGCGCCCGCCTTCTGGGCCGCGAACATCCGAGCGGCCATCTCGAACGGGTGCAGCAGGAATTGGTAGATCGGCGTCGAGAAGCCGAAGCAGATCATGAAGCCGACGATCACCGCGGCGACGCAGATGATCAGGCGTTTGCGAAGCTCGATCAGATGGTCGAGCAGCGGGGCGCGGCTGGCCTCGATCTCGGCCTCGTCGGGATCGTAGTCGCTCACGGCGCGCCCCCTTCCGCCGCCTTCTTGGCCCGGGGCTTCCGGGGCTTGGCGGCAGTCTCCGCCTCGGCCTTCGGCTTGCGGGCTCGGGGCTTCTTGGCCGGCTCCGGCACGGGCGCGACCGCCGGCTCAGGCTCAGGCGTGGCGGGCGGCGCGTCCCATTGGTGGCTCATCGGCGGGTGGAGCTGGACGCCCACGTCGTTGAGGCTCGAATTGATGTCGTCGAAGGCCTGGTTGACCTCGGTGGTCGGCAGGTCGGCGAACTGGCCGCGGCGCATCGCCTCGACCTCCTTGCGCAGCTCGTCCAGCTCGGACTGGCGGGCCATCTCGTCGAAGCTGGCGCGGAACTCGCTGGCCATGCCGCGCAGCTTGGCCACGAACTGCCCGAGCTTGCGCAATAGGACCGGCAGGTCCTTGGGGCCGACCACGATCAGCGCCACGATGGCGATGATCAGGTATTCGGTGACGCCGACGTCGGGAAGCATGCCGGTGGCCTAGACAGGAACGCCGGCCGCGATCAAGCGCGCCGGCGTTCGGAGGTCAGCGAAAACGCGGGCGGTTCAGCCGCGCGTGGTGTCCGTCTCGCGCTCCTTGGGGAGCGGCTTGGCGTCGGCCTGCTGGGTCTCGTCGTCGCCCTTGAGGCCGTCGCGGAAAGCGCGGATGCCCTTGGCGGCGTCGCCCATGAGGCCGGAGAGCTTGCCGCGGCCGCCGAACAGAAGCGCGACGACGACCAGCACGATCAGCCAGTGCCAGATGGAAAAAGAGCCCATGACGGCCAAACTCCTTGGTGGATCCCGCCCCCGGCGGATCCGTGGTTCGGGGGCTATATAGTCCGTCCCGCAGACGCGCGCCACGGCCACGCGCGCGGCCTACCGCCCCGGCTCATCCTCCGAGAGGAAGTCGACGTGGAACTCGGGCGCCTCGCCCTCGAAGTCGAGCGGCTCCTCGTCGCCGACAGGCGCCTCGGGATTGGGGATGGCGAAGTCCGGCGGCAGGTCCATGGACAGAAGGCCTGCTGCCTTCATCTCGGCCATGCCTGGCAGGTCGGCGAGGCTCGCCAGGCCGTAATGCTCGAGGAAGGCGTCCGTCGTGCCGTAGGTCACCGGCCGGCCCGGCGAGCGGCGGCGCCCGCGCATCCGCACCAGCCCGAGCTCCAGCAGGACGTCCAGCGTGCCCTTGCTGGCCTGCACGCCCCGCACAGCCTCGATCTCGGCCCGGGTCACCGGCTGGTGATAGGCGATGATCGCCAGGGTTTCCTGCGCCGCCTTGGACAGCCGCCGCGGCTCCTCGCGCTCTTCGGTCATCAGCCAGCCGAGGTCGGCGGCGGTCTGGAACCGCCAACGACCGCCGACGTCGGCGAGCTCCACGCCGCGTCCCTGGTAACGGGCCTGCAGGGCGGAGATGGCGGCGGGCACGTCCGCGCCCTCGGGCAGGCGCCGCGCGAGGTCGTCCTCGCTCAACGGGCCGGCGGCGGCGAACAGCAGCGCTTCGACCTCGCGCTCGGTCTGGGCCGGATCCAGGCTCACGGCCGCAGCTCCGCCCGCCGCTTCAGGTAGATGTCGGCGAAGGCCTCGAGCTGTCGGGCTTCCAGCGCACCCTCCTTCACCAGCTCCAGGCTGGCCGACAGCGTCGAGGCGACGAAAGACGCGCGGCTGGGCCCCTGCCCCGCCGAGCCCAGCGGGGCGACGCCCGTCAGCGGCGTCCAGCGGTCGAGATCCGGCAGCAGCTTGCGCAGGCGATCGCGGGCGTCCTCGAGCGGATAGGCGGCGGGCGGCCTGGGCGTGTAGTGGCGCCCCTCCTCCTTCCGCCGCTGCTCGATATAGGCGCTCATCAACCCATAGAGGTCGCCCTCGACGCGGGTGGACGGGATCACCTTGATCGCCTCGGGATCGCCCCGACCGAACACGTCGCGCCCGAGCTGCGGCCGCTCCCGCAGCGCCTCGCCGGCCTTGCGCATGGCGTCGAGCTTGGCCAGCCGGAAGGCGAGCTGGGCGGCGACCTCCTCGGCCGGGGCCTCCTCGGGCTTCGCCTTCTCCGGCTTCGGCAGCAGGAGACGCGACTTCAGGTAGGCCAGCCACGCGGCCATCACGAGGTAGTCGGCGGCCAACGAGAACCGCATCCGCCGCGCCTGCTGGACGAAGGCGAGGTATTGCTCCGCGAGCTTCAGGATCGACAGGTGGAGCAGGTCCACCTTCTGGCTGCGGGCGAGCGCCAGCAGCACGTGCAGCGGGCCTTCATAGCCCTCGATGTCGATGACCAGGGCCTCGCCATCCTCAGCCGCGTTGGCGGCGGCGGAGAAATCGAGGCTCGGCTGGAAGCCGCCCCTCATGCATAGGCCCCTTCGAAGGCGGCGTCGAAGCGCATCCGCGCCTCGGCCTTGTCGAACGGCTGCGGCGGGGCGGCGATGCGCGCCAGCGACGCCACGGCCCGCTCGGCGGCCCGGCCTGCGAGCGGGCGGGCCCCGTCGATCACGCCGCGCATCTCGGCCATCTCGCCGTTGCCGTGCAGGACGACGTCGCAGCCCGCGTCCAGCGCCTGCTGAGCCCGCGCGGCGAAGGGCCCAGACAGGGCTTTCATGGCGAGATCGTCGCTCATCACCAACCCATCGAAGCCGATGGCGCCGCGGATCACCCGATCGAAGCAGGCCTTCGAGGTGGTGGCCGGACGCTCAGGGTCGATCCTGGCGTAGATCACGTGCGCCGTCATCGCCATCGGCAGGTCGCGGAGCGCACGGAACGGAGCGAAGTCGCGCGCCGCCAGCTCGTCAGGGGTCGCATCGACCACCGGCAACTCCCGATGGCTGTCCACCCGGGCGCGGCCGTGCCCCGGCATGTGCTTGATCACCGGCAGCACGCCCCCGGCCAGCAGGCCCTCGGCCGCGGCGCGGCCAAGGCGGGCGACGTCCACGGCGCTCTCCGCATAGGCGCGGTCGCCAATCACCTCGTGGCCGGTCGGATCGGGCACGTCGAGGACCGGGGCACAATCGACGTTCAGGCCGACGGCCGTCAGTTCGTCCGCGATCAGCCGCCCGCCCAGCCGGGCGATCTCCTCGCGCTGCGCGGCCGGCAGGCGACCATAGGCGCGGGGGGCGGGAAAACGCCGCCAGTGCGGCGGCTTCAGGCGCGCGACGCGCCCGCCCTCCTGATCGACCAGCACCGGCGCGTCCGCGCGTCCGACGGCCGCCCGCAGGTCGTCCGTGAGTCGGCGCACTTGGTCCGGGGTCTCCACGTTACGGCCGAACAGGATGAACCCCCACGGCTCCGCGTCACGGAAGAAGGCCGCCTCCTCGCGCGTGAGCGCGGGGCCCGAGCATCCGAGGATGGCGGCGCGGACCGTCACCGGACGAAGCAGCTCTTCCCGGCGGCCTTCAGGCGGTTGCAGAAGACCGTCGCCTGGGTGCGGTCGGCGAAGCCCGTGACCGCCGTGCGGTAGAGCACCGAGCCGTCGCGCTCGATGCGCTCGACGCTCTTGCCCTTGCCGGCTGCCAGGCCAGGGGCCGCGGCCACGGCGTCGTTCCAGGCCTTGTCGGCAAGCGCGGTGGAGGACACCGCGCCGATCTGCACGGCCGCGCCTCCGGCGGCATTCGCCGCGGGCGCCGGGGCCGGCGCCGGGGGCGCCTTCGCCGCGGGGGGCGGCGGCGCCGTGGCCACCTGCGTCGGCGGCGCGGCCTTGGGAGCCGACGCCTGGGCGGCAGGAAGCGCCGGGCGCAGCGCCGGGCCGGCGGTCACCGGCTGGGTCGGCGCGGCGGCGGGCGGCGCGACGACCACAGGGGCCGGCGCGGGACGCGGCTGCGGCTGCTCCGGGGGCGGGGCGAAGGTGGGGGGAACGGCTTCGGGGGCCTGGCCGGCTTCCGAGCGGTAGATCTGCAGGCCGGCGGCCGGATCCTGCGGTTGGGCCTCGGCCGGCGGGGCGGCCTTCATTTCGGCCACCGGGGTGCCCACGGTCTGCGGCGGCTGGCCGGCTTCGCGCACGCCCGAGCGGTAGAAGATGACGATAGCCACCACGAGCGCGACCAGCACCAGGGCGGAGATGATCAGGGTGAAGGGGATCGGGCGCGCGCCCCGCACCGGCTGGCGCGCGTCAAACGACAGCGGCGCGTCGGTGGTGGGCGGCGTGTAGGCGCCGCGGTCTTGGTCGGACATCGAAGGCTCCGCGAATCACAGGGCGCGACTCGCCGCGCGGCGAATCGGGTCGTCGGCCGACAGTCTAACGAAGCCTTACGCGTCGTGACTGCGGCGCCGCGGCATTTCCTGTGGGCGGCCCCCGGCGGAAGTGTGGCGCCCGCCCTAGCCCAGCACGTCGAGGTGGAAGAGCTTGCGGTGCTCCTCGATGGCGAAGCGGTCGGTCATGCCGGCGATGTAGTCGCAGACCACCCGCGCGCGGCCGGCCTCGTCCCGCGCCTTGGCGCGCTCCCCCCACTCCGCGGGCAGGACGTCCGGCTCGTGCATGAAGAGCTGGAACATCTCGGCCAGGATTCGGCGCGCCTGGCTGCGGGTCCGGTTGACCTTCCAGTGGCGGTACATCCGCTCCATCAGGAAGGCGCGCAGCGCCGACAGGTCCTCGACCATGTCGCGCGAGAAGGCGACCACCGCGTGGTCGAGATTGCGCACATCCTCGGGCGAGGTCAGGCCGGCGGCCCGGCGGCGGGTCTCATCCAGGACGTCGTCCACCATGGCGCCGATCATCCGTCGCACCGCCTCCAGCCGGATGATCCGCTGGTCGCAGTCGGGGAAGTCGGCCATGGCGGAATGCACGTGCGGCCCGATCAGCGGCACGTCGCGCAGCTCCTTCAGGAAGAAGAGGCCGGCCTCCACGCCGTCGTCCACGTCGTGGTTGTTGTAGGCGATGTCGTCGGCGAGCGCGGCCACCTGGGCCTCGGCCGACGCCCAGGTGGAGAGCCGCAGGTCGTACTGCGCATCGAACTCGGCGATGGCGCTCCAGGAGGGCTTCTCCAGCTTATCCGCCACTGGACCGTTGTGCTTGATGACTCCTTCCAGGGTCTCCCAGGTGAGGTTCAGGCCGTCGAAGCGCGGGTAGCGGCGCTCCAGCTTCGTGACGACCCGGAACGTCTGCACGTTGTGGTCGAAGCCGCCGTAGGACTGCATCTGCACCTGCAGCTCGTCCTCGCCCGCGTGGCCGAACGGCGGGTGGCCCAGGTCGTGGGCAAGCGCGATCGTCTCGGCGAGGTCCGGATCGAGCCCGAGCGCGGTGGCCAGGCTGCGGGCGATCTGCGCCACCTCGAGCGAGTGCGTCAGCCGCGTCCGAAAATGGTCGCCCTCGTGGGCGACGAAGACCTGGGTCTTCTCCTTCAGCCGCCGGAAGGCCGTGGAGTGGATGATCCGATCGCGGTCGCGGGCGAACGGGGTGCGGGTGCGGCTCTCCGCCTCCTGGACCTTGCGGCCGCGGCTGGCGGCGGGGGTCTCGGCGTACGGAGCGCGGGGCGGGATCGTGGCGGCCATCAAACCATTCTGGAAGCTGGCCTCTTGGTCGAAGCCGCGGGGGACCTCATATAGGCTAAGCCGCACAAACCTTTAACACCGATGACCACGACCCAACTCACCGCCGACGTCTCGCTCTCCGAACGCGCCGCCCGGCGCCTCCGCGATATCGGCCAGGCCGAAGGCCGCCCGGTGATGCTGCGCGTGGCGGTGGAAGGCGGCGGCTGTTCCGGCTTCCAATACCAGTTCGACCTGGTGGACGCGCCGCAGGACGACGACCTGCGCGTGGAACGCGACGGCGCCGCGGCCCTGGTGGACGTGGTCTCCCTGCCCTTCCTGAAGGGGTCCGAGATCGACTTCGTGGACGAACTCGCCGGCGCCGAGTTCCGGGTGCGCAATCCCAACGCCAAGTCCAGTTGCGGCTGCGGCGTCAGCTTCTCGATCTAGCCCAGGACCGCCGCCAGTTTGCCGAGAAGCCAGGCCGTGCCCTCCTCCCGGCTGCCGGCGTCATCGTAGCCGTCGAGGAAGGCGCCCTGCTCGGTCATCACCAGGCGGGTCCCCTCGCCCTCGGCGTGGAACTCGATCGTGGCGAGGGACACCGAGAGCTTGGTTCCGTTCACCCACATGTCGTAGCCGTAGATGATCCTCGTGTCCGGGATCACCTCGAAGTAGCGCGCCTGGAAGTCGGAGACCTTGCCGCTCGGGTGCTTGCCCCAGAGCCGCTCCGAGCCGCCGGACCTGAAGTCGAGCGAGCGTTGGTAGATCTCGGTCCCCTCGGGTCCGTCGAACCACTGCGCCTTGGCCTCGGCGGTCGCCCAGGCGGCGAACGCCCGCGACGGTGGGACTGGATAGGTCCGCTCCAGCCGGAAGGTGGCGTGGACCACGTTGCGTTCGGTCATGAGGTCTCCTCAGGGGACGCGGGATTGGCGGCGAGATAGGCGCCGAGCCGGTCGAGCCGCCGCTCCCATGCGGTGCGCCGCTCGTTGATCCATTGTTCGGCGCGGCTCAGGCCGCCGGGGTCGAGCTGGCAGGTGCGCACGCGGCCGACCTTCTCCGACCTCACCACCCCCGCCGCCTCCAACACCGCCAGGTGCTGGACCACCGCGGGCAGGCTCATGTCGAACGGCCGGGCGAGGTCGCTGACCGAAGCCGGTCCCCGGCTCAGCCGTTCCAGGATCGCCCGCCGCGTGGGGTCCGCCAGCGCCTGGAAAAGGGTGTCCAGCCTGTCGGTCACGCCGCCTTCCGGCCCGGGAACATGTGCCACACCGGCTGCGCTTCCTCGAGCGTGCGGGCGAAGGACGGGCGGGCTTGCAGGCGGTCGAGGTAGCCCCCCAGCGTCGGATGGCTGGCGCGGAACGGCAGGACCTTGTCCGCGTAGAACAGCGCCGGGGCGGCGGCGCAGTCGGCCAGGGTGAACGCCTCTCCCGCCGCCCAGGCACGGCCTGCGAGCTCGGCCTCGAGGTAGTCGTAGCTCCGCGCCAGCAATGCGTCGGCGGCCGCCACGCCGACGGGATCCTCGCCGCCCCGGAAGTTCTCCGCGACGATCCGGGACATGGGCTCCATGACGTAGAAGTCGAACACCCGGTCGAGCAGGCGGACGGTCAGCGCCGGCTCCAGGTCCGCAGGAATCAAGCCGGCGCCTGGCGCATAGCGGCCCTGCACGTACTCGATGATGATGCTGGTCTCGGGCGCTACCTTGCCGGCGGCGGTGTCCTCCAGGACCGGCATCTTGCCGAGCGGCCAGCGAGCGTAGTGGGCGGCCCGAGAAGCCTCGTCGTGCAGCTCGACCAGGCGCGGCTCGAACGGTACGGCCATCTCGTAGAGGGCGATCTTCACCTTCCAGCAGAAGGACGAAAGGGGGTGCTGGTGCAGGATCAGGCTCATCGGCGGACCTCACTTAAGTCGCAACTTAAGTATCAGCGAGATGCCGACCCCGCAAGCCATTGAGCCCGCGGCCCTGGCCCTCTAGCTTCCGCGCCACCTCGACGGAGCCCCGCATGCGCATCGCCACCTGGAACGTGAACTCGGTCAACGCCCGCCTGGAGACGGTGGTGCGCTGGTTCGAGGAGGCGAAGCCGGACGTGGCCTGCCTGCAGGAGCTGAAGTGCGTCGATGAGAAATTCCCCGCAGAACCCTTTGAACGGCTTGGCTATAACCTCGCCGTGCATGGCCAGAAGACCTACAACGGCGTGGCCATTCTCTCGAAGGCGCCGCTGGAGGATGTCCGCCGCGGCCTGCCCGGCGACGACAGCGACGAGCAGGCCCGCTATGTCGAGGCGGTGATCTCCGGGCCCCGGCCTGTGCGGGTGGCGTCGATCTACCTGCCGAACGGCAATCCCATCGGGACGGAGAAGTTCGCCTACAAGCTGGCCTGGATGGCCCGGCTGAACGCCCATGCCCGCACGCTGATGGCCTTCGAGGAGCCGCTGGTGCTGGCCGGCGACTACAACGTGATCCCGGAGCCGCGCGACGCCGAGTACCCCAAGAACTGGGTGGACGACGCCCTCTTCCAGACCGAGAGCCGCGAGGCGTTCCGAGCGCTGAAGTGGCTCGGGCTCTCCGACGCCTATCTCGAGGCAGACGGCGCGCCCGGCGCCTATACCTTCTGGGACTATCAGGCCGGCGCCTGGCAGCGGAACAACGGGATCCGCATCGACCACGCCCTGCTCTCCCCGCAGGCTGTCGACCTGTTGCAGGGCGTTTCGATCCACCGGGACGTCCGCAGTTGGGACAAGCCCTCGGACCATGTGCCGCTGGTGATCGAGCTCGACATCTGAGTCGGAGCCCTTCCGGGGACTCACGAAACAGGCTTAGCCTTGCGGGCGATGAACGAGCTCGCGCGCCTCCTGCTGCTGCTCGCGTTGACGGGCGTGGCCCTCACGGTCGTGGGGACCATCGGCGCCAAGCTGTCCACCGAAGAGCGCCGCATCCGGCGCAGCCTCAAGAAGGTGCTGAAGGGCGAGCCGCACGCCTTCCTGGTGGCCCGTGGCCGCGGCCGCGGGGCCGGCTTCAACTTCGCGGCCAACCTGATCGCGGTGACCTGGGACGCCGGCGCCTGGTGCCTGATCTACAAGGTGGACGAGTTGCTAGGGGCCGAGCTGATCGTCGATGGCCAGGTGATCGCCCGCGCCTACCGCGGCGAGCCGCGCCGGGCGCTGGACCTGCTCACGGGCGCCGACCGTCTCGTGCGGCTGCGGCTGATCTTCGAGGACCCGCACCGGCCGGACTTCGACCTCGACCTGTGGCTCCCCGACGACGACGCGCGCAAGGACGCCATGAGCGCGGCCGAGGCCGTGCAGGAAGCCAACCGCTGGATCGCCCGCACCGAGGCCATTGTCCGCAAACCCCTGCCCCCGAGCCGCGCGGCCGCGGCCGAGGGCCGGGCGGAAGCCCCCGCCGCCGCCGAGCCCGGACCGTCGGCACCCCGCACGGCCGAGCCTGCGGCAGCGGCCGCACCGAGGCTCCCTGCGGCTCCAGCCCTGCCGCTGTTCGATCCTCCGGACCCGCCGCCCTGGGAGGATGATGCCGAGGACGGAAAAGTTGACGGCGTAAATTCATAGACGCAAACTCGGCGGAGGAGGCGCGAACCATGCTCAACCTGATCGCCGCGGCGAGCTTCTTCCTGCTCATTCACCTGGCCGTGTCCGGTACTCGCGTGCGTGACGCCCTTGTCGGCCGGCTGGGCGCGAACGCCTACATGGGCCTGTTCTCTCTGGTCTCGGTGGCCGGCCTCGTCTGGCTGGGGTTCGCCTTCGCCGGGGCCCGGGAGGCCATTGACGGGGCGCCCATCTGGAGCATGTCCGCGGTGACCCACGGCCTGCAGTTCCTGCTGCAGATGGTGGCGGTCCTGTTCGTCGTCGTGGGGCTCGCCACGCCCAACCCGACCAGCGTGCGCCAGGAGACGGTGCTCGACCGGCCGCAGTCGGTGCAGGGTGTGCTACGGATCACGCGGCATCCGTTCCTGTGGGGCGTCGCCCTGTGGGCGCTCGGCCACCTGCTGGTGAACGGCGACCCGGCCAGCCTGATCCTGTTCGGCTCCATGCTCGCGCTGGCGCTGTTCGGCACCGCCAGCATCGACGCCAAGCGCAGGCGCGCGCTCGGCGGCAAGTGGGACCAGTTCGCCGCCCAGACCTCGAACATCCCGTTCCTGGCCGTGGCGCAGGGCCGGCAGCGGCTCGACCTCGGCGAGATCGGCGCGTGGCGGATCCTGGCGGCCGTCGTGGTCTGGATCGGGCTGACGCTGGCCCACCCGTTCCTGTTCGGGGTCGGCGTCCTCTACTGAGGCTTGCGGCAGGGCCGCGCCGGGTCTGGAATGAACCCATGCCAGCCTTCGCCCCCACCACCCGCCTCGAAACCCACGAGGTCACGAATCAGCCGCCGGAATTCGCCGGTCGCAACCTCTACGAAACCGACCTGGCGTTCCGCGAGGGCGTGGGCCGGGAGGGCGGCGCCTGGCTGGACGCGCCCTTCTCCGCGCTCGGCGCGGCGGTCGGTTCCGAACAGGTGCTGGAGTGGGGTGAGCAGGCCAACCGCTTCCCGCCCGAACTGGTCACCTTCGACCGCTACGGCCGGCGCGTGGACGAGGCGCGCTTCCACCCGGCGTACCACCAGCTCATGGCGCTCGCCATGGAGCACCGTATCCACGACATCGCCTGGGCGGCGGACAAGCCGGGCGGCCACGTGGGCCACCTGGGCCTCCTCGCCCTCTTCACCCAGGCCGAAGCCGGGGTGATGTGCCCCATCAACATGACCTACGCCGCGGTCCCGGCCCTCCGGACCCAGCCCGACGTGGCCGGACCCTGGCTCGGCAAGCTGATCGGCGGCCGCTACGACGCGCCGCTCCGGCCGATCCCCGGGAAAGCCGGGATCACGGTCGGCATGGCCATGACCGAGAAGCAGGGCGGCAGCGACGTGCGGGCCAACAGCACCCGCGCCCACCGGCTGGAATCATCCAACCCACGCGCTTACCGGCTGGTCGGCCACAAGTGGTTCTGCTCGGCGCCCATGAGCGACGGCTTCCTGACGCTCGCCTACACAGACCGGGGCCTGTCCTGCTTCCTGGTTCCGCGGCTCACGCCGGACGGCGAGCGCAACACGATCCGGGTCATGCGGCTGAAGGACAAGCTCGGCAACAGGTCGAACGCCTCCAGCGAGATCGAGTACCACGACGCCTACGCCGAGCTGCTTGGCGACGAGGGCGAAGGCGTGAAGGTCATCATCGACATGGTCCACCACACGCGTCTGGGCACCATGGGCGGCACCCTCGGCATCATGCGCATGGCGCTGGCGCAGGCGGTGCACCAGGTGAGCGGGCGTCGCGCCTTCCAGAAGACCCTGATCGACCAGCCGACGATGACCGCGGTGATCGCGGACCTCGCGGTGGAGTACGAGGCGGCGGTCGCGCTCTCCCTCCGCGTGGCCCGCGCGTTCGACGCCGAAGACGCGGCAGGCCGGGCGTTCGCGCGGCTCTCGGTGGCCGTCGGCAAGTACTGGCTGACCAAGCGCAACCCGAACTTCGTCTACGAGTGCATGGAGTGCCACGGCGGCGTCGGCTACGTGGAGGAGACGCCGATGCCCAGGTTGTTCCGCGAGAGCCCGCTGAACGCCATCTGGGAAGGCTCGGGCAACGTTATCGCCCTCGACATCCTGCGCACCCTGGCCCGCGAGCCGTTGGCGCTGGAGGCCTATGCCGCGGAGATCGCCGAGGCGCGCAGCGCCGACCACCGGCTGGACGCCGCGGCCACGGACCTGCTCGACCGACTGGCCAAGCGTGTGCCGGCCGAGAGCGACGCCCGCTGGACGGCCGAGCGCCTGGCCCTGGTGCTGCAGGGCGCGCTGCTCGTGCGCCATGCGCCTCCGGCGGTGGCGGACGCCTTCTGCGCGACGCGGCTAGGCGACGAGGGCGGACGCTCGTTCGGGATCCTGCCGGGCGGCGCGGACGTCGACACCATCGTCGCCCGCCAGCGTCTGGAGGCCTAGCCGCCGAGCGCGAAGGCCACCGCCGCCTCGCAGTGAGCGACGGCGCTGTCCACGGTGGGCAGGGGCATGTCGGCGGGGTCGAGCAGCAGGCCGATCTCGGTGCAGCCGAAGATGATCCCGTCGGCCCCGGCGGCCTGGCCGCGGGCGAGGATCTCCAGCACGGCGCGCCGGGAGTCCTCCCGGATCACCCCCTGGCAGAGTTCGTCGTAGATGATCGCGTGCAGGCGCTCGCGATCCTCCGGATCGGGAGCGAAGCCGTCGAGGCCCTGGCGGCGCAGGCGGTCCAGGTAGAACGGCTTCTCCATGGTGAAGCGGGTGGCCAGCAGCAGCGGCCGGCTCACCCTCCTCGCCTTCAGCGCCTCGGCCGTGGCGTCGGCGATATGGATCAGCGGCACGCCGCCGGCCTCCGCCACCTGCGGGGCGTTCAGGTGCATGGTGTTGGCGCAGATCATCAGCGCCTCGGCGCCCGCCGTCACGAGCCGGCGCGCGGCGTCGGCGAACTGCCGGCCCGTCTCGTCCCAGTCGCCCTTGGCCTGCAGCTCGGCGACCGGCGCGAAGTCCACCGACCAGAGGATCAGCTTGGCCGAGTGCAGGCCGCCCAGCCGCTCGCGGACCAGGCGGTTGAGCAGCTGGTAGTAGACGAGCGTGCTCTCGGCGCTGATCCCGCCGATGAGGCCGAGGGTGCGCACCTCAGAGGTCCGCGTAGACGTGGGTCTCGGCCTGGGCGCCCGGGTGGGTCACGGCGCCGAGGTGAGCCGGCCCCACGCTCTGGGCGAACTTCCAGACGGCGCCGCTGGCGTACATGGGCTTGCGCGCCGGCTCCTGGGCCAGGAGGTGCGCCCGGTGCTCGAGCTCGATGGGGTCGACCTCCAGCTCGATGGTCCCAGCGTCGGCGTCGATGGAGATGATGTCGCCGTCCTTCACCAGCGCGATCGGCCCGCCCGCGGCGGCCTCCGGACCCACGTGGCCGATGCACAGGCCGCGCGTGGCGCCGGAGAACCGGCCGTCGGTGATGAGCGCGATGTTCTCCACGCCTTGGCCGTAGAGCGCCGCGGTGGTGGCCAGCATCTCGCGCATGCCCGGCCCCCCCTTCGGACCCTCGTAGCGGATCACCAGGACGTCGCCTTCCTTGTAGTCGCGCTTCTCGACAGCGGCGAAGCAGGCCTCCTCGCCGTCAAACACCCGGGCGGGGCCCCGGTGCTTGGTGTGCTTCAGGCCGGCGACCTTGGTGATGGCGCCGTCAGGGGCCAGCGAGCCCCACAGGCCGACCACGCCGCCGGTGGGCGACAGCGGGTTGGACACCGGGCGGATCACCTCCTGGTCGTCGCGCCACTTCACGTCGGCCACGTTCTCCGCCAGCGTTTTGCCGGTGACGGTCATGACGTCGCCGTGGAGATAGCCGCCCTCCAGCAGCGTCTTGAGCAGCATCGGCGCGCCGCCGGCCTCGCCCATGTCCTTGGCCACGAAGCGACCGCCGGGCTTCAGGTCGGCGATGTAGGGCGTCCGGGCGCAGATCTCGGCGAAGTCGCGCAGGGTGAACTCGATGCCGCACTCGTGCGCCATGGCGGGCAGGTGCAGGCCGCCGTTGGTCGAGCCGCCCGTGGCGGCCACGACCACCGCGGCGTTCTCGAAGGCCTTCCGGGTGCAGATGTCGCGCGGACGGATGTTCTTCTCGATGAGCCGCACCACCGCTTCGCCGGAGGCCCGCGCGTACTGGTCGCGGTCGGTGTAGGCGGCCGGCAGGGCCGAGGAGAGCGGCAGGGCCAGGCCGATGGCCTCGGACACCAGGGCCATGGTGTTGGCGGTGAACTGGCCCCCGCAGGCCCCCTCGCCGGGGCAGGCGTGCTGCTCCACCTGGCAGAGCCGCTCTTCGCTGATCGTGCCGGCGGAGAACTGGCCGACAGCCTCGAAGACGTCCTGGACGGTAAGGTCCTTGCCGTCCAGACGCCCCGGCAGGATCGAGCCGCCGTAGAGGAACACCGACGGCACGTTCAGGCGCAGCATGGCCATCATCATGCCGGGCAGGCTCTTGTCGCAGCCCGCGACGCCCACCAGGGCGTCATAGCTGTGGCCGCGCATGGTGAGTTCGACCGAGTCGGCGATCACTTCACGGCTGGCGAGCGAGGCGCGCATGCCCTCGTGGCCCATGGCGATGCCGTCGGTGACGGTGATGGTGCAGAACTCGCGAGGCGTCGCGCCGGCCGACTTGACGCCCTCGGCGGCGGCGTTGGCCTGGCGCATCAGGGCCGTGTTGCACGGCGCCGCCTCGTTCCAGCAGGACGCTACGCCGACCAGCGGCTGGGCGATCTCTCGGCTGCCGAGCCCCATAGCGTAGTAGTACGACCGGTGCGGAGCCCGGGCGGGCCCTTCGGTCACGTGGCGGCTGGGCAGCTTAGACTTGTCCCAGGATCCGTCCGGCTTGCGATGCATTTGTTGCGCCTCCGACTTGGCGGGGCCGTCTTAGAGGCGCTGTCCGCGGTGGGAAAGAGGCGGATGTGGGAAATTATGCCTCAACCTGGGTCAGCCGGCCGACGCGAGCCAGGCGCAGGTTCCAGGCGGCGTCGATCTCCGGCGTCCAGTCCCCGGCCAACAGCTCGCGGCAGACGTCGCGGACGATGGGGAAGAAGCGGCCGAACGCCTCCGGCGCCACCCCGAAGGCCTCGTGGTTCACGCGTTCGGCGGCGATGAAGTTGGCCCCGTAGCTGCCGTCGAGGTCGAGCAGGCACTGGAAGGCCACGGCCAGCATCTCGCCGCGCACGGCGCCGCGGGTGTCGCGGACGAATAGCGCCTCCGCCTCGGGGAACTCGGCGAACAGGCGCGCATAGATGGCTGGCGCGGGGTCCCCGGCCCGCTCCGCCACCAGTTCCAGCGAGCGCGAGACCGGATCGCTCAGAGGACGCCCTCGATCGCCTCGGTGACTTCGCTGTCGAGCGGGTCGGTCCTGGGCCCGAAGGCCCGCACGGCCTCGCCATTCTTGCCGATCAGGATCTTGTGGAAGTTCCAGACAGGAACCGCCGGCTCGCCGAGCTGCTGTTGCGCCCAGCGGTAGAACGGGTGCGCGTGATCGCCCTTCACGTCCACCTTCCCGGTGAGCGGGAAGTCGACGCTGAAGCGGGTCTCGCAGAAGTCCTTGATCTCGGCCTCCGTCCCCGGCTCCTGGCCCGCGAACTGGTTGCAGGGGACGCCCAGCACCACCAGCCCCTTGTCGCGGTAGGCGCGATAGAGCTGCTCCAGGCCGTCGTACTGCGGGGTGAGGCCGCACTGGGACGCGGTGTTGACCACCAGCACCGCCTTATCGCGGAAGCTGGTCAGCGGCAGCGGCTGGCCGTCGATGCTGGTGAACGAGAACTCGTGGGCGCTGGACGTCATGGGGGCCTCCCGGATCGTTGCCCCGACGCTAGACCCGTTACGCGGCGTCTTCCAACGCCTGTTCGACGGCGAGCGCCAGGTCGAGGGCGCGGATCGCCTCGTCCGCGGTCACCACGGGGCGCGGCGCCGCCCCACGCACCGCCTGCAGGAAGCCCTGCACGCTTGCGCCCAGCGGGTCGGTTGCGGCGGGCGTCTCGGCGAAGTCGCGGTTCAGGACGAAGGGCGTGGTGTTGCGGAACTCGCGGGTGACGAAGTCGATCTCCACCTCGCCCGACGGGTAAACCACCTTCATCCGCCGCCGGCGCTCCGGCGCCACGCGGGACACGTCGAAGCGGGCGGTGAAGCCGTCCTCAAAGCTGACCTCTGAGCGCACGACGTCCCAGACGCCGTCCGCCCCCCGCTCGCCCTCGCTCTCCGCCGTCACGGGATCGGCGGCCGAGATGGAGAGCGCCAGGTCGAGGTCGTGGACCATCAGGTCGAGCACCGCCGAGACGTCACGGCTGCGCTCGGACGGGGGACCGTGGCGCAGGGCTTCGAGGAACAACGGCTGCTCGGGCACGTCGAGCAGGCCCATGGCCCGGAAGACCACCCGCTCCTGGTGGCCACATGCGACGACGAGGTTCCGCGCGGCCGCCGCGGCGCGCATCTTCTCGGCGTCGGCGACGCTGACGGCGATGGGCTTCTCCACATAGACGTGCTTGCCGGCGGCCAGCGCGGCGAGCGCCTGCTCGGCATGCCCGGTGGCGGGCGATGCGATGGTCACCACGTCCACGGCCCGCAGGAACTCGTCCATCTCGCGGAAGGCGCGGCCCCCCAACGGAACGGCCACCTTGGCGGCGCGGTCGGGGTGGGGATCGAGGACCGCGGACAGGACGACGCCGTCGAGGCGGGCGTACTGGCGGGCGTGGTAGCCGCCGAAGACGCCGGCGCCGATCACGCCGCCGCGCAGGGACTCACGCATGGGAAGCTCCGAATTGGCGCGAGCGGGTAGCAGACGGCCGCCCTCGACGCCACCGCGTCCTCCGAGCTAAACAGTCGTTTGAACGATCATAACGGGAGGATGACCATGGCCCAGGTGCGCGAAGTCCGGCTGAAGAGCCGCCCGGTGGGCATGCCCGCCGCCGAGAACTTCGAGATCGCCACGGTGGACCTGCGGGACCCCGGCCCCGGCGAAGTCCAGGTGAAGAACCTCTGGATGACGGTCGACCCGTACATGCGCGGGCGCATGAACGACGTGAAGAGCTACGCCCCGCCATTCGCCCTCGGCGAAGTCATGACCGGCGGGGCGGTCGGCCAGGTGACCGCCTCCAACGACCCCAACTTCCAGGAGGGCGACCTCGTGGTGTCGCAGCTCGGCTGGCGCGAGGCCTTCACGGCAGCACCTGCCGCCGCCGGCCTGCAGAAGCTCGACCCCCGCGGGCTGCCGCCGCAGGCCTTCCTGGGCGTCGCGGGCATGCCGGGCCTGACCGCCTATGCCGGCCTGCTGCGCGTCGCGGCGCTGAAGGACGGCGACGTGGTGTTCGTCTCGGGCGCGGCTGGCGCGGTGGGCTCCCTCGTCTGCCAGATCGCCAAGGCCAAGGGCCACCAGGTGATCGGCTCGGCGGGCGGGGCGGAGAAGGTGGAGTTCCTGCGCTCCATCGGCGTCGACCACGTGATCGACTACAAGGCCGAGCAGGACCTGACCCAGGCCCTGATGGCCGGCGCGCCGGAGGGGATCGACGTCTACTTCGATAACGTCGGCGGCGCGCACCTTGAAGCGGCACTGAACGCGGCGCGCCTGTTCGCCCGGTTCGCGATCTGCGGCATGATCTCGATCTACAACGCCACCGAGCCGCCGCCGGGACCGAAGAACCTCGCACTGCTGATCGGCAAGAACATCCGCATGGAAGGCTTCATCGTCTCCCACCACTTCGACCTGATGCCGAAGTTTATCGAGGACCTCTCGGGCTGGGTGCGCGAGGGCAAGGTGACCTGGAAAGAGACGGTCTTCGAAGGGATCGACAAGGCCCCGGACGCCTTCCTCGGCCTGTTCACGGGCGAGAACCTCGGCAAGATGCTGGTGAAGCTGGCGTGAGGTGAACGACGCGGACGTTGGCCCGTTCTTCGTGAGGGGCTAGAAGCCCTCGTCCCTCGCAATCGGAGCCGCCAACGTGCCGCGCCTGTTCAGCGCCTATGTGATCGTCGACTGGAGCGCCGCGTCCAAGCCGACCACCGGCCCGGATTCCGTCTGGATCGGCGTGCTGAAGCGCGACGTCCGTTTCCGCCTCACCTTCGAGAGCCACAACCCGGCGACCCGCGGCGAGGCCGAGAAGCGGCTGAACGCGATCCTGGACGACTTCAAGAAGCGGTCCGAACGCGCGCTCGTGGGCTTCGACTTCCCCCTGGGATTCCCGCGTGGGTTCGCCGCAGCGCTGAACCTGCCGGGCGAGCTGCCCTGGCGCGCGGCCTGGGACCAGATCGACAAGATGGCCAAGGACAAGGCCGACAACACCAACAACCGCTTCGGCGTGGGCGCGGAGATCAACCGACGCCTGACGGGCGGGCCGTTCCCCTTCTGGGGCTGCCCGCCGAAGGACGCCCTGACCACCCTGCAGCCGAAGCGGACGCGGAACCACGGGCCCGACGACCTCCCGGAGTTCCGGCATGCGGACCTCGCCGCCAAAGGCGCGGCCTCGATCTGGAAGCTCTACTACAACGGGTCAGTTGGCGGTCAGGCGATCCTCGGCATCCCGGCCGTGCGCCGGCTGAAGCTCGCCCGCGGCGAGGCCGTGAAGGCCTGGCCCTTCGAGACGGGATTCAAGGCCCTTTCCGAAGCCGACCTGGATGGCGTGGATGCCGTGGTCGCCGAGGTCTACCCCTCGCTGCTGAAGGTCACGCCCGGTCCGGGCGAGGTGAAGGACCTGGCGCAGGTCCGGACCACGGCCGAGCACTTCGCCCGGCTCGACGAGGCGGGCAAGCTGGGCGCGATGTTCGCCCCGCCCGCTGGAACGGCCGCCGACGTGGTGCTCGACGCGGAGCGCGAGGAAGGCTGGATCCTGGGCGCGGGGTCGTGATCGCCGGTTGACCGGCGGAGGCTCCGCTCTAGCCTGCTCCCGAGCACCACCAGGGAGGGACAGGTGAGCGAAGAAATCCTCGAGCCGGACCTGCCGATCGTCGACCCGCACCATCACCTGTGGGACCGGCGGAACTATCCGCCGCCGCAGGGCCCGGAGCATCCCTTCGTCACCGCCATCGCGCCGGCGCAACGGTACCTGCTGGACGAACTGCTGGCCGATACCGGCAGCGGCCACAATGTGATCGCCACCGTGTTCGTGGAGTGCCGGGCCTTCTACAAGGCGGATGGGCCCGAGGTCCTGCGGCCGGTCGGCGAGACTGAGTTCGTCAATGGCGTCGCCGCGATGAGCGCCAGCGGCCTCTATGGTCCGACCCAGGTCTGCGCCGGCATCGTCGGCAACGCCGACCTGACGCTGGGCGCGCGCGTCGAGGAGGTGCTGCAGGCGCATCTGCAAGCCGGCGGCGGCCGGTTCCGGGGCATCCGCAACTCGGCCTCGCAGGACGACGATCCCGAGGTGCTGGGGCCGCTCAACCGGCTCGCGGCGGGGCTCTACCGGCGAGAGGACTTCCGCGACGGCTTCGCGCGGCTCGCCCCGCTCGGGCTGTCCTTCGACGCCTGGCTGCTGGAGCCGCAGCTCCCCGACCTGATCGGCCTGGCTCGGACCTTCCCCGACACGCAGATCGTCCTGGATCACGTGGGGACGCCGCTGGGCCGCGGCCGCTACGAGGGTCGACGCGACGAGCGCTTCCCCACCTGGCGCGAGAATATCCGCGAGCTCGCCCGCGCTCCAAACGTGGCGGTCAAGCTGGGCGGCCTCGCCATGGCGTTCTGCAACTTTCCGTCGTTCCTGGCCGAGCCGCGCGCCTCGTCCGAACAGCTCGCGCGGGAGTGGCGGCCCTACATCGAGACCTGCATCGAGGCCTTTGGGCCCGAGCGGTGCATGTTCGAGTCGAACTTCCCGGTCGACATGGGCGCCTGCGACTACGCAACGCTGTGGAACGCGTTCAAGCGATTGGCCGCCGGAGCGTCCGACGCCGAGAAGGCGGAGCTTTTCGCGGGCACGGCGACACGGGTCTATCGGCTGGAGCCCTGAGCGCCCTCAGAGCGCCCGGCGGCTCAGCAGCCAGAAGCGGGCCAGCAACAGCACCGCTGAGACGACGCTGGCGATCACCACCGCCCAGACGATGCCCATGAGGTGCATCTTCATCGGGATCGCCAGCACATAGGCCAACGGCATCATGATGAGGATGTAGCTGGTCAAATGGGCGCCCGTGGGCAGCCAGACGTCGCCGCGGGCGCGGAGCGCCTGCGCCGCCACCACCTGCAGGCAATCGGGCAGGAACATCAGCACCGCAAGCGCCAGCGCCGGCGCGGCGATGGCGATGGTCGCCGTGTCGGTGGTGTAGCCGCGGGTGATCAGCTCGGCGGCCGGCCAGACGATCAGGGTGACCAGGACGCCGAACACCGCAGTGACGCCGAAAGACACCGCGCCGGCACGGTTGACTCCGGCGTTGTCCCGCGCGCCGTAGGCCTTGCCCACCAGCACCGCCGCGCCGGTGGCGAGGCCCAGCGGCACCATGAACACGATCGCCGCGACGTTCAGCACGATCGCCCAGGCGGCGACAGCGAGTCCGCCCAGCCAGCCGGCGATCACGTTCATGCTCGCGAAAGAGGCCACCTCCAGGAAGTTCGAGATCCCGGCCCCGAAGCCGATGCGCATCTGCTCGGCGGCGCCCGGGCGGTCGATCTCTGGCTTCCGGAAGACGCCAAGCGCGCGCGCCTCGGGCATGGTGGCGATGAAGCCGAGCATGGCGAGCGCCAGGAACGTCCGCGCGCCGAAGGTGGCCCACGCCGCGCCCACCGCGCCGCCGGCCGGCAGTCCCATCGTGCCCGGCACGAACAGCAGGACGAGCAGGAGGTTCACGACGTTGGCGGCCCACATGGCGATCGCCGCCGGGCCGGGCCGCGACAGCCCCTCGAGCCAGAAGCTGCAGGCCACGCTGACCGAATAGCCGGTGAGCGACAGCGAGAACACGAGCAGCGCCCGGCTGGCGCCGTCGGCAAGGTCCCGCTCCAGGCCGATGGCGTGCAGGAAGGGAGGCCCCGCGACCGCCAGGGCGCCCGTGGAGATGACGCCCAGCCAGAAGGCGTAGACGACGCCACGCCGCAGCACGGCGCCGGTGCCCTCGCGCCGCCCCTCCCCGATCGCGCGTGCGGTCATCACCTGGACGCCAACCAGGAGGCCGACGAGCGCGGTCAGAACCACGCTGGTCGGCGCCCACCCCAGCGCATGATAGCCGAGCTCGGTCGCCGAATAGCGTCCGACGACAACGGCGTCGGTGAGCCCCATGGCCATGATGCCCAGGCGCGACAGGACCACCGGCCCGGACAGCTTCAGTAGCTGGGGCAGCTCGTCGCGAACGGGATGGGGACGCGCCTCGCCTTGCGAGGCCGCCTGAGCCTGGGCGGGCTCCATGATGGGACGCCTGATTGTCAAAGAAGGCTGCCGAAACTGACGGCCGCGCGCGAAAACGCAAGGTCGAGCTTCGTGGCGGTTAACCTTCTGCCGACCGCGTGGCCGCCAGGGCACAGGCTGGCCTCTGCCCGCTGCAGGCGCCTGACGGAACCCGCATGCGGCGCATGGGCGCCCTCACGGCGTTCGCCACCGTCGGTGAGCGAGGCTGCGCCGCGGCCGCGTGACGAGGCGGTGGCGCCGCTGCCCGCCGCCCACCCTCAGAGTCGCCTCAGGCGGCGAGATGTCGCGTGTTCATTGCGGATGACTGGGCGTTACCCGCCAGGCGACGCAGCAGACCGTCGAGGCTGAGGACCCCAAGCACCTTTCCGTGCTCGAGGACCGGCAGGTGCCGCACGCCCTTCTCCAGCAGCCGGTCGACGGCCGCCTCGACCGTGTCCTCCGGAGCCGCCGTCGGCGCATTGGCCCACATCAGCTCGCCGGCGCGGCGCCGGAAGAGATCGCGTCCGTGCTGGGCGATGGCCACGGCCAGGTTCCGCTCGGAGAGCATCCCTCGGTAGCGGCCCCACGTCTCGCAGACCACCAGCGCCCCCACCGCCTCGCGCTTCATGACCGCCGCAGCGTCGGCGACGTGGAGAGTGAGCGGCACGCTCACGACCCGGCTCGGTTCGGCGTCCAGCACGTTCGACAGCAGCATGCTCAGGCTCCTTGGGGCGGGGCGACCACGCCGCCCGCGCCCCCAGCCTATGCCTGGAAGGATCGCGCCGGCGACGTGACCGCGGGCGCAGCCGAAACGCCGACTTCAGCCGCCCGCCACCGCGCGGCGCTGCTCGTCCAGCCGGTCTTCCTTCAGCTTCTCGGCGACTAGGAAGGCCAGCTCCAGGGCCTGTTCGCCGTTGAGCCGCGGATCACAGTGGGTGTGGTAACGGTCCGCCAAGTCGCCTTCGGAGAGCGCCCGCGCGCCCCCCAGGCATTCCGTGACGTTCTGGCCCGTCATCTCCAGGTGCACGCCGCCCGGGTGGACGCCCTCGGCCTTGCAGATCTCCACGAAGGACTTCACCTCCGACAGGATCCGGTCGAACGGCCGCGTCTTGTAGCCGTTTGCCGCCGTCAGGGTGTTGCCGTGCATCGGGTCGATGGCCCAGACCACCCGCCGGCCCGAGGCCTTGGTGGCCTGCAGCAGGCGCGGCAGGCGGTCCGCGATCTTGTCGTATCCGAAGCGACCGTAAAGCGTCAGGCGGCCCGGCTCGTTGTTCGGGTTGAGTATGTCGATCAGGCGCAGGAGGTCGTCGCCCTCCATCGTCGGGCCGCACTTCAGGCCGATCGGGTTCTTGATCCCGCGGAAGAACTCCACGTGCGCCCCTTGCGGGTCGCGCGTGCGCTCGCCGATCCACACCAGGTGGGCCGAGGTGTCGTACCACTGGCCGGAGGTGCTATCGACGCGGGTCATCGCCTCCTCGAAGCCGAGCAGCAGGGCCTCGTGGCTGGTGAAGAACTCCACCTGGTGCAGCGACGGATGGCTCTCGGGCGTGACGCCGATCGCCTCCATGAAGGCCAGGCTGTCGCTGATCTTGTCGGCGAGCTCGCGGTAGCGCGCCCCCTGCGGGCTGTCGGCCACGAAGCCGAGCGTCCAGCGATGAATGTTATGCAGGTCGGCGTAGCCGCCGCCGGCGAACGCGCGCAGCAGGTTCAGGGTCGAGGCCGACTGGGAATAGGCCTGGATCAGCCGCTGCGGGTCGGGCCTGCGCCCGGCCTCGGTGAACTCCATCGCGTTGATGTTGTCCCCCCGATAGGACGGCAGGGTGACCTCGCCCTGGGTTTCGATGGGGGCCGAGCGCGGCTTGGCGAACTGGCCGGCCATGCGGCCCACCTTCACCACCGGCTTGCCGCCGGCGAAGGTCAGCACCACCGCCATTTGGAGGATCAGCCGGAACGTGTCGCGGATGTTGTCCGCGTGGAATTCCTTGAAGCTTTCGGCGCAGTCGCCGCCCTGCAGCAGGAACGCCCGGCCTTCGGAGACCTCGCCCAGCAGGCTCTTCAGCCGTCGCGCCTCACCCGCAAACACCAGCGGGGGCATCCCACGAAGCGTCTGCTCCACCTTCGCCACTTCGCCGAGGTCCGGATAGTCCGTCGGCATGTGCTTGGCGGGCTTCGATCTCCAGGAAGCGGGCGTCCAGTGTTCGGTCATGGTCTTGTACTTGAAACGAGGAAGGCTACCCCCGAGGGAGCGAGGGGCGGGTTCTACCCTTAAATAGGGCTTCCGGTCGATGGGCGAAGGACGTTTTGCCCTTTTGCCGCTGCGGCGACCGCGGCGACGAGGGCCGCCATGGCCAGCCACCACTCCTGCCAGACGCCGAAGTTCACGCCGCCGAACAGGAGGTAGACGGCCGCCGAGGCCGTCGCGGCGGCAGTGATCAGGTCGGGCTTGGACCGGGAGAGACGGCTGAGCGCCAGCCACCAGATCGCCGCCGCCATCAGCGCGCCCACGGCGCCCAACTCCAGCCAGATCTGCAGCGGTCCGTTGTGCGGATGCAGCACGATGCCGGGACCGAACTCGCGGCTCGCGTCGAGCCCCCAGCCTCGCAGAGGATGATCGCCGATCCAGTCCGCCGCGTGCGTCCAGTAGCCGAGCCGCATGGCCCAGGAGAGCGGGATATCCGGGGTGAAGTGCAGCGCCCGCGCCGCGGCGCGGACGGCGATCACCACCGCCGGCATGACGATGTAGGCCACCGCCGCGAGGCTCCCCAGCGCGCGAGGCGCATCGGCTGGCCAGCGTAGCGCGGCCAGCACCACGCCGCCCGCCAGGAAGACCGCAAGCGCCGGCGCGTCCGCGTCGAAGGCGACGGCGCCGACGACCGCGCCGACCGCCATGGGGATCGACAGCCAGCCCATGCCCTTTACCCGCATGGCGCCCACCGCGGCCACGGGCCACAGCAGGGCCAGCACGAAGGTGGAACGGCTGAGGTTGCGCGCAGCGAGGTCCGGCCGGGTCGGCTCGTAGAAGCGCTCGTGCAGGAGCTGGTAGAGCGCCGCGCCGGTGAACGCCTCGATGATCAGCATCAGGCCGAGCGCCGCGAGCCCCCAGGCTAGCACCTGCAGCGCGATCGTGCGCAGCCGCGGCGCGGCCCGGCGGGCGCCGCAGACCGCGCTCCAGTAGAGCGGCAGTTGCAGCGCGAGCTTCAGGGCGGTGCTGTCTTCAGCCTCCTCCACCCGGTGCGGGCTCCAGGTGGAGGCCGTCGCAGCCCAGAGCACGGCCACCAGCAGGGCGACGAGCACGGGACGGTCGTTCGACGTCATCCTGAGCGCCGGCAGGCTGAGCAGCCCCAGCAGCGCCACAAGGGGCGCGAAACCGAGCGGCGCCAGCCAGGCCATCAGCGGCGTCATCAGTGCGCCGAAGACCAGCACCCCGCCGCACCAGACGCCCAGCGCGCCCCCGTCGCCCGCGCCCGAGGCGGCGGGGCTGCGCGCCGCCGCGCCCCCCGGAACCGCGGTCATGCGGCCTGGCCCAGGCCCGGCGGCGTGTACTTCTCGCGAAGCGTGACCAGTTCCTCCGCCAGCGTCGGGTGGACGGCGCAGGTGGCGTCCCACTGGGCCTTGGTGGAGCCAATCTTCATGGCGATGGCCGCCATCTGGATCATCTCCGGCGCATCGGGACCGACGACGTGGCACCCCACCACCCGGTCGGTGGCCTGGTCGACCACCAGCTTCAGCAGCGAGCGCTCATCCGCCCCGGTGAAGGCGTATTTCATGGGCCGCAGCCGCGCCAGATAGACGTCGACCTTGCCGTACTTGTGCCGCGCCTCGGCCTCCGAGAGTCCCACGGAGCCGATCGGCGGCTGGGAGAAGACGGCGGACGCCACCATCTCGTGGTCGAAGCTGGTGGGCCGGCCATAGAACTCGGTGTCGGCGAAGGCATGGCCCTCGCGGATGGCCACGGGGGTCAGGTTGATCCGGTCGGTGACGTCGCCCACCGCCCAGATCGAGTCGACGTTGGTCTTCGAATAGGCGTCGACCATGACGGCCCCGTTCTCGGCCAGCTTGACGCCGGCGTTCTCCAGGCCGAGTCCCTCGGTGTAGGGCTCACGGCCGACGGCGAACATCACCACCTCGCTCTCGCAGTGGTGGCCGTTGGTGAAGCGGCTCACGAAGCGGCCGTCGCCGAGCTTCTCGATCGCCTTGTGCTGACAGCCGAGGATCACCTTGATGCCGCGCTTCTCCATCTCGTCGGCGATGTGCGAGCGCACGTCGTCGTCGAAGCCGCGGAGCAGGTTTGGGCCGCGGTGCACGAGGGTGGTCTCCACACCCAGGCCGTTGAAGATGCCCGCGAACTCGACCGCGATGTAGCCGCCGCCGGCGATGACGATGCTCTTCGGCAGCTTCGGCAGGTGGAACGCCTCGTTGGACGTGATCGCATGCTCGATGCCCGGCACCTCCTTGGGCATCCAGGGGCGGCCCCCGGTGGCGATCAGGATCCTCTCGGCGGTGGCCCGGCCCTTCTCCGGGCTCTCGACGGTGTGCGGGTCGACCACAGTGACGCGGCTATGGACCAGCTCGGCGCCGGCGTTTTGCAGGTTGCGGACGTAGATCCCCGACAGCCGGGCGATCTCCTTGTCCTTCTCGGTGATGAAGCGCTTCCAGTCGAAGCTCGCGCCCTCCACCGTCCAGCCGTAGCCCTCGGCGGTCTTGAAGTGGTGCGCGAACTCGGATGCATAGACCATGAACTTCTTGGGCACGCAGCCGCGGATCACGCAGGTGCCGCCGACCCGGTGCTCCTCGGCCACCGCCACCTTGGCGCCGGACAGGGCCGCGAGGCGCGCGGCGCGCACGCCACCGGAGCCCGCGCCGATGACGAAGAGGTCGTAGTCGTACTTGGCCAAGGCCGGCTCCTTCTTACGGTTCGAGCGTCGACACGCCGTCCGGCCCGCCGACCAACGCCTGCTCTGCGAGGTCGAGGAAGAGGCCGTGGTCCACGACCCCGGTCAGGCTCTTCAGCGCGGCCGCCAGGGCAGCCGGCTCCTCGATCCGCCCGCAGGCTGCGTCATAGATAAGGTTGCCGCCGTCGGTTCTCACGGGCTGGCCGTCCTTTGCCCGCAGCCGCGGCGCCATGCCGATCTCGAATTCCGCGAGCACGTCGCAGATCCGAGCCGCCGTGGTCTTGTGGCCGAAGGCGACGACCTCGATGGGCAGGGCGAACCTGCCGAGCGTCGGCACGACCTTCGCGGCGTCGGCGATCACGACGCAGCGCCGCGAAGCCTCCCACACCAGCTTCTCGCGCAGCAGGGCCGCGCCGCCGCCCTTGATCAGCGAAAGCCCTGGGCCGATCTCGTCGGCGCCGTCCACAGTAAGGTCGATCTCGCGGGTCTCGCCAAGCTGAGCGAGCTTCAGGCCGAGCTCGCCCGCAAGCTGTTCGGTGGCCGTGGACGTCGCCACGCAGGTCACGTCCAGCCGCCGTTCGGCCAGGGCCCGGACGAACCAGGCGGCCGTGGAGCCGGTGCCCAGGCCCACCACCATGCCGTTCTCGACGAGCTTCGCGGCCGCCTCGCCGGCGGCCTTCTTCTGCTGGTCCGCGTCGCGCATCACTTCGCCTTCGCCGCCTTCTCCGCCGCCTTGCGGGCGCGGAACTCCGCCGCCCAGCCCGGCCGGTTGGTCTGGCCGCCGCGCTCCAGCGCCAGGGCGTCGCCCGGCACGTCCTGGGTGATCACCGAGCCCGAGCCCGTCATCCCGCCGGCGCCGACGCTGACGGGCGCCACCAGCGCGGTGTTCGAGCCGATGAAGGCGCCCTCGCCCACATGGGTCTCGTATTTGAAGAAGCCGTCGTAGTTGCAGAAGATCGTGCCGGCGCCGATGTTCGCCTTCGCGCCGACCGAGCCGTCGCCAAGGTAGCTCAGGTGATTGGCCTTGGCGCCGTCGCCCACCTTGACGTTCTTCACCTCGACGAAATTGCCGATGTGGGCGTCGCGGCCGATGTCGGCGCCCGGGCGCAGGCGGGCGTAAGGGCCGACGAGGGCGCCGGCGCGGACCACCGCGCCCTCAAGGTGGCTGAAGGCGCGGATCTGGGCGCCCTCCTCCACCGTCACGCCTGTGCCGAACACCACGAACTGTTCGATGACCGCGCCCGGCGCGACCCTGGTGTCCCAGGAGAAGTGCACGGTGTCCGGGGCAAGCATGGTCACCCCTTCGGCCAGAAAGTGGTGGCGCTGGCGCTGCTGGAAGATGGCCTCGGCCTGGGCGAGCTGGGCCGGCGTGTCGCAGCCCATCACCGCGGCTTCCGGGGCGGAGTGGCCGCGGACCAGCGCCTCCTCGGCCACCGCGATGCCCACGATGTCGGTCAGGTAGTACTCGCCCTTGGCGTTGGCGTTTCCGACGCGGGAGAGCCAGCCGAACAGCCGGCCGCGGTCGGCGCACATCATGCCGGCGTTGCAGCACCTCACCGCCTTCTCCTCGGGCGTGGCGTCACGGGCCTCGACGATGCGGATCACGTGGCCGTCAGCGCCCTTGATGACCCGGCCGTAGAGCAAGGGATCGGCCGGCTCGAAGGTGAGCATGGCGAGGTCGACCCCCTGGGCGCGCATCTCGAACAGCGGCTCCAGGTCGCCGGCGGTGAGCAGCGGAGCGTCTGCGTAGGTGATGAGCACGTCGCCATCGAAGTCGGCCAGGGCCTCGCGCGCAGCCAGCACTGCGTGCGCGGTGCCGAGCGGCTGGTCCTGCACGGCCACGGCCGCCGGCCCCAGGCGCTTCTCCACCAGGGCGCGCACCGCCGGACTGTGGTTGCCGACGACGACCACCACCCGCTCGCATCCGGCCGCCTCGACGGTGTCGATCATGCGGTCGAGGTGGCTCCGCCCGCCCACCTTGTGCAGCACCTTGGGGATGGGCGACTTCATGCGCGTGCCCTGGCCGGCGGCCAGGATCACGGCGGCGCGGGCGGTCATCAGGGGCGTCTCCGGGCGCTGACTCAAGGACTTCTGCGGCGAGCCTTAGCAAGCCTTGTGGCCGGGCGCGAGAAGCGGCTATGCGTCCGCGAGCCCCGCCGCAGAGTGACCAAGCTTGAACACGCCCGATCGTTCCCCGCTCGCCGGCGCCGTGATCGCCTTCGACCTCGACGGCACCCTGGTGGACACCGCCCCGGACCTGGTCGGTACGCTGAACTGGCTGCTGGCGGAGGAAGGGCTGGCGCCGCTGCCGCTGGACGAGGCCCGCCCGTTCATCGGCAAGGGGGCGCGGTGGCTGATCCAGCGGGGTTTCGCCGCCGCTGACGCGCCGCTCCCGCCCGAGCGGGTGCCCGAGCTCTTCGACCGCTTCATCGACCGCTACCATGCGCACATCGCCGACGAGAGCCGCCCCTACCCCGGCCTGGTCGCCGCGCTCGAGCGTCTGAAGGCCGAGGGCGCGCGACTGGCGGTCTGCACGAACAAGCTGACGGGCCTCTCCCAGTCGCTGCTGGAAGCGCTCGACCTTTCGCGGCACTTCGAGGCGGTGGTCGGCGCCGACGCGGCCCCAGCCGCCAAGCCCGACCCGCGCCACCTGACCACCGCGGTCGAAGCCGTCGGCGGCGAGATCGGCCGCGCGATCCTGGTGGGCGACGCCGCCACCGACGCCGGCGCGGCGCGCGCTGCGGGCGCCGGCCTGATTCTGGTCTCCTTCGGCTACACCGAGACGCCGGCGGCCGAGCTCTCGCCCGATGTCCTCATCGACCACTTCGACGAACTGCCGGATGCCTGTTTGCTGCTTCTCGGCCCTTGCGGCGCGTGAGGCCTCAGGCTATACGCCCGCTCCTTCCCGGCGCGCCGCTTCGGCGCCGCGCTCTTGAGGCGGATGCGTAGCTCAGCGGGAGAGCACCTCGTTCACACCGAGGGGGTCACAGGTTCAATCCCTGTCGCATCCACCATTCCTTCCGGTCCCACCCGCTCACATCCACACTGGCGCTTGGTGCGTGCCTCGCCGTCGGGTCGCCCCCCGCAGGGCGATCATGTGAGGCGCTGCGCCTCGCGCCCGCCGTTCAGAGCGTGAGCAGCCTGCGCCGGCCCAACACGACGAAGCTCGCGACGAACATCAGGACGATGAACAGGGTCAGCCAGCCCAGAGGCGCCGGCGCGAGCGTGAGGGGCCTTACCCGTCGAGCAGCACGAAGAGCTTGCCGATGCGGCCACCGCGGACGATCGCGACGTCCGTCCCGGTTGTGAGCACCCCTCCGTCCGGCCCCACTGCCCGCCAGTTCAACCGGCCGACACCGTGATGGCCCGCGACGGGCCCCGTCGGCACGAAGGCGGCGCCTGGCGGCAGCATGGAATGGAGGGCCGCCACAGCCTCGCTGATCGCCGCGTAGCCTAGGACCACCCGATCCGGCTCGACGAGCTCGCCGTCCTCGGCCCAGAGCTCCGCAAGCGCTGCCGCCCGCGCCTCGGCGGACCGCTCGTTGAACACGCGTGCGAGGTTGCCCTGGAGGAGCGTGTCGTAATCGGGCGGCCTGTCGTCCGCTCCTGGGTCGAAGCTCTCCTCAGGCATCGCTCAGCTCCCTGCCCCAAGCTCTCGTCCCCCGGCGCCCCCTGGGGCTGGGTGCGCGGGACCTCATCGCTCCCCGGGTGTCGCTCCGGCAGGGCCCCGAGCTTCAACCGTTGGCCGCGGCGTTCCTGCCCGATCCGCGCCGTGAGGCCGCCCCGGAGGCCGGGGCTTACCGGAGCTCGAGCACCTCCACGCGACGGAACTCCACCGGATGGCCCTCGCCCTGGAGGGAGATGTAGCCGCTCTCCACCGGCGCGCCGGCCTGGCCGCCAACAGCGGCGGGATCGGCGGCGAACTCGGGGAATTCGGCGGGCGCGAGCCGGATGTCGGCGTACTCCATGACCAGTTCGCCGTTGACCCAGTGGCGCATCACGCGGCTGCCGCGCACTTCGGCCTCGAACCGCACCCACTCCCCTTCCGGGAAGGTCCTGGAGCTCGAATTGCGGCAGTGCTCGGCCATCGGCGTGCCGCCGATCGACACCGTGACGCCGGGCGTGCAGACATTGCCGGTGGGCCGGTTCTCGCCCGGCGCGCCGGCGAGGAACTGCGCCTCCACCGCCACCGGGAAGCGCTGATGCAGCGCGATGGTCTCCGGAGCCTGGCCGTGCAGCATCACGCCGCTGTTGCGCACCGCCCAGACCGGCGCGCCGGGCATGCCGGGGCCCATCATCCGGTACTCCAGCCGCAGCCGGTAGTTCGCGAGCGGCTGGCGGTAGATCAGGATGGCGAACTCGTCCTTGAAGGTGTCGTACTGGTCGTAGACGACCCGCAGCACGCCATCCTCGGCGCGGAAGGTGTTGCGCCAGTTCTCCCCGAGTGGCCGGTGAGTGATCTTCGGCGTCCAGCCGGTCAGGTCCCGGCCGTTGAAGATCGGCTTCCAGACCTCGCCCGCGGCGGCCGGAACGGCGAGCGCCGCGAGGCCTACGGCCAGCGAAAGGGCGTGCTTCAGGTGGCCCATGTCCGTCCGATCTCCTTCAGCGGCACGCAGCCGCGGTATTCGCCCGGAACGGGATCGTAGCGGAGCGCCTGCGTCGCCCCGGGCTGCGAGCTGAAGTAGGCGACGGTGGTCAGCTCCCGCAGGGCTAGGAAATAGTGCGGCTGCGGCGGCTGTTGGGTGGCGAACACGTCCGCCTCGGCCTCGGCGGCCCGCAGCAGCTCGTCCTGACGCTCGGCGGGCAGCGCGGCAAATGCCGCGCCGAACCGCGCCCGCGCCTGGACGTCGAGCCCGACGAGCCCGGACCGCAGCCGCTGGGCCTCGTCGGCCTCGCACCACTCGGCGACCGCCCGGTCGACGAACTGCGGCACGCCCACCGCTATGGCGCCGGGTGTGTCCGTCGCCGGCACGATCCGCTCGCAGGCGGCCATCAGGGTCTGCGCCTCCTCGACTGTGAGCGCCTGGGGCCGCCAGGTGAGGACCGCCAGGCCGCCCTGCGCGCGGGCCAGCGCCGGGATCGTCCACAGCCCGGCCAGCGCGCCCACGAAGGCTTCGCGCCGGTTGAGCATCGCCGTCATCAGAGGTCTCCCTTCCGGCCGGCCTCGGCCGCGAAGGCCGCCGCCCGCGCGGTCAGCGCCATGTAGGTCAGGGACGGGTTCACGCAGGCCGACGAGGTCATCGCCGCGCCGTCGGTGACGAAGACGTTTCGGCACTCGTGCATCTGGTTGTTGGCGTTGAGCACCGAGGTCTTCGGATCGCGGCCCATCCGCGCCGCGCCCATCTCGTGGATGCCGAGGCCGAGCGCGTAGTCCCCTTCGTAGGGGCGGACGTTCCGGAAGCCGGCGCCGTCCAGCATCTCCGCCGCGGCCGACGCCATGTCCTTGCGCATGGCGCGCTCGTTGTCGCGGATGGTAGCGTCGAAGGTGATCGTCGGCAGGCCGTGCTTGTCCTTGACCGCCGCGTTCAGGGTCATGCGGTTGTCGGCGTAGGGCAGGATCTCGCCGAATCCGCCCAACCGGATCATCCAAGGCCCGGGCTGGGTGAGCGCCTGCTTGCGGGCCGCCCCGAAGCCGCCGAGCGGCCGATCCCAGGTCGGACGCCCAGCGCCGCCCTGGTACCCGAAGCCGCGGAGATAGTCCGCCCGTCGTGTCGCGGGGTCGTCCAGGTTCCGGAAGCGGGGGACGTAGAGCCCGTTCGGCCGACGCCCCGAGTAGTACATGTCGTCGAACCCCTCGGCCTCGGCGCTCGCGCCGACGCCCAGGTGGTGGTCCATGAGGTTGCGGCCGACCTGGTCCGAGCCATTGCCGAAGCCATTGGGGAACCGTCTGCTGGTGGAGTTGAGCAGGATCCACGCGCTCGCCACCGCCGAGGCGCAGAGGAAGATGACGCCGGCGTAGAACTCCTCCTCCTGTCCCGTCTCGGCGTCGAGGATCCTGACGCCCGAGGCCCGTTTGCGGCGGTTGTCGTAGATCAGGGTCGTGACGACGGAGTTCGGCCGGAGCTGCAGGTTGCCGGTGCGCTCCGCGGCCACCAGGGTGGCGGAGTTGGAGCTGAAATAGGCGCCGAACGGGCAGCCGCGGATGCACAGGTTGCGGTACTCGCATTTGCCGCGGCCGAGCGCGATCTGCTCCTCCGTGGGCGACGTGAGGTGTGCGGCGCGGCCGATGGTGATCCGCCTGTCGGGGAACCGCGCCTCGGACCTCTGCTTGAAGGCCTTCTCGACGCAGTTCATCTCCATGGGCGGCTGGAAGACGCCGTCCGGCAGTTGCGGCAGGCCCTCCGCCTGGCCGGACACGCCGATGAACCGCTCCACGTGGTCGTACCAGGGCGCCAGGTCCGCGTAGCGAATCGGCCAGTCGACCCCCACGCCGTCGCGGGCGTTCGCGGTGAAGTCGAGGTCGGACCAGCGGTAGCTCTGCCGGCCCCACGTGAGCGAGCGGCCGCCCACGTGATGGCCGCGGATCCAGTCGAACCGGTTCGTCTCCGCGTACGGGTGTTCGTCGTCGCGGACGAAGAAGTGGCGGGTGTACTCCGTCAGGGTGTAGCCGGTGCGCTGCTGGACGGGGTAGCGGGCCTTCAGTTCTTCTGCCGGCAGGCGCCCGCGCGGATAGCGCACCTGCCAGGGGTCGGTCGTGGCGGTGGGGTAGTCGAGGATGTGCCGTACGGGCCCGCCGCGTTCGAGCACCAGGGTCTTCAGGCCGCGCTCGGTCAGCTCCTTGGCGGCCCAGCCGCCTGTGATGCCGCTGCCGACCACGATGGCGTCGTAGGTCCGCTCCTGACGCGCGCGGGTGTTGAGGTTCGCCATCTCAGTTGTCCTGCAGGCCGAGCAGCCGGCGGTTGGCGGCGGCGTCGGTCCCGGCGCCGGCGAAGTCGTCGAAGGCCCGCTCCGTGACGCGGATGATGTGGTCGCGGATGAAGGGGGCGCCTTCGCGCGCCCCGTCCTCGGGATGCTTCAGCGCGCACTCCCACTCCAGCACGGCCCACCCTGGGTAGCCGTATTGGGCGAGCTTGGAGAAGACCGCGCCGAAATCGACCTGGCCGTCGCCGAGCGACCGGAAACGGCCGGGCCGCTCCGTCCAGCCGAGGTAGCCGCCGTAGGCGCCGGCGCGGCCGGTGGGGCGGAACTCGGCGTCCTTCACGTGGAAGGCGCGGATCCGCTCGTGGTAGCGGTCGATGTAGTCGAGGTAGTCGAGCTGCTGCAGCACGAAGTGGCTGGGGTCGAAGAGCAGGCAGGCCCGGGGGTGGCCCTGCACCTCGTCCAGGAAGCGCTCGTAGGTCGCGCCGTCGTGCAGGTCCTCGCCGGGATGGATCTCGTAGCAGGCGTCGACGCCGCAGTCGTCGAACACGTCGAGGATCGGCTTCCATCGCCGACCGAGCTCGGCGAACGCCTCCTCGACAAGGCCGGCCGGCCGCTGCGGCCATGGATAGAGATAGGGCCAGGCGAGCGCGCCCGAGAAGGTCGCGTGGGCAGTGAGGCCCAGGCGCTGACTGGCGCGGGCGGCGGCCTTCACCTGCCCGACCGCCCAGGCCTGACGGGCCTGCGGCCTGCCGCGCACCTCCGGCGGGGCGAAGCCGTCGAACAGTTCGTCGTAGGCCGGGTGGACGGCGACCAGTTGGCCCTGCAGGTGGGTGGAAAGCTCCGTGATGGCCAGGCCCTTGTCGGCCAGCATGCCCTTGACGTCGTCGCAGTAGGCCTGGCTCTCGGCCCCTTGCGCCACGTCGAACAGACCCCCCACGCCGGTGGGTAGCTGCAGGCCCACGTAGCCCAAACCCGCGGCCCAGTCGGCGAGGGTCTCGAGCCGGTCGAACGGCGGTTCCGGCCCCACGAACTGGGCGAGGAAGATGCCCGGTCCCTTCAGCGTCTTCATGCGATGCTCCCGTCGAGCGTGACCCACCCGATCCCATCCCGGCTGGCGGCGACCGCCGTTTCCACGAAGGCCATGCTCCGCACGCCTTCCGCGATGTGCGGCACGAGGCCGGCGTCGGTCCGCCGCTCGGCGACGGCGGCGGCGAAGTCGCGGTAGAGGTTGGCGAAGGCCTCGATGAAGCCTTCCGGGTGGCCAGTCGGGATGCGCGAGGCGGCCTGGGCCGGCGCCGACAGGTAGCCGCCGCCGGCGTGGAGGGTGTGGCTGGGCCCGTCCAGCCAGTCGATCGTCAGCTCGGCCGGCCGCTCGTGCGACCACGTCAGCCCGCCCTTCTCGCCGTAGACCTGCAGCTTCAGACCGTTCCGCGCGCCCGCCGAGATCTGGGAGGCGATCAGCACGCCCCTCGCCCCGCCTTCGAACCGCAGGAGCACGTTGCAGTCGTCGTCGAGCTGTCGCCCGGGCACGAGCGTCGAGACGTCGGCGCAGAGCCGCTCGACGCGCAGCCCGCCCACGAACTCCGCCAGGTTAAAGGCGTGCACGCCGATGTCGCCTATGCAGCCGGCGCCGGCCAGGGCCGGGTCCACGCGCCATTCCGCCTGCTTGGCGCCCTCCCGCTCGATAGGGCGCGAAAGCCAGCCCTGCGGGTATTCCACGACGATCTTGCGCACCGCGCCGAGGTCGCCGCGCCGGACGATCTCCCGGGCTTCTCGGATCATGGGATATCCCGTGTAGGTGTAGGTCAGCCCATACAGCCGGCCGCTGGCCGCGACGGTCTGCGCCAGCGCCCGCGCCTCGGCGAGGTCGCGGGTGGCGGGCTTGTCGCTCATCACGTGCAGCCCCGCCTGCAGCGCGGCGCGGGAGACCGCCAGGTGCAAGTGGTTCGGCGTCACCACCGCCACGACCTGAGCTCCGTCCTCGCGGGCCGCTTCGGCGGCGATCATCTCTGACCAGTCGGCGTAGCCGCGGACGCCCCAGGCCTCGGCGGCCGCGGCGCTTCGGGCTGGGTCCCGGCTGAAGGCGCCCGCCACCAGGCGCATCCGTCCGTCCAGCTCGGCGGCCATGCGGTGCACCGGGCCGATGAAGGCGCCGGGACCACCGCCGACCATGGCGAGCCGGACGGGCCTCATGCCTGCAGGCCCGCTAGGTAGTCGTGGGAGATCTTCGCGGCTTCGACCCGCGGCCGTTCGAACGGCGGCTCCTGCTCGACGTAGAAGCCGCGCACGCCGGCGGCGTGGGCGGCCGGCAGCAGGCGCTTCCAGTCGAGGCGGCCGGAGCCCACCTCGGTGGGGTCCATGCGGAGCTCGAAGTTCGGCTGCGTCGAGGCCTTCACGTCCTTCACGTGCATGAGCGTGAAGCGCCCCTTGTGCGCCTGGAGATAGGCCGCGGGATCGACCCCGGCCGCGGCCATCCAGCCCACGTCGGCCTGGAAGGTGACCAGCGCCGGGTCGGTCTCGGCCAACAGGATGTCGAGGCCCGTGCTGCCGCTCTTCGGGGCGAACTCGAAGTTGTGGTTGTGATAACCGACGGAGATCCCGGCCTTCTTCAGCGCCGCGCCCTTCGTGTTCAGGAACTCGGCGTTCATCTTCCAGTCGTCGGCCGTGAGCGCGGCGTTGGTGCGCCGGTAGAGCTCGGCGCCGGGCACGCCCTGCATCGCCGCAAGCACCTGGTCGGGCACATAGGGGCTGGGCATCACCGCGTGCTTCACGCCGAGCAGGGAGAGGTCGTCGGAAAGCTTCGCGAGGTCGCCGTCGAACCCGCCGCGGCCCTGCACGTGGGCGCTCGGGCAAGCGAGCCCGGCGCGGTCCAGGGACGCCTTCAGCTCGGCGGCCGAGCGCCCCATGAAGCCCGGGATTTCCACGGCCCGGTAGCCCATCCGGCGGACCGCCGCGAGGGTGGTGTCGAGGTCCTTCATGCCTTCGGGGCCGAAGGTGTAGAGCTGGATGCCGATCGGCAGTCCGGTGCGGGCGAAGAACGGCGCGGCCGCCGCCTCCCCCGCCACGCTCAGGCCGAGGCCCGCGGCGCCGGCCGCCAGGAAGCTCCGCCGGCTGAGGTCGGGAATCGGTCGCATCGGGCGTCTCCCTGAAGGTCGATGAGGCAGGTCATGCGGTGACCGGGCCGGCCGGCCCCTTCTCGGGCGGCCGGAAGAACAGCGCGAGCAGCACCACGGCGACGACGGCCATGCCGGTGGGGACCAGGAACAGCGCCTGGTAGTCGACGGCGGTCCCGCCGCCGGGCGCCGGCTGGGTGAGCCGACCCATGAGGTGCGGGAAGAGGAAGCTCGCCCCCACGTTGCCGACGCCGAGGATCAGCAGGTTGAACAGCCCCTGGGCGCTCGAGCGGACGTCCTTCGGAAAGGCGGCGTCCACGAAGATGTACACGGTGGCGAAGAAGAAGGCGTAGGCCACCCCGTGCAGGAGCTGCACCGCGACGATGGCCGGGATGCTGTCGGGCAGGAAGGCGAACACCAGGAAGCGCGCGGCGTGGCCGAGCACCCCGATGACCATGGTGGCCTTCCAGCCGAGCCGGATCAGCACCCCGCCCAGCACGAACATGGTGACGATCTCGGCGAGCTGGCCGAGGCTCAGCACCACCATGGACAGGTTGCCCGCGATCCCCACCCGCTGGGTCAGGAAGGCGTCGGCCATGACGAAGTAGCCGTTGTGGATCACGCTATCGATGAAGGTGACGACGAACAGCACGCCGACGAACGGCACGGCCAGCAGCTTGAACGCCTCGCGCCAGGCGAGCGGGTCGGCCGCCTCCCCGCCACGCTTGGGCGGGGTGTGCGGCAGGGTCAGGCTGTAGGCGGCCAGCGCGAACGACACGACCGCGGCCACGACGAAGATCGAGCGCACCTGCTCCGGCCCGGCCTTCGCGCCCAGCAGGAAGACGAACGGCCAGCTCACCAGCATCCAGCCGACGGTGCCGCCCATGCGGACGGCGCCGAAGTCCTTGGCGGGATCGCTGAGGTTGGCGAAGGCGATGGAGTTGGAGACCGACAGCGTCGGCACGTAGAGCAGGCTGTAGACGAGGTAACCCGCAAAGAATGGCCAGAAGGTGGTCTGGAAGGCGGTGAACAACAGGGCCAGACCGCCCAGCAGGTGGCTCGCGGCGAGGAACCGCTCGGCGGCGAAGTTCCGGTCGGCGAACTGGTTGGAGAAGAAGATCCCGAGCAGGGCGGCGACGCCCCACGAGCTGCCGACCAGCGACTGCTGCCAAGGCGCGAAGCCGAGCATGCCCATGTACGGAAAGAGCTTCGGCGCCCAGGCGCCCCAGACTGCGAGCTGGAGCACCATCATGAGGAAAAGCCGCGCCTTGGCGCCCATGTCTCGCCTCCCCCGCGGCAGGGCTCTTTGACGGCTCCGCTCGCGCGATGTAATCGATTACACGTTCAGCCTACGGGTGCAAGCGGTGGCCACGATCCAGGATGTCGCCCGCCACGCGGGGGTTTCAACCGCCACCGTCTCGCGGGTGCTCAGCGCGCCGGAGCGGGTCGCGGAGCCGACCCGCGCCCGCGTGCTGGCCTCGGTGGACGCCCTCGGCTACGCGCCCAACGTGGCGGCCAAGAGCCTGCGGACGCTGAAGACCGGCAAGATCCTGGTGACCGTTCCGGACATCTCGAACCCGTTCTTCTCGCAGGTGATCCGCGGGGTCGAAGAAGCCGCCACCGCCGCCGGCTATGCGGTCCTGCTCGGCGACACCCGCCACGAGGAGGAGCGCGAGGACCAGTACGCCCTGCTGCTGCGGCGGCGGGAAGCCGACGGCCTTATCTTCCTGGGTCACAGGCTCCCCCCCGCCCTGGCTGAGCTCGTGGCGGCGCAGGGCGCGAAGGCGCCCATCGTGAACGGCTGCGAATTCAGCCCGGAACTGGGCGTGCCCAGCGCCCACATCGACAACGCCCGCGCGGCGACAGAGGCCATGGAGCACCTCTACGCGCTGGGCCACCGGCGCGTGGGCGTGATCACCGGCCCTCTCGCGAGCCCCTTGAGCCGCGACCGCCTGAGCGGTGTGCAGGCCGCCGCCGCACGCCGGAGCGCGTGGGGGCTGAATGTCGTTCAGGGCGACTTCTCGATAGAGTCAGGGCTCGAGCAGACCCTGGCGCTCCTCGACGCCGAGCCGCGGCCCACGGCGATCTTCTGCTTCAGTGACGAGATGGCCATGGGCGCGCTGGAGGCGCTGCGCCGGCGCGGCCTCGCCTGCCCCGCCGACGTCTCGCTCGTGGGATTCGACGACATCCGTTACGCCCGCCACCTCGACCCACCGCTGACCACCGTCAGCCAGCCGAAGGCGGCGATCGGCCACGAGGTGGTCCGGCTGTTGCTCGACGTGCTCGCCGACCGCGTCGATACGGTGCGGCACGTCACCCTCGCCCACAAGCTGGTGGTCCGCGCGAGCACCGCCGCGCCGGCTGGCGCTACTTCAGCGGCCGGATCTTGATGTTGCGGTAGAACACGGGATCGCCGTGGTTCTGCAGGGCGATATGACCCGTGGGCGAGGCGGCGAACTGCGGCCAGGCTCGGAACTTGGTCGCCGCCACCTTGGCCTTGAACTCGGCGGAGTTCAGGTCGTACTCGACCACCTTCACCCCGTTTAGCCAGTGCTCGCCCTTGCCGCCGCGGATCACCAGCCGGCTGTGGTTGAACTCGCCCACCGGTCGGGTCGCGTCCGTGCTGGGGGCGTAGAGACCGTAGAGCGCGCCCGCCTGCTCCACGATGGGCTCGCCCCGGGCGTTGTCCACCACCTGGTACTCCGGCCCGCTCTGATAGGTCTGCTCGCCGGCCTGGGTGACGTGGAACATCACGCCGGAGTTGCCCTTGGGCCCGAGCTTCCAGTCGAAGACGAGCTCGAAATCTCCGAACTGCTCCTTGGTCATGATGTCCTGCGACCGCTTCGGGTCAGGCCCGAGCAGACCGTCCTTCACGGTCCAGCCGTCGTCGGGCGCGATCGTCTTGAATCCGCGCCAGCCTTCCGTGGACCGGCCGTCGAACAGGAGCTTCCAGCCCGCCGCCCTCTCCGCGGCGGTGAGGGTGTTCTCGGCGGCCGAGGCCGCTTGTCCAAACAGGGCCGCCGCCAGCGCAAGGGCCGCCATCGCCGTCTTCATCGCCTCTCCCCTCACAGTCCCAGCGCCATCAGGCGCTGTTCCACCATCGCCTTCACCTCGGCCGACGGCCCCGGGTCCGTGGCGCGCGCCTCATTGCCGATGTAGCCGATGTCCCGGAACCCGGCCTCGGTCGTGTAGTAGGCGCCCACGGTGAGCGCCCGGAACCGGCGGAAGAACGCCTGGGTATCCGCGTCGCTCGCCCGCGGCAGCGCCGCCAGGGCCGCGGTGCGCCGGGCGCGGTCGCCGCGCAGCACCTGCGGCGCCAGAGCCTTCAGCCCGCCGCGGATGAGGAGGCGGTCGTCGACCTGGTCGGGATAGGGCGCGCTCACCCACTCGTCGATGAAGTCGGGGATCCCCAGTGCGCTCGCGGCCGCGGCGGCCCCGGACGCCGGCAGGATGAAGTCCGCCAGCACGGCGGCCGCCTGCAGTTCGTCGTCGGTGAGCAGCCGCGGCCAGGGCGGCTTCACCGGCGGATTCAGCTTCGGGTCCGTGCCGTAGCCGGCCGGCTGGACCTCCGGCCCCTGCACCGCCTCTCGATAGACGACGACGCCGGCGCCGACGGCGGTCGCGGCGCCCACCGCGCCCACCCAGATCAGGGCGGTGCGGCGGTCGACCTTGCGTTGGTAGGGCTTGGGGGCGCCGTCGCTCACAGCTCGCCCCGCTTGGCCAGTTGGGCGAGGTGGTCGCTCGATCGCCAGGCGAGCGCCAGGATCGACAGCGTCGGGTTCTTGTCAGGGCTCGAGACCAGCACCGCGCCGTCGGTGACGAACAGGTTGGGGACCGCCCAGGCCTGGCCGTACTGGTTCACCACTGAGTCGCCTTCGGACGCGCCCATGCGGACGGTGCCGACCTCGTGGATCATCTCGCCCCCCTTGGAGATCGCTTTGCGGCCGTCGCGCTCCACCTGGCCCAGAGGGACACCGCCCAGCCGGTCGATGACCTCCAGGAAGGTGGTGACCATGTGGGCCGCCTGCCGCGTCTCGGCCTCGCCCCACTTCCAGTGGAACCGCAGCACCGGAATGCCCCACTTGTCCTTGGTGACGGGATCGAGCTCGCAGTAGCAGTCGTCGTTGGGGATCATCTCGCCGCGGCCGTTGAAGCTGATCACGCTGCCGTAGCGCTGGCGCAGCCGGGCCCGCAGCTCGTCGCCCACAGCGGGCTCGTCCTCGTCCAGCAGGCGCGCCACGCTCATCGACGGCATCTGCCGGCCGCCGCCGATTTCGATGTGATAGCCCCGCGGGAAGCCCAGCTCCTGGTGCCGGTCGTATCCCCACCAGGGCACGTAGGTGTGCGACACGCTCATGCCGTCGTCGTTGGTGGGCGGCAGGCCTTCCAAGGCCGGGAACCGACCGGTGACGTTCACGCCCACGCTGTCCATCAGGTAGCGGCCGACCATGCCGTGAGTGTTGCAGAGGCCGTCGGGGAACCGTGGGCTCTTGGAGTTCAGGAGGATGCGGGCGGTCTCGCCCGAGCCGGCGGCCAGCACAACCGCGCGCGCCGTCGCCGAATGGTGCTCTCCGGTTCGGCGGTCCACGAAGGTGACCCCCTTCGCCTTGCCGGCGGCGTCGAGGTCCACCTGGTAGACCAGGGCGTTGGTGCGCACGGTCAGGTTTCCGGTCGCCAGGGCTGGCGGGATCAGCACCGTGGTCGACTGGAAGTTCGCCCCAATCGCGCAGCCGCGGCCGCATGGGGTGGCGAAGACGCAGGTGTTGCGGCCCTCCATGGGCTGGGTCACCACCGCCCCATGCATCGGCACGACGGGAATGCCCATGGCCTCGAACCCGCGGGCGTAGAACAGTTCGAAGGCCCGTGGCGGCGGGCTCTCCATCAGGCAGCCCGGCGGGGAGTCCGGCGTGTTGGTCAGGCCGCGGGGCGGCGCGGCGCCGGTGACGCCGATCAGCTTCTCCGTGCGGTCGTACCAGGGGGCGAGGTCGTCGTAGGTGATCGGCCAGTCGTGACCCAGCCCGTCCCGGCTCTTCGGCTTGAAGTCGAGCGGACCAAAGCGCAGCGAGATACGGCCCCAGTGGTTGGTGCGCCCGCCGAGCATCCGCGGCCGCCACCAGATGAACGGCTCCGAGCCTTCCGCCACCGTGTAGGGCTCGTTCGGCACCTCCCACCCGCCGTCGACGGTGGCGTCGTAGAAGCCGAAGGGCTTGTCCGGGGTCGCCGAGCCGCGCAGGGGCGCCTCTGCGTTGGTGTTGTACATGGGCGTCTCGGCGACGGGGTCGTAGTCGCGGCCCGCCTCCAGCATCAGCACCTTCAGGCCAGAGCGCGTCAGGTGGTAGGCGCTCATCCCGCCCCCGGCCCCGGAGCCGACGACGATCACATCATAAGGCTCAGCCCCGGCCACGCGTCCCCCCGTGCGCAAGACAGTCTGCCACCGCAGGTTGGCTCAGCCAGCGCGTGCGGCCAAGGGCCGATCGCGGCCCACGGCCCTGCGCCTCCCCCGCGGCCACCGCCCTTCTCGCGATTTTACTCCGTCGAGAGAGCGCTTCCGCCAGGTAGCTTAACGGCGCCGTAAGTCCCGCGCGGTTACCCGGAATGGGGAGCGTGGCATGTCCGATCGGCACTACAGGTTCATCGGCGCCTACCTGGGCGCGCGAATGGCGGGGGCGAACAGTCGAGATGCCGGCCGGATCGGCCTGTTCTTCTGGATCGCGAGCTACTGGAAGGAAATCCTGAGCGTCGTGATGGTGCTCGCCGTGCTCGGCAGCTTCGTGCCCTATTTCGAGGGGCACAAGTCGACCCAGTCGAACGCGGCCTCCGTGGGGGCGAGCGAGGCGGCGTCGGAGGATGACGGTGGCTAGCGCCGCGGCCGTTGCAGACATCGGGCTCAAGGGCAAACTCCGGGACCTCCTGAAACTGCTGGCGGACGACGGCCGGGGCCCGTTCGAACGATGGGCCGACCGGCAGGGCGGTGAGAGCCCCGCCGTCCCCGACCTCTCCGACCGGTACCTCCGGCACAAGCTGCAGACCGTCTACGGCGGCGCCGAGATGATCGACCTGCTCACCGGCGCAGGACTGACGCCACTGCTCATGCGCGACCTGTCCCGCGTGCTGGGGTCGGAACGGGCGGCGCAGGTCCTTGCGGCCCCGCCGGCGGAGGGACGCCCGCCCCGCGCCCCGGCCGACGAGGGGGCGACCCTGTCCTGGCCCATGATTGTGGGCGTCGGCCTCGCGATCGCCGCGTCCGCCGCCCTGGTCGTGATCTTCGCCGGTTTCCTGCTCCGGGTGCTGGCGGCCCTGATCACCTTCGCCTCGATCGGGGCGCTGTATCGCGGCGGCGGATGGCGGATCCTGGCGTTCGTGGGCTTCTTCACCTTTGTCGCCCTGAACTCGGTGGCGGACCGGCTGGAGGGCCGCGCGACGCCAGGCGAGACGCCGGAGGCCGCCGCCAGCCCCAGCGACGCGGCGATCTCGCTCTGCCGCGAGGCCGCGGGATCCGGCCCGGGCGTGCACATCGGCGACTCCGAGGCCGAGCCTCGTGACGGCGGCTATCTGGTCAGCATCGACGAACTCGTCCGCATGGACAGTTCCAAATGCGGCCCGATGCGCTTCACCGCGCGGTGCATGGTCCGCGACGGCAAGGCCACGGTCGTCCAGGACTGGGCCGACAACGGCTACGATTGCTACTGACGCTTCCCTACTGGCCGGCAGAAAAGGAAGCAGGCGGCCGAAGCCGCCTGCGGAGTCGAGGGGAGCTCTAGAAGGTCTTGCGGACACCGACTTCGATCGTTCGGCCGATCGGGTTGCCGGTCCACGGGTCGTAGCCGAACTCCTCCTGCGCCGGCGGCGGGTCGCGATCGAGGATGTTGGCCACGGTGGCCGTGAAGGCGAGGTCGTCGTTCAGCTCGAGGCGATAGGTGAAGTCGACGGTCACCCACTCCTCGCCCTCCTCCCCGTACTGGACCCCGGCCCGCTCGTCCCGCACCGCCGAGACATAGTTCAGGCCAAGGCGGAAGTTCTGCCGGTCGAGCGCATAGTTGGCCGCCAGGTTCGCGCGAAGCTTCGGCGCGGCCTGGGCGAAGGTGGCGAAGTTCAGCGTGCCGAGCCGGTTGTCGCCGGTGGAGACCACCACCCCGTCGAGTTCCGTCGGCCCAGTCTTCAGCTCGGTGACGCGGGTGGCCGTAAGGCTGAGCCGCAGGTCACCGGGCCCGAGGGTCATGTCGTAGTCGGCCTGCACGTCGAAGCCGTTGGTGCTCTGCCCCGGGCCATTGCCGTAGCGGGTGGAGATGGACGAGAAGGCGCCCACCGCGCTCATGCCCACGGTGCAGGTCCCGTTGAACGTGACCCGTCGCAGGAGCGGCTGGACGTTCGGGTCGCAGGTTGTGACCGTTCCGCCGGGGCCATTGAACACCAGGTTGGCGATCTGGTTCGGGTCGGCGATCTGCCCGATCTGGTCCTTGGTCTCGATGTCGAAGTAGTCGACGATCAGCCGGAAGCGATGGTCGTCGGCGATGCCCCGGCTCTGCCAGATCGCGCCGACGTTCCAGGCCTTCGCCGTCTCCGGCTTCAGGCTCTCGTCGGTGATGAACTGGGCGGCCAGCCAGTTGCTGCCGGCGATGGTGTAGTTCCGCGCGGCGAAGGTGACCTGCCCCGGAATGACGCCCAGCGGCGGCGTCTGGTAGTTGGTGCCGTAGGAGCCGCGGACCGACAGCGGTCCCCAGACCTCCCACTTGCCCGCGACCTTGTAGACGGTGGCGCCAAGGCCGCCGGAGAACTCCTCGCGCCGCACAGCGGCCTGAAGGTTCACGTTGTCCAGCAGCGGCAACTCGAGCTCGGCGAAGAACGAGTGCTGCTGGCGGTCGGCATAGTCCGGCGGGTTCGGCGCGAAAAGCACGTAGGGCCCGGGATTGTCCGGCGTGCAGCCGCGGAAGTTGGGGTCGGTCGTGGGCAGCGGGTTGGCGCCCAGGTTGGGCGAGCCCGGACCGTTGGCGCTCGTCGTGCCGGCCGGCCATTCGCAAGGGGTGGAGCCGTTGAAGAACGGGCTCGGCACGCGCTCGCGGCTCTCGAAGGCGCGAAGTTGCGCGCCGACCGCCCAGCCGATCTCCCCGCCGGGCAGGCGGATGCCCGCCCGCCCGTCGAACACCAGGTCGGCGGTGATGCTCTGGTTCACCGTTTCCTGTGCGCGCGGATCGAACATCCAGCGGACGAGCTCGGGCGAATTCTCCGTACCCGCCACGTGGTTCGGGTTGGCCAGCCCGCGGATCGGCTGCTCGGCGAAGCCGGTGGAGAACGGGTTCCACCACATGCAGCCGTTCTGGCCGGCGGCCGCCGGGTTCTGGGTGCCGAAACGCGCCGGATCGAGGTCGACCGCCCGGCAGTTGGGCCCGCCGAATCCGTTCAGCGCCTCCTGCACCCGGAAGCCCAGGGTGTCGGGATGGGTGAAGAAGGCGGTGGACTGGTTGTAGGTGACGGCGAAATCGTAGCCGATCCCCTTGGCGAACCCAGCCCAGTCGCCGAGCTCGCCGTTCAGACCGGCCGAGATGCGCCACACCTGGTTGTCGATCTTGTCGGGCACGCCGAAGCCTTCGCCCTCCCCGAGCACCGGGTTCCCGCCGTGGGCCAGCAGGCGCCAGGTCACCGGCGTGAAGCCCTGGGCGCCGGCGATCCCGTTCCGGGCCGCGAAGGCGGCCGCGTGGGGGTTGGTGATCGGCACGTAGAACTGGAAGGTCGACCCCGTGGCCATGGCCGGGCCGCGGACCATCGGCTGCGCCGGCGAGCCGAACACCTGCGGCACCGTCACCTGGCCGTAGGACACGTCGGCGTGGAACTCCATGTCCTCGGTGACACGGGCGTTGAGCTGGGCGTAGGCCCTGTAGGTGTCGGTGTTCTCGACCAGGTTGTAGTAGGGGATGTAGTTGTAGGCGCAGGTGAAATTGTTGTCGTAGCGGCCGCCGACGGCCGCGCAGCTCGCCGGCGAGAAGTCCGAGACGATGCCGCCCACGGGCAGGCCGAACTCGCCGTTGGCCGTGGCGCTGGGGATGGCGGGCAGCGCGCCGCGCGGCTGCCAGCCCGCCAGGTTCGACAGTGTCGACCAGGGCGCAGGGTTGTAGCCGGGCCGCGTGGGGTCGAGAGAGTCCCGTACGAAGTCGCGCTCGAGCGCGTGCAGTCGGGACCGGTGCTCGTACTCGGCCGACCAGAGGAAGTTCACGTCCCCGCTGCCGATCCCGCCCATGACGCCGACGGAATAGTCACCCTTGGACCCGTCGATGTACTTGTACTGCGCATCCACCTCGAGGCCGACGAACCGTTCGCGGGTGATGAAGTTGACCACGCCGCCCGTGGCGTCGGCGCCGTAGATCACGGCGGCGCCGTCCTTCAGGATCTCGGTGCGCGCGAGCGCGATGGACGGGATGTTCGAGGTGTTCGGATCCATCCGCCGGCCGTTGAGCAGGACCAGCGTCTTGTCTCTGCCAAGGCCGCGGAGGTTGTAGTTGACCGAGCCGGTCAGTTCAGGACCGCCGAAGTAATAGGACTCCCCGGTCGTCGGGCCGGCGATCGTCAGGGTCTTGGCGAACTCGAGCGCGGTGGGCGCGCCGCGATCCTGCAGGTCCTCCTGGCTGAAGACCTCCACCGGCAGGGCCGCGTCCTCGGGCGTGCCACGGATGTGAGAGCCGGTGACCACCACCTCCTCGACCTCTGCGCCGGCGCCCGCACGGGCCGCCTGCGCCCAGGCCGGGCTGCTCGCCAGACTGATGAGAATCGCCGCGGCCGACGCGCCGCAAAACACGGGCTTCATGCATCCCTCCCTGTCACGGAGCCTTTTGACTCACTCTTGTGTGAGTGAATGTCGATCCAAGATCGACGTTCGTCAAACGATATTCACGGACGTGAGAGGAAAACTTGGCCGTGGCCGCCAAGCGGGCGGGAACGAGATCTCTGCGGCTCGCCTCAGGCGGGCAGAGTCTGTCCCGGCCGGGCGCGCCACGCCGCCATCCGCTCTGGGTGACGGCCGAACTCGAGGCGGGCGATCGCGCGCAGGTGCACCTCGTCCGGCCCGTCGGCGAGGCGCAGGGACCGCACGCCGGCGTAGGCGCGGGCCAGGCCAAAGTCGTCAGACACCCCGCCCCCGCCGTGCGCCTGGATGGCGTCGTCGATCACCTTCAGGGCAGTGCGTGGCGCCGCCACCTTGATCATCGCGATCTCCAACCGGGCCGCCTTGTTCCCGGCCTTGTCCATCATGTCGGCCGCTTTCAGGCACAGCAGCCGGGTCATCTCGATGTCCAGGCGCGCCTCGCCAATCCGCTGCTCCCAGACGGACTGGTCGGCGAGCCGCTTGCCGAAGGCGACACGGGAGAGCAGCCGGTCCACCATCTTCTCCAGGGCGACCTCGGCCATGCCGATAGTGCGCATGCAATGGTGGATGCGCCCGGGCCCCAGCCGCCCCTGGGCGATTTCGAACCCCCTGCCCTCGCCCAGGATGACGTTCTCCACCGGCACGCGGACATCGCGCAGCACCACCTCGGCGTGCCCGTGGGGCGCGTCGTCGTAGCCGAACACCGGCAGCATGCGCACGACCTCGATCCCCGGTGTGTCCATGGGCACGAGCACCTGGCTCTGCTGAGCGTGACGGGGGCCGTCCGGGTCGGTCTTGCCCATCACGATCGCCACCTTGCAGCGCGGATCGCCGACCCCGGAGGACCACCACTTGCGGCCGTTGATCACGTAGTGGTCGCCGTCGCGACGGATCGAGGTCTGGATGTTGGTGGCGTCGGACGAGGCGGTGTCCGGCTCGGTCATGAGGAAGGCCGAGCGGATTTCGCCGTCGAGCAGCGGGCGCAGCCAGCGGGCCTTCTGCTCGGCCGAGCCGTAGCGGTGCAGCACCTCCATGTTGCCGGTGTCTGGCGCGGAGCAGTTGAACACCTCGGAGGCGAAGCCCACCCGGCCCATCTCTTCGGCGCAGAGCGCGTATTCGAGGTTGCTCACTCCGGCGCCGCGATACGCGTCCTCATCGTGCTCCGACGGCGGCAGGAACAGGTTCCACAGCCCCTCCGAATAGGCCCGTCCCTTGAGCTGCTCGATGACCGGGATCTCGGCCCAGCGGGCCGCCCCCTCGCGCCGCGTCTGCGCCTCGTAGGCGGGGATCGCCGGATGGATGTGATCGAGCATGAACCGGCGCACCCTGTCGCGCCAGGCGAGCTGGGTGGCCGAAGGGCTGAAATCCATGGCGAAGGGTCCGTCTACTGCCGGCGCGCCGCGCGCCAGGTCCAAGCCTGCGCCGGCCAAGGCGGCGCAGCGTTGAGCTGCGTCAATGGACGCCCTCCGCCTGCGCTCGGATCCGGCGCAGGCGGACGCCTGAGGCGCCTAGTCCACGTCGAGGAAGATCGGGTTTGCGTAGAACCAGAGGTCCGACCAGGGGTCCTCGCCCGCCGTATCGATGGCGGGCTCCAGTTCCGCGCCGTTGCTGGCGCCCCGCACCCGCACGTAGCCGTCCGCGGTGACGTTGCGGAGAACGTAGGCCATGCTCAGCACCTCGCCGTCGCGCGCCCAACTCCCCGGGGTGAAGCGCGCCTCCACCCGGGTGGTCGGATTGCGGTCGACGCCTGGGTCGGCCGCCGGGCCGGCGACCTCGCCGCGGATGAGGTCCACGCGCGCCACCTCGGGCGTATGGTCGGCATAGTTCGCGCCGGCCGGGTCGCGCACGCGGATCACCACCTGCACGTCGGCGCCCTTCGGCACGCTGAGCTTGCCGCCGATCTCGGCGAGGGGCGCGGCGCGACCCACGAGCCGGGCGGTCACGTCCACCGACGACACCAGGTCCCCGGTGGTGACGAACACCCGGCCGTTGCGCAGCCCGTCCAGGATGTCGGCGTGGGTCTTCGCCGCCTTCACATAGGTCTTGGAGTACTCGCCCGGCCAGAAGTCGTTGCCGCCGTCGGTGTAGTGGCGATGGGAGTCGGACGTGGAGGTCACCCACCAGCGGCGGCCCTCCCCGAGCATGGAGTCCCAGAAGCCCCCAAGAAGGGCGGTCATCTGGTCGAACCCGCCCAGCGTCGGCGCCTTGGAATAGCCGCCGCGGAAGCCATTGGGGTCCCTGGAGCCGTCCTTCTTCAGCGTGCTGGCCTGGTGGCCCGGGGCGCCCTCCATGCCCACCGCCACCGTCGGCGCGGTGTCGTTCCAGCCGCGCAGTTCGGCGGGGGTGTCGAGGCCATAAACGCCCATCGCGGTGGCGGACCGGGAGGGATGGTTGGCGATGACCACCGGCGGCGCGGGCAGCGTCCGCATGTGCTTCAGGGCGTCCAGCATCAAGGGCTCGGCGTCGCGCGCCGAGTTCTCCGGCCAGGGCTCACGCTTGTCGAAGCGCCGCTCGATGTCGAACAGCACCTCGCGCTCGGCCGGCGTGTGCGGGATGATCAGGCTGGCGTGGTCGGCGCCCGGCGCGTTCAGCTCCATGCCGAAGAACAGGATCAGCCCAGGCGCCTCGCGCCGCGCCTTCAGCAGTTCGGGGTACGCCTGGGCCCGGTTAAGCGCTGAGTGGTTCGGTCCGCCGTGGTCGGTGGAGACCATCCAGGCGAGGCCGTGCTTGACCGCCATGCGCGCGTTCACCGGAATCGGATTGCGCGCGTCGCCGGCGATGACGGGCGTCGGCGGGGCGTCTTTGTCCGGCCCCTCCTTGTAGCTGACGCTGAATTCGCTGTGGACGTGGTGGTCGCCGGCCAGCCAGCGCCGCTCCGCAGGCTTGGCGGGCGCGGAGCGGCCGACGGCGTGCGGGGCGCCGACCGCCACGAGCCGGCCGGGATGGCGCCCATCGTGGGCGAGCGCGCCGCCGCCACTGAACAGGGCGGCGGTCGCGGCCATGAACGCCCAGGATGTCTGCGAGGCGCTGATGAAGCGCCGGCCGCTGGTCTTGCAGCGCCCCCGGTCGCCAGGACCGCGTAATCCCACACGCATATCCGCGCCTCTCCAAAAATGGGGGAGGCTCTAGCGGTGGTCGATTGCGCCGCGGCGACGGCTTCACGACGGGTGGGTGACACACCGAGGCCCATCGTCGCGGCCGCTGCGCGCCGGCCGCCCCCCGCCGGTCACCTGCCGGAGGCGACGGGCGTGAACAGCAGGTCCTGGTAGTCGTAGCTGAAGTCCGCCACCGGCGAGACCGCCTTCATCGTGACGCGCTCGGGCTTGCCGTCCGGGCTGAGCGAGAAGGTGACGAACGCCGGCTCGGTGGTCGGGTCGCGCCAGCGCGCCACGAAGGTGTCATAGGCCCAGTGCTCCAGACGACCGGTCATGCCCGGGCTCTGCAGGAAGTCGACGACCAGGCCGTCGCCGTCCTGCCGCACGGCGATCGGGCCGTACCAGGGATCCTCGTAGCGGCCAGCGTACCCGGAAGGCGCGAGGGACGGCTTCGACGCCGGCGGCCGGACCCGGGACGCGGCCTGCACGGCGGCGACGGCCTCGGCGTTGCGCTTGTCGAGCCATCCGCCAAAGGCCGCGGCCCAGTCGCGCCGCGGCAGGCCGAGGTAGTGGTCGGCGAGCTCGTACTGCAGCCCCTGGATCAGCGCGGTCTCCTCGGAATTGGTCATCACCACGAAGCCGACGTTCTTCTCGGGGATCATCATCATGGTCGCGCGGAAGCCGAGCGTCGCGCCGCCATGCTGGACGATCCGGTGGCCGCGGTAGTCCTGGATGGTCCACCCTAGCCCGTAGTTGCGGAAGCTGGGCGTGGCCGGCGGCAGCGCGCCGGAGAAGGTGATGATCGGCACCGGCACCACCGGCTTCCACATCTCCGCGCCGCTGGCCGCCGAGAAGACGCGCGCGCCCCCTGGCGCCTGCCCGGCGGCGAGTTGCACCGCGAGCCAGCGCCCCATGTCCTCGGCTGTCGAGGCGATGGAGCCAGCCGGGCCGGCGTTGGGGCTGATCGCCACCGCCTTCTCGTCAAGCGCGGCCTGCGGGCCCATGCCGCGCAGCTCGCCCGCGGTGCGGCCGTGCGGCAACGCCCGGTTGGCGGCCGCGAAGCGGTCGAGGTCGTTGGTCACGCTGTTGGCCATGCCCGCAGGCTGGAACAGCCGGTCGCGGACATAGATCTCCCACGGCTGGCCGGTCACCGCCTCGATCAGTTCGCCGGCGACGATGTAGAGCACGTTGTCGTAGGCGTAGGCGGAGCGGAAGCTGGTCGCGGGCTTCAGGAACCTCAGCCGTCGCACCGTCTCGGCCCGGCTGAGGTTGGTCGCCGGCACCAGCATCAGGTCGCCCTGCCCCGGCCCGAGGCCGCTGCGGTGGACCAGCAGGTCGCGCACCGTCATCTCGCGCGTCACCCACGGGTCGTACATGCGGAACGACGGCAGGTGATCGATCACCTTGTCGTCCCACCCGAGCTTGCCCTCATCCACCAGCGTCGCCAGGGCCGCCGTCGTGAACCCCTTCGTCACCGAGCCGATCTGGAACAGCGTGTCGCTGTCCACGCGATCGCCCCCCGATAGCGTCTTCGCCCCGTAGCCGCGCGCCAGGGTGACCTTGCCGTTCTCCACGATGGCCACCGCCACGCCCGGCGCCCCGACCTGCCGGCGAACCGCCTCGACCCGGGCGTCGAAGCCCCGCGGCGGGGCCGCTTCGGCCGCCGCGGGGGCTAGGATCAGGAGCGCGAGGATAAGCTTGCGCATCGGAAGGTCCTTTCTCAGGGAATGGCGGCGCGTGCGGCGCGCCCGGTCCGCAGCCGCCAGACCCCGTAGGTCATCAGCGGCAGGACGTAGACGGCGAGGAAGATCCAGGCGAGCAGCCGGTAGCCCTTGGCGATCAGGGCCACGAGCCCAAACCGGTCGGCGACGAAGATCGAGCCGACCAGCACGACGGCCGCGACCAGCAGGCGCAGGGCCTGCGGGAAGTCCTCGCGCCGCCGCAGGCTCCAGACGTGGGCGATCCGCTCGTTCACCGCGTGGACGCCGCCCGTGCCGCTCTCCAGCAGGGCGAGGAAGATCATCGCCTGGAAAGCCAGGTGGAAGGCGGGCGCGCCGAGCTGCCGGAGCAGGAAGTCGGACGGCAGAGCCTCGGCCCCGATCTGCGGGTAGTAGGCCACCATGCAGGTGAAGAAGAGCGCCGCCGGGATCATCGCCAGCGGCCCCGCCAGCAGGCCGGCGACAACGGCGTCGCGGCGGCTGGTCATGTGCCGGACCACGGGCAGGATCACCACCGCCCCGATGATGTTGTAGCTGGCGTAGGTCAGGCCGCCCATCGCCCAGCCGTCCGCGGGCGCCGGCGTGGAGAAGCCGGTTCCGATGCGCTCGCCGAAGCGGGCGAACGCCAGCACCACGAAGATGGCATAGACCGCGTAGAGGAAGATCGAGACGTACTTGAAAAGCCTTTCAACCGCGGTGTTGCCGAAGGTGACGAAGCCCGCGATCCCGAGGACCAGGGCGAGCGCGCCGACGATCGGCGGCCAGCCGAACATTGCTTCGCCGATCGCCCCCGCGGCGGCGCCGAACACCGCCAGGATCAGGACGATGAACAGGACGTAGGCGATCTCGAAGGCGGGCCAGGCGGGTCCCAGCAGGTTGCGGAAGAAGGTCCGGTAGTCCTCGCTGTCGGTGGCGCGGGCGAACAGGAAGGTCGCCACACAGACGACACTCCAGATCACCGTCGCCAAGCCCATGGCCAGCAGACCGCCCCACGGCCCGCTCGGCAGGAAGAACTCCGCGAGCTCCCGGCCCGTGGCGTAGCCGCCGCCGATCACCACCGCCTTGAAGGCGAAGCCGGGCAGCAGGAACCGCTGGAACCAGGTGGGGCGGTCCGTCACGCCAGGCAGGCCTCGACGAGGGCCTCGAACCGGGCGCCGCCGCGGATCGGATCCGCAACGGGAAGGCCCAACGCCGCCGACGCCTCCGCCATGGCCGCCTCGGCGGCGGCCGGGTCCAGCCCGCCGGTGTTGAAGCTCACGCCGGCGCAGCGAATGGCGGTGTTCGTCAGGCGACCCAGCGCCAGATTGGTCTCGATAGCCGCCGCCAGCGTCGGGACCGGGTAGTCGGGATACCCCAGCAGCCGGGTGCGCCCGGGTTCATGGCAGAGCACCACCACATCCGGCTGGCTGCCGTGCAGCAGGCCGAGCGAGACGGCGGCATAGGCGGGGTGGAACAGCGAGCCCTGGCCCTCGATCACGTCCCAGTGGTCCGGCGCGGCGTCGGGACTGAGCAGCTCCGCGGCGCCGGCCTCGAAATCCGAGACCACCGCGTCCATGGGCATGCCGCCGCCGGCGATCATGATCCCGGTCTGGCCGCTGGCCCGGAAGTCGGCGTCGAGGCCGCGCGCGGCGAACGCCCGCGCGAGCGCGAGCGCGGTGTACTTCTTGCCGAGCGCACAGTCGGTGCCGACGGTCAGCAGGCGGCGCCCGCTGCGCTTCCGGCCTGTAGCGACCGGGATGTTCTCCGGAGGCCGACGGATGTCGATCAACCGCCGTCCGAGGCGCTCGGCCGCGGCCCGCAGCTCGCGGCTGTCCTCGAGCTTGCCGTGCATCCCCGAGATCAGGTCGAGCCCCGCATCGAGCGCGGCCAGCAGGCTCGCCATCCAGCTCGGCTTGATGACCCCGCCGGGATTGGCGACTCCGATCACCAGGGCGCGGGCGCCCTTCAGATAGGCCTCGGTGGGCGTCAGCCGCGGCAAGCCGGTGGTGAGCGCGTCGGGCGAACTCGCGAACTCGCCGACGCACCGCTCCGGCGCCCAGTCGCGCAGGCCCATGGCGGTCTTGGCGTAGCCCGGCTCGGTGACGTCGCCCAGGAAAAGCAGGTACGGCTGCGGCAGACGCAAGTCGGGCGCGTCGATGCGCGCGGTCACGGCGCTCATGCGCGGCCTGCCGCTGCGGGATCGTGGTCGAGACGCATACAGGGTCCTTATGGCGCGCTCCGGCGCCGTCACAGGCGATGGGAGGCCGCCGCCGGGCACGAGCCCAGCGGCGGCGAGGTCGTCAGAACTCCGCGGTCACCGACACGCCGATGGTGCGCGGCCGGATCACACCGACCCCGACGGCGCTGGCCGGATAGACCGGAAGGCCGTTGGCCGTCGGCGAGTCCGAGGAGACCAACCCCTCCGCGTCTCCGATGTTCTTGGCGTAGGCCTCGACCACCACCCGGCCGAGGTCGACGCCGACGCGCAGGTCGATCACCTCGTAGGCGTCGATCCGCCGCTGCCGTCCGAACGCTGTCCGGAAGGCCGAGTCGAACGCCGCCGATTGCGAGGACAGGTGGCGGGCGGAGGCGCCCACGAAGGCGTCCATGGTGCTGCTCAGCGCCCACTCGTAGTCGACGTTCAGCCCGACGCTGAACTCAGGCGTGAACGGCAGGCTGTCGCCGTCCAGGCCGCCCACCAGCGGGTCGGTGTCGTCCTCGAGCTGGGCTTTGGTGTAGGCGCCGTTGAGCGCCACCGTCAGCCCCTCCAGCGGACGGACTGTGGCGTTGAACTCCGCGCCCTGGCTGGTCGCGCCGCCGCCGTTGACGTTGACGCCGAAGCCGTTGACCGAGGCGAAGAGCTGGATGTCCTTCCAGTCGATGTGGAACAGGGCCACGTCGAGGCTGGCGCGCCGGTCGGCGGTCTGCGCCTTAAGGCCGACCTCGTAGCTCATCACCGAGTCGGAGTCGTAAGAGCGCGGCACACTGGGCGGCGCGTTCGGCGGCACGACGTTGGGGCCGCCGGGCCGGAAGCCCTTGGCCACGCGGGCGTACAGGGAGGCGTTGTCGGTCAGGTCCAGGCGAGGCGCCACCGAATAGGTGAACACCTTCTCCGACGAGGACGAGGAGAAGGTCATCGCCCCGCCCGCGAGGACCCCGTCGGCGGTCTGGGTGGCGCTCTGCTCGTTGCGGCTGTAGCGGCCGCCGACGTCCACGTGCAGCCGGTCGCCCAGGTGCAACGTAACGTTGGCGAAGCCGGCGATCTCCTCGTAGTCCGACGGCAGCCGCGCGACGCCGAGCAGCGGCAGCCCGCTAACCTCCGTGAAGGTCCCCGGCTGCACAGCGACGAACTGCTGATCGATGAGGCCGTCTTCCTTGTTGTAGTAGACCCCGACCAGCCATTCGAAGGGGCCGGTCTCCTTCGAGGAGAGGCGCACTTCCTGGGTGAACTTCTCGAGGTTCGTGTCCTGCATCTGCAGGAACTCGTTCGGCGTCCCGAAGATCGCCTCCACGAGGCCGCTCAGGTTGAACGTCAGATCGTCCCGGAAGTGCTGCTTCTGGGTGCTGTAGCTCGTCGACGAGAGCAGGTCGGCGAAGCCGAGGTCGTAGCCGGCGGTCGCGTTGTAGACGCGGTAGCGGGTGTCGCGGAACTGCGGGATGAACTGCGACTGGGAATAGCGTCCGTACAGCGGCTCCAGCGTCGTCGGGTCGGCCTCGACGACGGTCGGGGCGTCGGCCTCGATGTTCTGGACCACCGCGGACAAGCGCAGCGACAGCCGGTCGTTGGGCTCGAACAGCAGCGACGCGCGGCCGCCGTAGCTGCGCGAGTCGTTGATGTCCTTGGCGAGGTCCGAGCCGGCGGTCCCGATCGAGTCGATGAAGCCGCCGTTCTGGCGATAGGAGCCGGACGCCCGGAAGGCGAGCGTGTCGCCGAGCGGCACGTTCACGACCGCCGCCGCGCCGTAGGACGCCTCGCCGCCCTTCACCCCCTCGGCGTTGCCGCGGACCCGGAACTCGTAGCGGTCGAACCGGGGCTCGTTGGTGACGAACTTCAGGACCCCGCCCAGCGCGTTGGCGCCGTAGAAGGTCCCCTGCGGGCCCCGCAGAACCTCGACCCGTCCCACGTCGAAGGTGTCGAAATCGCCGGCCAGGATGGCGCCGTTCGCGAGGCCGGTGCTGGAGCCGAACGGCGTCTCGTCCATGTAGACGGCCACCGTCGACGCCACGCCGCCGGTGTTGACGCCCCGGATCACCAGGCGGGCGTTGCCGGGCGTGGTCTGCACGGCCTGCAGGCCGGGGACCAGCTTCAGATAGTCCGAGAAGGTGACGGCCTGGAGGTTCTCGAGGGCCGCGCCCGACACCACGGAGATGGACTGCGGCACGTCGATGAGCGCCTGCTCCCGCTTCTGTGCGGTGACCACCACCTCCTCCACGGCGACGCTGGAGCTCTGGGCCATGGCCGCGTTCGCGGTCAGCAGGGCCGCCGCCGCAGCCGAGGCGGCAAGCACGGCCCGCCGGCAATCAAGTCTCATGGTCGACCCCCTTCTCTCTCTGCTCGTTCCCTCGCCCCGCACGGCGCCCAGAGCCGCCCGGGGTCTGCCGCCAAAGCGGCTCTTATTGGTCCTGATGTGGCGACAGTGATCCTGATTGGAGAATTGTCAACTGATCCAGCCTATTCAGGACTAGCCGCCTCGTTTCTGCACTTCTCCGATCACACCTGGCCGACGCCGGCCGGGGCCGGCGCGTCCGCCGCCCCCTGCGCCTCCACCCGGCGGGTCAGCGGCGACAGCGCCAGCAGGCCCAGCGCCGAGAGGCCCGCCACCGCGGCCATCAGCGCGAAGAAGGGCGCTGGCGAGAGCCGGCTCCAGAGGGCGCCCAGCACGCCCGCCAGGAGGTTGCCGGCGAAGGAGGCGAAGAACCACGCCGCCACGGCCGTGGCCGCCATGCCGGCGGGGGCGGCGCGGGCGAAGAGACCAAGGCCGACGGGCAGGATGTAGAGCTCGGCGGCGGTGAAGACGGCGAAGAAGGCGGCCAGCCAGATCCAGCTCGCCTGGACACCCAGCGACGACGCCGCGGCCAGCAGCAGGTAGCTCGCCGCCACGCCGAAGGCGCCCAGCGCCATCTTCACTCCGGCGGAGGGCTCGCGCCCGCGCTCCGCCTGCCGCGACCAAAAGGCCAGGAACAGCGGCGTCAGGGTGAACACCAGAAGCGGGTTCAGCGACTGGAACCAGGTCATGGGGATGGAGAAGGCCTCCCCCACGCGCCGGTCGACGCCCTGGTCGGCCCAGAGCGCCACGGTGTTTCCGACCTGCTCGTAGGCGCCGCGGAACACCACCACGGCGAGGCCGACGCCCAGCAGGATCAGGACGGCCGCGCCGCCCGTCCGCCCGCGCTCAGAACGGACCTGGCGCGCGGCGCGCGGCGGTTCCGGCGGAAGGTGCCGCCCGCCGGCGATGTAGAGCGACAGGCCGGCAAGCATGCCGAGGCCCGCCGCGCCGAACCCATAGTGCCAGCCGTAGACCTCCCCCAGGGTCCCGCAGACCAGCGGGGCCAGGAATGCGCCGAGGTTGATGCCCACGTAATAGACGTTGTAGGCGCGGCCCCGCCGCGGATCGTCCGGCTTGTAGAGCGCCCCGATCTGGCTGGGCAGGCTCGGGAGGAACAGGCCGTTGCCGAGCGCGATGCAGGCCAGCGCCCCGTACAGCAGCGGCTCGAACGCCATCATGAAGTGACCGACCGCCATGATCGAGCCGCCGAGGATCACTGCCCGCCGCCGACCGAGCCAGCGGTCCGACAGGACCCCGCCGACGATCGGCGTGAAATAGACGAAGGCGGCGTAGAGCCCGTAGACCATCGAGGCCTGGGCCTGGGGCATCAGGAGCTGCTTGGTCATGTAGTAGACCAGCAGCGCGCGCATGCCGAAGAACGAGAACTTCTCCCACATCTCGGTGAGGAAGAGGACCGTCAGGCCCGGCGGCTGGCCGAACCAGCTCCGCTCGGTCGGCGCGGCGGCGACGGTCACGACGGCGCTCCCCACCCGTGCTCCGGATAAGAGATCAGCCCGTCGGCGTAGGTGACCGCGGGCTCGCGGTCCCTGGTGATGAAGATCGGTCCGTCGAGGTCCACCACCTCGCAGAGTTGGCCGAGCAGGAAGGCGGGCCCCATCGCCAGGCTCGTGCCCACCATGTTGCCGACCATGACGCCGAGCCCCAGGCGCTTGGCCTGGCGGGCGATCTCCAGGCCCTCGGTCAGGCCGCCGCACTTGTCGAGCTTGATGTTCACCACGTCGAAGCGGCCGACCATGGATTCCAGGTCGGCGAGGCTCTGCAGGCTCTCGTCCGCCGCGACCGGGATGGAGCTGCCCAGTCCCTCCATGTCCGCCTCGCGGCCGCGGGCGAACGGCTGCTCCAGAAGTCGGACCTTCGCGTCCACCAGCGCCGGCATCAGCCGCTCCAGGGTGTCCGGCACGAACCCCTGGTTGGCATCCACCGCCAGCCAGGCGTCGGGGCGGGCGCCGCGCACGGCCTGCACGCGCGCGGCGTCCAGGTCGGCCTCCCCGGTCAGCTTCAGCTTGAGGGCGCGGGCATGGGTGTAGCCCATTGCCTTGCGCGCCATGATCTCCGGCTCGGCCGCGCCTACGGTGAAGGTGGTGACCAGCGGCCGCGGGCGCTCGAGGCCGGCGATGGCCCAGGCGGGCCGTCCGCCGAGCTTCGCCTCCAGATCCCAGAGCGCGGCGTCGACGGCGTTGCGGCCGCCGCAGGGCGGCATCGCCCGGCGCAGCCCCTCGCGGTCGACGCCGCCCTCGATCGCCTCGCGCGCCGCCTCGATGGCGGCCACCATCGCGGGCACGTCGTCGCCCAGGTAGTAGACGCCCGAGGCCTCCCCCTGCCCTTCCGCCGCACCGTTCCTCAGCCGGGCGACGACGACAGGCATGTCCGTGAAGACGTAGCCGGTGATCTTGAACGGTTCGGCGAGGGCGACGGGCTCCTCGGCGACGCTGAGCGCAAGGCGCGGGCGCAGGGCGGTCATGCGACCTCCGGGAAAGTGCGGGAAAGCCAAGGTCGGAGGAGGCGCCCGGGCGGAGCCGGACGCCTCGCCCTCAGGGGATCAGAAGTTCACGCCCCAGCCGACCAGGTGGTAGGCGACGGCCAGGTAGGCGAGGATCACTGTCGAGATCAGGATCAGCGCGCTCCAGAGCTTCGCGAACCAGCTCCGCTGACCGCGCCAGACGACCCACACGTTCCAGCCGGCGACCAGCACCGCGCCCAGCACCGCTATGGAGCCGACGATGTGCAGGAGCCAGAGCACCGGATCGAGGCCGCCGTTCAGCAGGGTCAGGTCGGCGAACATGGCCATCACCGTGCCGAACCAAGCCAGGATCGTACCGGCCGAGGCGAGCGCGGCGATACGGACGAGGCGATAGGCCCGGCGCTCCTGGCCCGCCAGCGGGAACGGCGCGCCCATCCGCCACCGCACGATGGCGGTCACCGGCCACAGCACGAGCGTGAGCAGCAGGATCGCCAGGCTGGCGCCCACCGCCGGCACGAGCCAGCTCGAGGCCTTGGCCGGATGTTCCGGCGTGAACACCATGAAGGGCGAGAACTCGTCGATCGACCAGCGGACGACCTTGCCCCCCTCGACCACGGCGCCCAGTCGGCTGTCGCCGCCAACCTCGTACCAGAGGAAGGGCGTGATCTCGCGGTACTTGCGCAGCGCGCCACTGCCGTTACGCCAGATCGACACCGAGATCGTCCCGTCCTTGTTCGGGACGATCTTGGTCGCGCCCAGCAGATTCGCCAGGCTGACCAGGCTGGTCTCCACGCGACGGGAGTTGTCGTACGTGCCGGCGATCATCTTCGCGTGCTCGGCCGCGGTCTTCGCGTCGACCTGGGCCGTCGGGTTGGGGCCGGGCAGGTAGCGGTTGCTGAACTCGCGGAAGAGCGCCATCCGGATCGGCCCCGCCGCGCCTTCACGGCCCTCGCTGTTCACCGAGACGTACAGGCCGACGTTGTCGTCGAGGTAGAGGTAGAGCTCGGTGTGGAACCACTGGGTGTCGCCCCCGTGGGAGATCACCCGGCGTCCGTTGACGTTCTGCTCGTAGAAGCCGAGCGCCATACGGTTCAGCGGCGGCAGCAGGGTCCGGGTCGTGTCGTGCATCATCCGCGCCGTCTCGGGCGCGAGGATCCGCTGACCGCGGTACTCGCCGTCCTGCAGGTGGGCGATCATGAAGGCCGCCATGTCCTGGCCCGAGGCCGACATGGCGCCGGCCGGAGCGAGCGGGATCAGCTCGAACGGCTTGGCCTCGCCCGAGGACGCGCGGTTGTAGCCCTTGGACATGAAGGGGACGAGGTTCGCCGGCAGCGGCTGGCGGAACGTGGCGTGCGTCATCCCCAACGGGCGGAAGATGTTCTGCTCGATGTAGCTGTCGAAGTCCTGCCCGGAGACACGCTGCACCACGTAGCCGGCGAGCGCCGTGGCGTAGTTGGAGTAGGCCGGGGTCGTGCCCGCCGGATAGATCCGGGTGGGCGTCCAGCTCTTCAGCGCCTGCTCCAGCGTCTTCAGCCGGGTCGGATCGTCGTCGATGAGCCCCTTCACGGCCTCCTCAAAGCCCGCGGTGTGGGTCATCACGTCCCGCATGGTAATCGGCTTGCCGCCCGGACCCGGCGGCATCTTGAAGTCGAGGTAGGTGTTGATGTCGGCGTCGAGATTGACCTTTCCGCGCTCCACCTGCTGCATCACGGCCGTCCATGTGAACAGCTTCGAGGTGGAGCCGGGCCGGAACAGGGTGGTCGCCGGATCCACGGGCGTCCGCTTCGCAACGTCCGAATAGCCGTAGCCCTTCTGCAGCAGGGTTTGGCCGTCCTTGACCACCACCACCACCGCGCCAGCCACGTCGCCGCTTTCCAGGGCATAGGGCATGAAGCCGTCCAGCCAGGCCTCTAGGTCCGGCGCGGTGAGCGGCCGCGCGACGTCGCCTCCGACACCCAGCGGCGCGGGCGCCACGGGCGGCGAGGACAGCGGCGTCGGCGCGGAGGGCGTGACGGACGGAGCCGGACCAAACTTGGGCGCCGCCTGCGCGCCCAGAGCTGAGAGGAGGCCCGCGGCGAGCAGGGCCGCGGCAGTTCTGAGACGTCCCATGTGTTCCCCCTGGCGCGGCGCCGGGCCGGCCACTCGGTCCTCCAGCGCCAGGCCGGGCAGGCCTCGCCGCGGAGAAACCATCCTGATAGGGCGATAGTGATCCCAGTCGGAAAATTGTCAACGGTCCCGGGTTAGGCTGCCGCAGCGGGCCTCGGCTTCACTTGCGGCGGCCCGCGCGAGGAATATGCTGGCGGCGCGGCCCCGCCGTACCCGCCGAGGCTTGTCCTGATCAGGACGCGCCGGGCGGCCCGGGATGAGAGGAACGATCTTGACGTCACGCCAGCCGACGCTCGGCAGCCTGCTCCGCGGCCTCAGGGCCCGGAACAACTGGACGCTGAAGGAGATGAGCGAGCGGACGGGGATCCCGCTGTCGACGCTGTCCAAGGTCGAGCACGACCGCCTGACGCTGACCTACGACAAGCTCCTGCAGCTCAGCCAGCGGCTGAACCTGCGGATGTCCGAACTGTTCGCCGAACCGGAAACGGCCTCGGCCGGCGGCGCGATCACCGCGCGCCGGTCCATCGGGCGGCTGGAAGAGGCGATTCGCGTCCAGACCCCGAACTACGACTACTACTACCTCTGCCCCGAGCTGCGCCGGAAGCGCATGGTGCCCACCGTCACGCGCATCCGCGCCCACAGCGTCCAGGAGTTCGGTGAGCTCGTCCGCCACCCGGGGGAGGAGTACATCTATGTCATCGAGGGCCCGGTGGAGATCCACACCGAGTTCTACGAACCCGTCACCCTGCAGACCGGCGAGTCCATCTACATCGACAGCACCATGGGCCACGCCTACATCGTGCCGGAGGGGATCGAGGAGGCCGTGGTCCTCGGGGTGTGCTCCAGCGCCGAGGAGGACCTGATGGAATCCCTCATGACCCTGCACCACGAGGAGCCGGCCCCCACGGTGGTGCGGGCCCCACCCCGCCGGCTCGAGGCCGCCGCGACACCTAAGCGCCAGCGCGCCCGGCGCTGATTTCGTTCAGGCCCAGGGCACCCCGCCCAGCGGGTGGCCGAACCGGGTCTGGACGATCTTCTGGTCCACCCGCCCGACGTCCGGCCTGAGCCCGAGCTGCCGCGCCCACTCCCGGGCCGCGCCATGGTCCCGAAAGTAGCCGGTGAGCGCATAGTCGTAGCCGCCGGCCAGCAGCACCGCGGCGGCCACAGCCGGATCCGACCGGCAGTAGCCTTCGAAGGCGGAGAGCTGCGCCTTGGAGAGCTCCTTCAGCTTGACGTAGGTGAGCGCCTCCAGCGGGCGCCCGGCCCGGGCGGGCACGAAGACGTCGCTCCAGCGCGCCGAGCCGTCGTGGCGCATCACCGAGAGCCGCTGGCGCACCACCTCAAGCTCCAGGCCGGTAAGCTCCGGCAGCTCCGTGACCCGCCCCTCCCGCCGGCTCGACAGCGCCTCCAGCAACGCCCGGTCCCGCCGGCCATACGACCTGTACCCCGATGCGCCCATCGTCGCCTCCTGGTGGAAGCGTGCACAGCGTTGTCGGGATATTCAATCCTGATTGGGACAGTATAAGTCGGATCGGAGAAATGCGTTGCCCTAGACCCGGTCCCTGGCGGCGGGTTCGTGCCCCGGCTCCCCGTGAACCGTTCGCCGCCGCCGCGGTTCTCTAGCACCATGACCCCTCCAACCTTCGTGGTCCGCCTGCGCGAAAGCGTGGATTGGGCGCCGCCTTGGCTCGCCACCCTCATCGTGTTCGGACTGGCTGTCGCCGCCGCGCTGATGGCCCACGTGGTGGTGGTGCGGCTCGTGCGCGGCGCGCTCCGGCGCCGGGACGAGTTCTGGCGCGCCCTGCTCGTCCGCACCCGCCGCCCGGCGCGCATGCTGACCGTGCTGATCGTCCTGGGCGCCGTGGCCCCGGCTGCGCCGCTCAGCCCGGGAGCGACCGCCCTCTTCCAGCACGTCATGCTGATCGCCTTCATCCTGGTGATGGGCTGGATCACGATGACTGCGCTCGACATCGGCGCCGCGCTTTACATGCGCCGCTACCGGGTCGACGTGAGCGACAACCTGATCGCCCGGAAGCACCTGACGCAGGTGAAGATCCTGCGCCGCGCCGTCGCCGTCCTCGTCATGGTGGTGAGCGTCGGCCTGGCGTTGATGACCATCAGCGGGGTGCGGCAGTGGGGCGTGAGCCTGCTCGCGGCCGGCGGCGCGGCGTCCATCCTCGTGGGCCTCGCGCTGCAGCCCCTGCTGTCCAACATCTTCGCCGGCATCCAGATCGCCGTGACCCAGCCAATCCGCATCGACGACGCCGTCATCGTCGAGAACGAGTGGGGCAACGTCGAGGAGATCACCACCACCTATGTGGTCGTGCGGCTGTGGGACGAGCGGCGCATGGTGCTGCCCCTCACCTACTTCCTCCAGAAGCCGTTCCAGAACTGGACCCGCGAGTCGGCCCAGCTCATGGGCACGGCCATGCTCTACGTGGACTACGCCCTGGCGGTGGAGCCGGTGCGCCGCAAGCTGGAGGAGATCCTGCGCGCGTCACCGCACTGGGACGGCCGGGTGGGCGTCGTCCAGCTCACCGACCTCAAGGAGCGCACCATGGAGCTGCGCTGCCTCGTCAGCGCCGCGGCCTCCGGGCCGCTCTTCGACCTGCGCTGCGAGGTGCGGGAGAAGATGATCGCCTGGCTGCAGGCCGAGCATCCCTACGCCCTACCCCGGGAGCGCCAGGTGCTGCACCGGGGCGAGGACTGGGGTCGTGAGGAGGAGGCGCGGCCGAGGGGCGCGTCCGCCCCCGAGCCGCCGCGTCCGCAGTAGCTGCCTAGGGGCGGATGGCGTCCACCGGCCCCGTCAGCGTGCGCCCGGCCCGGCCGCCGCCCCCGACCTCGCGCGGCGTCTCGCGCCGTTTTAGATGGGCCACGCGCACCTCGAGGGGATGGCGGCCGCGCGACGGCCAGTAGCAGCCGAGCGGCAGCGGAGTGGCCGCGAGCTGGGTCTTCAGCAGCGCCCGGGCGTAGGCCGAGCGCGCGCGCGGCCGGTTCATCACCACGGCGGCGTCACAGGCCAGCTCCTGGTCCAGCCGCAGGAAACCGGCGGCGAGATGGACGAAGGGGTTGAACCAGAAGAGACAGCGGACGAGCGCCAGCAGCGCCACGGCGCGGGTGTCCTTGCGCGCGATGTGCTGGCGCTCGTGGGCGCGGATCAGCGCCCGTTCCTCGGCCGTGTAGTGCCCGTCGTCGGCAGGCATGACGATGCGTGGCGAGATCAGGCCGACCACCGCGGGCCCGGTGAGCCCTCGCCTCAGTTGCACGGCGAAGCGCGCCTGGCCGATCGCGAAGGCCGTCGCCATCAGCGCCGCGCCGGCCGCCCAGGCGGCGAACACCGCCTCGGAGGGGGCCGGCACGGTCAGCCGCCGCTCGGGCGGGAGCACAAGGAAGAAGACCAGGGCCAGGGCGGCGGCGGCCGGCGGCAGGAACCACAGCGCGTAGGCCGACTGGGGGCCGAGCAGGCCGCGGACCGGGATACGGCTGCCGAGCACCCACAGGACGGCCAGCGCGGTCGCGGCGTTGACGTAGAGCACGAGGGCGGCGAGCCCGGCGAGGATGTCGCCGCCGAGGATGGTGACGAGCGCTTCAGTCATCCTCGTCGAGATCCTCGATCAGCCGCTTGAGGCGGTTCACCTCGTCCGGCGTCAGCGCCCGGTGCTTGGCGTAGTGGGCGACCAGGGGCGCAAGCTCGCCCCCGAACAGGCGGTCGAGCAGCCCCTGGCTCTCGCCGGTGACATAGTCCGCCCGGCTGACCAGCGGCCGGTAGCGGGTGCGCCCGCCGGCCCGCTCAGAGACCAGCGCCTTCTTCTTGAGGAGGCGGTTGATCAGTGTCTTCACGGTGGCCTCGCCCCAGTTCTGGGCCGGACCGACCTGGGCCACGATCTCGTCGGCGCTGAGCGGCTCGCCGGCCCAGAGCGCTTCCATGACGTGGCTTTCCGCGGCCGAGATCTTCGTCATGCGGCCAGTTTACGCGGTTAAACGCGACTGGCGAGCGGGAGATTGCAAGGACTCTTCCGTCGAGCGCGCGGCGGACGCCGCGGCATGGATCTTGGCTTTCAGGTGACGGTCGCCCATCACGGCGATCGCCGCCGCCAGCAGGCCCAGCATCGCCGCCATCAGCGCTTCGGCGAAGCCCGGGGCCATGATGGCGAGGGACGGCGTCGGCCGAACGTTGGAGAGCCCGATGAAGCTGTGGAGCAGGCAGTAGGCCGCTCCGAAGAAGCCCACCAGCGGTCCGGCCGCGCCGAGCGCCGACAGGTAGGCCAGGGCGCCGCCCGCCCCGCGGCCCACATCGCGACGCGTCGCGTGCAGGATCCAGACCGCCAGGGCGGCCAGCGCGGCGAGCGCGAGCCCCGACATCACCAGCTTCATGATGGGATCGGCGTCGGCGAACACCCCGCCCAGCGTCAGCCGCTCGGCGGCGGGAACCACGGCCAGCGGCGGATCGGCCGGGGCGGTGGGCTGGGCCGCCGCATTGACGCCGAGGAGGAAGGTGAGCGCGCCGGCGCTCCAGGTGACGTGACGAAGCATGAGCGTCTCTCCGATTTATGTTTGTAGTTTTATGAAACTACGCTCGTAAACCCGAGAGTCAATCTCCGAGCAGCTCCCGCAGGCGCAGGGCGTTGGCGGCCGCCGCGCCCGAGCTCGTGTTGTCGAAGACGCACCACACCGCCTCGGCCTCTTCGCTGCGGAGCTGCGCGGCCAGCGTGGCGAGCATGCCCTCGTCGTAGGCCGACCAGTACATCCGGGGCGAGCCGTGCAGCCGCCAGTAGGCCAGGCCGGGCCATCCGCCCGGCGTCCCCGCCGCCGGGTGGCGCATCGGGTCGGCGGCCACCCGGGCGACGCGCACCTCGGTCAGCAGCGCCTCGGCGGAGGGCTCGAACCAGGTCGCGTGGCGCGGCTCGCAGGCTACGGGTCCGGCATGGCGCGCCCGGAGCTCGCCGAAGAAGCCGCCGGCCACAACGGAATCGAACGCCAAGCTCGGCGGCAACTGCACGAGGATGGGACCCAGCTTGGGCCCCAAGAGGCGCGCCTCATCGAGGAAGGCGTCGAGCAGCTCGCCCGGGTCGGCGAGCCGGCGCTCGTGGGTGAGACTCCGGGGGACCTTCACGGCGAAGGCGAAGCCCTCCGGCGTCTCCTCCGCCCATCGCCGCCAGGTGCCCGGCCGATGCGAGCGGTAGAAGCTGGAGTTGATCTCCGCGGCGCTCAATCGTCCGGCGTAGCGCACGAGCCCGCTGCCGGCCTCGGGAAACGCCTCCCGGACCGCCCGCGGAACCGCCCAACCCGCGGTGGCGACGCGGATCCGGCTCATCGCCGGATCTCCGACAGCAGGCTCCGCCGGCGCGTCAGCACGATGGCGAGGTCGTAGGGAATCGCCAGCGCCTCGCGCAGTCGCATGCGCAGCCAGTGGCGGCGAGGCGCGCCGCCCCGTCCCGGCAGCAGCGGACCGACCTTGGTCCGCACGCCGAGGGCGCCGAGCAGAAGGCGGATCCGCAGGATGTGATAGCGGTCGCTACAGACGATGCAGCACGATAGCCCCCTCGCCCTCAGGAAGCGGACCGTAGCGAGAACGCTTTGCAGGGTGTCGCGGCTCTCCTCGTCAAGGACGATCCGCGTGTCCGGCACGCCGCCCGCCCTCAGCGCGGCGGCCATGACCGCGGCTTCCGACGGCGGGTGCCGCCCGACCGCTCCCGAGCACAGCACCACGGAACTCGGATCGCGGAGCGCCGCCTGCAGCCCGTAGCCGATCCGTCGGGCGAGCGAGGGGGACGGTCGACCGTCCGCGCGGACGGCGGCGCCGAAGATGACGATGGCGGCGGGACTCTCCACGCCCGGAGATTGGCGAAGCCGGGCCGGCTCCGCCAGCGGCCTAGGCCCGGTTCTCCTGATTCATCGGCGGATGGTACTGCTCGATGAGGTCGGCCCGCTCGGCCTCGCGCACCGCGCGCGTCACGTTCAAGCGCGTCAGCACCTTGGGGTCGGCGTATTGCTGACGGGCGGCCTCGAGGGCCTTGCGCCAGGTCAGGTTCGCGAGGTTGTCCGTCTCACCGGCATAGACCACCCGGGCGCCCTCCTCCGTCACCTCGGCGATGACGTAGTTCGCCCCGGCCGGCGTGATGAACCGGTCCTCCTCGAGCGCGGTGTAGCGGTAGCGGGCGCCGGATTTCCCGGCGAGTTCGATCTGGCGGGTCAACGCACTCTCCAGCCTTGCGTCTCACGGGGATTCGCCGGGCGAATCCGAGAGGTGACGATTACCGGGCCGAGTGGGGCGAAAATGGGCCGCAGCTTGGCCGTAGAAACGCGGAACGGGCTGCGCCATAAGGCGTTCGGGCCTTAGGGCAGGCTCTGCTAGGGTCGGGGTAAGCGCGCCGAGATGACTCGGCGCTGATGCCTGCGCCCATACTGCCAGGGAGCTTTCGAGACCGCCGCCGGATGGAGAGACCCGCCGACTTCACCGTCAGAACCGCGGCGGATCGCCCCACCGTCAGCCTCAGCGGCGACTGGACCGCGAGCCAGCTCGGCGACGCCGGCCGCAATCTGGCGGCGACGCTCGACGGCCAGGCTGGCGCAGCCCTGGACCTGATGCAGGTGCGCCGGATGGACACGGCCGGCGCCTATGCGGTGATCCGCGCCGCGGGCCACGATTTCGACATCGAGCAGACCCGGGCTCGGCCCGAGACCCGCCGGCTGCTGGCCTTGGTCGCCGAGGCGGTGACGCGCAAGCCGGTGGTGCGCCGCGAGCCCAAGGGCTTCCACGACCTGACCATCCGGATCGGCAAGGGCGTGGTGGACCTCGGCCACGAGTTCCTCGAGACCATGGGCTTCCTCGGCCACCTGCTGGTGGTGCTCGGGCGGACCCTGGTCAACCTTTTCATCGCGCCGCAAAAGATCCGCTGGGCGGCGGTCGTCTCGCTGATGGAACGGGCGGGCCTCGACGCCATCCCGATCGTGGCCATCACCTCCTTCTTCATCGGCGCGGTGGTGGGCCTGCTCGGCGCTAACATGCTGCGGCAGTTCGGGGCCGAGGTGTTCGCCGTCGAGCTGATCGGCATCGCCGTGCTGCGCGAGTTCAACATCATCATCACGGCGGTCCTGCTGGCCGGCCGCTCGGCCTCGTCCTTCGCGGCCGAAATCGGCTCGATGAAGATGAACCAGGAAGTCGACGCCATGCGGGTCCTGGGCGTTGATCCGTTCGACGCCCTTGTCTTGCCGAGGTTCGCGGCCCTCTTGCTGACCATCCCGCTCCTCACCTTCGTCGCGACGCTCGCCGGCCTCTTCGGCGGGATGGTGGTGACGTGGTCGGCGCTCGACCTCGGCCCCGCCTTCTTCCTGCAGCGGATCGTCGACAACGTGGGCGCCACCCAGTTCTGGATCGGTCTGTCCAAGGCGCCCGTGATGGCGGCGGTGATCGCCGGCATCGGCTGCCGCCAGGGGCTGCTGGTGGGCGGCGACGTGGAATCCCTCGGGCGCCGCGTGACCGCCGCCGTGGTGCACGCCATCTTCGCCATCATCATGATCGATGCGGCCTTCGCCCTGCTCTACATGGAGCTGGACATTTGACCGAGGTGCGGGACGAGCGGGCGCTCTCGGACGAGGAGCTGCTGGACCAGGACGGCCCCGCCGTCGAGGTGCGCGGCCTCGTCAACGCCTTCGGCGATCACGTGGTCCACGACCGGCTGGACCTCACAGTGAAGCGCGGCGAGGTGTTGGGCGTGGTCGGCGGCTCGGGCGCGGGCAAGTCGGTGCTTATGAACTCGATCATCGGCCTGCGCAGCCCCCAGGGCGGGACGATCCGGGTGTTCGGCAACGACATCGAGACCGCCTCGCGGCGGCGCTGGGACGCCATCAACCGGAGCTGGGGCGTGCTGTTCCAGAGCGGGGCCTTGTTCTCCAACCTGACGGTCAAGGAGAACGTCGCCGCGCCGATGTTCGAGCACACCAACCTCAGCCGCGCCGAGATCTACGAGCTGGCGGAGCTGAAGATCGCGCTTGTGGGCCTGCGTCCGGACGCCGGGGTGCTGAAGCCGGCGGAGCTGTCAGGCGGCATGCGCAAGCGCGCCGGCCTCGCCCGGGCGCTGGCGCTCGACCCCGAACTGCTGTTCCTCGACGAACCCACGGCGGGGCTCGACCCGATCGGCGCCGCAGCCTTCGACGAACTGATCAAGGATCTTTCCGACAGCCTCGGGCTGACGGTGTTCATGATCACCCACGACCTCGATACCCTGTATGAGATCACCGACCGGGTGGCGGTGCTCGCCGACAAGAGGGTCGTGGCCTGCGCGCCGGTGCAGGAGCTTGAGACGTCGGATCACCCATGGATCCGCGAATATTTCCTCGGGCCCAGGGGGCGCGCCGCCAAGGCCGCGGCCGACCGGGCGAGGACGGAGGCCTGATGGAGAAGAACGCCAACTACGCCATGGTGGGGTTGTCCGCCCTGATCCTGTCGATCGGGCTGGTCATCTTCATCGTCTGGCTCGCCCGCTGGCAGTTCCGCCAGGAGAACGACCTGTACGACATCCTCTTCCAGGGCCCCGTGCGCGGCCTGAACCAGGGGGGCGAGGTCCACTTCAACGGCATCAAGGTGGGCGAGGTCACCCGCATCGCGCTTGACCGGACGAACCCCAGCCGGGTTATCGCCCGCGCCCGCGTGACCTCGGACGTGCCGATCCGGGTCGACTCCTACGCCACCCTCGAGCCGCAGGGCATTACCGGCGTGAACTACATTCAGATCACCGCCGGCACGCCCTCGCGCCCCCTGCTCAAGGACACCGTGCCCGACGACAAGATCCCCATCCTGCGCAGCCAGCGCAGCACCCTCTCCGACCTGCTCGAAGGCGGCGGCACGGTGCTGACGCGCACCATCGAGGCGCTGGACCGGGTGAACCGGGTCCTGTCCGATCAGAACATCAAGAACTTCTCGGCTGCCGTCTCGGACGCCCAGGCGGTCACCGCCGAACTGCGGGAACGCAAGGCGATCATCGCCGACGCCCAGAGCGCCCTCCAGCGGATCGACCAGGCGGGTGCGGAGCTGACGCTCCTGCTCCAGGACAGCCGGACGCTGATCAACGGCGACGGTCGCCGCACGTTGGCCAATGTGGCCGACGCCGCCGAGGAAGCGAAGGTCGCCGCCCGCGACGCGCGCGCCATGATCAGCTCGCTCCAGGCGCCCACGGCCGACTTCGCCACCAACGGACTGCCGCAGATCACCGCCGCGGTGATCCAGCTTCAGAGCGCTGCGGAGAGCCTCGAGCGGCTGGTCAACGAGGTGCAGCGCGGCGGCGCGGGCGCCATCACCAAGCCGCGCGCCAAGGAACTGGAGGTCGAGCCTTGATCAAATCGAACGCCCTCCTAAGGCTCACAGTGGCCGCCATCGCCGCCCTGGCGCTCGGCGGCTGCATCTCGCTCTTCCCGAAGAGCGACCCGGCCCAGCTCTACCGCTTCGGTCAGACGCCGGTGTCCACGACCGCGACCGCTCCGCCGGCCGGCAGCGTCGCCGTCTTCCGCGCCGGCAGCGTCTTCCAGAGCGAGGCCTCCGGGGACCGCCTGCTCGCGATCACCGGCGACGAGGCCTCGTACATCGCGGATTCCCGCTGGGTGGCGCCCGCCTCGGTGCTCTGGGACCAAGCGGTGCTGACCGCCTTCGACGCCGCGCCCGGGCGCGTGCGGCTGGTCTCGCGCGGCGAGCTGGCCCGCGCGGACTACGTGCTCCGGCTGGACGTGCGCAGTTTCGAGACGCGCTACGAGAACGGCCCCGACGCCGCGCCCACGGTGCTGGTCCGGGTGCGTGCAGCTCTGACGCGTCCGCGCGACCGCGCCTTCGCCCGCGAGCAGATCTTCGAGGCCCGCGTCCCGGCCGCCGGCAACCGGGTCAGCGCCATCGTGGGCGGGTATGACCGCGCGACGGCCGACGTCCTGGGCCAGCTGGCCCGCTGGTTGGAGGCCGAGGCGACGCCCCTCGCCTAGCCGATCCCGGCGATCCGCTTGGCGGCGGTGAGGGTGTTCTGGAGCAGGACCGCCACCGTCATCAGGCCGACGCCGCCCGGCGCAGGCGTGATCCAGCCGGCCACCTGGGCGGCCTCCTTGAAATTGACGTCGCCCACCACCTTCGTGCGGCCGGCGGCCGCCTTCACCGGATCGTCGAACGGGACCCGGTTGATGCCCACGTCGATGACCGCGGCGCCCGGCTTGATCCAGTCGCCCCGGATCATCCGCGGCCGTCCCACGGCGGCCACCAGGATGTCGGCCTCCCGGCAGACGGCCGGCAGGTCCTGGGTGCGGGAATGAGCGATGGTCACCGTGCAGTCCGCCTGCAGCAGGAGCTGGGCCATCGGCCGCCCGACCAGGACGGAGCGGCCGACGACCACGGCCCGCTTGCCGGCAAGGTCGCCCACCGTCTCGCGCAGCAGGATCATCGAGCCCAGGGGGGTGCAGGGCGTCAGCGCCGGCACGCCGTTCGCCAGCCGCCCGGCGTTGACCACATGGAGACCGTCCACATCCTTGTCGGGACTGATGGCGGCGATCACCGCCTGCTCGTCCAGGTGCTTGGGCAGCGGAAGCTGCACGAGGATGCCGTGGATCGCCGGATCGGCGTTCAGCTCGCCCACCAGCCGCAGCAGTTCGTGCTGGCTGGCGTCGGCGGGAAGCCGGTGGGTCACCGAGTGCATGCCCACCGCCAGGGAGTGCTCGCCCTTGGAGCGGACGTAGATCTGGCTGGCCGGATCGTCGCCGACCAGCACCACCGCCAGGCCCGGCTGCAGGTTGTAGTCGGCGCGAAGCCTCGCCACTTCCTCGGCCACGCGGTTGCGGACGCGCTCCGCATAGACCTTGCCGTCGATGATCTTGGCCGTTGGCTCGGACATGGGCGCTCCCGCAGAAGGCCCGTGGGTTAGCCGTTCGGGCGCGTCCGCTCAAGGCGCCTGAGCCATGCCGCCACGGCCCAGGCATGGGCTTCGCGGTCCAGAGCGACCAGCGCGGCCTGCGGCGGCATCCAGACCAGCGTGTGGTCGTCCTCGACCTTCAGCTCCGGCGCCTCGGCGGCGACGCGGGCCTCGAAGAACTGGCCGCGGGAGTTGTGGGCCCAGCCGTCGTCGTTGACGAAGAACTGGTCGGCGCGGGCGAACGGCTCCGCCTCGACCGTGACCCTCAGCCCCGCCTCCTCGCCGCATTCCCGCGCCACGCCCTGCGCTGCGCTTTCGCCGGGATCGACGCCGCCGCCCGGCAGGTCGATGACCCGGCCCCTCTGCCGGCTTTCGACCTGCACCACCCCGAGCTGCCCGTCACGCACGATGAGGGCGAAGGCCGTCGGCCGATCCGGGTAGTCCTGGCCCGCCTCGCGCACGCCGAACTGCGGGACCGCCCGCATCAGTCGATGCCGTAAAGGTTCGGATAGGGGTCGACCTTGCCCGCGACCACGTCGGCCACGGCCACGGGACGCCAGCCGACCTTGCTGTTGGCGCTGGCGCGCCAGCTCTCGACGATGACGTCGCGCAGCTCGGACGCGCCGACGGCGAGCTGCTGGGTGGCGAACGCCGGTCCGCGCGGATCGGTCTCAGCGAGGCCGCCCGCCTTCTCAAGCTCGTAGAACGGGATCACCAGCTTGCCCGTGGCGACGAGGTAGTCCGCCGTGCGCTGCTCCAGGCTGCAGTCGCAGACCCGCAGCGGGGCGACCTTCGCCTCGACCTCGGACGCGCGCACGCGCGTCTTCACGAGCTCGCTCTCGAACGGCCCATGCAGGCGCGCGGTGGAGTAGCCCTGCGGGTTCGGGTAGTCGCCCCAGCCGTTGTAGTGGACGCTCACGTGGAGCGGCTGGCTGCCGTCGCCCACGAAGTGCGACAGTTCGCCGATCGTGCGCAGGATCAGGCCTTCACGGCGGATGCGATCAGCCTTGAACCAGGCGCGGTGCTTGCGCCACTTCGGGTTGGCTTCGGCCGCCTTGAGGATCCGCCAGTAGGCGAAATCGCTGGTGAGCTGCTGGCGCCGATCGATGATCGAGAATTGCAGGTAGCCGGCCTTCCACATGTCGAGGCCAGCGGCGCGGAGTGCGGTCTCGTAGTCAGCCTTGGTCGCCTGGAAGGGCAGCATCGGCGGGCCGCCGAGGATCTTCCCCTCCTCATCCAGGTCGACGAAGTGGGCCGCGTCGCGGTCGTGGTCATGCACCTTTCCGGCGCCCTTGGAACGGTCGGGCTCGCGGGACAGCTCACCGATGTGGGTCACCGCCGAGCGGGTCCGCAGGAAGGCCGGCGTCTCGGTGGGCAGCGCCCGGGCCGCGGCTTCGCCGACGATGCGGTGACCGGCGTTGCCCCAGGCCAGCGCCTGAGTGGGGGCCACGATGGCGGCGGCGACGAGGAGGGCGGAGAGGGTACGCTGCATGAGCGCCCCTTTGCGCACTCCCCCGCCCGAACGCAAGCGTCAGGCGGCCTCTGCGGCCGCGATTCCGAGCGCCCGCTCCACCCGATCGATCCACGCCTGCAGCGCGGGGTAGGCCGCAAGGTCGAAGCCGCCTTCGTCCGCCACCCGCGTGTAGGCGACGAGCGCAACGTCCGCCAGCGTCGGGGCCTCGCCCACCAGGAACGGTTTCTCGGCGAGCGCATCCTCGAGCCGCTGAAGGGCGGCGCGGCCCCGGTCGACGATCTTCGGCTCGAGTTCGGCCGCAGGCCGGCCCAGGTACTTCACCTGGAAGCGGGCGACGGCGACGTACGGCTCATGGCTGTACTGCTCCCAGAACAGCCATTCGAACATGCGGGCGCGGTCGTAGGCGTCCTCCGGGATCAAGCGCGAACCTTCGGCCAGGTGCAGCATGATCGCGTTGGACTGGGCGAGCGGGCGCCCATCGTCGAGCACCACCGCAGGCACCTGCCCGGCCGGGTTCAGCGCCAGGAATTCCGGCGTCCGGGTCTCCGCCCTGACCACGTCCGTCTCGACCCAGTCATAGGGAATCCCGAGAAAGTCCGCGGTCCATTTGACCTTCAGGCAGTTGCCGGAGATGGAATCGCCGTAAATTTTCATGGTCTCTGCCCCCGAGCTTCACCGCAGCCAGAGGCGAGAATTTCTTAAGGAAAGCAAGCGACGATGCCTCGACGGCGCTGTTAGCGCCTCTAACAGGCATGAACGCCGCACCCGCTGCGGGTTGCCCCGCGAGCGGAGTCCGGCTACGACTCCCGCCACCAGTACAACGACGAAGGAGACGCCGTCATGCGACGCCGCCTCGCCGCCCTGGCCGCTTTCTCCCTGATTGCTGTGGCCTCAAACGCGCAAGCCGCGCCCAAAGATCCCGTCGGCGATCTGATCATGTCCGTGATTACCGGCAGCATTCCCAATGCGCCGGGCTGGAACGTGAAGGCCACCCTCTACCATGCCGGCGCCAAGGGCGTTGGCGCCCTGGACTCCCTCGGCTGCAAGGTCGTCGCCATGCGGACGGTCGCCGTGGACAAGAACGTCATCCCGCGCCGCAGCGTCCTGTTCATCAAGGAAACCGTCGGCCTGAAGATGCCCGACGGCAAGCTGCACGACGGCTACTGGTACGCTTCCGACGTCGGCGGCGCGATCAAGGGCCAGCGCATCGATCTCTATACCGGCCGCGGTTCCGCCTCGATGACCCCGGTCAAGAAGCTGAACCTCTCCACCCTCTCGGCGGTGAAGGTCGGCGAATTCAAGGGCTGCCCGCCGGCGTGACCTTGCGGGCGCCGCGGAGCGACGCCTGATCCACAAGCCTGATCTCTACGCCCTGACCGGCGGCCCCGGCGCCGGCAAGACCACACTCGTGCGCGCCCTTGAGAGGCGCGGCCTGCGCTGCATTCCGGAGAGCGCGCGGGCGATCATCACGGAACACGGCGGTCGGCCGCCCCTGCCCCGCTTCGCCGCGCTGATGCTGGAACGCGACCTGGCTCACTTCCAGGCCGAGACCGGCCCAGCGCTCTTCGACCGCACGCTGGTCGACGCCTGGGCCACCTTCCGCACCGAGGCAGGCGCGCAGGCGATGCGCGCGCACCGCTTCAACGCCGTCGCCTTCGTCGCGCCGCCCTGGCGCCAGATCTATGTGCAGGACGCCCAGCGCGACCAGACGTGGGCGGAGGCGGTGGCGAGCCACGAGCTCTGCGTCCGCGCCTACGATGAGGCCGGATATCGGCTCCTAGAGCTCCCCCGCGCCGCGCCCGACGAACGGGCGGCGTTCGTCATGGAGGCCATCGGCCTCCACGCCTGATCACGTCTCGACGAAGGCCTTCTCGAGGACGAAGTCGCCGGGATTGGCGATCGAGCCCTCCACGAAGCCGCGGTCGAGGAGCTGCTGCTTCAGGTCCACCAGCACCGACGGGCCGCCGCAAAGCATCACCCGGTCCACCGCCGGGTCCCAGGGCGGCGTGCTGAGGTCGCGGAACAACTGACCGCTCTCGATCAGGTCGGTGATCCGGCCCTTCGTGCGGAACTCCTCGCGGGTGACCGTCGGGTAGTACTTGAGCTTGTCCCCGATCACCTCGGCGAGGATCTCGTCCTTCGGCAGCTCCGCCTCGAAGAGCTCCCGGTAGTTCAGGTCCTTCACCTGGCGCACCGTGTGGGTGACGATCACCTCGTCGAAGCGCTCGTAGACCTCCGGGTCGCGGGCCAGCGACAGCCACGGCGCCAGGCCCGTGCCGGTGCCCAGCATATAGAGGCGCTTGCCCGGCTTCAGGCCGTCCAGCACCAGGGTGCCGGTGGGCTTGCGGCCGATCAGCACCTGGTCGCCCACCTTGATGTTCTGCAGGCGCGAGGTCAGCGGGCCGTCCGGCACCTTGATCGAGTAGAACTCCAGCTCCTCGTGCCAGGACGGCGATGCGATGGAATAGGCGCGGACCAGCGGCTTGCCGTCCTCCTTCATCAGCCCGACCATGACGAACTGGCCGCTGGAGAAGCGCAGGCCCGGATCCCGCGTCGTCCGGAACGAGAACAGGCTCTCGGTCCAGTGCTGGACCCAGGTCACCGTCTCCACATAGAAGGCGCCCGAAGGCTTGAGGGCCGGGGCGGCCGCGGCGGCAACGTCGTTCATGTCCAATTCGTCTCGTGTCTCGGCGCCGTCAGATGTCGCCGCCCATGTTGGTCACGGCGCCCGGAGCGCGGGCCACATGTATGCCGCACTCGGTTTTGTCCAACCCTTTCCAGCGGCCGGCGCGGACGTCCTCGCCGTCTTCCACCGGCTGCGTGCAGGGCCAGCAGCCGATCGATGGGAACCCCTGGGCCACCAGCGGGTGCGCCGGCAGGTCGTGCTCGGCGGCGTAGGCGTCGAGCTCCGTCTTGGTCCAGTTTGCCAGCGGGTTGAACTTCACCTTGCCGTCGGCTTCCTCGACCACGCGAAGGCGCAGGCGGTCGCCGCCGTGGAAGCGCTTGCGCCCGGTGACCCAGGCGTCGAACTCCACCAGGGCGCGGTCCAGCGGCAGCACCTTCCGGATCCGGCAGCAGGCGTCGGTGTCGGTCTGCCAGAGCTTCGCCTGCGGGTCCTCGGTGGCGAGATCCTGGTAGAGCGGGCGGATGTCACGGATGCCGGTGAGCCCGAGCCGCTCGGCGAGCTGCCTGCGGTAGTCAAGGGTCTGGCCGAACAGGTGGCCGGTATCCAGGAAGATCACCGGCAGGTCCGGCTTCACCTGCGACAGCATGTGCAGCAGCACCGCCGACTCCGCCCCGAAGGACGACACCAGCGCCAGGCTGCCCCCGTAGTGGGCGACCGCGGCCTTGAGGATCTCGATCGGATGGGCGTCCCGAAGCTCCGCGTCAAGACGCTCGGCCAGGGTCGGCGCCCTGGCGGCGGATGCGTTGTCGTAGGCCATCACTCTCCCCGCTCCACATAGGCGGGCGGCCGCGCATCGGCGGCGCGCTGGTAGACGTGGCGGAAGCGGTGGACGGCCCTTGCCCACGCTTCCGCGCTGGAGCCGTCCGCCGGCTCGAAGGCGTCGAAGCCGCACCGGGCCATCTGGCCCGCCAGCTCGCGAAGGACATCGCCCACCGCCCTCACCTCGCCGGCGTAGCCGTAGCGATCGCGCAGCAGGCGGGCGTTGGTGAAGGCGCGGCCATCGCCGAACTTCGGGAAGTTCAGCGCCACGACCGCGATCCTGGGCAGGTCGTAGGCGAGCGCCTCGACCTCCTCGGACGACTCCAGCTTCACGCCCACCTTCCGGCCCTCCGAGAGCAGCCGGTCGCCTTCCGCCTGGAAGCGGGTGAGCGAGATGATCACGTCGCCCTTCGGGATCGCCCAGTCGTCGGTGACCGTGGTGAACGGATCCTCGACCAGCTCGAAGCGGCCGTCGGCGGTGAGCTTAATGCGCGTCGGCATAGACGGCCTCCTTGAACGGGGCGACGCCGGTGCGCCGGAAGGTGTCGAGGAACCGCTCGCCGTCCCGGCGCTCGCGCAGGTAGACGTCCACCAGGATATCCACGGCGTCGGCCACGCGCTCGTAGGGCAGCGCCGGACCGAGAATCTGGCCGACCGAGGCGTCCTCGGCCCCCGAGCCGCCGAGCGTGAGCTGGTAGAACTCCTCGCCCTTCTTATCGACGCCGAGAATGCCGATGTGGCCCACGTGGTGGTGGCCGCAGGCGTTGATGCAGCCGCTGATCTTGATCTTCAGCTCGCCCACGCGCTCGGCGCGGTCCTGGTCGTCGAACTTGCGGGCGATGTTCTGCGCCACGGGGATCGCCCGGGCGTTGGCTAGCGCGCAGTAGTCCAGCCCCGGGCAGGCGATGATGTCGCTCACCAGGTTCATGTTCGGCGTGGCGAGGCCGGCCGGCGCCAGCGCCGCCCAGACCGCGGGCACGTCGTCGAGGCGGACGTGCGGCAGCACCAGGTTCTGCTCGTGCGTCACCCGGATGTCGTTCTGGCCGTAGCGCTCCGCGAGGTCGGCCACGACCTCCATCTGCTCGGCGGTCGCATCGCCCGGCGTCTGACCGATGGCCTTCAGCGAGATCTCGACGATGCCGTAGCCGGGAATCTTGTGCGGCTTGACGTTGTTGCGGGCGAACCGCGCGAAGGCCGGGTTCGACGCCTTGGCCTCCTCGTAGGCTTCCGAGCGGTTCGGGAAGGTGTCGAACGCCTTGGGCGCAAAGGCGCCGCGGATGCGCGCGAGCTCGGTGTCGGGCAGGTCGACGCCCGCGCCGATCTTCTCCCACTCGGCTTCCACTTGGCGGGCGAACTCCTCGCGGCCCATGGAGGCCACCAGGATCTTGATCCGCGCCTTGTGGATGTTGTCGCGCCGTCCGTAGCGGTTGTAGACCCGCAGGATCGCCTCCAGGTACGAGAACAGCCGGTTGGCCGGCAGGAACTCGCGGATGGTGGGCGCGATGTGCGGCAGCCGGCCGAGGCCGCCGCCGACCATCACCTCGAAGCCCAGCGAGCCGTCGCGCGCGCGGCGCAGCACCAGTCCGATGTCGTGGGTCTTGGCCGCCGTCCGGTCCTTCGGCGCAGCGGTGATGGCGATCTTGAACTTGCGGGGCAGCCAGTTGAATTCCGGGTGCACCGTCGACCACTGGCGGATGGACTCGGCCCACACGCGCGGGTCGTCGATCTCCTCGGCGGTCGCCCCCGCGTAGGGGTCGGCGGTCACGTTCCGCACGCAGTTGCCGCTGGTTTGGATGGCGTGCATGTCCACCTCGGCCAGGTGGTCCATGATGTCCGGCGCGTCCTTCAGCTTGATCCAGTGGAACTGCAGGTTCGTGCGGGTCGTGAAGTGGCCGTAGCCCTTGTCGTAGGTGCGCGCGATCCAGGCGAGCTTGCGGAGCTGCGTCGGGTTCAGCGAGCCGTAGGGGATCGCGATCCGCAGCATGTAGGCGTGGAGCTGCAGATAGAGGCCGTTGCGAAGCCGCAGCGGTTTGAACTGGTCCTCGGTGAGTTCGCCGGCGAGGCGGCGGCCGACCTGCTCGCGGAACTCCGCGGTGCGGTCCGCCAGCATATCCCGGTCGATGGCGTCGTACTGGTACATGGGCGCGCCTCTACTTGCGCTTGATCAGATTGACGCGGCCCGAGGACCGGGCCGCGCCTTGGGTGTTGAGCAGGGCTTCGACCATGGCGCCGCCCTCCTCCTGCTTGCCGTGCGCCAGGTTGGTCGGCCCGAGCGCGCGGATGCGCTCCCGGTAGCTGACCGGCGCCCAGATCCCCTCGGCCTCCATGAGGTCGATCAGGTAGGGCTCGACCACGACGGTGGGCTGGTTCTTGCCGTGCGCCTCCGCGGCTTCCGCCGCCGCATCGCCATCCTGGAAGAGCTGCGCGTCGGCGAACCGCTCGACCCACTGGCCTTCGCGCCAGAACACGACCTCGCCGTCCACGAGGCGGTTTGCGGTCAGCGCCCTCATGCCCGCGCCTCCTTCAGCAGGGTTTGCAATTCCGCGCCGCCCGCCTGGGCCAGCGCCATGGCTTCACCAACCACCAGCAGGGCCGGCCCCGCCAGGGACGCGGCCGCTTCGGCCAGCCCGGCGAGCGTGGTGACCACCCGGCGTTCGTCGGCGCGGCTGGCGTTCTCGACGATCAGCGCCGGCGTCGACGGATCACGCCCGGCCGCCATCAGCCGGGCGGCGATCGGCGCGGCCATGGACAGGCCCATGTAGACGACGACCGTGTGGTTGGCCTTGGCCAGGCCCTGCCAGTCGAGGTCGGGCTCGGCGCCCTGGGCTGCATGGCCGGTGACGAAGGTGACCGCCTGGGCCGAGCCGCGATGGGTCAGCGGGGCTCCGGCCGACGCGCCCGCGGCCAGCGCCGCGGTGACGCCGGGAACCACGTGGCACACCACGCCCGCCTCGCGGCAGGCCTCCAGCTCCTCGCCGCCGCGGCCGAAGATGAACGGATCGCCGCCCTTCAGCCGCACGACCGTCAGTCCCTCGAGGGCGAAGGCCACAAGCATGCGGTTGATCTCGTCCTGGCTGTAGGAGTGGCGCGACTTGCGCTTGGCCACCGAGATCCGGCGCGCGCCCTCGGGCGCCAGCCGCAGAATCTCGTCGGACACCAGGCCGTCGTGGACCACCACCTCCGCCCGCTCCAGCGCCTTCAGGGCCTTGATCGTCAGGAGCTCGGGGTCGCCGGGACCCGCGCCCACCAGCCAGACCGCGCCCGGCGTCCGCTGCGGCTTGCCGCCGAGGACGACCAGCCGGTCGGCGCGTCCAGGCCTGTCGGGGAAATGCCGCATGAAATTAGCTTCTCTAAACGCCTTCGGCTTCAAATCAGGACGGGGCGGACCAAGGCCCGCCCCGCCGCTTCGCCCGCCGGTGAAAAGGGCCGATACACCGGCGGACGCTTGCAAATAGGTGTCGCAGACGCCAATTCGCAACCGAAAGACTTCTGTCGGGGCTGTCAGAGATTCTCATGGAACGACCGCACGAGCGCCGGCGCCTGCCGCCTTTGAACGCCCTGCGCGCGTTCGAAGCCGCGGCCCGGCATCTCAACTTCAGCCGCGCCGCCGACGAGCTGTCGGTGACCCCGGGCGCGGTGTCCCAGCAGATCCAGAACCTCGAGGACTATGTGGGGGCGGCGCTGTTCAAGCGCACGCCCAAGGGCCTGCTGCTCACCGATGCGGCCCAGACCGCCCTGCCCGCGCTGCGCGAGGCGTTCGACCGCCTGGCCGAGGCGGCAAGCCTGCTCACGGCGGCCGTCGACGGCCGCCGGCTGACCATCACCGCCCCGCCCTCCTTCGCCGCCAAGTGGCTGGTGCCGAGGCTGGGGGCGTTCGAACGCGCGCACCCGCAGGTGGACGTGTGGCTGTCCGCGGGCATGGAGCTCGTCGACCTGACCGCGGGCGAGGTCGACCTCGCCATCCGCTACGGGGCCGGTCGTTACCCGGGCCTGGAAGTGAAGCGCCTGGTCAGCGAGACAGTGATCCCGGTGATCAGCCCCGAGCTGCTCAAGGAGGTCCCCCTCGCCACGCCCGAGGACCTGAAGAACCACACCCTGCTGCACGACGGCTCGCCCGAGATCGACGACAGTTGCCCGGACTGGCCCATGTGGCTGGCCGCGCGCGGCTTGAAGGGTATCGACGGCCATCGCGGCCCGCGTTTCAACCAGTCGAGCCTGGTGATCGAAGCCGCCGCCAACGGCCGCGGCGTGGCGCTGGCGAAGCGCACCCTGGCCCAGGCGGACCTGGACGCCGGCCGCCTGGTCGCGCCGTTGCAGATCGCCACGGCGGTCGACTTCGCCTATTACCTCGTCCATCCCAAGGCCAAGGGCCGGCTTCCGCAGGTCAAGGCCTTCATCAGCTGGATCGAGGCGGAGGCCGAGGCGCACGAAGCGGCGCTGGCGGCCATCGACCACGGCGCCGGCATCTGACGAGCGATCTGGACTTGAGCACGACGATTACGATCGACGATCGGCCGCTTCCGGCCGACTGCACGACGATGGCCGAGGTGCGGGTCGGCGTGGACGCCCTTGACCGCGCCCTGGTCACCCTGCTGGCCGAGCGCCAGCGCTACATGGACGCCGCCGCGCGCATCAAGCCCGAGCGGGGCGCGGTGCGGGACGAGGGCCGCATCGAGGACGTGGTCGCGAAGGTGAAGGCGGCGGCGCGCGCGGCCGGGCTCTCCGAGGAGATCGCCGAGCCGGTGTGGCGGCTGCTCATCGAGCGCTGCATCGCCTACGAGTTCGGCGTCTGGGACCGTCTGCGCCAGGACGCGTGAGGCTGGCTCAGCCGTTCGCGACCCGGTAGGCCGCGATCTCCGACATCGCCTCGGCGAGCGCCGCGCGCACGGCCGGCAGCTCGTCGGGGCTGCCGAACTCGGCGCGCTCGCAGACGTCGCCCAGCGCCCGCGCGCCGACGCCCCGGGCCGCGCCCTTGATGGTGTGGGCCACCGCCCGCCAGTCGGGATTTTCCGGCGTCAGCGCGGCCTGCCAGGATTCGGCCTGCTGGCAGAACAGCGCCAGCACCTCCAGGACGATGCCGGCGTCGCCGCCGACGAAGCCCTCGAGGTAAGCAAAATCAACGGCTTGCGCCTGCTCTTCGGCCGTCACGAAACAACTCTCCCAAACGCCTTGCCAACGCCGCGTTTTCGCGTATTTTCCGCGCCCTCGCCGCCGGGCCTCTAACGGGTCCGGAGCCGGGACGGGTGTATAGCTCAGTTGGTAGAGCAGCTGACTCTTAATCAGCGGGTCCAAGGTTCGAATCCTTGTACACCCACCAAGTTTTTCCTGGAATTTTTCGGCGTGCAGGGTGGAGCGTGGTGCGCGTTCCCCTCACATCCCCACCGGGGATGGGTTCGAACTGTCCCAGTAGGCTCGACTGAGACTGTCGCAAGCCGGCATCGCAGCGTGCATCAGTAGGCAGCGACAGACTTGGTCGCACCGCTCCGCCCCGCGGCTGCAGGCAACTTTACAACCAACTGCATCCCGATAGGTTGAGCATCGGGGGCGCTGAAGCTTGTCGCGCGCCGCAGCAGGAAAAGACCCAGCCATGCCGGCGTCGCCGGATGCGACGAACATCAGTGTGCGTGAGGTTCTGGCGAAGTTCGATGGCGACTTCGCTGCGGTGGCTCGCGCGGTGGAAAACGGTGAGTTCGCACTCTGGGTCGGTTCCGGGATTTCCCGCAGCGCCGCCAACTTGGGCGATCTGATTGACCGGGCGATGGAGTTCCTACGCAGCCGGTCGATCGACCCGGCGACGGAAGAGCAGTACATGCCCGCGCTCCAGGCCGCGCTTAGGCTGGCACGTGTGAAGGCGGAGGATGCGGCGCCCCTGCTGGCACAGCCATTCGAAACGTGGCCAATCCGCAAGGCGGTCCGCGACGAGATTTGGAACAGCTACTCTCGGCTTCTCGATATTCGCATCAAGGGCGAGCCGGCTGATTACATGCTCTGGGATGCGGTCGATGTTCGGGCCGCCTTTGCGCATGCGCCGCCACCCGCGTCGCAGCACCTCTGCATCGCCATCCTGATGCTTGAGGGAGCCGTCCGCGAAGTAGCGTCCGCGAACTGGGACGGCTTCATCGAAGCCGCCGTGACTCGCCTCACCAGTGGGCAGGCCGGCGTCCTGCAAGTAGTCGTTGATCCTGAGCAACTGCGGAGCGCGCCTGGTCGAGCCCGGCTCCTAAAGTTTCATGGTTGCGTTATCCACGCCACAAACGAACCAGGCGTCTATCGAAAGTACCTTACCGGGAGCCACACCCAGATCGCCGAGTGGCCCAACAACCCGATCTTCAGCTCAATTCGCGGGATCGTCACGGAGCTGGCGACAAACCGCAAGTCGCTGGTCCTAGGCCTGTCGATTCAGGACGCCAATCTTCAAGGTGTGTTCTCCGCGGCAAAGCAGGTGCATCCCTGGCCCTGGCCCTGCGCGCCCCAGGCCCCCGGCCACGTTTTCTGCGAGGACGAAATCAAGGATGGGCAGCGCGATGTTCTCAAGATCGTATATGGCGACGCGTACAACGCGCACATAGACGAGATCGAGGCTGGCGCGCACCTGCGGGCTTGGGCCGAGCAGGTGCTGGTAGCACTGACCCTGAAGGTCCTCGCCGACAAGCTGATCGTATTGTTGGGACTGAGCCTCCACGCCGCGGGCAAGGAGGTGCTCGGAGCCGAACTCGCATCCAGGCTGGTGGCGCTGCGCGACGCTGTGGCGGACCTGGCAATTGTCGATCCGACTACCCGCGACAGAACCGCGGCAGTCAATCGGGGCATGGCCATCTGGTCCCGGCTGCTCGCCATGTTTCGGAGCGGCGCGCCGCCAGCGAACTTGGACGCCTACGAGGTGCTCAGCGCCTCAACCCCTGAACAGCTTGTCGGCGACCAGAATGCCCAAGCCGCTGGCTTGGGTTCGCTCGGCATTGCGCTCTCTCTGCTGCAGGAGGGGCGCGCTCGAGGCCTCTGGGCCATCGAACTGCCGGCCGGTGACGCCATTGCGGCCGGCGCATTGGTGGCCGCGGCTGGGTGGACAGGGGCCAACCGGCGTCCCCTCTTCCTCGTGCGCAGCGCAGGCGAAGCCATCGCTCTGGAAAAACACGGGGCCTTCGCGAACGACAACGCGATCGTCATCCACGCCGATTCTGTGTGGGGTCAGATGCAGGCTTCGGCCGGCGGAGCGCGCCGGCGCAGCCGGGCCCCAGGGAGGACCGGTACCGTCGAAACCAGACATGTCAGCATTGAAGCCTTGATTGAGGTATCAACCACGGTGGACGAGCTGGCGAATCGGTTCGTCGCGGAGGTGACGTTGTGAGCGACTCGCCCCTCGTCAACGCGATTGTAAAGCGCCTGGTCGATGCGGGTTACACGCAGATTCCGACGCCGTTCCGTGTGGCTACTGTGAGCTTCGACTTCACTGCCGCCTTGCGAGGGCGGGAGGCTCGCGCCCTGGATCTTGTGCTGCTGGTCGACACCACCACCGGTGCCTTCGGCGATCGTGATGCTACCAAAGTGCGCCAGCGTGTGGAGGCCCTCAGCCGCGCATTGGACGTGACAGGCTCGCGTTACGTGGTCACGGTGATCTTGGCCGGCGCCGCGCTCACAGGCGACATCGAGGCACTCGCCCAGACCTGTCGCGTGCTCAACGTTGAATCCCTGCCCCCGGAGGCGACGGGCGAGGGCTCGGTCGCGGCTCTTGACGATCGCATCGGGCTCCTCCTCCCGCTGCAGGTGCCGACAAGTTCGCCGCCGTCGGACGGTGGCGAGGGTAGTGCGATGGAGAGGTTGCTCACGGCGCTTCCGAAGGAGGTGGACCAAGCAGGCTTTAGAGGTGTGCTCGACGCCTCCGCGGACGGAGAGGCTTCGGTCACCGAAGCAATGACCGGCGTGTTGGAGAGGGCGCTGATCGTGGAGGCATCGGAATGAGCCTTACACTTCAGGAACTGGAGGTTCTCAACTTTCGCAGCATCCGCGGCCGAGTGGTCGTGCCCCTCGATGCGCAGGTCATCCTCGTTCATGGGGAGAACGGTGCCGGAAAGACTAGCCTCCTATCGGCGCTGGAACTCGCCTTGACAGGCAATGTTCAAGCGTTGCGCCGCGCCGATCCAAACTTCGCCACGCAATTGCTCCATCGGTCGACCACGGAGGGCAGCGTTCAAGTCCGCGCACGTCGCGATGGGGTCGATGAGCGCTTCCACGCGGGCCTCGCAGCGAACGGGATCCAGGCCGCGGAGCCTCTTCCGGTCGAACTTGCCGCATTCTTCGAGGAGCGAGCTTACCTACCGCAATCACTCCTGGGCCAACTGCTTCAAATCTACCAGGAATCAGACGCAGGGATGAATTCGCCGCTCGCGAAGTTCGTCGGCGATCTTCTGGGGCTCGATCGACTAGACGCTTTAGAAGCCGGCCTGAAGCCACTCGCCGACGTCCGCAACGTTCGCAAGCTTGCCCCTGCATGGGCCGAGGCCGAAACCGAGAAATCCCGGCTTGAGCGCATCCTGGCCGACCAGCGGCGCCGGCGCGAGGAGGCGCAAGCTAGGCTCGACTCGGTGGTTCAAGAGCTTGCAAGCCTTGGGCAGGCGCTGGACCTCGACGAGGAGCCCACCGAGACAACTCTGGATGCGTTTCACGCCGAACTCGATGACGCTGACGACGAGGCGGCGCTCGCTAAGATCACGGATCAGCGGCGGCAGCTGGAATCGATCCGCCGTGAGGCAGACCTTGAAGCGAGCAAGGGCGCGTCCGGCGACGAAGCAGACTTCCCGATCGCGCTGGCGGACACCGAGGCTGCACTGGAGCGCTGGCATTCGGCGGAGGGTGCCCGAGTCGAGGGCTTGCGTACCCGCGCTGCCACTCTGTTGCCGTCCCACGCCCTGCCCGCGGACCTTATCGACTTCCGAGACGAGGCGCTGCGGCTCCTCCGTAGCGAAAAGGCGGGCGTAGTTGATCGTGCCGCGCGCGCGCGGGCCGACGTAGCGAGGTTGGCCGCGGCCGGCGAGGAACTCGCAGTCGCACGTCGCCAGTTGGAGATGATCGACAACGAGCTCGCACAGATTGCGGCCAACTCCGGCGGCCTGAGTTCAGCGCTGGCCGAGCTCACCAGCTTCATCACTGACGAAGCCTGTCCAGTGTGCGATCGGAACTACCGTGAGGTGAGCACTCAGCCCCTCATTGAGCACGTCCATGGCAAGGTCAGAACGCTCTCGGCGTCAGCCCAAAGGCTGCTCAACTTGAGCCGGTCTCGGGGAGAGCAACAAGCCACCCTAGAGCAGCTCGAGTCTGAGATCGAAGGCCTGACGGGCCGCCAACTCGAAGCGCGGGAACTGGCCGAACTCGACCGTCTGGCCGCCACCATCGAGGCTGCGCTCGCCGAATTCGACGCTTTAAGCCCGGCCATTACCGAAGGCGCACGTCTTACCGATGAGAATGTGGCCGCGCGGCGTGCGCTCTCGGGACGCCAGGCCCGAGACCTCTCGGGGAGGGCGGCGCGGGAGACGTTGCAACAGGTTGCAGCTTCGGCTGGGCAGGCCCCGCTCGCCGATGTCGAGACGCTGTCCAGCGCGGCGGCCCGGCTCGCGGCGACGTTCGACGAGTCCGTCCGAACGCTAAACGTACGCCTCGCCACGCGGCGCGCTGCCAGGGAGTTAATCGCCGCCGGACGCAGCATCATTGAGCAGCGTGAGGCCATCCAGCGAGAGATGAGCGCCGACCAGGCCGCACTCGAATCCGCTGAGAAAGCGCTGCAGCAGGGTCAGGCTGTTCGTGAGCAGGGTCTGACAATCCGCGCCACGGTCGACAAGGTGCGCTCCGACATCATTCGCGGCGAGTTCAACGACCGCCTCAACCGTCTATGGCGCGACTTGTTCGTCAGGCTGGCACCCGCTGAACCATTCGTGCCCGCGTTTCGCATACCGCAGTCGAGTACCCAGAGACTGCAGCCCAAGCTGATCACCGAACATCGTGAAGGTGGAGACGCAGGTGGCACCCCCGGCGCAATGTTGAGCGCCGGGAACCTCAACACGGCCGCGCTTACGCTCTTCCTGGCGCTGCATCTGTCGGTGCCGGCGAAGTTGCCTTGGCTGATCCTCGACGATCCAGTGCAATCGATGGACGATGTGCACATCGCACATTTGGCAGCCCTGCTGCGGACGCTGAGCAAGGAGCATCGCCGCCAGGTGATGATCGCGGTCCACGATCGGGCCCTGTTCGAATATCTGCGACTTGAACTGAGTCCGGCCTACCCGGATGATAGCCTCCTGACCGTGGAACTCGCACGTAGCGCGCGGCGCGACACGATCTGTCTCACGGAGCGGCTGAGCTACCACGAGGAAACTGCGCTACATCAAGCCGCGTAGTCCGGCCGTTACGCCGTGTTCTTCCGCCCGCAGGCCGCCTGGAATGCAGCCAAATCCGCCGCCGTGTAGCGGATGGTCGCTCGCGACAGCTTGAGGAAGCGCGGCCCTTCGCCTGTCATCCTCCAGTACTCCAAAGTGCGCTTCGTAACGGCAAGGATGCTCGCCGCCTCTTCGGGCGTGAGCAGCTGGAGGGGCTCAACGGACGCGAGGGCGTCCTCGACCGCGCCCGGATCGGGAAGCTGCGAACCCTTCAGGGGCGCACCTCTCAGAGCCGCAGCCATGGTAGGGCGGCTGCGCTTTGCATTGCGCTTCTTCGTCATCACTAGCTCCAAAAAGAGAAGGGGCCCGCGCGCGGCGGGCCCAAGGTCGAGGTTAATCAGGGATAGCCTCAGGCGAGTTCAGGGACGGCGAGGTTGGCCGCCTCGATCAGTCGCTGAGGCGCCAGATGGGCGTAGCGCATCGTCATGCTGACCTGGCTGTGGCCGAGCAGCGTGCCGACTTCGTGGAGGCTCCTCCCCTTCCCCACCAACGTGCTGGCGAAGGTGTGGCGGAGGTCGTGGATGCGCAGCTCGTCGTCGAGGCTCGCCAGGGCTTTGACGCGGGTCCAGGGCTTCTTGAGGTCGACGATCGGCTTGGCCGGGTCTTTGCTCGGGAAGACCCATTCGCTGTCCTTGCCGCCCGCGTCCCACTGCGCCTCCAGGATGGCCAGAGCGGCGTCGGACAGCGGAATGTGGCGCGTGCGCCCACTCTTGGAGAGAGGCACGGTCCAAAGCCGCCGGTTCGTGTCGATGTGCTCCCAGCGGGCGCCTTGAGCCTCGCCGCGCCGGGCGCCCGTCGCGGCCAGCAGCGCGAGGGCATGCGCGGCCGACCTGTTGGGGATGAGCTGGAGCGCACGAAAGAATGCCCGCAGTTCAGGCTCGGAGAGGAAGCGTTCCCGGTGCTGCTCGCGCCGCATCTGCGCCCGCTGCGCCGGGTTCTTTCCCTCATATGCCTCCCATTCCAGGGCCAGGTTGAACACGCGCCTGATGAAGGCCGTGTACCTGTTGACGCTGGCGTCGGTCAGGCCCTGCCGACGGAGCTTCTCCTGGAACTCGGCCACGTCCGCAGGCCGGACCTCGTCCAGTCGCTTGTTGCCCCACTGCGCCTTGAGGCGCAGGCGGTAGAAGCTCTCATGGTCGCGGTACGACCGCAGCCGGCCCTTGGCGTCTGGCAGGTAGCGGTTCTCCACGAATTCCGAGAACGTGGGGATGGAGCGCAGCCGGTCCCGCTCGGCGGCCGGATCGATCCGGCCCAGGCTGGCCTCGGCTCGTATTTCTTGCGCCCGCTTGCGCGCCTGGTCGACGGTCACGTCGCCCAGCTTGCCGAGCCGGATTTCCCGCTGGCGGGAACGCTGGTCCCGGTAGCGGACGTAGAAGGTCACGGCGCCGGAGGCCCAGACCTCCATGACGAAGCCGGTCAGCTTGTCGTCGAATAGGCGCAGCTTGCGCTTGCCCGCCGGAATGGCCGGCGGGTTCGCTGCAAGCCCACGCGTGATGGTGGGCATTCAGGTTCTCCAGATTGTGTGGAAGGTGGCCGCTTGAGGCGCTTTGGGGCGAATTGCGGCGCTATGGGCTTGTTGGTGGCGCTTCGTGCGCAAAGTCGCCCGAACAGAACGGGCGCGCGTAGACGCGGCGGAGCCCAGGAATACCCGGGACCGAGGCGCCCACCTCCTCGTCCGGTGACACCGGCGCGATGACCTCCAGATCGAGGCCCAGGAACTGCGCCGTCGATGCTGGGACGCCGTCGAGGACTTGGTCGAAGTCCCAGACCGCGGCCAGGAAGGCCGGGTCTGGCTCATCGGACGGCGGCCCCGCGGCGACGTTTGCGTCGACCAACAGGTCCCCTAGTCGCGCGCGAATGGCTCCCATGGCTCCAACGGCGTCCGTACGATCGGGTGCCCCCGTGACCGCGAAGGTGGCGAGGTGACCCTGCCGGACCAGCCAGCGGGCCAGCCAGACGAATTGCTCGACGTCCGCGGGGGTCAGGTCCGCGTCGAGAACGAGGATGTCGGCGCCACGCGCGAAAGCGAGCGCCAAGAGGTGGCGTTGTGTAGGCATTGAGATGATCCTGAAATGAGAACGGCGACGGCTTGCGCCGTCGCCCGCTCTCCACGTCCGGAAGGGTTAGGCGGCCGAGCCGCCCGCTACTTGCAGACCACGTTGATGACGATCTTGATCAGGTTGACGTCTGCCCCGGCCTTTGAGGCCCGGCGCAGCGTTGCAGGTCCGACGCCCTGGATGACGTCGGCGGCCTGCCGCAGGAGCGGCGCAAGCCGCGAGGCCGCTGCGCCTAGGCTTGAGGGGCTCAGCCAAGTCATGGCCAGACCTTCGGCCGGCTCGGCACAAACGGCGTGAGGTCGTCCAAGCGATGCATGGCGATCTCAGGCACACGCGGGACGCGTCGGGCCAGGTGTGAGGCGTCCTTGGCGACCGGGAAGCCGCCGTACAGGCGACCGAACTCCTCGACGTGGAAGTGCCGCCACTCGGGGACCGTTACGAGGGTGAGGCCGAAGACGATCTCCCCTTCCCGCTCCACCGGGTACCAGGTCAGCCGCCGCCACCGGGTCGAGAGGCGGACCGGCAGGACGATCTCATCTGTATCACGGGACTCGGTCGTCCAAAGCGGCGGCAGTTCCGCCAGCGCTCGGGCAATGGTCTCATCCATGGCCGGGCTCTTGAAAGAGAACCCACCAGCCGTCGCTGGCGGAGGTGACTGCCACGCCCTCCGCGCAACGAAACGCCGAGAGATCCTCCTCGTCCGGCACCTGGTCGATGGCCTCGACCAGTTCCTCAAGGTTGGTGGGTGAAGAGCCGAAGTGAGCCAGATAGGCGAGCACAAGCTCGGCGTGGCTGGTGTGTGGAGCCTGCTCGCCGAGGAGGTGCGCCTCCATTTCAGACGGGTTTGCGGGCGCACCGAAACGCGCCGCGAGAGCGCTAAGCGTTTCCATTTTTGGGGTTCCTGCACTGCGAGATGCCGCAGCCAGGGCCATGAAATGAGAACGAGGCGGTCAGCTGTTACGGTACAGCACAAGACAAGTGAGCGAAGATTGGCGCGGCTTTCGTGCAGATTCCGCCACCCTCAGCAACAAAAATGCTCGTGCGTTCCAATGCCACACCGCGGGAAATCTACGGGGAGCACGGGCTAGCCGCGACGCCGCGGGAAATCCACTGTCTCCGTGCCTTTATTATTTTTGACATCGCAAACGATTGCTGCATTTGGAATGTCGCGCTGACCGCGACACCCGCTTGGTCAGGCATCTAGCTGACCAGGAGGACCATGACTAAACAATCCGAAACACACGTTGGCGGCGGGGCGACCCACCCCGTGTCGCAACGGCATGCGGCCCCGGAGACGCTCGTCCGTGTCGCCCGCTAAATTCGAGCACTGGCTAGACGAGGCGCGGGGTTGCTCCCCGCGCGACGTGGAGGGCATCAAAGCCGTCCTCTCCGGCTGCCACAACGACCAGATCACAGACGGGTACCTCTCGTTGGTGATCAGCGCGATCCATGACGCGACTGAGATTCCTGCAGCAGCCCTGCGGGAACTCAGCAACACGCTGCGGAACACAGTGGGGGAGCGCGTCTGCAGCACGCCCGCCGCTGTCGCGGAGGCGTACCGGGACGAGGTGCGCAAGGACTTCGACGAGTTCTTCTACGACGAAGGTTGCTACTGGCTCTGGAAGGCGCCGGTCGACGAAGAGAACGCGCAGGAGGACGAGGGGGTCTTCCTGCGCCGCAGGGCTGAGGAGGTCCGGCGGGACATGCGGAGGCGCCTGCCAGACGTGACGCTCCTGCAGCGTGAACATGGGCAACGAGAAGCTGAGCGGCATCTCGCAGCGATTGTCGCGAGCAAGGGCTACCTAGCCGACGCCATGCCTGGGCTGAACTGCTGCAATGGGTACGTGACATGGGAGAGCGAGACCCAACAACTGGAGGTCTACGAGCACGATGCGTGCACGAAGTCGCGGATTAGGGTCCCGATCGACTTCGATCGAGACGCCGTGGCGCCGGCATTCGTAGCTGGGCTGGAGCGGGTCCTTCCCGACCAGTCCGCATGCGACGCGCTTCAGGAGTTCGTTGGGTCAATCCTCTTCGGGCGACTGCCCGAGAAGGAGAACGTGCGGCGGATGCTCGTCCTGCACGGGGCGACCCGCTCAGGAAAATCCACCCTGATCGAGGTCCTTCAGCTGCTGTTCCCGCCGTCAGCGATGGCTTCGGTCTCGCCCGAGGACTGGTCCAGCGAGTTCGAGCGCGCGCGGCTCTCCGGCGTGGTCCTGAACGTGTGCACAGAGCTCAAGGGTGGAAAGCTGCCGTGAGCGCCTTCGTCAAAAGGATCCTGGCCGGCGAGACCGTGACCGGGAGACACCGCTACGGACAGACGTTCGAGATGCGGTGCCACGCCTTCCACGTGTTCGCGACAAACGAACTGCCGCGGGTGCAGGACAGGTCAGGCGCGATCGAAAGGCGCGCGCTGGTGATCTCGTTCGAGCGCTCCCTCTCGGACGCAGAAGTGGACGCGACCTTCCTGGCGAAGGTCAAGGAAGAGCTGCCCGGCGTTGTCGCCTGGGCGGCTCAGGGCTTCGAGCGGGCCATGCGGCGGGGCGTCTTCACCCTCCCGCGCGGCCACAAGGAAGCGCTCGTGCAGATGCAACACCAAGGCGACGGCGTGGCGATCTTCGCCCACCTGCACCTGGAGAAGGCTCATGGGGCGCGGGTCACGACGGCCGACCTCAAGGCGGCGCTCAGGGCGTTCGCCCGCGATCGGGACTTCGATCCCATCACCATCGCAAGCGACGGCGCCATGCGCCGGCTCTCGACTCTGATCGAAGCCGTCCACGGCGGCAGACGGTCGAGGACCAACAACTCGCCCTACTATGAGGGCGTACGGCTCAAGGACGTGTCGGGTCAGCCGATCGCGATCCAGGACGACGAGATGGCGGGCCTCTGAGCCCGCAATGGGGGCGGCTCTGAGGGGTCGCCCCAGCACACGGTCCAGCCGGACCTCCCAACAACCACTTGCGGCCGCTGACCCAGGGTGTGCGGCCGAAGGATGACCCCATGAACCAACAAGACCGAGACCACATTGCTGAACCACAAGACGCAGTCCTGGACGCCATCGCGTTCGGCGTCAGCGGCAGCATTCAGCCGTATAGGCCCGGGTTGCCGCGGCTGATCCGCGACAGCCTAATCGCCTCCGGCCATCAGTGTGAGGCCGACGAGCACCCCAACCGGATCGTGCTCCTGCTCTCAATCGAGGATGACGTCGGCCTCACGGCCGAGCTCGTCTTCTCCGAAAACCCCTCCCAGAGGCGCATTGAACTCACCCCGAACAGCGAACTACGGATCAACCCCATGAGGGTCCTTGCGCGTCGGCTGGGGCCGGCCGCTGGGCTCGAAGGTTCGCTGGACGGCAACGACAACCACCTCGGGCCGACGGAAGGGCGCGGCGCAGAGGTGCTGAGCGAGCAGGAAGAGGTCATCCGCGGCGCGATCGATGCCTTCGCGCAGGCTCTCAGCGCGGCGCTGCCCCCCGATGTCGACTTTGCCGAGGAGCGGCTGTGGTTGCGATCGTGCGAGGCCTGCACCGACCTTGCCGTGGGCGATGCGGTCAAGGTCGTTGAAGGCCTTCAGCACGCGGTGCTGTCTGGGACGCAGCGCACCGTGATCGACGCTTACCGCGTGTCGGTCGAGACCGGCAGGAGCCTTACCGCCCTCCGCTGGTGGAGGCAGGAGACGGGTCCCTGCGCCAAGGTGTACCCGAAGACGGAGAACCAGATCCGAGTGGAGGTTGCCGCGCCGAACCGACGAGCCATGCGCGTTCTCGACTGTGGCGGAGACGGCGAGGTGGACGGCGACAACGCCGTCGATCTCGTCCGAGCGTACGTCGCGGCGGTCACTCCTCTCCTCGGCGAAGCGCGCAACCATGTCCAGGCTGCCGCTTCCGGCGCGGACGGCAGTCCAGTTTCACTTGTGCGCAAGCTCCGGCCACTCTTCGACCTCATGGAGGCGCGCGAGACGCGGGTCGGCCGACCGACAGGCGCAGTGGTCGTCTTCGACGCTGTGCGCGCCGCCTCGGACCTCCTGACACACGGAAGATTCCGGGCCGCCCACCTGCGCCATGGGACCACCATTCGCAGGGTCCTGGATGAGCTGAGTGGTCCCGAGGGCCCGCTGATCCGCGATGGCCTGGGCCCCGTGTACAGCCTGAAGCCAAGGTATGCGCGCGGAGCGCACCGCCTTGTCGCGAAGACGTAGAGAGGAGGTCTCAGGGACGAGAGTGTCCCTTCCCTGACATTTCTGTCGGGCTGTCACCCCTGTAGTGCGCAGCTTCGCGCGCTGGCAGGTGAGCCAGGGGAGGCATTGCCGCAACCATCGTCAATGCCTCCCCAAGGTCCCTCCGTTCCGATCAAGGTTTCCTGGTCTTCTCCAGCATCTTGTCGACCGTCAGCGTCTGTTGGATTCCCTGCAGCTCGATGCCGTTCACGATCAGCCGGCGCACGATCACCTGGCCCGGCCCGCATGCGTCTGACGCCGGGGCGGGTTCGTCCAGCCGCGCGAACTGGAAGTCCAAGGTCTGCGCGCCGCCCGACACCTTGTCCTGCACGACGTCGTGGAGCACGTAGGTCTCGCCGTCCCGCTCCCAGGTGAGGGACGCATTCGGGTTGGCTGCGATCGTCTCTACGAACCTGCGCAGCGAGACGTCGCCGACGCCTGGGGCCCGGGTGTAGCCACCCTCGTAGAGCAGCCTCACGCAGGCGCTGAGCGCCGCCTCGGGGGGCCCCTCGCCTCCTCCCAGGTCCCCGCCCCCGCAGCCGCCCAGCGCCGCGCACAGACCGATGGCCACAATCACGCGCATGTTCTTCCCCTGAATTGTCGAGGCGCTGGTTATCACCCGCTTCGCGCCGCTCCGCTCAGGATTTTGTCACGTTTGGGGGACGGTAAGACTCGGGCGGAACCGCGCTTCTGCCGCCATGGACGCGGTCAAGCTGATGGGGGACAACGTGCGAAGGCATCGTCTTCGCCTCCGGCTGACCCAGGAGGATCTCGCCGCCGAGACGGACCTCAAGCGGTCCTACCTGAGCGAGCTGGAGAACGGACGTCGCAATCCCACGGTGAGGGTCTTGGGTAGGCTCGCCGACGCCCTCGGGGTCGAGCCGGCGGAGCTGCTGCGACGGCCGAGCGGGGGCTGACCTCAAGGCACCGCCCCCCACCTCACGAACCGGGAATCATTGACGCTGTCGGCGGTTCAAAGAAGTAGTGCCCTAAATCACAGTGGGTTGGGTGCGATGAAGTTGCCGACGAAACTAGCCGCCGGTTTGAGAATGACCTTCGCGGTAGAAGGAAAGGCGGCGGTCGCGGATGCCGAGCCGAACCGACTCCTGGAAGCGACGACATCCGACGACCCTTTCGAGATCGCTGGCCGGGAACTAGCCACCGGCTCAGCTGAACCTGGCGCTTGGGCCCGAGCTCTCGTTGCGGCGGATGGAGACGTGGCGCGAAGCCAAGCGGAATACGTTCGCATCCGGGTCAGCGTGCTCCAAGAGCAAGCCGCCAAGCTTGAAGCCGTTGCCCGTGCCGAAGAGGCTGAGCGCGACCGCGTCGACCAAATGGCACGTGACGAACATGAGTCGCGAGTACGTGCATGGGCCGGTGAACAGGGGGTCGCAATCGCCGACGCGGCGCGCATGTGGCCGTTCCGAATCGCGAAAGTCGGGGACCGTTTCGTGTATCGCGAATACCGCTACGAGCGGCTCGAGGACGCAGTTGCTTATGCGTCGAAGCTGGAGAGCAAACCTGGCTGATGTGGCTGCGGCCAAGCTCGGCGTCGAGCCGGCAGAAATAAGGCGGCGGCCGAGATGCGGGTAGCCGCCGGCCGAAGATCTTCCAAGGTGGCAGGCGGACTCTGCTTTGCAAGCCCGTCTACGGCTGAGCTAGTCTCAGCGGATGCCAATGTTCGACATGACCGCCGGAATGTACAACTTCTTCTGGTCCGGCGCGGCGATGCTCGGCCTATGGCTGCTTTGGCGCATCTTCGAGGTTCTGAAGGCAATTCACTTCATGATGTCGAAGTGGTTCGACCGGGATTCCGTCAAGCCCTTCGACAGGGCGCACGGCATTGACGACGGCGACAAGGTGTAGGCCGTGCCCGACTTCGAGAGCGCCGAAGTGCCGATGTCCCCTGAGGATGAGCGGCGTTGGCGACAGCACTGGGCTCACGGTGAACTGGTAGCCCGAAGGCTCCACCGCCTCGTCGAGCGGGGCTACCGCCCCGTATTCCGAGGCGATGACACCATCTTTGCACTCGAACACTCGAACCCGAAGGCAACGCCGATTCAGCTTTGGCCGGATGGACAGGTCGTGGACCTGTACCCGACGCATGTGAAGGACGGCGAGCGCACCATCATTCACCCGGAAGACGGGACGCTATTCGTGCGCTTTCTGGACAGCGTGCCTCCGCCCAGTCCCATCGCAAAGGCGCTCAGCACCCGCATTGGAGACGCGCTTTCGGCAAGCTTGGGGTATGCAATCGTGCTTGGAGTGTTGTGGGGCTTTGTGGCTGTCGCGACCGCGTTGTGGGCCTCCGTCTTCGGCGAGTGAGCAGCGCGGCGGTTACTGACCGCCGTCCCAGTTCGGCGCGGCGCTCAGCCTCGGGTGACTTCCAGTGCGCCCAAGGCGACGCCGTCGATCGCACTGGCCTTGCCGCGCCAAAGCGTACCATTCCGGGGAATGACCGTTCCCTCGCCAGTAATCACGCGCGCATTCCGCAAGTGTACGTAGCCAACAGGCCTTGTCGGCCGATCGCTCTCTTGCGTTTCTGGATACATGTTCTCGGCAAACGCCTCGTAGCTCGTCGCCATCGTGTCAGTGATAGTGCCGTCGCCAGGTACGCCTCGTCCCCGCGTGAGCTCCGCCAGTTCGCGGAAAAATGAGCGGCCGCTGATCAGGGTACCGGTGATGATGGCCCCGCTCACGTGCAACGTCACTGCGTGTTCCACGCCGAAGTCTGACATGTTCACCAGCCAAGCAAGGTACCAGTCTGTGCCGTCCGGCTGATCAAAAATGGTGGGCTCTTGGTCCTCGTCAGCAGGGGGCGGCGGTTCGTCTGGCGGCAACTCGCTCATCAATCCCTCCGTGTTCGGCAAACCATCACACGCCCACCGCGATTCGGCACGAAGATGATCGGTGATCGCACTCAGAGGGGATGCCGGAGGGCTTCAATTGAGAGTGAGCCTCAAACCCAAGGCAGGCCCCCTAACCCTGCTGAACGATGGTTCGAACTCTCACGAGGGGCGGCCGTGGCTGAGACATGTCGTGCTCGAAGCCGGCCGGGTTTTCGACCAGCTTCGCCGGATCGTACACGAATATGAACAGTTCGCGACAATCGGGGTGCTTTGCGTAGAGAACGAAGTCGTCCGCTAGCTGCTTGCGAAGCTCAGTGTCCTTCATGCCCATCTTGAACTCGACGATCACCTTCTCGCCCCGGAGCAATGTGTCGGCGCGGAACGATCCGCCCGCGACGCTTGGGCCTGGCTCCTCCGGGCGGATGTCATCAAAATAGAGGGCAGCGAGTCCCTGGAACAGGAACTGGACGTCATACTCGTTCGCGATTGTCAGCGGCTCGGCGGGCGAGCGGCGCTTTTTCATGCGTTCGACCACGGCGGGGAAGCGCCGGGCGATCATTTCGAGAATCTCGAACGTGTCTGTTTCGCCGCGCACTGGGGGGGCCTCTGCCGACCCCAGCTGGCGCAGGGTCTCCTCGACCGCAAAGCGGCAGCCCTCCACCGCCTCGTACACCCAGCTCACAGTTTCAGGGATGTTGGCAGCGGCCTTGGCGCCGGTTCGGAGTTCCTGGAGCGCAGAAGACAGCATCGCGTCAAACGTTGCCAACTTTGCCCGAAAATGCGCAGGTGACGCGTAGTTGTCGGGGATGAAGCAGTTTTTGAAGTGCTCATCCGTGTAGTGGTACAGCATGACTGAAATATCGTGCGCTTGATGGGCGATATCGCTGCGTCCGTACCCCTGATTGGGGTTCACGCCCCGCATCAAATCAGCCCACTCTTCAGTATGCGCTCGAACAAATTGCTGGAAATAGGCGGCCGCCGCCTTTCCCTCTTCTAACGTCGTCATTTGAGGCGTTCACCAGTCCGAAGGGGCGTAATACCGAGATCACTGAACAATGAGGCGAGCCCCGCGCCCGCCATCTTTCAGGCTCGGCGAGTCCATCAAGCTCGACAAGCCCGTCAGCGTCGCGAAGGCCCAATCCGCTGCATGATGAACCGTGTCAGCGCCCTTTCGGGGAACGTTGGGGGAAGCCCAGGCGAGCATGAAGCCATTCTCCAGTCGCACCGTCAGGTATTCACCCTTCGCTACGCTCACGCCGTCCGCTCTTGCGCCACTGGCTCAGGCGCACTCGATTTCTGGGGGATTGGCTCACACTCTTCCCACGCTGTTGGCGCATCAAGCGGTTCGACACTCTGGTCCCCCCGCTTCCCCCTTGTGGTAATCGCGGTTCATGGTGGCGCTTTGTGGTGGTATGAACACCGCACTAGAACTCAGTGTTTATAAATTGCGACGAATTGAGGTCGGATGCGGTAGATTGAGGCTCTTAGGTTTTCTTGCAACACGGGCTCTTAATCAGCGGGTCCAAGGTTCGAATCCTTGTACACCCACCACGTCCTCCAGACATCGGACGTAGTCCCCACCTTGGGGTGAGGTCGTGACGCGGCCGCGCCGCGGCGTGCGCCCGCCGCGACACCTGCTATAGCGGTCGGCGAACCCAGGCGGAGTCGGACAGGTCATCGTGTTCAAGGTCTTCGATCCCCGGCAGCTCGGCCACGCGCCGGCGCTGGAGCTGCACAACGGCGCCTTCGTGCCGCACGTGGACCTCCCCTCCCGCGCCCAGGTCATCGTCGATCGCGTCGGCCCGCTCGCCCCGGCCGAGGACTTCGGGCTGGAGCCGATCGCCCGCGCGCACACGCCCGACTACCTGGCCTTTCTCGAGAGCGCGCATCGACTCTGGCAGGAGGCCGGCCGGCCCGGGGATGCGATCGGCTACACCTGGCCCGTGGTGGGCCGCCGCCCGCTCAACCTGAACCGCATCGACGCCCGGATCGGGCGCTACAGCTACGATGCGGGAACGCCGATCACCGCCGGCACCTGGGAGACGGTCTACTGGGGCGCGCAGACCGCGCTCACGGCGCTGCAGCCGCTGCTGGACGGCCGCGAGCGGACCGCCTTTGCCCTGTGCCGTCCCCCTGGCCACCACGCGGGCGCCGACTACATGGGCGGCTACTGCTACCTGAACAGCGCCGCCATCGCGGCCCGGGCGGCGCGCGACGCCGGCCGTCGGCGCGTGGCCATCCTCGACGTGGATTACCACCACGGCAACGGCACCCAGGACATCTTCTACGAGGACGCCGACGTCTTCTTCGCCTCCATCCACGGCGATCCCTCGACGGAGTACCCATTCTACTGGGGCCACGCCGACGAACGCGGCGCGGGCGCCGGCGAGGGCGCCAACCTGAACCTGCCGCTGCCCCGCGGCACGACGCTCTCGCCCTACATGGCGGCCGTGGACACGGCGCTCGACGCCATCGCGGCGTTCGGAGCCGAGCTGCTGGTGGTCTCCTACGGCGCCGACACCTACGAGGGCGACCCGATCTCGCACTTCAAGATCGCCACCCCGGAATATGGCGCGATCGCCGCCCGCATCGCGAGCCTCGGCCTGCCGACGCTGGTGGTGATGGAGGGCGGCTACGCGGTGGACGCTCTCGCCGACAATGTGGAGAGCTTCCTCTCCGGCTTCGCCTGACGAGCGTCAGGCCGGGGCCAGAGCCTTCTCGTGCAGCGCCTGGAGGCGCTCCACCTCCGCGGCGGAGCCCAGCATCACCGACACGCGCTGGTGCAGGCCCGTGGGCTTCGCATCAAGGGTCGGGCCGAAGCCGTCGAACGACGCGCCGCCCGCCTGTTCGATCACGAAGGCCATGGGATTGGCTTCGTACATCAAGCGCAGCTTTCCGGCCCGGTTCGGCTCTCGGGCGTCCCAGGGATAGAGGAAGACCCCGCCGCGCATGACGATCCGGTGGACGTCGGCCACCATGGACGCCACCCAGCGCATGTTGAAGTTCTTGCCGCGCGGACCGGTCTCGCCGGCCAGGCAATCCTCGATATAGCCGCGCACGGGCGGCGCCCAATGGCGCATGTTCGAGGCGTTTATGGCGAACTCCTTGGTCTCCCGCGGGATCGCCACCGCGTCGGTGACCTGCAGCCACTGGTCGGTCTTCGGGTCCAGGGTGAAGGCGCTCACCCCCTGCCCCGTGGTGAAGACCAGGGTCGTCTGCGGGCCGTAGACCACATAGCCGGCGGCGGCCTGGTTGCGGCCAGGCTGCAGGAAGTCGGCCTCGGTCGCCTCGCGGGGCGCATCGGCGGCGACCGGCAGCACTGAGAAGATCGTGCCGATGGACACGTTGACGTCGATGTTGCTGGAGCCGTCAAGCGGGTCGAACAGCAGCAGGTAGCGCGCCTCGGCCGAGACCGGGCGAACGGGATGGATGGTGTCCATCTCCTCCGACGCCATGCCCGCCAGCGCCGGCGCCTTGGCGCAGGCCTCGATCAACAGGTCGTTGGAGATCACATCGAGCTTCTTCTGGACCTCGCCCTGAACGTTCTCGCTCTCAAGCGCGCCCAGGATCTCGCCGGCCGCGCCGCGGCGCACCAGCGCGCTAATGTCGGCGCAGGCGTCGGCGACCACCGCGAGCAGCCGGGCCAGGCCCGGTTCGATCCCGCCGGCCGACAGGTGTTGGTCGAGCGTCACCGCCATCTTGCTACTTCCCCCAAGCGTTCAGGCTGCGAATCCCCGGCCGGCGCAGCTTCCGGCGATCAGCTTCAACGAAGCCTGGCCGTCAAGGTTCCCGGCCGACCTGGCGCATCCACCAGGCATGGAACAGCTCAGGCGTGGCGGACGCCGGCTTCCCCGCCGCGCCCCGCAGCCCGAAGCCGTGGCCGCCCTCCTCGAAGAAGTGGGCCTCGGTTGGGACCTTCGACGTCCGCAGCGCCTGGTGCATGGCCAGGCTGTTCTCGATCGGGACGCTGGTGTCGTCGGCGGCATGGACGAGGAAGGTGGGCGGGGTTTCTGCGCGCACCCTCGTTTCCATCGAATAGGCCCGCACGTCCGCTTCGGCGGGAGCGTCACCGAGCAGTTGCCGGCGCGAGCCCATGTGCGCGATCTCCGGCCTCATGGAGATCACCGGATAGATCAGCCCCGCCACGTCGGGCGCGGCCGGCAGGCGATCGACGACGTCAAGCGGCGGGTAGCTCGCCTCTGCCGAACGGGTGGCGAGCTGCGCCGTCAGGTGGCCTCCCGCCGAGAAGCCCAGCGCAGCGACGCTGCCGGGCGTCGGCGTCGAGGCCCGGACCAGCCGCAGCGCGCGCTGGATGTCCTGCAACGGCGCCTCCCGTCCGCCTGCCCAGCCGTCGGCGGGCAGCCGGTAGAGCAGGACGTAGGCGGTGATGCCGCGCGCCGCCAGGAAGCGGGCGAACTCAAACCCTTCCTTGTCGACCACCACCCGGATGTAGGCGCCACCCGGCGCGATCAGGCAGGCATGCCCGTTGGGCCGCTCCGGACGAAAGACGGTCAGCGTCGGTCGCGTGACGCCGGTGACGGCGCGGTCGGCCGGCTGGCCAGGCTTGGCGCGTTCGATCATCGCCTGCCGGAGACCCGCTCCGCCCCCGCCGGGCGCCCCGCGCGGCCATAGCGGGATGACCTCGGCGGGATCCGCCACGGCGGCGGCGGCCGGCGCGGCGGCGAGCGCGCCGGCGAGCAGGGTGCGGCGGTGCAGGTCCATGCGATCTCCTTGGCCGAATGCTACCGGTGTCATAGCTTGCCCGGAAGGGAGGATCGAATGACCTGGACCAACCGGCGAAGCGTGCTCGGCCTGTCGGCCGCGGGGGCGGCCCTGGCCTGGAGCGGCGCGGCCTGGAGCGCGGAGCACCCGGTCGCCCGCACCACCGCCGGCCGGGTGCGTGGCTACGCGGACGGACCGATCAACGTGTTCAAGGGAATCCGCTACGGCGCCGACACCGGTCCGAGACGGTTCGAGCCGCCGCGCCCCCCGGCGCCCTGGACCGGCGTCAGGGACGCCCTGGCCTACGGCCCGGCCTGCCCGCAGCCGGGATCGGAGCCGAACCAGGGCGAGGACTGCCTGTTCCTGAACGTCTGGACCCCCGGCGTGCGCGACGGGGCCCAGCGGCCGGTGATGGTCTACTTCCACGGCGGCGCCTACTCCACCGGCTCCGGCTCCAGCCCGCTCTACGATGGGGCCCGGCTCGCCCGCCGCGGCGACGTGGTGGTGGTGACCGTGAACCACCGGCTGAACGCCTTCGGCTACGCCTATCTGGCGCGGCTGGGCGGACCGGAGCTGGCTCACAGCGGCGCCGCTGGCCAGCTCGACCTTGTGCTCGCGCTCCGCTGGGTGCGGGACAATATCGGCGCGTTCGGCGGCGATCCTTCCCGGGTGATGGTGTTCGGCCAGTCGGGCGGCGGGGCGAAGATCGCCACCCTGATGGCGATGCCGTCGGCCGCCGGCCTGTTCCACGGCGCCGCCACTATGAGCGGCCAGCAGGTGACCGCCTCTGGTCCCTTGAACGCCACGCAGCGCACCCTCGCCTGGCTCGACGCCCTGAAGCTGCGCCCCACTGAGACCGACCGCCTGCGCACCCTGCCGGCCGAGCGCCTCGTGGAAGCCATGGGCGCCCGCGATCCCATCCTGCCGTTCGGCTCCATCTACTTCGGCCCGGTGCTCGACGAGCGGAGTCTCAAACGCCACCCCTTCTACCCGGACGCGCCGGGCCAGAGCGCGGCCATCCCGATGATCATCGGCAACACCCACGACGAGACCCGCGCCTTCCTCGGAAACGACGAGAGCAACTTCACCGTCGACTGGGACGGCCTCGCCGCCAAGCTCGCGCCCAACATGCGCGTGGACATCTCGCCGGAGCTGGTGATCGCCCGCTACCGCGAACTCTACCCGCACTACAGCCCCAGCGACGTGCTGTTCTCGGCGACCACGGCCTCGCGCTCCTGGCGGGGGGCGATCATCGAGGCGGAGCTTCGGGCGCAGCAGGGCGCGCCGACCTGGGCCTACCAGCTCGACTTCCCCTCCCCGGCCGAGGGCGGGCGGCTGAAGGCCTTCCACACGCTGGATATCCCGCTGGTGTTCGACAACACCGCCGCGCCGGGCGCGCAGACCGGCGACGGCCCCGACGCGCGCAGGCTGGCGGCGCTGATGAGCGGGGCCTTCATCGCCCTGGCCCGTACGGGCGACCCGAACCACGCCGCCCTGCTTCACTGGGAACGCTATGCCCTACCGCGGCGGCCAACGATGATCTTCGACGCCGAGACCCGCATGGCCGACGACCCCCGTGGCGCCGAGCGCGAGCTGTTCGCCAAGGTCCCCTACGTGCAGCCGGGGACCTAAGCCTTCATCAGGTCGGCGTCCGACCGAAGCAGCTCGTCGAAGTAGGCGATGGTCTTCTCGAGGCCCTGGCGGAGCGGGATGGTGGGCTCCCAGCCGAGGATCTCCTTGGCCTTGGCGA
>NZ_JAYSEO010000011.1:0-180765 GCF_041913825.1 Phenylobacterium sp.
AGGAACTGGTTGCCCAGGCCCTCGCCCTTGGACGCGCCGCGCACCAGGCCGGCGATGTCCACGAAGTTCATGCGTGCCGGGATGATCTCCTTGGACGGGATGATCGCCGCCAGCTTCTCGAGGCGCGGCTCGGGCACGGCCACGTCGCCGGTGTTCGGCTCGATGGTGCAGAAGGGATAGTTCGCGGCCTGGGCGGCGGCGGTCTGGGTGAGCGCGTTGAACAGCGTCGACTTGCCCACGTTGGGCAGGCCGACGATGGCGACTTTCAGGGCCATGGGTAGGTGCAGATCCTTCTCGAAGGCGCCGGACCTAGCATGGGCGGCAAGCCGCTACAAAGCGCGCGATGTCCCGCGCGCGGATCGCCGCCTCAGTGGGGCCAGCGGTTCTCGAGGACCGTGGCCTGGCCATCCTTCCACATGACCTCGAGGGCGGGGTCCTTCGGCTGGCCCTCGGCGAAGAGTTCGTAGACCACGGCGCCGTCCGTCTGCCGGCTTTCGATCACCCGCACCGGCCTGGCGGTGGGCGCGGCGGCGCGGACCGGGGCGGGGGCGGCGCTCCAGGCGATGTCGCGCTGGATCTCCACCACCTCCCAGCCCCGGGACGTCTGCAGCATGTCGAGCTCGATCTCGGCGCCGTCCGGGAGCTTGCCCTCCACGTCGTAGTAGCGGCGGCCGTCGCGCTCCTTCAGCTCCGCCTCGGTGATGGTCATCTGCGGCATGGCCGCCTTCACCGCCGCGGCCACGTCGGGCGGGACGGAGTCGGCGAGGGCGGGGGAGGCGAGGACGGTCAGCAGGAGGGCGAGGGAAGCGGCCCGCATCGGTGTCTCTCCACGAAATGACACCGGTATCATATCCCGAAAGGGCGGCGGCTCAATCGCCGCGAGCGGCCTTCCTCGGATCGACCTTCTCGGCGGGCGCCAGGCGCATGACCTCGGCCTGGTACTTCTCGTCCTCGCCCAGCGCCAGCAGGGGGAGGGCGTCGGCGCAGGCCTGCAGCAGGGGCTCGACCCACTTCATCTCCACCTTGTGGAAATCGGAGAGGACGTGGCCGTGCACCAGCTCCTTCTGGCCGGGGTGGCCGGTGCCGAGCCGGGCGCGCCGGAAGTCGGGGCCGACCTGGGCGGCGACCGAGCGGATGCCGTTGTTGCCGGCCGCGCCGCCGCCCGTCTTCATCCGGAAGCGGCCGGGGGCCAGGTCGATCTCGTCGTAGAAGACCACGAGGTCCGCCGGCTTCAGCTTGAAGAACTTCAGCGCCTCGCCGACCGCGCGGCCGCTCTCGTTGTAGTAGGTCTGCGGCTTCAGGATCAGGGCGCGTACGGGGCCCTCCGGCGTCTCGATGGCGCCCTCCTGAGCCAGGCTCTGAAAACGAGAACGCGCCGGTGAGAAGCCCCACCGGCGCGCAATCTCGTCAACGGCCATGAAGCCGATGTTGTGGCGGTTCTTGGCGTAGCCCTGGCCCGGATTGCCCAGGCCCGCGATGAGCAGCATCTCGCCCCCGCCGGAACCGCGCGACGTCGCTTAGGACTCGGCGCCTTCCGCGGCCTCGCCGCCCTCGGCCGTCTCCTGGACCTCGGCCATGGCGCCGGCGATGCTGGCCACCACGGTGTCGCCGTCGACGGCGGCTTCAACGCCGGCCGGCAGCTTCAGGTCGGAGACGCGGATGGTCGCGCCGATGTCGAGCGGGCCGACGTCGAACACGATCTCTTCCGGGATGTGGTCCGCGGCGCAGGCGACCGTCAGGGCGTGCAGGGCGATGTTCAGGGTGCCGCCACGCTTCAGGCCGACCGAGTCTTCCTGGTTCTGGAAGTGGACCGGGACCTCGATCTTGATCTGCTGGTGCGCGTCGACGCGATAGAGGTCGAAGTGCCACGGCTCGTCGGTGACCGGGTGCATGTCCACGGCCTTGGCGATGACCGGCTGGGTCTCGTCGCCGTACTTCAGGGTCACCAGGTGGCCCAGCAGCTTGCCCGTGTAGAGCGCCTTGCGGAACTCGTTGGACTTCACCGAGATGGCCACGGGGTCCTTGTCGCCGCCGTAGAGGATGCCCGGGACCATGCCCGAGCGGCGGGCTTCGCGCGCGCCGCCGGTGCCGGTGCGCTCGCGCACTTCAACGTTCAGGATGATGTCGGCCATCGCCTTGCCTCAAAACGAAAGCCGCCGCGCGAAGGCCCGCGCGGCGACGGAAATCCGTGACCCAGGGGTCGATAGGGTGCGCGTAGATACACAAAAGCCCCGCCCCATGCAACGGGGGCGGGGCCTCTGTTTTCACGCGATCGTCAGCGGGTGCGGGTGCTGGTCCCGATCGCCTTCTCGGCGCCCACCGGCGTGGGCGGGACGCTGGCGGCCACCGCGATCCGGCCATCGGTCGGCTCGGGCAGGCCCGCGCCCTTCATCAGGCACTTGCCGGTATCGATCAGCACGTGCTGGCCGAGGCAGAAGACGTCCTCGTAGTGCGGCTTGGAGACGGCGAGGCACTGGTAGAGGTTGAGCTTGGACATGTTCAGGCAGGACGCCGAGGCCGGGTCGGCCAGCAGCGGCATGACCTGCTCCAGCGACGCGTCGTCGCCGTAGCCGAGGTTGGCCAGCGCCGCCACGGCCATGGCGCGGATGACCACGGGCGAGTAGGGCGGGGTGGCCGGCTGGGCGACCAGGCCGAGCGCCGGCGCGCCCACGGTGGCCGCCTGAAGGCGGGAGGTCTCGCCGACGTCCGGCAGGACGGGCGTAGTGGAGAGCTGCTTGGCCAGCGTCAGGCGCGCGGCGCGGCCGGCGACCTCGGCCTTCGACCAGGACGAGCGCTGCACGTCGTAGGCGGCCTGCTTCACCATCCGGCCCTGCTCGAGCAGCTTCTGGCCGTCGCCGCCGATGGCCGCGATCACGTGGCCCGCGGCGCTGGACGAGCCGGCGATGCCGACCACATAGGCCGGGTCCTTCATGATCTCGTAGGCCACCTGCTGGCGGCGCTGGGCGTCGATGGCGTAGCTGCGGACGCCGGCCACGAAGGCCTGGTCCTGCATGGCGGCGACGGCGCCGTAGGCGATCGCCCCGCGGACCATCTGCTGCGGCTCGTAGGCGGCGCCGGTGCGCACGCCCTCGGCCACGGCCTGGCCGTTGGTGAACTGCGGCGAAATGGCCTGGGCCTTCAGCACATAGGCGCGATAGGCCGCGGCCTGCTCGACGACCTTGGGCGACAGGCTGGCCGCCGGAGGCGGCGGCGGGGCTTGCGGGGCCGGCGGCTCGGCGCACGCGGCGAGCACCGCGGCGGCCGCCAGGGCGGCAAAGGACAGGGTCCGGCGGACCCGGAACGCGAACGTCATGAGCGGAGAGCCTTCCCCCTGAAGATCAGTGGAGCCGAAGATACACGGAGCGCGGGCGAGATTGTGGCCCGACATGGTAAACTCTTGCTGAGCAAGCTTGGCCTTTCGGCCGCGCGGAAGTCCCTCAGTCGAAGAGTTTCGACACGCTCTCTTCGTTGGCGATGCGGCGGATCGCCTCCCCGATCAGCGGCGCGCAGCTCACGATTCGGATCTTGTCGCTCTTGGCGACCATGTCCGTGGCCTCGATGGAGTCCGTGACCACCAGCTCGCGCAGCACGGACTTGCCCACCCGGTCCACCGCCGCGCCGGACAGGACGCCGTGGGTGACGTAGGCCGACACCTCGGTGGCCCCGGCTTGCTTCAGCGCCTCGGCGGCGTTGCAGAGCGTGCCGGCGGAGTCGACGATGTCGTCGTAGAGGATGCAGTGGCGGCCGGAGACGTCGCCGATGATGTTCATCACCTCGCTCTGGCCGGGCCCCGAGCGACGCTTGTCGACGATGGCCAGGTCGGCGCCCAGGCGGTTGGCCAGCGCGCGGGCCCGCACCACCCCGCCCACGTCCGGCGAGACGATCATCAGGTCCGCGCCGCCGCGGTAGTGCCGGTGGATGTCGTCGGCCATGCGCCGGGCGGGCAGCAGGTTGTCGGTGGGGATGTCGAAGAAGCCCTGGATCTGGCCCGCGTGCAGATCCATCGTCAGGACCCGGTCGGCGCCGGCGCGGGTGATCAGGTTGGCCACCAGCTTGGCGGAGATGGGCGTGCGGCCGCCGGTCTTCCGGTCCTGACGGGCGTAGCCGAAGTAGGGGAGCACGGCGGTGATCCGGCGGGCCGAAGCGCGCTGCAGCGCATCGACGCAGATCAGCAGCTCCATCAGGTTGTCGTTGGCCGGGTAGCTGGTCGACTGGATGACGAAGACGTCCTCGCCGCGGACGTTCTCGTCGATGGTCACGAAGACCTCGTTGTCGGCGAACCGGCGGACCTGGGCCCGCGTCAGCGGCACGTCGAGGTAGTCCGCGATCGCCTGGGCCAGGGTACGGTTCGAGTTGCCGGCCAGCAGCTTCATGAGGTCCCCCGCGGCGATGTCGCTATGGGCCGGCCTTGTAGCAGCGGAACCGCACGAGTCTATCCCTCAGGCGGTAACCATGATGGCCGACAGCAGCCGCCCGTAGTCGGGCTCGCCCTGCTTGAAGGCGCGGCGGTTGGAGAAGAACCGGTCGGCGTCGGCGCAGGTGTCGTGGCCGACCCATTCCGCCTGCTCGACCCCGGCGGCGCGCAGGCGGCCGAGCACGAAGCCGGGCAGGTCGAACATGCGCTTGTCGGGGCTGGCCCCCGCCGCGAAGTACCGCCCGTAGGCGCGGTCGAAGTGGGTGAAGCGCTCGAGGAACTCGACGCCGACCTCGTAGGACTGCGGCGCGATGCAGGGCCCGACGGCGGCGCGAATGCGGTCGCGGCGGGCCCCGAGCGTCTCCATGCGGGCGACCGCGGCCTCGACCACGCCGGTGAGGGCGCCCTTCCAGCCGGCATGGGCGGCGGCCACCACCCGGGCCTCCGGGTCGGCCATCAGCACCGGGGCGCAGTCGGCCGCCAGCGCGCCGCAGACCACGCCGGACGCGGCGCTGACCACCGCGTCGGCCTCGGGCGGGCCGGCGGGCCAGGCGCCGTCGGCGACGAGCGCGGTGGCGGAGTGGACCTGGTAGGCGGTGACCAGTTCCTGCGCGCCGAACCAGGCGGCGCAGCGGCGGCGGTTCTCGCTCACCGCGGCCGGGTCGTCCTTCGACCCGAGGCCGACGTTCAGGCTGGCGTAGATCCCCTGCGAGACGCCGCCCTGGCGCGTGAAGAAGGCGTGCCGCACGCCCGGCAGGTCGAGCAGCGGCGAGGCGATCACGGGCGGGTGCGTCTTGGTCAGGTCGTTCACGTCAGGCGTCCTCGTAGGCGGGGGGCGTCCAGCCGGGCGAATGGATGACGCCGGCCTTGAAGAGCTCGCCCATCTGGTCGGCGGCGACCAGCCGGTTGAGCTGCCGGCCGATCACGGCGGACTTCTCGGGCCGGGCGCGCACCAGGGCCTCGGCTCGCTCCCCGACGCCGAGCCTGGCCAGCAGCTCGCCCTGGGTGAGGAGCGCGGTCTCGGCGCCCTGCGCCCGAGCGGCGGAGAGCACGGCGGGAAAATCGGCATGGACGGTGAGGTCGGCTTCGCCGGGGCAGGCCAGCGGATCGACCTTCTCGTGCCGGCGGAGCGCCTGCAGGGTGTCGCCGAAGCCGGGCTCGCCGCGGCCGTAGTCGATCAGCAGGGCCGCGCCGCCGTCGCGCACGATCCGTGAGCCGAGCTCGGCGCCAAGGGCGGCCTGGGCGGCGGACTGCTCCCACACCGCGCCGGCGGGCGCGTCCGGGAACGGCAGTTGCGGGGCGTTGGCGAGCCCGAAGGCGAGCTCGCCTTCGGCGTCGAGGCCGATCACCTGCTCGGCCCAGCCGGTGGCGGTGCGGACGAACTGGCGGGCCGGCAGGCAGTCCAGCAACTCGTTGGCCACCAGGATCAGCGGCGCGCCCTCGGGCACGTCGGCCAGCGCGCCGACCCAGTGGACGGCCTCGCCCAGCAGCCGGCGCTGCTTGGCCTTCAGCGGTTCGGAGACCTCCACCAGCCAGACCTCGGCGGCGGCGGTGAATTCGGGCGCCATGCGGGCGGCGCGCAGCAGGTCGCTCATGAGCGTCCCGTCGCCTGGGCCCATTTCCACCAGCCGGACGCGGGCAGGTGCGCCCATCATCTGCCAGGCCGCCACGGCCCAGACGCCGATCAGCTCGCCGAACATCTGGCTGACCAGGGGCGCGGTGACGAAGTCGCCCTCGGGGCCCAGGGCGGGGCGCGTGGCGTAGTACCCGTCGGCCGGGTCGTGCAGGCACCGGGTCATGAACTGGGCCACGCTCATGGGCCCGCCGGCGGCGATTTCCGCCGCCAGGCGATCACGCAGGCTCATCGGCGACGCGCTTGGCCTCGGGCGCCGGGACACGGGCCTCGGCCGGCAGCGGCGGGGGCAGCGGCTCGCGCATCCCGCGCCAGATCAGCCACAGGCCGAACAGGATCATCGGGATCGACAGCATCATCCCCATGGTCAGGCCGAGCGGGAAGTCCGGCATGTAGGCGTCTGGCTCGCGGACGTTCTCCAGGCTGACGCGGATCAGGCCGTAGCCGGCGACGAACAGGCCCATGACGACGCCGCGGCGGTTCAGCAGCTTCGCGCCGTAGGTCGCCCACAGCAGCAGCAGGAAGAGGGCGACGCCCTCGAGCGCGGCCTCGTAGAGCTGGCTCGGGTGGCGCGGCTCGGGCCCGGCGCCCGGGAAGACGATGCCCCAGGGCGCATCGGTGGGGCGGCCCCAGAGCTCGCCGTTGATGAAGTTGGCGATGCGGCCGAAGAAGAGGCCGATCGGCACCACCGGCGAGACCACGTCGGCCAGGCGCCACAGGTCGACGCCGTTGCGCCAGGCGAACACGATCATGGCCAGGAACACGCCGATGGCGCCGCCGTGGAAGCTCATGCCGCCCTTCCAGACCTGGAAGATCTGCAGCGGATCCTCGGCGATCATCCCGGGGGTGTAGAACAGCACGTGGCCCAGGCGGCCGCCGACGATGATGCCGACGGTGACCCACAGGATCAGGTCGTCGATCTGCTCGGTGGTCACCGGCGGCGGGCGGTTGATCCAGAGCCTGCGGTCGCGGACCAGGGCCACGGCGTAGCGCCAGCCCAGCAGAATGCCCGCCACATAGGCGAGGGCGTACCAGCGGATGGCGAAGGGGCCGATCTGCACCAGAACGGGGTCGAAATCCGGGAAGGGCACGGTTTGGGCGGCTCCAGCGTTCAGGTTCGGAGGGTTTAGACGAACAGCCCTTCGCTTTCACCCCCCGCGGGGCCATATAGGAGAGCAGGCGGTCCATCCTGGCCGCCCCTAGAGCGTAAGATGCAGACCCAGAACCCGTTCCTCGACGAAATGGCCAAGCTCACCTCCGCCGCCATGGGCCTCGCCCAGGCGGCCGGCGAGGAGGCGAAGGCCGCGCTCCGCTCCCAGGCCGACCGCGTGGCCGCCGAGTTCGACCTCGTGCGCCGCGACGACTTCGAGGCCCTGAAAGCCGAGGTCGCGGCCCTGCGCGCCGAGGTCGAGGCGCTCCGCGCGACCAAGGGCAAGTCCAAGGCGCAGGCCGCGCCGACAGATATCCCTTAAGGTTAAGGCCCTGACTTACCCACAACTCTTCGCGCGAATGCCGGTCGCCGGCCACAAGAACGTGGTGACGACCGAGCGGCAAAGCGGACTAACTTCAGTATCGCAGGCGATTCGGGAGCGGCCCTCCGTTCTCCGCCCCTTGCGAAAGGACCTCGGGTCTCATGGACATCACCCAGTCTGACGACACCGTCCTCCTCGGGAACGATCCCCTGGACGTGGTTGAGCATGTGCTTACGGCGGAAAACCTGCCGTTCGACCGTACAGAAGACGGGGATCTCGCCTTCGCCCTCGCCGGCGACTGGAAGGACTACGAACTCTGGTTCGCCTGGCGGCCGGAAGCCGACTGCCTGCAGCTCTGCCTGTCGATGGACCAGACGGTCGTCAAGGAGCAGCGCGCGGCGGCCCAGGAGCTCATCGCCCAGATCAACCCGCGCTGCTGGCTCGGCCACTTCGAGCTCTGGGACGACGGCGAGATCATCTTCCGGCACGGCATGGCGCTGATGACGGGCGAGCAGCCGAGCCTGGCCCAGGCGGCCGCCATGATCGACGTGGCGGTGGAGGCGGGCGACCGCTTCTACCCGGCGTTCGACTTCCTGGTCCGCGGCGCCAAGTCGCCCCAGGACGCCATCGCCGCCTGCATGTTCGAGACCGTCGGCGAAGCCTGACGCCCGAGGGTTGCCACCGCCGCGGCCCCCGCTAGGGTCGCGGCGATGATCACGCCCATTCTGATGCTGGGCGCCGGCCGCATGGGCGGCGCGGTGCTCGAGGGCTGGCGGCGCGCGGGCGCCTTCCAGCCGACCGACCTCGTCATCCGCGACCCGCAGCCCGGCCCGCAGGCCCAGGCCCTCGAGGCCGAGGGCGCGCTGCTCAATCCGCCCGACGCCGAGCTGGCCCGGGCCAAGACCGTCCTGCTCTGCGTGAAGCCGCAGCTCTGGCGCGACGTCGCCGCCGAGACCGCGCCCTGGCTCGCCGCCGATGCGGTGATCGTCTCGGTGGCCGCGGGCGTGAAGTCCCAGGACATCGCCAAGGAGTTCGGCGGCCGCTGCGTGGCCCGCGTGATGCCGACCACCGCCGCCGCCATCGGCCAGGGCACCGCTAGCCTCTACGCCGACGACCCGGCGGCGCTGGCCCGGGCGCACGCGCTGTTCGAGCCGCTGGGCGCGGTGGTGGACCTCGCCGACGAGGGGCTGATGCACGCCGCCACCGCCGTCTCCGGCTCGGCGCCGGCCTATCTCTACGCCTTCGTGGAGGCCCTGGAGGGCGCGGGCATGGCGGCCGGCCTGCCCGAGAAGGAGGCCCGGCGGCTGGCGCGCTCCACCCTGACCGGCGCGGCCGCCCTGCTGGCCGACAGCGGCGAGGAGCCGGCGGAGCTGCGGCGGCAGGTGACGTCGCCCGGCGGCACCACCGAGGCGGCGCTCAACGTCCTGCTCGGCGCCGACGGGCTGCCCAGCCTGCTGCGCGAGGCGGTGGTCCGCGCCGTGAAGCGCTCGAAGGAGCTGGGCGCCTAGCTGGCCCGGCGCCAGGTCTGGCCGCGGCAGATCATCAGCACGCAGCCGTCGAGCTTCAGCGTTCCGTTCGGGTTCAGCTTGAGCTTGGAGTCGTAGGTCTTTCCGCTCTCGGGGTCGTAGATCTTGCCGCCGGTCCAGCGGCCGGGCTCGGCGCGCTTGAAGTCGCGCAGGAACTGCAGCCCGACCACCGGGCGGGCGCGCAGCTTCGGGTCGGGGTTGTTCTTGTCCTTCTGCGGCGAGCCGGTCTCGGGATCGTTCGGCTCCTTCAGCGACAGGATCGTGCCGCACAGCCGCTCGGCGCCGCAGGGGGCCAGCCGGACCTTGGCGCGGCCGCCTTCGCTCAGCCAGTCGCCCTCCACCGGGTCGGCGGCGAGCGCGGGCGCGGCGGACAGCATCAGGGCGGCGAGGGCGATCAGCGGGCGCATGGGGATCCTCCGGATTGGCGGCAGGCTTCCCCCTCAACGCTTAACCGCGGCTGAAGGCGCTCACCCCGGCAGGCGGACGACGGCGCGCAGGCCGCCCAGCGGCGAGGCCTCCAGGGTGATGTCGCCGCCGTGGCCGCGGGCCACGTCGCGCGCGATGGCCAGGCCCAGGCCCACGCCCTTGGTGTTTTGGTTGCGGCTCTCGTCCAGCCGGCCGAAGGCCTTGAACGCCTCCTCGTACTGCTCGGCCGGGATGCCCGGCCCGTCGTCATCCACGACGATCTCCAGGCCGCCGGACGGGCGGGGGCGGGCGGTGACCTCCACGTGCTCGCCATGGACGGCGGCGTTCATCACCAGGTTGGACAGCGCCCGCTTCAGGGCGTTGGGCCGCACCCGGGCGGTGAGCTCGGGCTCGGCGGTCAGCGTCACCTGCGCCCCGGCCCGGCGGGCGCCCTCCGAAACCTCGTCCAGCAGCTCGCGCAGGCGCACGGTCTCGACGGCCTCGCCGCCCTCGCCGCGGGCGAAGGCGAGGTACTCGTCGATCATGTGCTCCATCTCGGCGAGGTCCTTCTTCATCGCCGCCGTGCGGGTGGAGGGCTCGGCGAGGGCGAGCTCGAGCTTCAGCCGGGTGAGGGGGGTGCGCAGGTCGTGGCTGACGGCGGCGAGCAGGGTGGTGCGCTGGTCGATGTGGCGCTGAATGCGGCCCTTCATGTCGATGAAGGCGTGGGCCGCGCGGCGGACCTCGCGGGCGCCGTGCGGCTTGAAGTAGGGGACCTCGGCGCCCCGGCCGAACGCCTCGGCGGCGTTGGCCAGCCGCTCGATGGCGCGCACCTGGTTGCGGATGAACAGGATCGCGACGCTGGTCAGGATGACGGTCGCCAGGGTCATCCAGAGCACGAAGATGTGCCCCTGGGTGGCGAAGGCCCGTTCCCGCGGGGCCAGGACCCGCATGACCCCACCGGGCACCGCCACGCGGACGTCCACGTAGGCCGGGTAGCGGGTCGTGTCGAACCAGTAGGGCGTGTCCAGCCGGGCCTCCAGCGCCCGCTCGAGCGACCGGTCGATGGGCGCGAAGAACGGCTCCAGCGCCGCGGGCGGGTCGCGCCGCCGCGCCGGAAGCTGCCGCCCGGGCTGCAAGGCCACCGACAGGCCCATGGACTCCTCGGCCCGTTCCGACAGCCGCGCGAAGGCCTCGGGGCTCGGGTCGTCGTGGTAGCTTTCCACGGCCCAGGCGATGTCGCCGGCCAGGCCTTCCGACAGGCGGGCGGTCACCGTCTGCCAGTGGGCGTCGAAGAAGATGTAGGTGACCGCGATCTGCATCAGGGCCACCGGCAGCACGATGATCAGCAGCGAGCGGCCGAAGAGCGTCTTCGGCAACTGCCGCTTCAGCCAGCGGGCCAGCACCCGTGACGGGACGAGGCGCATCAGTCCGGCGCCAGCCGGTAGCCCACGCCGCGGACCGTCTGCAGGTAGCGGGGCGCCTTGGGGTCGTCCTCGATCTTGCGGCGCAGGCGGGTGACCTGCACGTCCACCGCGCGGCCGGAGGGGTCCACGGTGCCGCGGGCGAGCTCCAGCCGGTCCACCGGCTCGTGCGGGGTGCGGGCGAGCTGGCGCAGGAGGGCGACCTCGGCCTCGGTCAGCCGCACCGGCTCGCCGTCGCAGGTGAGCTCGCCGCGGTCGGGATCGAAGGCGCAGCGGCCGAGCGACAGCGGGCCCTCGCCGCTCGGCTTGTCGGCCGCCCGGCGCAGGATCGCCTCGATGCGCAGCAGCAGCTCCTCGGGCTCGAAGGGCTTGGGCAGGTAGTCGTCGGCGCCCAGCTTCAGGCCCTCGATCCGGTCGCCCGGCTCGCCCTTGGCGGTGAGCATCAGCACGGGCGTACGGCCGGCGGGGCCGCGCTGGTCCCGCAGCCAGCGGGTGAGCGAGAAACCGTCCTCGCCCGGCATCATCACGTCGAACACGGCGAGGTCGAAATCGAGGCTCTCGATCAGCCGGCGGGCGGGCGCGCCGCCGTTGGCCGCCGTCACCCGGAAGCCGGCGCGGGCGAGATACTCCTTCAGGAGATCGCGGATCCGGTCGTCGTCGTCGACGATCAGCAGGTGGCGCCCCCGGCGGGCGACCTCGGTCAGGGTCATGCCATGCCTCCGCCCGCGCCGGGGCTGCGTGTGCGTCCGCCGGCCAGCGCCGCCAGGATGCGCCGCGCGCCCGCCACCCCGTCGAGGCCGGCGGTGCGGTAGGCGCGGGCGAGCTGGGCGCGCAGTCGCTCGGTGATCGCCGCCTCGAACGCCTGGCCCCTGTCTGTGAGCGCGGCGCTGCGGCGCCGGCCGTCCTCATCGCCGGCGGTCTTCTCCACCAGGCCCTTGCCGGCGAGGTCGACCAGGATGCGGCTGGCGGCCTGTTTGGACAGGCTGGTCAGGTGGGCGAGCTCCTGAACGCCGACGCCCGGCCGGCGGCGGAGCAGGAAGGCGGCGCGCCAGTGGGATCGGCCGAGGCCCAGGCCCTCGGCCTCCAGGCCGGCGTCGACGGAGGCCCACAGCGAGGCCTCGGCCAGCATCAGCAGCTCGACCCCCGCGTCGAGCTCGTCCTCGCGCAGGATCAGGCGCGGGTCGGCGGGAGCGTTCACGCGTGCGCCCGGGACGTTCAGGCCAGCCAGGCGTAGGGCCGGGGGTAGGCCTCGTCGCGGGCCAGGTAGATGACGCCGACGATGCAGCGGATGGCGTACCAGATCCCCACCAGCGCCCAGATCGCCCAGCTCAGCATCAGCAGCGGGATGCCCACCAGCACGAAGCTGAGCGGCAGGCCGACCACGAACAGCAGGCCGCCGGCCACGCACCAGGCGATGCCCATCCAGAAGGTGCGGATCAGGAAGGTGTAGTGGGTGCGCAGCTTGGGTCCCGCCGAGCCCTGCTGGGCGTAGGCGAGGATCAGGCCGACGATCACCGTGACGCCCGTGGCGAACGCCAGCAGATAGAGCGCGTAGACGATGGCCGGCATGGTCCGGTCCTCGGTCGCGCCGTACTCGAGACGATCGGTCATGGCCGCGCTCCTTGAAGGCTCATGGGAATGATGTGCCCCTTCGCGGGGAGAATTCAACGTCGCCGCCGCTAGCTGCGCACCACGGTGATCTCGACGCCCGCGCCGGTGGCGTGCGGCGCGAGCGCCAGCGGCTTCTCGACCCGCACCCGGGCGCGGCTGACGCGGGGATCGGCCAGGCAGCGGCGGGCCAGCCGCTCGGCGAAGGTCTCCACCAGCGCGATGTGGCCCTCGCCGGCCACGCTCCGGGCCGCTTCGAGGAGGGTCTCGTAGTTCAGGGTGTCGGCCAGCCGCTCGGCGCCGGCGGTGGGCACGTCCAGCTCCACGTCGACGATCAGCGGCTGCAGGCGGCCGATCTCGTGACGGTAGACGCCGATCTCGGCCTGCACCTCGACGCCGGTGACGAAGACCTTGGTCATGACGACACGGGCCTCCGGCGCGGCCGCCGGGCCATCTTCGGGGCGGGGGGAGGCTGCCATACGCGCGTCGCTTCAGCTCTTCCAGGCCAGGTGCTGGCCGGAGTCGACGGCGATCATCTGGCCGGTCACCGATGGCGCGTCAATCAGGTAGCGGAGGGCGGCGGCGATCTCGGTGGGATCCACCGGTCGCCGCATCAGGGTCGCCGCCGCCTCGGCGTCGAACGCCGCCTGGTCCTGGTGGATCGAGGGCAGGACGGGGCCGGGGCCGATGCCGTTCACCCGCACCCGCGGCGCGAGCGCCTGGGCCATCAGCCGGGTGGCGTCCCACAGCGCCGCCTTGCTGAGCGAATAGGAGAAGAACTCGGGCGTGGGCTTCAGCACCCGCTGGTCCAGGATGTTGACGATCAGGCCGTCGTGTTCGGGCGGCAGGCGGCGGGCGAACACCTGCGACAGCACCAGCGGCGCGCGCAGGTTGGTCTCCAGGTGAAGGTCCCAGGAGGCCCGGTTCATGTCGGCGAAGGCGTCCTCCTCGAAGACGCTGGCCGAGTTGACCAGGAGGGTGACGGGCCCCAGCTCGCCCTCGGCCTCGCCTACCAGGGCGACGGCGCGGCCTTCCTGGCGCAGGTCGCAGGCCACGATGGCCGCCCGGCGGCCGCGGGCGCGGACCTCGCCGGCGGCGGCCTCCGCCTCGTCGTCGACGGTGCGGACGTGGATGGCGACGTCGTAGCCGGCTTCGGCGGCGGCCCGCACCAGCGCCCGGCCGATCCGCCGTGCGCCGCCGGTGATCAGCGCCGCGCCGCGGCTGGCCATGTCGCGGGGCTCCTTAGTCGAGGCGGCCGAACTCGAAGATGTTCAGCGCGGCCATCACCACGAGGAAGATGACGACGGTGAGGATCCCGATCATGGGGCGGCTCCGGAAAAATCAGTCGTCCGGGCTTTAGCGACGCTGCGCCTCGGCCGCAAGGACGCTTGTCCAACGGGCGAAGGCGCCGTCAAGGTTCAGGAAAACGACGATCTTGGGAAACGCCATGCCGCTCGCGCCCATCCCTCTGTCGGCCTTCGAGAAGATCGCGCTCGGCATCGACCGGCCGGAGGACGTGGTGGTGAGCCGCGACGGCCGGGTGTTCGCCGCCGACCACCAGTGCGCCGTGGCCGAGATCCTGCCCGGCGGGGCGGTCAAGCGGATGGGACCGAAGGGCGGGGCGCCGAACGGGATCAACATGGACCTCCAGGGGCGGATCGTGATCGCCAACTTCGGGATCTACGACCGCGAGCCGGGGCCGCTGCAGCGGTTCGATCCGGAGACCGGCCTGCACGAGACGCTGCTCACCGAGGTGGAGGGCCGCCGGCTCACCTCCTCCAACTATCCGGTCATCGACCGGGCGGGGAACATCTGGTGCGCCAACTCCACCCACGCGGAGACCTGGCCCCAGGCGCTGGACGGCCGCGACGACGGCTTCATCTACGTGCTGCGGCCCGACGGCTCGGCCTCCATCGTGGCGGAGGGGCTGAGATTCCCCAATGGCCTGGCGCTCTCGGCCGACGAGGAGCAACTGTTCTGCGCCCAAACCAGCGCCGCCGACGTGCTGGCTTTCGAGATCCACGAGGGCGCGCGGCTGGGGCCCGGCCACCGCTACGGCCCCGTGCTGGGCGAGCTGATGGAGCCGGGCGGGCCGGCGCCGGATCCGGCGACCCTCGGCTACACCGACGGCATCGGCTTCGACGCCGAGGGCAACCTCTGGGTCTGCCTGCCGGCCGCCAACCGGGTGGTGGCGATCACGCCCAGGCTGCAGGTGGTCACCGTCGTCCACGACCCGTCGGGCAAGATCGTCAACCATCCGACCAACGTCACCTGGGGCGGGCCCGATCTGAGGGACCTCTACATCGGCTCGATCCGGGCGGATTATGTGCTGCAGGCGAGGTCGCCCACGGCCGGCCAGCCGCACGTCCATCAACGCTGACCCAGCGTCCCTCTTCCCTGCTTATCGCTGATCATTAAAATGAGTGTTTGAAGTCGGGGCGGCGATCCCCGGCGGGGCAGGAAAAGCCAAGCTAAGCGGTCCAGGAGGCCTCATGCGCGAATACCTCAAATTCTACATCGACGGCCAATGGGTCGATCCGGTCGAGATGAAGACCCTCGACGTCGAGAACCCGGCCACGGAAGAGGTCGTCGGCCGCATTGCGCTGGGCTCGGCCGCCGACGTCGACAAGGCGGTGAAGGCCGCCCGCCGCGCCTTCGAGAGCTGGTCGCAGACCAGCCGCGAGGAGCGCCTGGAGGTCCTGCAGCGGATCCTCGCCGAGTACCAGAAGCGCTTCGGCGACCTGGCCACCGCGGTGACCGAGGAGATGGGCGCGCCCGCCAGCCTCGCGCAGCGCGCGCAGGTCCCGGCCGGCATGGGCCACCTCGCGACCGCCGCCCAGATCCTCAAGGACTTCAAGTTCGAGGAAGACCGCGGCGCGACGATGATCGTGAAGGAGCCGATCGGCGTCTGCTCGTTCATCACCCCCTGGAACTGGCCGCTGAACCAGATCGCCTGCAAGGTGGCCCCGGCCATCGCCACGGGCTGCACCATGGTGCTGAAGCCCTCGGAAGTGGCGCCGTTCAGCGGGCACATCTTCGCCGAGATCATGCATGCGGCCGGCGTGCCGGCGGGCGTGTTCAACCTCGTTCACGGCGACGGTCCGGGCGTTGGCGCGGCGCTGTCGAGCCACCCCGACGTGGACATGGTGTCGTTCACCGGCTCCACCCGCGCCGGCATCGAGGTCGCCAAGGCGGCGGCCCCGACCGTCAAGCGGGTCCACCAGGAGCTGGGCGGCAAGAGCCCGAACATCGTGCTCGACGACGACGCCTTCTCGAAGAGCGTCGCGCGCGGCGTGCAGCACGTGATGACCAACTCCGGCCAGAGCTGCAACGCGCCGACCCGGATGCTCGTCCCGTCGCAGCGGATGGAAGAGGCGGCCGCGGTCGCCAAGGCCACCGCCGAGCAGATCACGGTCGGCGACCCGAACGGCAACTTCAACCTGGGCCCCGTGGTCTCCAAGCTGCAGTGGGACAAGATCCAGGGGCTGATCCAGAAGGGCATCGACGAAGGCGCGACCCTGGTGGCCGGCGGCACGGGCCGTCCGGAAGGCCTGGAGAAGGGCCACTTCGTGAAGCCGACGGTGTTCGCCAACGTCACCAGCGACATGACCATCGCCAAGGAAGAGATCTTCGGCCCGGTCCTGTCGATCATGGGCTACGAGAGCGTCGACCAGGCCATCGCGATCGGCAACGACACCGAGTACGGCCTCGCCGGATACGTGAACGGCGCCGACCTGGAGCAGGCCCGCAAGGTCGCCCGCCAGATCCGCGCCGGCCAGGTGTCGATCAACGGCGCCAGCGACATGACCGCCCCCTTCGGCGGCTACAAGATGAGCGGCAACGGGCGCGAGTGGGGCGACTACGCCTTCCACGAGTTCCTGGAGACGAAGGCGATCATGGGCTACGCGCCCAAGGCCGCCGAGTAAGCCGAGCCACAACGAGGGGCCGCCCACCGGGCGGCCCCCATCTCTTAGGGGAGGGCCGCGCATGGCCGTCATCGATCCGGATTTCGGCGCCTTCCTCGAGGCCCAGGCGGCGCTGCTCAAGGCCAATCCGATGCCGCCGCTGGATCAGGTCCCGCCCGAGATGCTGCGGGCCGGCTACCGCATGCAGCGGCAGAGCCAGGACCAGAACGCGCCCAGGGACCTCGACGTCCGCGATTTCGCGCTGCCCGGCCCGCACGGCGAGATCCCGGTCCGCCTCTACGAGCCGCACGGCCTCGCCCGCCCCTCCGGCCTGCTGGTCTATTTCCACGGCGGCGGCTGGACCATCGGCGACCTCGAGACCCACGACGGCCACTGCCGCCGGCTGGCCGCCTGGGGCGGCTGCCGGGTCATGGCCGTGGACTACCGGCTGGCGCCGGAGCACCAATTCCCCAAGGGCCACGACGACGCGCTCGCCGCCGTCCGCTGGGCCTTCGACCACGCCGCGGAGATCGGCGCGGACCCGAGCCGCATCGCCGTCGGCGGCGACTCCGCCGGCGGCAACCTGGCCGCCTCGGTGGCCATCGACCTGAAGGACGATCCGGCCCGGAAGGTCGCCTTCCAGCTCCTGCTCTATCCGGCCACCACGGCCGAGTGGAAGACGGAGTCCCGCCGCACCCTGGACGGCCCGACCCTGACCTTCGAGGTGATGCGCTGGTTCGAGAAGAACCTCGCCGCCGGGGAGCATCCGGAGGCGCACCGGCTGTCGCCGCTGGACGCCCGCGACGTGGCCGGCGTGGCCCCGGCGCTGGTGGTCACCGCCGGGCACGACTGCCTGAAGGACGAGGGCTGCGCCTACGCCGAGCGCCTGCAGCAGGCGGGCGTCGAGGCCCGGCACGTGGAGTACCCGGCCCTGCCGCACGATTTCTACATCATGGCCGACGTCTCGCCGGCCGTGACCACCGCCGCCCGCGAGACGGCCGAGGCGCTGAAGGCGAAGATCGGCTAGGCCGCCGGCCGTCGGGCGTTGCACCAGGCCAGCACCGCCCAGCCGAGCAGGGCCGAGGCCAGCGAGCCGGCCAGCACGCCCAGCCGCACCTTGGTCTGCGCGAGCGCGTCGCCGGCCGGGAAGGCGAGCTCGCCCACGTAGAGGCTCATGGTGAAGCCGATCCCGCAGAGCACGGCCACGCCATAGAGCTCCAGCCACTTCGCGCCTGTGGGCCGGCGGGCGAGCTTCAGGCCGATCGCCAGTGCTGTGGCGCCGAACACGCCGAGCTGCTTGCCGAGCAGCAGGGAAAGGCCGACGCCCAGCGCCACCGGCGCGGTGGGCGCGTCCGCCGGCAGATTGGCGAAGGAGAAGCCGGCGGCGGTCAGCACGAACAGCGGCAGGACGAAATAGGCCACGTAGGGGTGCAGGGCGGCGATCAGCTCGTCGAGCACGCCCGCGCCGCCCGGCCGCTTCGAGCGCAGCGGCACGACGGCGGCCGCGGCGAGGCCGGCCACGGCCGTGTCGATCCCCGACTTCAGGACGAACCCCCAGAGCAGGATGAAGCCCACGGTCCAGAAGACGTAGGGCGCCGTCCGCCAGCGCGACATGCCGGCCAGCACCGCCAGGGTGGCGACGGCTCCGCCGAGCATCCAGGGGCGGAGCGCCTCCGTGAACAGCACGGCGGCCAGCAGCACGGCCGCCACCAGGTCCACGAGGGTCACGGTGAGCAGGAAGACCCGCAGCATCGGCGGCAATCTCGGCCCGGCCACCGCCAGCACCGCCAGGGCCGCGGCGATGTCCGTGGCCGCCGCCGTGGGCCAGCCCTGGGCGACGCCACCCTCGCCGGCGTTGATGGCCAGGTAGATCGCCGCCGGGACCGCCACGCCGCCGGCCGCCGCCAGCAGGGGCAGGGCCAGCCGGCGCGGATTGGAAAGCTCGCCGCGGACCACCTCGTCCTTCACCTGCAGGCCGAGCACGAAGAAGAAGACCGGCATCAGCGCGGTCTTGACCCAGGCGGCCAAGGTCATGGTCTCGGCGAACGGACCGAACTGCACGGTGACCGTCTCGCCGATCAGCCGGGCGTAGCCGCCGGCCCACGGCGAGTTGGCCCAGGCGGTGGCGAACAGCGCCACGGCGGCGAGGAGCAGGCCCGCGCCGGTTTCGGTTCTCAGGAAGGCCAGTCGCGAGCGGGTGGACACGAGCCCTGCCTAGCAACAGCCGGCCGGCGCGCCAACGCCGGATGCCGCGGTCTCAGCCGCGGGTGGCCACCGGGCGCAGGCGGGTGGGCAGCAGCTCGCCCGTCGCCTCGAGCACCGGATAGGCCGCACCCTCCACCAGGTGGGTGTTCACCCGCTTCAGGTCGCGCAGCGCGTCGAGATGCAGCGAGCTGGTGTCGACCGTGTCCGCGTCGCCGGACTGGAGGCGACCGAAGTGGGCCCGCACGGCCTCGGCCTCCAGCTCGCGGAACGACTCCTTCTCGGCGACCAGCAGGCGCGCGGCGCTGCGGTCGCCGCTGACGAAGGCCGCGGCCGCCAGGCGGACATTGGCGAGCAGCCGGTCGACCAGGGCGGCGAGGTCGGCCTCGCCCTCGGGCGAGAACACCACTCCGCGCTTCAGCTTCCGCGCCGCGACGCTCAGCAGGTTGCGGTCCACCAGGTCGCCGGCGTGCTCCAGGTTGGTGGCGAAGGTCAGGATGCGGGCGAGCTGGTTGGCCTCGTCGGGCGTGAGCGCGTCGGTGGGGATCGAGACCAGGTAGGCGCGGATCGCGGTGTTCAGCCGGTCCAGCACATCGTCCATCTGCCGGGTCGCCTGGATGGGCGTGCGGCTGGGAACCAGCAGGGCCTCGCGCAGACCCTTCAGCATCTCCTCCAGGGTGTCGGTCATCCGCAGCGCCTCGCGGGTGGCCCCGCCCAGCGCCACCGAGGGCGTCGCCCGCGCCTCGGGGTCCAGGTAGAGCGGCGCGCCCGGATCGGCGGTGTCCTTGGCGGGCAGCAGGCGGGCGATCAGCTTCGCGTAGGTGCGGATCCACGGCAGGAAGAGCAGGGCGAGGCCGACGTTGAACAGGGTGTGGAAGTTGGCCAGCGCGCGCGCGTCGCTCGGCCCCAGCCGCTCCACGAGGGGCAAGGCCAGGCTGAAGGCGCCCATCACCAGGACCAGGCCGGCGAGGCGGTTCAGCAGGTTGCCGAGCGGCAGCCGCTGGGCGGCGGGGTCGGCCCAGTCGGCGCCCTCCAGCAGCGGGTTGAGCGCCGAGCCGAGGTTCGCGCCCACCACCAGGGCGACGCCGGTCTCCAGCGGCACGACGCCGGCCGAGACCAGCGACATGGCCAGCAGCACGGTCACCACGCTGGAATGCGCGGCCCAGGTGAGAACGGCCGCCACGATCACCGCCAGCGGGGTGTAGCGCCCGACCTGGGCCAGGAAGGCTTCACCCGCGGGGGAGGCGACCACCGGCTCCAGCAGCGCCAGGAACTGGTGCAGGGCGGTGAGCACGAGTCCGAGGCCGATCAGGACGCGCCCGAAATCGTGCGGCGCGTCCTGCGCCCGGCGGAACAGGACCACGCCGGCCAGCACCAGGATCGGCGCGAGCGCCGCGACATTGAACGACAGCACCTGGACCACGAGGGTGGTGCCGACATTGGCCCCCAGCATCACGGCGAGGGCGGGTGCAAGCTCCACCAGGCCGCCGGCCTGGAAGGCCGTGAGCATCAGGCCGGTGGCGGTGCTGGACTGCAGGGCGACCGTCACCGCCGCGCCGGCCCCGAAGGCCTTCAGCCGGTTGCGCAGCGCCCCGCCCAGGAAGGCCCTGAGCTTCGGCCCGAAGGTGCGCTGCACGCCGGTCTGCACCATGTGCACGCCCCACAGCAGCAGGGCGGCGAAGCCGGCGAGCTCCAGCAGGGTCAGGGTGAGGTCGATGGCCGGGCGCCTCCGTCAGCGGCCGCTGGATGGGGCCGCTGCCTGATTGAGCGCCGGTTCGACGCCGACCGCAACGGCGGGTGGTGCGTCACTCGGGCCGGAAGGCGGCGATCAGGGCCTGCAGCTCGGGTTCGTCCACCCGCGGGGCGGCGTCCTCGACGCGCGTCCAGAGCTTCTCGCGCTGGCCCTGCTCGGGCCAGGCGTCCGCCTCAGCCTCGACGCGCAGCGGGAAGACCGTGACCTTCACGTGCTGCATCCGGCCGCTCGCGAGCCGCTTGTCGTAGTGGTAGACGCCGAGCTTCTTCTTGGCCACGTCGCCGGTGACGCCGGCCTCCTCGTACGCCTCGCGGGCGGCGGACTTCGGCGACTTCAGCCCCTTGATCGGCCAGCCCTTGGGGATCACCCAGCGGCGCGTCTCGCGCGAGGTGATCAGCAGCACTTCGACCGCGCCGTCGGCCGCGCGGCGCCAGGGAAGGGCGGCGTACTGCTCCCGCGGCTCCCGATCGGGCTCGGCGCGCAGCGGGACCTGCTTCTTGCCCATCAGCCGAACAGCCGGTCGCCCAGGCGGGCGAGGAAGTAGAAGGCCGCGCCCATGGCGGCGGCCGCCGGGAGGGTGATGATCCACGCCCAGACGATGCGGCCCGCGATGCTCCAGCGGACCGCCGACATCCGCCGCGCGGCCCCGACGCCGACGATGCAGCCGGTGATGGTGTGGGTGGTGGAGACCGGGATGCCCAGGTTGGTGAAGAAGAACAGGGCGATGGCCCCGCCGGTCTCGGCGCAGAAGCCCTGCTGGGGGGAGAGCCGGGTGATCCGGGAGCCCATGGTGTGCACGATCCGCCAGCCCCCCATCAGCGTGCCCAGCCCCATCGCGAGCTGGCAGGAGATGACCACCCAGAAGGGAACGTGGAACTCCCCGCCGAGATGCCCGTGGGAATAGAGCAGGACGGCGATGATCCCCATGGTCTTTTGGGCGTCGTTGCCGCCGTGGCCCAGCGAAAACAGCGAGGCGGAGACGAACTGCAGCTTGCGGAAGGTGGAATCCGCGAAGGCCGGCGTGGACCTCAGGAACAGCCACGAGACCAGCAGCACCAGCGCCAGCGCCAGCAGGAAGCCGAGCGTCGGCGAGATCACGATGCCGCTGGCGGTCTTGATGACCCCCGCCCAGACCACCGGATCGAGGCCCGCCTTGGCCATGCCCGCGCCCAGCAAGCCGCCGATCAGGGCGTGGGAGGACGAGGACGGAATGCCCAGCAGCCAGGTGAGGACGTTCCAGGTGATCGCCCCGCCGAGCGCGCCGAAGATCACCGCGTCGGAGATGATCTCCGGATGGATGATCCCCTTCCCCACGGTGCTGGCCACGTGCAGCGGGAAGACCAGGAAGGCGATGAAGTTGAAGAACGCCGCCCACATCACCGCGTAGTTGGCGGGCAGGACGCGGGTGGAGACGATCGTCGCGATGGAGTTCGCCGCGTCGTGCAGGCCGTTCAGGAAGTCGAAGACCAGCGCGACGGCGACGAGGAAGATCAGGAGCAGGGCCGGATCCACGGCGCGCCGGCTCCTAGAGGTGCTCGATCAGCACGCCGCTGATCGTGCTGGCGACGTCCTCGAAGCGGTCCACCACCTTCTCCAGGTGATCGTAGATCTCGGCGCCGACGATGAAGGCCATCGGATCCTGCCGGGCCGGCCCGCGGTAGAGCTCGGACATGCCGCGGTCGTAGAGGCCGTCGGAGTCCTCCTCCAGGCGCGCCACCTGTTCGGTGATGCTGTTGATCCGCGGCGCGTTGTTGCGCAGTTGGCGCAGCAGCGGCACGGCCTCGGCGGTGAGGTCGGCCGACTTCACGATCACGTCGCCCAGCACGACCATCAGCGGCTGGAACTCGCGCTGCTCGAACAGGGTCACGGCCTTGGCGGTCTTGTGCATCTGGTCGATGGCGTCGTCCATCGAGCTGATCAGGTTGCGGATGTCGGCCCGGTCGAACGGGGTGATGAAGGTGCGGCTGACCGCCAGCATGACCTCGCGGGCGATGCGGTCGGCCTCCTCCTCGTGCCGCGCGACGGCGGCGCAGTGCTCGGGCACGTCCGGCCCGCCGTCCAGCAGGTCACGCAGGGATCGGGCGCCGGCGCAGAGCGTGCGGGCGTGCGCCTCGAACAGGTCGAAGAAGCCCTCCTCGCGGGGCATCAGGGCCTGGAACCATCGGATCATGCGCGCGCCTCCGCCGCGGGATGCGCCGCTCTAGGCGTTTGTGACAGTTTTGTGAAGCAGGCCGACGCGCGGTTTCTCAAATGCGAGGCGGCGGGGCAGGGGCGCTCCGCGCCGGCCGCGGCCGTGCTTGCCGCGCCGGGGCCGAAGGGTCATGTGGGCGGGATGCCCGTCTCCCCCGCCTACCGCCCGGACCCGAAGTTCCCCGACCTCGGCCCGGAGTTCGCCGACCCCGTTCAGGCGGAGGCCTTCCCGAAGACCCTGCTCCGCTACCGCAACGACCGCGCCGCGACGACGGTCGGCCTCGACACCCTGACCGACGAGGAGTGGGTCGCTCACTTCGGCCGCTTCGAGCCGCTGCCGGGCAACATCGATCCGCCGCTCGCCCAGCGCTACCACGGCCACCAGTTCCGGGTTTACAATCCCGAGCTCGGCGACGGCCGCGGCTTCGTCTTCGCCCAGATGCGGGAGCAGGGGACCGACCGCCTGCTGGACCTCGGCACCAAGGGCTCCGGGCGCACGCCCTGGTCGCGCTCGGGCGACGGGCGGCTGACCCTGAAGGGTGGGGTGCGGGAGGTGCTGGCGACGGCCCTGCTCGAGGCGCTGGGCGTGCCGACCTCGCGCTCGTTCTCGCTGGTGGAGACGGGGGAGGCGCTGGTCCGTGGGGACGAGCCCAGCCCGACCCGCTCGTCCGTGCTGGTGCGGCTGTCGCACAGCCACATCCGCTTCGGCACCTTCCAGCGCCACGCCTTCTTCGAGCGGCCCGACCGGATCAACACCCTCGTCGAGCACGTCGTCGACAACTACTACCCCGAGCTCGCCGGCGCGGCGGACCGGCCGGTCGCCCTGCTGCAGGCGGTCACCGCCCGCATGGCCCGGCTCACCGCCCGCTGGATGGCGGCGGGCTTCGTGCACGGCGTGCTCAACACCGACAACATGAGCCTGACGGGGGAGAGCTTCGACTACGGGCCCTACAGGTTCCTGCCGCTCTCCGACCCGGGCTTCACCGCCGCCTACTTCGACAACGCCGGCCTCTACGCGTTCGGCCGCCAGCCGGAGGCGGTGTTCTGGAACCTGCAGCAGCTCGGCGGCTGCCTCACCTACGTGGCCGAGAGCGACCGGCTGATCGAGGTGCTGAACGGTTTTGGCCAGGCCTACCGGCGCGAGCTGGTGGCCGCCATGCTGGACCGGCTCGGCCTCAAGCCTCAGGGCGAGGAGGCGGACGCCGCCCTGGTGCAGGCCGCGTTCGGGGCGCTCGCCGAGGGTGGCGAGGCCCTGCGCTGGGAGCCGTTCTTCTTCGACTGGTTCTGCGGCGACCAGGATCGGGCGCTCGCCGGGCGGCGCGGCGAGATCTATCGCCGCGAAGGCGCCCAGCCGTTCCGCGACCTCGTCTCGGGATACGAGCCGGACCGGCCGGAGCGGCTCTCGAATCCCTACTTCGCCGGACACGAGCCGGAGGAGCTGCTCTACGACGAGATCGAGCAGATCTGGGCGCCCATCGCCGAGCGCGACGACTGGGAGCCGTTCGAGGCCAAGCTCGCCAAGATCGAGGCCGCGCGGATCGCCTGGGCCTTGCCCGCGCAAGGAACCTGACGGCCCGGGGCTCCGTTCGCTGGGCGGGAGGCTCAGGAGACTCCGATGCGCGGCCTGCTGCGCTGGATCGCGATCGTTCCCGTGCCGGTGCTCGTGGTGGTCTATGTCATGGGGCTGCTGGCGAGCGCGGGCTGACCGCCTTGGTGCGCGAGGCCCATTGCGCCAGGACCACGCCCGCGAGCGCCACCGCCGCGCCCAGCGCCTGCAGCGGCCCCAGGATCTCGTGGAACAGGAGCCAGCCGAGGAGCGCGGCCACCACCGGCTGCACCACCACCACGACCGAGGCCGTGGAGGTCGGCAGGCGCCCCATGGCCCAGGCGATCGAGCCCTGGCCGGCCACGTGCATCACCCCGAGCGCCGCGCAGGCGGCCCAGCCGCCCGGGCTTCCCGGTAGGAGGCGCTCGCCGAACGCCAGGGCCGCCACCAGCAGCAGGGGCGCGCCCACCGCGCTCGACCAGAACATCAGCCGGCCGGTGGTCTCGCGCTTCCGGCCCTCGCCGATGGCCAGCATGTAGAGGGCGTACCAGAGCGCCGTAGTGAGCGAGAGCGCATCGCCCAGCGGCTCGTTGGGTCCCGGCCGGCCGGCCCCCTTGGCCGCCGCCATGGTCCAGGCGCCGACGACCGCCAGGGCCACGGCGGCCAGGAACAGCGCCCGCGGACGTTCCTTCAGGAAGATCCAGGCGAAGGCGGTGACCACCACCGGCGTCAGGTTGGTGAGCACCGTGGCCTTGGTCACCGAGGTGTAGCTGATCCCGTAGTGCCAGAAGCCCAGGTCGAGGGTGAACATCAGGCCGGCGGCGAGCCCGTAGCGTGAGGGCCGGCCGGGACCTGCGGAGGTCTGCCGGGTCATGGCGTAGAGCAGGGGGAGCGCGAAGGTCAGCCGCCAGAAGCCGGCCGCCGCGGGCCCGGCGTCGGCGAGCCGGACGAGGATGGGCGAGAGCCCGATCACGGCCGCGCCGAGCAGCAGCACGCCCAGGGCCTGCCACCGCTCGGCCGTCGAGGGCCCTGCTTGTCCGCTCAAAAGCCCATCTCCCGCCGCAGCTCCGCGGGGCTCATACCCCGGGCGCGCAGTTCGCGCAGCGTCTCGGCGCGGTCGCGCTTGGCGTAGCGGCGGCCGTCGGGGGCGGTGAGGAGGCGGTGGTGCCGGTAGACCGGCGTCGGCAGGCCGAGCAGCGCCTGCAGCAGGCGCTGGACGTGCGTCGCCTCGAACAGGTCCTCGCCGCGGATCACGTGGGTGATCCCCTGCAGGGCGTCGTCGACGACCACCGCCAGATGGTAGGCCACGCCCACGTCCTTGCGGGCCAGGACCACGTCGCCGCCGAGCTCGGGCCGGGCGGGCACGGTCCCGCGCCCCTCGTCGACGAAGGCCAGGCCGTCGAACCCGCCGAGCCGCCGGGCGGCGGCGGCCAGGGAGAGGCGCCAGGCGAAGGGCTCGCCGGCCGCCAGGCGCCGGGCCTCGTCCTCGGCCGCGAGCGGGGCGCCGCGGAACACCTCCATGGCGCCGTGCGGCGCGCGGGCGATCTCCTCGGCGATCTCCCGGCGGGTGCGGAAGCAGCGGTAGAGCAGGCCGTCCGCGGCGAGCCGGTCGAGCGCCCGCTGGTAGTCGTCCATGTGCTCGGACTGGCGGCGCACCGGCTGCTCCCACGCCAGGCCGATCCAGGCCAGGTCCTCGTAGGTCGCCGCCTCGTACTCCGGCCGGCAGCGGGTGCGGTCGATGTCCTCGATGCGCAGGATGAACCGCCCGCCCGCCGCCTGCGCCGCCTCAAAGGCGACAAGCGCGGAAAACGCGTGGCCCCGGTGCAGGTAGCCGGTGGGGGAGGGCGCGAAGCGGGTGACGAAGGCGGCGGTCACCCGCGGGGGTCTATCAGGCCTGGTGCGGCCCGGGGAACAGGCCCATGTGGCTGAACACGGCGTGCAGGAACGCCTCCTCCCCGCCGAGCTCCTCCTTCAGGTGGTCGAACTGGCGGAAGCCGGCCATCTCGGCCAGGCCGTGGCCCGCGCACCAGGCCGCCACCGTGGCGAGCTCGAGGTCCAGTCCGGCGTCGGGGTCCGCGCCCAGCTCCACCATGGTGTTGCGCACCTTGCAGTAGGCCGAGTCCTCGCCCTCCTTCACCTCCATGGGCAGGGACTCCTTGTCCCGCGCGGCGTCGTACATCACGCGGTAGAGGGCCGGATTGTCCCGGGCGAAGCAGACGTAGGCGATGCCGATGGCGGTGAGCTTGGCCCGGCCCTCCGCCTTGGCCTTGGCGTCGGCCATGGCCTGGTCGAGCATCATCCAGCCCTCGTGCGCGACGGCGTCGAGCAGCTCGCCCTTGTCTTTGAAGTGGTGATACGGCGCCGCCGGGCTGACGCCGGCTTCGCGGGCAACGGCGCGGAGCGACAGCGCGCTCGGGCCGTCCGTCTCCAGCAGCCGCCGGGCCGCGTCCACCAGGGCGCGGCGGAGGTCGCCGTGGTGATAGGGGCGGGATTCTGCGGCGTGAGATTCTCTCATCGGGCGTCACTGTAAATCTCGATCTGATCGCCGTAAAGATGATCTTGACGCCGCTCAGATGGGTGCTATCTTAGCATCGTTCAAATAACCAAACGCCCCTGCTCCCCCGGGGGTTTCAACTGAAGGTGTGTGTCTCCATGTCTCTCGCGATCTCCAACTTCGAACGGCTCTTCGACCGCCTGGCTCCGGCCCTGCTGCTGTTCCTCGGCCTGACGGCCGCGGGCGCGACGGCGGGCCTGGTGCTCTGAACGGGCAGCCGATCGGACGGACCGGAGAAGGGCCCCGTCCGGGGCCCTTTTTCTTTGCGCCTCCGCTCGGCGCGTCGCCCCGACCCCCATTCATCGGTGCATAGCTGAACCTCGTAAAAGATTATCTGAACATCGTTCGGATCGTGGTATCTAAACGATGTCCAGATGGGCCTGGCGGCCGGATCGGCCGGCCGCCGCAGACAAGGAAAGGAAACAAGACATGTCGATCCTGTGGAACCGCATGCTCGACGTCGTGGCCTCCTACGCGATCGTGGCCCTGGGCCTGACGGTCGCCGGCGCCACCGCCGCGCTGGGCGCCTGATGTGGGGCGCGCCTCAAGCCTCGCCGCGGGCCCGCCCGGGGCGAGGCGCATGGCGCCGTTCGCGGAGCGTCGTCATGGAGATGTCTCCGAATCTCCGCTATCGTGTGAGCTGCAGCCGATAGGGCTGGCGCGTGACGCATAGAGGGGCTTTGTCTTCAGTCCACAGGCGTACGTCATAGGCGCGGCGACGCGCTCCGGGAGGTCCGGCGATGCAGGTGCTTAGTCATCCGCCGTCCGGTTGGCCTGCCCTCGTGCTGAACGCGGACTTCCGCCCGCTCAGCTACTACCCGCTGTCCCTCTGGCCCTGGCAGGAGGTGATCAAGGCGGTGTTCCTCGACCGGGTCGACGTGGTCTCCACCTACGACCAGAAGGTCCACTCCCCCTCCTTCGAGATGCGCCTGCCGAGCGTCGTCGCGCTCAAGAGCTATGTGGCGCAGGACCGGCCGCCGGCCTTCACCCGCTTCAACCTGTTCCTCCGCGACAGCTTCAGTTGCCAGTACTGCTCGGCCGGCGAGGAACTGACCTTCGACCACGTGATCCCCCGCTCCCGGGGCGGCCGGACCACCTGGGAGAACATCGTCACCGCCTGCGCGCCGTGCAACCTGGCCAAGGGCGGCCGCACGCCGGCCGAGGCGCACATGCACCCGCACCACAAGCCCAGGCGCCCCACCGCCTACGAGCTGCAGGAGCGGGGGCGGAGATTCCCGCCGCATCACCTGCACGAGAGCTGGCTCGACTATCTCTACTGGGACATCGAGCTTGAGGCCTAGGCTTGTTTCGGCTTGTTTGGCGTTGTCCTCCCCTCTGAAAAGCTTGCGTTTTCGTCGCCTGACGTCACACTACGTTGTGTGGTCTTGCCCGAAACGGTGATGACCGCGTGATGACCAAATCCAGCTTGGCGGCGGATGATGACCAGCAAAGACACGGCGCAGCAGCGCCTTACGAGACGCACTGTTGCGGCGGCGGCGAAGGCGGCTGATCGCTACACAGTGTGGGATGCGGACCTGAAGGGCTTCGGCCTCCGCGTCGAGCCCAGCGGGACTAAGACCTACGTGGTCCGCTATCGGTTGGGCGGCGGTCGCACCGGCACGCTTCGGCAGTTCAAGATCGGCCGCGCGAACAAGCTCACCCCAGACGAGGCGCGCGACCAGGCCAAGGCGGCGCTTGCACTGGTCGAGATGGGCAAGGACCCTCAGGCCGAACGCGTCGAGGCCCGGCAGACGCCCACCGTGGCGGCGCTCTGCGATGCCTACATGGCCGAGGGTGTTGCGACGAAGAAGGCGAGCACCATCGCCTTGGACACGATCCGCATCGAGCGGCACATCAAGCCGCTGATCGGCGGCCGCAAGATCACCGAGCTCGGGGCTGGCGACGTCGAGCGGATGATGAACGCGATCGCCGACGGGAAGGTGCGCTCAGAGGATCATCCGCACGCTCGTGGTGGCCGGACGGCAGCAACGAAGTCGGTCAAGCTCCTTCGGGCCATCTTCAACTTCGCCATGGCGCGGAAGCTCTGCGTCGAGAATCCGACCCTGGGCGTGAAGACGTTCGCCGACGGTAAGCGCGAGCGCTTCCTGTCGCCGGCGGAGTTGGGGCGTCTGGGTGACGTTCTGACCACGGCCGCAGGTGAGGGGGCGCACCCCTATCACGTCGCGATCCTTCGGCTTCTGGCGCTCACCGGCGCACGGAAGAACGAGATCGCCCAGCTGCGGTGGTCGGAGGTCGACCTTGAGCGCGGCCTGCTGCAGCTCGAGGATAGCAAGACCGGACGCAAGGTGATCCGCCTGGGCGCCGCGGCTCAGGAGATCCTGAGCGAGGTAGCTCGGACCAAGAGCCCCTACGTCTTCCCTGATCCGCGGGACACCTCGCTCCCGATCCGCAACCTCGATTGGTTCTGGGTGGGGATCCGGACGCGCGCTGGCCTGGATGATGTGCGCATCCACGACCTCCGCCACAGCTTCGCGTCGGTGGGTGTCTCTGGCGGCTCCGGACTATTCCTGATCGGCAAGCTCCTGGGGCACTCGCACGTCGCCACGACGCAGCGCTACGCCCACCTGGCCGACGATCCGGTCAAGGCCGCTGCCGACAAGATCGCCGGCGCCGTCGCCGCTGCGATGAGCGGGGGGGCCTCTGACGTGAAGCCGCTCCGGGAGGCAGGCGCGTGAGCGGGCCGGACGACTTGAGAGAAATGACCGCCCACCTGGCGGCGCGCGCTCGCGAGGAATTCTGCCCCGAAGCGTACGCGGTTCACGGCGCGCCCGGGTATGCCGACGACATCACGCGCTACCTGAGAGCGGCGGGCTGGGAGCATGCGCATCTCGCAGGCTTGCTGGCCGACGCGGCGCGCGCTTCGGGCGAGTGGTTGCCAATGGCGCCAGGCTCGCTGAACGAGCTGTCCTCGCAGTTGGGCTGGGCGATCAAGTGGGCCAGCGAGGCGCTCGCGGCAGGCGAAGTAGTGCACGTGGCGCAGGCCTTCACCGCCGTCGCGCTGCATTGGGCGGAGCTGCGGCGTCGGAACGCTGAGGTGGATCGGCTGGCGGGCGATGTCCAGCGGTCCGCGACCCTGGCGGGTGAGGCGGCCGCGGAAGCGGAGCTGCGCGCCCTTGCTCAGGCGGGGGAAAGGCCAGTCGGCAATCTCTGGCGCGAGGAGGCGCAGCGCAAGCACACCCTCACCGAGCGCGGGGCGAGGAGGGTGTGGGACGCTGTGGCAACCGACTATCCGGCCCTGAGTTCAGCGGCCGGCAAGCCGAAGACGCGGCGAGCGAAAGCGTAGCGCCTAGCGCAAAAGCGTGGCGCCTGTTTGAGGCGGCGGGCCACGGCAGCTTGCTCCTGTCGCACCGGATTGGCCGGTGTCACTCGGGAGCAACTCGATGGAACCCACCACCTCCGGCGAAGGCGCCCCGACCCACGTTGACCGCTACGTCGACGTGAAGGTCGCGGCCCACATGCTCAGCCTCTCGCCTCACTACCTGAACCGACTCCGCGTCAGCGGCGGCGGGCCGGCCTACAGCACGTTCGGCCGGGCCGTTCGGTATCGGATTGGCGATCTGTACGCTTGGGCCGCCTCCAAGACGACCACGTCGACGTCCGATCGGGCGGCGTAGTCATGGCCAGACATGAAGAAGCCCCGGGGCCGGTGAGCGGCGCCCGAGGCTCCAGCGCATTGCTTGGCGGCAAAATGCCCGGGCAGGGTAGTCGCCTCGCCCGGCCCAGGCAAGCTCAGCTGATCCTCCGCAGCATCCACGACGAGGCGGGGCGCTGGCAGGGCCTGGAGGTGGCGCGATGACCGCCGACCGGGATCCCGCCCTGGTCCGCGCAGTCGCGGACTTCATCGGCCATTACCGCGAGGAAGGCGGGGAGGCTCGCCGGATGCAGGAGGCGGTGCTCGCGCAGTTCGGCGCCGCATCGAGCACCACGTACGCGCTCGCCTTGCTGATCGCCAACGGCGCTGCGCCGGCCGCTGGGCCGTGCGGAGGCCGGACATGAGGGCCGCAGACATCGCTCGCGCGCGGCGGGGCGTGCCCAGCGGCGACGGCTTCCTGGTCAGCTGCCCGCTGGCAAGCCACGGGAAAGGCCGCGGCGACCGTCGGCCAAGCTTGTCGATCCGCGACGGCGACACCGCCCTGCTGGTCCACTGCCACGCCGGCTGTGACCCGCGCGACGTGCTCGAGGCGCTCAGGCGGGAGGGGCACGCTGACGGCGACGCGCCGCCCGAGACGCAAGAGCGGCCCTCGCTCCAGCGCGCGGAGCCGGAGCATCGACCTGATCCGGCAGCCGTCACGATTTGGCGCGAAGCCGTAACCCGCGGCGAGATCCTGGGCCGCTACCTCGCCGGCCGCGGCATCCGCTCGACGCCCCCAACGCTCCGCCAGGGTATTCATCTCAAGTTCGGTCGCATACCCATCCCCTGCATGGTGGCGGCGGTGCAGGCGCCGAGCGGCCAGGTCATCGCGGTTCAGGAAACCCTTCTGACCTGGAAGGCCACCAAGGCGCCGCTGACGAGTTCCAGGCACACCACTGGCGCCCTCGGGCACGGTGCGGTGCGGCTCGGGCCCGCCGGTCCGGTCCTCGGGGTTGCGGAGGGGGTCGAGACGGCACTCAGCGCGATGGAGCTCAGCGGCGTTACGTGCTGGGCGAGCCTCGGCGGCCAGCGCCTGGGGCGGATCGCTCTCCCGTCAGCGGTCCGCGAGGTCCACATCTTCGCCGATGCCGATGCTCCAGGCCGTGCCGCGGCCGAGATGGCCGCGGACCGCTACGCACAGCAGGGACTGGCGGTGACGGTGCGTTGGCCGCCGGAGCCTTTCGGCGACTGGAACGACTACCACCGCGGCCAGGCGGGGGCGGCGGCCGCATGACCGAGCCCGTAACCCTCATCCCCGGCGAACGTCAGGAGAGGCGCGCTCCGGTCCGGCTGCGCGGCCTCGACGAACTCGCCTTCACTGCGGACGAGCTCGGCCTCGAGGAGCCGCCGGCGCGCGCATGGCACGTGCCGCAGCTGGTGCCGGCGGGGACCGTGACGCTGCTGCAGGGCGACGGCGGCACGGGTAAGAGCCTCCTGGCGCTGCAGCTCGCTGCTGCGACGACGCTCGGCAAGCCGTGGCTCGGCCAGGAAGTGCGGCGGGGGAACGCCCTGTACCTCAGCGCCGAAGACGACCGCGACGAGATCCACCGGCGCCTATCCGCGGTGACGCTCGAGCACGGCGTCGCCTTGGACAGTCTGACCGGGCTGAAGGTGGTCGACCTCTGCGGCGAGGATGCGGTTCTCGCCGACGCCGAGCGCTCGGGCCGCCTGCAGCCAACGCCCCGTTGGCACGAGTTCGCCGAGCTCGCCCGCGCCTGGCAGCCCAGTCTCATCACGATCGACAACCTTGCAGACGTGTTCGCGGGTGAGGAGAATTCCCGCCCGCAGGCGCGCCAGTTTATCGGCCAGCTGCAGGGCCTCGCTCGCGAGATCTGCGCGACGGTGGTCCTCATCGGCCACCCTTCGCTGGCGGGGATCGCCTCCGGCTCGGGATCCAGCGGGTCGACCGCGTGGAACAACAGCGTGCGGTCTCGCCTCTACCTCACCAAGCCGGCCGGCTCGGAGGAGGCGCCCGCGGACCCAGATGCGCGGGTCCTCACCGTGAAGAAGGCGAACTACGGCCCCAGCAGCATCGAGGTGCGCCTGCGGTGGGCAGGCGGCGTGTTCCGGGCCGACGGCCCCGGCACTCGTGCGGTGGGCGCCGTTGACCGCCAGATCGCCGAAGCCAGGGCGGAGCACACCTTCCTGGCGCTGCTCGACGCGTTCACCCAAGAGGGCCGCTGGGTCGGCCCGAACACCGGGCACACCTATGCGCCCGCCCTGTTCGCCCGGGATCCGCGCGCCAACGGCGTCGGCAAGCCCGCTTTGGCTTCCGCCATGGGGCGCCTGTTCGCCAGCGGCAGCATCATCGTTCAGCCCTACGGGCCACCCTCGAAGGACAAGAGGCGCATCGCTCGGGCGCCGGCGGGGGAGGGCAAATGACCCCTGCTCTCGGCCTGCTCTCGCCCGTTTCCACCCTGCTCTCGGCCTGCTCTCGGGGGTGCTTTCGGTATGCTCTCGGCGTGCCTTCGGGGTGCTCTCGGGGTGCTCTCACTCCCCCCATACCCCCCTATGGGCTACGCGCCCCTTTAAGGGGGCCGCGCCCATGATGAAGGGACCCCCTGGAAGAGAGAAAATCCGCCGCGATCATTTTCGCGGTTCTGCCGGCTGGCAGGAGGCCCGAGCGGGCGTCGATCCGGCTGCGATTCGGCTGCTGCTTCGCTGATCGGCGACCGGCGTTCGTCGCCTGATGTCCTATAGAGGGACATTGAGTAGGCTGGCGTTGCTCTATTCAGACGTTGATAAATAAGGGAAATTGGCTGCCAACTTGGCGGCTACGGATGTTTCGGTCATCACCCGGGCATCACGCAGGCGGCCAGTCGAACAGAAGGCCGCCCATGCATCGCGAAGCCGTCGCGCCCCGCCAGTCCGCCAATCGAAGCGCGATCAGCAACGGGTCGCGCGTCCTGATCGGCGTGGACGGTCGGTCGGCCGGCGCCCGCCGCTATCGGGACATCGTCGAGGATCTCAGCCGGGAGATCGGGGGCGACCTGTCCGCGGCCGAGCTGCTGCAGGTCCGGAACGCGGCAACCCTTCAGGTGCTGGCCGAAGACCTGGCCGCGGCCCAGGCCAGAGGGGAGGCCGTCGATGCGGAAGCCCTCACCCGTGCCGCGAACGGCGCCACGCGCGCCCTGGCGGCTCTCCGCCGGCTGCGGCCCGCCGCCAAGGCAAAGCGCAAGGTGGGCCTGAGCGACGTGCTGGCGGCCCGCAGGATGGCCGCGGAATGAGACAGCTCCCCGGCCGGTCGTTCGCGGCGCAGCTCAGGCACTTCAAGCGGGAGCGGGTGGAGAAGCTGCCCGCCGAGATCGTGGCGCGCACCGTCAGGGAGTTCGCGCAGAGCCTGGTGACCGACTGGACGCCCTACGGCCAGCCCGAGTTCTGGAAGGCGCCGCCGCCCGCCGACTATCGGCCCGGCAACCTGCAGTCCTCGTGGTTCCTAAGCATCGGGGCGCCCACGGCCGAGACGACCACCGCCACCGATCACCGGGAGGCCCACAACCTCGGCCTGCTGCAGGACTTCCGCGCCGGGCCCAGCGTCTACCTGTGCAACAGTGCCCCCCACGCCTCCGCGATCGAGCATGCCCATAGCTGGCAGGCGCCGAACGGGCTGATGGTGAATGCTCACGAATTCGAGGGCATCGCCTACACCGTCGCGCGGGGGCTCAGCCAATGAAGCCCCAGGTCTCCATGCGCGACGCGCTGGCCGACCCGCAGCTCCTGGGCGGGGCGATCCCCGGCGACTCCTGGCTGCCGTGGCGCACGCTGCTGATCGCGGCCATGGGCGAGGCGCTGACCGACGAGGAGCGGGCGATCTTCACCGCCCTTACAGGCCGCGAGCGCGAGCCGCTGAGCCTAGTCGAGGAGCTCGTCGCGATCTGCGGTCGCCGCGCCGGGAAAACGCGCGCTGCGGGCACGCTCGGCGCCTACGTCGGCACGCTCTGCGACCACTCCGAATACCTGGCGCCTGGTGAGCGAGGCGTGATCCCCATCCTCGCCCAGTCCCTCGACGGGGCCGCCCGGGCCTTCATGCACGTCCGCGGCGTGCTGGAGCACTCGCCACTGCTCGCTGAGATGCTCGACGGGGAGCCGACCCAAGACACGATCCGGCTGGCGAGCGGCGTTGACGTCGTGGTCCGGCCGGCCAACTTCCGGACGATCCGCTCGATCACGGCCGTCGCTGCGATCTGCGACGAGGTCGCCTTCTGGATGATCGAGGGGACGGCGAACCCGGACGCCGAGATCCTGAACGCGCTTCGCCCCTCACTGGCTACGACCGGCGGCCCGCTGATGGTGATCTCGAGCCCGCACGCGAAGCGCGGTGAGGTCTACAAGACGTTCAGGCGCGACTACGGCCCGGCCGGCGACCCGGCGGTGCTGGTGGCAAAAGGCCCGTCGCGATCGTTCAACCCGACCCTGCCGCAGAAGACGATAGACCGCGCCTATGCGCGTGATCCCGAGGTCGCGGCCTCTGAATTTGGGGGCGAATTCAGAAACGACATCGCCGCCTTCGTGACCCGCGAGGTCGTGGAGGCTTGCGTGCTGCCGGGCGTGCGCGAGCGCGGCCGGATCCACGAGCACGGCTACGTCGCCTTCGTCGACCCCTCGGGCGGCCTCAACGACTCCATGACCCTCGCCATCGCCCATCAGGAGGGCGAGACGGCCGTTCTCGACGCCGTGCGGGAGCGGAAGCCGCCGTTCAGCCCCGAGGCCGTGGTGGCCGAGTTCTGCGCCCTCCTGAAGCTCTACGGCATCACCGAGGTCACCGGCGATCGCTATGGGGCCGAGTGGGTTCGCTCTGCGTTCGATCGTGCCGGCGTACCCTACCACCACGCGGACCGCACCCGCAGCGAACTCTACCGCGACCTGCTGCCGGCCCTGAACAGCGGTAAGGTCGAGCTGCTCGACCTCCCCGAGATCGTCACCCAGCTCTGCGCCCTGGAGCGCCGCGTCGCACGCGGCGGCAAGGAAAGCATCGACCACCCTCCGCACGGTCACGACGACGTCGCCAACGCGGTCGCCGGCGCCCTGTCCCTAGTCCGCGCATCCGCCGCCCCGTCGGTCGGAATGTTCCTGTCGTCCGCCGTCCGCGCGGGCATCGCTCGCTCCCGAGCATAGCCAGAAGGAAGACCACCATGAGCAAGACCCCCATCACCAACGTGAGCCCCGAGCAGAAGGCGCAGGCCGCGCTCAACAGCATCACCCAGGCCGTGAAAGACGCCGTGAAGGCCGGCATCGAGGCCGCGATCTCGGAGATCGAGGGCAACCAGGGCGACGAGCGCGAGCCCGCGAGCAATCAGCGCCGGCCGGCGATCGGCGGCGCCTTCAAGCTGCCGAAGGCGGACTAGTCGTGGCCTTCGGTGAGACCCGGGAGACGAGCCTCGACCTGACGCTCGTGCTGGACCCCGCGGAGGCCTGGCCGGACGCGGAGGCGTGTCCGGACTGGCCGTTGCGCCCGATGCAGACCGCGAGCGGGCACGGTGTCGTGGGTGAAGCCGCGGCGAAGGAGCAGCTCGAGCTGTTGCAGCAGCACCTCGGGCGGAACGCTGAGCTGAGGCCGCCGACGGAATCCGAGCGCGCGACCCTGAGGAGCCGGTACTTCCGCGACTACGATCCGGAAGAAGCCGGCGGGCAGGGGCGCAACATCGGCCCCTGGTCCACGTCCCTGGGGCTGCGGGGGTTCACCTGGCGCGATCGGTCGACGGAGGCGCCGGCGCAGCAGATGGTCGAAGCGCTCCACATCCGGGGCTACCTCCGCAAGCTGGAGGAGCGCCGCGCGCGCCAAGCCGCCGGCGCACAGCAGCAGGCAAGGGACGTCGCCCAGGCGAAGCTCGATCGGTACGAGCGGACCGTTGTTGGCCTGGGTGAGGAGCTTTCCGGTCTGTTGGAAGCCGAGGCCCGCCACAAGCAGCAGCTGGAGGACGAGAAAGCCGCCAGGCGCTGCTTCGAGATCCGTCAGGTGATCGACGGCGCCTATCGGGAGGCTGTGAGGGCTGCCGCCGATCTGGGCGTCGACCCTCCGGACCCGCCCAAGACCTAACCGAGACAGTCGCGGGGGTGACTTCTGACCCGCGATCAGCCCGCCGCGCCGTCGTCTTCCGGCGCGGCGGGCGCCCTCTGCTCGGTGCCTTCGTATTTGTCGAAAATGGCGGCGAGTTCGGTTGGCCGGACGATCCAGATGTCTCCAATGGCCGCCGTGATCTCGCTCGCCTTCTTGAGGATTCGTCCGTCGCATGTGACGAAGTAGCCCGCCTGCCAGGCAGCGGTATCATGAAGGTGCGCCGCGTCGCTGTGGTGGCGCCCGGGGGTCGCATTTCCCTGCATGACCTGGCGCACCTTATCGAGCCGGCTGCGGTCACCCAGCCCTGTATCGAGCGTGTACACAAGCCTGTTCGCCCGGCGTTGCGCCGACAGTGGCGTGTTGGGGTGGTCCAGTTCGCGGCGAACGGTGTGCGGTATCGCGATCGACAGCACCATTTGCTCGGCGAGCAGAATCAACCGGTCCGCGGCCGCACGCTCCTCGGCTGGAATCGTGTCGTGAAAGAAGTTCGCGTCCACCCGGATCCCGGCGAAGCGGGGGTGTGGAGGTTTACGCTCTCGTCGGCGGCGCTCGCTCATATGCGCATCATGATGGTGCCGCCCCCGAATGCGAAGAGCCCCCGGCCTTGCGGCGCGGGGGCTTCTCGTTCAGCATGTCCGTGGGTGTGAGAACCCGGACTAGTGATAGGGGCCTGACCCGGTTGGCGCCGGAAGGGCCTGACGGCGAGCTTGGCGGCTCGTTTCGCAGCTCCGCTTGGCGGCGGGCTGACCTTGGCCATTAGGCCGGGGGCGGCGCGCCATGTCCAGAGCGAAAGCTTAAAAGCACGTCGAGCCGTCTCACTAGCGGCTTCTCACCCCCCGGCTGTCAGGTCCGCCACCTGGCGCGGCTGTGAGAGGCCGAACTAGTGAGCACCACCCATGAAGCATGACCTCAGCGCGCCCTCAGGAGCGCCGCTGGCGGGCTTTGACCCGCTTGCCCTACCCACCCACCCCGCCGACCGCATTAGGGCTCTCCTCGACCATCTGGAGAGCCTCCGCGATGCGATGATCGAAGAGCTCGACCGGCTGGAGGGCGACGCGGATCTCGAGCTCGAGTGTGAGGATGAGGGCGCCCAGTGCGAGGACGAGGGCTGTGATACCGACAGCGAGCCGGATGAGACGGGAGGCGGCGGCTACAGCTGCTGCAACTGGCAGGATGAGGGTGACCAGACGAAACTTAGCGCGCTCCCCGTCTTCACGGAGCGGCCGGCGGCGGCGCGGTCGCCGCACGAGAACGTGAGCGGCTACTTCGCAGTGAGGGCGCTGTGATGAGCGTCGCTCACCGCCCCGCCTGGGCGGACTATGCGGAGGGCTTCTGGTTCAGCCCAGCGGCGTCCCAGGCCATGGAGCACGCGAGACGCGCCGGCATGAAGCTGAGCGAATTCTCGGGCGTGTTCTTCCCGATCCGCGCAACAGCCTACGTCACCTTTCACATAGAGGCGACCGGGGAGGTCCGGACCTTCGATGCCGAGGGAGAGCGCGCATAAGAGCTGCGCAGGGCCGGGGGCTGGCGCGGGCGACGCCGGCCGAGGCGGGGGCGAAGGGCAACGTCGCCATGGGACGCATGTCTCCCGAGGAGACGCGCGTCGCCCCGTCCCCCTACGCCTCCGCCCTCCGCGACCACGGCATCAGCCGCCGGCGGCTCCGGTCGCCGGCCATCTGCCCGCTACTGCGCGGTGCCGCGCGGCTCCAGGTCCGGCTGCAGATAGAGGCGCGCTGACCCGTCTGACAGCATCTCACGCGCGAGGCGCTCGAATGTCGTCTCGATGAGATCCTGCTCCGTCACGACGAGCTCGCCACCAGCGCGCTTCACCATGGCCGCCATCATGCGGAGCATGATCGCAGCCAGCAGCTGCTCGTTCAGGTCGTTCATTGCGGTCGCGCTGGCCGGGAAAGGGCGCCGCCGTCGTCGGTCAGCTCCCAGACCACGCCACAGCCTTGGCAGGTGCCGAACACTTGGGCTCCGTATAGGTACCCCGCCTCGCGTCGTTCGATCCCGCCAACCCGTCCCGTACCGCAGGACGTGCAGACAGGCCGGCGGTCGCGATCAGCCCGAGCCGCCTCGGCGAGCTCGCGTATGCGCCCCGGCATGGCTGCGAAGTCCTTCAGCCACAGGAGGGTCTTGGCGACGAGGCCTAGGGGGGGAGGGTGGGCTTCCATGAGTCGTAGGATCAGCGGGCCGCGCGGCGGTGTCGAGCCGCGGCGAGGCCCCCCGCGTTCGCGGTGGCGGAGAGCGGAGGCGTAGGGGGATGGGCGACTTCCTGCCGCGTCGCGCCGGAGGACGCGGCAGCTTTCGCCAGCCCGCCAGACGGCGCCGCCGGATTTGCACTTTGTGCACGCTTGGCTCAGAACATGCGGCAGGAGGCGGCTAGAGCATGAACGCGCCCATGCCCTATACCGAGATGGCGACCGCGGGTGCGTTTACCACGGACCAGGTCGCTCGCCTGCTTGGGGTTGAAACCAAGGAGGTCAGGTCCTGGCTTCAGGGTCAGGCGCCTCTGATCCTATCCGACTACGAGCCGGTGGAGCATCGGCGGCTGCTCTCTTTCGAGGGGCTGATTGAGGCTCGCGTTATCGCTTACCTCCTCGAGAGTGGACTAGGGCGGCCGCGGCTCCGCGGGCTCATGCAGCACCTGCGCGCGAAGACCGAGCAAAGGCACCCGCTTGCGCGGCGTGATGCGATCTCGACGACTGGCGACCGCGTCTTTGAGAAGGACGGGGAGCGATTCGTGAACCTCCTGAATGACTGCTACGCGGATGCGGTGCTCCTGCGCCCCGCGCTGCGAGGCCACGTAGCCTACGACGGTGCTCGAGCGCTCTACCTGGAACCGGATCCCAAGGTCTTCCCTCTCGTACGCATTGACCCCCGGAGAGCGTTCGGCCGGCCGGTCGTCGTCGAGGGAGCTGTTGCGGTGCCGACCGCCACCTTGGCTGAAGCCGCGACCCATGAAGGCCAGTCTGGGGCCGCGGACTGGTACGGCGTCTCTGCGGAGGCGGTTCGCCAAGCGGTCGATTTCGAGAAGCATTCGGCGGCTGCGTGACGCGCATCCGCTTCGATGAGTGCATCTCGCACCGCATCGTGGCGGCGATGAAGGCCTTCGGCGTCCCCGCTGGCATTGAGATCGAGCACGCCCTGGAATGCGGTGACGGAGGTCGGGCAGACGTAGATTGGCTCTCGGCCTTCAAAGCGGGTGGAGGCAGATGCATCGTCACCGGAGATCCGGCGATGCGCGGCAAGATCGTCGAGCGCATGACGCTGCAGTCATTGGACTTAGTCGCGATCTTTCCTCCTCGAAAGGGCTCCTGGTTCATGAAGCTGGGGCGATACGGCCAGGCCAGTTATCTGATCCGCTGGCTGCCGGTAATTGCGGAGCTCGCGCCGACGGCCGAGGCGGGGGCTCACTTCATGCTGCCTCCGACGTTCGAGCCTGACATCAGCCGGGTCGAGAGGCTGCGCGCGATCAGAGGGCCGACATTGTCCGAGGTGACGGAGAAGAGAGCTGCTCGGTCGCGATCAAAACGGCGTGATGACCGGGTGATGACCGACAAAAATGATCTGGTGTCTCTCGCGGCGAAAAAGACAATCAAAACAACCGCTTGATGCGGTTTCGTGGGGCTGTCTCCGCGTCCTCTACTGGGACATCGAGCTGGAGGCCTGACCAGCGATTGCTTCCGGAATGGAAGCAGTGTGCTCCGCGCGCGGCGGATTATCGTCGCGGGACAAATGCATCATCTGGGCACGGACGGCGCAGCTCCGCTCGCGCCGGCCCGTCATCGCGGCCTCCGCTCCCCGGCGGCCGCCTATCCAGAGGTCGAGAATGTTCCGCAACACCCGCTTCGCCGCGCTCGCCGTGGTGGCCGCCGTCTCCCTGGGCGGCGCCTCCGTCTATGCGCAGGACGCCTTCACCCGCGCCCCCGCCGAGGTCCGGTCGGGGACCTATGCGCTCGATCCCGCGCACTCGAAGATCACCTGGTCGGTGAGCCACTTCGGCTTCTCCACCTATGTGGGCCAGTTCGGCAAGGTGACCGGCCAGCTCCGGCTCGACGCCCGCCAGCCCGAGGCGAGCCAGCTCGCCGTCACCGTCGACGCCAACTCCGTGGGCACGCTGGACGCCGCCCTCGACAAGCACCTGAAGACGGCCGACTTCCTCGACGTCGCCAAGTTCCCCACCGCCGAGTTCAAGGCGACGCGGGTCCGCCGCACCGGCGAGCGCACGGCCGAGATCACCGGCGACCTGACGCTGCATGGCGTCACCCGGCCGGTCACCCTCACCGCCGAGTTCAACCAGGCCGGCGTGAACCCGATCGACAAGGCGTACTCCCTGGGCTTCGACGCCAAGGGCAAGATCAAGCGCAGCGACTTCGGCATCACGACCTACATCCCGGCGATCGGCGACGAGGTGACCCTGCAGATCGAGGCCGAGCTCAAGCTGGCGAGCTGACCCGCGTCGACGGGGACGGGGAAAGGGACTAGATCGCGCCCATGACCGCGTCCCCGCCCGACAACTCCGCCCAGATGGCCTCGCCCTCGTACCGGCTGGCCGTGTTCGACCAGGACTTCCTGCTGTCGGACAGCCTGCGCGGCGTGCGCTTCCTGCTGGAGTTCGCCAAGGCGGACCTGGCGCTGAAGGCCTGGGGCGTGCGCTCCACGGTGGTCGTGTTCGGCTCCGCCCGGGTCCGCGAGAACGGCGACCCCGACCACGCCCGCTGGTACGCCGCGGCCCGTGAGTTCGCGGCGCTGGCCTCGCAGCGCGGCGGCGCCTTCCTGGAGGGCGGGCCGGTGCGCGACAACGTCATCGCCACCGGCGGCGGGCCCGGGATCATGGAGGCCGCCAACCGCGGCGCGGCCGACGTGGGCGCGCCGTCGGTCGGCTTCAACATCACCCTGCCGCACGAGCAGGAGCCCAACGCCTATTCGACGCCCGAGCTGACCTTCCGCTTCCACTACTTCGCCATGCGCAAGATGCACCTGGCGATGCGGGCCAACGCGCTGGTGGTGTTCCCGGGCGGCTTCGGCACCCTCGACGAGCTGTTCGAGATCCTGACGCTGCGCCAGACGAGCAAGTCGCCCGAGATCCCGGTGGTCCTGTTCGACGAGGGCTACTGGCGCGGGATCATCAACTTCGACGAGATGGCCCGGCGCGGCATGATCGCCCAGAAGGACCTCGACCTCTTCGGCTTCGCCGAGACTGCCGACGGTGTGTGGCAGGAGCTGGTGAGGCGAGGGCTGAAGCCCCACGAGGATCTCGAGAGCCTGACGAAGTCGCCCTGAGGCCCGGCCCTCACCGGAAGATGTAGATCCCGCCGGTGATTCCGCGGGGCGCCTCGGCGAGGCCGCGGACCTCCAGGCGCACGCGGCGCGCGCCGCAGACGCAGCGCAGGCGGCTCTCCAGCGTCTCCACCGGCTGACGCGCCAGGCCCTGGCAAATCCACGGCGAGGGGTCGACCGCCGCGGTCCGGCCGCAGCGGCAGCGGGCCCAGAGGCTGGAGCGCGCCTGCGTCGCCTGGGCGAGGCGCGGCGTGTTGAAGGCCGTCGCGATGTGAGTTGTCCCGTCCGCCATGGCGCGCCTCCGTTGATAGAACAAAAGCAGAACTCCTGCGCTCATGCGACTCCCTGGAAGATGTGCTTTCCAGGTGGTGCAACCTGAAGGATGGGGCACGGCGTCGGAACCGCCCCGTCGCTGCCCGGTTGAGGCAGGCCTACGGGAGATGACCGATGCAGAACCCCAGAGAGACCCGCACAAATGCGGCCGATTCCGCCCCCGGTGTCGATGACGGGCGGGTGCGCGCGAATGGCGCGCCTGTGAATTCCAAGCCGGGCGGGCGCAAGTTCGTCTGGCTGCTGGTGGCCGCCAGCCTCCTCATCCTGCTGGTCGTGTTCATCGCGCGACCGCGCAACGACACCGCCGGCCAAAGCGAGATGGTCGCGGCGGGCTCCTCCGCGAGCGAGATGGAAGGCAGCCGCGCCCCTGGCACGGTCGCCGAGGCGGGGCAGCCCGCGCAGGCCGCCCAGCCCTAGCCGACGACCACGCGCTCCTGCCCGAACCACAGGGGCGAGCGGGGGAGGTCGATGAACCTGCGCTCGTCCTCCAGAAGGAGGACGCCGGCGGCCTGCGCCTCGGGCCGGCGGCCGTTCTCGACGATGGCCTCCAGGCTGTCGAACCAGAGCTCGGCGACGCCGTCGTACTCCTCCGGAGCCTCGCGGGCGGCGCGGATGCCGGCGTTGAGCTCGGCGGACAGGCTGTGGAGCTGGACGTAGCGCCGGATCTGCAGGGTCTCGGCGACGCTGGCCACCAGCGGCCCGTGGATGTTGAGCCAGTAGTCCTGGAACTGCTCGCGGCTCAGGTGCGGCAGGCGCCGCAGGCAGAAGGTGAGCTTGATCATGCGGCGAGCCTGCGCCCGCGACGCTCCGTCAGCCTAGAGCTTCTCGCTGATCTTGATGGCCGCGCGGCAGCCGTTGCGGATCACCGCCGAGAGCAGGCCATAGCCCGGCGCCTCGCGGGCGCCCTCGTCGATGGCCAGGTCGCGGTGGAACAGCTCCTCCTGCCGGAACCGCTCGAGCTCGGCGGCCAGCTCCGGCTCCAGCTCGGAGAGCTCCTCGATCTGGCCGGCGTAGTGCTCCTCGATGACGCTCTCCACGGCCTCGGTGCAGGCGTGCGCCGCCTTCTCGCCGAGCAGGGCGGTGCCGGCGCCCAGGGCGAAGCCGGCGAGCCGCCAGACGGGCGCAAGCGCGGTCGGCCGCACCCGACGCTCGGTGAGCAGGCGGTCGAAGCGGGCCAGGTGCTCCGCCTCATGGCCTTCCATCTCGGCGAGCTGGCCTGCGATCCGTTCGCGGCCGGGCGCCTCGCCCAGGACGGCCCGCTGGCCGCGGTAGATCGAGACGGCGCCCAGCTCCCCGGCGTGGTCCACGCGCAGGATCTCCGCGAGGCGCTGGCGGAACGCGCCCTGGCCCGGCCGCGGCGGGATCGGCTTGTCGCTCATCGCTTGGCTCTCTCGCGGAGCGCGGCCATCACGCTCAGGGCCACAAGCACCAGGGAGATCACCGCGTTCCAGCCGGCCATGGACAGGCCCGCGAACACCCACACCGCCTCGTCGCAGGCGGGCGGCTTCACCTCGGCGCCCTTCAGGAAGGCTTCCATGTCGCCGACGCTGATCCCCGACCCCGTGGAGGCGCAGGTGGTCGGACCTGGCCAGAACTTCCACTCGGCGCCCGCATGGTAGGCGGCGAGGCCCGCGCCCACCAGGAAGACCAGGCCCAGCACCCAGCAGGTCGCCTCGCGCCACTTCGGCCCGCCGGGCAGGCGCACCAGGATCATGAAGGCCGCGCCCAGGCCCAGCGCGGTCCAGTAGACCTCCCGCTGGCGCAGGCAAAGCGTGCAGGGCGCGTAGCCGCCGAAGGTCTGGAAGGCGTGGGCGGTCGCCAGCATGCCGGCCGAGGCGAGGAGGGCGACGAGGCGCCAGCGGTCGAGGAAGGGCTTCAGCATCGCGCGCGATAAGACCTCAAGCCCACGCCTACAGGAAGACCTTCACGGCCACGATGCCGCCGACCAGCAGCAGGAGCAGCAGCACGGAGTAGAGGTTCAGCCGCCGCTCGAACTCCTTCAGCATGGCCGGGCCGGCGTACTTCAGGATCGCGGCGACGATGAAGAACCGCGCGCCGCGCGTGACGATCGAGGCCCAGATGAAGGTGAACAGGTCGAAGCGGGCGAAGCCGGCGGTGATGGTCACCAGCTTGTAGGGGATCGGCGTCAGGCCCTTGATGAGGATCACGCCCAGGCCCCAGTGGTCGAACCAGCGCTGGAACTCCTCGCGCCCCTCCGGGTGGCCGAACAGCTTGAGGATCAGCATCCCCACCGGTTCGAGGAAGACGCCGATGGCGTAGCCGAGCAGGCCGCCCAGCACCGAGGCGACCGTGCAGATGCCGGCGTAGACGAACGCCTTGTTGGGCTTGGCCAGCACCATGGGGCCCAGCATCACGTCGGGCGGGATGGGGAAGAAGCTGCTCTCCGCGAAGGAGACGATCGCAAGGGACCGGGGGGCGTGGCGCGACGCGGCGAGCCGCATCACCCAGTCGTACATCTTTCGGAACATCGGCGATCCGTGCGGGGAGGTGGGGCGTTGTTAGCAGGGGGCGCCGGCTCTGTCTCGCCCGCTGGAACGAACTGGTTTCAACTGATACCAACGCCCGCGACAGGAGATCTGGCCGTGAACATCCGGTCCCGCGCCGAGCTCGACCAGGCCTCTCGGGGAGCGCCGTCCGCCGAGGCGGGCTGACGCGGGCTCAGGGTTCTCATTACGGTGGCGGTGATGGCGATGAGTACGGCGGCGGACGCCCGCCCCAAGTGGGCCCTGGTCGTGCACGGCGGCGCCGGCGTGATCGAGCGCAAGCACCTCAAGCCCGAGCAGGAGACGGCCTATCGCGACGCCATGGCCCGCGTGGCCGAAGCTGGCGCCGAGGTCCTGAAGCGCGGCGGCTCGGCGCTGGACGCGGTCGAGGCGGCCATCCGCCTGCTGGAGGATGACCCGCTGTTCAACGCCGGGCGCGGCGCGGTCTTCACGGCCGAGGGGCGCAACGAGCTCGACGCCTCGATCATGGACGGCTCGAACGTGAAGGCAGGCGCCGTCGCGGGGGTGACCACGGTCAGGCATCCGATCAGCCTCGCGCGGGCGGTGATGGAGCGGTCGCCGCACGTCTTCCTGGTCGGCGATGGGGCGGAGACCTTCGCCGGGACCCAGGACCTCGAGCGGGTCGAGCCCGGCTACTTCTTCACCGAGCGGCGCTGGCAGGGCCTCGAGCGCGAGCTGAAGCGCCAGGGCCTGCCCATCCCGCCGCGGCCGGCCGGCGCGCCCCCGCCCGGCCAGGCCGCCGCCGACCTCGCCCACGACGAGGACGGCGGCCGCAACAGCGGGCTCATCGACCTCAACAAGAAGTTCGGCACTGTCGGCGTCGTCGCCCTGGACGCGAACGGCGACGTGGCGGCCGGCGCCTCCACCGGCGGCACGACCGCCAAGCGCTGGGGCCGGGTGGGCGACAGCCCGATCATCGGCGCGGGCGCCTACGCCTCCAACCGCTCCTGCGCCGTCTCGGCCACCGGGACCGGCGAGTTCTTCATACGCCTCACCGTCGCCCGCGAGATCTGCGCCCTGGTCGAGCACAAGGGGATGAGCCTGCAGGCGGCCGCCGACCAGGTGATCCAGAAGGACCTGACCGCGCTCCAGGGCGACGGCGGGGTCATCGCGATCGCCCCCGACGGCGACATGGCCTGGAGCTTCAACACGTCGGGCATGTACCGGGCGAGGATCGCCGACGGCCAGCCGCTGGTCGTGGGCATCTACAAGGACGATCCCTGATGGCGAACCGCGACGACCGGCCGGGCGGGCCTCGCGCCCCCGAGACCTGCAGCGAGGTTCGCCGTCCGTGGGAGGTTGGCGAGGCCGCCGCTTCGGTGGAGGATCCCACCGACGTCGGCAGCCGGACGACCGCCCGGCCGTAAGTGCGAGGGCGGAGGTGACCGTGGACCCGATCGAGGAAGACCTGGCGCCGGCGGCGCGCGAGGAGATCGAGCGGGCCTGCACGCTCGGCTGGCGGCAGCTCCGCGCCCACACGCCCTGGGGCGACACCTTCGAGGGCTTCACGCCGGAAGGCCGCGGCGTCTGCTTCGAGCGCAGCTATCTCTGGGAGGGGGAGCCCGGCGGCGATATCCGCGTCGAGGTCACCGTCTACGAACCACAGGCCTACGAAGCCGGCGTCAGCCTGGTGCGCACGATCCACCGGGAAACCGCGTAAGGGAGAAGAGAAGACATGAAGCTGGCCTCGCTCAAGGGCGGCCGCGACGGGCGGCTGGTGGTGGTCTCCAACGACGTGGCCTGGTTCACGGACGCGAGCCATATCGCCCCGACCCTGCAGTACGCGCTCGACCACTGGTGGCGCATCGAGCCGGAGCTGCGCGGCCTGGCCGAGAGCCTGGAGCACGGGGCGGTGCCGAAGGAGCGCTTCCATGAGCATTCGGCGGCGAGCCCGCTCCCGCGCGCCTACCAGTGGGCGGACGGCTCGGCCTATGTGAACCACGTGGAGCTGGTCCGGAAGGCCCGCGGGGCCGAGATGCCGGAGAGCTTCTGGACCGATCCGCTCATGTATCAGGGCGGCTCCGACGGCTTCCTCGGGCCCCGCGATCCGATCCCTCTGGCCGACGAGGCCTGGGGTTGCGACCTCGAAGCCGAGGTGGCGGTGGTCACCGGCGACGTGCCGCAGGGCGTCTCCCGCGAGGAGGCGCTGGGGCACATCCGGCTGGTCATGCTCTGCAACGACGTCAGCCTGCGCAACCTGATCCCGGGCGAGCTCGCCAAGGGCTTCGGCTTCTTCCAGGCCAAGCCCGCGTCGGCCTTCTCGCCCGTGGCGGTGACGCCTGACAGCCTGCCGGGCTGGCGGGACGGCAAGCTCTCCGGCAAGCTTGAAGTGGAGCTGAACGGTCAGCCGCTGGGCGAGGCGGACGCCGGCGTCGACATGACCTTCGATTTCGGGACGCTCATCGCCCACGCCGCCAAGACCCGCAGCCTGGTGGCCGGCACGATCATCGGCTCGGGCACGGTCTCGAACCGCGGTCCGGACGGCGGTCCAGGAAAACCTGTGACCCAGGGTGGTGTCGGCTATTCCTGCCTCGCAGAGTTGCGAACCGTGGAAACCCTGCTCGAAGGCGCGCCGAAGACGCCCTTCCTCAAGGCCGGCGACACGGTCCGCATTGAGATGCGCGACGCCAAGCGCCACACGATCTTCGGGGCGATCGAACAGGAGGTGCGCCCGGCATGAGCCAGGCGGAGGCGAGGGAGGCCGAGCAGGCGGAGCTCAGGCTCGACGCCTATCTGCCCTATCGGCTGTCGGTGGCCTCCAACGCGGTGTCGGGGCTGATCGCCCGCGCCTACCAGGATCGGTTCGGCCTGACGATCCCGCAGTGGCGGCTGGTCTGCGTGCTGGCCGAGGACGGGTCGCTGACCCAGGGCCAGATCGTGGCTCGGACGGTGATGGACAAGGTGACGGTGAGCCGCGCGGCGCAGGGGCTGGTGAAACGCCGCCTGGTCGGCCGCACGGAGCATGCCGCCGACGGCCGTTCGCATGTGCTGACCCTGACGCCGGAGGGCGCCCGGCTGCACGCCGAGATCGCGCCGCTGGCGCTGGCCTACGAGGCCGCGCTGATCGCCGGGCTGTCGCCGGAGGACGTGGCCCTGCTCAAGCGCCTGCTCGCGCGCCTGCAGGCCGCGGCCGGGCAGCTCGCGGGAGAGGCCGATCCGCCGAGGCTGGCCTAGGCCGCCGCGTCCTCAGTGGACGAGCGCGACGTCCTTGCAGCCCCAGCGGTGCGAGCCTTCGCCGAACGGCAGGTGGAAGCCGTAGGCGGCGCGCCGGCGCTCATCCCGCCAGTTCTCTTCGAACGTGTGGATGAGGGCGGTCTGCAGCTCCTCGGGGATTTGACGGACGTCGTGGCCCAGGGTGCGGGCCACTTGCTCGATCACCAGAGCCCGGTGCGCTTCGCCGCCGAGCATCAGGAGGACCTCACGAACGTGCTTGGCGAGGTTTTGAGCGCCCCGCACCGGCTTTTTGCCGGAACGCGTGTCGGAGGGGTTATCCAGGTTCTTTCCCATGGCGAAGCTACGCTGCCACGGCGTCGTTTACCCATGCGTTAAACGCGAAGGCGAACACAAGGTTAACTGCAGCTCCAGGTTTCAGACTGGGCGCGAAGGTTGTGCCGCAGCGGCGCCGGGGGCCATGGGAATCCCGCATTGGAACGGGATCGGCGCCGGCTGCGGCCGGGTCCCGCCGCAATGCAGGAACCGGGCCACACCCCCTGTCTCACCCCCAGCCCAGCGCCACGGCCCCGTGGTAGACGAGGAATGAGGCCAGGTAGGCGAGCGTCAGCATGTAGGCGAACATCACGCCCATCCACGCCCAGGAGTTGGTCTCCCGCTTGACGACCCCGAGCGTCGCCACGCACTGCGGGGCGAAGATGTACCAGGCCAGGAAGGACAGGCCGGTGGCCAGCGACCAGCTCTCGGCCAGCCGGCTGGCCAGGGCGCCGACATTGGCCTCGGCGTCGCCCACCGCATACACGGTTCCGAGCGCCGCCACGGCGACCTCGCGGGCGGCGAAGCCCGGGATCAGCGCCACCACCATCTGCCAGTTGAAGCCCACGGGCTCGAACAGCGGCTGGATCGTGTGGCCGATCATGCCGGCGAAGCTGTAGTCGATGGCCGGCTCCGTGGCGCCCGGCGGGGGCGCCGGGAAGGTGGACAGGAACCACACTAGGATCATCAGCGGCAGGATGATACGGCCGGCGCGGGCGAGGAAGATCTGGGCCCGCAGCAGCAGGTTGCGCGCGACGTTCTCCGGCGAGGGCAGCTTGTAGGTGGGCAGCTCCATCAGGAACGGCTCCACGGCGCCGCGCCAGAACACCTTGCGGATCACGAACGAGACCAGCAGCGCGCTGACGATGCCGGCGGCGTAGAGGCCGAACATCACCAGCCCCTGCAGGTTCAGGCCCGGCCCGACGGTGCGTTCGGGGATGAAGGCGCTGATGATCAGGGTGTAGACCGGAATCCGCGCCGAGCAGGTCATCAGCGGCGCCACCAGGATGGTGGTCAACCGGTCGCGCTTCTGGTCGATCACCCGCGCCGCCATGATCCCAGGGATCGCGCAGGCGAAGCTCGACAGCAGCGGGATGAAGGCCCGGCCGTGCAGGCCCGCGCCGCCCATGATCCGGTCCATCAGGAACGCGGCCCGGGCCATGTAGCCGAAGTCCTCGAGCAGGATGATGAAGAAGAACAGGATCAGGATCTGCGGCAGGAAGACGAGCACGCTGCCGACGCCGGCGATCAGGCCGTCGACGATCAGGCTCTGCAGCAGGCCGTCGGGCAGCACGTCGCCCACCAGGCCGCCGAGCGCCAGGAAGCTCGCCTCGATGGCGTCCTGGGCCGGCGCGGCCCAACTGAACACCGCCTGGAACATCACGAAGAGCAGGGCGAACAGCACTGCGAGCCCCGCCGCCGGATGCAGCAGAACCGCGTCGATGCGGCCGGTGAGCGTGTCTGGCCGCTCGGGAGGACGGACGTAGGTCTTCAGGATCCGCTGGGCCTCGCGGTGGGCCTGGCGGATCTCGCCCGCGTCGGGCTCCCGCCAGGTGTTTTCGGAGCCCAGCTCGCCGCGGGCGGCCAAGCCGTCCACCTGGGCCACCAACTCGTCGACGCCGCGCCTGCGGGTGGCGACGGTGGTGACGATCGGACAGCCCAGCTCGCGCTGCAGGCCCTCCAGGTCGATGCGCAGGCCCTGCCGCTGGGCGATGTCGTACATGTTCAGCGCCAGCACCATCGGCCGGCCGACCGCCTTCAGCTCGAGGATCAGGCGCAGCACGAGGCGCAGGTTGGTGGCGTCGGCCACGGCCACCACCACGTCGGGCGGAACCTCGCCGGCCAGCTTGCCCAGCACCGCGTCGCGGGTCACCGCCTCGTCCGGGCTGCGGGCGCGCAGCGAATAGGTGCCCGGCAGGTCGAGCACCGACAGGCTGCGGCCCTCCGCGGTGGTCAGGAAGCCTTCCTTCCGCTCGACCGTGACGCCGGCGTAGTTGGCCACCTTCTGGCGGCTGCCGGTGAGCGCGTTGAAAAGGGCCGTCTTGCCGGTGTTCGGATTGCCGACCAGCGCGATGCGCGCGGCCGCTACGCCTTGACTCATTTCGTCTCCAGCAGAACCCAGACGTCCTCGGCGTCGCGGCGGCGCAGCGCCACGCGCATGTCGTCCAGGCGGACCGCGATCGGGTCGCGGCGGATCGCGCCTTCGTGCAGGACTTCCAGCCGGGCGCCCTCCACGAAGCCGAACTCCAGGAGGCGCCGCTCCAGCTCGGCCTCGGCGACGCCGTGGCCCTCGCCGCGGGCCTCGACCCGCACGTCGACGATCACGCCCTTGTCGCCCGGCCGCAGCGCGCCCAGGCGAACCATCCGGTCGTCCGCGCCCGCCGCCGCGAGCGGCCGCGCGTCCGTCGGTTCGGCGAGCATGTCGTGCATGAGCGGGCCCCTGACGTCGTTCTTGCGAACGATTATCAGTTACGGGCGGGCGCGTCCACGTTCAAGGTGTCAGTCGCGCCGCGCCCGCGCCACGTCCCTCGGGCCGACCTCGCCGTCCACGCCGCCGAAGTGCTCGACGACGTAGTTGGCGACGGCGGCGATCTCTGCGTCCGAATAGGCCCGGGCGAAGGCCGGCATGAAGGCGTGGCCCTGCGGCGCGTTGATGCTGCCCCCCCTGAGGATGGTCTGCACCACGTTGGCCCCGTCCGGCGCGGCCACCGCGCGGCGGCCGGCGAGCGCGGCCAGCGGCGTCTGCTGTCCCGCGCCGTTCCAGGCGTGGCAGCTCGCGCAGGCGCCCTCGAAGATCCGCCGGCCCTCGCTGGCCTCCTCCCCGGGCGGCGGAGCCATCAGGCTGGCGCGGGCGAGCCGCCCGGCCCCCTGGTTCGGGACCGGTCCCTGGTCGCTGGCGGGCTTGCTCTTCAGATAGACGGCCATGGCCCGCAGGTCGCCGTCGGTGAGCTTGGCGAGGCTGAAGTCCACCGCCTCCTTCATGGGGCCCGACGCCACCGCGCGGCCGGGCGCGTAGCCGGTGCGGAAGTAGCTCACCAGCTCGTCCGCCGACCACGCCCCGATCCCGTGGCGGGGGTCGGAGGTGATGTTCCAGGCGGTCCAGCCCTGCATGGTCTCGCCCGAGAGCGTGTTGCGGAAGTAGCCGAAGGCGAGGTTGCGCGGGGTGTGGCACTCGCCGCAGTGGCCGAGCACGTTGACCAGATAGGCGCCGCGGTTCCACTCCGCCGTCTGCTGCGGGGCGGGCTCGAACGCGCCGCCGCGCAGGAACAGGATCTTCCAGAAGCGCATCAGCGGCCGCTGGTTGAACGGGAAGGCGAGCCCGTTCTCGCGGACCTCGCTGCGCACCGGCGGCAGGCTGAAGAGGTAGGCCTTCACCGCCAGGATCTCGTCCTCCGGCATCCGGGCGTAGGAGGTGTAGGGGAAGGCCGGATAGAGCTGCTCGCCCTCGCGGCCGACGCCGTGGCGGACCGCGCGCACGAACTCCCCGTCGGTCCAGGCGCCGATCCCGGTCTCCCGGTCGGGGGTGATGTTCGGGGCGTAGAGCGTGCCGAACGGCAGCCTGAACGCCCGGCCGCCCGCGTAGGGCTGGCCGCCCTCCACGGTGTGGCAGGCCACGCAGTCGGCGGCCGTGGCGATATAGGCGCCCCGGGCCACGAGCTGGGGCGAGGCGGCGGGCGCGGCGACCGCTTCGGCGCGGGGAACCGGCCACAGCAGGATCGCCAGGATGACGACGAGGCCCAGGACCACCAGGCCGGCCAGCACGCTCCAGATGCGGCGCGCCCGGCCGCTCACGGCTCATCCTCCTCGCCGGACAGCAGGGCCGTGCCGGCCAGCAGGGCCGCGCCCGCGCCGACGCCGAGCGGCAGGAGACCCGCGCCGCGGCTCTCGCGCCGGGCGTCCCGGGCCAGCCGCCGGCGCCGGACGGGCAGCTCGCGCAGCCGCACGCGCGTGGCGGCGTAGATGGCGTTGCAAAGCGCCGGCGCCGCCGCCGTGGTGCCGGCCTCGCCGATGCCGCCCGGCGGATGGTTGGTCTGCAGGTGGATCACCTCCAGCGGCGGCGTCTCGTTGATCCGCAGTTGCCGGTAGTCGTGGAAGTTCGACTGCTCGACCTGGCCGTCGCGGAAGGTGATCTCGTTGAACAGCGCCGCCGAGAGGCCGAACAGGATGCCGCCCTCCACCTGCTGCTTCAGGACGGACGGGTTGATGGCGATGCCGCTGTCCACGGCCGCCGTGATCCGGCGCAGGCGCACGTCGCCTTCATCGGTCACCGCCACCTCGACCACCACGGCCATGAAGCTGCCGAACGACTTCTGGACCACGATCCCGCGCCCCGCGCCGTCCGGCAGGTCCGAGCCCCAGCCGGCCGCCTTCGCCGCCGCGTCCAGCACGGCGCGGCCCCGCGGCTGGTTCCTCAGCAGGTCGCGGCGGTACTCGTAGGGATCGCGCTTGGCGGCATGGGCCAGCTCGTCGACGAAGCTCTCGACCACGAAGACGCCGTGCGTGGGGCCGACGCCCCGCCACCAGGAGACGATCAGCCCCGGCGGCGGGCGCCACTGCACATAGTCCACGTGCATGTTCGGGAACTGGCCGTAGACGGTGTCCTCCACCTCCTCCACCGCGTCGGGGTCGACGCCGTTCGGCCGCATGCCGGCCGGGGCGAAGCGGGCGGTGACCGAGGCGGCGGTCACCCGGTGGCGCCAGGCCACCGGCCGGCCGTCGCCGTCCAGGCCGGCGGAGATGCGGTCCACGTAGAGCGGCCGGTAGTTGTCGTGGCGGGTGTCCTGCTCGCGGGTCCAGACCAGCTTCACGGGATAGGGGCACTGCTGCGCCACCCGCACCGCCTGTTCCACATAGTCGGTCTCGAGCTTGCGGCCGAAGGCGCCGCCGATGACGTGGTTGTGCAGCAGGACGGCCTCGGGGGCGGCGCCCAGGATCTTCGCCGCCGCCGCCACCGCCGAGGTGGGCACCTGGGTGCCGCACCAGATCTCCGCCCCGCCGCCGCGCACGTGGACCACCGCGGCCTGCGGCTCCATCGGGGCGTGGCAGAGGAAGGGCTGGCGATAGACCGCCTCCACCCGCGTGCGGGCGTCCTCCAGCGCGCGCTCGGGGTTCCCCGCCCGGTGCGCCACCGCGGCCGGGCCGTTCAGCGAGGCCTGCTCCATGGAGGCCCAGAGCTGCTCGGAACTCATCCCGGCGTTGGGGCCTGGGGTCCAGCTCACCTTCAGGGCGTTCAGCCCCTGCTGCGCCGCCCAGAAGTGCTCGCCCACCACGGCTACGGCGTCGGGCAGGCGGACCACCTGCAGGACGCCTTGGATCGCGCGCGCGCCGCTGTCGTCCACGGCGGCCAGCCGCCCGCCGCGCCACGGGCAGGGAAGGGCGGCGGCGAACTTCATTCCCGGGACCATCACGTCGATGCCGTAGATCGCGGCGCCGTTCACCTTGGTGGGCGTGTCCACCCGGCGGATCATCTTGCCGATCAGCTTGAACCGGCTGGGGTCCTTCAGCGCCACCTGCTCGGGCTTCGGCACGCGGGCGGCGTCGTCCACCACCTGGCCGTAGGGGAGCTGCCGGCCCGTGGGCGGATGCATGACCATGGCGCGCTCGGCGACGCACTCGCCGGGCGGTACGCCCCAGCGGTTGGCGGCGGCCGTGATCAGCATGGTGCGGGCCGCCGCGCCGGCCTTGCGCAGAGGCTCCCAGGCGCCGCGGATCGAGGTCGAGCCGCCGGTGCCCTGGAACTGCAGCAGCGGCTGCTTGTAGAGCTCCTCGTTCGGCGGGGCCGGCGCGATCAGCACCTGGTCGAGGCCCACCTCCAGCTCCTCGGCGATCAGCGTCGCCTCGCCGTGGTAGACGCCCTGGCCCATCTCCACGTTGGGGATGATCAGGATCACCTGGTTGTCGGAGGTGATGCGGATGAAGGCGTCGGGCGCGAAGCCGCGGAAGCCGGTTCCGGCGGCGGCCGAGACGTCCTCGGTGCTCAGCGGCTGCGGCCCGGCCGGGTTGACCCGGCGGTCCTGCGCCCAGGCCTTGGTCGCGCCGACCGCCAAGCCCAGCACCAGGCCGCCGCCCAGGACGAAGCGCCGGCGGTCGGTGACCACCTCCACCTCGGCGGTGGGCAGGGTCGGCGCCTGCAGGGTCATCGCCGCGCCGCCCGCTTGATGGCGTCGCGGATGCGCGGATAGGTGGCGCAGCGGCAGATGTTGCCGCTCATCGCCACGTCGATGTCGGCGTCGGTCGGGTTCGGATTGCGGGCCAGCAGGGCTGCGGCGCTCATCACCTGGCCGGACTGGCAGTAGCCGCACTGCACCACCTCGACCTCCAGCCAGGCGGCCTGGGCCGCCGCGCCGGCCGGGGTGGTCCCTACGGCCTCGATGGTGGTGATCCGGCCGCCGGCGGCCCGGACGGGCAGCACGCAGGACCGCACCGGCCGGCCGTCCACATGGACGGTGCAGGCGCCGCACTGGGCGATGCCGCAGCCGTACTTGGTGCCGGTCAGGCCGAGGACGTCGCGCAGCACCCAGAGCAGCGGCATGTCCGGCGGCACGTCGACCTCGCGCGCCTCTCCATTGATGTCGAGCGTGATGCGCACGGCGGCGCCTCCCTGGTCCCGCAGCCACAACCGCGCCCGCGTCGAATGGTTGCCGGAGCTGCCTTATGCGGGGGCGGCCACCGGACCCTGCGGGCCGACCGCCTCGCCGGGCCGCAGGAACAGGCGGGTGATGCTGGGCCGGACCTCGCGGACCTGCCGCGCCAGGGTCTCGGCCGCCCGCTCGATCTCGCCGCCCGGCAGGTCGTCGCGGAAGTCGATGGTCACGCCCACCAGGATCTCCTGCGGGCCCAGGTGGAAGCTCAGGATCTCCACCACCCGCTCGACCCGCGGATCGGCCTCCAGCACGCGCCGCACGTCCGCCACCACGGCCGGGGCGGCGGCCTCGCCCGTGAGCAGGCTGCGGGTCTCGTTGGCCATGAAGGCCGCCACGCCGGTCAGCAGCAGGCCGATGCCGACCGAGGCGACGCCGTCGGCCTGCGGCCAGTCGAAGGCTACCGCGGCGCTGACGCCCGCCAGCGCGATGGTCAGGCCGACGAGGGCGGCGGAATCCTCCAGCAGGACGGCGAACAGGCTGGGGTCCTTGCTGCTGCGCACGCTGGCCAGGAATCGCGTGCGGCCGGCGCGGCGCCGGTGCTCGCGCCAGGCGACCGTGAACGACAGGCCCTCGAACAGGATGGCCACGCTCAGGACGAGGAAGTTGATCCACGCCCTCGACATGGGCTCCGGCCGCAGGATCTTCAGCACGCCCTCGTAGATCGAGAAGGCGCCGCCCAGGGTGAAGATCATCAGCGCCACGACGAAGGACCAGAAGTAGAGCTCCATCCCGTGACCGAAGGGATGGCCGGGGTCCGGCGGCCGCGCGGCGCGCCGCAGGCCGACCAGCAGCAGGCCCTGGTTGCCGGTGTCGACGAGGCTGTGGATCCCCTCGGTGAGCATGGCCGAGGAGCCGGTGAAGGCGAAGGCGACGAACTTGCTGGCCGCGATCGCGAGGTTGCCCGCCGCCGCCGCATAGATCGCCAGTCTCGAACCCTGCGCCATCGCTCGCACCGCCCGGCGTCGCCTGCGCCGCATCCCGCGGCCCAAACACCCCGCGACCGGTGCGGTTCACCGCCATCGTGTGGTGCCCCAGGCCGGACTCGAACCAGCACTCCCTCGCGGAAAGCAGATTTTGAGTCCGGCGCACCTGAGATAAAGTCTTGAAAAGTATAATGGTTCGTCGCGTCGGCGTCCAGGTGTGTAACCAACTGTGTAAGCTCGCCGCTCAAGCGAGAAGGCTGGGGGGGGGCCGTACAGCGCCAACAGCGGACATTCTGGCCCGCGCCCAAAGTGGACATTCTGTCGGCTGTTCAGACTGCGATTTCAGGGACACCTGCGTCGGTCAGGAGCTGGAAGAGCTCCGCGACCTTGACCCTCGCGCCGCGCTGTTCGCAGAACGAGAAGATCGCCCGCTGCTTAGCCCGTGAGAGCGCGACAAAGAAGGTCGCGAGACCCTCCAGGTCGCCTGGCTTGTGAGCCCACCATGCCTGATCGTCGAGGCCCACGAAGATAACCGTGTCGTACTCGAGGCCCTTGCTCTTGTGCACTGTCATCAGCGGGATCTGGTCAAGGCCCTCGAACACGTCGAGGCAAGCGGCCCAGGTGGCGACGCCCTCAGCTGAGGCTGCGATATGGCGACGGAAGGCGTCTACCATGATGTCGAGCAGATCGCCGGCCGCGTACTCGGCATAGCTATGCCGGACCGCAGGTAGGTCGATGAAGTCGAACACTTGGTCCGCGAAGACGACGGCCGCAGTGGATGTGGGCAAGGTGGCCGCCATGTCTGAGCGCAGCGCCCTCAGGAACTCGGCCAGTTGAGCTTCGACCCGCGTCGCACCGATCTCGTCGTCTGGGGCAACGGCTCTCAGCGCCAGAACCGCGCTTGAGGCCGTCTGCCAGGACGACGGGGCGCGGCGGACGGCACCCAACCGCAGCAGCGCCAAGGCGACACGCGAGAAGTCGTCGGCGAGGAGGTCCTGCAGCGTGGTCTTACCCAGCGCGTGGCTTTCGTTGCGCATCCGAAGGCCTCGCTGAGCGAACGCGTGGGCCAAATCTGCCTCCACGTCGTCGGACTTCTGCTTCACGAGGAGGGCATAATCGCGGGGTGCTCGCCCCCGCGCGGCCATATCGGCACCGAGCCACTCGGCTAAGTGCTGCGCTTCTCGCGCTTTGGTGGGGCTCTTCCAGACCTGGGCCACATCGCCATCGACCTGCTGTTGGGCCTTGGCCTCGGTTAGGGCAGCATTCGGGTCGAGCGCCCGGGCAACGACATACTGGATACGAACAAGATCCGGCGAAGACCGGAAGTTGAAGACCAGCGGGATGCGGGCCGCGCCAAAGTCCGCCTCGAAGCGTGCAAATGCGTCAGGTCGCGCGCCGGCCCAAGTCATGATGCGCTGCTTGTCGTCCCCTACCGCCGTGACGCTGATCCCTTCGCCGCAGAACGCCGAGAGCAGGAAATCGTACTGCGCGTAGGTGGTGTCTTGGAACTCGTCGACGAAAACGAAGGGATAAGTCAGCTGCAGCGCCCGTTTGATGTCGGGCGCGGCGCGAAGCGCCAGTTCGGCCAGCCTGTTCAACGTGACGAACGTTAGTGCCGAACGCGGTTGCGCGGCCAAGGCGCTGTCCCACCAGCGCTGCACGGCGAACTCGTCGGGCGTTGTCGGCGGCTGGCGTGGATGCGGCAGACGGTATGGTCCGACCCGATGCGACTCGAACGTGAAGCCTCCCATGGCCGCGATTGCCGCCTGCCACGGCGGCGGCGCCGCCAACCGGGCACCGGTCAAGAAGCCCTCCAGCTGCTGACGGGTGGGGAAGGCGATGTCGTAGGGGCGCGAGGGTCGCCAAGTCTCCGGCAGCGCGGTCAGGAAGCGGTCGACAAGCCCTTTGGTAAAGGCGTCGAAAGTCAGTGAGGTGAACCGCTGGGCGAACTCAGCCGGGCAACGCAATCGTACGCGGTCGGTCAGGTTCTTGGCCGCGTCGCTCTTGAAGGAGATGGCGAGAATCCTGAACGGCGGCGGGCAGAGGCCGGTCTCGAGAAGGTAGACCGCGCGCTGCGCAAGGAACTCGGTCTTACCCGCCCCCGGTCCGGCCACCACGGATGTCGACCCGTCCTGGCGGAGTGCCGCCCATCCCGCCGGCTCTAGGTCGGCGATGCCCCGCGGGCGCCAGTCTTCGGGTCGCACTAGCGCCACGTCAAACCAGGTCCGCGCCGGCCGGCGGCGAGAGGCGATCGACAATGGACTGCAACAGCGCAGTCAACACCTCCGGAGCCGCCGCCGCCACCGCGACGTCGTCCATGCTGCTGAGGACGCGCACGTGCGTGCTGGGTTTGCCGCGCCCAAGAAACAGATACCGATACCACCGCAAGGCCACATCATTGCCAGCCGGGTAAAGGTCGCCGCGCCCATTTTCGCCCAGTACCGCCGAGCGAGGATCGCCGTTGGGAGAGGGTCCTTGCCTGCCCGGTTCAATCACTTGATAGGCCGCCGGAAACGCCGTCAGCATCGAGTAGTCTAGGTCGAGCGGCGTGCAGAAGAAGACATGGTGGTTGCGGAGAAAGCGCACCCAATCGCGCATCAACTGAGAGTTCGCCTGGTCGTAGCCGTCGAAGGCGGCCAAGTTGGCTTGTGGTCCCAACGGATCGGGCGGATTGAACAGTTGGTTTGGTTGGACGCCGATCGCGAGCAATTGCGCGCAGGTCGTTTTGATCCGCCCCCAGCCTCCGCCGACACGCCCCCAATCCAGATCGAGCAAGGTGGCGTACGGGATTTCCAAATCTGACAACAACCGCCAGAGATGGTTCACATGGCGGCCGCCCAGGGGCACGATGGCCACGAAGGAGCGATCGACATCGATGTCGAGCGCTTCGGCGAGCCGCGGTAGGACCACTTCCTCGGACGCCCCCTCGCCGAGCACGGCAAACCGGGCGAAGTAAAGTTCGGGATAGGTTCTGACCGCCTCGCGGATGAATTTCGCCGCTTCTTCTTGGCCAGTAGGCAACCGGACTGCCCGGACGCGCGCGGTGCGGTCGGCGGGGTCCAGCCGAAAATGCCGAATCTGCTCAGGATCCACGCGCGAGAGGATGCTTGCCGAATGGCTTGAGACCACGGCCTGCGCTCGCTCACCCTGCGTTAGGTCTTCGATCTGGCGGACAATCCGGCCGAGGTAGAATGGCGCTAGGTTGTTCTCCGGCTCCTCGATGGCGATCAAGGTGAGCGCCGGCAACGGGACGCCGCCGGCCTGAAACCCGACGGCGGCCGGATCGGCTGCCACTTCGCCCTCGACGTCGAGGGTCGCGGCCGTCATGGCCAGGTGGAAGAGCGAGCGTTGGCCGTCGCTGAGATCCTCGATCGCACGTTCACGGCCCGCTTCGTCGGGGCGGAAGACGACCTCCACCTTGCGGATGAATTCCTGGAACCGCAGGTCAATGGGTCGGAATACCGGCGTTGTGTCGGTCCCCGCGGTATGAACCTCCTGCCAGCGGCGGTGGACCGCGCCGACTACGACATCAACCGCCGCCTCGCCTGTGAAGGCGTTGTTGAGGGTGGCGCCTGCGGTCGCGAACGTGTCACGCACTCCTTGCGACCAGTTGATCGCCCGCCAGAGCCGCCCACGCAGGAAGGCGGTGACCTGCGAGGCAGCATCCCTTGAAGCGGGCACATAGATCAGCTGGATCCGGGCGCGGTCCGTCGCCTTGAGATCGATGCAGTCGGCTTCGGCGAAGGCGCCGAACGTACGCACTGCCCAGTATTTCTGCTCGATCAAACCTTCCAGCGACCCATCGTCGGTCCATACAGCTTCCATGCGGAGACGACACTTCAGGTGCCCGGCTTCGTCCGCCGCCATCTGCTGGAAGAATTCGGGGACGGCAGCGGCGTCCCCGCCGCCCTGCAGCTCAGGAAAAGCGAGGATCGCCTCCAGGAAGAAGGTCCGCTGTGCCGGCGTTGCGTCTTCGTTCGCTGGGATATGGAAATCCTGCCGGCGCAGGCGACGCTGGTCAGCGGTTATGCCGAACAATCGCTGCATGGCCTGCATGGCAGCGGTCTTGCCCGCGCCGTTGGCGCCCACAAAGGCGGTAAGGCCTGGCGTAAGATCAATCGTCGTCTGCTCGGGTCCAAACCCTCGAAACCCTGCAAGAACCAACCGTTCGATGTACATTATTCGCTTCCAGGCTGCATCCGAGCACTACGTTCAGCAACCGACGCGCTTTGTGGCTGCCTTTCCGGGACGCCAATCGATCAAACGGCAGTCGATCCGCGGGCTCTCTGAGGCGTTGGCGGTGGCCTTTGATACCCCTCGCGAACGTTCGCTGCATAGTTGCACGCTCGAAGATCACAGTTAAGCTCGGGATAGGAGCCGAGTCCGCTCGTTGCCGACACGGCGGGCCAAGCTCATGCCGAGAGTCTGATGAGCGCTGTAGAACTCAAGCCACCCAAGAGCGCGGCGCCGGGCCCCTATCTAGGCTTTTCGCTCCAATCGGTGCGCCTCTGCCACCATCTATTCAAAGCCTCAGATGGTGATGTCGTGGGTATCGAGGCCGAAGACGATGTGACCGTGTATCGGGCTAACGGCGACCTAGTATTGGAACAATGCAAGAGCGCGCTGGCATCGAACCCCATCAGCGACCGCGCGGAAGCGCTTTGGAACACGTTCGCCAACTGGGCGGACCGCTGCAAAGAGGGGCTGAATCCCGACAAGGCCTTCTTCGATCTGTATGTGACGCCGGTGAAGGCGGGGCCGTTAGTTGAGGCCCTTCACGCCGCCATAACGGACGAGTCGATTGCAGACGGGCTGAAGCGGATCAATGCGCTCGTCGACCCGAAGAAACCCGGCGTCGGCTGTGCGCCCCACGTGACCAGGTTCCTCAGCCAGGGTGACTTCGTCTGCGCAAAGATCATCCGACGGTTTCGCCTGATCGTCGAACCCGAGCCGACCGAGGCCGTCCGTGAGCAACTGCGGCCGACTTTGCCGGCCGAGACACTAGACGCTTTCTGTCAGGCCGCGATCGGGTTCGCCAAGGAGGAGGCTGACGCCCTGCTTCGAAAGCAACTGCATGCGAAACTCGACGCCCGAGCCTTCCGCAAGCGCTTTGGCGCCTTCGCGCGTAAGCATGATCTTCTCGGCCTGTTGATCTCAAGTACGCCTCCACCTCCCACGGACCAAGTTGAAGCCGTGGTGGTGCAGAAGCCGATTTTCGTTCAGCAGCTACAGGCCGTGGACTGCACGGAAGAGCTGTTGATCACGGCGGTCAGCGACTACCTGCGCACTGTAAGCGACAAGATCGATTGGGCCGATGAGGGACGCATCGTCGCCGAGAGCTTGGACGAATTCGACGAACAGCTGGTGAGGGAGCACAAGCTCGCCCGGGACGAGATCGAAGATACCATGGCGGCCAGCACGGATGCCCAGCGCGGCCGTGCGCTCTACCGCCGGTGTTCTGGGAAGACACTGCCCCTGGAGGGGCGCGCCCTTCCCAGCCATTTCGTCTCTGGCGCGTTTAATGGGCTGTCCGAGGCTCGCAGGGTGGGATGGCATCCCAACTTCAAGACCTTGTTCCCGGAAGACGGCTAGGTCGCGTCGATGACCTCGGACCTGTCGCCTGTCGAGATCGTTCAGAACCCGGCTTTCGGGGCCCAGGTGCTGTGGAATTTCGCGCATGGCTACCAGGCCGAGAAGGTCGGCGATCTCCCCGACCTGCCGCCCTTCTTCCTGGTGCTCCCGATGGTCTTCCATGCGCCGACCCTGTCAGACATCAAGTCGACGCAACTGCCTTCCGGGCTCCTCAAGCTTGTGGCGAAGCTTGCTGAAGAGCGTGAACGCCTCTTCGCGGTGCATGATCGCGCCGTAGCGATGCGCGGTCTCACCTTGCAGTCGCTCGGCGTCGGGATCGCAACCAAGCTCCTCCACCTCGACTATGAGAGCGCCTTGGTGCGCGCCAACGAACTCAAGCTTCCTCCACCCCCGGACCGCCTCCGAGCCCACACGGCTGGGGCCGAAAAGCTGGGGCGCTGGTTCGCACGCCTGCCGGCCAATCAGGTCTTTTCGCTTTTGCAGATCGAACCCTGATGCAGTTTCAAATCCTCAAGCTCATCCTGTGGTCCCGTGCCGGGCACAAGCCGCGGGTGATCGAGTTCCAGCCCGGCATGGTCAACGTCATCAGCGGTGCCTCCAAGACCGGCAAGTCGGCGGTGATCCCGATCATCGACTACTGCCTGGCATCTGGAAAATGCAGCATTCCGGTGGGGACGATCCGCGAGGCCTGCTCCTGGTTCGGCGTCGTCATCCAGACCCTTGAAGGCGAGAAACTTCTGGCTAGGCGAGAGCCGGGAGACGCGCGTCAGACAGGCGACATGTTCGTGCTCGAAGGCGATTCGGTGGAGGTTCCCGAGGAAGAGCCGACCAAAAACACGACCGCAGATCAGGTCAAGAAGATGCTGGATCGCCTGTCCGGGCTGTCTCAGCTTGGCCTCAATCCGGACAGTACATCAGGTTACGAGTCGCGCGTCTCGTTCCGCGACCTAATGGCGTTCACCTTCCAGCCACAATACATCGTGGCCAACCCGATGGTGCTGTTCTTTAACGCCGACACCAGCGAGCATCGGGAGACCCTGAAGGCCATCTTCCCCTTCGTGCTCGGTGCCCTAACCACCGAGATGTTGGCGGCGCGATGGGAGATTGATCGACTAACGCGGGAACTCCGCCGCCAGGAGTCGGCTTTGGCGGCTACCAAGGCGGGCGTCCGGGCTTGGCAGAACGAGACCCAAGGATGGGTGAGGCGCGCCATCGAGCTCGGCCTTCTCCCTGAAAACACTGTCGTGCCCACTGAGTGGCATGAAATCGTCGATCTGCTTCGGCGGGCCGTCCAGACCAATTCCCGTAGCGCCTATGTGACCGTGACGGCGGTGGAGGTAGCGCTCGCGCAACTCCAGACCTTGCGGCAGCAGGAGAGCCAGGCGGCCAAGGCGCTGGCCGACAGCCGGCAACGATTGAATGAGATGCAGCGTCTGGTGGACAGTAGCGAGTCCTATGGTGCTGCGATCAAGATTCAGCGAGACCGCCTGAACATCTCTGGCTGGCTGCAGGAGCGCCTCGCAGACAGCGAAGACCCGTTGGTCGCGGTGGCGAGCGCCGGCCGCGAGAAGCTGGAACTTTTGACGACTGCTTTGGCCGGGATCGAAATTCAGCTTCGCACCCAACCGGGCCTGTCCGACTCCTTCGACAAAGAGCGCCTGCGACTTCGCCGCGAGGTGGATGAGGCCACGGGCAAACTGATCGGCGTGCGCCAGGAAATAGCACAACTGGAGCAACGCTCAGAGGAGGCGCGGGCTGAGACCTTTCGCCAGGACCAAGTCGAGCGTTTCATTGGACGACTGGAATATGCTCTGACCACGCTCGATCGATCCGAGGAAGGCTCCGAGCTCGCCGACAGCATCGCCCGCCTTCAGCGAACTCTGGCCGAATTGCGCAAGATCTATTCCGAGGGAGCCGTCAACAGCAAAAAGGCGAACGCGCTTCAGCGGGTGCAGACCACCGCTTCACGGATCCTTCCGATGCTTGATGCCGAGTGGCCAGAGGCGCCGATCGAGTTGGTGACGGAAGACCTTACCGTCCGCGTCATCAATCGCGACCGGCGGGACTACCTGTGGGAGATCGGCAGCGGCGCCAATTGGCTCGCGTACCACGTCGCGATCAGCCTCGCCCTGCAACGCTTCTTCCTTGAAGAGCCGGGGCATCCTGTTCCCAGTTTCCTGATCTATGATCAGCCTAGCCAAGTCTACTTCCCTCGGGGATTCGACGTTGAACATGCGCCGCTTCCGGGTCGGTCTCGTGACAAGGATATCGCAGCCGTCCGCTCCGTCTTCGAGGCTATCGGCAGTGAGATCATCCGAGCGAAAGGGCGTCTTCAGGCCATCGTCCTTGACCATGCCGGCCCGGATGTTTGGGGCGAGATCGAAGGTGTCACCCTGACGGAAGAATGGCCGGGCAACGTCGCGCTCGTTCCACCGGAGTGGCTATGACGAGGCATTCTGCTCGCCCCTAGGCCCGCGTCGAACCAAGCCAACCCGATGACCACAAAGCGGCTCTTGCGAACGTCAGCTAAGAGTCACGAGCTGCCTTAGCGACCGCGGTCGAGTCCTCTCCCTCGCCCGACTGAGCGCGCCAATTCGTCTGTCAAACCGCGCTGAGGACCGCTCTGGTCGATGCCAAGTTCGCTTCGCCGATGAGCCAGCGCCTGCCGCAGCTCAGGATCGCGATGTAGCTGCGTAGCAAGGCGATGGAACTCCCGCTCGGCAGCCCGGCGCGCGAAGATGTCGCCGCCTGTCTTCGCTGATCGGCTCTTTGCCTCCGTCCACTCGGCGATGAACCGGTCGGCGCGGCGTGTCACCGGATCCTTGTCGGTGACGCCATGGCGCGTTGCGAACCCATCGCTGTAGTCGAGCGTCGTGTCCTTCGGCCGTTCGCGGCTGAGCGTCGCCGCCAGCTCCGACCGGCTGCGGAAGTCTTCACGTGCATAGTGCAGCGTCGCCTCGGAGCGATGGCGCGTCATACCGACGTAGGTCGCATGCCGGTCGAGGCCGCTCGTCGCCAGGAGGTGCGCCCGGTCAACGGTGACGCCCTGGCTCTTGTGGATGGTGGCGGCGTAGCCGTGGTCGATGTGGGCGTACTCGTGAGTCGAGAAGGTGACCTGGCGAGCGCCCGGCCCATCGAGCCGCACGGAGATCGTGCTGCCGTCCAGGCGCTCGACTTCGCCGAGGGAGCCGTTCTTCACGCCCAGCGAGCGCTCGTTGCGGAGGAACATGATGCGGTCGCCGGCGGCGAATGCTCGCTCGCCACGCTCCGTCTGGATCAGGTGTTCTTCGCCGAGGTGGCCGCTGTCTCTGAGCCGCTGCCGCGCGAGGCCGTTCAGCTCGGCGACGTCGGCCCGGGTGTGCGCCAGCATGATCTGCCGGTCCGCAGGGTTGGCGCGGCGCGCCTCGTCCCACTGCTCGACGAGGCCGACGCGCGCATCAGCTCGCGTGGCGTGCTCGACCACAGACCCGTGCGCCGCGTAGCGATCAAGCGCCTGCGAGGTCCGGCCCGTGGCGAACTCCCGCGTCGCCTGCCGCTGCCAGTCGGCCGTCTGCCGGCGCACTTCTGTGATCTCGGACGCGCCGTGCCGTTCAGCGAGTGCGCGGAAGGCCGCGCCGGCCTCGATGGCCTGCAGCTGCTCCACGTCGCCGACGAGGACGACCTTGGCGCCAGCCCGCTCCGCATGGCCCAGCACCCGCTCCATCTGGCGCGAGCCGACCATGCCGGCCTCATCGATGACCAGCACATCGTTGGGACCGAGCCGGTCGCGGTCGTTCGCCCAGCTGTGCTCGAGACTGGCGAGGGTCCGTGACTTGATGCCGGAGCTGCCTTCCAGGCTCTCGGCCGCGATGCCGGAGAGCGCGGCGCCGCGGACGTTCAGGCCATCGGCTTCCCACGCCTCGCGCGCCGCGCCGAGCATGGCGCTCTTACCGGAGCCGGCGTAGCCGACGACCAGCGAGAGATCGCCGCCGCCGGTGACATGCGCCAGGGCCTCGGACTGCTCCCGCCCGAGGGTGGCGGCGCGCCCGCCATCTTCTTGCGGGCGCACCGCATGATCCTTGCGGGCGGCGAGCCGCTCGGCGGCGTCCTCCAGCCGCTGCTCGACCGCCAGCATCTCCCGGGTTGTGAAGCGCTCGCGGCCCGCGCCGTCCTTGCCCAGCGCGACCACCTCCGGCGACGTTCGCATCGCCGAGAGGGCGCGCTGGAACTGCTCGCGGTCATCGGTGTGCCGGTGCGCGAAGCGCATCAGGTCGTGGTCTGTGAAGGTGCTCTGCTGGCGGGTGATGGCGTTCAGCCCGACCGACGGGTTCGCCGCCAGGACCTCGCCGTTGCGCCGCGCGATCTCGCGATGTTCGGCGAGCCGCTCCGCCACTTCGCCGCGATCTGCGCGACCGGAGGCCGCGGCGCCGATCTTGTTCTGCGGCTCGAGGTCGATCCCCTGGTCCTTCAGGCTGCGGTGATCGATGGCGGCGTCGATGTCGAGTTCAGCGAGGCGCGCGTTCACATGCTCAGCCCAGGCCTCACGCCAATGCGACAAGAGCTCGGTGCGGTTCCAGTCGCGCGCCTTCTGGCCGAAACCGTCACCCTCCACCTGGCGCATCGACAGCATGACGTGAGCGTGCGGCTTGGGCGCGCCGTCCTCCGCCACATCCCAATGCACGTTGAGGTCGGCGACCATGCCGCGGTCGACGAACTCGCGCTGCACGAAGTCGCGCGCCAGCCGCACGCCGTCGGGCTGGTTCATCTCGCGCGGGATGGCGAATTCAACCTCACGGGCGAGCTGCGCATCCTTGCGCGCCTCGCCGGCCTCCACTTCGTTCCAGAGCGTTTCGCGATCGCGCCAACGCTCCGGTGCGCCGTCGGGCAGCATGACCTCGGAGTGGACGACGCCGGCCTTGTTGCTGAAGTCGTGGTGCCGGCCGAGCCGCTCGTCGTTCAGGCGCGACGCCGAACGATACGCAGCGGCGGCCACCGCGCTGGAGCCGTTGGCGCGGCTGATCACCTTCGCCGAGAAGTGATAGATCGCCATGACGGCGTCACTCCGCAGCCGACGTCGGTCACGACGTATAAGCGCGCACTCAGACCTGCGGCCGTTCGTGACTGGCGGGGCGGTGTAGCATCGCCCACTTGGCGGACGAACTCAACCTGAGCTAGCATGTTGGCGGGGGCGCATCCGCTGAAAGGAGCGTACCTGCATGCGCAAACCTCGCGATATCGACGCCGAACTCAAGGCGCTCGCGGACAAGGCCAAGGGCCTCAAGGCGCGCAAGATCACCCAGCTCGGCGAACTGGTCGCCGCCACCGGTGCCGACAGCTTGGACGTCGACACCCTGGCCGGCGTCCTGCTCAGCGCCGTCGAAGAGAAGGACGCGGCCGCGAAGGAGGCGTGGCGCCGCAAGGGCGCCGCCTTCTTTCAACGCGCACGCCGGAGCGGCGCGCCGCGCAACGGATCTGAGGAACACGCTCCGGGCGCTCCGTAGCAACGCCGCCGCCGTTCGGCGGGCGGAAGCCTACCGGGCGCGCACAGATACGCGGAGTTGGGTCGTGGAAAGACGCGAACGCACCCATCGGCTGATCGAACTCGGCGGCCTGATCCAGAAGTCCGGTCTGGCCGATGCCGTGGGCGACGACCGGGCGACACTCTACGGCGCTCTGCTGTCGCTGGCGGAGACGCTGTCTCCGGCCGACCGGCAGGCGACGCTGGCGCTCTGGCGCCGTCGCGGGCAGCGCGCCTTCGAGGCCGAGCAGGACGCGAAGGCGTCCCTGACCGCTCAGCCGGCGGTGACGCCGTGATCGGCCGCTACATCCTCTGCGTCATCTTCGTCATCTGGGGCATTGTGCTGGGCCAGATTGCGGGCGGCCTTGCCGGCTGGTTCATCGACGAGGTGATGGGCGCCGGCGACATCTGGCGGCGGGTGTCGATCTTCTGCGGCGCCCTATTCGGCACCGTCATCGCCTTCGGCAACTGGCGCCTTCGCTACGAACGGGTGGACGACACCGTGTACGGCTCGGCGCAGTTCGCGTCGGACAAGCGCGTCCGCCAGACTCTGCGGCGCGACCGCGGCCTCATCGTCGGCCGCGAAAACCGCCGTGGCGGCGCGCTCCTACGCCACGATGCGTCCGGCCATCTGCTCACCATCGCGCCCACCCGATCAGGCAAGGGCGTCGGCGCGATCATCCCCAATCTGCTGGCCTGCGATCGCTCGGTCTTCTGCCTCGACCCCAAGGGCGAGAACACTGGCGTCACCTACGACCGGCGCCGGCAACTCGGGTCGGTGCACGTGCTCGATCCGTTCGGGGTCACGGGCATGCCGCAGGCCCGCTACAATCCGATGGACGTCCTCGATCCCGACAACCCGGACCTCGCGGAGGACGCCGCCGTTCTGGCCGACGCGCTCGTCTACGATCCGCCAGCGCATCTCGGCGAAGCGCACTGGAACGAAGAGGCCAAGGCGCTGATCGCCGGCTTGATGCTGCACGTCGCCTGCAGCCGCCCAAAGCCGGAGCGCACGCTGGCGAAGGTCCGCGACCTCTTGAGCGGCAGCCCCGACGAGTTCGACGGCACGCTGGCCGAAATGCAGAAGAGCACGAGCGCTGGCGGCCTCGTCCGCCGCGCCGCCAACCGCCACCTGTCGAAGAGCGACCGCGAGGCGGCGGGCGTCCTCTCGTCGGCGCAGCGGCACACCCACTTCCTCGACAGCGCCCGGCTGAACGCCGCGATGTCCGGCAGCGACTTCCGCTTCTCCGACCTCAAGACCTCCTGGTGCACGGTGTTCCTCGTACTGCCGCCGGACCGCATCGACACCTACGCCCGCTGGCTGCGGCTGCTGGTGGCGCAGGGCCTGCGCGAACTGGCGCGCACGCCGGCCGAGGAAGGACCGCCGGTGCTCTTCCTGCTGGACGAGTTCGCCACGCTCGGACGGCTCGAGCCCATCGAGCGCGCCTTCGGCCTGATGGCCGGCTATGGCGTCCAGCTCTGGCCGATCCTGCAGGACATGCATCAGCTGTGGGGCGCCTATGGCGAGCGCGCCGGCACCTTCCTCTCCAACGCCAGTCTGCTGCAGGTCTTCAACGTCGCCGACTACGACACCGCCGAGTGGATCTCGAAGTCGCTGGGCGCCACCACTGTGGCGTATGAGACGTCCGGCACATCCGTCTCGCGCGCCCCAAACCAGTTCTTCAGCACCCATGGGTCGTCGACCAGCACGCACCTGGCCCGCCGCGAGCTGATGACCCCGGACGAGGTGATGCGGCTGCATCCGTCGCTGGAGATCCTGCTGCGGCCCGGCGAGGCGCCGGTCGTGGCGCAGAAGGTGCGCTACTACGCCGACCCGGAGTTCCGGGGCCTGTTCACGCTGGCGACGCCTCAGGCGCGGGCGATGCGGATCGCCGCGCGGGCGGCCGACGCGCCGCAGCTTTCGGAGCCGGAGCCTTCGCCGACGGCGCCCGGCCTGGCCGCTTCGGCCCGGCCGCCGGACGCTCCGCCGCCTTCCTGACGTTCACCGCGGAGGCGTCGATCGTGCCTGCGATGTGCGAGGCGTAGAACTTCTCGATCATCTCGACGCTCGTCCGGCAGTTCTTGGCAATCTGGTAGATGTCGGCGCCCTCCATCAGCCGCAGGCAGATGTAGGTGTGCCGCAGGCTGTAGGCGGTCCGGACATTGCCCTCCCGGTCGTGCTTGAGATCGAGCTCCGCCAGGACGGCGTTGAAGAGCTGCCGCTGCACCTTTCCGAAGATCAGGTCGGCCTGGGCCGGCGCGCCGCGCTTGGCCAGCCGCTCGAAGGGCAGCACCGCGCCCGGCATGCTCTTGCAGAAGCCGACCCCACGCTTCCCCCGCACCTCGATCTGCAGGATGCGTTCACCGCTGCCGGTATCGGAGATGACGCTGACGTCCCTGAACTGCAGCCGCGAGGCCTCGTCGGGCCTGAGGCCAGTGTTCGCCATGAACAGAACGTAGTCGTGCAGCTTCTCCGATTGCGCCCGCCAGCGTTCTTTCCTCGGCGTCCGGGCCCGCTCCCGCGTGGCCTCGTAAAGCCGCTTGTATTCCTCGGGCGAGAACCAGGCCCGGTGCGAGATCTTGCCGGACTGGCGGTAGGGGGCGCTCATGTCCGGCAAGGCATGGATCCAGCCCTGCCGGTTTGCCCACTTCAGGATCTGCCGAAGCGTCACCAACTCCTGGTGCAGGGTGCTCTTGGCCGGCGGCCGCCACGCCTTGGCCGCGTCGCCTTCCGGCGGGGTCATGCGGCTGACGCGGTAGGCCTGGATGCGGCCCGCGGTCATGCGGTGCAGCGGCGCCCTTCCGAAGAAGGGCTCCAGCCGCAGGCGCACGTGTCGGACCTTGCCCTCCACATAGACGGCGTTGCGCTCGCCGAAGGTCAGGACCTGGTACTCGGCGAGGAATCCCTCGGCGGCCTCCGTGAAGGTGTGGCTCCGCCCACGCGGGGCCGGCAGGCGTGCTTGGCGCAAGCGAGCTTCCTCGGCGGCGACGATCTCGCCGCCGCGATTGCGGACCCGATGCTCCGTGTAGACGTCCATGTACCAGTCGCGGGCGAAGTCCATGGCCGCCGCGAGGTTCTCCTCTCGGGTGGACTGGCGATGGTTGCGGCTGCCGAGGTAGGTCGAGCACTGCCAGTACCGGCTGTTCGCCCGGCGATAGACGTGGACCTTACCGTCGAGGAGCGTGTGGTGCTCGGCCTCGGACATTGCGCGCCTCGCTGTTCGCGCGCCCCCACCAGGCATACTTCTACCAAGACGGGCGGCGGGCAAGGGTTGAGGCGCAAGGTTGCGGCGGCGGCCCGGAGCCGCCGCCGCTTCCGCTAGGCGGCGTCGGCCGCTCGCGCTTGCCGACCATGCAGGAAATCGCAGGCCCGCTGGGCGTAGGCGGCGGCGCCGAAGATGAACCGCCGGTCGCCTTCGAGCACCTGCAGCCAGCTGTCGATGTAGCTCGCGTGGTCTTCGCGCGGCGTCAGCTCCAGCCCAAGATCGGCGCAAAGGAAGGCGGCCCCGAGTTCTGCGACCAGCTCTTCGCGAGCATAGCCCGCGTCGCCCCAGCGCTTGCGGCCGAAGTCGCGGTCGAGGCGGCTCGGGTGGCGGGTCCAGTGCGTGCACTCGTGGGCGAGGGTCGCGTAGTAGGCCTCCGGGTCCACGAAGGTCTCGAACGGCGGGCACTGCACGTAGTCTGGACCGATGGCGTAGTAGGCTTGGCCGCCGCCGTGGCGGATGTCGGCGCCCACGGCCCGGAAGAAGGCCTCGGCATGCTCGACCCGCTGCTGCGGCTCCGGCTGCGGTGCGGCCGGGGCGTGGAAATGCGCCGGCAGGCCCTCGATCTGTTCGACGTTGAACACGGTGTAGGCCTTCAGGAAGGGGATCTCGCGTTCGACATCCTGGCCGTCGTCGCCGGCTTCGGTGCGCTTGACCCGGTTGGCGTAGACGACAGTCGCGCCGTGCTCGCCCTTGCGGACGTGGGCGCCGAGCGCCAGCGCCTGGCGGAAGGTCATCCAGGTCGGCGCGGCGTAGCCGTGGGCCACGGCTTCGGCCCAGAGCAGGACCACGTTGATACCGCTGTAGGGCTCGCCGGAGTGGCGGAGCGGGCGGCCGATGCGGCCGGCGAGGTGCTCGGCGGACCAGGGCTTGGTCCAGGGGCGGACGCCACGCTTCAGGTCCTCGACGATGGCTTGGGTGACGCGGCTGTAGAGGTCGGGGCGAGTGTGTTCGGGCGCGCGCGACATGGCGGCCTCCTTGAACTTGGATGATGGGGATGGGGCGCCCCCCCCCCGTGCGGGGCGGCGGCTCGGGGCGGTAACTCGGCGCTGCGGCAGCGAGACCAGAACAGGCTGTAGCCCTCCACGGCGTCGACCAGGCAGGCGTAGATAGGCGCCGGGAACCTGGGGTCGTCGAGCTTGACCGAGAGGTAGTCGCGGTTCTCCCGAGAGGTCTTCTTCCAGGCGGCGCCGAATTCGGTCTGGCCGGAGAAGATGCGGAAGTCGGGGGCCTTCTCGTTGTCCTTGTCGGCCGCCCGGAACTGGGCCTGCTTGACGTTGAGGGTGAGGGTCTTGATGGCCCCGCTGTAGGAGCCGTCGGCTTGCTTGTGGAAGGCGCCGATGGTGGCCATGGGAAGTCTCCGTTTCGCTGGCGAGCCGCGCCCATCGCGGTCTCGATGGCGATCGGTCAGGCGGAGCCAGGCCGGGCCTTCACCCTGCCGGTCCGCACGCGCCCGCGCGTGGGGTGGCGAAGGGCCGGAGCGCAGCGGAGGGCGCTGGACCCAGAGGCTTTCTTGCCTCGCGAGGAATGAGGCGTACGCCTCAGGGGAAGAAAGCCGGCGGGTCGGCGTTGAAGGTCCGGATCGGCTTCGCCCAGATCAGCCAGCGAGAGAGACCGCGCCGGGCCGGGACTCGCGCGAGGAAGACGAATGGCCGCCGGCGCCGCCAAGCATCGGCCTCACGAAACGGGCCTCAGACCCCCTCGTCCGCGCCGGAACGAACGTCAGGTTGACGAAGTTGACGAGATTGCCCACCTTGGCATCTCCAGGAGCTCGCCATGACCCGCGCCGCCACCAAGAAGAACGGGACACTGGCCGACGTTGGCCGGCGAAGCGCTGCGGCCGGCCGTTTCGGCGGTGGCGCGCCAGCCGCAGGCGCGCCGGACACAGCCAGCCCAGCGCTCGCCGCTCTGCTGCACCAGGTGGAGCACGCCGTTCGCGCCGCCTACAGCACGGGCCGGCCGACCCAGCTCACCGTCCGGCTGCAAGGTTCCTCGTCTCAGGCAGAGATCGACGTCGAGCCGCTGCCGGCGGACGCGCTCCCCGCCGACATCGAAGCAGAACAGGCGCTGCTGGGGGCCCTGCTGTACGACAATGACGGGTTCGAGCACCTGGGCGCGGCGCTCACCGGGGTGGACTTCTACGAGCCGTTCCACCAGCGGCTGTTCGCCGCCCTGGAAGACGCCTGGCGCAGCGGGAAGCTCGCCGAGCCGATCGTGATGGCGGAGCAGTTCTCAAGCGACGCGGCGTTCAGAGAGCTAGGCGGCGTCCGCTACCTGGCCGACCTGGTGGATCGCGCGCCATCCACGAGAGATGTGCCGACGTTCGCCGCGCGGATCGGCGGGCTTGCCCTGCGTCGACGCCCCCCGGCGGACGATGAGCTCGAAGCCGCGCTCCGCGACGCGCGCGCCCGCGGCGAGGCCCGTGCGGCGGAGGTCCTCGCCGGGCCTGACATGCTGGGCGCCGACGACTTCGCCGGGCTGATCGGCGCCACGCGCGAGACCGTGCGCCAGAAGCTCAAGCGCCGGGAGATCCTGGGGCTGCAGGGCGCGAAGCGCGGCGTCCGCTACCCGGCTTGGCAGGTGACCCGGGACGGCGGCCTGCTGCCGGGCCTGCCGACGGTATTCGAGCTGCTGGGCGACAGCCCCTGGGCGGTGTTCCGCTTCCTGACGCAGCCGTCGCCGGCTCTGGAAGGCGAGGCGCCGAAGGATAGGCTCCGCAGGGGCAAGGTCGCAGAGGTCCTGGACCTAGCTGAGAGCCAGGCGCGCGGGGATTTCGGCTGAGTGGCGACCGAACCGCCGGAGGGATTTCGCAGCCGCTCGCTCGTCCTGCACGACGAGCCGGCCGGCGCGAAATGGCTGCGGCTCTATCGCCGGACCTTTCCCGATCCCTTGGGGTTCGGAGGGTCGGCGAAAAGCCGGTTCAGCCCGCCGCCTGAGGCCGCCGAGCGATACGGCATCGTCTATCTCGGCTCATCGGTGAATGTGACGGTCGCCGAGACCCTGGTGCGGGATCGCGGCGACGGCCGGCTTGGCGACCTCCCGATCGAACTTGCCGAGTTCGAGGCCTGGGCTTGCGCGGAGATCGAGGTGGTGACGCCGCTGCGGCTGGCGGACCTGCGCGGCGACGGGCCGCTGCGCATGGGCATCCCGTCGGACGTGGCGCATGCGGCGGACTGGCGGCTGGGCCAGCTCTGGTCTGCGGCGCTCCACGCGCATGACCTCCAGCCCGATGGGCTGATCTACCTGTCCCGGTTCACTGGCGAGCCGAACCTCGCGGTCTTCGAGCGGGCGCTGCCCAAGCTCGCTGCCACACGAATTGGAGCCCTGCTGGACCGGAGGGCGCAGCTTGCGGCGACGCTACGGCGCCTGGGCGTCGCGATCTTCTGACCGCCGCCCGGCGGCCGTTGGTCCGCCAACAACCGCCGCATGTCTGTCGCCCGGCAATGGCCGCGCTGAAACCGTGGACAGAGGACCACGGTTCGAGGTTCCATAGGATTGGGTCGACAAGACGACGTTCGGGAAGATGCCGGATCGGGACTTCAATCGCCGCAGGGCGGAGGAGCTGCTGCGTCAGGCAGCCGAGACACAGAACCTCGCGGAACGGAGCCGGCTGATCGGCGAAGCCACCATGTTCCACATGCGCGCCGTGGAAGCCGAGGTTGGGAAGCTCGAAGGCGATCCTCACGCAACTCGAACTCCAGAGGAAGATTAGGCAGAGGGAAGCCCGCGCAGGCGGACCCGCGCGGGCGAGTTGGCCGAGCAGGAGCGCCTACTCGGCGGCCATCGCCGGCGAGTCCACCGGCGCCTCCGGCGTCTCGGCCTTCGTCGTGCGCAGCAGCGGCGGCAGCCATCCGGTCCCCGAAAGCAGGACTTCGGCCGTCTCCACCATCTCGGTCTTCTTCTGGTCGCTGATCCGCTCCGCGACCTCCGCCCCCCGCGCCTCGGCGACGGCCTCCAGGATGCGCGCCTTGGTCACGCGGCCAAGGTAGCGCTCGGCGGTCGGCGCCCACGTGGTGGTCATGTCGAGCCCCGCGGCGCGCGCCAGCCGCTCGACGTGGTCCCAGGCCGCCGGCTTGCGGTCGAGCGGATTGCGCACGGCGCTGATCCCGAGGCTCACGCAATGGGCCAGCAGGTCCATCAGCTCGCCCGCCCCGAAGCCCGACACGGCGTCCCACGCCTTCGAGGGCTCGCGCGGCAGGCGCGCCGCCCAGGCCTCGTGCCGTTCGGCGATCCGTCGTCCAGCTGGGCTGTCGCTGACGCCCGGCGCATGGCCGTCGAGGTAGGCGCTGACCAGCTTCACCTCCACGCACGACGCCTGCTCGCAAGGCGGATAGAAGGCCTTGAGCGCCAGGGCGTGCACCAGGGCGGTCAGCGCCAGGGTGGGGTCGGTCGCCACGGCGTCGCGCAGGCCGACGGTCCGGTAGGCGGTCAGGTCCAGCAACAGCCGTTCCGACAAGGGCGCGCCCGCATCCTCCTCGGGCTCGGCCTCCTTCGGCGCGGTTCCATCGCTGTCACCATCCGGTTCCGTCTCGCCTTGGGCATTGTCTTCGGCTTCGGCCTCCGCCGCCGGCAGTTCGTCCTCGGGCCGGATCAGCCCTCGCTCGATGCGGGCCTGCCCGTCATGGCCGAGGATCACGAACACGCCGCCGCGCGCCACCTCGTCGGGATCGTAAGCCGGCCCGTCGCCGAAGGCGTCCAGGGCGGCATCAATCTCCTTGAAGCGGGCCTCCACTTCGGGCGGCAGCTCCTCCACCGCGTCCCACTGGCTCACCAGGGCGTCGTATTCCTCGGAGAGAGCGTCGATCTGCGCCGTGTCCGGCTCCGAGCGCTCCACCGGGTGCGGGTAGACCCGCCGCATCCCGTGGCCGTGCGGGTAGTCGAGCGAGGCCGCCGCCCACTTCCAGCCCTCCTGCGCCTGGACCTCCGAGGCGATGGCGTCCAGCTTCTCAGTCACCAGCCGGTCGAGCAGCGGCACGTCCTCGAACCAGCCGCCGCCGTCCTCGGTGAAGAGGTCGCGCAGGATGGTCCCCCCGGCCTCGCCGTAAGCCTCGGCCCCCACGAAGATCGCCCGCCGGTCGCTGGCCGGGACCTTGGCTTCGGTCATGGCGCGGCGGATCACCCCCGGCGAGCGATTGAAGGTGAGCTGGTCATAGACCTGCTCCTGCCGCCCATGATCCTCGCTGACCGCGAAGGCCATCAGCTGATCGAGCGCCAGCCCGCCCTCGCGGTAGATCGCCATCAGCTTGGGCGAGACCGCGCCGAGCCGCAGACGCTGGCGCACCACCTGGGCCGAGACGCCGAAGCGCGCCCCGATGTCCTCGGCGCCAAGACCGCGTTCTGCCGCCAGCCGCCGGAAAGCTTCGAACTGGTCCGCCGGGTGCATCTCGGTGCGGGTGACGTTCTCGTCCAGGCTGATCTCGTGGGCGTCGTTGGTCGTGTCGACCACACAGCGGACGGGCTCGCTCTTGCGGACCTCCTTGCGCTTGAGGCGGAGCAGCATGGCGAGGCGGCGGCCCTCGCCGATGGTCACCAGCCAGAAGCCGGTGGGCGCGCCGTCCTCACCCACTTCCGGCTCCACCACCGGCGCCTGCAGCATGCCCTTGGCGGCAATGGACGCGGCCAGGGCCGCGATGGCCGCTTCGCCGTGCGGGGTCTTGCGGGCGTTCTTCGGCGACTTCTTGAGCTTGTTGAGGGGCACTTCGATCACAGCGCCGGACTCGATCACGGTCTGGACGGTCATAAGGTCCTCCTTGGGCCTGGGTTGCAGGCGCACGCCGCGCCTGCAGCCCTGCCCGTCGGCGAGACCGGGTGTGCAAGCGGAGGGGCGGCTTCGCGGGGAACCGGCTGCAGGGTCCTGGAGGCCCGTCAGCCTGTGGCGCCCGGCGGAGGGGACCGAAGCTGGGCGGAAGCCGCTCCGAAGCGCGCCGAGGGCGGAGCCCTAAGCGGGCGCCGGGCCAAAGGCGCGGCGATGGGAACTATGACGAGGCGACAGCATCCGCTTCCAGCAGGTCGAGAACCGGACATGCGGGCGCATCGGCTTGTCCGTCGCACTTGCGGATGGTGTCACTGAGAATGGTCTCCAGCCGGCGAAGATCAGCGATCTTTGCGCGGACCTCGTCCAGGTGCATCGCGGCGAGCTTCTTGACGTCACCGCACGCGCGTCGCCCAGGCTGGGCCAGGTCCAGCAGCGCACGAATCTCATCCAGGGAAAACCCAAGCTGTCGGCCCCGCCGGACAAAGACGAGGCGTCGCAGATGGTGATCCTCGTACACGCGGTGGCCCGCCGCGGTGCGGTCCGGCGCCGGCATCAGGCCGATTCGCTCATAGTAACGGACGGTCTCGAGATTGACGCCGCTGGCGGTCGCCAACCCCCCGATCGTGAGGCCTCGGGAAGCGCGCATGTGATTAAGCCTTGACCCTGTAGTCGCTACGGGTGGGAGAGGTAGCAACGGTTAGAGGGAAGCGCGAGCGTGACAATCCAGGCGACAGCATCATCCGCGCGCAAAGACGCGGCTCTTAGTTGGTCAGCTGTTTGCGCCGCGTGCTTGGCGGTATTCGCCTGGGCCGCGTGCTGTGTGCTGCCAATGGCCCTCGCGGCCGCAGGCCTGGGCCTAACCGGGGCAGCCTTCGTCGCCGGCCAACGCCTGTGGCTGACCATCGGCGCAGCCCTGGTCCTGGGCGCTGGCTGGTGGCGCATCGGACGCCGGGCGCGGGCGTGCAAGATCGCTGGGGGCTGTGCGCCGCCTTCTCAGCTGTCCGTGATCCTGCTTTCACTCGCGACAGCGCTGCTGGTGCTGGCGATCCTTTGGCAGCCGTTCGTAGAGCCAAAGGCTCTGATGATCCTGAGGACCTTACGCGCATGAACGCGATGACCTTTGAGCTACGCTCCACGCTGACCTGCCCCGAGTGCGGTGGGCGGACAACGGAGACCATGCCGACGGACGCCTGCCAGTATTTCTATGACTGCCCGTGTTGCAGCGCAGTTCTCAAGCCGAACGCCGGCGATTGTTGCGTCTATTGCTCGTACGCCGACGTTCCGTGCCCGCCGGTCCAAGAAGCTCGCGCGAACGGCGGAGCACCGTCGTGCTGCAGCGCAGCCAGCGGCTGAAACGTTACGCGCCGGCGACCGCTTAGCAAGGATGCGGCCGCAAGGAGCCTGCGCGCGGCGGAGCCGGCGCTGCATGGCGGGACGCTGCCGCGAGCGTCGGGCGGCGCGGTGCGCCCGAAGGGTCGCTCCCGCAGGAGCCGCGCCCGGCGCGGCGGGACAGCGAGCGACCGCCCGGCGCTCTCCCACCCTGCGAGGGCGTCAGCTTCCTAGGCTGCCGACGGGCCTCGTGCGGCGCTGATGCACGTCGGGTGAGGGTGCGCGTTCGAGCACCTGGTCCGGAGCCGGATCCCGGCGCGCCGCGAGCCAGGCTTGGACCTCGTCGAAGCTCCAGGCGACGCAACGGGGCGTCAGGTTGAAGCGACGGGGGAACTCGCCGCGGCGCTCCATCTCATAGATCGTCGTGTCGCTCAGCGGCACGAGCCTCCGCAGCTCCGCACGTCGGATGCAGCGGGTGATGACAGGGTTGGGCATGAGCGCGCTCCGCAAGCTTCGAAGGACTGACAAAGTCACCTTCTTGCGAGTCGACCTGGGGGAGGAGCGGGCCTACAGGTCCTGGGAGCGGGGGCGTTGCGGGGCAGGCTGTGCAAAAACTCACCGCGGGATCCTGGCCGACGAGTTCGCACCGTTTCACCTTGCTAGTGTCGGCGGTCCGTCACTAGGTCGTGGGCGGTGTTCGGAATGGGAGAGTGTGTTGGTCCAGCAAGCCCGGGATCTGCTCGAAGCCCGCCAAGTGCCGATCTACTTCGGCGCGGTCGCAATCGCGGCGGCCGTGGCGGTGTTGGTGCCGGGCACGGGCAGGCTCGAAGCGGTGATAAACCCGGCGCTTGCCTTCATGCTCTTCGTCACTTTCCTCCAGGTGCCGCTCGCCGACCTCGGGCGCGCGTTCACGCGCTGGCGCTTCGTGGCGCCGCTGCTCGCCGCCAACTTCCTGGCGATCCCGCTACTCGTGGCGGCGTTGACGCAGTTCCTGCCGCCCGATCCGCTCATCCGATTGGGCGTGCTGCTCGTGCTGCTCACGCCCTGCATCGACTACGTCGTGACCTTCGCGCACTTGGGCCGAGCCGACGCCAAGCTGCTGCTGGCGGCAACGCCGGCGCTGCTGCTCCTCCAGATGGCGCTGCTGCCGATCTACCTGACTCTCTTCCTCGGCGATGAAGCGGCCCGCCTCGTTCAGGTCGGCCCGTTCCTCCACGCCTTCCTCTGGCTCATCGCCATGCCGCTGGCGCTTGCCGGCCTGGTGCAACTTTGGGCGAGCCGATCGGAGACAGGCACGAAAGCAGCCTCCGCTCTCGGTATGCTTCCGGTGCCGGCAACAGCGCTCGTGCTCTTCGTCGTCGTCGCCGCCGTCGTGCCGCAGCTCGGGCAGGCCTGGAGCGCCGTGCTGACCGTCCTCCCATCCTACATGGCGTTCGCGTTCCTTGCCCCCTTCGTTGGGTGGGGAGTGGCGAGGCTGGCCGGTCTGCAGGGCAGCGAGGCACGGGGCGTCGCCTTCAGCGCGGCCACCCGCAACTCGCTCGTGGTGCTCCCGCTCGCGCTCTCCGTGCCCGGTGCGCTTCCGATTCTGCCGGCGATCATCGTCGCGCAGACGCTCGTCGAGCTTGTGAGCGAGCTCGTCTATGTCCGAGCTATCCAGCGGCTGGGAACGGCTGCTCCAGCCTAAATGTGCTTGCTTTGCTGCTGATTCATCCCAGCAAATCTGCCAGAATCCGCATCGATCAAGCGTCGGCGGAGGTTCGGAGTGGGTCACATCGAAGGATTTGATCGAGGTCAGGTCAGTCTTTTGCCGGCCTGCATCGACGACTACGTTGCTCCCCAAGCTCTAGTGCGGATCGTCGACGCGTTTATCGGCAGCCTCGACTTGGCCGAGCTTGGGTTTGCCCGCGCTATCGCCGCCTCAACGGGTCGCCCAGGCTTCCATCCAGCCGACATGCTCCGCCTCTACGTGTGGGGCTATCTCAACCAGGTCCGCTCGTCTCGACATCTCGAGCGCGCCTGTGTGCGCGACCTGGAGGCGCTTTGGCTCATGCGCCGCCTCGCGCCTGATTACCGGACCATCGCCGCCTTTCGGCATGACAACCCCGAAGCCATCGTGCGCGCGAGTGCTGCCTTCGTGCAGTTCTGCCGCGAGCAGGGTCTCGTCGGCGGGCATACGGTCGCGCTTGATGGGACCAAAATGCGCGCCGCTGCCAGCCCCAAGAACATCGCCGGCGCCGAGAGGCTCACCCGCGACCTCGCCCACACCGAGCGCGAGATCGCCTACTACCTCGACCGGTTGGACGCGATCGACGAGCAGGTGGCGCAAGGGTTCGACGACCAGCCAGCGCACCGCGAGGCCTTCGCCGGCGCGATCGCATCGCTGAAGCGGCGCAAGGACCGGCTCGCCCGCCGACAGGCCGAGCTGGCGCGGCGCGACGAGAAGGTGCTCGTCTTCGGCGAGCCCGAAGCGAAGCCGATGGGCTACGCTCACGCGCCGAAGCTGCCGTCATACAATCTCCAGAGCGTCGTCGACGTGGAGAGCGGCCTCATCATTCACCACGACGTGTTCAACGACGCGAACGACAGCCATATGCTGCGCCCCATGTCGCTCGCGGCGAAGGAGGTGCTCGCGGCCGACGAGTTGCACGTCCTGACCGACGGCGGTTACTCGAACGCGGAAGAGGTGGCCCGCTGCGAGGCCGAGGCGATCACCGTGTCGGCGCCGATCAAGCGCGGCGCGATGAACAGCGAGCACTTCCGGCCCACCCAGTTCGTCTACGACGAGGCAAGCGACACCATCCGCTGCCCAGCCGGGCAGACAATGCGACCGTCAGGCATCCACACACGCAACCGGGCGATCCGGTACCGCACGCCCGCCTGCAAGACGTGCAGCCTGAAGCCGCGCTGCACCCCAGGCGCGCAGCGGGCCATCCACCGCCTGATCGACCAAGCCGCGCTCGACCGCATGGAGGCCCGCATCTACGCCGACCCGAGCCTGATGCGGATCAGGCGGTGCACCGTCGAGCACCCTTTCGGCACGATCAAGCGAATGTCGGGCGGGGGCAGGTTCCTCACCCGCGGGCTCAGGAGGGTGAAGGCGGAAGCGGCGCTCTCGGTAGTGGCCTTCAACATCATGCATGCGATGAACGCCTTTGGAGCTGAGAAGCTGACCGGAGCTGGCTGACCCCTCGCGGCTGTACGCGCCTGATCCCCGCGAGCAGCGTCACCCGCGCTTTCGGTGCGAGTTTCTGCACAGCCTGGGGGGCGCTCCCCCGCTGGAAGGGGTCGGACGAGACCGTCAGGGCTCGACCGCAGGGGAAGGCTTTCCCCTCCAGCCTCCAGACTAGGCCTGCTTGAGGCGGACGCCCGGGCCTAGGACGTCGTCCGCCGGGATGAACACCACGCCAGCCCCCTCCAGCGCCCCCTGCACGGCCGCCACATTAGCCGCGGAGCTCCGCCCCGGACCTTGCGCCCCCTCCATCCGCACAATCGTCGGCAGGGACAGCCCCGAGGCGGTGGCAAGCGTCGGCTGGCTCCAGGCCAGCAGCGCGCGCGCGGCGCGGATTTGGGGTGCTGTCAGCATGAAGTGATAATTTTGTGATCTTCTAAGCGCATTTTATGTTGACAGCACCTCCTGCTCGCCATGATCATAATCTTATCATAGGTGATTAGTAGGCGACAATCATGGGCTCACGTCAATCGGCGGCGGGCGAGCGCGCCCGGCTGCCTGCGCTCTCCCGACGAGCCGTCCTGGTCGGGACCTCGGCGGCGGCCACCGCGCCTCAGGCTGGCGTGGCCCATCCGCTCCCGTCCGTCACAGCGTCCGGGACCGCCACGGGCCTCTACCGGCGCTGGATCCATCTGGATCGAGAGATCGAGCGCCTGCTCCTGCGCTGGGGCGACATCGAGGGTTGGCTGTTCGAGACGCACAACTGGCACCGGCTGAGCGAAGCGGAGCAGGCGGCTTTGCCTGCGGGGCAGGCGCTGCGGGACCTGGACGCGCAGCTGAAGCGGCTGTGCGCGGAGCGGGATGGCTTGCTCGACAAGCTTCCCAGGTCCGGCGCCGACACACTCGAGACCGTCGCCGCGCGGCTGGCTGTGGTCGAGCGGCTGCTCTACCGCGACGACCATCCCGAAGCGTACGACATGATCCTGGGCTCCCGACGCGATCTCACGACGCTCATGGCCCCGTCCCGTGAGGGCCCTTGATCATGGGTTCAGGACGTCCTCCCGTCGCACACCCGGCGCGCTTGGCAGCGGTCTCCCGCCGGACCCTGCTCGCCGGCGCCTCCGCCGCAGCCGCCGCGCGCCCCGTCGGCGCCGCGCCTCTGCAACTGCCGGCGGGCTCCTCGTCTCCGGACCCCACGAAGCCCTACCGGGCCTTGCTCCACCTCGACGCCAGGATCTCCCGGCTACGGTGCCGGTGGGCGCGGCTCGAAGCCTATATCGAAGACCAGCCCTCCCAGCCGGGAAGAATGCTGGCAGGCGCGCAGGAGCTCCGTGACATCGACGGCATGCTGGAGCTCCTCCTGGAGCAGCGCGCCGTGCTGCTGGAGGCCCTGCCCAAGCAGGGCGCGACAAGCCTGGAGGAGGTGATCGCCCGGCTCGCGGTCGCCGAGCAGCTGATCTGGACCGACGACCACCTGCAGGCCCAGGCGATGATCGCTGGCTCGCGCCGGGACCTCACCGCACTCTTGGGCGAGCGTCGCCCGCCGGCACGCTAGTCCGATGGAGACCCGCTTGGAGGACGCGCTCGCCTATCTGCTGGACCTGCGGCTGCGCTGCCGGGGAAACCCCGAGGCCATGGTGCTGGTCGACCGTTGCCTTGCGCTGCTGGCGCGCGCGGAGAGCGCGGACGCCGCCGAGCTGCCGCAGCTGGAGGCGGAGATCGAGGCCATCCGCCTAGAGCTCGCCGAACGCTTCGGACCGCCCGGCGAGTTCGTGCGGCACTGACCTGCGCCAACGATCAACCATGCTGAGCGAAGACCCAGGTCTTGCCGCCTGAAAGCAATAAGAGCGTGGCGTAGGCTTCGCTGCGTCCATCGTCCCGCACTGAGACGTGTTGGAGACTAGGCCGTCTTCATGGAGCTGCTCGGCCGCTGCTTTCAGCTTTGGCCCTACATTGTCGACCTCGTTGGTAAAGCCTTCGCCAAAGATCGAAAGGACCCCGGAAGCCCCGAACACCTTCGCATAACTATCCCATGACGGGAGAGTCTGCCGCCGTACTTGGTTCCTGCTCTTGCAAATCCGGAACGCTGGCTGCGCTGTAGGCGTTGCCGCGAGGGGAACAGAGGGAACGCCCATGCTGACGAACAATGGACTTGCATCAACCTGGCTCATGACGGGCGCAGCAATCGCCATCCTGGGTCTCGCCGGGTGCAACAAGAACAACGAGAGCACCGAGGCGCCGGCCGCGACCCCGGCAGAGTCGGCGGCCTCACCCGCGAGCGCCGATGCGACGATCCCGGCCAGCGGGCCCGCGGCGGTCTTCATGCCGATCGAAACGGACATGAAGCAGAAGATGGCTGCAGCGGTCGGCTCCACCGTCGAAAGCACCTGGGCGATGAAGATGATGGCTCACCACCAGGGCGGTATCGACATGTCGCGGGCGCTGCTCAACCAGTCCCCCAACGGGCCGATGCACGACATGGCCCAGAAGACTATGGACATGCAGGCCAAGGACCGGGCCGAGCTCGACAAATGGGTTCAGGCGCACGCCGACGAGCAGGGCGGCCAAGCCAACCCATTCGCCGAGATGGAAGCGACCATGAGCCAGAAGATGATGGCGGCGACCGGCGCCGACGCGGACCAGACCTGGGCGCGTAAGATGATCGAACACCACCAGGGCAGCATCGACATGTCGAAGCGGGTCCTGCAGGACGCCAAGGACCCTGAGATCCGGCGGATGGCGCAGAAGACCATCGACATGCAGACGAAAGAGATCGCCGAACTGCAGTCGAAGCTCGGCGGCTGATCCCACCTGCCGCCGGCAAGCCACCGCCGGCGGCAGGCCCGATCATGAGGGGTTCATGTGCCGGGTGCGTATATCCCTCTGAACACTTCAGTCGGGATATCCACCATGATCCGTCATCACCTCGGTGTCGCGGTCGCTGCGGCGACCCTTCTCGTGGCCTCGCAAGCCGCCGCCCATGCGAAACTCGTGTCGTCGAACCCGGCCGCCAACGCCACGGTCGCCGCGCCGAAGACCATCACCCTGACGTTCAGCGAGAAGCTGGTGCCGGCCTTCTCCAAGTTCGAGGTGGTCATGCCCGAGCACGGTGGGATGAAGGTCGCTGTGAAGACCACCGTCTCCAAAGACGGCAAGAGCCTCACGGGCGCGCCCACGGCGGCGCTGAGCGCCGGCGCCTACAAGGTTGTCTGGACGGCAGCGACGGCGGATGGCCACAAGATGTCCGGCGAAGTCGCCTTCAAGGTTGGCTGATCGTGCTTGAGCCTGCGGTCATCGTCCTCAGGCTGGCGCAATATCTGGGAGCGATGGTCCTGATGGGATCATCGCTCTTTTTTGTCTACGCACTGCCGGGGCGAGGAGATGGATCCGCGGCCGAGGCGCCATGGACACGTCGGCTTCTAGCGGCCGCCGGGGCGCTGCTCGCCGTGACGGCTCTGTTTGCCGTGATCGGCCAAGCCAGCGTTCTCAGCGGCTCTCTCACCGAGGGGCTGAAGCCGGAGACCCTAACCGCCGTCGTCACCGGCATGGATCTCGGCAAGGCCGCCATAGCGCGGGCCGTCGCGGCGGCGCTTGCCGTCATCCTGGTCTTATCGCTCAAGCCCTCCCGCACCACCTGGATGGCCGTTGCGGCGCTCGGCGCCCTGGCGACAGGGAGCTTGGCCTGGATGGGCCACGGAGCCGCCACGGAAGGCGGCGGCTCGTCCGTCCATCTCATCTCTGACATCCTGCACGCCTGGGCAGCGGCGGTCTGGATCGGCGCGTTGGTCGCCTTCCTTCTCTTGCTTCGAACGCCGACACCAACGCCCGCGGCGACCGTCGCGCTTCACCGCGCCCTCCACGGCTTCTCCGGGGTCGGCACGGGTCTCGTCGCGGTGCTCCTCGCGACCGGCGTCATCAACGGCTGGTTCCTGGTCGGTCCCGACCATCTCAGCGGCCTCTGGACGACGCCCTACGGCCGGCTCCTATCGCTTAAGCTGGTCCTGTTTGTCGCGATGCTCGGGCTTGCGGCGGCGAACCGCTTCCAACTTACGCCGGCGCTCGGCCTCGGGCTCGGCGCTCCCGAAAGAGAAGGCGCGGCGCTCGCTGCCTTGCGGCGGAGCGTCCTCATCGAGACCGGCGTGGGGCTCGCTGTGCTGGCGCTGGTCGCCTGGCTCGGCACGCTCGCGCCGCCGGCGGCGATGTGAGGCGTGGCGCCCCGCGCTCTAGCCCTCACCCACCGACCTTTGTGGATCGGCGGCAAGAGCGCGATGAGCGTTGGACGCGGGCTGACACGATGACCATTAGTGATCGCGCCAGTCCAGAGACGATCTCCCAGTCTCGGCCATGGGGTTCGGGGCGAGTCCGGGCGCATCGTCAGCGGCAACGCTGGCGACAAGGCGGCGCTCGACCGCAGGCTCATGCACGACGGCAGCGAAATCGCCACCATCAACAAACAGAAAGCCGCGGCACGGCGTTGCCGCCTTGCCCTGTTCAGCCGTGCCGGGCGAACACTTGGGTCTTAGCTCGCGGCAGCAGGAGCAGGGTGTTGTACGCTTCCTTGCGGCCGTCCGGCGTCTCCATCCCGGGCGAGCCGATCGGCATGCCGGGGACCGTGAGCCCGAGCGCCTTCGGCCGTTCCCGGAGCAGGCGTGCGACATCCGCCGAAGGCACGTGCCCCACCACGACATAGCCGCCGATCGTCGATAGGTGGCAGGAGGAAAGCTCGAAGGGCACGCCGTGGCGCCTGTTGAACGGCGTCACATCCTCCACCGTCACCACCTTGGCGCGATAGCCGGCCCGGGTCATGGTGGTGATCCAGCCCTTGCAGCAGCCGCACGAGGCCGTCTTGTAGACGGTTAAGGGCGGCGGCGCGGCCGCCCACGCGGCAGACGCCGCCATGGCGGCGGCGGCAGAACCCAGCATCTGGCGACGGTTGATCATCACGGGCCTTCCCTGTCTCACCGCCCGCCGCAGCAGGAGCCCCGCGCCGGCGCCGGCGCTTGCGCCGCCTCGGCCGGAGTGTACCCCGCTTCCCGGATCGCCTTGCGCACGGTCCCGTCCGCGGCCGAGGTCGAGACCTCGACCGACTTGCCGGCGAGGTCGATGTTCACCTCGGCCGAGGAATCGACGCTCTTTATGGCCTCGGTGATCGCCTGGACGCAGTGGCCGCAGCTCATGTCGCTGACTTGATAGCGAAGCATCGGAATCTCCTTCTTGATCGCCTCGCCTTGTCAGATGGGGCTTCCCACGGTGGGAAGGTCAAGGGCGTCTAGTCCTGAAGCCGGGTCAGGATCGCCTTCATCTGCGCGATCTCCCTCTTTTGGGATTCCATGATCCCGTTCGGGCCGTAGCAGAGCTCGCGAAGCTCCGCGTCCTTCAAGGCGGCTTCCTTGCACATCAAGAGCGCGCCGGAATGGTGCGGGATCATCGATTGCACAAACTGACGATCCCCGACGAGACCCTGTGCGCGGATGCCGATGAACGCCAGAACGAAGATCGCGACAAAGGCCGCATGGAGGCCCAGGTTGAGCTTCCGGTTCATGTACATGGACCGCATCGTCAGCAGCATGATGACGGCCATCGGCGCCCACATGACGAGGGCCATGTAGAAGAAGTTGATGTTCTGGATGAACTCACCCCAGGTGAAGATCATTGCGAACATCGCCAGGTACATGACCAGCAGGCTCAGCCCGAGGTTCACGGCGAGCATCACATAGTGATGCCTCATTGTTTTCTGGCTCATGTGGGCGCCATGGCGGTGAGACTCATCCATCGTAACCTGCCTCTCTCTGGTTGCGCGATAACCTCCGAAACCTGACGCGCCCTTAGAACCACGCCCTCAGGCCAACTACGAAGCGCGTGGATTCCGCCTTCTCTCCGTGGGCACGAACAAAATCGGCCGTGTCGCCGATCGACCGCTCGTATGAGACGCCCACGTAGGGCGCGAACTCTCGGCGGATTTCGTATCGGAGCCGAAGGCCAAGCTCGGCGCTTGAGAGCCCCGATCCGATCTGGCTCTCCGGGATGTCCTGCGCGGCGAATTCCAGCTCCGCGCGCGGCTGCAGGATCAGGCGCTGCGTCAGACGAAGGTCGTAGCTACCTTCCGCCCGGGCGAGCAGGTCGCCCCTGTCGGACAGGAACAGGGCGCCCTCGGCCTCGAACCAATACGGGAACATGGCATCGACACCGACGGTGGCGTAGGCCCGCCCGCGCGGCTCGAGGTCATAACGAACGCCAGCTTGGACATCCGTGTAGCGGGCGACCGCGCGCGAATAGAGCAGCTGGATCTCGGCTGATTCCACTCCTTCGCCGGACTGTCCCTCGCCCTCGCTCTTGAAGGCGAAGCGGTTGATATCGCCGCCATACCAGCCTTCAACTTCCCAGCCGTAGCGATCGCCATCCGGCGCCCACTCGAGCAGGTCGGCCTGAAGCTTGGAGACACGGGCGGCGCCGTGCTCGTTCTCCAGGATCGACCGCGCTCGAGCCATCGCGTCTCGGCCGAACACCCGGTCGGCCACGCTGTCCCGGATCACCTCGGGGGGCGGCGCATTGCCGACCGGCAAGTCCGCGCCGGTCTGCCCGCCCGCCGCCGGCTCCGTGGCGTGGCCGGCGTGAGGATCTGCCGCTGCTGGGGGCTCGGCCGGCATCGCATGGCCAGCGTGCGGGTCCGCAGGCGCGGCCGCAGGAGCCGCGGGCATGGCGTGGCCGGCGTGTGGGGCACCGGCTGCCGGCGCAGGCATCTGATGGCCGGCGTGCGGATCGGCTGAGGTCGGCGGCGCAGTCTCGGCGGGAGCTGCGCCGGGTTCGGTCGGCACTTGGTGGCCCGCGTGAGGATCGGCGGCGGCTGGTGCGGCCGGCATCGTGTGCCCGGCGTGCGGGTCGGTCTGCGCGAGGGCGGCGGTCGCTGACCCGGCCAGCAGCAGCGCGAGGAGCGAAGTCCGGATCATGCCGCCGCTCCTTGCATCGGGCGCACCTTGAAGACCTGAAACATGCCCGCGTGCATGTGGTAGAGCATGTGGCAGTGGAAGGCCCAGTCGCCGGCTTCCGCGGTGATGTCGAAGCTGACCTTCCCGCCCGGCGCGACGTTCACCGTGTGCTTGCGCGGCATGAAGCCGACCGGTCCGTGCACCAGCTCGAAGAAGTGGCCGTGCAGGTGGATGGGGTGGGTCATCATCGAGTCGTTGATCAGGGTGATGCGCACCCGCTCGCCCGTACGGAAGGAATAGGGCGGGGGGTTCTCGCTGAACTTCCAGCCGTCGAACCCCCACATGAACCGTTCCATGTTGCCGGTCAGACGGATGTCCAGGGCCCGATCCGGCGGCCGCTGGTCTGGGTTGGGCGCCAGCGCGATGAGGTCCTTGTAGACGAGCACCCTATGGCCGACGCTTTCCAGGCCGAGCCCTGGCTCGCCTGTGCGGTCCATCGGCATTGGGGCGATCATCTGGACGCCCGGGCCCTTCTTGATCTGGGGCGCCTTCGAGTAGTCGAGCATGTTCATCGACATGCCACCCATGTCACCCATCACGTCGGAGCCGCGGCTTCGCGGTGGCGCCATGCCGGGCGGCGCGGAGGACGCCATGCCGGCCATGCCGCCATGATCCATCCCAGCCATCGTCGAGGGTTGGCTCGGCGCCATGGCCGAGTGATCCATACCCGCCATGCTCGAGTGATCCATGCCTGGCATGTTGGAATGATCCATCGCAGGCATGCTGGAGTGGTCCATGCCCGACATGCCGCTGTGCGCCGACATGTCCATGCCCATGTCCTTCATCGTCAGGATGGGCCGCTCACGGAGCGGCGGCACAGGTGCGGTCATCCCCAGGCGGGGCGCCAGCGTCGCGCGCCCCATGCCGGAACGGTCGATTGCTTCTGAGACGAGGGTGTAGGCGCGGTCCTCGGCCGGCTGCACGATGACGTCGTAGGTTTCGGCGTTGCCGATCTGGAACTCGTCCACTTCGACGGGGCGCACGTTCTGGCCGTCGGCGGCGACGACCGTAAGCTTCAGGCCAGGGATCCGGACGTTGAAGATCATCTGGGCCGCGGCGTTGATGAAGCGCAGGCGCACGCGCTCTCCGGGCGTGAAGATCCCGGTCCAGTTGTCCTTGGGCCCATGGCCGTTGATCAGGAAGGTCTGCACCGCGCCGGTGACGTCGGAGATGTCGGTCGGATCCATGAGCATCTTGGCCCACTCGATCCGCTCGGCCAGAGTCTGGTCCTTCCCCGCCAGCAGCCCGGCGATTGTCTGGCGCTGGTAATTGAAGACGCCGCCCTGCTGCTTCAGCCGCTTGAAGATCAGGTGCGGGTGCATCTCGCTGTGGTCGGCCAGGACGACGACGTGCTCGCGGTCGGCGCTGACCGGATCGGCATCGGCCGGCTCGATGACGATCGGGGCGTAATGGCCTTCGGCTTCCTGCAGGCCCGAGTGGCTGTGGTACCAGTAGGTGCCCGACTGAATGACCGGGAACTCGTAGACGAAGGTCTGTCCCGGCGGGATGCCGGGGAAACTCACGCCCGGCACCCCGTCCATCTGGAACGGCACCAGCAGGCCGTGCCAGTGGATCGAGGTGTCCTCGTCAAGGGTATTGGTGACGGCGATCCGCACCCGCTGGCCTTCCTTCAGGCGCAACAGCGGCCCCGGGACGGTGCCGTTGATGGTCACCGCATGGCTTTGCTTGCCGTCGATGGTGATCGGCGTGTGCCCAATGGTGAGCTTGATGTCCTCGCCGGAGAGCGTCTGCAGGGTCGACAGAATGCCGGGGGATGCGCTGAGCGCCCAACTGGGGAGGAGCGAGCTGATCGCCGCGCCGCCGCCGAGGATGGCGGCGCCGCGTACCAGCGAGCGGCGATTGAGGTCAAAGGTGCGCGGAGGCATCAACGATCCTAGAAACTGAATTTAGGCGCAGGATCAGGCTTCCCACCGTGGGAAGGTCAACCCGTCGGCCTTTCAAGGATCAACGCAGCGCAGCGGCCAACCCCTGACTTGCGATCCTCAAATCGACGAGCGGTCGAGAAGCTCCATCAGCCGCTGCCTAGCCCGATAGACCCGGGTCTCGATCGTCTTGACCGTGACGCCCAGGAGGTCGGCGGCCTCCTGCTGGGTCAGATCGTCGAAATAGGTCAGGAGCAGCGGCTCCTTGAGCTTGCCCGGCAGCTGATCGATGGCCTTCTGAAGGACGGCCCGACGTTCGACCGGGATCAGATTGGCTTCGCCGTAGGGTTCTGGATCCGGCTGGGCGAGCGCCTCGGGCGACTGATCGTCCCTGTCGCCGAGGATGAAGCGGCGAACCGCCAGCCGCCGAGCCCGGTCCCGGCACTTGTTGAGCGCGATCGCGCGCAGCCAGACTGGAAACGGCCGACGCGGGTCGTAGCGCGCGAGCGCCCGCCAGGCCGACACGAACGTGTCCTGCACGACATCGGCCGCAGCGTCGGCGTCGCTGACGTAACGGCGCACGAAGCCGTAGAGGCTCGGCTTGTGGCGTTGCAGCAGGTCGGCGAACGCCCGGTCGTCTCCCTCTCGCGCCCGGGCGACGAGGTCGGGCTCCACCTCGCTCGCCTGGATCACGACGCCTGTTCGGTCAGAGACTCGCTGATCCGCGCGTCGAACTGCCGAGCCTGCTCCGGCGTCAGGATCGCGCGCATGGCGAGCACGTGCAGGATGGTCTCCTTCTGCAGCTCGCCCATGGCGTCATGGAAGCGTTCCACGGCGGCCTGGACCTCGGGGGAGTACTCGTGCCGCGCCTGGATCGCCCGCGCCAACTCCGCGTTGGCGGCGCGCAGCTCGGCTTCCCGTGCCCTGCGACGGACTGCGAAGTCCTGCTCAAGGGCCGCGAGACGCGTCTGCTGGTCGGCGTTGAGCTTCAGCTCCTCATGCACGAACTCATGGAGCGAGGGCTGATGCTGCTGGGCATAGATGTAGCGGGCGCCGATCCAGGTGCCGCCGACGGCGGCGAACAGGGTCAGCACCAGCGTGAGGATCAGGCCCCGGCTGAGGCCCTTCATCCCTCGTGGTCCAGGAGCGTCGAAGGCGCGAGCTCCGCCTTGATCGAGAAGGCCGAGACTTCCGGCGCTTCCCGGGCGAGCGCGACAGCGGTGGCGCCGCCGCTCGCCACGCCGAGCCCAAGCGCGCCCACCACGGCCGCTGCCCGGACGGCATAGAGCATCGGCGCGGCTTGGCGGCTGCGCCGGGCCTCGGCGATGCCGCGCCACACGGCGGCGTCGATCTGATCGTACCCGCGCGCGGGTGGCTCGGACCGCAAGGCCCTCATGTCTTCGTCGAACTGGTTGCTCATGACGATCCCCGAACTTGTCCCTCCGGAATCTATACGGCCGCTGCCTCAAACACCCCTCATATGAGGGGCGGCGGAGAGCCGCTACGTTTCACAGATAGAGGCGAAAGTCGGGGGCGTGATGCTGAAGTGGTCGCTGCAGCTACATAAGTGGCTGGCGCTTGTGGTCGGGGTCCAGGTCCTCTTTTGGGTGGCCGGCGGGGTGGTGATGACCGCCATCCCGATCGAGAAGGTCCGCGGTGAGCATCACAAGGCCACCTTCCAGCTGCCGCCACCGGACCTGAGCGTCGCGAAGTCGCCGGCCGAAGTGGCGGCGGCGGCCGGCCTGGCCCCTACCGAGGCCACTCTGAAGAGCAGCCTCCGAGGGCTCTACTGGATCCTGAAGACGCCGGATGGGACCACGCGAGCCTTCGATGCGGTGACCGGCAAGGCGGCGCCCCCCGTTTCAGAGGGAGAGGTCCGGCAACTGGCCGGATCCGCTTATGAGGGGGCGGGCAAGCCCGTTGCTGTGCGATACTTCAGCGCCGCGCCTCAGGAGACCGGCCGCGAAGGGCCGATGTGGCGGGTCGATTTCGATGATGCCGAGCGAACAGCGCTCTACGTGTCCCCCGACACGGGCGAGGTCGTGAGCCGAAGGTCCAACCTCTGGCGGTTCTATGACTTCTTCTGGCGGCTCCACATCCTCGACTTCAAGGACGGGGAGAACTTCAACCATCCGCTGATCATCGCCCTGGCGGTGTTGACGCTGCCGATGGTCATCACCGGATGGGTGCTGCTGGTGATCCGCCTGGGCCGGGACGCCAAGCGACTGAGGCGACGCCCGGCGGTCTCCTGACGCTCAGGCCGGCGCGGTGGCCGGCCCCGGCGCATCAGCGCTTCGGCGTCCGTCCGCCATGCCTGTCGAGCCAGCCCTGAAGCTCAGCGATATCCTTGCGCTACTCGTCGGCCATCTTCTGCGCCATCTGCTTGATCTCGGCATCGTCGCCGTGCTGCTGCACGACCCGAGCCATCTCGATGCCGCCCTGGTGATGCTGAATCATCTTCAGGGCGAAGGCGCGATCGGGATCCATGTCGTCGGCCGACATCATCTTCTGATGCATATCCTGCACCGCCTTCATGTAGTCCTGCTTGGCCATCTGGCCGTGCTGCATGCTGGCGTGACCCTGATGCTGGGCCTGCTGAGCCACGGCGGGCGCGGCGGCAAGCGCGGCAGCGGCGGCGATGATCGCGATCGTCTTCATAGCTCGGTTCTCCTTGCGTCGATCAATGGAAGGTCTGCAGCGCCGCTTGGCAGGCCTGTTCACAGCGGCGGCAGGACTCGGCGCAAATGCGGCAATGCTCGTGCATGTCGGCGTGGCGTTCACACTCCTCCGCGCAAAGCCGGCAGGCTTCCTCGCAGGCGGCGAGCACGCGCTGGATGATCGGCTCGTTCGAACCGGTGCGGCGCGAGGCGATGTGACCGGCTGCGAAGCAGATGTCGGCGCAGTCCAGGTTCAGCCGGATACATTGGGTGAGTTGGGCGACCATCTCTTCGCCAAGGCAGGCGTCGGCGCACGAGGTGCAGCTCTGGGCGCAATCGAAGCACTCCTCGATGCACCGGATCAGGCTGTCGTTGGTGTTGCCGCGCACCTGCGGGTGCGTGCTGATCATCTGCTGGGCGTGCATAGGTCGTCCTCCGGAGGGATGTGGGATCAGCCCTCAACCCGGACGTCGCGCTGCCGTTCCAACCTGGAAAATAAAGCTAAAACATTCGCCCTTGGACGAGGGACACGCCGACTGTCTGCGTATTCAACGACGCTGGCTCGGATCTTCTAAGTACCGACCGCTCTCTGCCGGACGCTGCCCGAAGACGCTGATCTTGACCTTCCAACGACGGGAACCTGCACGAAGTTTTCGCCGCGCCTTTGCGATCGCTCAATGCGGCCTGGAGCGCAGATGCCTAGCCGAGGGTTACCCTCGGCGAGGTGCGTAGCCTTTCAAGAGCGGCCCACCGCGGACGGAGCTTTCGGTCATGAAGAAAGACAAAAATTCAGCGCCCCCCGGCGCCCATGCGCATGACCAGCCTGGCCAAGCCCACGGGCAGCACGGCCACGCCCACGGGCAGCACGGCCACGCCCACCATCACGCCGACGTCTCGCCACAGGGAGAGGTCAAGGATCCCGTCTGCGGGATGTGGGTCGATCCGGCCAAGACCGCGCACAAGGCTGTGTTCCAGGGGCAAGAGGTCTTCTTCTGCTCCGCGGCTTGCAAGTCGAAATTCGAGAAGGAGCCCGACCGCTACTCCGCAAGCGCGCCGGAGCCGAAGCCGGCGCAGCCGGCCGGGACCATCTACACCTGCCCGATGCACCCTCAGATCCGGCAGGTCGGGCCTGGGTCGTGCCCGATCTGCGGGATGGCGCTCGAGCCGGAGGTGGTCAGCGCCGACGACCAGCCAAACCCTGAGCTCAAGGACATGAGCCGACGCTTCTGGATCGGCCTCGCTTTGGCGCTGCCGGTCCTGGCGCTGGAGATGGGCGGCCACCTCACTGGGCTCACCATGCGGCTCGGCGGTCAGACGTCGGCCTGGATCCAGTTCGCCCTCGCCACCCCGGTCGTCCTCTGGTCGGGCTGGCCGTTCTTCCAGCGGGGCGCCCGGTCCATCGCCAACCGCAGCCTCAACATGTTCACCCTTATCGCCATGGGCGTCGGCGTCGCCTGGGCCTACAGCGTCGTCGCGACACTAGCGCCGCAGCTGTTCCCCGCCGCGTTCCGGCGCGCGGACGGATCGGTGCCGATCTACTTCGAGGCCGCAGCCGTGATCACCGTCCTGGTGCTGCTGGGCCAAGTGCTCGAACTGCGCGCCCGCGAACGCACCTCCGGCGCGATCAAGGCGCTGCTCGACCTGGCGCCGAAAACCGCGCGCCGCGTACGCCCGGATGGCTCGGACGAGGAGGTGACGCTGGACCAGATCGTCGTCGGCGACCAGCTGCGTGTCCGACCCGGCGAGAAGGTCCCGGTGGATGGGCAAGTGCTCGAAGGACGGGTGTCCATCGACGAGTCCATGGTCACGGGCGAATCCATGCCGGTCACCAAGGAAGCGGGCGACAAGGTGGTCGGCGGCGCGATCAACAAGACCGGGTCCTTCGTCATGCGAGCCGAGAAGATCGGCGCTGACACCCTGCTCTCGCAGATCGTGCAGATGGTGGCGCAGGCCCAGCGCAGCCGCGCCCCGATTCAGCGGATGGCCGATCAGGTGTCCGGGTGGTTTGTGCCGACGGTCATCGCGATCGCCGTCGTCGCGTTCGCCGTCTGGGCGCTGTTCGGACCCGAGCCCCGCTTCGCCTTCGGGCTGGTGGCGGCCGTGTCCGTGCTGATCATCGCCTGTCCGTGCGCCCTCGGTCTGGCCACCCCGATCTCGATCATGGTCGGGGTCGGCCGCGGCGCGCAGGCCGGCGTGCTCATCAAGAACGCCGAGGCGCTGGAGCGCTTCGAGAAGATCGACACCTTGGTCGTCGACAAGACCGGCACCCTGACCGAAGGCCGACCGGCCATCACCGCGATCCGACCCTCGCCGGGCGTCGATGAAACGGAGGCGCTGCGCCTGGCGGCCAGCCTGGAGCGCGCCAGCGAACACCCCCTGGCGGACGCCATTGTGCGGGCCGCGACGGAGCGGAACCTCGACCTGTCGCAGCCCAGCGAGTTCGACTCGCCCATCGGCAAGGGTGTTGTCGGTGTCGTTGACGGCCGCCGCCTGGCGCTCGGTTCGGGCAAGTTCCTGATGGAACAGGGCGTGGACACCCAGCCGCTCGAAACCGAGGCGGACGCACTGCGCGCCGATGGGGCCACCGCCATCTTCATGGCGCTGGACGGCCGACCGGCGGCCATCTTCGCCATCGCCGATCCCATCAAGGCGACAACTCCGCAGGCGGTCAGCGCCCTCAAGGCCGAAGGCGTGCGCCTGGTGATGATGACGGGCGACAACAGCACGACCGCGCAGGCCGTCGCGCGCAAGCTCGGAATCGACGAGGTCGAGGCCGAAGTGCTGCCGCAGGACAAGGCCGCTGTGGTCGACAAGTTCAGGGTGGAGGGCCGCAAGGTCGCCATGGCTGGTGACGGGGTGAACGACGCCCCGGCTTTGGCCGCCGCCGAGGTCGGGATCGCCATGGGGGCCGGCGCGGACGTCGCGATCGAGAGCGCCGGCGTGACCCTGCTTAGAGGCGACCTGCAGGGCATCGTGCAGGCCCGGCGGCTGTCGCGGGCGGTGATGCGCAACATCCGGCAAAACCTCTTCTTCGCCTTCGCTTACAACGTCGCCGGCATCCCTATCGCCGCCGGCGTGCTCTATCCGGTGTTCGGCTGGCTGCTCTCGCCCGCCATTGCGGCGGCGGCCATGGCCCTCTCCAGCGTCAGCGTGGTTGGCAACGCCCTGCGCCTTCGAGCCGTCAGCCTCTGAAAGCGCAGGCGAAAGGCGCGGCGTCATCTCCAGTTTCAGGGGGGACGCCCCGTCGCTGCGTAGCACCTAGAGGACGCTGACGCGTCCGAGGTCCCTTGACCTTACCATGATGGGAATCTCTATCTGAGCTGGGCATCGCCGTTCAGGAGCCGACCGTGCCCGAAACAATCCTTCGCCCCATCGACATTCCGGTGCTCGGCATGACCTGCGCCAGCTGCGTCGGCCGTGTCGAGAAGGCGATCGCCGCCGTGCCGGGGGTGGCCGCCGCATCCGTCAATCTAGCGTCCGAGCGCGCGCACGTGGAGCTCACGTCAGACGGGCAGACCGCGGCCGTCATCGAAGCCATTCGCAAGGTCGGCTATGAGCCGCTCGTGCGGCGGATCGAGCTCACCGTCGCCGGCATGACCTGCGCCAGCTGCGTCGGCCGAGTGGAGCGAGCTCTGCGGGCGACGCCCGGCGTCATCTCTGCCCAGGTGAACCTCGCGACCGAACGGGCTCAGGTGCAGGTGCTGGACGGGACCGACATCGGCGCGCTCACCGCCGCGGTTGCTAAGGCCGGGTACGACGCGCGACCCACGGCGGAGGCCACACCGGAGCTCGCCGATCGTGAGCGCGAGGCGCGCGAAGCCGAGATCCAAGGGCTCAAGCGCAACGTCATCACCGCCGCCACCGCAACGGCGCCGCTGTTCCTTGTCGAGATGGGCCGCCACTTCGTCCCCGGCGTCCACCACTGGCTGGCGGGCGCGATCGGAGAACAGCCCTGGCGGTTGGCGAGCTTCGCCCTCGCGGCGTTCGTGCTGTTCGGTCCAGGCCTGCGCTTCTACCGCAAGGGCGTGCCGAACCTGGTTCGTCGCACCCCCGACATGAACTCCCTGGTGGTGCTGGGGGCGAGCGCCGCCTTCCTCTATTCGGTGGTGGCGACCTTCGCGCCCGGCCTGCTGCCAGCCGGCGCGGATCACGTCTACTACGAGGCCGCCGCCGTCATCGTGACATTGATCCTGGTGGGCCGGCTGTTCGAGGCCCAGGCCAAGGGGCGCACCAGCGCGGCCATCAAGCGGCTGATGACCCTGCAGGCCAAGACGGCGCGCGTTGAGCGGGAGGGCGTGGCGCTCGAGGTGCCGATCGGCGAGGTCCGCGTCGGCGACGTCGTCCTCGTCCGTCCCGGCGAGCGAATCCCCGTCGATGGAGAGGTGGTGGGCGGCGGCTCCTTCGTGGATGAGTCGATGATCACGGGTGAGCCGATCCCGGTGGAGAAGGCCGCCGGCGCTGCGGTCGTCGGCGGCACCGTCAACAAGACCGGCGCCATCCGCTTCCGCGCCACCAAGGTCGGCGCCGCGACCATGCTGTCCCAGATCGTCCGCATGGTGGAGGCCGCGCAGGGCGCCAAGCTGCCCATCCAGGCGCTGGTCGATCAGGTCACGTCCTGGTTCGTGCCGGCCGTCATCGGAATCGCCACGCTTACCTTCGCGGCCTGGCTGCTGTTCGGCGCCTCGCCCGCTTTGAGCTTTGCGCTCGTCAACGCCGTCGCCGTCCTGATCATCGCCTGCCCCTGCGCCATGGGCTTGGCCACGCCCACCTCGATCATGGTTGGCACGGGCAAGGCGGCTGAGCTCGGGATCCTGTTCCGGCGCGGCGAAGCCCTGCAGAGCCTGCGCGACGTCCAGGTGGTGGCCTTCGACAAGACCGGCACCCTGACGCTGGGCCGCCCTGCCCTGACCGATCTTCAGGTGGCGCACGGACGGGATGAAGCGGAGGTCTTGCGCCTGATCGCCGCCGTTGAGGCCTCGTCGGAGCATCCTGTTGCGCAGGCGATCGTCGACGCAGCCGAGTCCCGCGAACTCAGCATCCCGCCGGCGGAGGATTTCCAGAGCATCCCCGGCTTCGGCGTGGCGGCGCAGGTGGAGGGCCGCACCGTCGAAGTGGGCGCCGACCGGTACATGACCCGGCTTGGCATCTCGGTCGCCGCCTTGTCCGCGGAGGCTGAGCGCTTGGCGCGCGAGGCCAAGACCCCGCTCTACGCGGCGGTCGACGGCGAGCTGGTGGCGATCGTCGCCGTCGCGGACCCTATCAAGCAGACGACCGCGGCGGCGCTGCAAGCCTTGCATGCCCAAGGGCTGAAGGTGGTGATGATCACCGGCGACAACGCACGGACGGCTAACGCCGTCGCTGAACAGCTCGGGCTCGACGACGTCGTGGCCGAGGTGCTGCCGGACGGCAAGGTCGCGGCGGTTCGTGATCTGCAGGCCCGCTTCGGCTGGCTGGCCTTCGTGGGCGACGGGGTCAATGACGCCCCGGCGCTCGCCGCAGCCGACGTCGGGATCGCCATGGGCGCTGGCACGGACATCGCCATCGAAAGCGCCGACGTGGTGCTGATGCGCAGCGACCTGCGCGGCGTGGCCACCGCGCTTGCGCTCAGCCGGGCGGTGCTGCGGAACATCCGCCAGAACCTCGCCTGGGCGTTCGGGTACAACGTGGTGCTGATCCCCGTCGCCGCCGGCGCCCTTTTCCCCGCCTTCGGCCTGCTGCTGTCCCCGATGGTGGCCGCTGGCGCCATGGCGCTGTCCAGCGTCAGCGTCCTGACGAACGCGCTTCGCCTGCGAGGCTTCCGCGACGCCGCCTTCCAAGGAGCACGGCCATGAACATCGGTCAGGCCTCGAAGGCCTCGGGCGTCACCACCAAGATGATCCGCTACTACGACGAGATCGGCCTGGTGCGCCCCGCGAGCCGGACCGACTCCAACTATCGCGAGTACGACGCCCGCCAGATCAACGAGCTTCGCTTCATCAAGCGCGCGCGTAGTCTCGGCTTCTCGATGGACGAGATCACGCAACTGCTGTCGCTGTGGCGGGATCGCGAGCGGCCGAGCCGCGAGGTCAAGGCGATCGCCGACCGACACGTCGCCGATCTCGACGCCCGGATCGCCGAAATGCAGGCCATGGCGGACACCCTGCGGCACCTGTCGCACTGCTGCGCCGGCGACGATCGTCCGGACTGCCCCATCCTTGCCGACCTGACGGCCGGGGCCGAGCCGACCACGCCGCTCGAGCGAGTGAAGGCAAGAGCGCGATAAGCTTAGCTGCGGCAGAGACAGGCGAACTGACAATACTCGGAACTGCGAGCTTCAATACAGAGTTGACGGATCGCTCACCCGTTGTTGCGGGGAGAAACATTCCCATCGCTGTAATCTTGCGCAGGAACGGCCAATGTCACACAAACTATCCCATGGCTGGAGGGATGTTCCCATCCAGGAGCTGGCCAGTCAGTATCTCGCCCAAGACGGTCTAACATTCGATTTCGATGCCGGTCGCGAGCGCTACGACTATCAGGTCTCGATCGGGGATGAGGGGAACGACGCCCTCGTCGGACGCGGCGACCGCGATCACTTCTGGGGACTTGGCGGCAACGACCTGCTGAGCGGGGACCGCGAAAACGACGTGCTCTATGGCGACTCCGGCGCCGACACCCTCAGCGGGGGCGACGGCGCTGACCGGCTCACGGGCGGCATGGACGGAGACCGGCTCTATGGCGGCAGGGACGCTGACGCCCTGATGGGCGGCATGGGCAACGACTACCTGGACGAGGGCGCGGGCCATGGCGACCTGGAGGGCGGGATGGGCGACGACACGCTGGTCGGCGGGCTCGGACCCGACGCCTTCGCGGTCGACCCCACCAGCGGCGACGATGTGATCCGCGACTTCACCGCGGGTCCCGGCATGTTCGACCACCTCGCGCTGCGGGACCTCCGGTGGGAAGACCTGAGTTTCGAAGACACCCCTGCGGGTGTGCGGGTCAGCTGGCAGGGCGGCTCCGTGCTGCTGGAGGGCGTGCGTCAGGCGGATCTCGCGCAGGACGACTTCATGTTCGCGGAGGAGCCGGACCTTCCGCCCGCCTCGCGGCCGGCGACGGCGCCCACTCCCGAGCGGCCCACAGCCAGCGTTGAAGGCCCGGACCCCAGGCACGGCGACCTGCCAGGCGAGCGTTTCGACCAAGCCGCCGACGCGGCGATGCGGGATGGTGATGTCGCGCTCACCTTTACGGGCGACGAAACCTACCAGGTGCTCGTCGGCGAGCGGGAAGCCGATCAGCTGACCGGCGGGGAGAGCGTCGACAACATCTTCGGTCGGGATGGCTCCGACACTCTGCTCGGCGCTGGCGGCGACGATGTGCTGCAAGGTGATGCTGGCGACGACCGACTGGAAGGCGGCGACGGCATGGATCGCCTCGACGGCGGCATGGGCGCCGACACCCTGATCGGCGGCGCCATGGTCGACGACATCATGGGCATGGAGGGCGCGGACTCGATCGACGCCGGCGCAGGCCACGACATGATCGAAGGCGGCATGGGCAACGACACCATCACCGGCGGCACGGGGGCCGACGCTTTCATCGTCGATCCGCACAGCGGCTTCGACGTCGTCACCGATATGGAAGTCCGCGGTGAGGCGCAGGGGGCGTTCGACCACCTCGCGCTGCGCGACATCCGGCCGGATCAGGTCTCCGTCGTGGATCGCGCGGAAGGGGCGTTCGTCTCCTGGAACACCGACCGCGACGCCGATCCGGAAGGCGGCGTCTTGCTGCTGGGCGTCTTCAAGGCGGATCTCCGGCAGAGCGACTTCATGTTCATCGATGAGCCCGGCTTCGTCCCGGGGATCAGCACCGCCGGTTCGGATTGGATTTTCCCGGCGTAAGCTGCCAGGGTTCACCTCTCAGATCGTCGCCTCGTCGTCCCAAGGGCGGCGAGGCGATGCATGGGCGACGCGCGAAGGCAGCCTCAAGCCCTTCGCGATCCAATGGCGCGCGTTCTGGCCGCGGCCCTCCGCCATCTCGATCCGGGCGGCCGGGCCGAGGTGGGCAGCCGCGCCGCCCACAACAGCGAACCGTCCGCAGCCTCCCCAGTCGCCAGTCATTCCGCCCGGCACACCAGGCGCTTACCGCACCTGTTCGTGGATGAGGTTGCCGCTGGGCAGCGGGCGGAGAATCTCCGCCTCCGGCCTCCGCAGGTTGAGCCAGTCGAGGCCTTTCGCGCGCGGCAACACCACCACCTGCCGGTCATGGTACGGCGCGATGTCCGGTCCCGGCGATGTGGTCAGCATGGCGAAGGCGCCCTCCTTCACCAGGCCTGCGATCCAGAACCAGGGCTCGCCGACGAGGGTGAAGAGGTGCTTGTCCTTCAGCCGCTGCTTAGGATCGTCGGACTTGGTGAACTCGTAAAAGCCGTCCGACGGGATCAGGCAGCGGTCGCTCTTGGCGAAGCTGCGTCCTTCCGACCGGAAGTTGAACACGGGCTTGCCGCTGGACGACTTCCAGGCCCAAGGCGTGACGGAAAGCTCCACCCCCTCCGAACCGCCGCGGATGATCGGCGCCGTCTGGTTCGGCCGAATGTCGTCGTAGGGCGGGTAGTTCGGGGTGGCGTCGCCCGCGAACCGCAGCGGGATCTTCAGCTGACTGAACTCCTCCCGGAGGGTGTCAGGCGACTTCGTGTAGCGGTAGTCGTTGCACATCCTCGACTAACGCCCCGGGCGCAGCAGCGGTCCCCGACCGGCGCTCTTGTCAGGTCGCCGCCTCATGCGCCATGGCCGCGGCGGCCAGCTGATCGCCCTCGGTGACGCGACCGGCGGCTTTGCGCTCGCTGTAGCGATCGACCAGATAGTCCGCGCGATCGCGGGTCAGGAGGGTGAACTTGTAGAGCTCCTCCATCACGTCGACGACGCGGTCGTAATAGGCGGACGGCTTCATCCGGCCCGCCTCATCAAACTCCTGGTAGGCCTTGGCCACCGAGGACTGGTTGGGGATGGTGATCATGCGCATCCAGCGGCCGAGCAGGCGCAGGGTGTTCACGGCGTTGAAGGATTGCGAGCCGCCGGACACCTGCATCACAGCCAAGGTGCGCCCCTGGGTCGGCCGCACGCTGCCGATCTCCAGCGGGATCCAGTCGATCTGCGCCTTCATGATCCCGGAGATCGCCCCATGGCGTTCCGGGCTGCACCACACCTGGCCCTCGGACCATTGTGAGAGCGCCCGCAGCTCCTGCACCTTCGGATGGTCCGGCGACACGGCGTCGGGCAGCGGCAGGTCCCGCGGATCGAAGATGCGCGTCTCGGCGCCAAACCGCTGCAGGATGCGGGCGGCCTCCTCCGTCAGCAGCCGGCTGTAGGACCGTTCCCGCAGCGAGCCGTAGAGCAGCAGGATGCGCGGCGGGTGAGTCGCCGCCGTCGGCGCGTTCAGCTTCTCCAGGCTTGGCGTGTCGAGGAACTGCGGCTGCAGGGCGGGGAACTCAGTCATCTGGACCTCGAACGCGGTGGAACCGACTTCAAACTGTCGTAGATTTCCTATATTGTCGAAATATGGAAACCAAGCCTGCCGTTGCAAGCCTGTCCGCCCTCGCGCACGAGGTTCGCCTGTCCACCTTCCGCCTCCTGGTGCAGGCGGGACCTGACGGCCTGCCAGCCGGCGAAGTGGCCCGCCGTCTGGGCGTGCTGCCGAACACCCTGTCGGCCAGCCTCAATGTGCTCAGCCACGCCGGCCTGATCGCCTCGCGCCGTGACGGACGCTCGATCATCTACACCGCCAACTACGACGCCATGCGCGAGTTGTTGGCCTTCCTGATGGAGGACTGCTGCGGCGGTTCGCCGGAGATCTGCGCGCCGCTCGCCGCCATCGCCAGCCAGTGCTGCGTGGCCGAAGGCGCCCGAGCCTGAGGAGCCCACCGTGAGCGACAAGACCTACAACATCCTCTTCCTGTGCACCGGCAACTCGGCCCGATCGGTCATCGCCGAGGCGCTGATGAACAAGGAGGGCCGCGGCCGCTTCAACGCCTACTCGGCGGGCTCGATGCCCACCGGACGGGTCAATCCGCACGCCCTGTCGATCACCCGAGCCCTTGGCTTCGAGGACACGGCGTTCCGCTCCAAGTCCTGGGACGAGTTTGCGAAGCCCGGCGCCCCGCCGCTCGACTTCATCATCACCGTCTGTGACAACGCCGCGGGCGAGGTCTGCCCTGTGTGGCCGGGCCAGCCGATGACCGCCCATTGGGGCGTGCCCGATCCGGCTGCGGTCCAGGGCTCCGAGGCCGAGATCGCCGCCGCCTTCTCCGAGACGGCGCGGATGCTGGGCAACCGCATCCGCATCTTCCTCAGCCTGCCGCTCGCTTCGATCGACCGCATGTCGTTGCAGACGAAGCTGGCCGAGATCGGCCGAACCGTCGACGATCCCCAGTCCGCCCAATGACCACTATCGAGCCCCCCGCCCCATCCAAGGGGCCCAAGGCCATGTCCCGCTTCGAGCGCTTCCTGACCCTTTGGGTCGCGCTCTGCATCGTGATCGGCGTCGGCCTCGGACACCTCTTCCCGTCGGTGTTCCAGGCCATCGGCTCGGCCGAAGTGGCCAAGGTCAATCTGCCGGTGGCGGTGCTGATCTGGCTGATGATCATCCCTATGCTGATGAAGGTCGATTTCGGCGCCATGCGCCAGGTCGGCCAGCACTGGCGCGGCATCGGCGTGACCCTGTTCGTCAACTGGGCGGTGAAGCCGTTCTCGATGGCGGCGCTGGGGGCCGTCTTCATCGGCTACCTGTTCCGCCCCTATCTGCCGGCGGGCGAGATCAACAGCTACATCGCCGGCCTGATCCTGCTGGCGGCGGCGCCCTGCACGGCGATGGTGTTCGTCTGGAGCAACCTGACGCGCGGCGAGCCGCACTTCACGCTCAGCCAGGTGGCGCTGAACGACGCGATCATGGTTGTCGCCTTCGCGCCCATCGTCGGACTGCTGCTCGGCCTATCCGCCATCACCGTCCCCTGGGAGACGCTGCTGCTCTCGGTCGGGCTCTACATCATCGTCCCCGTCGTCCTGGCGCAGCTCCTGCGGAGCGCGCTCCTCAAGCGCGGCGGCGAAGCCGAGCTGCAGCGCGTGCTCGGCCGTGTGGGTCCCGTCTCGCTCACCGCCTTGCTGGCCACCCTGGTCCTGCTGTTCGGCTTCCAGGGCGAACAGATCCTCACCCAGCCGGCGATCATCGCCATGCTGGCCGTGCCGATCCTGATCCAGGTCTACGCCAACTCGGCGATCGCCTACCTGCTCAACCGCCTCACCGGCGAAGCCCACTGCGTCGCCGGCCCATCCGCCCTGATCGGCGCCAGCAACTTCTTCGAACTCGCGGTCGCCGCCGCGATCAGCCTGTTCGGCTTCTCCTCCGGCGCGGCGCTCGCCACAGTCGTGGGCGTGCTGATCGAGGTGCCGGTGATGCTGACCATCGTCGCCATCGTGAACCGGTCCAAGGGCTGGTACGAGCGGGGCGCGGCCGTTCAACGGGTGGCGGCGCGCTGCGCCCCGCCGATCACGAGGTGAGCTGCATGTCCGACTTCCCGATCACCATCTTCCACAACCCGGCCTGCGGCACCTCCCGCAATACCGTCGCAATGGTCAAAGCCGCCGGCTACGAGCCGGAGATCGTCGAGTACCTGCAGGTTGGCTGGACGAAGCCGCAGCTGCGGGAGCTGCTCGCCGCCATGGGCGCCAAGCCGCGCGAAATCCTGCGCGAGAAGGGCACGCCGGCCGGCGAGCTCGGCCTGCTTGACCCGCACGTCAGCGACGATGCGGTCCTCGACGCCATGGTCGAGCACCCGATCCTGGTGAACCGCCCGATCGTTGTCACGCCGAAGGGGGCAAAGCTCAGCCGGCCTTCGGAAGCGGTCTTGGACCTGCTCGATCGCAAACCGCAGAGCTTCACCAAGGAGGACGGCGAGGTGGTGGAGGTCACGCGCTGAACCAACCGCGGCTGCGGCCCGCGGGGCACCGTCGACGTACCCGTCACCGAGCTGCGCGCGGCGGCTTAACAATGATCTACCGAGCCAGCCTTCGAGCGTGCCCGCGGAGATCAGATCGTCTTCGGCTAACCGGACGCGTCTGCCCCCAACGAAGACACTTCGTGAGCGTACCGTCTAAGCACGGGCGGGGGAGGATTGGTGGGCGCGGGCTATCTGACGTCGATAACAATATTTCATGTGACAGTCACAGACGGGGACGTCATATCTCCGACATGCGGGTCCTGCTCGCCCTCCTGGCCCTCGTCGGCCTGCTGATCAGCCCGATCGCGGCCTCCGCCGCGGCGCCGGCGTGCCTGCATCATCACGACGCGGCGCAGATGGCCGCGATGATGGGCATGGCGGGTCCGCAGGACGCCGGCAAAGCCGGCGGCATGCCCTGCTGCGACGACGATGCCGGTAAAGCCAAGCCGCACGACAGCCAGGCCTGCGCCCAGGCCTGCGCGGTCGTCTGTGGGGTGAACGTCGCCCTGCCCGAAGCGCCGGCGGAGCTCGCACTCACCGTGGTGCACGCCCGCTTCGAGCCGGCGGCGCCGGTGCCCTTGCACGCCCACGGTCCCCCGGGCCTGAAGCGACCCCCCAAGCACCACGCCTGAAGCCAGCCGCGCCCGCGGCTAGGGATGCCCTGTTCGCGACGAGCCGGCGATCAAGCCGCCTCGCGAGGACCGGGCCGACTGCTGCGCGACCGCGCAGCCTCGCTCAATTCCTTTCAGGTGAATGCAACATGCAACGCTTCAAGCTGATTTCGGCGGCCCTGGCCGCCCTGACGATCACTGGTCTTTCGACCGCTGCGTCCGCAGCGGCAGCAGGTGACGACGGCTACGTCATCCGCACCGTCCGATCGCCCAACGGCAAGGACCCTTTCGTGCGCATCGTAAAAGTCCCGAAGACGCAGGCCGTCGCCAAGGCTTCGGACTGCCCCATGATGAAGGACGACGCCGCCATGAGGGCGATGTGCCACCGCATGATGGGCGACCATCGCGCCGTCGCGCCGACCCCCAACGGCTGACCGGCTCCCGATCGCTTTCGAGTATCCCCTCTGCGGGAGACGGAGGGGCGCCGGCGGCATAGCTTGCCGCCGGCGCCTTCCCCAACATGGGTTCCCACATGCGTCCAATTCGACTTGCCCAGCTGTGCGTTGCTTCGGCGGCTGCTAGCCTGCTCAGCACGGCGCAGGCCAAGAGCAGCCCCCTGACCTACGAAGAGGCGCTCGCGCGAGCGCGCCAGACCGCTCCTGCGGTTGCCGCCGCCGACCTCAAGGCGCGGGCGGCTCGGAGCAGCGCGGTCGCGGCGGGACGTCTGCCGGATCCTCAGCTGAGGTTCGGCGTCGAAAATTACCCGATCTCCGGTCCCATGGCGGGCCGTTTCGGCGCCGACGAGATGACCATGGCGACAGTCGGCGTCATGCAGGAGTTCCCGAACGCCGGGCGGCGGCGCGCGGAGGCGGCGGGCGCCCGCGCCGATGTCGCCATGGCGGAAGCCCAACGGGCGGTCACAACACGTGAGGTCCAGCTCGGCGCGGCGCTGGCTTGGGTCGATCTGCACTACGCCCAGAGCCGCCTCGCGGCCTTGGATGCGATCTTGCGGCAGATCGAGCCGATCTGGCGCTCGGCCCCGGCGGGCGTGGCGTCGGGCGCGGACCGTCCGGCGATGGCGCTCGCTCCGATCCGCGCGCGAGCCGCCTTGCAGGACCAGCGCGATGAGCTCGCGGCCGCCGCCGAGCGGGCGAAGGCCGAGCTGTCACGCTGGACCGGCGACCCGGACCCAGCCGTCGCCGGACCGCCGCCCTCGCTCGACATCGAGCCGGCGAGTCTGCGGGCCGGCCTTGAGGCGCATTCCACCCTGCGGGCCTACGACTCGGCGCGATCGAGGGCGCAAGCGGATGTGGACGCCGCGCGGGCGGCAAAGCGCCCGGACTTTGCGCTGGAGGCCAGCTACGGGCGCCGGGACCGGATGTTCGGCGACATGGTTTCGGCCGGTGTGACGGTGCGGCTGCCCCTCTTCGCGGGTCAGCGGCAGGATCCGCTGATCGCCGCGCGGCGCGCCGATGCGGCTCGGGTGGATGCGGAGGCGGAAGTCGCGCGCCGCACCCTGCGCGCCGGGCTCGACGGAGATCTCGCCGACCACCTGATGCACCATGAACAGTGGATGCGGTCCAAGGATGTCGTTCTGCCCGCGGCGCAGCGGCAAGCTGATCTGGAGACCGCCAGCTACGGCGCCGGGCGCGCGGGGCTCGGCGACGTCCTGCAGGCCTTCACCGAATTGGCCGAAGCCCGGCTCACCTTGCTCGAACGCGAGGCGGCAGTGGCCCGCGACGCGGTGCGCATCACCCTCACCTATGGAGCCGACGCGCCATGAGCATCCCCATCACGCGCGCGCAGCTGGCGGCCGGGGGCATGATCCTGCTCCTGCTGGGCGGCGCCGGCGGCTACGGCCTCTCGAGGCTGAGCTCATCCGACAAGCCGGCGCCCGCCCCAACCAGCGCCGGCCGCCAGGTGCTCTATTGGTACGACCCGATGGTCCCCAGCCAACGGTTCGACAAGCCAGGCAAGTCCCCGTTCATGGACATGCAGCTGGTGCCGAAATACGCCGACGAGGCGGGGGCGGACGCCGGCGTGCAGATCGATCCAGCGAGGGTCCAGAGCCTCGGCGTGCGTCTGACGACAGCCGAACCGGGGCGCCTGCCTAGCGAGATCACCGCCCCGGGGGTCATCGACTTCAACGGGCGCGACCTCGTGGTCGTCCAGGCGCGCGCCGGCGGCTTCGTGCAGCGTGTCTATGCGCGTGCGCCCGGCGACATCATCGCCGCGGGCGCGCCGCTCGCGGATGTGCTCGTGCCGGAGTGGGGCGGCGCCCAGACGGAGTTCCTGGCCATCCGCCGCACCGGCGATCCGGCCTTGATCGCGGCAGCGCGCCAGCGCCTGGCGTTGCTCGGCATGTCGCCCAGCCTGATCGCCTCGGTCGCACGCAGTGGTCGGCCGCAGACGGTCGTCCGCATAACTGCCCCGGGTGGCGGCGTGATCCGAACGCTGAGCGTGCGCAATGGCATGACGGTGAGCCAGGGCCAGACGCTCGCTGAGATCAGCGGGCTGGGCAGCGTCTGGCTCAACGTTTCGGTGCCGGAAGCCACGGCCGGCCAAGTCCGCCCCGGACAGGCCGTGACGGTCACGCTCACGGCCTTTCCGGGCGAGCAGTTTGTCGGGCGTGTCTCAGCCATCCTGCCGGAAGCGGCCGCCGAGAGCCGCACCCTCACCGCGCGGGTGGAACTGCCGAACCGCGGCGGGCGCCTGCGGCCGGGCATGTACGGACAGGCGCAGTTCGCGGGCGCCGCCTCGCCCGCGCTGCTTGTCCCCTCCGAAGCGGTGATCCGGACTGGTCGCCGCGCACTCGTCATGCTGGCCCAGCCTGGGGGACGATTCCGGCCTGCCGAGGTGCAGGTCGGCCGCGAGGCGGGAGACCGGACCGAGATCCTGGCAGGTCTCCAGGCGGGCGAACAGGTGGTCGCCTCCGGCCAGTTCCTGCTCGACTCAGAGGCCAGCCTTGCCGGCGTGCAGGCGCGGCCGATCCAGCCGAGGCCGCCCGCGGCGGCCCCACCGACCGCCTACGAGACGACCGGACGGCTCGAGCGGTTGCACGGCCGGTCGATCACGCTCAGCCACCAGCCCGTCCCAGCCTTGCAGTGGCCGGCGATGACCATGAGCTTCACCCTCGCCGACCCGAAGTTGGCCGAGGGTCTGAAGACCGGCGATCAGGTGCGCTTCGCCTTCGACCAGGCCGGCGGCGTGCCCACCGTTCGGCGGATCGCCAAGCTGGATGCGGCCCGATGATCGCCGCCCTTATCCGCGCCTCGGTCCGGGGGCGGTTCTACGTGCTGATCGCGGCCGCCGGCCTGTTGCTGGCCGGGCTCTGGGCGGTCCGTTCCACGGCGGTGGACGCGCTGCCTGACCTCTCCGACGTCCAGGTGGTGATCCGCACCAGCTACCCGGGACAGGCGCCTCAGCTCGTCGAGAACCAGGTCACCTATCCGCTCGCCACTACCATGCTCTCGGTCCCTGGAGCCAAGACGGTGCGGGGCTATTCCTTCTTCGGCGACAGCTTCGTCTATGTGCTGTTCGAAGACGGGACCGACCTCTACTGGGCGCGGTCGCGGGTGCTGGAATATCTCAACCAGGTGCAGGGGCGGCTCCCCGCGTCCGCCAAGCCGGCGCTTGGACCCGACGCCACGGGCGTCGGCTGGATCTACGAATATGCCCTGGTCGATCGCAGCGGGCGACACGACCTCGCCCAGCTTCGCAGCCTGCAGGACTGGTTCCTGCGCTATGAGCTGAAGAGCCTCCCGGGCGTCGCCGAAGTGGCCAGCGTCGGCGGGATGGTCCGCCAGTATCAGGTGGTCGTCGACCCGACCAAGCTCGCCGCCTATGGCGTCACCCACGCTGAGGTGGTCGATGCGCTACGTAACGCCAACCAAGAAGCCGGTGGTTCGGTCCTCGAACTCGGCGAGGCCGAATACATGGTCCGCTCAGGCGGCTACCTGGCGAGCCTCGACGACTTCCGCGCAGTGCCTCTGCGCGCAGCGCCGGGCGGCGTACCGGTGCGCCTCGGGGACGTCGCCACCGTGCAGGTGGGACCGGAGATGCGGCGCGGCATCGCCGAGTTGGATGGCCAAGGCGAGGTGGCCGGCGGCGTGGTGATCCTGCGCTCTGGAAAGAACGCCCGCGAGACCATCGGGGCGGTGAAGTCGAAGCTGGCCGAGCTGAAGGGCAGCCTTCCGGCCGGCGTCGAGGTCGTGACGACCTACGACCGGTCGCAGCTGATCGACCGCGCCATCGCCAACCTGACGCAGAAGCTGGTCGAGGAGTTCATCGTCGTCGCGATCGTCTGCGGCCTCTTCCTCTGGCACGCGCGCTCGGCGCTGGTGGCGATCCTCACCCTGCCGCTCGGCGTGCTGGCGGCGTTCCTGGTGATGCGCGGCCAGGGCGTGAACGCCAACATCATGTCGCTGGGCGGCATCGCCATCGCTATCGGCGCCATGGTCGACGCCGCCGTGGTGATGATCGAGAACGCGCACAAGCACCTCGAGCGGTGGACGCATGACCATCCCGGCCAGACGCTCCGCGGCAAGGACCGTTGGGAGGTGGTGACCGAGGCAGCCGCAGAGGTCGGGCCGGCCCTGTTCTTCAGCCTGGTGATCATCACCCTGTCCTTCGTGCCTGTGTTCACACTTCAGGCGCAGGAGGGCCGGCTGTTCGCGCCGCTGGCTTTCACGAAGACCTACGCCATGGCGGCCGCCGCGATCCTGTCGGTGACCCTCGTGCCGGTGCTGATGGGCTACCTGATCCGCGGTCGCATTCCCGCCGAGCAGGACAATCCGCTCAACCGGGCGCTGACCCGGGCATACCGGCCAGCGCTCGACTGGGTCCTGGGGCGACCCAAGACCACGCTGTTGCTGGCGGCCTTGGCCTTCACCACGACGGCCTGGCCGCTCAGCCGCCTGGGCGGCGAGTTTCTGCCGTCGATGGACGAGGGCGACCTGCTCTACATGCCATCAGCTCTCCCCGGCATTTCCGCCGCCAAGGCCGCCGAGCTGCTGCAACAGACGGACCGGCTGATCCTCACGGTCCCTGAGGTGAAGACCGTGTTCGGCAAGGCTGGACGGGCGGAGACCGCGACCGATCCCGCTCCGTTGGAGATGTTCGAGACCACCATCCAGTTCAAGCCGCGCAACCAATGGCGGCCGGGCATGACGCCTGAGAAGCTGGTGGAGGAACTCGACCAGACCGTGAGAGTCCCCGGCCTCGCCAATGTCTGGGTGCCGCCGATCCGCAACCGCATCGACATGCTGGCGACCGGGGTGAAGAGCCCGATCGGGGTGAAGGTCTCCGGGCCAAACCTCGCCGAACTCGACCGCATCGCTGGGCGCATCGAAGCGGTCGCCAAGACCGTGCCGGGGGTGAGCTCCGCCCTCGCCGAGCGCTTGACCGGCGGACGCTACGTCGATGTCGACATCGACCGCGCCGCCGCCGCGCGCTTCGGGCTCAACATCAGCGACGTGCAGGCCATCGTGTCTGGCGCGATCGGCGGCGAGACCGTCGGCGAGACGGTGGAAGGCCTCGCCCGCTATCCGATCAGCGTGCGCTACCCGCGCGAGCTGCGTGACAGCCTGGAAGGCCTACGTTCGCTGCCGATCGTCACGCCGGCCGGGCAGCAGATCACGCTCGGAACCGTCGCCCGTGTGCAGATCGCCGACGGCCCGCCGATGCTGAAGACGGAGAACGGCCGCCCCTCAACCTGGGTCTATGTGGACGTGCGTGGACGCGACCTCGCCTCGGTGGTCGGCGACCTGCAGAGGGCGGTCGCCCGTGACGTGAAGCTCACGCCGGGGGTCAGCGTCGCCTACTCGGGCCAGTTCGAGTACCTGCAGCGGGCGGCCGATCGGCTGAAGATCGTCGTGCCGGCGACATTGGCGATCATCTTCCTGCTGCTCTACGTGACCTTCGGCCGCTTGGACGAAGCGGCGCTGATCATGGCCACCCTGCCGTTCGCGCTGACCGGCGGGATCTGGGCGCTTTATCTGCTCGGCTATCACCAGTCGGTGGCGACGGGGGTGGGCTTCATCGCCCTGGCCGGCGTCTCCGCCGAGTTCGGGGTGGTGATGCTGATCTACCTGAAACACGCCCTTCAGGAACGCGGTCCCGATCCCAGGCCCAGCCAAGTCGCCGAGGCGGTGCGCGAAGGCGCGCTGCTTCGGGTGCGGCCAAAGGCGATGACCGTAGCCGTCATCCTGGCGGGCCTCTTCCCCATCCTGATCGGCCATGGCGCCGGTTCGGAGGTCATGAGCCGGATCGCCGCGCCCATGATCGGCGGCATGCTCACCGCCCCCTTACTCTCCATGCTCGTCATCCCGGCAGGGTACCTCCTGCTGCGGCGACGGCGCACGGATCCCTCAGCTTCAACCCCTAAAGGAGACTACCCATGAAGCGCGCTTATCTCATCGCCGGCGTCGTCAGCGCCGTCCTCGCTCTGGCCGCCTGCGGCCAGAAGACCGAGACGCAGGCGGAGGCCCCGACACCCCCCGCCGAACCTGCCGCGGCGCCCGCCGCCACCGACAGCATGTCCGGCATGAACATGGCTTCGGCCGAGCCGGCCAAGACCGCCAAGGCGACCGGCACTGTCACCGCCGTGGATGCGGCGGGCGGCGCTATCACCATCGACCACGGGCCGATCCCGGAGGCCAACTGGCCGGCCATGACCATGGCCTTCAAGGCCGCCCCCGCCCTCACTCAAGGGCTCAAGGCCGGCGACAAGGTCGCCTTCGACTTGAAGCTCGAGAACGGCGGCGGCGAAGTCACCGCGATCCAGAAGCAGTAGGCGCCGCGCTGTCGGACCACGGGGGAGGGCTCGCGCTCAGCGCACCTGGGAGTGAGCCATCCCGATCTGCGGCTGCGATGGCCCAGGGTCTGCCTTGGTTCGCGGATTGCGCCGTCACAACAGGTCTCGGGCAATCTCGATCAGGGTCCAGGCATAGGCCCCCACGCTCGGAATTGCGGTCGTGGCGACGCCAAAGGCGCGTCCACCGGCGCCTTGCGGGTAGCCGCGCAAGAAGGTCAGGCGGCCGAGGCAGAAGAGCGCTACGGCGCACGCAATATAGGCGAGCGGCGCCTCGCCGGAGGTTGTGGCGAGCGCCAGATGGCCAACCACCGCAATGAAGGCTTGCTCTAGGGTGTTCTGCAGAAAGGCTGCTGGGACGGCGAGGCGGGCGCTCGGCCGGCTGTACGCGGAACCGGCGTTGTCCTCGGCGGAGGTGAACCGCACCTTCGCCACCATCCGCACGGCCAGAACGACCCACAGCGCGATCAGCAGGTCGGCTCTCAGCGCAAACGCGAGGCGCTCGGCGAGGTCCTGCGGAAAAGCGAGGAGTCGGGGGAGCGCCAGGCAGGCGAGCGCCAGGGTTGATCCGCAGACGGCGACGGCTAGGAGCGCTCCAAGTTTAACGGTGCGCTGTTCCTTCGGGAGATCAACCCTTGGCGGCGTGGGCGGCTTGGTCATTGCGGTGACCTCTTCGCGCGGGCCCAAAGCCGATAGGTGTCCCCGAAGATCTCGGGGTGGTCGAGCTCATGGCGATGCAAGGCGCGAAGATCGCGCAAGGCGCCCGAGCGGCGGTTCTGCGCCAAATATCGCGTCCGGTCGGCGGTATGGCCGAACTGGACGCCGAGGAACTCAAGACCCGCCACCTCGAACGTCGCCCCGATCTGAGGCAGGGTGAAACGCTGCTCGTTCACGTGGAACAGGAGGTCACGACAGTCCGAAAGGGTCCAGAAGTCCGACGCGGGGCTCATTACGGCCTGCAGCGCGGGTGGCGCACCATCGAGCATCAGGGAACGGCGGAGCGCCCGGATGCCATCCGCGTCGTCGCGATATCCGGCGCGCGCAATGTGGGCGCGCGCTTCGACGACCGCACGTCGACCGATTTCGCTGTAGAGGCCGACGAAGAGGAGCCCAGATGAGCTCAGCAGCCCGGCAAGATTACGCAGCCCCTGCGCCGGATCCTCCATGTGATGGAGCACGCCGAAGCTGTCGATGAGGTCAAAACGTTCCTCCAAGGCGGCTAGGTCCAGGATGTCCGCCTGCAGGTGTTCCACATCCGTGAGCCTGTACTCCCGAGCCTTGCGCATGGCGTAGCCGAGACTGGCGGCGCTGAGGTCAATCGCCAGGATGGAGGCCCCGCGATAGGTCGTCGCGACCCGCATGGTCTCCAGCCCGGTGCCGCAGCCGGCGATCAACACCCGGGGGCGGGCGAGATCGGGGATGTCGCCAGCCGGCAGGTCAGGCAGGGCGTTCTGGACAGCCCTTCGGAAGGGCAGCGGCTCGCCGAGGCTGCAGCGCGTCCAGCGCGGGTAAGGGTTCTGCTCGTACTGTTGCTGGACGGCCCGCGAGACGGCGTCTGTGGGAGGCTTGAGGACGGGCAGTCGGGCGCGCAGCTCGGCTTCCTCGTCCGGCTCACTGAGCTGCTCGCGAAGGAGGTCGGCGAGAACCGGCAGGGCGGCGCCCCGGAGCCGCGCAGCGAGCGGGGTTGCGGCGAGCGGACGATAGGCGGCGACGATCGCGATCTTGGTGAGATCGCCCGCCCGCTGTCCGAGGTCCTCGCGGTCGAGGTCCGTGATCAGGCTGGCCACGCGAGTCTGCTCGGCCGGCGCGGCGAATAGGACGTACTCGTTGAGGAACGCCTGCCGGGCGAGACCGATCGCAATGCTGAGCTCTTCCTCAAGGGGTTCGGCCGCCCCCTCCGTGAGCCTCAGGAGATCGGCGCGCAGTTGGACGAGCACGAGTTCGATGGCCACGTCGGGCACGGGGGCGGTGGCCAGCAAGGTTTGGAATAGGTGATCCTGGATCAGCTGGGAGGCTGTCGTCGCCTCGCGCTCCAATGTCTCTGCGAGCTGACCGGGCGCCCCGGCGATACTTTCGAGGAGACGATCAATCTCTGGCTGCTGCCGCAACACTGCTATGGCGGCAGTCGCCAGATTGCGGGGGTTGACGTCCGGCCGGTCGAACAGCTGCAGCAAGATCTCTCTGAATGCCGGCGTCGGGGGCGCTAACCGAGTGTGGCGGAGTGCGCCAGCAAGGCGCCGCCAGGCCTCGGCGTCGCCGGGCGCGGCCTCCACGGCCTGGGCGAGCAACGCCAGCCCTTCCATGCCGTGACCGAGTTGCAGGCGCGCGAGGCCGAGGTTCGCCAGCAAAATCGCACGCAGGGGGTGCCCCGCCGGCGTCGCCTTTCTACCCCTATCGAAGCCTTCCGCAGCTCCCGCGGCGTCGCCGCTCTGCAGGCACAAGAGACCTAGCCCATTGAGGGCGGTCGGCAGTGCGGGCGCTCGTTTCAGTGCAGAGCGGTAGCAACGCTCCGCGTCGGACCGTCGTCCGATCAGACGATAAGCGTCGCCGGCCGCAGCAAACGCCTCTGCGAAGTCTGGCTTGAGAGCTGCGGCCCGTTGGAAGAACGTCGCCGCGATCTCGTAAGCCTGGAGCCGTCGATGGGCTTCACCGAGATTGAACTGAATGAACGGGTTCTTCGGCTGCCCACTGGCCGCCTTTTCAAACCATGCGATCGCGTCGTCTGACCGCCCGCTGTTCAAGGCGATCGTGCCCAGGACGTTTAGCGCTGAGGGATCCGAGGGCCTTGCCGCGAGAACCTTTCGGGCGTGCTTCTCTGCCTCAGGCCATCGGCCTGCGTTCACGTGCGCCACCGCCTGCTGCAGGTCGGCCATCGCCTGAGGTGGCCCCGCAGGCGTGAGGCGCGGCGGCGGAGGCGGAAACCGTCTCATGCGGTGATCAAGCCGCGCTCAGCGACCGCGCCTCCCTCAAATCGGCCCTGGCATCGCGAATGATCGACCACGCAGATTGGAGGAAGAGCCCCGAGATGATCACGGCCACGACGAGATCAGGCCAAGCGGTCTTGGTCCAGAACACCAGGCCTGCGGCGATCACCACGGCGAGGTTCCCCAGGGCGTCGTTACGAGAGAAGAGCCAGACGGCGCGGACATTGGCGTCGCCGGCACGGTGGGGGATCAGGATGAGCGCCGCCGCAACGTTCGCCACCAGCGCGATCGCCCCGAATACGCCCATGAGCTCGGCCTCGGGCTGATTCAGCACCAGCACGCGATAGGCCGTGTTCAGAAGCACCCCGACGCCGAGCGCCGCCAGGAACAAGCCTTGGATGAGCGCCGAGCGCGCGCGCCAGACGAGGGACCAGCCGATCGCCAGCAGGCCCAGGAACGTGATGAGCCCGTCGCCCATGAAGTCGAGGGCGTCCGCCTTCAGCGCCTGCGAGCCGGCGACGAAGCCGGCGACGATCTCCACCAGGCCGTAGCCGGCATTGATCAGCACCACGATCCAGAGCGCCCGCCGGTAGGCGGGCGTGATATGGCTGAGGTTCTTCGGGAGCTCATCGTCATCCGCCGTCGCCGAAGGCTCATCGCGGTCGAGATAATAGCCAAGGTCGGTGACCGTGGCCTCTACGGTCGGCACAAGCTTCGCGGCATCGTCGACCTTCAACGTCATCATCGAAGACGCGATGGAGACACGCGCTTCCTGGACACCAGGCAGCTTGGCCACCGCCGACTGGATCTTTTCCGCGCAGCTGGAGCAATCCATGCCGGTCACACGGTACCGGAGTGACTCTGCGGCGGCTGTCGTGTTCGACATGTGTTTTCTCCCGATGTGGCCACTCTAATTGCTCTAGCGGCTTGAGGATCAAGCCGTTGCGGCGGCTCTCCGGAGCCTCGCCAAGCCGGCTCTTGATCCTCTAGCGACTTGAGCATGTATCGTGCTGTTAAGACGTATTCGCAGTCGCACTCAGGACGCTTCGATGCCGGCGCTCGCACGCCTCTTCCTTGCGGTCGCCCTTCTCGTGGCCGCCCAACTTCCCGCCACCGCCGTTGCCCAGGACGCGCCGCCCTCCGCCGCCGTCGCCTGGCGCCTGCTGGACTATATTGCGGTGGATTACCCCGGCGCTGTCACCGACGGCCGGATCGTAAGCGAGGCCGAGTATGCGGAGATGCGGGAATTCTCCGCGTCGGTGCGCAGCCGCATCGCCGCCCTGCCGGCGAGTTCCGCCAAACCGCAGCTCCTTGCAGAGGCGAACGCACTCGTCGGATCCGTGGATCATCGTGCCGAGCCTGCCGACGTGGCGCGCCGGGCCCGAACCCTCGCGGCCGATTTGCTAAAAGCGTACCCCGTGCCGCTCGCGCCGCAGCAGGCCCCAAACCTGATCCGGGGTGCGGCCCTTTACGCCGAGCAGTGCGCGTCCTGCCACGGCGCCGTCGGCAGGGGGGACGGCCCCAACGCCAAAGGGCTGGACCCGCCGCCGATCGCCTTCACCGACGTGGCGCGCGCCAACGAGCGGAGCCTCTTCGGTCTGTATCAGGTGATTGGCCAGGGGCTCGACGGCACGGCCATGCCCAGCTTCGCCCACCTGTCGTCCGACGATCGCTGGGCGCTGGCGTACTATGTTGGGACCTTCGCCTATTCCCGAGAGGCCGAGCGCGCCGGCGAGCAGGCGTGGCGCGCGGGGTCGCAGCTGCACGCCGTCGTCCCCGACCTACAGGTCCTGACCCAAACGACCCCCGCAGCTCTGGCGGCCCGCCTAGGCGAGCCGCAGGCCACCCTAATCATGGCTTATCTGCGCCGCCATCCGGAGGCTGTAGCGTCGAGGTCGGATGGCGGGCTGGACGTCGCCCGCCGCAAACTCGCGGAAAGCCTGAACGCCTACGAGGCGGGCGATCGCAAGCGGGCTGAGGAGCTCGCGCTGTCGGCGTATCTTGACGGGTTCGAGCCTGTCGAACCTCTGCTGCGCGCGCGAGACGGCGCCCTGATGGCGAAGGTCGAGGCGTCCATGGGCGAGCTCCGGGCCAGCCTTGCCCGCGGCGCGCCGTCGGCCGAAGTGGCCGCGCAGGTCCGAGGGCTGGATGGGTTGTTCGATGAAGCTGCGCGGGCGCTCGCGCCGGAGCAGGCCAGCGCCGCCTCAAGCTTCCTCGGCGCCTTCACCATTCTGCTGCGGGAGGGAGTCGAGGCGCTTCTGATTGTGATCGCGATGATCGCCTTCCTACGGAAGGCCGAACGCCACGACGTACTGCCCTACGTCCACGGCGGCTGGATCGCCGCCCTTCTGGCGGGGGGGCTGACCTGGGCGGCGGCGACCTACCTCATCTCCATCAGCGGAGCGAGCCGCGAACTGACCGAAGGGTTCGGGTCCTTGGTCTCCGCAGTCGTGCTGATCTCGGTGGGGGTGTGGATGCATGGGAAGGCCCAGGCGGGCGCGTGGCAGGCGTATATTCGCGACAAGCTGTCGGCGGCGCTGTCAAAGCGGTCGGCCTGGTTCCTGTTCCTGTTGGCCTTCGTCGTCGTCTACCGGGAAGTGTTCGAGACCATCCTGTTCTACGCCGCCCTCTGGAGTCAGGGGGGGCAGCTCGCGATGGTGTCCGGCGCCGGCTTGGCGGTCATCTGCCTGGCGGTGATCGCCTGGGCGCTGCTGAGCTACAGCAAGCGCCTGCCCATCGCGCAGTTCTTCTCCTACAGCTCGATCCTCATCGCCGTATTGGCCGTGGTGCTCGCCGGGAAAGGCGTGGCGGGTCTGCAGGAAGCGGGGATGCTCGATGTCCGGCCCCTGGCGGCGCTGCCCCGAATTGAGGTGCTCGGCGTGTTCCCGACCTGGGAAGGGCTCCTAGCTCAGCTGCTCACGCTGACCGTCGTGGTGGTCGGGTTCTGGGCAGCGGGCCGGCGCGCCCAGGCCGAGGCGCGGGTCTAGGGCACATTCGCCTGGAGTTCATCGAGCCAGATACGGGCGGAGCCGTCCGACGGGGCGCGCCAGTCGCCGCGCGGGGAGAGGTTGCCGCCCGAGATCACCTTGGGGCCGTTCGGCATCGCTGAGCGCTTAAACTGGCTGATCTCGAAGAAGCGGAACAGGAACACGCCTAGCCAGTGCTTTATGGCCGCCAAGTCGTAAGCGTTGCGCGCCTCGGCGGGGAAATGCGCCGGCCAATGCCCAGCATCGCGGTCCTTCCAGGCGTGCCAAGCGAGGAAGGCGACTTTCGACGGCCGCAGGCCGTAGCGGGTAATGTAGTAGAGGTTGAAGTCCTGCAGCTCGTAGGGCCCGACCTTGGCCTGGGTGCTCTGGATCGCCCCCGAGGCGTCGGCCGGCACCAACTCCGGCGAGATCTCCGTGCTCAGCACCGAAAGCAGCGTCTGGGAGGCGTCGGCGTCGAACTGGCCTGTGGTCGCGACCCAGCGGATCAGGTGCTGGATCAGCGTCTTCGCCACCGAGCCATTGACGTTGTAGTGGCTCATCTGGTCACCCACGCCGTAGGTGCACCAGCCGAGCGCCAGCTCCGACAGGTCGCCCGTCCCGAGCACGAAGCCGCCGCGCTGGTTGGCGAGCCGGAACAGGTAATCCGTCCGCAGCCCAGCCTGAACGTTTTCAAAGGTCACGTCGTACACCGGTTCACCCACGGCGAAGGGGTGACCGAGGTCGGTGAGAAGCTGGCGTGCGGCCGGCTTGATGTCGATCTCTTCCCCGGTGACGCCGAGCGCCCGCATCAGTCGCCAAGCGTTCGACTTCGTGCCCTCGCTGGTTGCGAAGCCCGGCATGGTGAAGCCGAGGATGTCCGAGCGGGGCTTGCCGAGCGCGTCGAAGGCCTTGGCCGCGACAATGAGAGCGTGGGTGGAGTCCAGGCCGCCGGACACGCCGACCACAATGTGCCTGGACTTGGTGGCGTCGAGGCGTTTGGCGAGTCCCTGGACCTGGATGTTGAAGGCCTCGTAGCAATCCTTGTCGAGGCGCGCGAGGTCGTCCGGTACAAACGGGAACCGGTCAATCGCGCGTAGCAGACCGACGTCCTGGAAACTAGGCTTGTGGTGGAATTCCACCCGGCGGAAGCAGGTCTCAGGACGCCCTGACGCCACGGCGGCGTTGTTGAAGGTAGGTGTGCGCATGCGCTCAAGGCGCAGGCGTTCCACGTCGACGTCGGCCACGGCCATCTGCGCCTTGGCGGGGAAGCGATCCGTCTGGGCGAGCAGCACGCCAAGCTCGTGGATGGTCGCCTGACCGTCCCAGGCGAGGTCCGTTGTGCTCTCGCCCGGTCCGGCCGCCGAATAGAGATAGGCCGCCTGGCAGCGCAGCGACTGGGACGCACAAAGCAATGCTCGGTCGTCGGCTTTGCCGACCACGATGTTGGAGGCGGACAGATTGCAGAGGATCAGCGCGCCCGCGAGCGCGGCCTGGGTGGACGGCGGCGTCGCGGCCCAGAAGTCCTCACACATCTCCATGTGGAAGACGAAGTCCGGCAGATCGGCCGCCGTGAAGAGAAGGTCCGTCCCGAATGGAACGGATTGGCCGGCGATCTGCGTGTGCAGCCCGACAACGCCTGCGCCGGGAGCAAACCAACGGTTTTCGTAATACTCCCTATAGTTCGGCAGGAAGCTCTTCGGCACGACGCCCAAAATCCGCCCGCGAGAAATTGCGATCGCGCAGTTGTAGAGCCGGCCATTGTGGGCGACGGGGGCGCCGACGATCAGCACCGGGGACAGCGCGGTGCTCGCCTCGACCAAACGTGCGAGCTCGAGCTCCACGCGGCGCACCAGGGTGTCCTGCAGCAACAGATCGTCGATGGCGTAGGCCGACAGTCCCAGCTCCGGGAAGAGCATGAGGTCGACGGCGCGGGCATGGCCATCTTTCGCAAGGGCTAAGGTTTCGTCGGCGTTGAAGCCGGGGTCGCCGACCGCTACGCGCGGCGTGCAGACGGCCACACGCACCAAGCCTTGCGTGTGAATGGCATAGAAGTTCGAGGTCACGGGTGCTCACCTCCGCTGTCACCCGGAGCAAAGCCGCGAGGGGCGGGAGCGGTTGCGGCGTGGGCTGCCCAGAGGGACGTCGCCTCAGATCCTTGGCTTGAACGGAGCGGCTGTTGGGAGGCCGGCTGGCGCAGCCGCCTTGTTCAAGCCCGGGCTTGCAAGGTCGCCTAGCTTTCGCCCGCAAGCGAGGGAGCTTTCATGCTTTGGGTTTTGAGGGTGGCCTATGCCCCGGGGTTCATGTTCGGGTTCATCGGCGCGGGGCTGGGGCTCGTCGCGAGCGGTCGGTCCTTGGCCTGGCTTGCTCCGCTGCTCGGCGCCGCTATCGCGGTTTCGTTCCTCGTGGAGCGGGTCATTCCCTACGAACCGATCTGGAACAGACCGCGCGGGGATAGCCGCCGCGATGTCCTGCACGCGCTGGTCAACGAAGCCAGCGTCTACGCCGGCGCAGCACTGATCCCTGTGCTGACCCTGCTGTCGCCGGCCGCGGGCCTCTGGCCGGCCGCCTGGCCGATCTGGGCTCAGCTGGTGCTTGCGATCCTCGTGGCGGACCTCGGGATCACCCTTTGCCATTACTTCAGCCACAAGTTCCAATGGCTCTGGCGCTTCCACGCCGTCCATCACTCAGTGAAGCGGATGTACGGCTTCAACGGCCTCATGAAGCATCCTGTGCACCAAGCCGTGGAGACGCTCGCCGGGACTGCGCCCCTGATCCTGATGGGCATGCCGCTCCAGATCGGCGTCCTTCTCGGTTTCGCGGTCGCGATCCAGCTCCTGCTGCAGCATGCCAATGTCGACATGCGGCTCGGACCGCTGCGCTACGTGATGGCCTGGGCGCCCGTGCATCGCTTCCATCACCAGAAGTGGCCCGGCGTCGGCGACGTGAACTTTGGACTGTTCACCTGTCTCTGGGATTATCTTTTGCGCACGGCGTACTACGATCGCAGCAAGCGCCTCAGCTCCGACGACATCGGCATCGGCGATCAGCCGAACTATCCGACGGACTATGTCGCCCAGCTGGCGGCCCCGTTTCGGAAAATCAGCTGAGACCAGGCGCTCGCCGGCCTAGGCGCTGGGCGTCGCGAGGTGGAGTTGGCTGGCGGTTACCCCGAACGTGGCCTTGAGGGTGCGGGCGAGGTGCGCGGCGTCGGCGAAACCCGCAGCATGCGCGGCGACCGTGGCGTCACGGCCAGCCAGGAGATGCTCGGCGGCCAGGCGAAGCCGCCGCCAGAGCAGGAAGCGCCGATAGGGCAAACCGACCTCCTCTGCGAAGAGGTGGCGGAAGCGCTCAGGAGACAAGCCCGCGACGGCGGCCGCCCGCTTGAGGGGCGTAGGCCCCTCCGATAGATCCTCCTCGAGCACAAGCATCGCCGCCTGGAGGCGCGGATCCAGGGGCCGGGGCGCAGGCGTGGGCGACGACAGCCACCTCGCCCAAAACTCTTCCCCCGGCGCGCCCCTCAACACGGCAAGAGACCGCGTTTGCCGGATTTGCCGCAGCTTGGCTTCCAGCTCCGCCGCCGCGTAGCGCGAGGGCTCCAGGAAGATGAGCTCGGCCGAAGGCGACGCCACGAGGCGATGGGGCGCCAAGGGATCGATCAGGACGCAGTCAGCGGAGACGCTGCGTCCCTCGGCATCGTGGACCGTGAGCGGCTCGCCGCTCAGGACGGCCTGTGCGGCGAAATGACGGTGGGCGGCGGCGTCGCCCACCGCGCCGCGCCAGACTGCCCATGTCGCCCCCAGCTCCAGTGCACCGGCCCAGCCCGGCTTATCCTTGCCCCCGGCAGGCCGACTCATAAGCGATTCCACAGTCCGATCCATGGAGCGGTCAGAGCGCCGTCGGGCGCCATCAGTTCAGGCCAACGCCGCGCATGATGAAACGGCTGCGCGGCAAGGCCGGCAATCGCCCGAAGTCGAGCCCGAGGTCCTGCTGGGGGACCTCGTAGCGAATCCTTCGGGTCAGCACCTCGAAGGCGCGCTCCATGATCTCAACTACGATCCACTCGCCCGGGCAGCGGTGGCCGGCCAGATGGTCACCGCCTCCCTGCGGCACGAAATCGAACGGACCGGGCGGATGGGCGGCGAACCGTCCGGGTCGAAAGGCGTCCGGATCGGCCCAGGCGGACGGATCGTGGTTGGTGCCGTACAGGTCCAGGATCACCTGCCGGTCCGCCGGGAAGCTGAGGCCGCGCCAGGTGAAGGGCTGCCGCACGCGCGCGATGAGCGACGGGAAGAACGGGTAGAAGCGGCGCACCTCCTGGATGAAGGCGTTGCGTTGCACCGGTCCCTCACGCGCTACCTGCGCCGCTTCCGGATGGGTGTGCAGGGCGTGGGCGAGCAAGACCACGTAGACAGCGGTCGCGACGGTGGGACGCAGCACGTTGGCGAGCTCGACGGCGGCGATGTTCGCCGCGAGCAGCTCGCCGTTGAGCTCCCGCGCATGCGCGATCCGGAAGGCGGCGGTGTCCTCATCCGGCGTCTGCCCGCCGTCCCGGATCGCCTCGACGACGCGCGAGAGCCAATGATCGACCTTGCGGCGCGCGTAGCGGGACCAGAGGTGTCGAGGGCCGCGCGCGCCGGCCGCATCGAACAGGGCTCGGAGTTCTCGCGCGCGGCCCTGGACCTCGGCCGCTTCGATCGGCACGCCTGCCCACGCGCACACCGCACGCGTGAGCATCGGATGCAGTTCATCGTAGAAGGTGATCTCGCGGCCGTCCGAGGCCCAGCCCGCCGCGGCACGCATTAGTTCCGCTTCGAAAAGCTCTCCAAGCACCCTGATGCGCTCAGGCGCCATCAGGTCCATGAACAGCTGCTTGCGGCGGCGATGTGCGTCACCGTCGAGCCCCTGAACGCCCCCATCGCCGAGCAGGGTCTTGCGGATTGGCGACGGCATGGCGCCTTCTCGCTTGAACCGGTCCACGTCGTAGAAGAGTGCCGCGGCTTCCGGTCCTTTCAGGCAGATCGTGTCCTTGAAGAGGACATGCGTTTCGAAGCCGTCTGCGCCGATCCGATCGCACTGTTTGGAGATGAAGCGATAGGGGTCAGTCACTAGGGCTAGAGTGGCGTCATGCGGCGGCTGGTGGCGGGCGGTCATGGATGCCCTTTCGCTGGCGGACTGGATGGGGCGGTGGCGGAGGCCTGCCGGCCAAGCGAGGTGAGCAGCAGCCATGCGACACCGACGGTGATCGCGGTGTCTGCGAGATTGAAGGTCGGCCAATGGAAATCGCCGATGTGGGCGTCGATGAAGTCGGTCACTGCGCCGAGGCGGACCCGGTCGACGATGTTCCCTAGGGCGCCACCGACAATCAGCGCGAGCGGCGCCGCCACGGCGAGACGGCGCTCGCGCCACATCCATGCCATGAGCCACAGCGCGACTGCCGCCGTGCCGGCGACCAGCAGCCAGCGCCCAAGTTCGCCTGAGCCGGCGAAGAGTCCGAACGTGACGCCGGTATTGGACCCGAGCTGCAGGTTCAGAGACGGCCCCAGGGTCGCGGGCTCCGTGAGGTGGGCGCGCGCTATGAGCTTGGTGGCCTGATCGGCCGCGAGCACGCCGAGGCTAAGGGTGAGTCCAAGCGTCCTGTGCATCGAGGCTCCTTTTGCTGCTCAGCCTGCCACCTCTAGCTGCTAGAGGATCAAGCCCGATCTGGCGCCGCTCGAGCGCGCGAGCGGATCGGCCTGCGCCGGCGGCCCGCTGACAGAGCTTCAGGGAAGCGCGCTCGGTCCAGCGCCGCCGCAAAGGGACTGCGCAGCCCAACGTCGCGACGTGCGAGCCACTGCAATCGCTGGCAGGACTGTAGCAGTGCTTGCTGAAGCACAGCAATTTCAGGGCTTGTCCCGATGGCCCAGCAGGCGCAGGGCGTTGAACACTACGAGGAGCGTCGACCCTTCGTGGAAAACAACGGCAGCGCCGATCTTTAGGCCGAAAATGGTGGCCGGGATCAGGAAGGCGACCATCCCAAGGCTCACGAGCAGGTTCTGCTTGATGATGGCGCTGGTCTGACGGCTTAGGCTGACCGCGAAGGGCAGTCGCCGCAGGTCGTCCGCCATTAGGGCGACGTCTGCGGTCTCGAGCGCCACGTCGGATCCGGCTGCGCCCATCGCGATCCCCACGGTCGCGTTCGCCATGGCCGGCGCATCGTTGACGCCGTCCCCGACCATCGCGACGCCGCCTGCTTGCTCGCGAAGGGCCTTGATGAAGGCGACCTTGTCCTCCGGCATCAGTCCGCCGCGGGCGTCGGTCAGACCGAGCTTGGCGGCGATGGCGTCAGCAACGCCCTGATTGTCGCCCGACAGCATGATCATGCGCTTGACGCCCAGCCGGCGGAGGGCGGCGATGACCTCTGCGGCGCCCTCGCGCGGCGTGTCCTGTAGGCCGATCACGCCGAGGTAGGTCTCGCCGCTCCGAACTACCATGACGGTCCGCCCTGAGCTGGAGAGCCGCTCGACTTCACTGCGCACCTGCTCGGGCACGGGCGCCCCCGGAACGGTCTCGAAGAGCTTGAGCTTCCCGATGAAGACGTCTTCACCGCCAAAGCGCCCGCGGACACCTTGTCCGGTGATGCTCTCCACCGCTTCGGCGCGTCCGGGCGGGCCAGGCAGCCTTTCAGTGGCCGCCGTGACCACCGCTGCCGCAAGCGGATGGTCGCTCAGCCCCTCGACCGCCGCCGCCGTCTCAAGGAGCCGCGCTTCGTCGACCCCCACGGCAGGCACGACGTCGGTGACGCGGGGGCGTCCCTCCGTCAGGGTGCCGGTCTTGTCGAACGCCAGAGCCTGCAGCCTCCCAAGGTTCTCCAGCGGCCCGCCCCCCTTCACGAGGACGCCGCCGCGTCCTGCGCGAGCCACGCCGCTGAGGACGGCGCTCGGGACGGAGATCGCCAAGGCGCAGGGGCTGGCGGCGACCAGGACCGCCATCGCCCGGTAGAAGCTCACGCTGAACGGCTCATCGACTACGACCCAGGCGAACATCAGGGCGAAGACACCCAGGAGGACGGCCGGGACGAAGATCCGTTCGAACTTGTCGGTGAAGCGCTGGGTGGGCGAGCGCTGCGCCTCGGCCTCGGCGACCATGGTGACCACACGAGCTAGGGTCGACTCACCGGAGAGGCGCGCCACGCGCACCTCCAGGGCTCCAACCCCATTGATGGTGCCCGCGAACACCTTTTGCGCGGCATCGGCCGTTTCGAATGCGATGTCGTGGCCCGCCGCGCGCTTGTCGACCGGCATGCTCTCGCCGGTGACGGGGGCCTGATTGACCGAACTCTCGCCTACGACGACGACCCCGTCGGCCGGCAGCCGTTCGTTGGGCCGAACCATGACGATGTCGCCGATCTCGAGCGCCTCGACGGGGACATCTTCGAAGGTGTCGCCACGCTTGCGGCTTGCGCGCTCCGGCGCCAGTTCGGCCAGCGCCTCGATGGCCCTGCGAGCCCGCCCCATCGCGTAGTGTTCCAGTGCATGGCCTAGGCTGAAGAGCACGAGCAGCAGGGCGCCTTCGGCCCACTCGCCCAACGCCGCCGCACCCGCCGCGGCGACCAGCATCAGCGTGTCGATCTCGAAGCGGCGCTTACGGAGATTTTCGAGCGCTTCGCGCAGCGTGAAGTAGCCGCCGAACCCGTACGCCAGGAGATAGAAGGCCAGCGGGATAGCGCCCTCAAGGCGGAAGGACGCAAGCCAGCCGATCAGCAACACCACGGCGGACAGCCCGGCGAAGACCAGTTCCGTCCGCTCGCCGAACGGGCCACCGTGCTTGTGCTCGCGTCCCTCTCCCGGCTTGTGCTCGTGGCCCCCGTGCTCGCCCTCCTTCGCGGAGGACTTGCGTCGTGCGGCTTCCGCGTTTGACTGCCCAAGGGCGGCCGCGCGCTCCAGCAGGTAGGCCTCCAGGGCGACGGGCTCGACCTTCGCGGGGTCGAACTCGACCAGGACCGCGCCGGTCACGCCCACATCGGCGTGGAGCACCCCCGGACGGCCTCGGAGGTCGTCCGCCAGGGTCCGGGCGGCGCGGGCATGCAGCGGCTGGCTCAGGCGAAAGTTGGCGTGGCCGGAGGCGCTTGCGAGGCGGGCGCCCTGCTGCACGGCCAGGGCGCGAACCTGGGACGCAGAGATTTGGGCTGGATCGAAGTGCACGCAGAGCACCGCGTCCTCGCGGCCCTGCACATGCGCTTCGGCGACCCCGGGCCTTGAGGCAAGGACCTCCGCGAGTTGCTGCACACAGCGCTCGCAAGCCTCCGCGGCGGCCGGCAGCAGGACCGGGATCTCGAGACGAAGCTTGTCTTCAGCCACAGCGCGTCCTTTCAACTTTCCGTCGCGGGCTCTGCGCGGCTCTCGGCCGCGTCCCGTAGAATTTCCAGCCCGCCCTTCGCCGCGATCAGGGCCACCAGCACGCCCACGACCAAGTCCGGCCAGGCCTGGTTCAGCCACATGATCAAGGCCCCGGCGACGAGGATGCCGCCGTTGGACGCGAAGTCATTGAGGCTGAAGGTCTCTGCCGCGCGCATGTTCACGTCGTCGCTTTGCGCACGGCGCAGGAGGAATAAGCAAACGAGGTTCACGCCCGCAGCGACGAGCGCCAGGGCCATCATGGTCCAACCGACGGGCTCGGTTCCGAGCCACCAGCGGCGGATCACGTCCAGAAGCACGCCGCCCGCGAAGATCAGCAGCATGATACCGGAGACCCCCGCCGCTCGGCGTTTCCAGACGGCGGCGCGGCCGACGGCCAAGAAGCTGATCGCGTAGACGGCGGCGTCTGATGCGTTGTCAACGGCGTTGGCGATCAGCGCGCTCGAGTCGGCGAGCAGACCGGCTAGGCCAAGGCTGACGAACAGCGCTGCGTTGAGCACGAACACCCAAAGCAAGGTCCGCCGTTGCGCACGGTCGACGTCGCTCAATGCGGCCATGTCTCCTTGGCAGTTGACTTCGGAGACCTCCCTCATTGCTCGGGGCCGATGGGGTGCGCGCCCGCGGGTGCGTAGTTGACCCGGATGCGACCGATGAGGTCCGCGGGCACTCCGAGGCGAGCGGTATAGGCCGCTGCTGCCGGATGCCGGCCCACGAGGGAGCCGCGCCATCGGACGTGCTTCAACGCCAGCAGGCCGCCCTGCCGGTCGAAGGCGGCGACATCCAGGTGGCCCCCAGTGGGGAGCCTGGACGTTGGGCGGCGGCGCACCAAGCCGCGGACCACGGCCGGATGTTCGCCGACCCGCAGATAGCCGGTGAGGATCTTTAGCGGGCCTCCTTCGACGAGCTCGACGGCTGGGGTCGGCTCGGCCAAGGCCGCGCCGGACGCCGCAGCGATCAAGCCCGTGGCGAGAGTCGCTACACGGCAGAACCGCTGGGCAGCCCGGGGGCCCGGCCGTGGCGCGCCTCGCACCCGGCCGCTCCGGACCTTCAACGGGCCTCGTTCCATTCCGCTCATGGTGTCAGTCCTCAATCCCTTCGGCGCTCCGATGTCGGACCGCCTGGGCGGCAAACGTCGGCAACACCAACAGGGTCAGAGCGGTTGCTGTGAGCAGACCTCCGATGACGACTGTGGCGAGAGGCTTTTGCACCTCAGCGCCTGCGCCGTGTGCGATGGCCATGGGGATGAAGCCGACAATGGCGACAAGAGCGGTCGTCAGGACAGCGCGTAGCCGGCTAGACGCACCTTCGATGGCTGCATCCTTCGGGAGCAGCCCTGCTGTCAGGCGCTCGCGGATCGCCTGCATCAGGACGAGCCCGTTCAGTGTCGCCACGCCCGACACCGCGATGAACCCCACAGCCGCGGAGACGGAGAAGGGCATGCCCCGCAGGAGCAAGGCGACGGCGCCGCCGACGAGGGCGAGGGGAACGCAGGCGAAGACGAGGGCCGCCTCCGCAAACGAGCCAAGCGCCATGAAGAGCAGAATGCCGATGAGCACGAAGACCACCGGGATCACCAGTCCTAGCCGTTGTTCGGCACGCTGCAGGTTCTCGAACTGACCGCCCCAGTCGAGGTAGACCCCGGTGGGCAGGGCGACTTTCGCGACGCGCTGCTGGGCGTCGCTCACAAATCCGCCGAGGTCGCGGCCTCGAACGTTGGCCTGCACCACCATCCGCCGGCTCCCGTTCTGCCGGCTGATCTGGTTGGGGCCTTCTGCTGTGTCGATGCGAGCCACGGACGCCAGAGGCACCACGGCGCCGGAGGTCGACACGACTGGCAGAGCTGCAAGGGCGGCGGGATCGTTGCGCGCCGCTTCCGGCAAGCGCACGACGACATCGAAACGGCGGTCGCCCTCGAAGATCTGACCCGCCTCAGCGCCCCCAATGCCCGCCGAGACGGCCTCACTCACGTCCGCCGCCGAAAGGCCGTAACTGGCCGCAGCGAACCGATCGACTTTGATGGTCAGGGTGGGCAGGCCGGAGGCCTGCTCGACCCGCACGTCCGCCGCGCCGGGGGTCTGCCGCAGGGCGGCGGCGACCTGATCGGCTGTTCGCTGCAACGTTCCGAAGTCGTCCCCATAGACCATCACAGCCAGGTCCGTGCGGACACCCGAGATCAATTCGTTGAAGCGAAGTTCGATCGGCTGGCTGAACTCGAAATTATTGCCGATCTGTTGGCCCGCCGCCTTCTCGATTCGTTCGATCAGTTCCTCTTTCTGAAGTCTCGGGTCCGGCCAGGCCTTGCGATCCTTCAGTACGATGACGCTGTCGGAGATGTTGGGCGGCATGGGATCCACCGCCGCTTCTGCGGTGCCTGTGCGGGAGAACATGGTCTCCACTTCCGGCTGAGCCTTGATGGCGCGCTCAAGCGCCATCTGCATGGCGATGGATTGCTCCAGAGAGGCCGACGGCACACGCAGGGCCTGCATCGCGATATCGCCTTCGTCCAGGGTCGGGATGAATTCGCGGCCGAGTGTGAAGAACGAGATCACGCCAACGAGCAGCGCCATGCCCGCCGCCATGAGCACCATCCTTGGTCGCGACACCGCCGCTCCGATCGCCGGCTGGATGCGCTGGCGCGCCCAGCGAAGGATGCGAGTCTCGTGCTCCTCCACCCTTCCGTCTGGGCCCGAGTGCACCGACTTAGGATCCCGCACGAGCAAGGCGGCCATGGCAGGCACGAAGGTGAAGGACAGGATGAACGCGCCGACCAGGGCAAGCATGACCGTCGCGCCCATGGGCTGGAAGGTCTTGCCTTCGACGCCTTCGAGGGTGAGCAACGGGGCGAACACGAGCAGGATGATGAGCTGACCAAAGGCGGCGGGCTTGACCATCTGCCGGGCGGCCTCAACCGCCGCGCCGAGACGCTCGTGTCGGGTCAGCACCCGACCCAACTCGGCACGGCGCTGGCTGAGCAGTAGCAGCGTATTCTCGATCACGACGACGCCGCCATCGACCATCAATCCGAAGTCGAGGGCACCGAGGCTCATCAGGTTTCCGCTGATCCCGAACCGGTTCATCCCGATCACCGCGAACAGGAAGGAGAGCGGGATCATCAGCGCCGTGATCGTCGCCGCGCGAATGTTGCCGAGCAGCAGGAAGAGGATGACGATGACGAGAAGCGCGCCTTCGGTCAGGTTGCGCGCAACGGTCTTGATGGTCGAGTTGACCAGCTCGCTTCGGTTGAGCACCGGAATCGCGACCACGTCGGGCGGAAGTGAATCATCCACTTCTGCCAGCCGTTCCGCCGCGGCTTGAGCGACGGTGCGACTGTTGCCCCCGGCGATCATCAGCGCGGTGCCGAGAACGGCCTCGTGGCCGTCGCGACTGGCGGCGCCGAGCCGCAGGCCCTGTCCGATCTCCACGGTCGCGACGTCTGCGACCCTCACGACCAGACCATCCCGGTTCACCACCGGAGCCTGCGCCAGGTCCTGAATGGACCCGGCGAGGGCGTCGCTCCGCACGACCAGGGCCTCGCCCGCCCGCTGAACGAAGCCTGCGCCAGCCTGGGTGTTTGCGCGCTCGAGCGCCTGCACAAGATCGCCCAGACTGAGCTTGTAGGCTGACAGTCGGGCGGCGTCCGGGCGGACTGCGTACTCCTTTACATAACCACCGACGGTATCCACGCCCGCCAGCCCCGGGGTGGAGCGCATCTGCGGCGCGATGATCCAGTCCTGCACCGTGCGCAGGTAGGTCGCCCTCTGCTGCGGAGTCGCCAGCCGCTCTCCCTCGGGCGTGAGGTAGACGCCATCCGGCTGCCAACCCGGCCGCCCAGCCCGCGCCTTCGCCTGGTCGAAGGCCGCGTAGTCGACTGTCCACATCAGGACTTCGCCGAGCCCGGTGGTCACGGGGGACAGCGCCGGCTCGACACCGTCGGGCAGGTTCTCCTGTGCTTCTCTCATCCGCTCGGCGACCTGCTGACGAGCGAAATAGATATCAGTCTGGTCGGTGAAGACGGCGGTGATCTGGCTGAAGCCGTTGCGCGAGAGTGAGCGGGTGCTCGTCAACCCTGGGATCCCCGCAAGGGCGGTCTCCAGCGGATAGGTGACCTGCCGTTCGATCTGCTCGGGGGCGAGCGAAGGCGCGACGGTCGTGATCTGGACCTGACGGTTGGTGATGTCCGGGACTGCATCGATCGGCAGCCGGGTGAGTTCGAAAAGCCCGAGGCCAGCCACAACGGCGACAGCGAGGATCACGAACCAGCGGAAGCGTACGGACGCTTCGATCAAGGCTTTAAACATAGGAAGTCCTAGTGTCCGTGCTCGGCTTCGCCCTTGGCGAGTTCGGCTTTCAGGAGGAAGGCGTTGGCCGCGGCGACCCGCTCCTCGCCGCCCAGCCCGCGGAGGATCTCGGTGCGGCCGCCGGCTTGGCGCCCAACCAGCACCGGTGTGGCACGGAAGCCTCCGTTCACCGCCACGAACACGACGCTCGAGCCCTCGATGCTCTGAACGGCATCGCTTGGCACTGTCAGCCCGCCTGCCTCAGCGCCGGTGATGACCGCGCCCGTCACCGCCGAGCCTGCCGGGGGGAGCACGCCTCCAGCCGCGCGTGCGCGGATGACCGTCGCACCCGTCTGCTCGCCGGCAGCCGTCGCAACTCCGACGATCACGGCGTCAAATTCGCCCGTGGGCCCTTGGACCCGAATCCGGGATCCTGCGCGAACGCCGGTGGCGACACTCGGCGGTGCATTGAAGACCAGTTCGACCCGGTCGGGGTTGGTCACTTCGGCGACGACGCCGCCCTGCGTGACGAAGCCGCCAGGCCCGATCGCGACAGAGGTGACGACGCCGGAAATCGGGCTGGTGACGGTCAACCGGCCCGCAGCGTTCGGCCCCCCCGACGCCGACGCCCGCGCACGGGCGGCCCGCGCCGCCGCCTCGGCGCTGAGCGCTTGAGCTCGCGACGTCTCGACCTCTTGCCGTGCAACGATCCCCTGGGAGCCAAGGCTCTGGTCACGTTGATAGGCGCGTCGCGCGGCGTCGGCCGCTGCGGCTGCAGCGTCGGCGTCGGCTCGGAAGGTAGCGGCTTCGCCGCTTACCAGGACCGCAAGGCCCTGGCCGGCGCGGACCGATTGCCCGGCGGCTACGAGAACCCGTTCCACGCGGCCGGCCACAGCCGCTCCAACGCTGGCCCGGGCATCGATCATCGGCTCGACACGCCCCGAAAGCCGGACTTCGCCGCCGCTGCCACGGGTGACCGCGACCAGCTGAATTCCGGAAGCGCGGATCTGCGTCGGCGTGAGCGCAACGACTCCTTCGGGCGCTGCGGCGCCCTCTTCGCTGTGGCCTTCTTCCTCCGCGCCTTCTTCCGCGTGCTCCTCGCCAGCGGCGGGAGCCGCGGGCTTGCTCATCATGTTCGACAGGACGAACCCGCCCCCGCCGGCCAGCATCACTGCGGCCGCGACCGCGCCATATAGGCGCGCATTGTCCCTCTTCATTGTCATCATTGTACTCCGGGGGTGGCGACGCCGCTGAGCCGAGCTTGCGCGGCCTGGGCGCTGATCCGCTCGACGGCGGCTGCAATGGTTTGGGCGCGCGCTTCAGTCAGGGCGCGGCGGGCGGCGACCAGTTCGGCGAGCGGGAGTTTGCCGGCCTCGTACCCGATGCGGGCGAGACGATAGGCTTCTTCGGCGGTGCTCTCGCCCTCGCGGGCTGCCGCGAGCCGGGTTTCGGCCGCTGAGATGCGCGCCGTGCTGGTGCGGACGGCGGCTTCGGCGTCGAGCCTGGCCGCGTTCAGCCGGGCCTCGGCGGCTGTCTGTTCAGCCCGAGCGGCGGCGATATTGCCGCGGTTCTGATCGAACAGCGGCAGGGGCACAGAGACGCCCGCGACGAGCGCGGTGGCGTCGTCCTCTTGGAAACGGCGCAGGCCGACGGAGAGGGTCACATCCGGAATGGCTCGACGTCGTTCAACGCTAAGGCGTCGCGCCGCCGCTTCTCGCTCAGCCTGTGCAGCGAGGAAGGCCGTCGTCGCGTTCGCTGCGGGATTGGCTCCGGAGAAGAGTGGAGCTTTCGCCTCGAGTAGGCTGACCGGGATCGAGGTGATTGGCGCCGACGCCCCGGCGAGGGCTGTCAGATTGCCGAAGGCAGTCGCACGCGCAGCCTGGGCTTCGTCCACCGCCGCACGGGCGGCTTGCACCGCCGCCTGAGCCTGGAGACGCCGCAGGTCGGCCTCCCGTCCCGCCGCGACCAGGGCTGTGGCGATGCGCGCATCCTCTTCCGCGAGGCTTCGCGAGTCATGGGCGAGTTTCAGTCTCCGTTCGGCCGCCTCGGCATCAGCATAGGCGGCCGCCAAATCGAAGGCGTATTCCGCTTCGATCCGGCGGGCCTGGGCGCGAGCCGCCTCGACTTCCGCACGCCCAGCCGCGACCCGCGCCGAGCGCTTGCCGCCAAGCTCGACAGTCTGACCGATCGTCGCGGTGGTCTCCGACAGGCTCGTCCCGCGGAAGGGACCGGAACCGGAGAAGTTTTCGATCTCGAGTCCCACGCTCGGGTTGGGGATCGCGCCTGCCTGCCTTGCGAGCCCTTCGGCCCGAGCGATGTTGGCGCGCGCCTCGGCGAGACGGGGGGCGGTGGCCTGCGCCTGGGCCAGCAGTGCGGCGAAGGGCGGCGCAGGTTCGGCCATAGCGGCGCCCGCTGCGCCGAGGCTGACCAGCAAGAGCAGTCCCGCCAAAGGCGAGCTGCGGAAGTCGGGTTTCATGGTGTCCCTCTTGAACGTGACGGAATGAGCGCGTCAGCGCGCGAGCCGTCAGGCTCTGGGAGGTCGGATCAGCCCGAACTTGGGATCGGAGATCGGCACCCGGTTGCGCACGAACGGGTGGGCAACCGCCAGCAGCGGAGCGGACAGCTCGCCGGCGGCTAGCGTGGCCGGTACGTAGGGCGCGCTGTGATGGCAATGTCCGTGGATGCAGATGCCGCGTCCCTCGTCGAGAGGCGGTGGACCAGCATCGTCGGCGGGGGCGGCGGCGACAGGCAGTTCAGCCGCAACGGCGCTCAGGCTGCCTTCGTCGCGGCAGATGAGGCCGTCGAGACCCGGCCCGAGCGTGAGCACGGTCAGCACGAGCGCAGCGAGCACCATGCCGACCTTCCGCCACCAGGGTGAGGTCCATTCCATCGCCCGTCCCTATATCGAGACTGACGAGCGCTGGGAATGCGTTACAAAATCACGTTCGGCTTTCGCCGCGCGACGCTCTTCACGGGCCTGAGCGGTGATCTGCCAAGCGGAGCGGAAAAAGACCGCTGCCAGCAGCACGCCCACGATCACGTCCGGCCAGCGCGACCCTGCCACAGTGACAGCCACGCCGGTGGCTGCCACGGCAAGGCATTGGATGAGGTCATTGCGCGTGCAGAGCCAGACGGACCGGACGTTGGCGTCGCCCTCGCGGAAGCGCACCAGAAGCAGGGCCGCCAGGAGGTTGGCGGCTGCGCCGAACAGGCCCAGGCCGGAGATAGCGCCGCCCTCCGGCGAGGCCCCGGTGAGCGCCCGCCAGATGGCCAGGCCGAGGATGCCGGTCGCCATCACGGCGAGGCTGGCGCTTTTGATGAATGCGGCGCCGGAACGCAACTGGACGCTCTTGCCGATCACCCACAAGCTCAAGGCGTAGGTGGCCGCATCGGCTGCGAAGTCGAGTGTGTTGGCCGCCAGCGCAGCCGAGTCGGCGAGCCAGCTGCCGATGGCGACGACGACAAAGCCAACGATGTTGATAGCGATGACGGCGGTGAGGGCGCGCTTGTAGGCCGGAGACGCGCCGTCGAACGCGACGGCGCTCCCGCAGCCACATCCCGCGGCAGCCGGCCTCTCGGAGGTTGAACAACTGGACATGCAACCACCCTGCACCCTCTAGTGGCTAGAGGATCAAGCACCTATTTTGACGGCACGACAGGAGGCCGCATGCCAGCGCTCACAATCGGCAAACTCGCCAAGGCGACCGACGTGAAGGTCCCGACGATCCGCTTCTACGAGCAGATCGGGCTTCTGCTCAAACCGGACCGCACCGAGAGCGATCGCCGCATTTACGATGATCGGGCCGTGCGTCGGTTGGCGTTCATCAAGCACGCGCGCCAGCTTGGCTTTTCCGTCGACGCGATCCGCACCTTGCTCGACCTAGCCGATCATCCGGATTACGCCTGTGACGACGCAAACGCCCTCGCAGCAGAACAGCTGACCTCAATCGAGACGAAGATTGCCCAGTTGCAGGCGTTGCGGTCCGAGTTGAAGCGCATGGTTGCGACCAGCTGCCGTGGCCTCGCCGGCGACTGCCGCGTCATCGAAACTTTGGCCGATCACGCCCTTTGCGTCACGGATCACTCGACCTCCCGAGCGCTCCCGTGAGGCCGTTTGCTGGCGCCGCCCTGATGCTCCTGCTCGCCATCCTGTTGATCGGCTGCGAGCGGGAGCCGACCGTGGAGCTGACGCCAGAGGAGATGAGCCATTTGAGGCTCAAGCGGTTGGACCCGGAACACGGCCGACCAGTACGCCCGCTGATCTCGCAGTTCGGCACCGAGGAAGGACTTGGAGAGGTGGTCGCAATCGATCCGAGCAGGTTGACGGTCTCGCTTCGTCACACGCATCAATCCCGCAACGACTGGCCGAGCATGGTGATGAACTTTCGTGTCCGGCAAAGCGATATCGCACGCCTTCGGCCGGGCGCGCGCGTCTACTTCCGCGCTACCGTGCAGGATGAGGCGGGCGAGATCCTCTACGTTTCTCCAGCGCCGGCGAGCTGATGGGCCACCAGTTCGAGCCGCCGGGCATGGCGTGTAGCCACCGAACGAAGGGCGAGCTTGCCGACAATGCGGTCGAACGGCGGCTCGCCGAAGCCTCCGACCACTGTGCTCGGGTGGGCCAAACCTGGACTCCAGGGCGAGCACGCATCTACGACTTGTTGGTTCGCGCGGAGAGGCCGATCGGCGCCTATGAGCTGTTGCAGGCGCTCTCGAGGCCAAGCTACGCAGCCAAGCCACCGACGGTTTACCGGGCTCTGGAGTTCTTGGTTCGCGTCGGCCTCGCACACCGGATCGAGAGCTTGAATGCATTCGTGGCCTGCGACCGCCATCACGGCCGCTCAGCGATCGAATTCCTGATCTGCGACTGCTGCGGCAGGGCCCAGGAATGTGAACTCGAAATCGATCAGACCGCATTCGCGGCCGCTTCTGCACGAGGCTTCAAGCCCAACCGTCTCGTTCTGGAAGTCCACGGCGTGTGCCCAGACTGCGTCGGCTGAGTCCCGATAGCAGCCCGGCATTGTCGGAGATTGTTTGGTGCGGGCGGTCGGAATCGAACCGACATGACCGAGGTCGCGGCATTTTGAGTGCCGTGCGTCTACCAGTTTCGCCACGCCCGCGGCGGAGACCTATCTAGCTTCCGAGGAGGCGTTCGCCAAGAAGGCGCTAGGCGTTCGCCAGCGCCTTTCCCGCGGAAGGGACCTTCCGCGTTTTGGAACGGCCGTTAAGCGCTGCTGCATCCACGCGCGTCTTGATGTGGGACGCGTAGAATTTCTCGATCATCTCCACGCTCGTCCGGCAGTTCTTGGCCACCTGGTAGATGTCGGCGCCTTCGAGCAGGCGCAGGCAGATGTACGTGTGACGCAGGCTGTAGGCGGTGCGCGGGTTGCCGTCGCGATCCTCCTTCAGCCCTAGCTCGTCGAGCACTGCGTTCATGAGCTGCCGCTGGATCTTCCCGAACACGGGAGCTGTCGGCTTGCACACGCCGCGCCGCTTCAGCAGCCGCTCGAAGGGGGCGACCGCGTCGGGCGTGCTCTTGCAGAAGCCGACACCGCGTTTGCCGCGGACGTCGATCTCCAGAATGCGTTGCCGCGTGGCGGCGTCTGTCACGACCTTCACGTCTCGGAATTCGAGGCGCTGGGCCTCGTCGGGGCGGAGCCCAGTGTTCGCCATGAACTCCACGAAGTCGTGGAAGAGCTCGCACTCACTCCGCCAACGGTCGCGCTTCGGGCTGCGGGCGCGTTCTTCGGTCGCTGCGCGTAGCCGTTCGTACTCCTCAGGCGAGAACCACGCGCGGTGCGAGATCTTCCCCGACGTCTTGTACGGCGCCGACATGTCTGGAACGGCGGCGATCCATCCATGGCGGTTCGCCGACTTGAGCACCTGGCGAAGCGTGACCGTCTCCTGATGCAAGGTGCTCCGCGCCGGGCGCTTGCCGCCCGCGTTGCCGAGCCGCGCGACGCGATATTGCTGGATCAGACCCGCTGTCACCTCGCTGACCGGGCGTTTGCCGAAGAACGGGAGAAGATAGAGCTTGAGGTGCCGTTCCTTGTTCTCGACGTAGCGCGCATTCCGCTCACCGGCGGTCAGGACGCGGTACTCAGCCATGAACGCTTCCGCGGCCTGCTTGAAGGTCTTGGCCGTCGGGGAAGAGGGCAGTGGCGGGACGGTCGCGACCGCCCGGTTGAGCCCAAGGCTGCGAGAGCCCAACCGATCTTCGGCGATGCGGTCGAGCGCCCACTCACGAGCGACGGTCAGCGCCGCGTCGAGCCGGTCCTGGTGGGTCGACGCTCGATGGTTCCGGCCGCTGAGGTAGATGGCGCATTGCCAGAAGCGGCTGTTTTCGCGCCTGTAAACGTGAACTCGGCCGTCGAGAAGGGTATGGCGTTCGGCGGGCATGTCTTCGGCTCCTGCTGAGCAGGTGTGCAGGACATGTGTAAGTCCGAAGGCCTATTAAGCTGCTGTTTTTGCAGCGAAAGATAGACGCTCCTGGCTTTTGAGTCTGCCGCGTCTACCATTTCGCCACTGGGGCACAGGGCGGGCGGGCAATCTAGCGATGGCCGGGCGCCGGTCAACGCGCGAGGCGGCGGAACCTCCGGGCGGGGCGGCGAGTCCTCCTCACTCAGCCAGAGGAGGACCCGATGGGCCAGGCGGACACCCCCAACCAGTCGCAGCGGATCGACGGACGCCCTGCGGAGGATCGCGCGTTCGACGCCGAGCACGGCGCCCAGGGCGCCCCGAACGGCGCGCCGCGCGACCGCGGCTCGCGCGAGGGCGACCCCGACGCCGACAGCGTCATGCCGGGACGCGAGTTCGGCGCCGGCGCCCAGGTCGACGACGGCCCGGACGCCGCATCCGGCGCCGGGACCGGCGGGGGCTGACGCTTAGCATTCCGCAGGCGGCGGAACGGCGTTCGCATCCGTGGATTGAGTCCCTCGGGGGCTTCGGCCCGCGAGGGCTCGGCCATCCATGGACATCGCTCCGTCGTCCGACATCGACCGCGGCGCGTCCCGCCTCCGTCTCTCGGGGGTGGTCTGCGCCTACAACGAGGCCGAGCGGATCGCCGGGGTGCTGGACGTGCTCGCCGCTCACCCGGCGGTGGACGAGGTGATCGTCGTCGACGACGGCTCGCAGGACGCCACCGCGGCCATGGTCGTGGCCTGTCCGGGCGTGCGGCTGATCTCCTACCCGCAGAACCGCGGCAAGGCCTACGCCCTCGCGCAGGGGGTGGCGGCGGCCCGCGGCGCCTACCTGCTGCTGGTGGACGCCGACCTCACCGGCATCGACGCGGGCCACATCGACGCCCTGGTCGCCCCGGTGCTCGCCGGCGAGGCCGACGCCGCGCTCAGCCTGCGGGCCAACACCCTCTGGCTCTACAGCCTGATCGGCCTCGATTTCGTCTCCGGCGAGCGGGTGCTGCCGGCCTGGCTGCTCCGCGAGGCGCTGGACGAGATGCGAGGTCTGCGGCCCTGGGGGGCCGAGGCCTATATGAACGACCTGATCATCCGCGAGCGGCTGCGCATAGCGGTGGTGGACTGGCCCGAGGTCTCCCACACGCCCAAGGCCCGCAAGGTCGGAGCGCTGAAGGGCGCGGTCGAGGATCTGAAAATGATCCGCGACGCGGTGAGCACGCTCACTCCGCTGGGCGTGGTCCGCCAGAACGTCTCCCTGCTGCGCCTGAAGACGCCCGGCGGCCGGCCCGTGGCCTAGGCTTCCACGAAGCTCCGGAAGCCGCCGAAGATCATCCGCTTGCCGTCGAAGGGCACGCCCGCCTGCTCGCAGGTCAGTCGCTCGTCCTGCATGACCTTGGCGTTGATGGCGTCGCGCGCCTCGCGGCTCTCGTAGGTGATCCAGGAGAACACCACCACCTCGTCATCCTGCGCCAGCACGGCGCGCGGAAATGAGGTGAGCTCGCCGTAGGGCGTGTCGTCGCCGACGCACTCCATGTAGGAGAGCGCGCCGTGGTCCTTCCACACCTCCGCGGCCGTCTCGGCGAGCTTGCGATAGGCGTCCAGCTTGTCCTTCGGCACCGCCAGCACGAAACCGTCGACATAGGGCATGTGAACCTCCTTGCGTCTGCGTCCTCGCCCAAGGACGCGGGCCGACGGGGCGATCCGACACCCGGGGGCGTCAAAAGTGAACCCCGGCGAACCAACGGCGCCGCTCGCGGATTGGAAGGGAGATGGCCGGTCCTCCGCGCGAGCGAACCTTCGACGCCACCATGTCCCTCCTGCGCGAGGGCTACGGCTTCATGGGCCGGCGGCAGGCGGCGCTCGGCTCCGACAGCTTCCGCACCCGCCTGATGCTGCAGGACGTGCTCTGCATCATGGGCGAGGAAGCGGCCCGCTTCTTCTACGCGCCCGACCGGTTCACGCGGAAAGGCGCGCTGCCGCCCACCACGCTCCTGTCGCTGCAGGACCTGGGCAGCGTGCAGCGCCTGGACGGGTCGGCCCACCGCTGGCGCAAGCGGCTGTTCCTGCAGGTGCTCTCCCCCGAGGCCGTCGCGCGCCTCGGCGAGCGGTTCGACGCCGAGTGGGACGCCCGCGCCGCCCGCTGGCGCGAGCGCGGAGAGGCGGTGCTCTATCCGGAGATGGGGCAGGTGCTGACCCGCGCCGTCTGCGCCTGGGCCGGCAGTCCGCTGGCCGACGACGAGGCCGACCGCCGGGCCGGCGAGTTCCAGGCGATGATCGAGGGGGCCGGCGCGGTGGGCCCGCGCAACTGGACGGGCCTGCTGCGCCGCAGCCGCACCGAGCGCTGGGCCCGCGGCCAGATCGCCGACGCCCGCGCCGGGACCCACGCCGACACCCCGCTGGCGGCCGTCGCCTTCCACCGCGATGAGGCCGGCGAGCTGCTCAGCGAACGCACCGCGGCCGTCGAGTACCTGAACCTGCTGCGCCCCACCGTGGCGGTGGACCGGTTCATCGTCTTCTCCGCCATGGCGCTCCACGCCCACCCGGAGTGGCGCGAGCGGCTGCGCGGGGCGGACGGGGCGAGCTACGCCGCCTTCTGCCAGGAGGTGCGGCGCTTCTATCCCTTCTTCCCGATGGTCGGCGGCCGGGCCCTGCAGCCGTTCGAGTGGCAGGGCCGCCGCTTCGGCCGCGGCGCCTGGGTGCTGCTCGACACCCACGGCACCAACCGCGACCCCCGGGCCTGGCGCGAGCCGGAGCGGTTCGATCCCGAGCGGTTCCTGCGCGAGGAGGCCAACGCCTACAACTTCTGTCCCCAGGGCGCGGGCGAGGTGGCGTCCGGCCACCGCTGCCCGGGCGAGGGCGTGGCGGTGGAGCTGATGGCCCGCGCCGTCCGCCGGCTGGTCGCCATGGACTACCAGGTTCCGCCGCAGGACCTCGCCATCGATCCCGGCCGGATGCCCGCCATCCCGAGGAGCCGCTTCGTCGTCCGCCTGACCTGTTGACCCGCCGCCCGGCGCGCCGCAAACCGCCCCCCGTGTCCTCCCCCGCGACCCAGAACGCGGCGCTCGGCGTCGCCTACCGCGTGCTGGCCATGGCCTGCATGGCCTGCCTGTCGGCCCTGGTGAAATGGACCGGCTCGCGCGGGATCCCGGTCTTCGAGATCATCTTCTTCCGCAACGCCTTCGCCTTCGTGCCGCTTGGCCTCTACATCTGGCGGACCACCGGCTTCGAGGTGCTGAAGACGAAGCGGCCGGTGGGCCACCTGGTCCGCTCCGCGGTCGGACTGACCGGGATGGTCTGCGGCTTCTCGGCGGTGCAGCATCTGCCGCTCACCGAGGCCACCGCGCTGCAGTTCGCCTCGCCCCTGTTCATGACCGCGCTGTCGGCCATGATCCTCGCCGAGCCGGTGGGCCGCCACCGCTGGGGGGCGGTGCTGGTGGGCTTCGTGGGCGTGCTGATCATGGCCAGGCCCCAGCCCGGACACTTCAACCTGCCCGGGGTGACCTTCGGCCTGCTGAGCGCGCTGGGCGCGGCCGGGGCGATGGTGGCGATCCGCCAGATCGCCGCCACCGAGCGGGGGCCGACCATCGTCTTCTACTTCACGCTGGGCGGCACGGTGCTGGGCCTCGTCGGCTCGGCCTTCCACTGGGTGACGCCGGACCCAGCCACCCTCGGCTTCCTGGTGCTCGCCGGGCTGATCGGCGGGGTGGGGCAGCTCTTCCTCACAGAGGCCCTCCGCGTCGCGCCGGTCGGCGTGGTGGCGCCCTTCGACTACACCCAGCTCGTCTGGGCGGCGGTGATCGGCCTGCTGGTGTGGGGCGAGCTGCCGCGGCTCACCACCATCGTCGGGGCGCTGATCGTGGCGGCCAGCGGCGTCTACATCCTGCACCGCGAGATGCGCCGGTTCCGCGCCCGCGATTGACAGCGGGGCCGGGTGGGAGGACTCTGCCGCCGAACGCCGGTACGCGGCGGAGCCCTCCGTCGCGGCGGCCGAACGGATGGGAGCCCATCATGCACAAGGGTCTTACCGGGGTGCTGGCCGGCGCAGCCGCGCTGGTGGCGGTGGGCCTCGCCGGCGAGGCGCGGGGCGAGGCGGTCACGGTGATCGGCGGCGGCATGGCCGAGGCCTGCTCCAAGGCCGCGCTCGACGGGGAGGCGGATCTCCGCTTCGAGAAGCTGTGCAGCCAGGCGCTGGAGACCGAGCTGCTCTCCCCGCGCGACCGGGCCGGCACCTATGTGAACCGCGGCGTGATGAAGCTGCGCCGGATGAGCTGGGACACCGCCATCGCCGACTTCAACCAGGCGATCCGTATCCAGCCCGACCTCGGCGAGGCCTATGTGAACCGCGGGGCCGCCGCCATCGGCGGGCGCCGCTACGCCGACAGCCTGGCGGACCTGAACCGCGGGCTCGAGCTCGGCGTCGATGAGCCGGCCAAAGCCTACTACAACCGCGCGCTCGCCCACGAGGGGCTGGACGATCCGAAGTCCGCCTACTTCGACTACCAGAAGGCCATCGAGCTCAGCCCGGAGTGGGGCCTGCCGCGCGAACAGCTCACCCGGTTCACCGTCACGCGCCGCTAGCGCGTTGAGGGCGAGCCCCCATCTGAAGGGGCGGAAGGAGCCTTCCCATGCGCGCGCCCCTTGCCGCCGCCGCCACGGCCGCCGTGGTCCTCGCCGCCGCCCTGCCGGTCGCGGCCCAGCTCGTCCCGAGCCCCGACGCCCTGCGGATGCAGGAGCTGCAGATGCAGCAGGACCTCCAGCGCCAGCGGATGCTCAGCCAGGAGCTGGAGCTGCAGGCGCTGGACCAGCGGGTGCGCACCGAGCAGGCGCTGCGCGACATCCAGGCTCAGCGGACCCTGCCGCCGCTGCCCAGCCTGCCGCCCGATCCCAACCGCCCGCCGCCGGTGATCGACACCTCACGGCTGGCCAGCATGCCCGACGACCGGCTGGCGGCGTCCAACGCGGCGGTGCGCGAGGCGAGCCGGCCGCGCCGCTGAGGCGGGAGCCCCGCCGCCGGAGCGGCGTTATGGGCCTCGGCTTTTGATCTGAGGCGGAGAACACCATGCGCTGGTCCGGCGGTCGCGGCGGCGGCAACATCGAGGATCGTCGGGGGCTCGGCCCGGCCGGCGCGGTGGGCGGCGTCGGCGCGGGCGGGGTGATCCTGGCGCTGATCGGCTACTTCGTCTTCGGCATCGACCCCCAGACCACCATGAGCGTGGTGGGCGGCGGCGGGACCCAGGTCCAGCAGCAGGAAGGCGTCCGGGGCACGCCCGCCGACGAGGCCGGCCGCTTCGTGGACGTGGTCGCCACCAACGTCGACGACGTCTGGACCCAGGTCTTCCGGCAGCAGGGCCAGCAGTACCAGCCGCCCGCGGCGGTGGTGATCTACGACCGCGCCACCGGCACCGGCTGCGGCACCGGCCAGGCGGCCATGGGGCCGTTCTACTGCCCGCCGGACCGCAAGGTGTATCTCGACCTGTCCTTCTGGCAGGACCTGGAGACGCAGCTCGGCGCCCGCGGCGAGGCGGCCCGCGCCTACGTCATCGCGCACGAGATCGGCCACCACGTGCAGAACCTGACCGGCGCCTCGGAGATGTCGCGCCGGCTGGGGTCCAAGGGAGAGGAGAGCGGCTCCGTGCGGCTGGAGCTGCAGGCCGACTGCTACGCCGGGGTCTGGGCGGCCCACGCGGCCCAGGTCTCCAACGGCCAGGTGGCGCTCGACCCGCGCGACATCGAGGACGGCCTGCGCGCCGCCGCGGCGGTGGGCGACGACACCCTGCAGCGCAAGTCCCAGGGCCGGGTGATGCCCGACGCCTTCACCCATGGCTCGTCCGAGCAGCGGATGCGCTGGTTCCGGGTGGGGGTGCAGTCCGGCGATCCGGCCGCCTGCGACACCTTCCGCGCCGCGCGGCTCTGATCCGCGGGAGGTGGGGCGGCCCCCGGGTCCAGGGACCGCCCCGTGTCCTCGCGCGGCCGCAGTGGGGCGCGGGGACAGCCGTCCGGCAGCGCGACCAGCGTCCGCCGAATGACCTCGTGGACCTCTCCAGCCAGTCCGGGCGCGGTGATGACAGGCCGCGGATGACCGTTCGATGAACCAGGGTCCAGCTTGCGGCCGCCGGGCGTCCGGCGCGGCCGCCCTGTTCCTGGAATCGTGAGCGAGGTGTCCGGAACGCCGTCGGCCAGCCCGGGTTGAGGCCTGTGTCCCCCAACCGACACAGGAGCCTCGGCCATGCATGCGCACGAGATGATCTCCACGCACCCGCACGTGCGCGGAAACACCAACGACGCCCTGATCCGCTGCATCGAGGAATGCTACGACTGCGCCCAGACATGCACCTCCTGCGCCGACGCCTGCCTGGGCGAGGAGATGGTCCAGCACATGGTTCAGTGCATCCGCACCTGCCTGGACTGCGCGGACGTCTGCGCCGCCACCGGCGCCATCGCCACGCGCCGCTCGGGCTCCAACGAGGCGCTGATCGCCAGCATGCTGGCCACCTGCGAGGAGGCCTGCCGCCTGTGCGCCGAGGAGTGCGAGCGCCACGCCGACCGAATGGAGCACTGCCGGATCTGCGGCGAGGCCTGCCGCCGCTGCGAGGCCGCCTGCCAGGAGGCCCGCGAGACCTTCCGCGGCCAGATGCAGTGACGTGCGACCGGCCCGACGGCGGCTGAGCCGAAGGAACGAACGCGCGCCTCGCGGGCTTGGCGTCTCAGCCAGCCCGGAGGCCCGATGCCGCTCGACCTGAACGATCGCTCGCCGCTTGTCCTGGAGCGCATCCGACAGGTGGAGGTCGAGCTCTCGGAATGGGCCGGCAAGGCGCCGGCCTTCGACTTCGATGTCGAGGGCACGGAGCTGTTCCGCATGATGGAGCTGCTCTACGCCTATGCGAAGCGGGCCGACGACCTGGCCTCGTCCACCAAGGCGATGCTTTACATGGGCCGGCTCACCCCCGCGGTGCTGCTGGCCCGGGCCCTGATCGAGACGACCGCCATGGGCTGCTTCTACGTCGCCGAGATGCAGCGGCTGATCGCCCACGGCAAGCTCGAGAACCTGCAGGACCGGTTCCGCAAGTTCTACGAGGGGCGGATGGGCGAGGAGGTCTCCGGCGTCCACGTCAACGACGCGCTCCGCCACCTCGAGGCGCTGGACAACGCCGGCGCCGCCGCGGCCGCCGAGCCGCCGGAGGCCGCCGCCGAGATCGCCGAGCAGGCGCAGGAGATCGGCGGGCTCGACCTGGCCGACCCCAAGTTCGTGGAGACCAGCTACGGCGCGCTCTGCGAGGTGGCGCACCCGAGCTGCGTCGGCACCCACCTGCTCTATCCCGCCCCCGGCCAGCCGGACGGCGCCGAGCCCCGGCTGCGGCTGGCCTTTGCCTGCGAGCTCGCCATCTGGCAGGCGCAATACCTGATCGCCGCGCTCTACGAAGGGGAGGGCATCCCCGCCGCCTACCGGGCGAAGTTCTTGCCTGGCTAAGGGTCGTGCGCCCCCGTGCCGCATGGTGCGCCGCAGCGTCCGCCGGCTATCTCTCGGGCCTGCATCATTTCCCGCACCGGAGTTGGGGGCGTCGCCATGAACATCTCGTCGAAGGAAGCGGCTGAGTGGGGTTCGGCCATCCTCGTGTTCGCCTCCGGCGGCATGGCCGGCCACTATGCCGCCCTCGGCATGAGCCCGACGCAATGGATCGGCGCGGCCGCCGCGGTCCTCGGCTCGGTGACGCTCGCCGTCTGCGTGCGGGTCTGGCCCGCGCCGCAGAAGGTCAAGGTCGACGCGAAGGACTGAGGTCCCGCCCGCCCACGCGCGACGAGGGCCCGCTCCGGCGGGCCTTTTTCATTTTCGCGTCACGGCGTTCGGCTTAAGCTAAAGCTTCCGAAGAGGAGGCCGCCATGCCGCGCGCGGTGCTGATCGTCGGGCAGGATCCCGACACCGTGGACTTCACCGACCCGGCGCTACCGCCAGGCATGGACGCCGGCAAGGTCCGCGCCGGCCTCGCCCTGGCCCAGAAGCTGCTGGGCGAGGCGGGCTTCGTCGCCGACCTCTGCCTGACCGACACCGGCGAGACGGCCGAGGCGGTGATCGCCGCCCAGCTCGCCGGCCGCACCTACGACTGCGTCGTCATCGGCGCCGGGATCCGCCTGCCGGCCGCCAGCCTGCTGCTGTTCGAGAAGGTGGTGAACGCCGTCCACCGCCACGCACCGGGCGCGCCCATCGCCTTCAACACCACACCGGCCGACAGCGCGGCGGCGGCGCTCCGCTGGGTGCGCGCGACGGAGGCCGCCGGCTAGCCGCCGCTACTCCGCCGGCTCCGCCGCCACCGGCACGAGGATCTCGCCGCCGGCCTCGCGGAACTTCTTCGACATCTCGGCCATGCCGGCGTCCACATCGTTCTGGGCCCGCGCGGCGTCGCGGATGTCCTGGCTGATCTTCATCGAGCAGAACTTCGGGCCGCACATGGAACAGAAGTGGGCGGTCTTGAACGCCTCCTTCGGCAGGCTCTCGTCGTGGAAGGCGCGCGCCGTCTCGGGATCGAGGCCCAGGTTGAACTGGTCCTCCCAGCGGAACTCGAAGCGGGCCCGGCTGACGGCGTCGTCCCACATGGCGGCGCCCGGATGGCCCTTGGCGAGGTCGGCGGCGTGCGCCGCCAGCTTGTAGGTGATGACGCCGGTCTTCACGTCGTCGCGGTCCGGCAGGCCCAGGTGCTCCTTGGGCGTCACGTAGCAGAGCATGGCCGTGCCGTACCAACCGATCATCGCCGCTCCGATGGCGCTGGTGATGTGGTCGTAGCCCGGCGCGATGTCGGTGGTCAGCGGGCCGAGCGTGTAGAAGGGCGCCTCGTGGCAGTGCTTGAGCTGCTCCTCCATGTTGGCCTTGATCTTGTGCATGGCCACGTGGCCCGGCCCCTCGATCATCACCTGGCAGCCGTGCTTCCACGCCACCTTGGTGAGCTCGCCCAGCGTCCGCAGCTCGGCGAACTGGGCCTCGTCGTTGGCGTCCGCCGTCGAGCCGGGCCGCAGGCCGTCGCCCAGGCTGAACGACACGTCGTAGGCCCGCATGATCTCGCAGATCTCCTCGAAATGCTCGTAGAGGAAGCTCTCGCGATGGTGGGCCAGGCACCATTTGGCCATGATCGAGCCGCCGCGGGAGACGATGCCGGTCACCCGTTTGGCGGTCAGCGGCACGAAAGGCAGGCGCACGCCCGCGTGAATGGTGAAGTAGTCCACGCCCTGCTCGGCCTGTTCGATGAGCGTGTCGCGGAACACCTCCCAGTTCAGGTCCTCGGCGATGCCGCCCACCTTCTCCAGCGCCTGGTAGATCGGCACCGTGCCGATCGGCACCGGGCTGTTGCGGATGATCCAGTCGCGGATGTTGTGGATGTTGCGGCCGGTGGACAGGTCCATGACCGTGTCCGCGCCCCAGCGGGTCGCCCAGACCAGCTTGTCCACCTCGTCGTCCACTGTCGACAGCACGGCGCTGTTGCCGATGTTGGCGTTGATCTTGACCAGGAAGTTGCGGCCGATGGCCATCGGCTCCAGCTCGCCGTGATTGATGTTGGCCGGGATGATGGCGCGGCCGCGGGCGACTTCCTGGCGCACGAACTCGGGCGTCACGAAGTCGGGGATCGAGGCGCCGAAGTCCTCGCCGTCGCGCACGCAGGGGCTGGACTGTTCGCGCCGGAGGTTCTCGCGGATGGCGACGTATTCCATCTCCGCTGTGATGATCCCCGCCCGGGCGTACTCGAGCTGGGTGACCATGGCGCCGGTCTTCGCTCGGTAGACCTTGCGGCCGGCGTCGGGGAAGGCGGGGGCGAGGTGCTGGCCGCTCGCGCCGCCGTTGTCCTCCGGCTTCACCTGGCGCGGCTCGGCCACCACCTCCACGTCGCCGCGCGCCAGCACGAAGGGCTCGCGGCTGCGCGGCAGGCCCTTGCGGATGTCGATCTCCGCCGTCGGGTCGGTGTAGGGGCCGGATGGGTCGTAGATGGTCACCGGCGGCTCGTTGGCGCTCGGATGGACCGCCACCTCGCGGAACGGCACCCTCAGCCCGGGGAACAGTTCGCCCGAGGCGTACACCTTGCGCGACCCTGGGCGCTCTCCGGTGGGAATGGCGGCGTCCAGCGTTCCGGCGGGCTTGTTCATGGCGCGGCGTCTCCGTTCTTGGACGGATCACGGGCGTCAGGTCGGACGGATCAGCGCCTTCCCTTCGCCGGCATGACCCGGATCAGGTTCGACGGGTCGTGGGCTTACCCACCTCTCAGCCGCTCCAGCGCGGCCCCCCGAGGACGGCGTCGACGCTACGCCGGAAGGCCCCGCCGGGGAAGGCTCAATCGCGCCTGCGGCCTTGACGGCGCCGCTTGATATCCTGCCGATGCGCCCCTGGGAGGAGCGGCATGGCGCAGATCGAACTCGGCGTGGGGGACCTGCTGGACAGGCGTGGCCGGCTCGCCGAAGCCGGCTGGGCCCGCCGCGAAGCTCGCCGCTACCGCCGCGCCGCCATCGCCGCCTCGCCGCTGCGCATCAAGGAGTGGGATTACTACTGCGTCCTGGCCGGGGATTACGGGCTGGCCGCGGTGGTGGCCGACAACGGCTACATGGGCTTTGCGTCCGTGGTCTGGCTGGACTTCCGGGTCCGCAGCTTCGCCACCGAGAGCGTGATAACGCCCTTCCCGCTCGGCCGCATGGGCATGCCGCAGAGCGCCGACGAGGGCGATGTCGTCTTCGACCATCCGCGGCTGAAGCTCGCCTTCCGCCACATGCCCGGCGGACGCCGCCTGACCGTCGATTGTCCCGCTTTCGACAAGGGTCGGGGGCTGCGCGGCGCCCTCGACCTGGCCCAGCCGCCCATGGACCGGATGGTGATCGCCACCCCGTGGCCGGACGCGCCCAAGGCCTTCTACTACAACCAGAAGATCAACTGTCTGGCGGCTGCCGGCGAGGTCGTCGTCGGCGGCGAGACCTACGGCTTCCAGCCCGACCGCGCGTTCGGCGTGCTCGACTGGGGCCGCGGCGTCTGGACCTACCGCAACACCTGGTACTGGGGCTCGGCCTCGGGCCTCCTCGACGGCCGCCCGTTCGGCTTCAACATCGGCTACGGCTTCGGCGACACCTCGGCGGCGTCCGAGAACATGGTCTTCGTGGACGGCGCGGCTCACAAGCTCGATCAGGTGACCTTCCATTTGCCGGCCGGGACGTTCGACGGCGCGCCCTGGCGCTTCTCCAGCAACGACGGCCGGCTGGAGATGACGTTCGACCCGATCCTCGACCGGGCCGACGCGACCGACCTCAGGATCCTGCGCACCGACACCCACCAGGTGTTCGGCCGGTTCTCGGGGGCCGCCGTGCTCGACGACGGACGCCGGCTGGAGTTCCGCGACCTGCTGGGCTTCGCGGAGAAGGTAGAGAACGCCTGGTAGCCGCGGCGGAGGAACGCGCGGTCGGGCCGCAAGTTGTGCCCACAGGAGGAATGCCGATGAAGCTCGCCCTGGTCCTTGCCACGGCCGCCGCCGCCCTGGGAGCCTGCGCCCCGACGGCTTACGGCCCGCCGCCGCCCCCACCGGGGCCGCCCCCCGGCGCGGCCGTGATGCCGGCCCCGCCGCCCCCCGGCGCCGCGCTCGCGCCCGGCGACTGCTTCCGCACCTCCGACATCCGCAACCACACCGTGGGCGACGAGCGCACGCTCTACGTCGACGTCCGCGGCCGGGGCGTCTACCGCATCGGCATGTCCGGCGCCTGCCTGGCCGGCGCGATCTCCAGCGACCCCCTGATCATGCGCCAGCCGCCCGGCAGCCCGATCGCCTGCCGGCCGATCGACCTCGACATCGGCATCGGCCGCAGCGGCTTCGAATCCCGCTGCATCGTGGAATCCATCGTCCGCCTGACGCCGCCGGAAGTGGAGGCCCTGCCGCCGCGGTTGCGGCCGTAGCGATTGAGGTCTAGGGCGGGGGCCATGCATCTCGCCCGCTTCAATCCCGTCCGCTTCGCCCATCTTCCCACCCCGCTGGAGCCGCTGCCGCGGCTGACCGAGGCGCTGTCCGGCTCGCCCGGCGGCGGGCCGATGGTGTGGATCAAGCGCGACGACTGCACGGGCCTGGCCGGCGGCGGCAACAAGACCCGCAAGCTCGAGTACCTGCTGGGCGACGCCCTCGCCAACGACGCCGACACCCTGGTGACCCAGGGCGCGGTGCAGTCGAACCACGTGCGCCAGACCGCCGCCGCCGCGGCCAGGTTCGGGCTGGCCTGCGAGGTCATCCTCGAGCACCGCACCGGTTCCGAGGCGCAGGACTACAACCGCTCCGGCAACGTCCTGCTGGACGAGCTGCTGGGCGCGAAGCTCCGCACCGTCCCCGGCGGCACGGACATGAACCAGGCGCTGGCGGAAGTGGCCGCCGAGGTCGCCGAGCGCGGCGGCCGGCCCTACGTCATCCCGGGGGGCGGCTCCAACATCATCGGTGCGCTCGGCTACGTGGAGTGCGCCCTCGAGATGGTCATGCAGGCCAACGAGATGGGGCTGGAGATCGACCGCATCGTCACCGCCACCGGCTCGGCCGGAACCCACGCCGGCCTCGTGGCCGGCCTGGCGGTCATGGGCGCGGACATCCCGGTGCTCGGCATCGGGGTGCGCGCGCCCAAGGACGTGCAGGAGGCCAACGTCTTCCGCCTGGCGCAGGAGACCGCCGACCTCCTGGGCCACCCCGACCGGGTGACCCGCGAGATGGTCGTGGCCAACACCGACTACGTGGGCGCAGGCTACGGCCTGATCGACCAGGGCGTGATCGACGCGCTGACGCTCGCCGCCCGCACCGACGGCATCCTCCTGGACCCCGTCTACACCGGCAAGGCCATGAAGGGCCTGATCGACCTGGCCCGGAAGGGCGAGTTCGACGGCGAGACCATCGTCTTCCTGCACACCGGCGGCGCCCAGGGCCTGTTCGGCTACCAGACCGAGATGGAAGGCAAGCTGGGATGAGGGAGTCCCTGACGCTCGGCGTGCTGGGAGGGATGGGCCCGGCGGCGACGCTGGACTTCCTGGCCAAGCTGCAGGCCTACACCCCGGCCGAGCGCGACCAGGACCACATCCGGGTGCTGGTGGACATCAATCCCAAGGTGCCGGACCGCAACACGCCCGGCTCCGGCGCGGGCCCGGTGCTGGCCGAGATGGCGGGCGCCCTGGCCGGGGCGGGCGCCGACGTGCTGGCCATCGCCTGCAACACCGCGCACGCCCATGCCGACCTGATCCAGCGGGCCTCCGGCCTGCCGCTGATCGACATGATCGCCACCGGCGCGCGGGCCGCCCGCGAGAGCGGCGCCATGCGGGCCGGCGTGCTCGGCACCAAGGGCGGCATCCGGCTCTACCGCGAGTACCTGGCGGCCCAGGCCATGGGCATCGTCGTCCTCGAACCCGAGCGGCAGGAGGCCTTCATGCAGGTGCTCTACCGCATCAAGGGCGGCGACCTCGGCAAGGAGGTCCGCAGGGAGATGAAGGGCTTCGCCGAACACCTGGTGAAGCAGGGAGCCGAGGTGGTTGTGGCCGGCTGCACCGAGGTGCCGCTGGTGCTCTCGCAGGAGGATCTGCGGGTCGACATGGTCGATCCCGGCGACCTCCTGGCCCGGCGCTGCGTGGCGGTCTGCCTGGGCTACGAGCCCTTGCCCCAGGCGCTGAGCGCCTAGCGCCGCCGCATCCGGAACTCCGCCGGCGAGAGTGCGCGACGCGTGAACCGCGCCTCCGCGATCGCGCCGCGGAACCAGTCGATCCGGTTCATCCGCACCCCGGCCGAGGTGCGGCCCGGCCCCTGCGGTGTGAAGGCCACCGCCGCTTCCGCCTGCAACACCCCGTCCACGAAGCTCGCGTAGCGGCGGCCGTCGCAGACCTGGGCCACGTGGCGCCATTGGCCCAGCGGGTGCAGCTTCTCCGGCGCCATCAGGGCCTGGTTGTAGCCCGGCCCCTTGATGAAGGCGTCGAGGTACCAGCCGGCCTCCGCCACCCGCACCTCGAACAGCATCCGCGTGCCGCCGCCCACGCCGGCCGAGGCGGCCAGCGCCGGATCCTCGGCCAGGTGCAGCCATCGCTGCTCGAACCGGCCGCCGTCGGGGCGCACCAGGGCCTCGATGGTGAAGGCCGCCGCGCCGGCCAGCGGGTGCTCGGGGATGACCAGCCCGTCGTCCACGCCGTCGAAGGCCAGCGCCCGGCCGCCCGGGGCGCGGACGACGGCCGGCGCGCCGAGGGCCTCGGCCGGCCGGCCGCCGATCCGCCGCAGGTTGTCGAACCGCCAGACGACGCTGTCGGCGCTCGGGGCCCGCGCCGCCGCGGGGCTGACCGCCAGGGCGGCGCCCGCGCCGGCGACCAGCTCGCGGCGGCTGGGGAAGGTTCCGGCGCGCATCGCTAGGCGCCGCGCGGCCGGGCGCGCGCCACGCGCCAGAGGTAGAGGCCGACCACGGCGGCCAGCACCGCCCAGCTCACCGGATCCAGGAACCGCTCCACCCGGTGGTATTGGTCCGCCAGCAGGTAGCCCGCCGAGGCCAGCAGCAGGCACCAGAGCGCCGTCCCCGCCGTGGTCCAGGCCAGGAACGGCGCCTTGGGCATGTCCAGCAGGCCCGCCGGCACGGAGATGAAGGTCCGCACCCCGGGCGCCAGCCGGCCGGCGAACACCGCCCAGCCGCCGCGCCGCTGGAAGAACCGCTCGGAGCGTTCCAGATCCTCCACGTCGACGGTCAGCCAGCGGCCATGCCGTTGCACGAAGGCCCGCAGCCTCGCTTGACTGATCCGCCGGCCCACCACGTACCAGGCGTAGGCGCCGGCCACCGCGCCGAGCGTGCCCGCGGCGACCACGCCGGGAAAGCTCAGGTGCCCCTGCGCCGCGGCGAACCCGGCCAGCGGCATCACCACCTCCGAGGGAATGGGCGGCACGATGTTCTCGCCGAACATCAGCAACGCCACCCCCACCAGGCCCGCGCCCACCACGATCGCCACCACCCAGTCGAACACTGCCCGAGCCTCACCTCTGCTAGACAGCCGAGATAGGGCCGTCCCGACCGCCGCCAACCCCCACGGTCAGCGGCGCAGCTCGATAATGTCCAGGGTGGATTCCTGTTTCGGGAACGGCAGCACGAGGCGCCAGGTCTGTGGCCCGATCCGTTCGACCACGCCCACCTGATCGCGCTCGGGGTCGCGGCCGTAGCGGGCCGGGCCCTCGTTCCCCCAGGCCACCGCGCCCAGATAGACGAGCCGCCGCTCGCCGTCCGGGTAGAGATGGCCCGTCGGCCGCTGCGAGCCGGTGGTCTTGGCGAGGATCAGGTCGCCGCCGGGGGTGAGCTCCACCCGGCAGCGGAACCAGCCGTAGGCGGTCGCCCCGGAAATCCCGCCCAGCTTCACCGTCCGGCACCGGTACGGCCCGGGCGTGGGCTGCGGCCGCGAGGGCAGGGCGGCGGCGGGGTCGGCCAGCGGCCCGAGCGCCCGAAGCTGGCGCGGCGAGCCGGCGCGGGCCTCGCGCAGCGCCTGCGACCAGGCCTCGTCCAGGCGGGCCAGGCGCCGGGCGTCCGCCGGCCGGGCGTCGCGTCGCCAGTCCGCGGACGCGGCGAACGCCGGCAGGGCGGCGGCGGTCAGGACGAGCGCGAGGGCGATGGGGCGGCGCATGGGAACCTCCGTTCAGCGGGGCCCATCCTGCGCCCGGCGGCTGAACCGCCGATGACCGCTCAGCCGAGCAGGCGGAGCACGGCCCCGATCGCGACGATCCAGAAGGCGAGGCAGAAGCCCACGGCGAAGATCACGGACACGAGGCGCAGGTTCCGCCGCTTCGCCGACCGGCGCGGATTGCGGCCCTCCAGCGCGCAGGCGGCCAGGACCTCCGGCGCCACGGACAGCCGGCGGCGGGAGGCTTGCGCGGAGCAGGGGGTGAGCGACAGCGTCATGTCCAGCCTCCGGGGTGGACGCTCCATATCGCCCAGGCCGGCGCGCCTGGCGCTTACGTAAAACTACAGCCACGGAGCGCCCGCAGGTCCGCCCCCTCCCGAAGGGCCGCCCTTTGCCCGTCGCGCCACGGCGTTTGACTTCCGCCGGCCGCCGGACCATGCTCAGTCCAGCATGTCGAATTCGGCCAACATTCTGCGTCGAACCTGCCACGCCGGGCGTCTCGTCGCAGGCGGCTGACCCCGGGCCTGTGTAAAGACACAAGAGCCGGGTCCGGGGATCTCCCACTTTTCATACCAACAACTTGACCGGAAGCTCCGGCGGCCCGCTCGCATCGGACGCCGGCTTCTCTTCGACTGTAAAACTGCCGGCGGAATGCTGCGCAGGCCTTCACGGCTGCGCGCCCGTCTGGCCCCTGCGCAAGGAGGCCCAGCGATGCTGGCGCACCACGACCTCAGACCCGCTCCCGTCTATGTGGCCGAGGAGGACTACGACCGGCTCGCCAACCTGGCCCGCGGCGGCCGCACCGCCGGCGCCCGCCTGCTGGAGCGCGAGCTGGAGCGCGCCGTCGTCCTTCAGCCGGGGGAGGGGCCGGCGCAGTTCGTGCGGCTCGGCTCGACGGTCTCCTATCGCGACCTGGCCTCCGGCGAGGCGCGGCGCGTCGAGCTGGTCGCGCCGGATCGCGCCGACATCGACGCCGGCCGGCTCTCGGTGCTGTCGCCGGTGGGCGCAGCGCTCGTGGGCCTCTGTCCCGGCGCCTGCTTTAGCTGGACGGGCGAGGACGGCCGCCCCCGCGTGGTTGTGGTCGAGGCGGTGGCGGGGTGAGCCCTTCCCCTTTGGCGGCCGTGTGCTAGCCAGGGGACATGGCCGAAGTCCTGCCGATCTCCCGCGCGAGCGACGTCCCACCGGGGCGCGCATCATGAGCCTCGCCGAGCGCTACGGCGCGCGCATCGCCGAATGGGTGCGGGACTGGCCCCGGCCGGTGGAGGCCTCGCACCTCCTGCGGGTGCTGCGCTTCCTCGCCCAGTGGCGCTCGCGGATGCTGGCCAACACCTATGTGGCGCGGCAGGGCACGCGGATCTGGTCCGGCCTCTTCGAGGGCATGGATTACGTGGCCGAGGCCGCCGAGGGGGCGCTCATTCCGCGCCTGCTCGGGGTCTACGAGGCCGAGCTCCAGCCGCACCTGCGCGCCTTCCTCGCCGAGGGGCCGGAGGTCATCGTCGATGTGGGCTGCGCCGAGGGCTATTACGCCGTGGGCCTCGCCCGGGCCGCACCGGGCGTCGTCGTCCACGCCCACGACATCGATCCGAGGGCGCGGGAGGCCTGCGCCGTCCTCGCCGCCCGCAACGGCGTCGCCGACCGGGTGAAGGTGGGCGGTGAGTTCCGACCGACGGACTTCGAGGCCTTCGCTGGCCGGCGGACCCTGGTGATCGTCGACGCCGAGGGCGCCGAGCTCGACGTGCTGCAGCCGGAGCTCAGCCCGGCGCTGGCCGGCATGAGCCTGGTGGTCGAGACCCACGACGTCTACCGGCCGGGCGCGCTCGCCACCATGATCGCGCGGTTCGAGCCCACCCACGAGATCACGGTCGTGCGGCAGGGCTCCCGGGTCGTCGACCCGCCGCCTTGGATGGACGGGCTGAACGAGCTCGACCGCCTGCTGGCGCTCTGGGAATGGCGGATCCAGCCGACCCCCTGGCTGGTCATGCGGCCGCGCGCCGGCTGATCGCAGGCACGAAAGAAGGGCGGCCCCGATGCGGGACCGCCCTCCTGTCTTGGAACCTTGGCCGGCCTTACGGCTGGGCGGTCGGATCGGCCGGCGTGGCCGTGGCCGGGCTCGACGTGTCCGCGCCGGCGCCCGTGGCCGGGTCGGTCGGCAGGGTCGGCGGGGTCACCGGGACCGAGGGCGCGGCCGAGGCGTCCGGCGTGGTGGCCGGCGCGTCCGGAGCGGCCGGGGCGGGGGTCGCCGAAGCGGTCGAGCCGCTCAGCGCCGAATAGGGCTGCGGGCCCGAGGGAAGGGTCGTGGTGGCGCTGGCGTTCACGCCCGCCTCGCCAGCCGAGGCGGCGGCGGCGGCCGGGCGGGTCCGCGAGACACTGGCGGTGCGGGTGGTGCTCCGCTCGGCGCTCGCCGCGCGCTGCGTGGCGCCGGCGTTCACCGCCGGCGGCGCGGCCGCGGTTTCGGCGGCGGCGGTCTGCATCGGCGCAGGAGCCGCGGACGTGGCGGCCATCGGCGCGGCGGCGGACGTGGCCGCGGCCATGTCGGCGGGCTCCCCCGGCGACAACTCGGCGACGCCGGTCTCGTTGGGCTGGCTGGCGTACCAGCCGGCCGCGGCCAGGCCCCCCAGGGCCACGACGCCGGCCGCCAGGGCCGCGGCGGGTACGCCGCCCTTCTTCTTGGCGGTGGTCGTGCGGGTGCGGGCCGGCGCCGCGGTCATTGGCTCCGTCGTCGTCGTCGTCGTGTGGAGGCCGCCCGTGTGGCTCGAGGTCATGGGCCGGTCCGCCGCCGCGCCGCTCACCGGGCGGTCCATGGCCGCGGCCGACGCCGGGCCGGCGCTCGCCGCCTGCGTCGTGGAAGACGTGCGGGCGAGACCGCCGCGGCGCTTCTTGCCGGCGCGTTCCCAAACGGGCGTGGCGGCGAACATCGACTCACCGCTCTCCGTCGACCCGCCGGGGGTCTGCGAAGACGGCGTATAGTTCATGGACATGATCAGTCCCTCCAGGAAATCTCGTGGACCGGGAAACTCGCCCATGCCCAAGCCGGTTCCGAAATCGTGACTGGACAAGCTTCACCATTGAACACTGTGGCGCGACTTCGGGGCTCTCGGATGTGACCTGCAGGGCCAGCGGAACATCTTGAAATACAGGGATCTGCATCTGCAAATGCCTGCGCGACCTTCGCCATGATGGCAGGAATCGGGCGCCGTCGGGCGCCGAATGACCTTATTCCTGCAGCCGCTCGGCGGACCCGCGACGGCTCGCCTGTGGCGCGAACGCCGCGCCGGCCGCGCCGCGGTCGCGCATGCGGCCATCCGCGCCACGGCTTGGCTTGACCTGTCACGGCGGCGTTCGCCAAGGTCCCTGCTCAGGTCGGAGGGGATGATGCGCCTTAAGGCAAGGCTCCAGCGCGAGTGGCGTTTTCTGCGTGGGCTGAACCGGACCCTCAAGCGCGTGAAGTCCATCGCGCCGGACAGCGACAACCTCGTCTGCGACGACGTCCAAGCCGCCGTCGAGGCGCACCGCGAGCGGCCGGCGCTCACCTTCGAGGGCCGCACCGTCACCTACGGCGAGATGGACGCCATCGCCAACCGCTTCGCCCACTGGGCCAAGGGGCTGGGTATCCGCCGCGGTCAGACGGTGGCGCTCTTCATGCCGAACCGGCTGGAGTATTTCTGCGTCTGGTACGGCCTGTCGAAGATCGGCGTCGTCACCGCGCTCATCAACAACCAGCTCGCCGGCCTGCCGCTGGCGCACTGCCTGAACATCTCCCAGGCCAATCACGTGATCGTCGACGCCGAGACCTCGCCGGTCTTCGAGGCGGCGCGCCCGCTGCTCGAGCGGACGATCCAGCAGTGGGTGCTGGGCCCTGCCCACGGCGACCAGCGCGACCTCGTCCAGGCGCTGAAGAGCTGCTCCATGCTGCCGCCGGACCGCAGCGTGCGCGAGGACCTCCGCGCCCGCGACACGGCGCTGCTGATCTTCACCTCCGGCACCACCGGCATGCCCAAGGCCGCCAAGGTCACCCACCAGCGCGCCCAGCTCTACATGCGCGGCTTCGCCGGCTCGACCGGGGCGAAGGCCAGCGACCGGATCTACGTGGCCCTGCCGCTCTACCACGCCACCGGCGGGCTCTGCGCCCTGGGCGCGGCCTTCCTGAACGGCGGCTCGGTGGTGCTGCGCCGCAAGTTCTCGGCCAGCCACTTCTGGGAGGAGGTGGTCGCCGAGGGCTGCACCATGTTCGTCTACATCGGCGAGCTCTGCCGCTACCTGGTCAATGCGCCGGAGCACCCGGCGGAAGGTCGGCACAAGATCCGGCTGGCCTTCGGCAACGGCCTGCGTCCCGACGTCTGGGCCGAGCTGAAGCGGCGCTTCCGCATCCCGGAGATCCTGGAGTTCTACGGCTCCACGGAAGGCAACGTCAGCATGTTCAACTTCGACGGCCGGGAAGGGGCGATCGGCCGCGCGCCGAAGTGGCTGCGCAAGCGGTTCAACATCCGGCTCATCCAGTTCGACGTGGAGACCGAGAAGCCGATCCGCGGGACCGACGGCTTCTGCGTCGAGTGCGGGCCCGGCCAGGTGGGCGAGTGCATCGGCAAGATCGGCTCCGACGCCCGCACCGACTACACCGGCTATGTGGACAGGGCGGCGTCCGAGAAGAAGATCCTGCGGGACGTCTTCGAGAAGGGGGACCGCTGGTTCGCCACCGGCGACCTGATGAAGGCCGACGCCGACGGCTACTTCTATTTCGTCGACCGGATCGGCGACACCTTCCGCTGGAAGGGCGAGAACGTCTCCACGAACGAGGTGGCCGAGCGGCTGCTGGCCGCGCCCGGTGTGAAGGAGGCGAACGTCTATGGGGTGGAGGTGGCCGGCGCCGACGGCCGGGCCGGCATGGCCGCCCTGGTGGTCGAGCCGGAGTTCGACGTCGCCGCCTTCGGCGAGCATGTGGCCCGCGAGCTGCCGTCCTACGCCCAGCCGCTGTTCCTCCGTATCCTGCCGGAGCTCACCACCACCGGCACCTTCAAGCTGCGCAAGGTGGACCTGGTGACCGACGGCTTCGATCCCGCCAGGATCAAGGGCCCGCTGTTCTTCCACGATCCCAGGAAGGGCTACGTGAAGATCACCAAGGGCGTGTTCGACAAGCTCGCCTCCGGAACCGTCAAGGTCTGACCCGCGCCGCCCGGGCGCCCACTGCGCGCCGTGTGTCGCGTGGGGTACGTGCTTTACAATGCAAAGTACTTTTGAGATAACCCCGTCATCGAAACGGGAGCGGCTGACATGGCCCGGCAGAACCAGAACGTGAGCGACGACATCGCCTTCCTCCGCGAACTCGCCGAGGCCGGGCGCGACCGGCCGATGGTCGGGGGATCCATCCTGCTCATGGCGGGCGGCCTCTATGGCGTCGCCAGCCTCGCGGTGTGGACCCTGCTGGTCACCGGCGCGATGGAGAACTGGATGTACGGCGGCGTCTTCCTGGCGGCGACGGTGGTCTATGTGGCGGCCCTGGTCTGGCTGCTGCGCGGCATCCCGCAGACCGGCAGCCCCTACCAGGTGGCCACAGGCGTCGCCTGGTCGGCCGTGGGCTGGGCGATCTTCGTGATCGGCGTCAGCCTGGGCGTGGTGAGCTGGCGGCTGCAGATCCCCAACCTGATGTCGGCCTTCCCCTGTGTGCTCATGGCGCTCTACGGCTCGTCCTGGATCGTCGCCGGCACCCTGATGCGCCAGTCCTGGATGAAGGCGGTGGCGCTCGGCGCCTATGCGATGGCGCTGGCCTGCGCCTGGTTCGTGGACCAGCCGGCCGCCTGGCTGCTGTTCGGCCTCGGCCTGCTGGCCCTGCTGGCCGCGCCCGGCGCGGTCCTGATGCGCCAGTCCCGGCGGACGGCCTGATGGACGACGACTTCGACATCGGCGCCCTGGACGAGGTGATCCACGGCCGGATGCGGCTGGGCGTCATGGCCTACCTCGCCTCCGGCGGGACCGCGGATTTCAACGAGCTGAAGGCCAGGCTTCAGGCCACGGACGGCAACCTGTCGGTCCATCTGCGGAAGCTGGAGGAGGCGGGCTATGTGGCGATCGATAAGAGCTTCGTGGGCCGCAAGCCGCTCACCCGGGTGACGCTCACCGAGGCCGGCCGCCGCGCCTTCCTCGGCTACCTCGACGCCATGGCCCGCCTGGTCAACGGCCAGGGCTAGGCCGAGGTCCGGAGCGGCACCGACACGCGGCAGAGGAGGCCGCCCGGTGCGAACTCCAGCACCGCCTCGCCGCGCATCTCGCCCTTCAGGCTGCGTTCGATCAGCCGCGAGCCGAAGCCGCGGCGGGTGGGCGGCGCGACCGCCGGCCCGCCGCTCTCCCGCCAGGTCAGCTCCAGCCGCCCGTCGGCCACGGTCCAGCGGACCTCCACCCGGCCCTCGGCCACCGAGAGCGCCCCGTATTTGGCGGCATTGGTCGCCAGCTCGTGGAACAGCAGCCCGAGCGTCAGGGCCTCGGCCGGCGCGAGGTCGACGTTCGGGCCGTCCAGCAGGTACCGCTCGGGCCCGTAGGGGCGGAACTCCACCTGCACGACGTCGCGGAGCTGCGCGCCGCGCCAGCTCGTGGCGGTGAGCAGGTCGTGGGTTGCGGCCAGCGCCAGCAGGCGGGCCTCGAACGCCTGGCGGAACGCCGCCGGCTCGGCGTTGGTCCGGAGCGTCTGGGCGGCGATCGCCTGCACGGTGGCCAGGGTGTTCTTCACCCGATGGTTCAGCTCGTCCACCAGCAGCTTCTGCTGCTGCTCGGCCCGGACCCGGTCGGTGACGTCGCTGCCCTCGACGAAGACGCCCCACGCCTCGCCCGACTTGGACAGGATCGGCTGGTAGATGAAGTCGACGAACCGCTCCTCCAGCGGGGCGTCGGGCTCCCGCTGCAGGAAGACGCTCAGCGCCCGGCCGATGAACGGCTCGCGGTCCCGCAGCACGCCTTGCAGCAGGGCGGTGAACCCCTGCGTGCGGACCTCGGGCAGCGCCTCGTCGATGCTGCGCCCGATCACCTGCCGGTGCCCGATGAGCTGCAGGTAGGCGCGGTTCACCAGGGCGAAGCGCAACTCGGGGCCGGCCAGCACCGCCATGAAGCCCGGCGCCTGCATGAAGAGGTCGCGCAGGCCCTGGGTCTCCTCCAGCAGCGCCTTGTTGATCTCCTCGGCCTCGAGGGTGCGGAGCAGCAGGTCCTTCTCGCCCGGCCGGATGTCGGGACCGCCGGGACCGTAGGCGATCTCCTTCAGGCGCTGCAGCTCGGTGACGTCGACGGTGTTCTGGACGATGAACCGGGTCGTGCCGTCGGCGGCCAGCAGGGGCACGTGCGCGGCCGACCAGTAGCGCATCTCGAACCCGCCGCCGCGGCTGGCCGGGCGCTCGATGGGGTAGGGGATCAGCGGGATGGAGTGCGGCTGGCCGGTCGCCAGCACCTGCTCGAAGGAGGTCCGCAGCCGCCGGCCGCTCTCGCCCGGATTGGGGAACACGTCGAACAGGTTGCGGCCGATCAGGTCCTCGCGGCGGCGCTCCAGAGTCGCGCAGTAGGCGTCGTTCACCTCGACGTAGCGGAGCTCCCGGTCGAGGATCATGTAGGGGCTGGGCAACCGCATGAACGCGGCGGCGTAGTCCGGAACGTCGGTGTCCGGCCTCAGCTCAGCTCCAGTGTCATCCATCGCGGCAGGGGCTCCCGGACGTGTGTCCGCGCATCTGCATACCGCCTCGCATGAAAAAGGTCGCGCTGCCAGAGCGCCCGAACCGCCCTATATGTGCGGGCATGCTCGCTTCCCCCGCCCTCAAGGGCGCCGCCCTGATCAAGGATGAGGTCAAACGCCTGCCCGACCGGCCGGGCGTCTACCGCATGATCGGCGAGGACGGCGAGGTGCTGTACGTCGGCAAGGCCCGGAGCCTGAAGAAGCGCGTCCTGCAGTACGCCCAGGGGCGCTTCCACACCCAGCGCATCGCGCACATGGTGGACCTGACCCGGTCCATGGAGTTCGTCACCACCCAGACGGAGACGGACGCCCTGCTGCTCGAGATCAACCTGATCAAGCAGCTCAAGCCGCGCTTCAACGTGCTGCTGCGCGACGACAAGAGCTTCCCGGAGATCGTCATCCGGCGGGACCACGAGGCCCCGCAACTGCGCAAGCACCGCGGCGCGCACACCATCAAGGGCGAGTACTTCGGGCCCTTCGCCAGCGCCTGGGCGGTGAACCGCACGCTCAACACCCTGCAGAAGGCGTTCCTGCTCCGGTCCTGCTCGGACAGCGTCTACGACAGCCGCACCCGGCCCTGCATGCTGCACCAGATCCGCCGCTGCTCGGCGCCGTGCACCGGCCTGATCAGCCTCGAGGACTACAACGCCCTGGTGGACCAGTCGCAGGCCTTCCTGCGCGGCAAGAGCCGGGCGGTGATGTCCAAGCTCGCCGAGGAGATGCAGGCCGCCTCCGACGACCTGGAGTTCGAGCGCGCGGCGCGCCTGCGCGACCGCATCCGGGCGCTGGCCTCCATCGCCCAGGAACAGCAGATCAACCCCGAGACCGTCGACGAGGCCGACGTCTTCGCCCTTCACGCCGAGGGCGGCCAGGCCTGCGTGCAGGTGTTCTTCTTCCGCGCCGGCCAGAACTGGGGCAACCGCGCCTACTTCCCGCGCGTGGACAAGGCCGACGAGGATCCGGACGTGATGAGCGCCTTCCTCGGTCAGTTCTACGACGACAAGCCGATCCCGCGGCTGATCCTGGCCAACGTCGAGCCCAGCGACTGCGCCCTGCTGGCCGAGGCCTTCGCCCAGAAGTCCGGCCGCCGCGTGGAGATCAGCCGGCCGCAGCGCGGCGAGAAGAAGAAGCTCGTCGACCACGCCCTGACCAACGCCCGCGAGGCGCTGGGCCGGAAGCTCGCCGAGAGCTCGGCCCAGTCCAAGCTCCTGGCCGGGGTCTGCGAGGCCTTCGGCCTGGAGGGCCAGCCGGAGCGGATCGAGGTCTACGACAACAGCCACATCATGGGCACGAACGCCGTCGGCGGCATGATCGTGGCCGGCCCCGAGGGCTTCCAGAAGAACCAGTACCGCAAGTTCAATATCCGCTCGACCGAACTCACCCCCGGCGACGACTACGGCATGATGCGCGAGGTCCTGCGCCGCCGCTTCTCGCGCCTGGTCAAGGAAGAGGAGGAGGGCGCCGACGCCGTCCGCCCCGACCTCGTGCTGATCGACGGCGGCGCGGGCCAGCTCGCCGCCGCCATGGAGATCATGGCCGACCTGGGCGTCGACGACATCCCGGTGGTCGGCGTGGCCAAGGGCCCGGACCGCGACGCCGGGCTGGAGCGGTTCTTCATCCCGGGCAAGGAGCCGTTCATGCTCGAGCCCAAGAGCCCGGTCCTCTACTACCTCCAGCGCCTGCGCGACGAGGCCCACCGGTTCGCCATCGGCAGCCACCGGACCCGCCGCGCCATCGACATGAAGAAGAACCCGCTGGACGAGATCGACGGCGTCGGGCCGGGCCGCAAGCGCGCGCTCCTGCACACCTTCGGCTCCGCCCGCGGCGTCTCCCGCGCCTCGGTGGAGGACCTCGCCAAGGTGGAGGGCGTCAGCCTCCCGCTGGCCCAGCGCATCTACGCCTTCTTCCACAAGGCGTAGCGCAACGGCTAAGCTTCATGGGAACGAAGCACAGGCCGCGTACGCTCAAGCCCTCATGAAGTCCCTGCCGAACATCCTGACGTCCATGCGCCTCGTGCTGGCGCTGTTCATGTTCCTGGCCCTGGCCGCGGCGGCGGGGGCGATCCCCTTCATCTCCGACGACCTGCCGCCGGAGACCCAGTTCGCGCTCGAGCGCTGGGCGGTCTACGCCTTCGTGGTGGCCGCGGTGACCGACTTCTTCGACGGCTGGCTCGCCCGGCGGCTGAACGCCACCAGCGTCTGGGGCGCGATCCTCGATCCGATCGGCGACAAGGTGCTGGTCTGCGGCGCGGTGCTCGGCCTTCTCTCGCTCGGACCCCAGCCGATGGTGGTCCTGCCGGCCGGCCTGATCCTGTTCCGCGAGTTCACGGTCAGCGCGCTGCGCGAGGTGGGCGCCGGCAAGGGCGTGAAGCTGCCGGTCACCCTGCTCGCCAAATGGAAGACGACGCTCCAGCTCACCGCCCTGGCGCTCGAGCTGGTGGTCGCCGCCTGGGGCGCGTTCAGCCTGCCCGCCGAGTGGCAGGCCGGCTTCGCCCTCTTCGCCCACGCCCTCTTCTGGCTGGCGGCGGTGGTCACCCTGATCACCGGCGCCCAGTACTGGGAGCAGACGCGCAAGGCGCTGGGCGCCTAGGCGTCCGCCTTTGGGGCCCGGGCGGCCTGGTCGTCGCGCCAGGCCTTCTCCTGCTCCATGACCTCGTCGGTCACCAGGCCTTCGAAGTCCTCGGGCTCGCTGAACGGGCGCAGCTCCACCTCGCCGTCGTCGAACGGGATCTTCCGCGCCCAGGACAGCGCCTCGTCCATGTCCTTGCACTGGATGATCCAGTAGCCGGCGATCAGCTCCTTGGTCTCGGCGAACGGGCCGTCCGTCACCACGGTGTTCCCGCGGCCCTGGAAGCGGACCCGCTTGCCGGCCGAGCTCGGCTTCAGGCCGGCGCCGTCCAGCAGCACCCCGGCGGCGATCAGCTCGTTGTTGAACTCGGCCATCTCGGCGAACAGCTTCTCGGCGTCGGGCGGGAACGCGCCGGCTTCCGACATCGGGGTGGCTTTGACGATCATCAGGTAGCGCATCGGAAGTCTCCTCCTGGGTTCTGGCCCAAGGACGATCGGGCGGCTCCGATCCCGACAAGCTCGCGCGCCGGCGTCAACACTCGGCGAGATTGACCGCCAGGCCGCCGAGCGAGGTCTCCTTGTAGATCGCGCTCATGTCCTCGCCGGTCCGCTTCATGGTGGCGATGACCTTGTCGAGGCTGACGGTGTGGCGCCCGTCGCCCAGCAGGGCGAGCCTGGCGGCGTCGATGGCCTTCACCGCACCCATGGCGTTGCGCTCGATGCAGGGGATCTGCACCAGGCCGCCGATCGGATCGCAGGTGAGGCCGAGGTTGTGCTCCATGGCGATCTCGGCGGCGTTCTCGATCTGCGCGTTGGACGCGCCCAGCGCCGCCGCGAGACCCGCCGCGGCCATGGAGCAGGCGACGCCCACCTCGCCCTGGCAGCCGACCTCCGCCCCCGAGATCGAGGCGTTCGTCTTGTAGAGCGCGCCGATCGCCGCCGCCGTCAGCAGGAAGGTCCGCCGCTTCTCCGCCGTGCCCTGGTGGAAGCGGTCGTAGTAGCGCAGCACCGCCGGCAGCAGGCCCGCCGCCCCGTTGGTCGGCGCGGTGACCACCCGCCCGCCGGCCGCGTTCTCCTCGTTCACCGCCAGCGCCCAGAGGTTCACCCAGTCCAGGGCCGCCAGCGGGTCGGCGATCCGCCGGTCGGCGTCGGCCATCAGGTTCTGCCAGACCTGGTGCGCGCGCCGCGGCACCTTCAGCCCGCCGGGCAGCACCCCGTCCTCGCGCAGGCCGCGATCGATGCAGGCGTACATGGCCGCGGCGATCTCATCGAGGCCGTCGTTGATCTCCTGTTCGGAGCGCAGCGCGCGCTCGTTCTCGAACATCAGCTCGGCGATGGTCAGGTTGGCCATCGCCGCCCGCTGCAGCAGCTCGTCGCCCGAGGCGAAGGGATGCGGGACCGGCGGCCCCTCCTCGGCGGGCGCGTTCTGGCCCATCTCGTCCTCGTCCCGCACGAAGCCGCCGCCGATGGAGAAGTAGGTCCGCTCCGCCACCGGCGCGCCCTCGGCGTCGAAGGCGGCGAACTTCACGGCGTTGGGGTGCTGCGGCAGGCGCGTGCGCCCGGCCCAGACCAGGTCGCGGGCCTCGTCGAAGGCGATCTCGCGGCCGCCGCCCAGCCTCAGCCGGCCCTCGCCGCGGATCTGCGCCAGCGTCTGCTCGGCGGCGTCGGGGTCCAGGGTCCGCGGCTCGAACCCGGCCAGGCCCAGCAGGACCGCCCGGTCGGTGGCGTGCCCCCGCCCGGTCAGCGCCAGCGAGGCGTAGAGGGTGGTCTCCACCCGCTCGACCCGGGCTGCGGCTTCGCCCAGCCAGGCCAGGAACCGCGCCGCCGCCGTCATCGGCCCCATGGTGTGCGAACTGGAGGGGCCGACCCCCAGCTTGAAGAGGTCGAAGACGCTGACGTTCATGAGCCCCATAGACGCGCATTCCGCGCAAGGCTCAACCGCCCACGAACCTCCACAGGGGCGAAATCTTCCCGTCCGTCAGCTCATCGGATTGGCCGGCGGCGGCGGGTCGCCGGGCAGCGGGATGAACTCCTTGTCGTCGGCGTCGGGCAGCTTCATGCGCCCGGCGCGCCAGTCGGCCTTGGCCTGCTCGATCCGGTCCTTCGACGAATGGACGAAGTTCCACTCGATGAACCGCGGCCCCACCGGCTCGCCGCCCAGCAGCATGACGATGGCCGGCGTCACCGCCGTGAACAGCACCGGGTGGCCGGGCTGGAAGACCATCATCTGACCCTCGTGGAACTGGCGGCCCTCCACCTCCACCACGCCCTGCGCCACATAGGCCGCGCGCTCGGGGTACTCGGCCGGGAGCTGCGCCTGCGCGCCCGCCGCCAGCGTCCAGTGCACGTAGAACAGCGGCGAGTGGACCTTGACCGGCGAGCGGGCGCCGAACGCCTCGCCGGCGATCAGCCGGGCCGAGAGGCCGCCGCTCTCGTAGCTGGGCAGCTCCTCCGCGCCATGGTGGACGAAGCCCGGCGCGGTCTCCTCGTCCTCCACGGGCAGCGCGATCCAGCACTGGATGCCGTTCATCCGCCCGCCGTTCGCGCGCAGGTGCTCGAACCGCTCGGAGTGGGTGATGCCGCTGCCGGCGGTCATCCAGTTGACCTCGCCCGGCCAGATGTCCTGGTGCGCGCCCACGCTGTCGCGGTGGGTGATCGAGCCCTCGAACAGGTAGGAGAGGGTGGAGAGCCCGATGTGCGGGTGCGGCCGCACGTCCACCTCGCGGCCGAAGCCCGGCTGGAACTCGGCGGGGCCCATGTGGTCGAAGAACACGAACGGTCCGACCATCCGCCGCTGCGGATAGGGCAGGACGCGGCCCACCTCGAACCCGCCCAGGTCCTTGCGCCGCTGGTCGATGACGAGGTCGATCATGGGAACTCCGTGGCTCAGCTCGCCGGCAATATGGGGCGGCCGGCGCGCGATGGCGACGGCCGATTGCTCCGCCCGGCCGCTCGGCTAATGTCGCGCGCAATTCTCGGGGGACCAGAGCGTATGATGCGGGCAGTGGGTATGGCGGCCGTCGTGGCCCTGATGGCGGGCGCAGCCGGGGCGCAGTCGTGGCCGGTGGCGGCCGACGTGCCGAAGCCCGGGCCGGTGGCCCTGGGCCTGGCGGGCGAGGGCGTCGACATCACCCGCTACCTGCTGGTCCGCGGGGCCAGCGACTTCGACCTCTCGGCCGACGGCTCCACGGTCTTCTACATCAGCAACGTCACCGGCGTGCCGCAGCTCTGGAGCGCGCCGGCCGCGGGCGGCTGGCCGACCCAGCTCACCTTCGGCTCCGGCATCGACTCCATGCGCGCCCTGCCCGGCGGCTCGGGCGTGATCTACGGCGCCGACACCGCCGGCGACGAGCGCCAGGGCTTCTACGTGCTCTCGCCGGACGGCCGGCGCGAGCGGGTGCTGATCCAGAAGTCCGACGCCTTCCGCGAGATCGGCGACGTCTCCAGGGACGGGCGGGTGGTCTACGCCTCCACCGAGCGCAACGGCCGCGACTTCGACATCTACGTCGCCGACCTCGCCACCGGCGCGTCGAAGCGGGTGTACGAGGGCTCGTTCGGCTTCCTGCCTCGCGCCTGGCAGCCCGGCGGCGCCCACGTGGTGGTCACCGAGGTGCGCGGCGAGGACGGGGCGGACCTCCACCTGCTGAACGTCGACACCGGAAAGATGGAGCTGCTGGCCCGGCCCAAGGTGGCGGCCAACTTCGACAGCTTCGAATGGCTGCCCGACGGCTCCGGGTTCTTCATGGTCTCGAACCTGGACCGCGAGTTCCAGAACCTCGCCTTCTACGACATGGGCGAGCGCAAGCTGAAGTTCGTGGAGAGCGTCCCCCACGAGGTGAGCGGCGTCAGCCTCAGCGGCGACGGCCGCTTCGTGGCCTGGGTCACCGAGGTGGAGGGCTACAGCCGGATCACCGTGCTCGACCGCCACACCCGGCGGCTGGACGTGCCGGCCCTGCCGCGCGGCGTCTATTCCATCGCCTTCGCCAAGGACGCGCCGGTGCTCGGCGTGCGGGTGACCGGCGCGCAGTCGAGCGGCGAGGTGTTCACCTGGAACCTGGCCACGGGCGTGCTCTCCCGCCCCGTGGCGACGAGCTGGGCGGGCCTCGATCCCGCCGCCATGGTCACGCCCGAGGCCGTCACCTTCAAGGCCCGCGACGGCGTCACCCTTCACGGGCTGTTCTACGCGCCCAAGCTGCCGGCTGGCGCGCCGAAGCCCCCGCTGGTCCTGCATCTGCACGGCGGTCCCAGCGCGCACGCCGTCCCCGGCTTCTCGCCGCATCTGCAGTACTTCGCGGCCCGCGGCATGGCGGTGCTCGACCTCAACTACCGGGGCTCCACCGGCTACGGGAAGACCTTCGCCCGCCTGAACGACAAGCGGCTGCGGGTGAAGGAGCTGGGCGACGTCGCCGACGCCGTGGCCTACATGCGCTCCAGCGGCCGGGTCGATCCGGCCAAGGCCGCGGTCATGGGCGGCTCCTACGGCGGCTATCTCACCAATGCGGCGGTGGGGGCTTATCCCGACCTGTTCGTGGCCGGCGCGTCCTTCGTGGGCGTCAGCGACTGGGTGAAGGCGCTGGAAGGCGCCTCACCGGCGCTGAAGGCCTCCGACCGCCAGGAGTACGGCGACATCGACAACCCGTCCGACCGGGCCTTCTTCGCCTCGATCTCGCCGATCAACAACGCGGGCAAGATCCGCACGCCGCTGCTGGTGGAGCACGGCGCCAACGACCCGCGCGACCCGGTGACGGAGTCTGACCGCTTCGTGGAGGCCGTGCGCAGGAACGGGACCGAGGTCGTGTACCTGCGCTTCCCGGACGAGGGCCACTCGGTGGTCAACCTCGCCAACCGCGTCCACATGTGGCGCCGGGTGGCGGCCTTCCTGGAAGAGAAGTTCGGCATGGCGGGCCCGGCCGCGCGTTGATCTCCTCTCCCCCCACCCGGTGGGAGGGGAGAGGGCCGGGTGAGGGCCGATGCGCGTCAGCGCACGGGTGGCCGCCCTTACCCCTGCGCGCTCACGTACGGGCTCACCAGCCCGAGCGGGGCGGCGGTGGTGTGCTTGACCGAGCGGATGACGATCCGGCTCTCGATGTTCGACACCAGGCCCAGCGACAGGATCTTGTCGCGCAGGAAGTCGTCGAAGGCGTGCATGTCGCGGGTGACGATCCGCAGCTCGTAGTCGGCCGCGCCGGTGACCGTGGCGCACTGCACCACCTCCGGCAGCTTGCCGATCGCCTGTTCGAAGGCGTCCAGATTGTCCTTGGTCGGCAGCGACAGCTTGACCGTGCAATAGACCTCGAAGCCCAGGCCCAGCCGCTCCCGGTCGAGGATGGTCACGCGGCGCTGGATGACGCCGGCGTCCTCCAGGCGCTTGATGCGCCGCCAGCAGGGGCTCGACGACAGCCCGACGCGTTCGGCGATCTCGGCCACGGACAGGCCGGCGTCATGCTGGATGAGGTCCAGGATCTTGGCATCGACGGCGTCGAGCACCTCGGACAAGTTTTCCTCCTTCTCTCGGGCCTTGCCGGCGTCTTTCTTGCCCCGGAACCGGAGGGCAGGGGCACGCTTTTGGCAAGCAATTGCTGCGATCTTATATGATCTTCTAAAGCCTTAGGGAGCCCTCGAAGGATAAAAATTGCGATGCGCCACCAGGAAGTGTCGCTGGACGACAAATTTCTGCTCACCGAGGGTCGGGTTTTCATCACCGGCGTCCAGGCCCTCCTGCGCGTGCTCATGGACCAGCACCGGCTGGACCGCGCCGCGGGGCTGAACACGGCGGGATTTGTCTCCGGCTATCGCGGCTCGCCCCTGGGCGGCCTCGACCAGCAGGCCCGCCGGGCCGAGAAGCACCTGAAGGCCGCCGAGGTGGTGTTCAAGGAGGGCCTTAACGAGGACCTCGCCGCCACCGCCGTGTGGGGCTCGCAGCAGGCCAACCTGTTCCCGGGCGCGCGCTACGACGGCGTGTTCGGCATGTGGTACGGCAAGGCCCCGGGCGTCGACCGCACCGGCGACGCCTTCAAGCACGCCAACTTCGCCGGCGTCTTCCCGAAGGGCGGCGTCCTGGCGGTGGCCGGCGACGACCACAACTGCAAGTCCTCGACCCTGCCGTCGCAGTCGGAGTTCGCCTTCCAGGACTTCGAGATGCCGGTGCTGGCGCCCGCCGACGTGCAGGAGGTGCTGGACTACGGCCTCCTGGGCTACGCCCTGTCGCGCTTCTCCGGCCTCTGGGTCGGCCTGATCGCGGTGGCCGACACCATGGACTCCGGCGTCACCATCGATGTCTCGCTGGACCGCCACCGGTTCGTCACGCCCGACAACTTCCGCCTGCCGCCGGGCGGCCTCGGCATCCGCCTGAAGGACCAGCCGCTCGACAAGGAGCGGCGCCTGCGGACCCAGAAGATTCCCGCCGCCCTGGCCTTCGCCCGGGCCAACCGGATCGACCGGGTGATGCTCGGCTCCTCACGTCCGCGCCTCGGCATCGTCTGCCAGGGCCAGGCCTACAAGGACGTCATCGAGGCCCTGTCCGCCATGGGCGTCAGCCAGGCGGAAGCCGCCGGCCTCGGCATCGCCATCTACAAAGTGGGCATGCCCTGGCCGCTGGAGCCCACCGGCATCCGCGCCTTCGCCGCCGGCCTCGAGACCCTCATGGTCATCGAGCACAAGCGGCCGCTGATCGAGACCCAGGCGCGCGCGGCCCTCTATGACCTGCCGGCCCACGCCCGGCCGAAGATCATCGGCAAGACCGACGAGCAGGGCCACCCGCTGCTCTCCGAACTCGGCTCGCTGTCGGTGGCCGAGATCGCGCTCGCCATCGCCGACCGCCTGCCGCCCGGTCCGCACATGGAGCGGGTGCACGACTACCTGAACCGCGTCTCGGCCGCCTCCATGGCCGCGGTGACGCTCTCCAGCGACCAGCAGCGCAAGCCGTTCTTCTGCTCGGGCTGCCCCCACAACTCGTCGACCCGCCTGCCGGAAGGCAGCCGCGCGCTGGCCGGGATCGGCTGCCACTACATGGCGAGCTTCAACGATCCCTCCACCGACCTCACCAGCCACATGGGCGGCGAGGGCCTGACCTGGATGGGCGCCTCTCCCTTCACCGAGGAGAAGCACGTCTTCGTCAACCTGGGCGACGGCACCTACAACCACTCCGGCTCGCTCGCCATCCGCGGCTCTGTCGCGAACGGTTCGAACATCACCTACAAGCTGCTGTTCAACGACGCCGTGGCCATGACCGGCGGCCAGACCGCCGAGAGCGGCTTCACCGTTCCGCAGATCACCCGCCAGCTCGCCTCGGAAGGCGTGAAGAAGGTGGTGGTCGTGGCCGCCGAGCCGGAGCGCTACGAGCAGGTCACCGACCTCGCTCCGGGCGTCGAGGTGAAGCCGCGCTCCGACCTGATGAAGGTCCAGCGCGAGCTGCGCGAAATCCCCGGCGTCACCGTCCTGATCTACGACCAGGTCTGCGCCACCGAGAAGCGTCGCCGGCGCAAGCGCGGCAAGATGGAAGCCGCGCCGCGGCGCGTGATGATCAATCCGCTGGTCTGCGAAGGCTGCGGCGACTGCTCGAAGACCAGCCACTGCGTCTCTGTCGAGCCGCTCAACACCGAGTTCGGCCGCAAGCGGAAGATCAACCAGTCGTCCTGCAACCAGGACTACACCTGCCTGGAAGGCTTCTGTCCCTCGTTCATCACGCTGGAAGGCGCCGAGAACCCGCACAAGGAGGCGATGCCGGCGCTCACGGCCGACTCCACCCCGCTGCCGACCTTCGAGGCCTTCACCGGCGTGCGCAACATCGTCTTCACCGGCGTGGGCGGCACGGGGGTGACCACCGTCGCCTCGATCCTGGCCATGGCCGCCCACGTGGACGGTCGCGCCGCCTCCGTGGTCGACATGACCGGCCTGGCCCAGAAGGGCGGGGCGGTGTTCAGCCACGTCCGCATCGGCGAGACCGAGGAGAGCGTCGTCGGCGGCCGGGTGCCCGCCGCCTCGGCCAATGTGCTGATCGCCTGCGACCTGCTGGTGGCCGCCGGGGCCGACGCGCTGGCGCTCTACGCCAAGGACCGCACCGTGGCCGTCGGCAACGCCGACTTCGCCCCCACCGCCGACTTCGTCACCGATCGCGACGTGCGCTTCGACGCCGACGCCCAGGCCCGCCGGATCGCCGCGGCCGTGAAGTCCTACGACTCCATGCCGGCCCAGCACCTGGCGGTGAACAACCTCGGCGACGCCATCTACTCCAACATGATCATGCTGGGCTTCGCCTGGCAGAAGGGCGTGATCCCGATCTCCAGCCGGGCGCTCTACCGCGCCATCCGCCTGAACGGCGTGGACGCCGAGGCCAACCTTCAGGCCTTCGAGCTCGGCCGCAAGGCCGCCCACGACCCGTCCAGCCGCGGCCTGCGCGAGGACGACGTGCCGACGCCAGAGACCCTGCCGGTGGACGAGCTGATCGCGCACCGGGCCGGCGAGCTCGAGGCCTACCAGGACCGCGCCTACGCCCAGCGCTACCTCGACCAGGTGCGCAAGGTGCAGGCGGCGGAAGCGCCCCTCGGCTCCGATCGGCTGACCCGCGCCGTGGCCATGAACCTCTACAAGCTGATGGCCTACAAGGACGAGTACGAGGTCGCCCGCCTGCACACCGACCCGCGCTGGAAGGCCTACCGCGCCGAGACCTTCAAGGGCGGCAAGGCCAAGGTCTGGCTCGCCCCGCCGATCCTGTCGCCCAAGGACAAGGACGGCCGGCCGAGGAAGATGGCCTTCGGCGGCTGGATGACCGACGTGGCCTTCCCCGTCATGGCGAAGATGAAGCGCCTGCGCGGCACGCCCCTCGACGTCTTCGGCTACACCGCCGAGCGCAGGATGGAGCGCGGCCTGGTGCGCGACTACGAGGCCACGGTGGAGCGCCTGCTCTCCCGCCTCGACGCCGCCCACCTGCCCACGGCGGTGAAGATCGCCGCGGTGCCGCAGCAGATCCGCGGCTTCGGCCACGTCAAGGAAGCGAGCCTGGGCCCCGCCCGCGCCGAGGAACAGCGCCTCTGGGCCGAATGGGAGACGGCGGGGGCTCGCGAGGGCGTGAGCGCCTAGCTGGTCCTCACGCTCACCGTCCCGTCTGCCGCCTCGATCACCTCGATCCGGGCGGCGGGGTCGATCTCGCCCAGGTCGATGTCGGCCTTGGGCGTGATCACCCAGGCGCGGCGGCCGGCGACGGCCATCACCACCTTGCCCGTGCCCCAGTGGTCCTGGGCGTAGCCCTTCAGCGCCGCGTGCATGGGGTTTCGCCGCCAGGCGAGCGGGTTGGCCGGGTCGCAGCGGGCGATCAGCCGCCGGCCCTCGTGGTCCATGTCGAGCACCACCTTCGTCTGGTCCGGCCGGAAGCGGTGCGGCATCTCCCGGTCCATAAGCCAGACGCACGCGAAGGCGCGGCAGCCCTGCGGCCGGGTCTCATAGATTCCGCAGCCCTTGCCGGGCCGGGCGTGGACGCAGAGCGTCCCGCCGGGCTTCGAGAGCTCGGACACGGCCATCACCTTGCAGCACAGGGTGCAGGAGCCGCAGGTCTTGAGCCGCTCGGCCATGACGCTCCTTCGCCGCCCCTCAGCTCCGGGCGGGCGCGAACACCTCCACCGCCTTGGGCCGCACCGTCAAGGCCAGCGGCGTCTCGGTGGCCAGCTCCCCGTCCAGGTTGACGGGCATGGGGGAGGGGGTGCGGATCTCGAGCGCCGTGGCGCTGGCCGTTCGCACCTCGCGCCAGCGCACGTGGCGGCCCTGGCGGAACAGGGGGGCGAGCAGCACAACCTTCCACAGGCTGCCGGCCTCCAGGCTGTAGAGCACCAGCCGGCCGGTATCGATGTCGGCCTCCTCGCTCACCGCCGCCCCGCCGCCGTAGTAGCGCCCGTTGCCGACGGCGATCTGGTAGGTCTGCGTCCGCACCACCTGGCCATCGGCCGCGATGGCGGCGCGGAAGGTCTTGGCGCCCAGCAGCACTCTCAGCGCCGCCAGCACGTAGGAGAACCGTCCGAACCGGTGCTTGGCGCCTGAGCCCAGGCTCGCCGCGAGCTGCGCCGACAGCCCAAGGCTGGCCACGTTGAAGAACGGCTTGCCGTTGGCCAGGCCCACGTCGATCCGCCGGGTGGCGCCGTCGGCGATCAGGTCGGCGGCGGCGTCCAGGTCCACGGGGATGCTCAGGGTCCGGGCGAGGTCGTTGGCGGTGCCGAGCGGCAGGACGCCCACCGGCCGGCCGGCCTCCAGCAGGGCCGGGGCCACGCCGTTCAGCGTGCCGTCTCCCCCCGCCACCACGATCAGGTCGGCGCCGGCGGCGGCGCGGGCGATCGCCGCGCAGGCGTCCTCGCAGGACTCCGTCGGCGTGTCGGCGAGCTCGACGCCCCGGGCGGCCAGGCGCGCCAGCAGGGCCGGGACCCAGTCCGCCCCCTTGCCGCCGTTGCGCACCAGGAGGCCGCGGCGCAGGGGCGGGATCAATGTTGCGGCTCCGTCATGCCAGCGAAACGACCGGCGCTCACAAAAAGCTCAACCGGACCGCCGTGGACCGGGCGCGGCGCCGTGGCCCAGGCCATTGCCGGATGCGCCCCTTTTTCGTAAGTTCGGTATGAACGCCGCGCCACAGTCGGCGACACATCATGGGGAGCCTATCGTGAAACGCGCCGCCTTCTTCGTCGCCACGGCCTTGTGCGCCGCGCCGCTCGCGCTCGCCGCCCTGCCGTTCGAGGCCGCCGCCCAGACCAGGCCCGCGCCCTACAAGGCGCCGCGCACGGCCTTCGGGCAGCCGGACCTCGGCGGCTACTGGTCGAACTCCACCCTCACCCCGATGCTCCGCCCGGCCAAGTATGGCGATCGCCTGGTCCACACCGAGGACGAGGTGAAGGCCATGGAGCAGGCGGTCATCCAGGAGGTCGAGGAGGGCAACAAGCCCACCGATCCCAACGCCCCGGCCGAGGCGCCGCCGCCGGCCGGCAACGTCCGGCCCGAGTTCGCCGCCGCCGGCGGCGACGTGGGCGGCTACAACCGCGGCTGGCTGGATCCCGGCCACAGCGTCATGCGCGTCCGCGGCGAGCCCCGCACCTCGCTGCTGACCACGCCCAACGGCCAGCCGCCGAAGCGCAAGGCGGGCGCGCCCGCGCCGGCCGGCCTCTCCCGCACGGGCGGCGGCGGCGGCATGGGCTCGTTCGACAACCCCGAGAACCGGTCGCTGGGCGAGCGCTGCATCATCGGCTTCGGCCGCAACGCCGGCCCGCCGATGTTCCCCAACGGCTTCTACAACAACAACTACCAGTTCGTTCAGAGCCCCACGACGGTCAGCATCCTCGTGGAGATGAACCACGACGCCCGCATCATCCGGCTGAACGACAAGCACCGCGCCGACAACGTCCGCCCCTACTTCGGCGACTCCATCGGCTGGTGGGACGGCGACACCCTGGTGGTGGAGACCACCCACATCCCGCAGCGCCAGGCGTTCATGGGCTCCTGGGAGAACCTGAAGGTCACCGAGCGCTTCACCCGGGTGGCCAAGGACCGGCTGCACTACGCCTTCACGGTCGAGGACCCCACCCTGTGGGACCAGCCCTGGGGCGGCGAGTACGAGATGAGCCCGCTCGACGGCGTGATCTACGAGTACGCCTGTCACGAGGGGAACTACGCGCTTGAGGGCATCCTCGGCGGCGCCCGCCAGGAGGAGCGGGACAAGGCGGCCGCCGCGGCGGCCCCGGCCAAGCCCGCGCCGGCCAAAGGCGGCAAGGTCCCGGCCAAGGGCGCCGACTGACGCTTCCGCAGGCGGTGTGCGCCCTGCGCGCACCGCCTGTGTGACTTCCGGCACACACTGAACGCGATGCGGCGCCGCACCATCTTGCGCGCACCGTCCCTTCGCCTAAATCGCCGCTATGCATCGTCGAGTTGTCACCGCCGCCGTGGCCGCCACGGCGTTTTTCATGGCCGGCCAGTCCGCGCTGGCTCAGCCGGCCACCGCCGACGCCTTCGGCGTCTGGCGCAATCCCAAGGACAACGTCCGGGTGGAGATCCGCCCGTGCGGCGCCGCGGCCTGCGGCACCGTGGTCTGGGCCTCGCCCAAGGCCCAGGCCAAGGCCCGCGAGGCCGGGACCCCCAGCCTGGTCGGCACCCAGGTGCTGAAGAACCTGGAGCTGGACGAGCGCCGCGGCGTCTGGCGCGGCAAGGTCTTCGTGCCCGAGCTGAACCGCAACTTCACCGGCATCGCCGAGCCGGTGGACGCCGGGCGCCTGCGCGCCAAGGGCTGCGTGATCGGCGGCTTCCTGTGCAAGTCGCAGGTCTGGACCAAGATCACCTGAGGCCTCAGGCCACGCCGGCCGCCGCCCTCCGCGGGCGGCCCGCGCCGCGCTTCGTCCGCACCCACTCGTAGACCATCAGCGCGAGGGCGGTGAGCATCGGCGCGGCGGCCAGCGCCGTGCCGCGGATCGGCCGCGGCACGAAGTCCGGCTGGCCCAGGAAGAAGGCGCCCGAGGCGATCGCCAGGGCCGCGCACATCCGCCAGAGGTGCCGCGCGATCCGCTCGCGCCGCTCGAGGCCGCCGCGGCCGATCGCCCGCCAGTCGGCCGCGGCCGCCAGGCCCGCGATGGCCGCGAAGACGAAGGCGGGGGCATAGGCCTCGAGCCGCCCGGAGCCGGCTTTCGCCGCCAGCAGCCCCAGGCCGGCGAGCGCCATCCCCGTCGCCGCCACGGCGCCCGCCGCCTCGATGCGCCCCGGCGCGCCGCGGTTGCGGGCGGCCGTCCAGCCGGTGACCACAAGGTAGAGCGTCACCGCCCCGGCCATGGTGTTCACCCACTGCGCCTCCGGCAGGAACGGCGCCACGCCCGCGCCGACCCCGGCCATGGCCACCATGCCGGCGAAGAACAGGGCGCCGGCGCGCCGGTGCAGCCGTCCGCCCCGGCGGGCGAACAGAGTCACGAAGCCCGCGCCCAGTCCGACGGCGCCGCCGGCGATGTGCGCGAACAGCAGGGCGCCGGCGCCGAGGTGCAGGATCAGCGGGGCGCCGGGCGGGGCTTCGAGGTTCATGCGGGACTCCAGGCCATCGCCCGCGAGCATCGCCCCTGCGCCGCCCGTCCGGCCATGACCGCTGGCGACAGAAGCGTGACCGCAGGTCGCATCGGCTGCATCCACTTGGCCCCGCCGGCGCCTCTAGGCGGTGGAGACAGCGCGAAGGATGGCCGTGGCGGAGCGCACCTACGAGGCCGGGATTGTCCGGGGCCTGTTCAGGTACGCGGTCGGCCGCGGCGCCGACCCGGCCGCGCTCACCGCCGGCAGCGGCGTCGATCCCGCGGCGCTGGAGGACCCGGACCAGCGGGTCCCGTTCGAGGCCTATGTGGCCCTGATGCGGGCCGCCAAGTCGCTCACCGGCGACCCGGCGCTGGCGCTGCGCTACGCCGAGCACGTGGACTTCTCCGAGGTGTCGGTCGTCGGCCTGCTGACGCTCGCCTCGCGCACCATGCTGGAGGCCCTGGAGCAGATGAACCGCTACGGCCGGCTGGCGGTGGAGGTGGACGGCGTGGCCCCCGCCGCCGACCGCTTCGTGCTGAGCCGCGACGGCGAGGCGGTCTGGCTGACCGACACCCGCCAGGGCCCCAACCTGTTCCCCGAGCTCACCGAGACGACCTTCGGCCGCATGGCCTGCGGTCCCCGGGCCATGGGCATGGTCCCCTTCGTCCTGGCCGTCGAGGTCACGCATCCCGACCCCGGCTATCCGGAGGACTACCGGCGGGTGTTCGAGGCCCCGGTGACCTTCGGCGCACCGCGCAACGCCCTGCGGCTGAACCCGGCCTTCCTGGACGCGCCGGTGGGCCGCCTGCCGGTCTACGTCTTCGGCGTGCTCAGCGACCGCGCGGCGGCCCTGCTCCGCAAGCTGGAGAGCGCCGAGACCGTGCGCGGCCGCGTGGAGGCCTTGCTGATGCCGGTGCTGCACCGGGGCGACATCGGCATGGAGGACGTGGCCGCCCGCCTGGGCGTCAGCCGCCAGACCCTGTTCCGCAGGCTGCGCGCCGAGGGCGTGACCTTCGAGAAGGTTTGCGACGAGCTCCGCCACCGGCTGGCGCTGCACTACCTGGCCAACCCGAAGGTCTCGATCAACGAGGCGGCCTACCTTGTGGGCTTCTCCGAGCCGGCCGCCTTCTCGCGGGCCTTCAAGCGGTGGACGGGCCTGAGCCCCCGGGCGTTCCGCGCCGGGGGGCCGGGCGAGGCCTAGGGCGCGGTCGCCGCCTGGCGCACCGCGTTCACGAACGCCGTGCGGGCGGCGCCCAGCTCGCGGCCGGTGGCCTGCGGCCAGGCCGAATTGACGACGATCACCAGCCGGTCGTCCCGGAAGGTGGTGATCGACTGGCCGAAGATGCCCGAGGCGTCGTAGCTGCCGTTGGGGCGCATCCACCAGAAATAGCCATAGCCGGGCGCCGGCGCGCCGTTGGTGATCTGCGGGCTGGTGGCCTCTTGCGTCCAGCCGGCTGGCAGCACCGCCTTGCCGCCCGCCTTGCCGCCGTCGAGGATGAACTGGCCCACGCGGCCGTAGTCCCGCAGCGTCATCGAGATGCAGCAGCCGCCGCGCTCATGGCCGGCCAGATCGGTCATCCAGATGCCGTCCCGCTCCATGCCGTACGGCTTCCAGAGCTTCTCTGACGCATAGTCGGCCAGCGGCTTGCCCACCGCATTCGACACCAGCACGCCCACCAGGTCGGTCTCGCCGGTGTTGTAGGTGAACTTGGTCCCCGGCTCGTTGGCCCGCGGCAGCCTGCGCATGTAGCTGACGATCGGGTTCACCCCCGGCTCCTGGATCGCCGCGCCCGCCCGGGCCACGTCCGAGTTCGGATCGGTGTAGTCCTCGTTCCACTTCACGCCCGAGCTCATCATCAGGAGCTGGCGGACCGTGACGCCGTCGTAGGCCGAGCCCTTCAGCTCGGGGATGTAGTCGGTGACCGGGTCGCCCAGGCCCTTGATCTTGCCGTCCTGGATCGCCGCGCCCACCAGGGTCGAGGTGACAGACTTCGCCACGGAGAACGAGGTCCAGCGGTCCTGCGGCTTCCGGCCCAGGCCGTAGCGCTCGAGCAGGATCTTGCCGTCCTTCAGGACCAGCACGCCTGAGACATTGTAGGCCTTCATGTAGTCGTCGACGGTGAAGGTCCGGCCGCCGTACTCGAAGGTCGGCGCGATCTGCCGCGCCGCCTTGGGCAGGGGATGGACCTTGTCGCCCCGGGCGATGGTCCGCACCCGGTAGACCGTCTCGATGGCGGGGTACCATTCCGCCTGCTGCTGCGGCGTCCACTGCAGGATGGACGGCACGTCCGGCTTCACCGGAACCTGGGCCAGCGCCGGCCCGGCGCTCAGGGCGGCGGCCGAGATCGCGCCGGCGAGCGCGGCGGTGAGGCGATGCATGTGGTTTCCCCCGTTCGTTTGCGGGGGACAGTAGCACCCGCCGCCGGCTTCGCCAGCCGCCGCTCCGCGCCGCCCGCCCCGGCGGACGCCGGGGCGGGCGGGGGACGGGCAGGGGCTCCCTTAGGCGGCGAGCCGCCGGCCTTCGCGGCGGACCAGCGGCTTGGCGGCGCGGCGCTCGGCCAGCAGCGCCTGTTCCAGGCTGTGCTCGCCGGCCCGTCCCGCGGCCACGATCAGGGTCTGGTCGAGCAGGTCGCGCTGCGCGTGGCTGCCGCCGAACCGGGCCGCCTGGTTGCGCACGCCGCGCAGCAGCTCCACCGCCCGGGCGTAGTCGCCGTGGCCGAACGCATGCACCGCCCGGCTCACGGCCAGCCCGGCCTCGCGGACGAACATCGCGTTGTCGCCCGGCGCCTCCAGGGCGGCCGCCTGCAGGTCCAGCAGCTCGCGCGCGGCGTCCTCGCGGCCGGCCGAGACCAGGGCCATCATCCGGTGCGCGTCGGTGAAGGCGTAGCCGCCCGCCGGCTGGGTCTCGAACACATCGGCCACCGCGTCCCAGCGGGCCTGCCCCACCACGACGCCCCGCAGGCTGAGCCGCCAGAGCAGGGCGGCGGCGTCGATCATGTCGAAGGCCGCGCCCGACCGGGGGCCGAAGATCGGGCCGTCGAACAGCTCCAGCGCGGCCTCTGTGTCGCCGAGCCCGATGTGGAACAGCGCCAGGTGCCACCAGTTGTGGATGGCGAAGAAGCTCTCCTCCACCCACGGCTGGCCGTCCTGGGTCATCCAGGCGACGCCCTCCTCCCGGCGGTCCTCCATCTCCAGGACGTGGGCGACGGCGTGCTGCGCCCAGTTGTTGCGCGGCTGCAGCGCCACGGCCTCGCGCCCCGCCGCCTCGGCCCGGGCGTAGTCGCCCATCTCTTCCAGGCCGAAGGCGTACATGCCGAGCATGGCGTGGTAGTCGGGCGTGTCCCGCGACCAGGCCGGCATGGCGCGGGCGATGCGGTCGCGCATCATCCGGCTGTCGCCCAGCAGGAAGTCGAGGTTCTGCCCCACCAGCAGCGCCAGGGAGTCCCGGGGGCAGGCGATGGAGACGTCCTCCAGGATGCGGGCCGCGGCGCGGATCTCCCCGGCCAGCAGCCGGTCGAGGGCGGCGAGGTGGCCCTGCTCGCGGGACGTGGCGGGCAGGCGACGGGCGGTCTCGAACGCCGCGACTCCGACCTGCGCCTGCTCGGCGGTCCCGCCGATCAGGTTCATGTAGGCCTTGAGCACATGGGCCATGAGGAAGTCCGGGGCCACGTCGATGGCCGCCTCGGCGAACCCCGGCGCGTCGCCGGCGTAACAATGATATGAATTCAGCGCGAAGCGGTAGAATTCCGCCGCCATGCTGTTCGCGCCGGACAGAACGATCCCGTGATGGTCCTTCGTAGGCATTTTCTCTCTCCTCGATGAAGGGCGAGAGGGGTACTTCCTCCGACCGACCGCCTCTAGCGGTCGCGTGGTGCTGTTCATCGAACACAGAAATTCCGCTGTGTTTGCAGTAGACTGGCGCCTGGAGTTGCAGGGGATGCGTCGCCATGGATGGCCCATCGGAGACGAGAACTGCACCGGCGGTGCAGTCGGCGCCGCGCTCGAAGGGCGAGCGCACGCGCGCGCGGCTTCTCGACCTCACCTATGACTCCGTGATCCGGAAGGGCTTCGCCGCGACCTCGATCGAGGAACTGGTCGAGGCGGCGGGGATCACCAAGAGCGGCTTCTTCTATCACTTCAAGGACAAGCAGGATCTCGCCCGCCACCTGATCCAGCGCTACGCCGGGGACAACCAGGTGTTCCTCGACGAGATGTTCCGCCGTGCGCGCGAGCTGTCGGACGACCCGCTCCACGGCTTCCTGATCTTCCTCAAGCTCTACGCCGAGGCCATGGAAGATCTGGCCGCCGATCACCCGGGGTGCCTGGTGGCGACGGTCACCTTCCAGGACATGAGCTGGGACCACGCCACCCGGCGGATGACCGCCGAGAGCGTGCAGGACTGGCGCGCCAAGATCGTCGGCTGGCTGGAGGAGATCGCCCGCACCTATCCGCCCCGCGGCAGGCCGAGCCCGCCGACCTCGCCGACGCCATCCTCGCCTTCACCTACGGCGGCATGACGCTGTCGAAGGCGCTCGGCGACACCCGGGTGATCGCGCGACAGGCCCTGATGTTCCGCGAGACCATCCGGCTGCACTTCCTGGGCGCCTGATTGTTCCCTTGGCGGCCCCCGTGCGTTAGCCACGGGTCATGGCCGAGTTCGATTTCGACGCGGTGGTCGTGGGGGCGGGCGCCGTGGGCCTGGCCTGCGGCTACGCCCTTGCCCGCCGCGGTCTTGCGGTCGCCGTGCTGGAGCGCGAGGCCGCCATCGGCCAGGGCGTCTCCTCGCGCAATTCCGAGGTGATCCACGGGGGGCTCTACTACCCCACCGGCTCCCTGAAGGCCGAGCTGTGCGTCAGGGGCCGGCGGATGCTCTACGCCTTCCTCGACGCCCACCACGTCGACTACGACCGCTGCGGCAAGCTGGTGGTGGCCACCACGGCGGAAGAGGTCGCCCGCCTCGACGCCATCTACGACCAGGCCGTCACGAACGATGTCGAGGGCATGCGCAAGCTCACCCGGGCCGAGGCCCGCGCGCTCGAGCCGGAGCTGGCCTGCGAGGGCGCGCTGCTGTCGCCCGAGAGCGGCGTCTTCGACAGCCACGGCTATATGCTGGCCCTGCAGGGCGAGATCGAACAGGCCGGCGGCGCGGTCGTCCTCTCCACACCGTTCGAAGGCGCGACCCCGCTGCCCGACGGGGGCTTCGAGGTCCGCGCCGGGGGCGAGGAGCCCGCCGTGCTCACCTGCCGGCTGCTGGTCACCGCGCCCGGCCTCTCCGCCCAGGGCGTGGCGGCGAACATCGCGGGCTTCCCGGCCGAGCTCATCCCGCCCGCCCACTACGGCAAGGGCATGTATTTCCGGCTGGTGGGCAAGGCGCCCTTCGCCCGCCTGATCTATCCGCCACCCATACCCGGCGCGCTCGGCACCCACTACCGCCGTGACCTTGGCGGCCAGGCGGTGTTCGGCCCCGACCTCAACTACGTGGACGAGCTCGACTATTCCGTCGACCCCGACGCCGCGCCCGGCTTCTACCGCTACATCCGCAAGTTCTGGCCGGGCCTGCCGGACGACAGCCTGACGCCCGACTACGCCGGCATCCGTCCCAAGATTCACGGGCCCGGGGAGCCGCACAGCGACTTCCGCATCGACGGCCCGGATGTCCACCGGGTCCCCGGCCTCGCCGCCCTGTTCGGCATCGAAAGCCCCGGCCTGACCTCCTCCCTCGCCATCGGCGAAAAGGCCGCCGAACGCCTTGGCCTCCCGCCGGCTGAGGCGGGCGCCTGACCTAGTTCCTCCCCCCTCGGGGAGGTGGCCCGAAGGGCCGGAAGGGGGTCCGCCC